>CAVRKH010000014.1:0-406214 GCA_963721655.1 uncultured Chloroflexia bacterium | reverse complement strand
GGACTGGACTACTTCTTGATATACACCACCATCGTCGACGGGATCATCCCGGCTCGTTGCGCCGCCGCAGCCAACTCTCCAGGGAAGGAGCTCTGGGCTGCCTGGAAGGCGTCCATGTCGGGGACATCCCAGGTGCTGGCCACATGGTTGCTCCCGTCCATCGCGACGTAGCTGGACCCGTCTGACGCGACCGCCGACATCGCGGGGACCATCTCCGCCTTGAACTTCAACCACTCCTCGACATCGTTGACCGCTGCGGTGACGATGATCTCGGCCACTTGACGAGTCTCCTTCTGGGACGCCAGGAAGCGGCTCTCGACTCGGGTGCCGACGGGCTCACCGCGCGCAAGTATGCGCGTCCGCAATCGGAGCCCTGCGCCGGAACGAACGTCAGGAGCGACGCCGCAGCCGGCGGCTAGCCCTGGGATACCGCCTGCTTCTGTGAGGTGACCACTGCCACGGGCACGGCGATCGAACCCTTGAGCTTCGACGGGACGTCCTGGCCGAGCCAGCGCGAGATGCCCGGCGGGAGCGTCGACAGGATGACCTCGTCGATCTCGCGTCCTCGCAGCGCGTCGCGGGTCGCCTGGATCGGGTCCTGGACCCCGACTTCACCGGTGACTTCGAGCCCGATGGCGTGGAGTCGATTTCAACGTCGCCGTCAGGCGCTCCTGCGCTGCGGCGCGGGCCTCGTCCTCGTCCCAGGTGAGGCGGCCACCCGACACAGGCGTGGCCGGCACGACGACGTGGAACGTCGAGGGCTCCTTCGCGACGCGCTCCCTGATGGCTTCCGCCAGGTCGGGGCTGTCGAGCGTCTGGTTGCCGACGACCAGATAGGACGGCATGAAGCACCTCCTTGGGGAATGCGGTCCTCCCTCAACCGTACGCTCGAAATGCAAGCCCGGATGCCAACAGCGGGCTCATCTGCGGTGGCAGGCAGTCCTGCCTAGATTGGTCTACTTGACCAGATTGACCAAAGTGGCCTAATGTCCATGTTATGAACGACGAACTAGTCCCAACCGTCGACTTCTCGCCCGCGAAGGCCCGCCTGTCCGATGTGATGACCACTGTCTTCCATCAGCACCAGGTAACGCTGGTCTCTCGGCACCATGGCAAGGAGCAGATGCTGCTCATGCGACCCGACGACCTCCTGGCGATGCTGCCGGCTGATCCATTTGAGACGGAAGTGGCATACGACCCGGATGGTGTAACCGTCGCGGTTCCAGCGCTCGGCATCATGGGAGTCGGGGACACGACCGATCTCGCGATCGACGACCTGCTGGTCGAGCTTCGGGCGTATGCGAAGCGGTTCTTCGAGAACCCTGCCCGGTACTTCGCGGCGGGCCAAGGGGATCGCGCGGCCGGTCTCCTGCGTGTTCGCGCTTGTCGATGAGGTCCAGCAGCGACGTCTGGTAAGTGGCGAGCATGAGGCTAAGCTCACCTCGGAGCTCGTCGCGGCCGGAGCGTGAAGACGCCGGACCCGAGCGAGCTAGGCGAGTTCTTCAAGTACGACGGCTGGACCGAGGTCCGCAGCACCAACCACGTCCACTACGAGAAGCAACTCGCGACGGGCGAGCTGCTCGAATTGCATCGGTCATTCGGCAGCAAGCCGTTGGGCGCGAACACCTTCAAGCTGTTCCTCTCGCTGCAGGCCAAGCTCAGTGAGGCCGAGTTCTGGGAGGTGCTCCGCACAAAGACGCCCGCCGCCAGGCCGAGTCCGGCGCCCGAGCCGAAGCCGGCGACCCTGCCGTTGTGGCTGGGCATAGGACTTGAGAAGCTCGGCGTACCACGAGATCGAATCGCCGAGCTGACCCAGGAAGAAGCGAACGCCCTCCTCGATGAGCTCCGCTCGCGGCCGCGGAACGAGTAGGCGAAGCCAGCGCCGACGACCGGCGCCTGAATCGGAACGGAGACCGCCATGGCCCAGGCCAGCTACACCGTCACGATCGCGCGGCCGATCGAGGACGTGTTCGCCTATGTCGCGGACGGCGAGCGATGCCCGGAGTGGCGCCCGTCGGTGATCGACATCGGGCGGGTGTCGGGCGAAGGGCTCGGCGCTCGCTATGAGCAGGGCGTGCGCGGCCCGAAGGGCCGCCGGATCGCGGCCGACTACGAGATCACGGTCTACGACCCGAACCGCCGCATCGAGTTCCAGACGGTTGCCGGACCGGTCCGCCCGCACGGTGTGTACGAGTTCGCCGAGACGGACGGCGGGACGCGCCTGACCTTCGCCCTCGACGCCGAGCTCTCCTCTGTACGCGGCCTGTTCATGGGGTCGGCGGTGCAGCGAACCATGGACTCGGAGGTGCGCACGCTCGACAACCTCAAACAGGTGCTCGAAACCCGACCGCCGCAATAGCCGACCCAGGGTTCGATCGCTCTCCTACGCTGACCCGGCAGTAGTCTTGTGCCGGGAGGTCACGTGATCGAGCGGGGCGACCGAGGGGGCCCGTCACCGGAGGCGAGCGGCGGCGGCGAGATGCTCCTGGGCCGCGAGCGCGAGATGGCCGCGCTTCGGGCCGCACTCGCGAGCGCGTCGCGTGGCCGCGGTCGGCTGGTGCTCCTCTCGGGCGAGGCCGGCATCGGCAAGACGCGCCTCGCGGACACCTTCGCGGCCGAAGCCCGGGAGGGTGGCGCCCGCGTCGCATGGGGACGCTGCTGGGAAGCGGGCGGCGCGCCGGTCTACTGGCCCTGGGTCCAGGCGGTGCGCTCGCTCCTCCGAGACGTGAACGCCGCCGACCTTCGACGGTTGACCGGCCCCGACGGACCGTACATCGCGTCAGTCCTCCCTGAGGTCCGCGAGGTCCTTCCCGACCTTCCCGAACTCGCCGACAGTGAGTCCGATCGCGCCCGCTTCCAGCTGTTCGACTCGTTCTCGCGGCTGCTGCGGACTGCGGCCCGCGACGGTCCGATCGTCCTGATCCTCGACGACCTCCACGCCGCCGACGAGCCGTCACTGCTGCTGCTCCGGTTCGTGTCCATGGACCTCGCCGAGTCGGGGATCGTGGTCCTGGCCATCTACCGCGAGGGCGAGCTGGTGCCCAATGACCCGCGGATCGGCCTGCTCGCCGAGGTCGCGCGGGTGTCGGCGGCGGAGCGACTCGATCCGCCGGGGCTCACCGTCGAGGAGGTGGCGCACTACATCAGGTCTGCCGGGTCCGATCGGCCGCCCGAGGGCTTGGCCGAGGCGGTCCATCGCGAGACTGAGGGGAACCCGTTGTTCGTCGGCGAGATCGTCCGGATGCTCGCCGAGGAAGGACGCCTCGGCCGGGCGCCCGACGCACCGGACCAGCCACTGGGCGTCACCGAAGGGGTGAAGGCCGTCATCGGTCGGCGGCTGGCCCGGTTGAGCGATCCCTGTCGGGAGCTCCTGGCCCGAGCATCGGTCATCGGTGTCGAGATCCCCATCGATCTGGTGGTCGGGCTCGAGGGACGCCCGGCGAGCCGAGCTCATGGCGCGCTTCGACGAGGCCGTCGCGGCGCACGTCCTGATGGAGCCGCGGACGTCAGGCGGGACGTGGCGGTTCGCGCACGCGCTGATCCGCGACGTGCTCTATGCGTCGCTGCCCGGGTCGGTCCGCCGCGACCTGCACCTTCGAATGGCGCGGACGTTGGAGGCGCAGCGGACGCCGGAGCCACCGCTCGCGGAGCTGGCGCACCACTACGTCCTTGCCGGACCTGCGGCCGAACCCGGTATTGCCATCGACTACGCCACTCGCGCTGCCGAGCGTGCGACGGCGGTGCACGCGCACGAGGAGTCCGCACGCCTCTACCGGCTCGGGCTGCAAGCCAGCGGGCTCGACGATCGCGGTCGGTGCACGTTGCTGTTGCGACTCGGAGCGTCGGCGTCACGCGCCGGAGACCAGGCGCGGACGAAGGAAGCCTTCTGGCAGGCTGCGGAGATTGCGCAGGGCTTCGGCCTGACCGAGCAGCTCGCCGAGGCGGCACTTGGATACGGCGGGATATTCCATTGGCTGCGCGCAGGTGACGACGAACGGCTGGTACCGCTCCTCGAGCGCGCGCTGGCGGCCCTGGATCCGGGTGACAGCACGTTGCGAGCCGGTCTGTTGGGACGCCTGGCGGGGGCCCTGCGGGACGAATGGAGCATGGAGCGTCGGTCGGCGTTGAGCAGCGAGGCCGTCGCGATCGCGCGCCGCATCGGCGACCAACGGACATTGCTCGATGCCTTGATCTGCCATGTTGCGGCGGCCATGGGACCCGACTCGACGGCGGAGATGGCGGACCTTCGCCGCGAGGTCCTTGAACTCATCCAGTCGACTGGCGACGCATGGGATGAGTACCAGCTGTTCATGGTGACCGCGTTCGGCGAGGACTGGAGCCTCAGGCGTGCCGAAGTCGAAACCTACGGCCGCCTTGCCCTCAAGCTTCGTCAGCCGATCCTCGAGTGGTACTACGGCTTGATGCAAGCCACCCTCGGGCTGCTCGACGGTCGGCTGGAGGATACGGAGCGGGTTCTCGAGGCAATTCGGCCACACGGCGACCGTGTCCACATCTGGGAATCGCGGTTCTCATATCGAATTGCGGTGATCGGACTGCGGCGCGAGCAAGACCGTCTGGACGAGGTTGTCGAGCTCGCCCATGCGTTGGCTGCTGACCACCCCGGCTACCGGATGCTGCCACCCGTTCCGGCGTACGTGGATGCCGCGGTTGGGCGGGTCGACGAGGCGCGCCGCCACATGGATGAGATGGCGGTCGGCGGGTTCGCGTTCCTCCCTCGCGATCACGGTTGGCTGTTCGGGATGACCTACCTGGCTGAGACGGCACTGCTGATCGGTGATGCCCGGCGGGCGGCCGACATCGAGCAGCGGCTCGCCCCGTACTCCGACCGGATGGGGTTCGCATCGGGAGAGGTCAGCTCCGGACCGGTCGACCGCGTTCGAGGGCTCCTCGCCGCGTACGCGGGACGGTATGACGAGGCGATCGAGCTTCTCGAGGACGCCGAGCGCGATGCGGAGCGGGTGGGAGCCCGGCTTTGGGCTGTGCGCTCGAGCGTCGACCGCGCGCGGGTGCTCGTCGAGCGCGACGGGCCAGGCGATCGCGCGCTGGCGCGCGACCTGATCGAGGCAGCCTTGCCGGCGTGTCGCGCGCTCGGTCTCGCGGCGATCGAACGTCAGGCTCGGGCTGTCGAAGACTCGCTTGACTCGGACGGGCGCCCGGTCGTATCGGTGTCGTCGCCATCTCTGGGCGCTCGAAGGGCCACATTCCGCCGGGACGGTGAGGTGTGGTCGATCGGGAGTGATCGGGTCGTCCGGTTTCGGCACAGCAAGGGCCTGCTGTACCTGTCGAGGCTGATCGCGGAACCCGGCCGCGAGTTCCACGTGCTCGACCTTGTCGGACAGGGAGCCGAGGCGGTCGAGCGAGGGATGGCCGGATCGGAGGCCGCTGCGATCGGGCTCCATGTCGACGATGCGGCCGGTGGTGCGGTCATCGACGACGAGGCGAAGGCGGCATATCGCGCGCGTCTTCGTGAGCTCCAGGCCGAGCTCGACGAGGCGGCGGACTTCAACGACCCGGTCCGTGGCGAGGCCGCACGGCTCGAGATGGACGCGCTCGAGGCGCAACTCTCGGCCGCGTTCGGACTCGGCGGCAGGGCGCGTCCCGAAGGCTCCGCAGCCGAGCGTGCCCGCCAGAGCGTCACCAAGGCGATCCGCGAGGCGACGCGAAGGATTGCGGCCGAGGACGCTGCGATCGGGGAGCACCTCGACCGGTCCGTCCGCACCGGCCTCTACTGCGCCTACGACCCCGATCCCGCCACCCGGGTCACCTGGACCATGTGAATTCTCGCCGCGCGTCTTGCGCGGCTAGCGCCGGGGCATCCCAGCCCGGGTCTTGTAGAGGACAGCAAGAGGCCCGTCCCGACGGGGACGGGCCTCCGATGCTCGCTGGGGGTCAGGGCTGGGCTAGCGAAGCCCTCAACTCACAGACTGCCACCCCTGCATGCC
Organism: uncultured Chloroflexia bacterium; assembly: GCA_963721655.1. Lineage (GTDB taxonomy): Bacteria > Chloroflexota > Limnocylindria > Limnocylindrales > CSP1-4 > DASTYU01. Next base: position 400,251 of record CAVRKH010000014.1, on the reverse strand, counting down.
ATGCCTGGGTTGAACTCTTGCGGGCTGATGAAACCCTTCCTGACATCCTGCCCGTACGACTGCGTTCGACCGGGAGGCCCGTTATGTTCCGGATCAATGCCGGTCGGGTCGTCGTTCAGTCCTGAATAGGCACAGATCGACTTCGCATGGAGCGGTTCAAGGGTCTTGCCGTTCCCGGTGATCTCACCGGCCATGGCGGCACCTGCGGTCAGGCTCAGGGCGATTGCGGCCACGGAGACCGCAAGTCCACCGTGAGATCTCGCGACATGGCGACTACCGCCATCGAGCGATCTGCCTCGCATTCGGCGCGGGTCGGACCGATCTCGCTACGGCGCGTCGCGGCCCGGGCTCCTGGCGACCCCGCTCCGATCTGACGGCCTACGACGGGTGGTATGTCGCGCTGGCCGAAGCGGTCGGAGCGCCGTTGATCACGCTCGACGCTCGGATCGCCCACGCTCCCGGTCTCCGCTGCGAGGTGCGCCTGCCGCCGGCGTGACAAGCTTGCCGGGCATGCAGACCTCCTCCCCGACGCTCGACGACCACCTCCGGACGATGCTCGGTCCCGACGCGGAGTTCCGCGAGGGCCAGCGCGAGGCGATCGAGGCCGTGATCGGCGACGGGCAGCGGGCGCTCGTCGTCCAGCGCACGGGCTGGGGCAAGAGCCTCGTCTACTGGATCGCGACGCGGGTCCGCCGCGACGAGGGCCACGGGCCGACGCTCATCGTCAGCCCGCTCCTCGCCCTCATGCGCAACCAGATCGCGATGGCCGGCCGGCTGGGCCTCCACGCCGCGACGATCAACTCGGGCAACACGGCCGAGTGGGACGACGTCGAGGCGGGGCTCGCGGCGAACGCGATCGACGTCCTGCTGATCTCGCCCGAGCGCCTCGGCAACGAGGCCTTCGCGAACCGGATCCTGCCCGCGATCCAGGGCTCGATCGGCCTGTTCGTCGTCGACGAGGCGCACTGCATCAGCGACTGGGGCCACGACTTCCGGCCCGACTACCGGCGGATCGGGCGGATCCTGCGCAGCCTCTCGCCGGCGATCCCGGTCCTCGCGACAACGGCGACGGCCAACGACCGGGTCGTCGCGGACGTGGCCGAGCAGCTCGGGGAGGGCGTCCGGATCGTTCGCGGCCCGCTGGCACGGGCGTCGCTCAAGCTCGGGACGGTCACGCTCGCCGATCAGGCCGAGCGGCTGGCGTGGCTCGCGAAGTTCCTGCCGAACCTGCCCGGCAGCGGCATCGTCTACTGCCTGACCGTCGCCGACACGCAGCGGGTCGCCACCTGGCTCCGCTCGCGCGGCATCGACGCCCGTGCCTACAACGCGGCGCTCTCGACCGAGGAGCGCGAGGGCCTCGAGGACGCGCTGATCGCCGGTGAGATGAAGGCGCTCGTCGCGACGGTCGCGCTCGGGATGGGCTTCGACAAGCCGGACCTCGGCTGGGTCGTCCACTACCAGCGGCCGGGCTCGCCGATCGCCTACTACCAGCAGGTGGGCCGCGCCGGGCGGGCGGTCGACTCGGCGTGGGGCATCCTCCTCGCCGGCCGCGAGGACGACCGGATCGCGGAGTACTTCATCCAGACCGCGTTCCCGCCGACGGTCAACATGGAGGGGATCCTCGAGACGCTCGAAGCCGCCGGGCACCCGATGTCGGTGGTCGGGCTGCAGTCGGCGGTCAACCTGCCGAAGGGCCGCATCGAGCAGGCGCTCAAGCTGCTCGAGATCGACGGGGCGGTGTCCCGCGATGGCGGGCGTTTCACGCGGACGACCGAGCCGTGGTCGCAGGACGAGGCGCGCATCGAACGCGTGATCGCGACCCGCCGCGCCGAGCTGGCCGAGATGCAGGCCTACGTCGACTACGACGGCTGCTACATGGAGTTCCTGGCGCGGGCCCTGGACGACCCGGCGGCCGAACCGTGCGGCAAGTGCGCCAACGACCTGGGCCGGCCGATGTCGCGCGAGGTCGACCGCGACCTGGTCGACGCGGCGATCGAGTTCCTCCGGCGCGACCTGCGGACGATCGCGCCGCGCAAGCAGTGGGTCGCCGACGCGGTGCCGGGCCTGAAGGGCAAGATCGACCCGCCGAACGAGCTCGGCATGGCGCTGTGCGTCTACGGCGACGCGGGCTGGGGACGCGACGTCCAGCGGGGCAGGGAAGTGGACGGCCGGTTCGATCGCGAGCTGATCGTGGGCGCGGCGAAGGCCATCCGCGACCGCTGGCATCCGGTGCCGTGGCCCGAGTGGGTCGCGGCGGTGCCATCGGTCCGCCGGCCGGGCCTCGTCGACGGTTTCGCGCGCGCGCTCGCGCGCGAGCTCGACCTGCCGTTCGTCGACTGCCTGCGAGCCGCCGCCGACGCGGAGCCGCAGGAAGGGATGCTCAACAGCGTCCGCCAGCTCGCGAACGCGCATCGGACGCTGTCGCTCGACGGTTCGGTGGCCATCCCGGCGGGGCCGGTGCTCCTCGTGGACGACCTCGTCGACTCCGGCTGGACGCTCACGGTCGCGGGCTGGCTGCTGCGCGAGGCCGGCAGCGGGCCGGTCCACCCGTTCGCGCTGGCGGCGTCGTCAGGGCGCGAATAGGCCTGCGGCAACGACGGCCAGCCTCAGGCGGCGCCGTCCGCGGCCGCCGGAATGTCCAGCCCGAGCTGATGGGCCAGCGCTGCTCCGCACGGCCGGCGCACCGCGCCGCCGACGTGACGTGACTTGGATGGCGCCGCCGATCTCGAGGGCCGTGACCCGCCGCAGGTCGATCGTCCGCAGTTGGTGGACGAGGATCAGTCCGTCCTTGGTCTGGCCGGCATGCCCGTCGGGGATGGGCACCTCGCCGGGGTACTTCGGCGCGCGCGTCGTGATCGGGCAGACGGTCGCGAGTCCGGACCGGTGGAACGGCTCGTACGACACGACCAAGTGCGCGCCGGCGGCCGCGCTGCTCGTGCCCGACCGTCGGGTCAAGATCGACGATGACGATGGCCCAGCGCAGCGGGGCGGCAGTCACGCCGGCCAGCGATCCGGTTCGTCGAAGGCAGCCGCGAGCTGCGCGGCCTCGGTGGTGAATTCGGGATCCTCAGCCGCCTCTGCCCAGCGGCTCGCCTCGGCCTCGTCCCGGACCGCACGATCCAGCTCCTCGACCGCACGATCGACGACCGCGTCCTGCGACGAGCCATAGCGGGCGGCGAGCTCGCGGACACGACTCACCGTCGCGGGTCGGAGGCTGTAGGTGCGCTTCGTCCTGGCTGCCATGCACGCATGATCGACGTGTACGAATGACGTGTCAACGGCGTAGGCGTCAGCCGAAGAGGACCTGCTGGCCGTAGCCCGGTGCGCCCTCGAGCTCGAGCATCCGGCGCTTCGTCTGCGAGGCCGCCCGGTGCCGAGAACCCGGTGAGTGCCCCGTTCGCCGCGACGACCCGGTGGCACGGAACGATGATCGGGAACGGGTTGCGGGCCAGCGCCGTCCCGACGTCCCGCGCGCCGTCGGGCCGGCCGATCGCCCGGGCCACCTCGCCGTAGCTCCGGGTCGTGCCGGCCGGGATGTCGCGCGTCGCCGCGTAGACGGCCCGGCGGAAATCGTCGATCGCGCGCTCATCGAGCGGGACGTCCGAAGATCGCGCGCCTCGCCGGCCATCACGGCGACGATGCCGTCGATCGCCTCGCGGACGAACTCGGGCACCGCGACGCCGTCTTCGAAGGCAGGCCCGGGACGCCCGCCCGCCTTCGGCAGCAGCACGCCGGTGATGCCGGCCTCGCTCCACCGAACAGCGCAGCGTCCGAGCTCCGTTTCGAAGGTGACCATCGAGGTCGTCGGCGTATCCATCACCGATCAGAACACTCGTCGCGCCGAGAACCGTTGCATCAGGAGTTCGCGCGCGCGCCACTCCTCGAGACGCCGCTCGATGAGGGCCACACGGTCGGCCGCGTCCTTGCTGTCCAGCACCGCCTTGTCACCAGGCTCTGCACGCAGGTAGATGCCCGACGTCTTCGCGTGGAAGTGGTCGGGCCCGTCCGAACGCGTAATGAAGTACCCGTTTGCACGATCGACGGATTCGAGCTTGATCTCGCCGGTCCCCTCCAGCTCCGGGGCATCCGGGTCGCGCGGACGCTCGCCCTTCCAGAAGTAGAAGATGCCCGGAGGATCGACGTGTTCCCGTGATGCCTCGCTCCAGTAGCGAGCCGTCAGCGTGCCGTCCGCGCCCCATGACCGTCCGGCAACCTCGAGCGCGCCCGCCCGGTCTGCGGCTGATGGTCAGCAGCGAGACGGCCGACGGCTCGCGCTCCGTTCTCGCCGTCAGCGAGAGCTGCCACCAGTCACCCTCGAGCCGGCTGATCCGGCCCTCGGCTTCGATCGTCTTGCGGAGCGTCTGGTTGATCTGGCGGACGATCGCCGGCGTGGTGTCGGGGTCATAGCGGATCGTCGTCAGACCAAGGAGGTCGGTCGGGAGCTTTGCGCCGCGCGCATGCAGGATGAAGGTCCGCCGGATGCCCAGCGCACCCCCGAACAGCCCGGCTTCGAAGACGACGTTGTCGCGCGGTGCGTCCTGCCCCGCGGCGGCCTCGGGCGATGTGCCCTTGACCGTCCAGTCGTCGTGGGCGAAGAGGAACGCGGCGAAGTCCACCTCGTGTGTCAGCTCGACGAGGCGATCGAGGGTGGAGACACCCGGGTTGAACACGGTTGTCCACGGTTCGACGTCCGCGATGTCCTGGAGCCCCCGGGTGAGCGCCTGCAGGAGCTTCTCCTGCTGCACGGACGAACCCAGGAAGATGCGAGGCTTCATCACTGCTCAGGGTAGCGAGTCGGCCCTTCTGGAGACCACATCCTTTTTCGGGCACCCCGCGGATGCTTCCGATGAAGCGGAACAATCGCTGGAACGCGCCCTTTGGCGGCACTGCGCCGACCAGCCGCGCGATGCTTCCGCTTGAGTGGAAGCATCTCGAACCCTGCCCGAAACGGGACTCCTTCTCCCTGGGCAGATGTGATAACAGATGCGGTATCATCGACCCGTGAAGGCCGCACGACTCCTCCGACAGGCCCGCCGTCGAGTGGGCATGAGCCAGCGCGACCTGGCGCGCGTCACCGGGATGCCACAGCCGGCGATCGCACGGATCGAGCGGGGCGCGGTTACCCCGGGCCTCGACACGCTGGAGCGGCTGCTCGCCGGCGTTGGCATGACGCTCGAGGTGGCGCCGCGACCGGGGATCGGCGTCGACCGCACCCTCATCCGCGAGGCGCTGGCGCTCATGCCGGAGGAGCGGATCCTCGCGGCGGGTCGGGCCGGGCGAGCCCTCGAGGCCTGGAAGCGCGAGGTGGAAGGTGGCCGGCCCGGCTGACTACCGGCCGGACGATGTCGTCCGTCTCCTGGGTCGCCACGGCGTGCGCTACGTCCTGATCGGTGGCCTGGCAGCCGTGACGCAGGGCGCCTCGCTGGTGACGCAGGACGTCGATCTGTGCCATGCGCGAGACGCCGACAACCTGGCCCGCCTCGCCGACGCGCTGCGCGAGGTCCACGCGAAATTGCGCGGTGCCGACCCGGGCCTGCCGTTCCGCCTCGACGCACGGACGCTCGCGAAGGGGGACGCCTTCACGTTCACCACCGACCTCGGCGCGATCGACCTCCTCGCGACCCCGGCCGGGACGGACGGCTACGAGGACCTGGCCAGGACCGCCGACGCGTTCGAGCTCTTCGGGCAGCGCGTGCTGGTTGCCTCGCTCGACGACCTCATCCGGATGAAGCGTGCCGCTGGCCGGACGAAGGACCTGCTGGCCGTCGAGGAGCTCGGCGCGCTGCGCGACGAACTCGACCAACGGTCATGACGTACGCCTCACTCGGCACCGTACTCTTGTGGCTGGAGGTCACGTGATCGAGAGGGGCAACCTTGGGGGTGCGTCTCCGGCGCTGAGCAGCGACGGCGAAACGCTGCTCGGCCGCGAGCGGGAGATGGCCGCGCTGCGTGCCGCACTCGCGAGCGCGTCGCGGGGCCGCGGTCGCCTGGTGCTGCTGTCGGGCGAGGCCGGCATCGGCAAGACGCGCCTCGCGGACGCGTTCGCGGTCGAAGCGCGGGACCACGGTGCCCGTGTGGCCTGGGGACGATGCTGGGAAGCGGGCGGCGCGCCGGTCTACTGGCCCTGGCTCCAGGCGGTGCGCTCCCTCCTTCGGGACCTCGAGCCTGACGACCTTCGACAGGCTCGTCGGACCGGACGGATCGCACCTCGCGCAGGTCCTGCCGGAGGTCCGTGACGTCCTCCCCGAGCTGCCCGACCTGCCGGACGATGACTCCGATCGCGCCCGCTTCCAACTGTTCGACTCGTTCTCGCGACTGCTGCGGAACGCGGCGCGCGACGGTCCCATCGTCCTGATCCTCGACGACCTCCACGCCGCCGACGAGCCGTCGCTGCTGCTGCTCCGGTTCGTGTCCATGGACCTGGCCGACACCGGCGTCGTGGTGCTGGCCGTCTACCGGGAGGGTGAGCTGGCCGCCACTGACCCACGGATCGGCCTGCTCGCCGAGGTCGCCCGCGTGTCTTCCGCGGAGCGCCTCGATCCGCCGGGACTGACCGTGAATGAGGTGGCGCGCTACATCGAACTTGCCGCGTCGGAGCGTCCGGCCGACGGTCTCGCCGAGGCGGTCCATCGCGAGACCGAGGGGAATCCGCTGTTCGTCGGCGAACTCGTCCGGCTGCTCGCCGATGAAGGACGCCTTCGCCGGCCGCCCGACGGCGCAGGCCAGCCCCTCGGGATCACCGAGGGCGTGAAGGCCGTCATCGGCCGACGGCTTGCCCGGCTTGAGCGACCCGTGCCGGGAGCTGCTTGCCCGCGCTTCGGTGATCGGCGTCGAAATCCCCCTCGACCTGGTCGCAGCGCTCGAGGAGCGCCCCGCGAGCGAGCTCGTGCTGCTGTTCGACGAGGCGGTCGCCGCGCACGTCCTGATGGAGCCGCGCACCCCGGGCGGAACGTGGCGCTTCGCGCACGCGTTGATCCGGGACGTGCTCTATGCGTCGCTGCCCGGGTCGGTTCGGCGCGACCTGCACCTTCGGATCGCGTGGACGCTGGGGGCGCTCCCGACGAGCGCCTCGGACCCGCCGCTGGCCGAGCTGGCGCACCACTTCGTCCTCGCCGGACCCGCGGCGGAGGCCGGCGTCGCCATCGACTACGCCAGTCGCGCCGCCGAGCGTGCGACTTCTCTGCACGCGCACGAGGAGGCCGCCCGTCTCTACCAGCTCGGGCTGCAGGTCGGCGGCCTCGACGACCTCGAGCGGTACCCACTCCTCATGCGGCTTGGGGAGGCATTGACCCGCGCCGGGGACGAGGAGGGTGCCCAGGAGGCGTTCTGGGAGGCCGCGGAGATCGCCCAACGACGTGGCCTTGACGAGGAGCTCGGGCACGCCGCGCTCGGCTATGGCGGGATGTTCTATTGGATGCGTGCCGGTGACGACGAGCGACTGGTCCCGCTCCTGGAGCGCGCTCTGGCCACGCTCGGACCAGGGGACAGCACGTTGCGAGCATCCCTGCTGGGTCGCCTGGCCGGGGCGCTCCGCGACGAGTGGAGCATGGAGCGGCGGTCAGCGTTGAGCAGCGAGGCGGTCGCGGTGGCTCGCCGGATCGGTGACAAGCGGACCTTGCTCAATGCGTTGATCTGTCACGTCTCGGCAGCCATGGGACCCGACTCCGTCGAGGAGATGGCGGAGCTTCGGCGTGAGATCCGCGAACTGATCGAGGAGACTCGCGACTCCTGGGATCAGTACCAGCTGATCATCGTGACCGCGTTCGGCGAGGACTGGAGCCTCGCGCGTGCCGAAGTCGAGACCTACGGCCGGCTCGCCCTCAAGCTGCGCCAGCCGATCCTCGAGTGGTACTACGGCGTCATGAACGCGGTCCTCGGCCTGCTGGAGGGTCGGCTGCAGGACACAGAGCGGGTCCTCGAGGCGGCGCGCCAGCACGGCGATCAAGCCCACCGCTGGGAGTCGCGTTTTTCGTACCGGCTCGCGATCGTCGGGCTCTTCCGGGAGCAGGACCGCCTGGGCGAGGTCGTGGAGCGCGCCCATCAACTGGCCGCTGACCACCCCGGCTATCGGATGCTTCCGCCACTGGCGGCATACGTCGACGCCGCCACAGGACACATCGACGAGGCGCGCCGTCAGATGGATGAGCTGGCCGTGGGCGGGTTCGCGTTCCTCCCGCGGGACCACGGGTGGCTGTTCGGGATGTCGTACCTGGCCGAGACGGCGATCCTCCTTGGTGATGCCCAGCGGGCCGGGGAGATCGAGCGCCTGCTCGCTCCGTACGCCGACCGGATGGGGTTCGCATCGGGAGAGGTCAGCTCCGGACCGGTCGACCGCATTCGAGGCCTCCTTGCCGCGATGGCGACGCGGTACGACGAGGCTCTCGAGCTCTTCGAGCGTGCGGAGCGGGACGCTGCCCGAAAGGGTGCCCGCCTGTGGGCCGTGCGTTCGAGCGTCGACCGGGCGCGGGTGCTCGTGGCGCGTGATGGGCCTGGCGATCGCGCGCTGGCGCGGGAACTCGTCGACGCGGCCCTCGCGACGTGTCGGGCGCTCGGTCTTCCGGCGATCGAGCGGGAGGCCAGGGAAGTCGAGTCGCGTCCTGGACCAGGATCCGCGCGTTGTCCAGGCGGCGCCGAAGCCATCGCCGGCCGGGCGGACCGCAACGTTTCAGCGCGACGGCGAGGTGTGGTCGATCGGAACTGATCGGATCGTCCGGCTTCGGCACAGCAAGGGCCTGCTGTACCTGTCGAGGCTGATCGCAGAGCCCGGTCGGGAGTTCCATGCGCTCGACCTGGTCGGGCAGGGAAGCGTTGGCGCGGATCGCGGGATCGGGGCTTCGGAGGCCGCGGCGCTCGGGCTGGGTGTCGATGGCGGCGACCGCGGCGTGCTGATCGACGACGAGGCGAGGGCGGCCTATCGGGCCCGACTTCGAGAGCTCCAGGCCGAGCTCGACGAGGCGGCCGCCTTCAATGACCCGGTCCGCGGCGAGAACGCTCGTCTCGAGATGGATGCGCTCGAGGCGCAGCTCTCGGCCGCATTCGGACTCGGTGGCAGAGCGCGCCCCGAGGGTTCCGTGGCGGAGCGCGCACGCCAGAGTGTCACGAAGGCGATCCGCGAGGCGACCCGCCGGATTGCCGCGGAGGACAGCGCGCTCGGTGACCACCTCGAACGATCGGTCCGCACCGGCGTGTACTGCGTCTACGACCCCGACCCGTCCAGCCGGTTCACCTGGACGACCTGACGCCAGAGCGACTTCACGGGGTGTGAATTCCGAGGTCGCGGCGTGACGTCGTTGCTCACGCCTTCCTTGCAGACGCCGCGATCGCGGCCAGCAAGGAAAGGGAGCACCTCGATGAGCGCGACCGTTACCTCCTCCGAAGCTCGGCTTCCCGTCACCCGGTTCGGTGGTTTGATCGCCGCCGCCATGTTCGCCATCGCCGTCGCGGCCCTGATCGGGATCGCGGTGTACACATTCGTCGGCCGCGACAACGGTCCGGCTGCCGCCTTCGACCCGACCGGCGCGCAACGGATCCAGTTCGTCCGCGAATACGGCTCCGCTGCCACCTACGACGCGACCCCCGCGCTCGGACAGCACGTGGTCCGCGAGAACGGTGCGGGCGCCGCGCCGGCTGCCGGTGCCGTCCTGTTCGATCACGTCCTGCGCGAAAACACCTCCGACTAAATCGGTCGCGCTCTCGGCCGCCGGGTTCCGCAAGTCGCGGGCCCGGCGGCCGAACGATTCCCGCGTGGTACGACGTGTTGATCGGTTGGTACGACTCATTGACAGCGCGTCGTACCCGACGTCATGCTGTCCGACATGCAACGAACCATCTCCGCTGAAGCGCGGCTTCGCCGCAAGAGCCAGCTGACGCTGCCGGATCCGGTGGTCCAGGCAGCCAAGCTGGGCGCTGGCGACCGTTTCCTCGTGGAAGTGGCGCCCGATGACCCGGACACGATCCATCTCCACCGGATCCGCCCGAGCTACGCCGGCGCCCTCGACGGGGTGTATGGCGACGTGGACGAATACGTCACGGGCGAGCGGGCGACCTGGAAGCGGTGACGAAGCGCGGAGATCCACTGGCCGACGCAATCGCGCCCGGACAATCGATCCTCGTGGATACCTCGGTCGTGCTGGCATACCTCGCCGGCGGCGAGAAGGCGACCGATCTCGCAACCCGGTTGTTCGACGCGTTCGTCGCAACCGGCCGGAACACGGCCGCGCTTTCGGCGATCACGGTCGCGGAGATCCTCGTCCGGCCATTCCGGCGTGGCCCCGCAGCCGTCGCGACGGCCGAGGGGTTCCTGCGCCATTTCGGCGACCTCCGTCTGATCGACGTGACGTACGACATCGCGCGCGAGGGAGCCCGGATCCGGGCGGAGACCGACCTCCCGATGCCGGACGCGCTCATCGTCGCGAGCGCGTCCGTGGCCGAGATCGACGTCCTGGTCACCAACGACCACGACTGGAAGAGCCGGCTCGCCGAAGCCCTGCCAGACCTCGACGTCGTCGTGCTCGACGCCTTCGTCTAGGTGACGGCTGGAGTTCCGTGGCGCCGGGTCCGCAGCCGCGACCCGAGGGCGGTAGATCGCGCCGACGTACACGCCGACCACCACGACCGCCCCGCCGAGCAGGAACGACGGCTGGACGGGCTCCGCGAGGAGCACTGCTCCGAGTCGAGATTGCCACGAGCGGGAACAGCAGGAACCCGTACGACGTGGCCGACGCGGTCCAATGCGCCAGCACGTAGAGCGCGAGCACGAAGACGACGATCGAGCCCGGCCCGATCGAGGTAGGCCATCGCCGAGCCACGTGTCGGACTGGGTGGGCAGCACGAGCGTTTCGCCGGAGACGAGGCTGACCGCGATCGAGCAGCGCTCCGCCGAGCAACATGCCGATCGCGTTCGCGGCCACCGGGTCGCCGGGCGGCAGGCGCTTGACGATGACGACGCTCTCGGCCTGGCACACGGCGGCGACGAGGAGCAGGCCGATCGCGAGCATCGGCACGTTCGAGGCTCAATTGATCCGCGGCCACGATGACGATCCCGGCGGCGGCGATCAGCGCGCCGACAATGCCGAGCGGCCGAGGACGCTCGATCCCGTGCACGACCGAGAGCAGCACGGTCAGCAGCGGCACGATCGCGAGGACCGTCATCGTCGTGCCCGCGCCGGCGTCCTCGAGCGCCTGGTACAGGAAGAAGTAGGCGAGCGCGAATCGCGAAGACGCCGAACAGCACGGTGCCAAGCAGCTGGTGGCCGCGCGGCGCGGCACGACCCTGAATCAGGGTGACGCGCCAACAGCAACGCGCCGGCAAGCAGCGAACCGGAGACCGGCCGACCAGAACGGCGGCAGCTCGCCGAGGACCACCTTGACGGCGGTCGCGTTCGAGCCGGCGAAGACGACGAAGACGACGAACGCGAGCAGGACCGGACGGGACATCAGGAAGAACCTCCCCGGTTCACCGTACACCCGGCCTTCGTCCCGGCCGACCTGACATCGCTCCGGGGCCACCCCGCGGATGCTTCCAACGAAGCGGAACAATCGTGTGTATCACGAGTTCGACGTGATCGCTCAATAGTGAGTCCGGAGCTCTCGCGACGGTCAGGTCGGAGCGTCGCGGCGCACTTGGTGACCGGCCAGGTCCAGCGGTACTTCCGCTTGAGTGGAAGCATCTCGCACCCTGCCTGAAACGAGACACCATCCGGGAAGGTCAGGTCGACTGCGTCGTCGTGGTCGCCGCGACCACGCTCGCAGCACGCGCCCCGGCGGCCTGCCGCTCAGCGATCCGGTCCGCCACGTACTCGCGCATCCTGATCGACGCCGCGGACGAGCATCGACGTGAACGAGTACTGGAAGAGGAGGCCCATGAAGTACAGGCCGGGCACGTCCGTGACACGCCGCGGTACTGCACCGGCCAGCCATGCTCGTCGAGCTCGATCGAGGGGCTGATCCAGCTGTAGTCGCTCCAGAAGCCGGTGCACCACACGACGTTCGCGACGTCGAGCACGCGCCCGTCGGCGAGCACCGGCTTGCCGTCCTGGACTCCAATCGTCCGAGCGTTCGACGAGCTCGACGCCGGCGGCCAGCAACTCGGGCTTGCGCCAGCGGAGGAGGGGACCGCCGCCCTTCTTGACCTCGGGCGCCATCTTTCGGCCGATCGGCGTGTCGAGCGTCGCGACGTGCCAGATGAACGCCTGGAACACCGGCCAAGCCAAGCAGGCCGCGCCGGCTTTCGAGCGGAACCGGGATCTGGCCGTGCGACTTGCCGGACACGATGACCGGGTGGGTCGCGGCGATCTCGTGCGCGAGATCGGCGCCCGAATGGCTCAGCCCGACGACGAGGACCGGGCCGTCGGCGAGCTGCGACGGGTTGCGGTACTCGCTCGAGTGGAGCTGGCGGATCGCGGGGTCGAGCTCGGTCGCGAAGGCGGGCACCCGCGGGCGCTGGAACGCGCCGGTGGCCACGATGACCTGGCCCGCCTCGTACCGTCGGTCACCGGCGGTCGCGACGAACGGCTCGCCCTCGCGGGCCGGCGCCTCGAGGCGCTCGATCCGGACGCCCGTGTCGACCGGGAGCCCGAAGTTGCCCGCATACGTCTCGAGGTAGTCGGCCATCTCGCGGCCGGTCGGGAAGGCGCGCTTCGGGAGCGGAAATGGCATGCCCGGCAGGGCGTCGTAGCGCGCCGGCGAGTACAGCTTCAGCGAGTCGTAGCGGCGTCGCCAGACGTCCCCGACGCGGTCGTCCGCTTCGACGATCCGCGCGGCGATGCCGAGCCGCTGGAGGTGGTAGCCGGCGGCAAGGCCGGCCTGACCGGCGCCGATGATCGAGGACGTCGGTGCGCTGGGTGGTCGGGGTGGCAGTGGCGGTCATTGGTCGGTCCTCGCTCGCCGGTCTTGTCTGGGTCGGAGGCGATCGGAGGACCGATCGCCGAGAGCGAGGCTAGGAGTGCGCGAGGTGCTCCCGCATCCGCGGAAGTACCCAATCGATCACGCGGCAGGCATGGGTACTCAGGCGAGTCCGTGCTCGTATGCCCAGGCCGTGGCGGCCGCCCGCGTCGACACGTCGAGCTTCGTGTACAGGTTGCTCACGTGCCGGTCCACGGTCCGCTCGCTGATCCCGAGCTCGTCGGCGATCTCGCGATTGGTCCGTCCGCCGGCGAGGTGGTGGAGCACCTCGACCTCGCGCGGGCTGAGTCCGTGGCTTGGGTGCCCGGCGCCACCATCCAGTGTCCGCCAACGCGGGCGCCGCGCCAAGCGCTTCGAAGACGCGCCTCGCGGCGGCGGTCTCGAGCTCGGCGGTCTCGTCGTCGCCAAGCGCACGACACGCCTGGGCGATCGCAACCCGAACACGCGCCGCGTCATACGGCGCATCGAGCTCCCGCCACAGTCCGAACGCAGCGCGCAGCGATCGAAGCGCCTCGCGAGGTTCGCCTTCGGCGAGCAGGACCTGGCCCTCTGCGCGCGCGGTGATGGCCTCGAGCAGCGTCGGGACGTCCGTGCCGGCGGCCTGGCGGAGGGGCTCGACGAACGACCGTGCCTCGGCAGCGTCGTTCCGCCCGAGCGCGATCGTCACCGCCGCCTCGAGCAGCCGCGGGTCGTCGGGCCGCTCTTCGAGCGCTCGGGCAATCATGCTGCGGGCGGAGGCGGCCCGACCCTGGGCGAGCCGGAGCAGGGCGAGGCCAGGCTCGGGTCGACGGCCGAACGCGCTGCCTTCGGCGTACGCGCGTTCGGCCTCGTCGAACCGGCCACGGACCCGGTGCAGCTCGGCCTCCTCGTAATGTGCCTCGCCGATCGCCGGGTTGACCGGTGGTCCGGCAAGCACGAGCCGCGCGCGCTGCACCTCGTCGGCGGCGGTCGACCAGTCGCCGTGGAAACGCATGAGCTCGGCGCGGTAGATGAGGCACCGGCCACGGAACACGAGGTCGGGCTGGGTGGCACACCAGTCGGTGAGCGCGGTCGTCCATTCCTGTGCCCGTCGCATGTCGAAGACCGAGTGGCAATCCTCGATGGTCGCGCAGTAGACCATGCCGGCCACCGACGGCGACACCTCGCCGGCCGTCACGCCGACCATCGCGTCGTCGATCAGGCGGATCCCGCGGTCGCGCTCGCCCATTGCGATCAGCGCCTCGCCGCGACCCAGCCGCCCGAACGTCGCCAGGTCGACGTCGCCGAAGCGCTCGGCGATCGCCGCAACCTGCTGGTACGTCTGGAACGCCGCCTCGGGTTCGTGTTCCTTCCAACTGTCCGAGTCCGATCGGGATGAGCAAGTAGCCGGACTCGACGCAGTCCCGCCCGGACTTCTCGATCACCTCGGCGGCACGGCCGAACCACGCACCGGCCTGGGCCATCTCGCCACGGAACGCAAAGCTCATGCCCGTCCAGAAGCCGGCTCGGGCAGCGCGTTCGACGTCGCCCGACGCCGCGCCGACGGCGAATGCACGCATCCCGGTCTGCATCGAGATGTCGTCGCGCCCGACGAGGTGCGCCGAGATGGCGAGCAGCTCGAGCCCGTCGATCTCGAGCGGCGCCTCGCGGTCGGCTGCCATCAGGAGCTCGACGGCGGTCGCCCACGCCATCGAGTCGTACGCGGCGCGAGCGCGGTCGAGGAGCTCGTCCCTCGTGGTGTGCCGCTCGGTCGTCATCGTGGTGCGGGCACTGTACGCCTCGGCGTTCGGCTCAGCCCTCGACAGTCGTCGCGTCCCGGGACCACAGTACGTGGTATGCCGGACATCCCGATCACGTACCCGGGCGTGTACATCGAGGAGATCCCGTCCTCAGTGCGCACGATCGAAGGCGTCTCGACATCGACCACTGCTTTCATCGGCGGAAGCGTCCGTGGGCCCACCGATCGACCTCGGCTGGTCACCAGCTTCACCGACTTCGAGCGCGTGTTCGGCGGGCTCTCGAAGACGTTTTCCATGGGTCACGTCGTTCGGCTGTTCTTCGAGAACGGCGGCCGCCGGGCTCTGATCTGCCGCGTCCGCGGCTGGCGACGGGGAGCCAGGCCGACCAACGCCGAGATCGTGGACCGCGGCGTGCCGATGCTCGACAGGGCTAGGGAACGCGTCAACCTTGTCGCAATCCCACCGCTTGGGCCGGACGATGACGTCAGTCGCCAGACCTGGAACGCTGCGGCCGTGTGGGCGAAAGGGAACCGGGCGATGCTGATCGTCGACCCGCCGGCTGGCTGGCAGAGCTCCGCAGATGTCACCGCGGCCGCCGTCGAGGGGCTGATCGCCCAGTCCGACGACCTCACGAACGCGGCCCTGTACTTCCCGTGGCTCCTGGCGCCAGATCCGCTCGCCGGCAACCGGTCGGCCGCGTTCGCACCGAGCGGGGCGATCTGCGGGATCTACGCGCGAACCGACGTCAACCGCGGCGTCTGGAAGGCGCCTGCCGGGCCGGACGGCAGCGTGCAGGGAGTAACCGGGTTGGTGACCGAGCTGACGAAGGCCGAAACCGACCACCTCAACCCACGCGGGATCAACACGATCCGCACCTTCCTGGCGAGAGGAACCGTCGTGTGGGGCGCGCGAACGCTGCGCGGCGCGGACCAGCTCGCCTCGGACTGGAAGTACGTGTCGATCCGGCGGCTCGGGTTATTCATCGAGGCATCGATCGACGAGGGCACGCAATGGGCCGTCTTCGAGCCCAACGACGAACCGCTGTGGGCCGAGCTGAGCGCCAACATCGGCAACTTCCTGTACACGCTCTTCCGCGACGGTGCGTTCCCGGGCAACCGCCCGAAGGACGCGTTCTTCGTGCGCTGCGATCGAACGACGATGACCCAGAACGACATCGACAACGGCCGGGTCATCGTCCTCGTGGGCTTCGCGCCGGTGAAGCCCGCTGAATTCGTGATCCTTCGTATCGCGATCTGCGCGAAACGGCCGGCCTAGAGAATCAGGGCGCCGGTGTCGCGCTGGGCGGCGGATCGAAGGGGTCGCCGCCGTCGACGCGGCGGCCGTCCCGGTACACCTTGTACGTGCTGCCGGGGACCCAGGTGTAGAAGATGCCGCTCTCGCTGGCGACGCAGACCGAGGTGCCCCACCAGCGGTAGTCGTCGGCCGTGCCGGTCACGGGCTCCTGCCACGGGCCGAACGGGATGTCCGGGTCGACCTCGGCGTAGTAGACGACCGCCGGCAGCAGCTCGCTGCCGAGGAACTCGAAGGGGAGCTCGGCCCTCGGGATCCAGCCTTCTCTCGCATATCCGAAATCGACGGGGTCGCCCGGCTCAGGGCCGGTTGCGGCACGAGGCTGACTGCAGTTCGCCATCGAGCTCGGTGGCGGCGGCGGCGAGTCGAACGGGAAGGGGGTCGCGCTCGCGTCGGGGCTCGCGCTCGCGCTCGCGTACGGGTCATCGAAGCTGATCACGTCGTCGACGACGAAGCGGTCGATGCAGGGCGGGGCCGCGGTAGGCGGAGCACTCGAGCGGCACGTGGCTCGACGAAATGCCCGTTGAGCGATGACCAGGATCGTCTTGGGCGGCGCTGACAGATCAGGCGGTGCGACGGAGAACAGGCCGATGGCCTCGGGATCGTCGCGCAGGATATCCGGCGGCCAGTACGTATCGAGCGACCGCCCCGGCGGCCGGGTTGGGCGTCCATATGCCGTCCTCGGAGAAGGCGCCGATCAGCGCATCGTTCTCGGCGATTCCCTCGCCGGCAGAGCTCCAATGGCGTGGTCGGCCGGGGAGAGCGGGTATCGCGCGCTGTAAGAAGCCCCAGATGTCGATCCGCTCGCTGCCGAGGGTGCCGTCCGCCCGCCGTTCGAGAATCTGTGCCGGGCTCAGGACGTCGAACGTCTCCGACGACGGCGAGGGCGAGGGCGTCGGGCTCGGCGATGCCGATGCGGACGGGCTCGGCGTTGGCGTCGCGTTACCAGCGGGCCCCAGCCCGCCCAGGCCGAAGATGGCCGCCCCACCGAGGACCGCGACCGCGGCCAAGCCTGCCGCGAGGGCGGCCCCGGCGGTCCAGCGCGGCACGGATCGAGCGGTCGTTCCGCCCGCCGTCCGCGGCAGATCCTCGAGGGCGTCGCGAAGCGAGGCCGGAGCCGGCGGCAGGCTGGTGCCGTGGAGGGCGTTGCGCAGCCGGTGGTCGAAGAGGACGTCCATCTCGTCGCTCATGCGTCGTGCTCCTGGTCCGCGAGGGTCGGGCCGCTGGTGAGCGTGGCGGTCGTCGATGCCATGCGTTCGAGCTCGTCTCGGAGGCGGCGTCGCGCCCGATGCAGACGGGACTTGACCGTCCCGAGCGGTGCGCCGATCCGGGCGGCGATCTGCTCGAGGGAGAGGTCCGCCCAGTAGTGGAGGACGATGACCACGCGCTCGTCGGGATCGAGCGCAGCCAGCCCGCCGAGCAGGGCGTCCCGTTCGGCGATGGCGCGGAACGGGTCAGATGGCATGGCCGGATCGACGCTCGGATCGAGCGGGATGAAGCGGATCGTCCGGCGGCGACGAAGCCGGTCGCGGCAGCCGTTCACGAGGATGCGGTCGAACCACGCCTGGAAGCCTTCGATGTCGCGAACCGAGCCCATCGAGCGCCACGCTCGCAGCAAGGCGTCCTGGACCGCGTCCTCGGCTTCGAGGGCATCCCCCAGGATCAGCCCTGCCAGTCGATAGGCGCGGTCCAGGTCGCGACGAGCAAGCTGCAGGAAGCGGGCGTGGGCGTCGTCCAGCGGCGGGTCGTTGGCCGGCCCGTCAAGATCGGGCTCGGATCCCCCCGGTGACGGTGCGGGAAGGACGCTCAAGATCGGCATCACGTGTATCCAGACGAGCGACGGTCGCGAAAGGTTCGCACGCCTCGCGGCAGCGAGGAATCGCTTTCGGCACTGCGATGTTCCAATCAAGCGGAACTACGACCGCTATTTCCGCTTCTGGAAGCATTCGCAGGGCCAGGACGTAGTTGCGAGCCGCGCGTTACGAGCGAAGCGGCCAGTACGTCGTGACGGCCGCCGTCGCGCCGCGGCCAAATGCCTGGCGTCCGGAGGCGTCGGGCGTGACGACCTCGTGGAACGCCTTGTACAGGTGCATGTACTTGGCCGGGTGTCATGTTCAGGTCGACCGAGGCGACGATCGCCCCGAAGTCCTCGCGGGCCTCCTTGACGAGGCGCCCCGCGTACCGGTCGAGGGGCGGGGTCATGATCATCTCGGTGGCCAGGTCGAGCGCAAGCCGCCAGGCAACTGCGTGCTCTGCAGCGAAGTCGAGCATCGCTCGCCCGCGAACCTCGGGATCCCGCGGGAGGCTCACCGCGCGGCGGACCCACGACTGGTAGATCCCGTTCGAGCGTGACAGCGGGAACAGCGCGAGGACCTGCTTGCTCGAGAAGTGCCGATACAGGTCGGCGGTTCGGAGGCCGGCCTCGGCGGCCAGCTCGTCGATCGTGACCCCGTGGAAGCCGTGCTGCTCGAAGAGCGGCGCGACGGCGTCCCAGATCTCCCATCGGCGGGCCGGAGTCGTGTCGGCCGGGTAGGTCGCGAGGTAGGAGTAGGTCGACGTCATGGGCGGAGTCTCCGGGGAGTGGCGACCCGCCGCACCGGGCAGATGACGGCCCCGGCATGGACATCCGTCCAGTCCGCCGCGCGCTGTCACGGCCGAGGACCCTATCTCGTCTCCCGCGCAGGACCCCCAGACAATCCCGCGCTGAGGACAGACACGATGAAGATCTTCGTTGCAGGCGCCACCGGCGCCATCGGCCGCCAGCTCGTTCCGAGGCTCGTGGCCAGAGGCCACGACGTGGCCGGTACGACCCGAACGCCCGCCAAGTTCGACCAGCTCCGCCGGCAGGGCGCGACGCCGTTCCTCGCCGACGGGCTCGATGCCGAGCAGGTGGCAACGGCCGTCGCCAGCTTCCAGCCGGAGGTGATCGTCCATGAGCTGACTGACCTGGGGCACGTCGACATGCGTGACTTCGCGGCCTCGTTCGCGATGACGAACCGGCTGCGGACCGAGGGCACGGACCATCTCCTGGCCGCCGGTCGTGCGGTCGGCATCCGTCGCTTCGTCGCCCAGTCGTTCGCCGGCTGGCCGTTCGCCCGAACGGGCGCAGCGGTGAAGCATGAGGACGAGCCGCTCGACCCGAACCCGGTCCCCGCGATGCGTGAGACGCTCGCCGCCATTCGCCACGTCGAGCGAGCAACGCTCGAGGCGGACTGGACCGAAGGCGTGGTGCTCCGCTACGCCGGGTTGTACGGTCCGGGCACCGGGATGGAACCTGGAGGCGAGATGCTCGAGGCGCTTCGCGCCCGCAAGCTGCCGATCATCGGCAACGGCGCCGGCATCTGGTCGTTCGTGCACATCGAGGACGCGGCCGAAGCCACGGTCATCGCCGCGGAGCGCGGTGCGCGCGGCATCTACCAGATCGCCGACGATGAGCCGGCTCCGGTCGCCGAGTGGCTTCCGGTCGTCTCGCGGCGACTCGGCGCCAAGCCGCCGATGCGCGTCCCGCGCTGGCTCGGGCGGCTGCTCGGCGGCGAGGTGGCCGCGGTCGTGATGACGGAGGTCCGTGGGGCCTCGAACGCGAAGGCCAAGCGCGAGCTCGGCTGGACGCCGCGGCACAGCTGGCGAACGAGCCTCGGCGCCGCGGAGACGCCAGTCGAAGGAGCATCGAAGGCCGCGTGATCGACGACACCGCGCTGCTCGAGGAGCTCCGCCCGTATGCGTTCTCGATCGCGTACCGGATGCTCGGCAGCGTTGCCGAAGCCGAGGACGTGGTCCAGGAGGCCCTCTTGCGCGTGCACGGGGCGGTCGAGGCGGGCACCCGCTTCGAATCGCCCCGTGCGTACGTGGCGACGGTGACGACGCGCCTCGCGCTGGATCAGCTGAAGTCGGCCCGGGTGCGCCGCGAGACCTACGTCGGGGAGTGGCTCCCCGAGCCGATCGTCACCGACGAGGGCGCGGATCCAGAACGGCATGCCGAGGTGGCCGACATGGTGTCGTACGCCTTCCTTGCCCTCCTCGAGCGGCTGTCCCCGGAGCAGCGCGCCGTGCTCCTGCTCCGGGACGTGTTCGAGTACGAGTACCCGGAGATCGCCTCGATCGTCGGGACGAGCCCGGAGAACGCCCGACAGCTGGCGTCGCGGGCCCGTCGCAACGTGACGGAGCGGCGGCCGCGATTCGAGGCGTCTCGTGAGGACCATCGGGCGCTGGTCGCCGGTTTCCTTGCGGCAGTCGACCACGGCGACGTCCAGACGCTCGAGCGGATGCTCGCCGAGGACGTCGTGCTCCACGGCGACGGCGGCGGAAAGGTTCCGGCGGTCATGCGGGCGCTCGAGGGTCGCGACCACGCGATCCGGACGCTGGCTGCATGGTGGCGGGCCGGGATGGCCGGCCGGGCGGTGGCGCGAGTCGTGGAGGTGAACGGCGAGCCGGGAGCCGTGCTGCGCAACGCCGCGGGCGAGCTGCTGGGCGTGATCGCGATCGAGGTCCGTGACGGGCTGATCGTGGCGATCCGTTCCGTCGTCAACCCGGACAAGCTCCAGCACCTCGGTCCGGTCGGCGACATGCACGCCCTGCTGGCGAGGGATGGCTGATCGCGAGCGCCGCTACTTCGGGCGCCGCGACACCCGCTGCACCGAGGCCGACGTCCCGCCCAGCCCGGCCTCGAGCATTCGCTCGCCGTCCGCCGCGTCATCGGCGCCGAGCGTTAGAGCGAGCGCCTCGCCAAAGTCCTCGGGCGGGTCGTCGAGATGGTCGATGATGAGGACTTCGTCCTCGAGCGTGTACTGCACTTCGATCCTCTCCCCGGCTCCTGTCGGTCCGCTCATGGCGCAACCATCGCGGATGAGCCGTCGCAGCGAATCTCTCCGAATGCGTGCATCGGCATTGCCGTTGCATGGAATGGGACTGTTATGAGAACGCAAGGTGGGTCCTAGCCCATAAGTCGTCATGATGATCAGGACGATCGGACACTTCTGATGTCGCATCGGGCGCTCGGGGGCGCTTGCGGCGCTTTACCGATGCCTCCGCCGACACCATGTCCCGCTGCTTCGGAGGAGCCGCCCATGCGCACCCGCCCGTCATCACCAATCCGCGAAGTCGACGTTTCGGCATGAGATCGCTCGGCTGGTTGGCCGTGGCTTCGATGCTGGCCCTTTCCATGCATCGGCCCCGGGACCGGCGTCGCGCTCGGCGCGACCGAAGGCTGGGCCGGCAACGGCTGGCCGGTCAAGGAGGACTGCAAGGACGCTGCGCCCGGCACGACGGTCTGGATCTGGACCGGCGACAGCCCGACCGCGCTGACCGTCAACGGCGTGGCCCAGGCCGGGTCGTGGCAGCAGGCCGGCGGCGGATCGTCGTCGTGGAAGTTCGTGACGCCATGGTTCGACACCGAGCCTGACCACGCGACCACGTTCGTGACCTTCACGGGTGACGAGGGGACGCTGACCATCACGCACGGCTGCCCACCTGCGCCGACGCCGACGCCGACTCCGACCCCACGCCGACGCCGACGCCGACACCGACGCCGACCCCGACGCCGACCCCGACGCCGGAAGACACGCCAACCCCGACGCCGACGCCGACGCCGACGCCGACGCCGGAAGACACGCCGACGCCGACACCGACGCCGACGCCGACCCCGACGCCGGAAGACACGCCAACCCCGACGCCGACGCCGACGCCGACGCCGACGCCGACGCCGACGCCGACGCCGACGCCGACACCGACGCCGACGCCGACGCCGACGCCGGAAGACACGCCAACCCCGACACCCACGCCGACGCCGACGCCGACGCCGGAAGACACGCCGACGCCGACGCCGACGCCGACGCCGACGCCGACGCCGACGCCGACGCCGACGCCGACGCCGACACCGACGCCGACGCCGACACCCGACGCCGACGCCGACGCCGACGCCGACACCCACACCCGACGCCGACGCCGACCCCGACTCCTGAGGACAGCGTCGGTGGCTTGACGGCCACGCCGACCCTGCCGCCAACCGACACGCTCGGGCCGACCAGCTCGCCGACCTCGGACAGCTGGGCGCGTGATGCTCGTGGTTCTCGCGGGCATCCTGGCCTCGGTCCTCGTCCTTACTCCGAAGCGAGAGCGCAGGCCGCGCTAAGTAGCCGGCTCTGAGCACAGACCGGGGCGCCGACAGCGGCGCCCCGGTCTTTTCATGTCGTGCGTGAGGTCATCCGTCAAACGACCGATGCGACGGCGCCTCGGCTGGTTACAGTTCGCCCAATGAGGCAGGTCACGACGATCCTGTGTCCACTGCTCGTCGGGCGCGACGAGATCCTCGAGCTGGCCGACGGGCGCATTGACGAACCGCGCGGCATCCGGGTCGCTGCCGGCTGACGCCCCTTGCCTTCGCGGCTCGATCGGCGTACACCGTACGGGCCGGGGGTCGATCCAAGAGGAGGTTCCGACGATGGGGGACAACAGTGAGGCAATCGCGCGCTATCGCGCGGCCGTCGAGTCCGGTGAACTGGCCAAGGTGGCCGGGGTCCTGGACGATCTCGCCACCGACGACTTCGTCCAGGAATGGCCGCAGTCCGGCGAGCGCATCCGCAAGGAAGGCTCGCGGAAGATCAACGAGCAGTACACCGACAAGACGGGCAACGCGCCCAAGATGGACATTCGCGGGATCCGTGAGTCGGGCGACCTGGTCGTCATCGAGGGCACGATCGATTACGGCAACGGTGTGCCGGTCAGCTACGTCGGGATCGCCGAATTCGAGGGCGGCAAGGTCCACCACATCACCGAGTACTTCGCCGATCCGTTCGAGCCGCCGGCCTGGCGGGCGCCGTTCGTCGAGCAGATGGCGGCCGCCGGCGACGTCGACCTAGCCGGCGCGCTACGCGCGGGCATCGACAGGTTCGGTCGACGCGCCCCGGGCCTGCCATGACCAGTAGGTCGTGAGTGCGCCGACCGCCAGGATCAGGAAGCCGTTGAGGGGATGGAGTGCCGCGACGGCCGGCATCGACTCGCGCATCGCCACGAAGACGGACTGCAGGATGAACAGCCCGAAGAGCAGCGCGCTCAGGCCAGCGAAGCGTCGCGGCATTCGGCCGACGAGGGCGAGAACGAGCATCACGATCGGCAGGAGGCTGAACGCGTAGCCGAAGTCTCGATGCGTGATGAAGGCACTCGGGTCGTCGAACACGCCGAGCCCGGCGAGGAAGACCTGGATGACCGCGCAGGCTGTGAACAGGCCAGCGACGAATGGAAAGGCGCTCCGCGCCGGCGATCGGACCATGCTCATCCCTCCGCGCCGTCCCCGGAAGCCGACGCGCCCGCGGTCACGGGCTGCCGACGTCCGGCACTGTGGCGCGATTGCCCGAGACGGTCAAGGGGGCCGGCTCGCGGCGTGGTGTCCGTCAGGTCCAGCCGGCGAGCAAGGCGATCCCGATCAGGATCGTGGGCAGATACAGGACCGCGGGTACGGAATCGCCGGTCACGAGGTACGCGACGATGGCGACGCCTGCGACGAGGGCGGCGAGGGCGGCGACCGGGACTGCCACGATCCCGCCCACGCCAACAATCCCGGCGAGGGCGAGCAGCGCGACGCCGGTCGCGAGCGTGAACGCCCCGAAGAGTCCCCAGAGAGCGGCATTCAGGATGGTCTCGGACGGTTCCGTGTCGGCTCCGCGCGCCGCGAGGTCGGCAAGGGCCGGCGTGGTCAACGAACGGATCGCCACGACCGCGCACCACAGTCCGCCGGCCACGGCGTACGAGACGAGCACCGCCGCGAGCGCGGCCACGACGCCGGGGTCGTTCGCCTCGGCCACGGCGAGGGCCGCGAGGCCGCCGGCCGTGGCCACGGTCGCGATCAGGAAGCCGGCGTTGAGCATCGTCCACGCCGACCGATGGGCGCCGACGATCCGCAGGCGCTCGTCACGCGGCGCCGACCAGACGGGGAACAGAACGGGGTGGCTCGCCGCCGCGGCGCCAATCAGCGCCCCGGCGACGAGCAGCAGGCCGGCAAGATTCAGCGGCTCAGGCATCGGCAGGGGACGGGGCCGCGCTCGATGTCGCGGCGGGCTGAGGCGTCGGGGCCGTGGCCCGGGCCTTCCACGAGGTCCAGGTCGCGATCCCGGCGACGGCCAGGATGAAGAAGCCGTTGAGCGGGTGAAGCGCCGCGACAGCGGGCATGTCCTCCCGTAGGGCCACGAACACGGACTGCAGCGAGAACAGGACCAGCAGCAGCACGGCCAACCCGACGAACCGGCGCGGCATCCGGCCGACGAGCGCGACCACCAGGAGCACGAGCGTCAACCACCCGATCATGTAACCGAAGTTTCGGTGGGTGATGAAGGAGCTCGGGTCGTCGAACACGCCGAGGCCGGCGAGGAAGACCTGGATGATCGCGCAGGCGACGAACAGCCCCGCGACGACGGGATAGGCGGTGCGTGCCACCGATCGGACCATGGATCGTCCCTCCTTGCTGACCTAGGCGTTCTGCAGGGCCGCGAACAGCGCCCCGATCAACGTCTCGCCGTAGACGTCGAAGAAGTGGTCGATGCCCTTGCCATCGGTGCTGTGGCCGTTCTTCTGCCAGCCGGCCGCGTCCTCGAGGAGGGTCTTGTCGGCACGGAACGTGAACGAGGCTGGGACGCCGGAGTCGAGCGACAGGTTCGCGGCGTACTCGACCTGGGCCGCCGTGAGGTCGGGGAACCCGAAGTCCTCGGTGTCCGAGAACAGCTGCTCCAGGGTCAGGGTGAACCAGCGGCCGGAACCCGAGGCGTGCTCGTTTCCGGTGTCAGATCGGTTGACGACGATGCATTCGTGGGCCGCGACGCTTGCCAGCGGGATCGCGGCGAGCGCCATGGCCAGGGCAAGGCTTCGAACAAGGACACGCATCAGGGAACCTCCCACGCTTCGGTTTGGCGCAGCGTGTTCCGGGGCGTGTCCCGTCGTCACGGGACCGGTGTCCTGTTTCGTGTCCTGACTTATCCGGCCGCCGGCGATCTCGCCGCCAAGACCGGCCTCGCGGGCCCGGACGATTGCCTCGGCGCGGTCGCGGACCTGGAGCTTCGAGAAGATGTTCGACACGTGGTTGCGCACGGTCTTCGGCGAGAGCACCAGGTGCGCCGTGATGTCGGCGTTCGATCGCCCCTGTGCGACCAGCTCGAGGATCTCACGCTCCCGTTCCGTGAGCTCGGGGAACGCGGCCTCGGTACCGCTCGGTGTGGGCCGTGGAGAAGTAGGCCATCAGCCGCCGCGCCACGGCTGGACCGAAGATCGCGTCGCCGGCCGCTACGGCCCGCACCGATCGGACGAGCTCGGCGCGCTGGGCGCCCTTGAGCAGGTATCCGCGCGCCCCGGCCTGGATCGCCGCGAAGACCGAATCGTCGTCGTCGGACATCGTGAGCACGAGCACCGCGACGTGGGGGGCGGCGTCCACGATCCGGCGGGTCGCCTCGATCCCATCCATGCCGGGCATCGTCAGGTCCATCAGCACGACGTCCGGGTGGAGTGCCGCGACCTGGCTGACGGCGTCGGATCCTGACGCGGCTTCGCCGACGACGACGAGGTCGTCGGCCGTCCCGAGCACCGCCCGCAGGCCGCTGCGGAACGAGTCGTGGTCGTCGGCGATGAGGATCCGCGTTTCAGCGCGCGGCTCGTCGCCGGGTGTCATGCGCGGTGACGCCTCAGGCGCCGGCAGACCTGCCTGGTCGGGCTCCGCGGACTCGGGGACGGCCACGGAACGGGATGCCGGCCGCGGGACGCTGGCGAGGGGTAGCCGTGCGACGACGCGCGTCCCACCGACGGCCCCGGCTTCGACAACGAACGTGCCGCCCAGCTCCTCGGCGCGCTCGCGCATCGACTCGAGGCCGACGCCGGGCACCGGCACGCTCGGCAGCCCTTGCCCGTCGTCGACGACCTCGAGCTGGAGCGTGCCTTCGCCGGTCGCATCGAACAGCACGCGGGACGTGGTCGCGGAGGCGTGGCGCACCGCGTTGGTGAGCGCTTCGAGGGCGATCCGATATGCCGCAACTTCGACCGCGGCGGTCAACTCGGGGAGTGGCTCCGGCCTCGCTTCGACGGTGATCGTCGGCGTCCCGGCCGTGCCACCTGCCTCGAGGCGCACGGCCTGCTGGCGCACCGCTTCGACGAGCCCAAGCTCGTCGAGCGCCGGTGGTCGCAGCCCGTCGACGAGGCGGCGAACATCGGTCAACGCCACGCGGACATCGCCTCCCAGCTCGTTCAGGAGCTGTCGAGCACCCTCGGGGTCCGACCCGAGCGTCGCAGCGGAGGCCTCGGCGCGCAGGCCGATCGCGGCCAGCGACGGCCCGAGGCCATCATGGAGGTCCCGCCGGAGCCGACGGCGCTCCTCCTCGCGGGCGACGACGAGCCGCTCCCGCGAGAGCGCGAGATCGTCCCGCAGCCGGATCGCGCTGATCGCGGTGCCCGCCTGCCGCCCGAGGTCCTCGAGCAGCCGCCGCTCGTCGCCACGGAACCCGGTCTCACCGGGACGCACACCCAGCACGAGCCGACCGACTCGCTCCGTGCCGTGGAGGAGGGGCTGATCCACGGTGGCGCCGCGCGCCTCGCCTCGTTCGGCCACGACACGTTCGGTGCCGTCCACGTCGACAAGCGCGAGCGCCACGAACGGAACCCGCAGCGCGTCGGCGACCGTGTCGACGATCGCGGGGAACGCACGGTCCGGTTCGGCGGCCCACTCGAGCACGTCGCCGAGCCGATGCATCGCGCGCCATGGCTCGTCGCGGTCGCCGTACATGAGCCGGTTCACGGTTCGTTGCAGCGCGTCGCGCAGCGGCAACGCGACGAGCGCGGCCGCCCCGGTCGCCAGCAGCTCGACCCCGATCCCTTGCTCGCTCCCGACGAGCGATCCGAGCGCCGCGGCGACGATCGCGTAGCTCGCCAGGATCCCGAGCGTGACACCGCCGTAGACCAGCGTGCGGTTGACGACGACATCGATGTCGAAGAGGTGGTAGCGCAGGATCCCGATGGCCAGCCCGAACGGGAAGAACAACGCCACGATCCCGAGCCACGACGAACCGACGATCGGGTGGCCGAGCAGCAGCTCCGGCAGCCAGAAGAGCGCCAGGGTTGTCGCCCCGCTCGCCACCGCGCCGAAGGCCGCCCAGCGCATCCGGTTCTTCGCCGCGACGTCGGTCGTGCGCCGGTAGCTGCGCACGAAGATCGCGAGCGTCACGGTCAGCGTCGGGACGACGACCGCGAGTTGCGCGAGTGGCCACGTCCCAAGCCACTCCGACAGGGTCGGCGAGAGCAGCCACCCACCGACCATCAGGGCGACGTACGCGCCAAACCCTGCCAGGTATGCCGCGGGGACCAGCCACGGCCGCCGATCGAGGGCGGGCAGCCGGTATGGGAAGACGAACGCGAGGTGGAGCGCGGCCGGCCACAGCAGCATGTACAGCGGGCCGGTGAGCAGTGCGAACAGCAGGAACTGCGGGCCCAGGACGATGTCGCTCACCGACGAGCCGAGGAACCACGGGACGCTGCTGCCGGCCGCCGCACTGGCGATGAACAGCAGCGGGATCGCGGCGGGTTCGTCGGGTCTGCGCGCGAAGACGAACGCGCCCACGGCGCCGAACACGATCGAGAACACGACGAAGCCCCAGCCTTCGACCAAGGCGGATCCGATCGAGGGAGTGGCCCAGTCGACCTCGACGCGTCAGCAGCGCACCATCGCGTCGGACCTCGTAGGGCATCGCGAGGGACGGGTTCGGTCGTGGAACGGACGGGTCAGCCACCACGCTGAGCCAGGTCTCGATCGACCGGTCGTCCACGGCCAGGACGAGATCGCCGTCCTCGAGGCCGGCCGCCGGGGCGTCGATCGGGTCGATCAGGACCCCATCGGCGGTCCACGCGTCCTCGTACCACGAGATGCGGGCGCCGTCCGCGGGCGTGTGGTCGCGGACCCAGACGAACAGGATGGGCGCCGCGAGCGACACAGCCAGCAACAGCCAGAGCGCTGAGCGCCGCATGCGGCTCGTCCCGATCACGCCCACCCTCGATTCGGCCCGTGTTGCGTGCCCCAGTCTACGGTGAGGGCTCAATGCGCTTGCGAGCAGATCGCCGCGTGCGTTGAGGTGGTCGTCGGGCCGTCAGGAAAACACTCCTGCGATGGACGAACAGACGGTTCAGCAGCATGCCCAGGGCCACATCGACGCGCTCATGGCAGGCGATGTCGGCAGGGCGTTGGAGGACCTCAGCGCGGAGCTGCGCCGGCAACCGGGCGAGCTCATGGCGATGCTCCCGCTGCCGTTGACGTCGGCCGAGGTCGAGTCGGTCGAGATGGCCGGTTCCGGCTACACGGCCGTGCTCCACCTGGTCGGCGAGACCGACGAGACGCGCCTCGAGACGCGCTGGAAGGATCGCGACGGGCACCCGACGATCGTCGAGGTGAGCCACCTGAGCAGCAGCGCCGTTCCGGTCGCCGAAGAGCCCGAGGCTGACATCACGGCCTGAACGCCGTCGCGCCGGGCCTGCGGCCCTGGCTCAGGCCTGGCTGACCGTCGGGGTGTCGAACCGCACGTCGTGGGCGGCCTCCGGAGCAGCCATCCGCAGCACGTCGCGCGCCTCGGCCTCGATGTCGGCCACGCTCGGCCGGGCTCAGCGGCTCCCTCCGAACGGGCATGACGACCAGCGTCACGGCCCCGCCCTTGTCCTCGCGGTCCATCCGCCAGCCGGCCGTGACGAACCCGTCGACCAGGATCGAGCCGCGTGCGAAGACGGCGTCCCATTGGGCCTTGCCGTCGAGCCAGTACTCCGGCGACCCGATGATCCGGCTGCGATCCTTGTGCCCGAGCACGACGTTGTCGTAGGTCGGCAGGAAGCGTGGCGGGGCCGGCGTATCCGGATCGGGTAGCAACCCGTCCGGGACGTCGAACAGCTCCTTGCCGTTCTCGTCGCGGAACGTCCGCAGTTGCGGTCGCAAGGCCTCGACGTATGGCGTCAGCTTCGTCAGCCACGACCACGCCTGGACGTCCATCACGCTGGCCGGCCCGAACGCGCGCAGGTAGCGCAGGATCAGGTCGGTCGGATCGGTGTCGGTGCCGACCTCGCGCCCGAGCCACATGCGAGCCGTCGCGAGGACCGGCTGCCCGCGCTTGCCCCAGACCGCACGCGGCGTCGTCTGCACGAGCGGCAGCAGATAGCGGACCGCGTAGGCGAGCGACGCGGCGTCCCGATCCGGCCACCGTTCGCCAAGGATGCTGCGCAGCTGGCTGGCAGTCCGTGGTCGTTCGGCGAGGGCCTCCCGGCCGGCGTCGCAGCACCTCCTCGATGTCCATCCCGGCGAGCTGGCGCCCGAACGGAGACCCGGTCGCGAACCCGCGATCCGACACGACCTGCAGGACCGGCCGAAGCGCCAGCCAGTCGTCGGCGGTCATGAGATGGATGGTCGTCCGCAGCATCGACGTTGCCCGCACGACGCTGGCGCTCCTCGAGCAGCCGGGCGAGCTCGAGGGGATCGAAGCCCTGCAATCGTGACCAGAGCTGGTAGTACGGATCCCAGGGTTCCTGTGCCTGGAGCGCGACGAGGTGCTCGACGGCGCGCTCGATCGGCAGGTCGACGCGCTCGAGCAGCATCTGGCGGGCGAGCAGCGCGCGATTGAGCGCGCGTCGGCTCAGGACGGGATCGGGCATCTGCCAGAGTCTACGGAACGGTTTGGGCGCCGGCGCCAGTCAGTATGGGTAGGTACGGCACCCGCCGCGCCAACACCGAGGGGCACCGTGGACCAGACAGGTCTCGTCGAGCGGGCAAGCCAGGGCGATCATGAGGCCTTCGGCGTGCTCATCGGCGCGCACCTTGCGCGACTGGACACGGCAGCCCGGCTGATCCTTCGGGACCCGGAGCTCGCGCGCGACGCGGTCCAGGAGGCGACGCTCAAGGCATGGAAGAACCTGCGCGGACTTCGTGATCCGGACAGGTTCGATGCCTGGCTCCACCGATTGCTCGTCAATGCGTGTTTCGACCTGGCTCGCCGTCGACGCGGGCGGTTCGAGGTCGAACTCACGCCGCTCCATGACGCGCCGGTCCCGGACGCCACGTCCAGGGTGACCGACGCGATGTACGTCGAACGCATGCTTGCAACCGTCGATCCCGCCCAACGCGCGGTCGTCGTCCTGCACTACTACCTCGACCTGTCCTTGCCCGAAACGGCCGCTGCGTTGGGAATCCCGGTGGGGACTGCGAAGTCCCGCCTGAACCGGGCGCTCGGCGCGATGCGGATCACGGTTGCCGACGACGAGCTCTTCGTCAGGTCGGCTGCCACGGAGCGATACGCATGAGCCACCAGGACACGCAACCTCGCTCCCTCACGGCCGATCGGCTGGGCACCGCCTTCAACGAGATCGGTGGCCAGGCTCGACCGGATTACCTCCCTGACATCGTCGCGCAGGCCGGTCGCACGCGACAGCGGCCCGCGTGGACCTTCCTCGAAAGGTGGCTTCCCATGGACATCGCGGTGCGGCGCCAAGGCGTCCCGCGTGCCGTCCTCGTCTTCGCGGTCCTCGCCCTGCTGATCGTTCTGCTGGCGGCGACCGTTGCGTTCATCGGCACACGGCCAAGCCAGCCTCCCATCACGGCCGCGACCAACGGCCTGCTCGCGTTCAACAACGGACCGATCTCGTCGTCGTCGAGCCCGATGGAACCGGGCGACGAAGCCTGATCAGTGGTGCGTTCGCCATGGGTGGGCAGACGTTCTCCCCCGACGGTCTGCGTCTGGCGTACTGGTCCAAGGCCCTGGCCGGTGGGGCCTGGGATCTCGCCGTCGTCGATGCCGACGGCGCCAACCCGGTGACCGTCGCGTCGGGGGTCAGCGTCGTGTCCGACCCATCGCTACCGTCTTGGTCGCCGGACGGTTCCGCGATCACGTACTCAGCTTTCAGCGACCAGGCGGACGTATCGTCCTGCCCAAGGTACGGAAACGGCGACTTTTGCGGGTCGCGCATCTTCGTGGCCCCGGCCGACGGATCCGGCGCGCGCCAGATCGGTGACCCGGCGCTGGATGCGCGAAGTCCGGACTGGTCACCGGACGGCTCAACGATCGCGTTCGGCGGTGGCAATGCCTCGCCGGCGATCGGCGTGCACCTCTACCTGATGGATGCCGATGGCTCGAACGTCCGACAGCTCAGTGACGTGGTCGGCAGCGACTGGGCATTCGTGCGGGTGGATTGGTCCCGCGACGGCACGAAGATCGTCGGGCAGGCAGGTGCCGCGGACAACATCGACAATTGGGACATCTGGGTGATCAACGCCGACGGCAGCGGCGCCACGAATGTGGGCGCGCATGCCACCGGCGACGAGATCATTCCCAGCTGGGCACCCGACCGGGATGCGCTCGCGTGGGAGGGGGACGGCATCGTCCTGATGGAGGAAGGGGCCGATCCGGTCGACCTCCCGGGGCCGGACGGCGTCCCCGTTTGGTCGCCCGACGGACAGCTCCTCGCGACCACAGCGGACAGCATCGTTGTGATGGACCTCGATGGCACCGTCCAGATGATCGTCGCAGGCCCCGCGAGTGACTTAGCCTGGCAACCCCGGTTCAAATAGCCGCGACTGTGCGACGGAGAGGGTGGCCTACGGCGCCCTCTCCGTTGGCTTCTGTGCGGCCACGTCGTGGTCGGCGAAGTACGACCGCCACGGCCCGGTCTCGGGGATGAAGGCCTGCATCAGGGCGCGCTCTGCCTGGACCAGGTGCATCGTGTCGTGTGCCCAGTACTCGTTGAGGAACTGGCGGAGCGTCACCGGCCCAAGCGCCGAGTGGCGGCTGGGCCGGTCAAGGTCTGACTCGGTGAGTGTCGCGAGCAACTCGAGGTTCGCCGCGCGTCGCGGCGCGAGCTGGCTCGCGAGCTCGATCGGGTCGGTGGCATCGCGTGATCGGAGTGCCCATCGTGTCCGGGTCGTAGTTCTCGAGAGCACCGGCACGCCGGCGAGGAATCCCTTGACACGTCTCGTGAAGACGAGCTCCTCCGTGTCGGTCGTGTGGCCCAGGCATTCGAGCGCCGACCACTCCCCGGGTTCCGGCCGCCGGGCCAGCAGCTCACGATCGATGCCGGACGCCAGCGCCTGCCAGCGTTCGCCGTTGATCCGCAGGACCGCGATCGTGCGCTCGATCAGGTCGGGCATGGGCGGACTCTAGCCGATGGCGAGATCTGCAGAGCTGAGGCCGACCGTCTCCGCGAGGAACGACGCCCGATCGCGACGGGCGTCGTTGCTGGCCATCTCGTGGTCGGCGTCGTACTGGCGAACGTCGAGCGCGTGCGATTCGCCCGATGCGCGACGAAGCTCGAAGCCGGCCATCAGCGGCACGAAGTAGTCGTGTTCGGCAAGTTGGAGCAGCACCGGCCGCGGCGCGATCGATGCCATCTGGGCCTGCGGGTCGAGCGGCTCGAGCGCGCTGAGGTAGGCGCTCCGCTCCTCGCCGATCTCCCAGAACGGCAGGAACCAGTCGCCCCAGCGGGGCGTCGGCGCGATCAGGACGGCCGCCCGCACCCGCTGCTCGCGGGCGGCGACGATCGACGCGAGCATCGCCCCGAAGTCGTGCCCGACCACGGCGAGGCGGTCCTGATCGACGTCGTCCCGGGCGGCGAGCAGATCGAGCCCGGCGGAGAACCGCGCGACCTCGCGTTCGATGGCCGTGACGTCGTGGTCTGCCCCGATCGGGTCCTCGAACCACGGGAAGCGGCCCTGCGGCAGGAGACAGACCACGCCTCGACCGGCGAGCTCGCGGGCTTCGTCGAGGAACTGGTTCCGGTCGCCGAGCGGCTCCTGCGAGAACCAGTGCCACAGCACGACGCCCGCGAAGGGGTCCGCCGGCGCCGCCTCGTCGTTCGGTCGAACCAGCCACGCCGCAACGCCGTCGGCGTAGGTGATGTTCTCGACGGCTGGCATCAGCGCTGTCCGCGACCCTCGCGAAGGCGTTCGATGGCCTTGTCGATGCGGCGCTGGCGGGTCTCGGGCGTCTTCGCGTCCTCGATGCCGAGCACGAACCAGCGCTTCTCGCTGTAGCTGATGCGGTCGAAGGTGGCCTGTGCGGCGGGCTCCGCCTCGAGCGCGGCCGCGAAGTCGGGCGGCACTGCCACCTCCCGCGGCGCCGTGTCGAGCGCGATCTCGACGTCGAGCTCGTCACCGCCCTGCACTCCGGCCGCCTCGCGGACCTCGGCGCTGACCCCGACCTTGAACGTTCCGCTGACGGTGGCGATCGAGGTCCGGTACGTGTAGCCGTTGATCGTCACCGACACCGCGGGCTTCTTGCCGGCGCCGAGTGCGGCCACGATCTCGTCGGGGACGGTGATGCCGGTCGCGGTCTTGCCGCCCTGCTCGACCACGGCGTGGAACTTCATGCGCTGATTGTGGCGGATCGGGACCGGCTAGGGGCTCCAGAACCCGATCCAGCCGGTCGCGACCGCACGCGGGTCGCCGCCGTCGGCAGGGATCACGACGACGTGGTCGAGCTCGTCCTCAGTCGGTCGAGCGGCAGCACGATCGAGCTGTTGTCCGGCTGCCCAGAAGCGGTGGCTGAGCGCGTACTGGTCGAAGTAGGGGACCACCTGGAACGCGAACAGCTCCGAGACCCGGATGTCGCGCTCGGAGCGGATGGCGCCCGATGCGGCGTCGATGAACGACAGGTGCAGCCCGATGCCCGGCGCTTCCGCCGCGAATGGCGGGACGGCGGGCGCCGCTCGCGCCGGAGGCCGTCGAGGCCAGCCGAGCGCCCGACGCACGTGCCTCGCCGGGGCCCGGGCCACCGTCCGCCGGGCGAAGGTCGAGCGCCGCGATGGTTTGCCCGTCGGGCGACCAGAAGAATGCGAGCACATTGCCGTCGAGCAGCGTCCGCACCTCACCCGTGGCTGCGTCGACGGTGCGGAGCGGGCCGGACGGGATCGGCGCCGGAGGATCCGTGGCCGCGTTCGGCGCGATGAAGGCGAGGGTGGTCGATGTCGGGTCGAAGGAGAACGCGGCGGCCCCACCGACCGGGATCTCCTGGCGGCTCGACCCATCGCGCGCCTCGACCACCAGCTGGTCGCCGTCCGCGGGATCGTCGCTCGCGGCGGTGACGTAGGCCCGTGACGCACCGCCGCCGCCGATCGCCGGGGCGCGGAACAGACCGGACAGGATGTGCCGCGTCTTCGAGGGAGTCGCCCTCGAGGTCCACCTCGCCGAGGAACGCTTCCGAGCCGGTGCTCCCCGTGTGGAGGATGAGTCTCGAGGAGTCGACGAAGTCCCAGTAGAACGGGGCGGCCGCCCGGACGACCTCGGCAGGGGCACTCGCGTCGGCGGGCGCGATGCGCAGCGCGATGTCGTCCGGGTTCGGCTCGCTCGTGAGGAACGACACGTGGCGGCTGTCCGGGGCCCAGTACAGGTAGAAGGCCGGGCGCTCGTCGCTCTTGTAGATCGTCGTCGGTTGGCCGCCGGCCGCCGGGTCGGCGTCGA
This sequence comes from uncultured Chloroflexia bacterium, assembly GCA_963721655.1. Lineage (GTDB taxonomy): Bacteria > Chloroflexota > Limnocylindria > Limnocylindrales > CSP1-4 > DASTYU01. The sequence continues at coordinate 365,880 of CAVRKH010000014.1, read as the reverse complement.
ACACGTCGACGGTCACGAAGGCGCCGGATTGTCCGATCGCGGCAACCCGCGTCCCGTCGGGCGACCAGGCCGGGAACTGGTAGTGCAAGCCCGGAACGTCGCGGGCGTGCAGCGTGTCATCGACACCATCGGTCGTCGCGATCCCGCCGTCGGTCTCGACCACGACGAGTCGCGGTCGCGTCGCCGCCCAGGGGCTGCGCGTCGCGGACCACGGTGAAGAGGCCCCACAGCGCGACGACGCCGACGGCGAGCAACGCGAGCACGGCCACCACGAGGCCGAGGCGACGGCGGCGCTGCGGAACAACTGGCTCGAGGACGGGAACCGGCTCGTCCATTCGTTGAACGTTACGCTGCGGGCTCGCCTCCGGATCCCCCGGAGTCCTCTGATCCCCGACCTTGGTCCGCAGGAGCAGATCGGCGTACTCGCGATGGCGGCGGATGTACGCGGCGATGAACGGGCAGCGCGCCACGACCTGCAGGCCGCGGGCACGGACGTCGTCGAGGACACTCGAGGCGAGCGCGCTCCCAATGCCCTGACCCTCGAGCGCGGGGTCGACCTCCGTGTGCAGGAACGTGATCACGCCGGGGGCGAGCTCGTACTCGGAGTGCGCCACGAGCCGGCCGTCGAGGCGACCTTCGAACTGGTTCTGGGCGGGGTTGTCAGCGACGACGAAGCCGGCGGGGGATTCGGGCATGGCACCACGGTAGCGCGGCCCGGCCTATCCTTGCCGCCGTGGTCTCGGTCCGTGGACGGGATCGCCGCAGGCAGGCAGGCCCCAGATCCTCGTCCGATGGACGCGGCCGGGGGCGGCTCGTGGCGGCGATCGCCGTCATCGTCCTCGTCTCCGGCCTTGTCCTGTTCGGCCTCGATCCGTTCGGGATGGTTGGCGATGCCCAGAAACCGGGAGGCGCCGCCGTCGCCGCCGCGCCCTCAGGCTCCGCGCCGAGCCTCGGCTCCGCTGTCGACCGCGACCACCGAGAACCAGGCACCGGCGCCGCCGCCCATCCCGGGGCACGAGGTGTACGGGTTCGTCCCGTACTGGGAGATGGACGCCGGAATCGCCAAGCACCTGGCCAAGACCGACCTGTCGACGCTGGCGCTGTTCTCGGTGACCCACCGCAGCAGCGGCCGGATGCAGGACAACCAGACCGGCTACAGGCGGATCACCGGGGATCTCGGCCAGCAGCTGATTCGCCAGGCCCACAAGCGTGGAACCCGCGTCGAAGTGGTCTACACGAGCTTCGGCGAGGCGAAGAACAGGAAGTTCTACGGCAGCGACAAGGCGCAGAGCCGCTGGATCAAGGAGCTCGTGGACTTCGCCGAGGAGCAGGGCTTCGACGGCATCAACGTCGACGTGGAGCTCCTGCCCGACGACCTCGTGCCGGCGTACGGGGCATGGGTCGGGCGCCTGCGCACGGCCCTCCGCGAGCGGCTGCCCGATGCCCAGGTCTCCGTCTCAACCACGGGCGGGCTACGCGGCGCCGCGATGGCCGCCGCTGCGAACGCTGCCGGGGCGGATCGCATCTTCCTCATGGGCTACGACTACCACTGGCCCGGCTCGGAGCCGGGTGCCTCGGCGCCGATGGACCGGCTCGACGGCGAGGACCGCGACCTCCCGTGGTCGCTGGACCGCTACGCCGACCTCGGGGTCCCGGTCGAGAAGACGATCCTTGGCTTGCCGCTGTACGGCTACACGTGGCCGGTTTCCGGACCGGGGATCGGTGCGCCGTCGCTGGGCCGAGGTGACACCTGGGTTCCGCGCCGGAACCTTCGCGTGTTCGAGGACGAGTCGTTCGACCCTGAATACAACGCGACCGAGAGCGTCGAGTTCTACGCGGTCCCGGACGAGGAGCACGGCAGCTGGGACGCGGTCTACTACGACTCGCCGCGCAGCCTGACGCCGAAGCTCGCCCTGGCCAATGAGCGGGGGCTGGCCGGGGCCGGGTTCTGGGCGATCGGCTACGAGCGCGGATTGCCGGGCTACACGAAGCTGATCAAGTCGTTCCGGGCGGGGGAGCTGCCGGACGTCAAGCCCGCGGAGTAGGGCGCTCGGCGGCAGCCGCGGGCCCGGCGCGCTGGGCTCGCCGGCGCCGCGCGAGCTCCACTCGTGCGGAAGCTCGCCGCGATGGCGAGGCCCTTCGTTCCCCGGACTGCTCGCTGCGGCGAGCCGTCCGATCCCGCGACCGTGCATCGCGGCTCGCTGGACGAGCGGCCTGTGCGGACTGTGACGCCCCGTTCAGCTCGCGAGTGCTCGCTGGGCGAGCACGAGGGTGCCCGCCGGGCCGCGGGCGACTGGCTTCAGCCGAGATTCGCCCCGTTGGTCCGGATCACCCGCGCGTACCAGCGCGCGCTGTCCTTTGGGGTCCGCGCCAGCGTCTCGAAGTCGACGTGGACGATCCCGAACCGCGGCCGGTACCCGAAGCCCCATTCGAAGTTGTCCATGAAGCTCCACACGAAGTACCCGCGCAGGTCGGTGCCGGCCGCGAGCGCCTCCTCGGCCACCGCGAAGTGCCGCCGCAGGTAGTCGATCCGGCGCGCGTCGTGGACTGCTCCGTCGGCCCCGACGCCCTCGCGATCGGCCATCCCGTTCTCGGTGATGTAGATGGGGATCGGTGGGTAGTCCGCGCGCAGCCGGGCCAGCTGCTCGCCCATCGCGTCGGGCACGATGCCCCAGCCCATCTCGGTCGTGTCGTCGCCGTCGCCAGCGAGGCGCTCCGTGAACCCGAGGCCGTCGGGCACGGCGCGATACCAGCGGCGCATGTAGAAGTTCATGCCGAGGAAGTCGAGCGGGGCCGCGATCGCAGCGAGGTCCCCGGGCTCCAACGCGTCGCCGAGGCCCGCGCCGCGGTCGTCGAACAGGGCCTCGACGTCCGACGGGTACCGGCCGCGGAACAACGGGTCGAGGAACCAGCGGTTCGTGTACCCGTCGCCGAGCTCAGCGGCGCGTCGGTTCTCGTCCGAGTCGCCGTCCGGCGCGGCCACCTGGAGATCGAGCGTGATCCCGATCTCGACCGCGCAGGCCGAGCGAGCGGAAGACCTGCACCGCTCGGGCGTGTCCGAGCAGCATGTGGTGCGAGGCACGGACCGCCTTCCCGAGGTCGGTGAGACCGGGGGCATGGCGCCCGGACAGGTACCCGGCGAACGCCGCACCCACGGCTCGTTGAGGGTCACCCACTGCGGGACGCGGTCGCCCAGCGCTCCGAACACGGTGCTGCGTAGTCCGCGAAGCGTTCGGCGGTCTCCCGCGCGGTCCAGCCGCCGAGCCGCGTCTCGAGCGCCTGCGGCAGGTCCCAGTGGTACAGCGTCACGACCGGCGCGATGTCGCGCTCGAGGAGCTCGTCGACCAGCCGTGCATAGAAGTCGAGGCCGCGCTGGTTGAGCGTCCCGCCACCTTCCGGGAAGATCCGCGGCCAGGCCACGCTGAAGCGATACGCCTTGAGCCCGACCTCCTGCATGAGGTCGAGGTCCTCCCGCCAGCGGTGGTAGTGGTCGCACGCGATGTCGCCGGTATCGCCGTTCTCGATCATGCCGGCGCGTGTGGCTGAAGCGGTCCCAGATCGACTCGCCGCGGCCGTCCTCGGTGACGGCACCCTCGATCTGGTAGGCGGCCGTGGCGGCCCCCCACAGGAAGTCAGCCGGAAACGGCATGGCGGATCGATCTCCTCGGGACGTCGGGCTGTCGTTGGGCCCACCGACGATAGCGTGCGGGGAAGGGTCCCGTAGCGGCCCCGGCTATACTTGCGCGAGCAACATGCCCCGCGTCCCCGTCCTTCCCGCCCTTCTCTCCGCGCTGCTTGCGGCTGCCCTGGTCGCGGGCTGCGCCGTGCCGGCCGAACCCGCCGCCCTTGCCGCCGAACCGACGCCGGCGGCCGCCCCCGCCACCCAACCGACCGAGGACGAGCAGGGCCCCGGAACCGCCGAACCGACTGCTCCGCAACGTCCGAGCGCGTCACGCTGCCGAACCCGACCGTCGGGCCGCCGCCCTCGCGGGAGCCCACGCCCGAGGCCACCGAAAAGGCGCCTGCCGAACCCGAGGTCGAGGACGGCCCCTTCGCGATGAACCTGTTCCACAAGGGCGACTTCGTCCCGCAGTACACGTTCGAGTGGTGCGTCGGGGCGAGCCTCCAGATGATGCGCAACCTGACCGACGCCAAGGTCACCCGCTCGCGCGCGACGCAGCAGAAGTACTGGGAGATGGCGCGCGACCTGTCCTCGAGTCCGTTCGGCGGCGCGAACCCACGCGGCTGGACGGCCGTCCTCAACGAGCTCGGCTACGGCCCGTACGAGCTCGTCTCGATCCCGAAGTACAAGGATGCCCTCCGCGTCGCCGCCTCGGCGATGCGCGACACCGGGCGTCCCGTCGGGCTGGTCATGTGGAAGGGCCGCCACGCCTGGGTCATGAGCGGGTTCACATCGGACGCGGACCCACGGGCCGGCGACGACTTCGACGTCACGGGCGTCCGCGTCCTTGACCCGCTGTACCCGCACGGCAGCTCGCTGTGGGGCGCCTCGCCCAAGCCGAACAGCCTGCTGACGCCGGCGAAGCTCGGAAAGCAGTTCGTGTTCCGTGAGCCCCGCCGGGTCAACCTCGGCGTGCCGCCCGGCTACCTGCTGATCCTGCCGGTCGCCTGACGGTCGCGAGCCGCGGGCAAGCCGCGACCAGGCGCGCGACCAGCCGCGCGATCAGCGGCCGATCAGCTGATCGACCGGGGCGAAGTCGTCGCTGAGGAACGGCGCGTCGCCGATGAACTCCTGCACGGCTTCCGAGCCGGCGACGATGCGCACGCGATCGGCCGATCGTTCGGCCAGCGCGGCCAGCGCCTCGGCGTCGATCGGGTCGTGGGACGCCACGATGACCACGTTCCCGCCACCGCCCGGGCCGCCGTCGACGCCGTCGAACGCCCCGGGCCGGGCCATCACGACCACGCTCTCGAAACGGGACGCGAGCGTTCGCGTCTCGGCGCGGACGAATGACAGCGCCGGCCCGTCGATGAGGTTCATCACGTAGCGCCCACCAGGCCGGAGGACGCGGTCGACCTCCCCGAGGAACTCGTCGGTCGTGAGGTGCCACGGCACCGACAGGCTCCCGAACGCATCGCCCATCACGACGTCGGCCGAGTCGTCGGCCAGCCGTTCGACCGACGGCCGCGCATCGCCGATCACGATGTTCAGCGCGGGCGACGGCTCGAGCCCCAGCTCGTCGATCGCCGTCTGGTGGACGATCGGGTCGAGCTCGAGGATGGTGTGGCTGCTCTCCGGGTACTCCGCCGCGAGATGGCGCGGGAACGTGAAGCCGCCGCCGCCCAGGTGCACGGCGTCGAAGTCGCCGTTTCGCGCCTCGGCGATGTCGCGGACCGCGTAGTCGAACCAGCGGATGTAGGCGAATTCGAGGTAGTTCGGGTCGTCGAGGTCCACGTACGCATGGCGCAGCTGGTCGAGCATCAGCGTGCGGCCCGACGGACTGGCGCCGCCCTCCACGACCCGGATGCAGTAGTACGCGCTCTCGCGCTCGCACGGGTTCGGTGTCACGAGGATCGCCCCGCCGACGACGACCAGTCCGACCACCACCGCCGCCAGGGTGATCCCGGGACCCGGCCCGTCGTCGCGCCTGTGCGTCGCGGCCCCTCGAACGTGCCCACCACACCAGCGACAGGCCGACGAGCACCAGCAGGGCGCCGGTGGCGAGGATGATTGCCCGGGTCGGGAACGTGCCGAGCAGGTAGAAGCCGGTCAGGAACGTGCCGGTGATCGCGCCGAGCGTGCCCGCCGCCGACAGCCGCCCGACCAGCGAGCCGCTCGTCGCCACGTCGACGATCGTCGCGCGGACCACCATCGGTGCAACGGCCGAGAGGGTCGTCGCCGGCAGCCCGAACCCGATCGAGGCAAGCAGCACGATCGCGCCCACGCCACTACCGAGGTCGGCCGTGCCGAGCGCGTCGACAAGCGGGACCGACGCCATCGCGCCAAATCCGCCGAGGATGAACGTGGGGCCGAGCAGGCCGACCGGACCATAGAGGTCCGCCGCCCGACCGCCGACCCATGCCCCGATGGCGATGCCCGCCAGGATCACGCCGATGATCCCGGTGTACGTCGTCAGCGACACCCCGACGTAGGGGGCCATGAGGCGGCCGGCCGAGATCTCGAGGACGAGCACGCACCCGGCCGACAGGAAGGCGAGCAGGCTCGCGAGCGGCAGGCCCAGGCGACGTTCCGCAGACGGCACGCGCGAATGCTCGCATCCCGCGTCGAGGTCCGTCTCGCAGACGGGCGCCGGGTATATTTCCCTCTGTCACGTGCCCCGTCGCGTGCCCGTCGCGTCCACCCCAGCACCTGGAGTCTGCGTGATCGTCCGAGTGTTCACCGGCCGGGTCGTCGGAGGTCGCGAAGGCGACTTCAACGCCAATGTTCGCGGCCGCCTCGACGATATCCGCCAACAGCCGGGCAACGTCTACGTGAAATTCGCCCGGAAGATCGAGGGCGACCGCGAGGTCGTCATGCTGATCACCGAGTGGCGGACCGCCGCCGACCTCTACGCGTGGACCGGCGACGACGTCGGAACGCCGAAGATGGTCGACCTGGACATGCTCGAGGACTGGAAGGTGGAGCACTGGGAGGCGCTCGACCTGACGCCGCTCAGCGACTCGCCGCTGTAGCACGCGGCGCACGACGTTCCTCCTGGAGCATCGCGCCGTCCCGTCAGGCTAGACAGCCCGCGCCGCGTTCCGGCCCGCGCGATACCGTGCCGCGCGATGATCCGAACCACGCCCTTCCACGAGCGAACGAATGCGCTGAACCAGACCGGCCTGTGGGAGCACTGGTCGAACCACCTCGTCGCGGTTCGCTACCAGATGTCCGAGAAGTTCGAGTACTTCGCGATCCGCAACAGCGCCGGCCTGTTCGACTCGTCGCCGCTGTACAAGTACCGGATCACCGGCGCCGACGCGGAACGGTTTCTGGCCGGCGTCCTGGTCCGCGACATCCGCGAGTGCGCAGCGGGCCACGCGCAGTACACGGCCTGGTGCGACGACCGCGGCTTCGTCATCGAGGACGGCGTCGTCCTGCGCCACGGCCCCGAGGAGTTCCTCCTCACGGCCGCCGAGCCGAACCTCGCCTACTTCGAGGCGCTGATCGGCCGGCTCGACGTCGGCATCGAGGAGGTGAGCGACGAATGGGCGGTGCTGGCCGTCCAGGGGCCGCGCTCCCGGGCGCTGCTGGGGACGCTCACCCCCGACATCGACAAGCTGCCGTACTTCGGGCTGACGCCAACGAAGATCGCCAAGGTGCCCGTCACGGTCTCGCGCACGGGCTATACGGGCGACCTGGGCTACGAGGTCTGGGTCCCGGCCGACGAGGCGTTGAAGGTGTGGGACGCCGTCTGGGCGACGAGCCGCGGCCAGGGCGTCGTCCCGATCGGGATGACGGCGCTGTACATGGCCCGCATCGAGGCCGGCCTCGTGCTCCTCGACGTCGATTTCCGTTCGTCCCGCTATGCCTGGACGGACGCCGACAAGACGACGCCCTTCGAGCTCGGCCTCGGCTGGATGCTGCGCAACCTCGCCGCGGACGACCGGGCGTTCATCGGGCGGGACGCGATCGAGCGTGAGCTGGCGACGAAGTCATCGCGCTGGAAGCTGAGCGGCCTGGTCGTCGACTGGCGCGACTACGACCGCATCTACAACGCGGCCGGCCTCATCCCGCCGAAGGACCACACGCCGATCCAGGACGAGTACTACGTCTACGACGACGACCTCAGCCAGCTCGGCTACGCGACGAGCCAGATGTACTCGCCGATGCTCCAGCGCCACATCGCGCTCGCCCGCGTGCCCCTCGACCGGACCGCGCCCGGATCACGGGTCAAGCTCGAGCTCGCGGTCAACCACCGCTACGAGTACTTCGACGCCCACGTCGCCCGAACCCCCCTCTTCAACCCCGAGCGAAGGACCGCCTGACATGCCGAAGACCCCAACGAAGGCCGCGGCCGCGGCGCGTCCCGCCCGGGCGAAGGCAACCTCGAAGGCCGACCGGACCTACGACGCGATCGTCGTCGGCGGCGGACACAACGGCCTGACGAACGCCTCCTACCTGGCGAAGGCCGGCCTGCGGACGCTGGTGCTGGAGCGGCGGCACCTCGTCGGCGGTGCCGCGATCACCGAGGAGCTGCGGCCCGGCTTCTGGTTCACGACGTTCTCGTACGCGCTGAGCCTGCTCCGGCCGGACATCATCCACGAGCTCGACCTGGTCAAGCACGGCTTCATGCCGATCCTGATGCCGACCACGTTCTGCCCCAAGGAGGACGGCGACTACCTGCTGCTCGGCCAGGACCACGGCGAGAACCTCAAGGAGATCGCCCGCCACTCGAAGCACGACGCCGACGCGTACGAGGCGTTCAACCACGACGTCAGCAAGGTGTGCCAGGCGATCAAGCCGCTGCTCGACATGGTCCCGCCGGACATCTTCAGCGACGACCCCGAGGAGCTGGTGGCCCTCGCCGTCGCTCGGCTCGCGCTTCCGCGGGCTCGACAAGAAGGTGCTGCACGACGCGGTCCGCCTGCTGACCGGCTCGGCGTCGGACTTCCTCGACGACTACTTCGAGTCGGACATCCTCAAGGGCTACATGGCCTCGTCGTCGATCATCGGCACGAAGGTCGGGCCGTATTCGCAGGGCTCAGGGCTCGTGCTGCTGTACCACATCCTCGGCGAGCACGACTCCGAGTTCGGGGCGTGGGCCTTCCACAAGCAGGGCAATGGCGGGTTCACCAAGGTGCTCGCGCGAGCGGCCGAATCGTTCGGGGTCGAGATCAAGCTGGAGTCGCCGGTCGACCACGTCATCACGAAGCAGGGCCGGGCGACGGGCGTCGCGCTGGCCGACGGGACGGAGTTCCACGCGCCGGTCGTGGTCTCGGCACTCGACCCGCGCCGGACGTTCCTCGAGCTCGTCGAGCCGCGCGAGCTGCCGACCGATCTCGTCGAGGCGATCGAGCGGTTCCGTTTCCAGGGCACCTCGGCCAAGGTCAACTTCGCGCTGGACGGCATCCCGAAGTACCCGGCCCTTGGCAACCGGACCGACCAGTACCGCGGCTTCACGAACATCGGCCCGTCGATGGAGTACCTCGAGCGGGCCTTCGACGACGCCAAGTACGGCTGGTACTCGAAGCGGCCCTACCTCGACTGCGCGCTGCAGTCCGAGGTCGACCCCGACATGGCGCCGGCCGGCAAGGCGGTCTGGAGCTCGTTCGTCCAGTACGCGCCGTACCACCTTCGGGAGAGCGACTGGGACACCGAGAAGGAGCGGCTCGGCGACACCGTCCAGAAGACGCTCGAGTCGTTCTTCCCGGGCTTCGGCAAGCTCGTGCTGCAGCGCGAGGTCCGGACGCCGCTCGACATCGAGCGGACCGTCGGGCTGAGCGAGGGGAACATCTTCGCCGGCGAGTTCCTCGCGCCGCAGATGTTCTTCTTCCGACCCGCGCCCGGCTGGTCGCAGTACCGGACGCCGATCGACGGCTACTACCAGTGCGGCTCCGGCACGCATCCGGGCGGCTGCGTCATGGGCGCGCCGGGCAAGCTCGCCGCCGGGCAGATCCTCAAGGACCGGGACCGCCGCCAGAACTAGGTCGTGGCGCGCGTGTCGGCGGTCGCCGATCTTGCGCCAGATATCAGCGCCGCAATGAAAGGCCGCCCTCGGTGCGCCTCGGGCGACGAAATTCGGCCCGATTCAACGGCCATTCAGCATCCGGGCTGATGGTTGGCAGTCAAACCGCGCCTCGATAGTCGCCCTTGATTACCCGGGCTGATATTTGGCCAGCGACCGCGTCACGTTGCGGCCAAAACCCGTCCGCGGTGAATGAAAGGCCGGAGCTCGGGCCAGTTTGGGCCCAGGATGGTGGCCAATCAGTCAGCGGCGCACGGGATTGGCCGCCACATAGGGCCGCTCGGGCCAGGTGGTCTCGCCACTCATTCACCGACGACTGGTTTTGGCCACTACTGCCCGTTTCGTGGGCGCCCTACGCCGCCGCCGTTCCGCGCGCGTCTCGAGGTAGCCGTGCCACAGGATCCGCGCCGCGACCGCGCGCCACGGCCGCCACGCCTCGGCGACCTCGGCCATCTCCTCCGGCGTCGGCCGGCTCGCGAGACCGCGGACATCGGCAAGTGACTGGGCCAGCGCGATGTCCGAGGCTGGCCAGGCGTCCGGCCGCCGGAGCGCCATGAGCCGGTAGATCGTCACGGTCCACGGGCCGACTCCCGGGATCGCCAGCAGCTCGCGTTCGACGGCCTCGTCGTCCATGCCGTCGAGCGCCTCGAGGTCGAGCGTGCCCTCCTCGAGCGCCGCCGACAGTGCGCGGACATAGCGCGCCTTCTGGCGGCTGAAGCCGATCGCGAGCAGCTCCGCATCGGTCAGCTGGAGGAACCCCGCGGGCGTCAGCGGGTCGAGCCGGAGCCGGAGGCGGTCGAACGCGGCCTGCGCGGAGGACAGCGACACCTGCTGCTCGAGGATGATCTTGACGAGCGTGGCATAGCCCGGTGCACGGCCCCACAGCGGCGGCGGCCCGAAGCGGTCGACGATCCCGCGCAGGTCCGCGTCGCGAGCGGCGAGAAGCTCCACGGCCCCGAGAAGGGAAGTCTCGGTCAGCGGCCCATCTGCTCCAGGGCGCGCGTCCACGGCGGCTGTGTCCATGCCGAGCGGAACCCGCGCCGCCGCGCGATTCGTTGCAGGGCGCCGTCAGCTCCGGGTGCCGGCCTTCGGCTGCTCGACGATCCGGGCGTTCCCGCCGTGCGGCCGGATGGCGCTCTCGTGGCCATCGTCCCAGCGCACCAGGAACTCGGTGCCGAAGTCGTGCTCGATCACCTCGAGGATGTCGCCCTCGCGGGCCGCCACGCCGACCTTGTCCGTTACCACGATGATCCGATCGCCGATCTTGCCGTCCATCCGCGCCTCCTGTTCGTGTCCCGGCCTCGTCCCAATTCTCGCAGCCGTGACCAGCCGGTCGTGTTAGAGCCGGCGCGCGCCCGACGTCCGGTAGCGGCGCATAGACCGCGGGCTCCAGGGGCCCGACGAAGCGGGCCAGCCGGTCGGCCTCGGCCTCGAGCGCGCGCCGGTCTGCCGCTGCGAGTGGACGGAACGGCTCGAAGACGACTCGTGTCCCGGCACCGTCCGGCTCGGCCCACCAGAACCCGCCGACCCGACCGTCGACGAGGAACGTCGGGAGCACGTCGCCGTTGCGGCTGATGACGCGTGCGCGGTCCTCGTCCGAGATGACCCGCGTGCGGTCGCGGAACCCGAGCAGGATTTCGTCCCACATCGGCAGGAGCCGCGGAGGGGCGGTCGCATCCTCCCCGGGTCGTGGCGCGTCCGGCAGGTCAAGCAGCTCGCGCCCGGCCTCGTCCCGGAAGCGGACCAACGAGCCCTCGTCGTCGAGCGCGGCGATGGCCTCCCGGAAGTCGCTCGCCGAGAGCCCGGTCCAGGCGGACAGGTCGGCGGTCGACGCGGGACCGAACCCACCCAGGTAGCGCCGGACGACGTGCCGCCGCGCCACCTCGATCGCCATGCCGCCCCCATCGACCATGCTCGGGTCGTCGAACCAGGCACTCGCCGTCGTGATCAGCGGGCGGCGCGTGAAGGACCAGCCCACCTCCTCGGGGACATGGACGAGCGGCAGCGTACGCCGCACCCACCACCAGACCGGCGTCTCCAGCGACCCCGTGCCGGCGTGGCCGGCCAGGAAGTCACGCAGCTCGAAGCTTCGGCGCGGCGTGACGGCGAACTCGGCAGCCGCGGCCGCGAGCTCCTCCACGTGTTCTGGGCGTGGCGTTCCCCGGCGAAGCGACCCGGACGCGCGGAACATCGGCAGGAGCGCCGGGAGCAGCGCGCGGTAGTCGGCCGCGCTGACGGCATGAAGCGTGATCCGCATCAGCGTGGCCTTGACCACATCCCTGCGTTCGAACGCCGTCCGCAGGGTCCCTGGATCGAAGTCGGCGAGGCGCGTCCACAGGGCGAGGAACGGCGACGCGGGTTCCTGCGCCTGGACGCCGCCGATCTGCTCGAGGGCACTCACCGGGTCGAGCCCGGACGCTCGCTCGAGCAGCAGCTGGCGTGCCAGCGTCGCGCGGTTGAGCGCGCGCGACGAGAGGGTGGGGTAGGTGGGTCGCGGCATGTCACCGATCGTCGCCGATCGCCCGGTCAGCCGCTGGCAGGAATGGGACTTTCGAGCCCCCGCCCCGTACGACCGTGGCATGCCGCCGCGTGGATGCCTCTGCCATACCAGTCCACAGCATGTCGCAGCAGACTCTCCACGACCCCAACGCGGCGAGCCCGGCGGGCGACAAGCCCGCGCTGGGGGATGAGCTCGGTCTTGTTCGCTTCCGGCTCACGCTGGTCATCGTTGCGACGGCCGTCGTCTCGGTGGCCGTCAGCAGCGCGATCGCGATCCTCGTCACCGCCGGCCCGCACAGCCTCTTCCGCCCGACGCTCGGCATCGTGCCGGTTCCGCCCGCGGGCATCCTGCTCGCCGCCCTCGCGGTCTGCGGCTGGCTGATGTTGCGGATGACTCGCAAGGTCCTCCATCGCGCCCAGGAGTTGGACGATTCCCAGGCTCAGTTCGGGACCGCGCACGCGCCGGGCCCCACGGAGACCCTCGTCGATTCGCTCACCGGGCTCGGCAACCACCGGGCGTTCCAGGAGGAGTTCGATCGGCAGCTGGACGCGGTCCGGCGCTACGGCCACCTGATCTCGCTCGTGCTCATCGACCTCGACGACTTCAAGGTCCTCAACGACTCGGCCGGCCACGCCGTCGGCGACAAGGCGCTGGCCGAGATCAGCAAGCTGCTGCGGGGCGCCTTGCGCCGGTCGGACCGCGCGTTCCGGGTCGGCGGCGACGAGTTCGCGGTCCTGATGCCTGGAACCGTCGCCGAGGAGGCCAACCTGGTCACGCGGCGGATCCTGTCGAGCTGCCTCGAGCCACGCCGCGAGTCGGGGTTCGAACGTGGCTTCTCGTTCTCCGCCGGCATTGCGTCTGCGCCTGGCATGGGCATCACCCGGTCCGACCTGTACGCACGCGCGGACGACGCCCTCTTCCAGGCGAAGCGCGAGGGACGCACGGCGATCCGCGTCTTCGACCCGACGCACGACGACCGGCCGCTCACCGGCGAGCGGCTTGCCCGTGCGGCGCGCGCGGTGATCGAGGTGGTCGCGTCCGATGGGATCTCGCCGGTCTACCAGCCGATCGTGGACGTCCAGACGGGCATGGTCGTCGGCTTCGAGGGGCTCAGCCGGCCGCACGCACAGACGGCGTTCGAGGACGCGGCCAGCATGTTCACGGTTGCCGAGGCGAGCGGCCGCACCGCCGATCTCGACTGGGTGTGCATTCGCACGATCCTTGCGGGAGCGGCCAAGCTCGAGCCGCACCAGACGCTCAGCCTGAACCTGTCGCCGATGACCATCGAGGCGCCCGAGTTCCAGCCGCAGCCGCTGCTGGGCCTCCTGGCACGCGCCGGCATCTCGCCCGATCGGATCATCCTCGAGATCACCGAACGCCAGGGCATCGAGCAACTCGACACCTTGCGCACGAAACTCGGCGCGTGCCGGGCAGCCGGGTTCCGCATCGCCATCGATGACCTCGGTGCGGGCAACTCCGGCCTGCGCCTGCTGAGCGAGATCCATTTCGACATCGTCAAGATCGATCTGTCGCTCGTGCAGGCGGGAGCCCAGCGCGCGGCGTCGCTCGACATCGTGCGGACGCTCATGGAGCTCGCCGAGCGATGGGGTGCGTACGCGGTCGCCGAGGGCGTCGAGACCGCCGAACAGCTTCGGATGCTGCGCACGATTGGCCTGGGCCACGCGCAGGGGTACCTGCTCGGTCGTCCCACCTCCGAGCCGAGCCTGCGCACGATCGACATCGAGACGATCCTGGGCGAGCAGGGCAGCTCCGCGATCCTCCGCGCCTTCGCCGCGTCGGCGACATAGGCCGGCCGCCGGACCCGCGCACTACGAGGGGCGGCACCGGCGACAAGCAGATCGGCGCGCAGTACAGTGCCTCGGCGCGCTATCGGGGGGAGAGGGGAGAGGGTCCTTGATCCTGCGCATCGTTCGCGGCCGCATCCTGCCCGGGCGGCACGATCTGGTGCGGGCCGGGCTCGTCGCGTCGTTCTCCCAGGTCCGCGAGCTGGCCGGGGTCGTCCAGGCGCACATGGCGCTGCGCAGCGTCCCCGAGGGCAACGACTTCGCGGTCATCTCGACGTGGACGACACCGGACGCGGCGATGGCGGTCTTCGGGCGCAACGTCGATCGGGTCGCATCGATCCCCGGCGTGTCCGAGCACCTCGACTTCCGGAGCGTGGATCACTTCGAGATCGACGAGTCGCTGCTCATCCACGCCGACCAACCGCCGACCGTTGCGCGGATCGCGGTCGGTTCGGTGCAGCTCGGCAACGACGTCGAGATCCAGCAGGAGATCCGGACGCGGATGGGCGCGCTCGGCGGGCAGGTCGCGGAGGCGTATGTCGGGCGGCGCATCCGCGACCGCACGGTCGAGATCGCCTTCGTCACCTTGTGGGCCGGCCGGCCCGCGGACCGGCCGCTTGACGAGCCGCTGTGGCACGACGTCGCGGAGCGCTACGACTCGTACTGGATCGAGGTCTACGACGAGATCCACTCCCCGCCTGACGGGGCGACGACGGATGCGCGCGCGGCGACGACGTCAGGGGACCTGGGCGTCAGCGCGAAGTAGTTGCCGCGGAACAGCGGGTCGCCGGATGGCCGCCTGGCATTGATCACCGACCGGAACACGTCCCCGGAGACCGTCTTCTTCGTGCCGGTCGAGCCGATGATCGTCACGCTGATCAGCCGCCCCGAGACGCCGCGGTTGCGGAGATCGAGCTTCACCACACTGCCCACGTTCGTGCGGCTGTCGCCGGCCAGCCATGCCGAGAGCTGGGAGCGCGTGTACGTCGCGGTCTTCCACGAGATGTACGGCGATGACGCGTCGTAGAGCTTGCCGTCGGGTGCCCGGTCGGACGAGCCGCGGAGGTAGCTCACGGGGCCCGCCACCTTCGCCCCGGAGGACGACACGAAGACGTTCTCGTTGTTCTCCGTCGCGCCGCCCCCGGTCGAGTGGAAGAACGTGTTCGCGATCGACGAACCGCTCTTGACGACCTTGCCTGCCGTTGCCGTGATGACAGCTGTTCGTGCTCGTCGCCTCGCGCAGCACGCCCTGGTAGACCTGCGAGCGCGTGTCGTCGTAGAGGTCGAAGGTCGAGACGCCTGGCCGCAGGCGGCGCGCGGCGTACGATCGCGCGGCGATCGTCTGCGCCTTCAGCGCTTCGGCGTGCCAGCTCGACGGCATCTCGGCCGGGACGACGCCGCGCAGATAGCTCTCGAGCGGGAGCTCGTTGATGACGTCGACCTTCGTCGAGGCGACGATCCGGAACACGCCTCGGTAGCGGTCGTAGCTGCTCGGCTTGGAGTAGAGCTGCAGCCGGGTCGATGTCTGGGCCGGCCGGATCCGGAAACTCTTCGCGATCGATCCGTTGTGGAGCGTCGTCCCGCCGGCTGAGGTCACCACGACCTTCCAGGTCGTGCCGCTGCTCGTGGTCGGGTAGATCCGCACCCGCGCGTCCTTGGGAAAGGTCTTCGAGATCCCGTCGATCGTGAACGTGCCGGTTCGCCCGTAGATCGTCAGCGGGTGGGTCGAACTCGCCGCGAAGTCGTTGAGCACCAGCACCCGGATCTGCGAGTTGGCCACGGTGCCCAGCGTTGTGCCCTGGAAGTAGTGGGCGAGGATCGCGGCATAGCCCTGGCCCGCGGCGGCGCGGCCGCGCGCGCCGTACTGCGACAGGCCGACGCCGTGGCCGTAGCCGCGGCCGTAGAACGTCACGCTGGACGTGAGCGTGTAGACCTTCGCGATCAGCGGCGTCGGGCTCGGCGACGGGGTGGGAGAGGGGTTCGGGGTCGGCGACGGGGTGGGCGAGGGGTCAGGGGTCGGGCTGGGCGTCGGACTTGGGGACGGCGTGGGTGTCGGGGTGGGGGAGGGATCGGGCGTCGGTGTTGGCGTTGCGTCGACGGTCACCTCGGCGCTGTCGGCGGCCGTCTGGCCGACCGTCCCGATGCTCTCCGGCGGCAGTGCCGCGGTCGTCGTGGAGGCCGGACGGAACAGGCCCGCGGCCCCGTACACGGCGCTCACGCCGTAGAGCGACGAAACGGATTTGCCGTTGACCCGGTCGATCTTGAACCAGCTCTTGCCGGAGATGTCCTTGCCGCCGCACTCGGTGCTGTAGCTGCCGCCGGCGGTGACGGTGGCGATGACCCGGACCGTCGTTCCAGGAGCGATCGTCGCCTTGCGGGTGGCGCTCGTCGTCGCCTTGGTCCGCAGGTTCACGCTGCAGGCCGCGTTGGCCAACTTCGAGGTCGGTGCCGGCGACGGGGTGGGTGTCGGCTTCGCCAGCACCGTCGGGCCGCCGGCCGTGAACAGGCACGCGTAGTAGACGCGCGCGCTGTCCGGTGCCTTCGTCGAGCCGCAACCGAAGCGGTCATACGTGGTCGACAACTCGACGGCGCGGTGGGTCGACGAGCTCATGAAGTTGCGCTGCGCAGTCGCGACGGTCTTCGAGACCGTGATCGTGCCGCCCTTGCAGTTCGACCCGTTGCTGTCGCAGCCGACCTTGTAGGTGGTGTCGGCCGTTCCCGCGCTGTTCCAGTGGATGATCTCGCTGCGCGAGCCGGTGTAGCCGTAGAGCACCGCGAGGATCTCGCGTGCCCGGTAGGCGGTCCCGTCGCTATGCCGGCAGCCCTTGATGTCGTGCGAGAAGTACGCGCGGACGGCCATGTCCCTGGCTCGTCCGGTGATCGTCAGCGACGACTTCGTCGGGCAGGCAAACGGCGCATTCCGGGCAATCGCGACCAGGCTCGGGTCGATCGCCAGGCTCGACTTGCCGAGTGCCTTTCGGTCGGCGCTGACGAGCCGCATGAGCGCGGCGCCCTTCGAGTCCGTGCCGGCAGATGGCGGCGTCGCGTACGTCGTTGCCGCCTTGAACAGCTTGCTGGCCGCGTAGACGTAGCTGACGCCGTAGAGCGACGAGACGGTCTTGCCGTTGACCGCGTCGATCTTGAGCCACTTGGAGCCCGAAACGGTCGAACCACCGCACGACGCGCTGTACGAACCGCCGTCCACGGTCGAAACCGCGCGGACCGGAGTTCCAGCCGGGATCAGGGCCTTGCGCGTGGCGCTTGTCTTCGCGCCGGTGCGCAGGCTGACGTTCCCGCAGGCGACGACCATCGTCGAGGAGGCGTCGGCGGTCGCGGGGACGACGAAGCCGGCGAGGAGCAGCAGCAGGGTCAGCAGCGCGGCAACGGGCAGCACCGAGCGCCGGGGTTGGGCAGTCGTGTTGGGGATCACGATGTTCCTTTGCGCGGGGCGACAGTCTGCCCCTCGCACGTCCCACTGCGGCAATGACCCAACCGGACCACACCGGACTACCCCAAAGGGACTAGGCCTCGCCAGTACCCCTGGGGCTCGTCAGGGACGCTCGAGATCCCCGATTTTCTCGACGCGTCGGGCGTGCCGCCCGCCCTCGAAGTCGGCGGAGAGGAAGGCCTCGACGCACGCTCGCGCGATCTCCGTGCCGACGATCCGGCACCCATCGACAGCGCGTTCGCGTCGTTGTGTTGGCGGCCGAGCCGGGCGGTGACGGGATCGGCGGCCTCGACGCAGCGGATCCCGTCGATCTTGTTGGCGACGATCGCCTCGCCCGTGCCGCTCCCGCCAAGCACGATCGCTCGATCGCACTCGCCGACGGCGACCGCTCTGGCCGCGGGGGCGATCACGTCCGGGTAGTCGATCGGCTCGGTCGAATCGGTTCCGAAGTCCACGGCCTCGTGCCCGAGCGCGCGCACCCAGCCGATGATCGGCTCCTTGAGCGGGAACCCGGCATGGTCGGCGGCCACGGCGACTCGCATCTGCGGAGCGTACCGCGCGGCGCGGCGCCGGACCTGCCGTAGGGTGTCGTTGGCGAGACCAGAACAAATCGGCGCGACGCGCGTTGTAGGTGACATGGAACGTCCGCCTACGCTGGATGAGTTCGACGGATCGATGGTTCGTCAGCTTCCGCGCGGGCCGGACGGTTTCGTGGTCTCGATGTACGAGGCCCATCACGCGGAGGTCTATGCCTTCCTGGTCCGTTCGACCCGCGATCCCAGCGCCGCTGAAGATCTCCTCCAGGAAACGTTCTTGCGTTTGACGACCGAGGCGCGTGCCGGCCGAGCGCCCGAACAGGTTCGGGCCTGGCTCTTCCGGGTTGCTTCCAACCTGGCGATCAGCCGTGTCCGGCGACATGCGACGGCCAACACCTATATGGACCGCTACGGCCAGACCGACCATGACGGCGCGGTGATGGACTCGCCGGAGGCCACCGCGCTGCGGCGCGAGCGGAACGAGACGCTCGAGCGCGCGCTGAACGACCTGCCGGCCGATGCCCGCGTCGCGTTGCTGCTGTCGGCCCATGGTTTCCGCGGCGAGGAGATCGCCGAGACCATCGGCCGGTCCCACGGTGCCACCCGCTCGATGCTGCTCCGGGCGCGCCTGCGCGTGCGCGACGAGCTGCTCGCAGAGGACGTCCGATGAACGGCCACGACGAGTACCTCGAGCTGCTCGCGGCGTCGATCGACTTCGGCCTGACCGAGGAGGAGGTCGCCCGGCTCAACTACCACCTCGCCTCGTGCCCCGAGTGCCGTCGGGCCGCGACCGAGCTGCGCGGGCAGGCCGCGGCGATCGCCACGACGCCCATCGCGCCGCTTGGCCCCGGCTCGCTCCGAACAGATCCTGCGGGCGGCCCTGCGCAAGCCGGCGGCCCGGCCGCGCTGGGGCATGCTCGCCGTCGCCGCGCTGCTGGCGACGCTCGCCGGCGGGGTCGCCTTCGCCGGGGCTTCGCCTGATCGACAACGACCCGGCGCCATCCGAACCGCCCTCATCGCAGGTGGCCGAGGCCAGCCTGCCCGCCGTCGGAAGCGCCCGTCGAGGAGTCGGCTGATCCCGGTGCCCCGCCACCGGCCGAAGGACCGCGCGTGACGCCCAACCCCGGGGTCGACGAGCAGCCTGACACCGACCCCGTCGACTTCGAGTTCCCGCTGCCGTTCACGCCTGAGCTTTCGAGCGGTCCGCGTCGCGCCCGCCACGGACGACCGGCTGTGGGTGACGTTTGGGAACGGAGCGTGAGACCGTCGCTCGCACTGCTCGATGATGACGGGCGACGGATCTCCGTTGGGCGATCGCGGTCCGTGGCCGACTGCGTTCCCTCGCGCGTCGACGACGGAAGCGTCCGGGTGCTGTGCACTACAGCGACGAGGCCGACCCCGAGACCTGCGTCGACGTGTGCGCCGAGCCGGCGCGTCCTTCGCTTTCCGCGGTTCAGGCGACGAGCTGGCATGGCTTCCCGGTCATCGCTTCCGAGCGGAAGCAGCACTGCTGTCGCGGACGCCCGAGTCGTCGGAACGGATCTGGTCACCGTCGTCGCTCGAGAGCCGACGACGAGGTCGTCGCCGAATTTGGCGAATTCGGGAGCGCGCGGCTTGTGACCGTGGCGGCCGATGGAGCTCGTCACGGAGGCGTCGAGCGTCCCGGCGCCACTGACGTGCTGCACGATCGGTCCGGACGGCGTCGCCTACGGCTCCTCGTCCTTGGACGACGAGGGGTTGGAAACCAGGACCCAGCTCATCGCCTTCGACCAGAACGGGATGCGGCCAGGATGGCCCGATCGTCGTCGATGGCACCGCGTCCAGCCCGTCGTTCGGCCCGAACGGCCAGCTCCTGTCTACTCCTCCTGGATCGACGAGGCGTCACGGATCGTCCGCCTGAACCCGGACGGATTCCGAGGCGGCGATCCGATCGACCTCGGCCGTGACGCTCGACGTGGGCCCCGGATGGCGACTGGCCCGATGCCTCCGCTCGTCGACGAGCGCGGGCGAACGTGGGTCGTCGCCGCACGACGCCGATCCTCGGGTTCGACGCCGAACGGCGCGCGCTGGACGGCTTCCCATACGAAGCCGAGACGGCGCTGCTCGAGCGAGGCAACGAATGCGGCCCCGAGTGACACCGGCTGCCAATCGTGGATCGAGCCACCGCGTCATGGCGCCGCGCGGCCTGATCTACGCGCTCGAGACCGCACCGGCAGGCGACAG
The DNA here is from genome assembly GCA_963721655.1 of uncultured Chloroflexia bacterium. Lineage (GTDB taxonomy): Bacteria > Chloroflexota > Limnocylindria > Limnocylindrales > CSP1-4 > DASTYU01. The sequence goes on along the minus strand of CAVRKH010000014.1, from coordinate 345,718 downwards.
GGCGACCGGATCACTGTCGTCAACCCTGACGGCAGTCGTCCGCTCGGGCTGGCCGAAGACCCTGCAGCGCGAAGGCGCCTCCTGGGACAGCGTCACGATCGGCGAGAACCGGATCGCGTACGCCGTCGCGATCGAACCGGAGCCGAACGACAAATCGTCGATCTCGATCCTCGCGTTCGCGCCCAACGGCACGCGCGAATGGATAACGACGCTCGTCGAACCGTAGACGCCGGCACGCTCGCCGCTCGCACGCCGGGGAAACATTCAGAAGTCTTCACCGGACGCATTTGCCAAACTGCACATTGGTGCGTCAGATTTGGGCGCGATCGGCCCTGCCTGTGGGCGGGTCCCGGATCCGTCGGCCGAGCGGCACCATCCCCGAGCCGCGACCGACCCCAGACGGTGAATCGACGGTCGTTGGAGGTGGCAGCACATGCCTGAGGCGCCGCGGCGCGTTGCGCCGGGAGGATTGATTCGCACGGGGGTGCTTCGCCGCCTGCTGTTGGCGGTCGCCGTGGGGTCGCTCCTTCTCGCGATCCCGCCCGCGACGAGCGCCGCCGGCACTGTCAGCCTGACCACGCCCTATCCCGCCGTGGCCGTGCCGCCCGGCGAGAAAGTCTCGTTCAAGATCAAGCGTCCAGACCGACGTGTCCGATCGCGTCGACCTGTCGGTCGCTGACGTTCCCGAGGGCTGGATCGCGTCGCTGCGGGGCGAGGGCTTCGTCGTCGACGGCGTCCAGACCACCGGCCGCACGCCGGTCGAGCTGACGCTCGACGTCACGGTCCCCGACGGTGCAGCCGCCGGCACGGGCCGCGTCGTGGTCAACGCCCGCTCGGGCGCTGCTCGAGACTCGTTGACCCTGGACATCCGGGTCGAGGAGGGTGCAGCCGGGGAAGTCTCGATGTCGAGCGACTTCCCGATCATCGAAGGCGCCGCCGGCGCCACGTTCACCTTCAGCGTCCGCCTGAACAACGACACTGCCGAGGACCTGACGTTCTCGCTGTCGGCCACCGGGCCGGTCGGCTGGGACGCCCAGGCACGGCCAAGCGGGCAGTCCCAGGCCGCCAGCGCGAACGTCACCGCCGGTGGGAATACCACGATCAACGTGACCGCGACGGCCCCGGACGGCACCGAGGCCGGCGACTACCCGATCACGGTCCAGGCCGTCGGTCCGGACAGCACCGCGGAGACCGACCTGACGGCGCGGGTCATCGGCAACTTCGACCTCACCGTGACCACCCAGAATGGCGTCCTGAGCACGAGCGGCAACGCCGGGTCGACCATCGACCAGACGATCGTCGTCCAGAACACCGGATCGGGCCCGCTCGAGAACGTCGCGCTGGCAGGCACGGCGCCGAGTGGCTGGACGGTGACGTTCGATCCGCCCGCCCTCAATGTCCCCGCAGGTGACCAGCAGAACACGGCCACTTCGATCGCGCACATCGTCCCCTCGGGTGATGCGATCGCAGGCGACTACCAGGTGAAGGTGCGCGCCTCGAACGACCTGGCCAACGGCGAGGCCGACATCCGGGTCACCGTCGAGACCTCGCTGCTGTGGGGGATCGTCGGCATCGCTCTCATCATCCTGGTCATCGTCGGACTCGGTTACGTCTTCCGCCGGTACGGCCGGCGATGACCGCGGCTGCGGCGCCACAGGCCGGGCCCGCGGCGCCTTCGGACACGGCGCCACCCGCGCCGCTGGTCACGCGGCGTCTGACCAAGAAGTACGGCGAGCTCACCGCGGTCAACCGCCTCGACCTCGAGGTGCGCCGCGGCGAAATCTTTGGGCTGCTCGGGCAGAACGGCGCCGGCAAGACGACCACGATCCTCATGCTCCTCGGGCTGACCGAACCGACCGAGGGTGAGGCCCGTGTCGTCGGGCTCGACCCGGCGCGCTACCCGCGCGAAGTCAAACGCCGGGTCGGCTACCTGCCGGATGCCGTCGGGTTCTACGACGACATGTCGGGTCGCGCGAACCTGCGCTACACGGCGAACCTCAACGGGCTGAACGGCAAGGCCGCAGAGCAGGCAATCGACGAGGTCCTCCGCCAGGTCGGCCTGATGGATCGCGGCAACGACAAGGTCGGGACGTACTCGCGCGGCATGCGCCAACGGCTCGGGATTGCCGATGCACTCGTCAAGGACCCCGACATCCTGATCCTCGACGAGCCGACGACCGCGATCGACCCGATCGGCGTCCAGGAGATCCTCGAGCTGCTCCAGTCGCTCAGCCGTGACAACGGCCTGACGATCCTCCTGTCGAGCCACCTGCTTTCGCAGGTCCAGTCGGTGTGCGACCGGGTCGGCATCTTCGCCGCGGGCCGGCTCATCGGGCAGGGGACCGTCCAGGAGCTGGCGGCGCGCTTCATGCAGGACGAGGCGGTCATCGAGGTCCAGTTCCACGAGGACGACGGAGAGGACCTGGCCCCGCGCGTCGAGGCCGCCCTGGCGGCCCTGCCGAACGTGACCGGCGTGGCGCGTTCCGAGCGCGTCGGACGGCCGTGGCACGTGACGGTCGCACCCGCGCCCATCGAAGCCGAGGTCCGCGAGGCGATCCCGGCTGCCGCCGTTGCTGCGGGCCTGCGGCTCGTGGCGCTCAGTCCGCACGTTCCGTCGCTCGACGACATCTACCGGATTGCGCTGCGACGCCGGGCGGAGGGAACCGACCGGCCCGCGCGCGAGGGAAGCGAGGATCGACCTCGCCGCCGCAAAGCCCCCGACGGGACCGAGCGGCCTGTCCGGCCGGGCAAGTCGCGTCGCCGCACGCGAAAGGCGCCGCCGGCATGACCGCCACGACGAGCACCCCGCCGCGAGAAACCGCGCGTCAGCCGATCCCGCGCGCCGGCTGGGTCGTGGTGGCGAGCAAGGAGATCGGCGACCACGTCTCGAGCATCCGCTTCGTGGTGCTCGTCATCCTCCTCGGTATCGCCGCAGGCATCCCGCTCTACTTCGCGGCCGACACGATCCGGGAGGCGGCGGATCGCGCCAGCGAGGCCGCCGCGGTCTTCCTCGCACTGTTCACGATCGGCGAGGAAACGCCCTACATCACGCTCCGCGTCGACACCTTCGTCGCCCTCGTCGCGCCGCTGCTGGGGATCATCTTCGCGTTCGATGCGATCAACAGCGAGCGCCACGACGGCACGCTGCCGCGGCTCCTCTCACAGCCGATCCACCGCGACGACGTGATCAACGGCAAGTTCGCGGCCGGCCTGGCAGTCATCGGGATCGTCCTCGTCGCGATGCTCGCGATCGTGTCCGGCTACGGGATGTTCCGGCTCGGCATCGTGCCCGAGGCCGGCGAGATCCTCCGGCTGCTGGGTTGGACCGCCGCGACCTTCGTCTACGTCGCGCTGTGGCTGGCGTTCGGCCTGCTCCTCTCGGTCGCCATCCGCAACACGGCCACGGCGGCCCTCGTCGGGTTTGGCACGTGGCTGTTCCTGACGCTGTTCGGCCCGCTCGTCCTGTCGTTCCTCGCGCCGATCCTCGCGCCGGTCAGCGGCGGGACGAACGAGCAGATCTACCAGAGCGCGGTCTTCCAGGACACCATCACGAGACTCCTCCCGGCAAACCTCTACCAGGAGATCTCGGTCGCCCTCCTCAACCCGAGCGCGACGCAGGTGTCCGCGCCGGCGACCATCGGCCAGGCCATCCAGGCCAACCAGCAGATCGGGAGCCTGCTCTCGCTTGACCAGAGCCTGCTGATCGTGTGGCCGCAGATCGTCGCGCTGGTCGCGCTGACCGTGGTCTGTTTCGGCGCCGCGTACGTGCTGTTCATGCGCCAGGAGGTCCGCGCCTAGGGCGTCTCCCGGCGCATCTCGGCCGCGACGGCCTGCTCGCGTGGCGAACCGCCGGAGAGTGCCTCGACGACCCCGTCGAAGTCGGCCTCACTGCGGTTCTGGGTGAGCTTTCGCTTTGCATCGATCCGCTCGAGGCGCAGCTCGAGCCCGACGATCGCCTTCGCCTGCAGCGTGACGAAGTCGGCCGGCGCGTCGTCGACGCTCCACGGTTCGTCCCGGGCGCCCTCGTGACGCTCGACGAGCCGGCGGACGTGCGGGAGGAGCCAGTCGGGCTCGTGGTGGAGCGTCAGCCGGCCGTGGGCGACGACCGTCGTGTAGTTCCAGGTGGGGACGACCTTGCCGGTCAGGCGCTTCTCCTCGTACCAGGCCGGCGAGATGTAGGCGTCAGGCCCGTTGAAGATCGCGATCGCCTCGGTCGTGCCGTCGTCCGCGACCTCGCGCCAGTGGGGATTGCCGCGGGCGACATGCCCGCGCAGCGTGCCGTGCTCGCCATCGGCGGCGTCGAACAGCATCGGCAGGATCGTCGTCCGCATTCCTGCTGGCCCGGACGTGACGAGCGTCGCGGGTACGACGGCCGACAACTCACCGAGGAGCGCCGCTGGATCGGCGACCGTGAAGCGTCCGTGAGCCGGCTGGTACATGACCGGACGCTACCACGAGGCCCATGCACGGGGGATGCGTCACCATGGCGGCGTGGACACCGAGCTGATGACCGCACCCGAAGGCACCGAACCGCTGTCGCCTTCGGCGGCGCCGCCTCCGCCGACCGCAACGCCGCCGACGCCCGCGGACCTTGCCTGGACCGCAGCGATCACCGCGCTGAAGGGCACCGTCATCGCCCTCGCCGCGGACGCATTCCTCAACTCGAATTCGCCGCGCTATCACGGCAAGGGCATGCGGTTTCGGGCGATCGGCTACGCGGGCGGGCTGCTGGTGGCCCCGGTTGCATGGCGCCTCCGGGGCCGCAAGGAGCCGTATCCGCGCGCGCTCGACCTGGCGATCACGATCCCGCTGCTCGTCGACGCAGGCGGCAACGCCACCGGCATGTACCGCCGCGCACACATGGATGACCTGATCCACTTCCTCGACGGGGCGATCGTCTCGTCGGTGGTCGGTGCGCTGGCAACCCCGCGCGTGCGCACGTCATGGGAGGCGGCCGGCGTAGGTGCCCTGGCCGGTGGCGCGCTGGCGGGCATCTGGGAGATCGGCGAGTGGATCGGGCTCAAGGCCGGGGCGAAGGGCATGGACCTGTCCTACGACGACACGATGATCGACCTCGTGGAGACGATGTCCGGCGCGCTGCTCGGGGCCGCCGTCACGCTCCTGCGGCACCCGAGCCGGCTGCGCCAGGTGCCGGGTCGGCCGAGCGATCCAGTCGTCGTCTCGACGCACGACGCGGCGTGACGGGATCCGAACAGAGGCGTCGGGCTCCGGTACGTCGGTCACGCCACGGTGCTCGTTGAGCTCGAAGGCGTTCGGATCCTGACGGACCCGTTCCTGCGGGATCGCCTCGGGCCGCTGGAGCGGCACGGGCCGACGCCGGACGCCGCCGAGATCGGGCCTGTTGACGTGGTGCTCATCTCGCACGCCCATCCCGATCACCTCGACCGGCGGTCGCTGGAGGCCATCGAGGGAAACCCGGCCGTGGTCGTGCCGCGACGTCTGGGCGACGTGGTCCGGCGCTGGCTCGGGTGCGAGGTGGTCGAGCTTCGAGCGGGGGAGCGCCGCGAGGTCCGGGGCATCCAGGTCGAGGCGGTCCGCGCGAAGCACTGGATCGCGCCCGGCGCCCCTCGTGCACAGCCGCTCGGCTACCTCGTCGGCGACCGGTCGGCCGTGTGGTTCGCGGGCGACACAGCTCGCTATGCGGAGATGATCGCGCTGCGGGGCCGGGTGGACGTGGCGCTCCTGCCGGTGTGGACGTGGGGACCGCATCTCGGCCCGGGCCACCTTGGACCCGAGGACGCGGCCGACGTCGCAGGGATCGTGGGCGCGCGCGTCGCGGTCCCGATCCACTGGGGCACCCTCTATCCGCGTCGGCTGAACCGGCTCTGGACGGGGCCGCTCGTGCAGCCGGGCGACCGCTTCGCCGCAGCGGCTGCACGGGTCGCGCCGGCGACCGAGGTCCACGTCCTCCGACCCGGTGACCGGACGGTCGTGCTCAGTTCGTGATCCAGCCGGCTAATAGACCTCTGACGGGGCGCCCGTTCGGATCACGCGCCCCGCGTTCATGAGCGCCACCTCGTCCGCGAAGCCCAGCGCGTCGTCGCGGTCGTGCGTCACGAGGATCGCTGTGATCCCGATCGCATCGAGCAGGCGCCGGACCGCAGACCGGGTGCCCACGCGCAGATCGGTGTCCAGTGCGCTGAACGGTTCGTCGAGGAGCACGACATGCGGCCGGATGGCGATCGCGCGGGCAAGGGCGACCCGCTGTTGCTGGCCACCCGACAGCTGGTCCGGCCGCCGGGCCAGCAAGCTGGGATCCATCGAGACCATGTCGAGCAGCTCGCGCAGTCGAGCGTCCGTCGCCTCGTGCCGGGCAAGACCGAAGGCGATGTTCTGGCCGACGCTGAGATGCGGGAACAGGCCACCGTCCTGCGGGACGTAGCCGATCCCGCGCTTGAAGGCCGGGACCCACGCGCTGCCACTCACGACGGTCCCGCCGATGCGGATCTCGCCGGCGTCCGGCGGCTCGAACCCCGCGATGAGGCGCAGGACGGTGGTCTTGCCACAGCCGGACGGACCGACGATCGCCACCGTTTGCCCGTCCGCGACGACGAGGTCGAACGACGTCGAGGGCCTGGACCTCGCCGAATGCCTTCGAGATCCCCTCGAGGACGATCTCAGCCATGCGTGATCGAGCCCTGCGATGCGCGGAAGAGCAGGGCGACCATCGGGATCGACAGCAGCACCATCAGCAACGCATACGGCGCCGCGCTGGCGAAGTCGAGGTCGTTGACGTGGCTCCAGAACTGCGTCGTCAGGGTGCGCGTCCCGTTCGGCCCGAGCAGCAGCGTGGCCGTCAGCTCGTTGACGATGCCGAGAAACACCAGGGCGGCGGCGGCCAGCCCGGCCGGCATCGCAAGGCGTGCCGTCACGCGCAGGAAGGCGACGGCCGGCCTCTTGCCCAGCGACTGCGCCACCTCCTCGAGCCCGACCGGGACCTGGGCGATGCCGGAGCGCAGGTTGACGAGCGCGCGCGGCATGAAGAGGAGCATGTAGCCGAGCAGCAGGACGACCACGGTCTGGTAGAGCGGCTCGACCAGCCGGATCGCCACGCTCGCGAGGGCGAGCGCCACGACGATGCCGGGCAGCGCGCTGGTCACGTAGTTGGTCGCCTCGAGCGCTCGGCTGGTCCGCGAGCCGAACCGGACGACGAGGATCGCGATGGGCACCGCGAGGATGACGGTGAGGATCGCGCCGCTGGCGGCCAACGCCGTCGTCTGGGCCAGCGCCTGGATGAGGCGCTGGTCCTCCCAGACGGCGAGGCCGCCGCGGACAAGCCAGCGACCGATGCTCAGCAACGGGACGCCGACTGCCAGGATCAGAAGGGTCGCGAGGAGCAGCGCCATCGGCAGACCGGCCCGACCGAGGCGCATCGGCCAGCGAGGCCTGGGAGCGCCCGACCCGACGCGCGCGTAGCGGGCCCCGCCGCGCGCCGCGTTCTCCACCAGGAGCAGGAGGAAGCAGCACAGCACGAGGACCGAGGCGAGCGACGCGGCGGCCGGTCCGTTGAAGGTCGAGCGGTATTGCTGGAGGATCGCGGTCGTGAAGGTGTCGAAGCGCAGCATCGCGAAGGCACCGTACTCAGCGAGCAGGTGCAGCCCGACCAGCAGCGACCCACCGAGGATCGGCAGCCGCAGCTGGGGCAGGACCACGCCGATCCCGACACGTCGCGGGTCGCGACCGAGGCTCGCGCCGACCTCCTCGAGGGTCGGGTCGAGCCGGCGCAGTGTGGCCACGACCGGCAGGTAGACGAACGGGTAATAGGCCAGGGTCGCGATCAGGACGCCCGCCGGCAGACCATGAAGCGACGGCACGACGCTGATCCAGCCGTAGCTGACGACGAACGCCGGAATGACAAGGGGCGCCGCGAGCAGGACGGCGAGCGCGCGCCGACCGGGCACGTCGGTGCGCTCGACGACCCACGCCGCCACGACCCCGATCGTCGCGCTGGCGGGTACGGCCAGGACGAGCAACGCGACCGTGTTCGCGAACAGCTCGAAGACCCGTGGGCGGAACGTCAGCTCGATGAACGTGGCCAGGCCCGTCTGCAGGCCGAGGACGACGATGTAGGCGAGCGGGATCAGCGCGACGGCGGAGACGGCGACCGCCGGAACGAGCAGCGCGGCCGGAAGATGCGCCGCTGGCGCGCCTGCCGGCCGGATCACGCGTGAACGCATGTCCCTATCGTCGCGCCCGACTCAGGGACATGCGGCCACCCCGATCAGAGGATGCCGGCCTGGGTCATCAGGTCCGAGGTGACCGTGCTGTCGAGCGTCGACGGATCGATCACCGGCGCCTGCAGGTCGACGAGCGGCACGAGGGCGGGATTGGCGGCCACGTCGCTCGCGATGGCGTACTCGAACGAGTCGCCGGTCTGGAGGATCGTCTGCCCGTCGACTCCCGTGATGAACTTCAGGAACGCCTGTGCCGCAGCCGCGTTCTTGCTCGACTTGAGGACACCGCCACCCGAGACGCTGACGAACGCACCCGGGTCCTCGTTCTTGAAGTAGTGCAGCTTCACGTTCGTGCTGTTCTCGCCGGTGTTGGCCTGGTCGCCGAACCAGTAGTAGTGATAGATCACCCCGCCGGGGATCTCGCCCGAGTTCACGGCGGCCATCACGGTCCGGTTGCCCTGGTAGGCCGTGGAGTTCGTCTTCATGCCGGCCAGCCACGCCTCGGTTGCGGGCTGTCCCTTGAGGGCCAGCAGCGCGCTGACGATCGCCTGGAAGTCGGCGCCGCCCGGCGATGCCGCCCAGCGACCCTTCCAGGCAGGTTCCTGGAGGTCGAGCAGCGATGCCGGCAGTTCGTCTTCCGGGAGCAGGCTCGGGTTGTAGGCGAAGACCGTCGATCGCGCGGCGATCCCGGTCCAGGCGCCCGTGGACGGACGGTAGGCGGCGGGGACCTGGTCGAGCGTCGCCTGGTCGACCGGCGCAAACAGCCCGGCCTTCTCGACCAGCGCGATGGCCGGCGAGTTCTCGGTCAGGAAGACGTCTGCGGGGGAGGCGTCGCCCTCCTCCACGAGCAGGTTGCCGAGCTCCGTGTCGTCGCCGTTGCGCAGCGTGACCTGGACGCCGGTCTGCTTCGTGAACTCGTCGACCCAGGCCTGGGTGAGAGACTCGTGCTGGGCGTTGTAGACGGTGATGCTGCCGCCAACCGGCTCGGCGCTCGGCACGTCGGCACTGCCGCTCGGCGCCGCGCTGACGGCCGCCGGTTCGGGCGTTCGCTGCTGGCGCGCTCGCGGCGCTTCCTGAGCTACAGGCTGCCGCGAGGACGGCCGCACCGATGATCGAGCTCGTCAAACCGGTTCGGCGCCAGGCACGTGTGTGCATTCGTCTCCCTCGTGGACTAGGCGCCTTGCGTCCGCAACACAGGCGCCCTTGCGTTATTGACGAAGGGGAGATTAGCACGAGCCACGCCATGCCGAGAAAATCGCGAAGTGGCTTACGTCTGCCTGTCGGTGAGCAGCGGCCAGGCGAAGACCGCGACGAGACCGAGGAAGACCGTGATCATCACGGCAGGACCGGTCATGCCCATGGCCACGGCGAGCGCGCCAAGCCCGAGGATGGCCGTCACGCCCGCGACGATCCGCCAGTCGTCGCCGACCAGGAACTCGTACCAGAAGCGGCCGAATGCCCGCAGGAAGGTCATGCGACGCTCGGCGCGATCGCGACGCGCCGCCGCAGCAGCACGACCAGGGCCCGGGTGACGCCGACCCAGGTCGCAAGCATGACCAGGAGCGTGACGTCCCCGAGCGGCCACTCGAGGCTCTCCTGGTCGGCCGCGAACCAGCCGAGGCCCTCGATCGCCCAGAAGCTCCCGAACGTCGTCAGCAGCAGACCGACGGTCATCTTGATGGCGTTCTCGGGGACGCGGGCGAGCGGGCCGCGGATGACGATGACGAGGGCGGTGACCGGGAGGATCGCGAGCAGGGCCCCGGCCGCAGCGAGCGGGATGTTGCCGGCGCTGATGCCGAACGTCAGGACGATGACCACGACCTCGAGCCCTTCGAGGAGCACGCCCTTGAACGACACGACGAAGGCGAACCAGTCCAGGCCGAACGCCTGCTGGTTTCCCGCCGCCCGGGACGCGGCAGCCTCCTCGGCAAAGATGGCGGCCTCGTCGTGCATCGGCCTTCAGCCCGGCGGATCGGAGGACCGCCTTGCGCAGCCACTGGAGGCCGAACGTGAGGAGCAGGCCGCCGATCACAAGCTGGAGCAGCGATTCGGGGATCAGCCGAAGGATCGTGTAGCCGCCGATGACGGTCACCGCGGCAAGGACCGCGAGGGCGGCGAGCGCGCCGATGATCGTCGAGCGCCAGCCTCGGGTCAGGCCCATCGCGAGCACGATCGTGTACGCCTCGACGATCTCCACGGCAGACGCCAGGAACGTGGCTCCGACGAGGGCCAGCTCGTGCGGCGTCAGGCCGGTCATCCGGCCGTCCGTCCGCCGCTCGCGCCCCGGCGGCGTCGCGGTCGCTCGCCGGCGATCGGCACGACGGCACCGTCGGTCTCGCCCCACGGAATGTCGAGCGGCGTGTCGAGCGATGGACCCTCGGCGGCCTCCCGCTCGAAGACGCGGGTCGTGAAGTCCTCCAGCCGGGTCGCGCACTCCGCGATCGCGACTTCGACCTTCGTTCGGTTCGGCGCATCGAACCAGTCGCGCGCCCGGACACGGCCGAACCACGACCGGATCTTGTCGAGGTCGGCCTCGAGCTCCTCTGCCTCGGACGCGGTCAGGTTGTCGCGGAACAGCTCGAACTCGACTTCGCGGATGAACTTCGAGCGGCATTCCTCTTCGATCTCGGCGTACTCGTGTGCCCGCAGATCCGACCACGCTCGGCGGAGGTCGGCGGCCTGCGTCCTGGTCAGATCGGCGAGCCTGAACTGGTAGGGCGTCCCACCGAGGCTGCTGATGCGCCCCGCGATCTCATCGAGCCGTTCGACGACTTCGGGGACGTCCGGCACGACCACGCACGACTGCTGGAGGGGCAGCGCGCCGAGACGGCGCAGGTCGCGCCAGACACCGACCCGGGCGCTCGAGGGATTCGTCGGCAGCCGATAGACGAGAAGCCGCCAGACGTTGCCTGTATCCATCGATGCAATGTAACAATCGTTGCACCACGGCTGTCAAGGTGGCAGTCGCCGATGGTCTCCGCCTCGCTCGTCATCGATTGACCAGCGCGCGGCCATCGACCACGATCGGCTGGAGATGACCGAGCATGCAGTAGTGATCGCCGGGGGCGGTCCGACAGGGCTGATGCTCGCGGGCGAGCTGGCATTGGCCGGCGTCGACGTCGCCATCGTCGAGCGGCGCCCCGATCAATACCTCCCGGGCTCGCGCGCAGGCGGTTTGCAGTCGCGCACCATCGAGGTCCTCGATCAGCGCGGCATCGCCGATCGATTCCTTGCGGAGGGGCAGGTCGCGCAGGTCGCTGGGTTCGCCATGATCCGCCTGGACATCAGCGACTTTCCCACCCGGCATCCCTACGGGCTCGGGCTGTGGCAGAAACACATCGAGCGCATCCTCGCCGGCTGGGTTGCCGAGCTGAAGGTCCCGGTCAACTACGGCACCGAAGTGACCGGATTCGTGCAGGACGACGCCGGCGTGGACGTCGCGCTGTCCGGTGGCCAACGCTTACGGGCGCTGTATCTCGTCGGGTGTGACGGAGGACGCAGCCTGGTCCGCAAGGAAGCCGGCATCGACTTCCCCGGCTTCGATCCGACGACGAGCGCCCTGCTCGCCGAAGTCGAGATGACCGAGGAGCCGGAGTTGGGCATTCGCCGTACTCCCTCGGGCACGCATGCCCTGGGCAAGGTCGAGTACGAGATCAAGGACGGCGTGGTGGTCTACAAGCCAGGGGGGACGGTCGGGGTCATGCTGACCGAGTCGCAGGTCGGCACAAGCGAGCCCACCCTGCGCGATCTCAGCGAGGGCCTCAAGGCCGTCTACGGGACGGACTACGGAATCCACAGTCCCACCTGGATCACCAGGTTCACCGACATGACTCGACAGGCCGCGACCTACCGCAAGGGACGAGTGCTGCTGGCCGGCGACGCGGCGCACGTGCATTCCCCCGTCGGTGGACAGGGCCTCAACATCGGTGTGCAGGATGCCGTGAATCTGGGATGGAAGTTGGCCCAGGTGGTCAACCGGACAGCGTCGGAAGGCCTGCTGGATACCTACCATGCCGAGCGCCACCCGGTCGCTGCCCGCGTGCTCCGCAACACGATGGCGCAAGTCGCGCTCATGCGCGCCGACGATCGCAGCGAGGCGTTGCGCGACACCGTGTCCGAGCTGCTGAGCATGGACGAGCCTCGCCGACGGTTCGCCGCGATGATGTCCGGTCTGGACATCCACTACGACCTGGGCGAGGGCCACCCGCTGCTCGGACGCCGCATGCCCGATCTCGACCTGCTCACAGCCGACGGTCCGCTGCGGGTCTTCACCCTGCTGCACCGCGCCCGTCCGGTGCTTCTCAACCTCGCTGAGCCCGGCGGCTTCGACATCACTCCGTGGACAGATCGGGTTCAGCTGGTCGACGCCAGTTACGACGGTCCGTGGGAGCTTCCGGCACTCGGGGCGGTCGCCGCTCCCTCCGCCGTGCTGATCCGGCCCGACGGATATGTGGCGTGGGTAGGAGACCAGACGCAGGTGGGGCTCGCCGACGCGCTGACCGCCTGGTTCGGACCGCCGACTTCGGCGTAGCGCACCCTCGGATACACCCGGGGGGTATTGACAAGGGGCTTGACAAAATGGGGTCCGAAGAGGTACATTTCTGATCGACGCGGCCTGTCAAGACTTGACAGGCCCTCAGTCATGTCCGGCACAGAACGCCCTTGGCGAAGGAGCGGCGCCGGACCGGAGGTCGGTGGTTGGCAGTCGGCATTGCGGCCGAGGTTAAGAACAAGCTCTCGATCGTCGACGTCGTCGGCGAGACGGTGACGCTGAAGAAGGCGGGGACCACGTTCAAGGGTCTCTGCCCGTTCCACGGTGAGAAGACACCCTCGTTCGTGGTGACCCCGATGCGCGAGAGCTGGAAGTGCTTCGGCTGCGGGCTCGGAGGCGACGTCTTCAGCTTCGTCATGCAACGAGACGGTCTGACATTTCCCGAGGCGCTCCGCCAGCTGGCCGCCAAGGCCGGCGTCGAGATCGACGAGCGGACCCGGCGTGAGGACGTGCACAAGGCCCGTCTCCGCCAGGTCCTCGACCATGCGATCGCCTTCTACCACGCGGTCCTGACCGGCTCGAAATCCGGTGAGGCCGCACGCGACTATCTTCGCGGGCGAGGCTTCACCGACGAGACGATCGCGGCCCATCAGCTCGGCTGGGCGCCGGGCGGCTGGGACACGCTCGTCACCCAGCTCGGCGCCAAGCGCGACGTGCGTGCCGAGGAGCTCGTCGAGGTCGGCCTCGCCTCGCCTCGCCAGCGGGGCCCGGGCGTCTATGACAAGTTCCGCAATCGTGTCGTATTCCCGATCCGCGACCAGAACGGCCATGCGGTCGGGCTCGGCGGACGGCTGCTCGAGGGCGAGGGTCCGAAGTACCTGAACTCCCCGGCGACGCCGCTGTTCGACAAGAGCCGGACGCTGTACCTGATCGACCGCGCCAAGGGCCCGATCCGCAAGAGCGGGCAGGCCGTGATCGTGGAGGGGTACACCGACGCGCTGATGGCCCACCAGGCCGGATTCGACAACGTCGTGGCCTCGCTGGGAACGGCGCTCACGCCGGGCCAGGTCGGGCTGCTGACGCGCTACGCGCGGCGCATCGCGCTGGCCTACGACGTCGATGCGGCCGGCGAACGAGCCGGCACGCTCGGGGTGCAGGCGCTGGCCGGGCTGATCGGCCAGCTCCAGCAGCTGCCCGAGGAGACGGGTGTCAAGCTCGAGGACGTGCGGGTCGTGCGTCTGCCCGACGGGCAGGACCCCGACGAGGTGGTGCGCGAATCGCCCGACACGTGGCGCGACCGTATCGCGGCAGCCAAGCCGATCGTCGAATACCTGATCGGCCATCATGCCGAGCGCTTCGACCTCAAGACCTCGTCGGGGCGGATCGGCTTCATCGAGGCCGTGATGCCGACGCTCCGAGACATCGCCGACCCGCTCCGCCGGGACGAGGCGCTCCAGGAGGTCCGCCGCGTGAGCGGCGTCGAGGAGCGCGTGCTGCGCCAGGTCCTGGACCGGCGGCTTGCCGCCGCCCCGGGCCGCGAGCGGGACGGGCGGATGACCGCCGATGCCGTGCTGGCATCGCCCGATTCGTTGCCGGTCGGCGACATCCTGCGCGCGATCACGCCGGAGGAAACGCACCTGTTGCGCCTGCTTCTGCTCGTCCCGGACCAGCAGATCCGTGTTGCCAATCAACTCGGGCCGGACCAGCTCCCGAGCACCGTCGCTCGCGAGCTGTACCGGGCGATCGTCGTCCAGCGCGGCGCCGACGACCGCGGGGTCCATCCGCCGTTCGACTGGGAAGGGCTGTTGCGCGGCCTCGACGAGGAGACGGTGGCGCTGGCCCAGGCGCTCGTGGCCGCGGGCGGACCGGATCCGCGGACGCTGAGCGGCACGCAGCTCGACTACGAGATCGCGCGACTGCTCATCGAGCTCGAGGACGACCAGCTCCGGCAGCGGAGCGAGTTCAACGAAGTTGCCCAGGCCGAGGCCGAACGTGCAGACGACCGCGAGGCCATCTCCCGGCTCCTCCTCGAACGAAGAACCATCAACGAGGCGCGTCGATCACTTGATCGGCGTCGCGAACAAACCCGACTCCTGACGCGTCCGTCCATCGACGGCCGCGCCACAACACTGGCACCTGGAGGTACCCATGCCCACTGACCCGCTCGACAAGCAGCTGGTCGAGGCCGTCCTCACCCGACCCCGTCGGGCGAAGGCGGATCTCGAAGAGGCCAAGCTCGCCGGCCTGCGCCCATCGCGCAACACGACGGCCGTGGCCGAAGAAGACGAAGAAGACTCGGACGACGACGATCTCGACCTGCCCGTCGCGGACGAGGCAACGGACGACACCGTCGAAGTCGTCGTCGGCGAAGGAGGCGTCGCCGAGCCCGCCTCGCGACTGCCCGCCGAAGGACCGACGAAGCTCGACCCGAAGGAGGTCGAGGAGCCGACGGCCGAGGAGCTCGAGGCCCTCTCGGCCGACATGATCGGCATCGACGACCCGGTCCGGATGTACCTCAAGGAGATCGGCAAGGTCGCGCTGTTGACCGCCGAGGAGGAGGTCGTCCTCGCCAAGGCCATCGAGCTCGGGGAGCAGATGGTCGAGGAGCCGTGGAAGGCGATGGTGTCGCTCCACGAGTGGACCCTCCACGACACCGAGCACAAGACGCGGACCATGAAGCCGCAGCACCGCCTGCCGTTCGGTGACGAGGCGCACGAGATGGTGCGCACCGCGATCTCGGCGAAGGGTGCGAAGGACCTGCTGGTCGCGACCCCCGACTTTCACCTGATCAAGGCCGGCCGCGACGCGCAGGTCGAGACCACCAAGGACCGGCTGAAGGAGGCCCGCAAGCTCCTGTCCGCGTACACGGAGACGCCGTCGCCGGCGACCTTCATCCCACTGCTCGACTGGGCGTACCTGTCGGTCCATGGGGACCTCGACGCCCGCGACAACATCGGGCTGCGGGCGATCTACGACTGGACCCGCGACGAGGTTGCGTTCCCGGCCCTCGAGCGCTGGATCACCGGGGGCAACGACGCCGACCTGCTCAAGCGGCTCGGATTCGACCCGGAGGTCCCGCTCAACACCAAGCTCCGTGACCGAAACGGCACGATCGTCGAGATCGGCCGGGACGCACGCGAGCAGCTGACGTCGGCGAACCTGCGGCTCGTCGTGTCGATCGCGAAGAAGTACATCGGCCGCGGGATGTCGTTCCTGGACCTGATCCAGGAAGGCAACATCGGCCTCATCCGGGCGGTCGAGAAGTTCGACTACGAGAAGGGCTTCAAGTTCTCCACGTACGCGACGTGGTGGATCCGCCAGGCCATCACCCGGGCCATCGCCGACCAGGCGCGGACGATCCGCATCCCGGTCCACATGGTGGAGACGATCAACCGGCTGATCCGCGTCTCGCGCGGGCTCCTGCAGGAGCTCGGTCGTGAGCCGACGGTCGAGGAGATCGCCGAGGCGATGTCCAAGGGCCAGGAGGTCCAGGTCACGCCGGAGAAGGTCCGCGAGATCATCAAGGTCTCGCAGGAGCCGGTCTCGCTGGAGACACCGATCGGTGAGGAGGAAGACTCCCACCTCGGCGACTTCATCGAGGATCGCGGCGCGTTGGCGCCGGCCGAGGCGGCCTCGCACCAGCTGCTCAAGGAGCAGGTGGAGGCGGTCCTCGACTCGCTCACCGGCCGCGAGCGGCGCGTGCTGCAGCTCCGGTTCGGCCTCGAGGATGGGCGTGCTCGCACGCTCGAGGAGGTCGGCAAGGAGTTCAACGTGACCCGCGAGCGGATCCGCCAGATCGAGGCGAAGGCGCTGCGCAAGCTGCGCCACCCGTCCCGCTCGCGGAAGCTCAAGGACTACCTGGAGTAAGCCTCGCAATCAAACGGCCCGGGCTCGATGCCCGGGCCGTTGTGATTCCCCCTCGGGAGGTCAGGCCTTGGTCAGGCCGACGACGTGTCCCTCCGGGTCGGCCGCGAGCGCCAGCTCCACGCCGGGCGCCGGGCTGTACTTGGGCATGACGACCGAGCCGCCGAGCGAGGTTGCCTTCTGGAGCGCGGCGTCGACGTCGTCGACGGCCACGTAGAACGTTGCGAAGCCCGACGAGCCGTCGGGCGTGCCGCCGGCCCCGAACGCGACGCCGGTCGTCTCCGGATCCGACATCCCGTAGCCGCCCGGGTTGTTCGTGTCGAGTGACCAGCCGAACAGCTCCGAGAAGAACTGCTGGATCTTGGCCCCGTCCTTGCCGACCACTTCCGCGTGGATGATGTGGTTGTGGCTTCCCATCGGGATCCCTCCAGTGGAGCGGCCCTGGAATGGCCGCCGTCACTAGGACGACGAACGGCGTTGACCGGAATCGACAGCGGCACGCGGGCACGTCGACATCCGTCCAGGGCGACCATGACCGGCAGCTTGCACTGCGTGCACAGCCACGACCTGGCATTGCCTCAGACGCACATGACTTGCGCCCAGCACCCATCGTGCGTCAACGTCATGCTCGGAAGCAAGGTATCGACGACGTCGCGTGCAGCCGTTGCTTCGATCGTCGGACTTGTGCATACGCTGCAATACGACGGTCGTATGCCGGCCGTCGACCTTGCGACGCCGACATGTGCGCCCGGTGCAAGGGGATCCGCTAGAGCAGGACGATCGAACTCCCGCCCGGGTCGACACCCGCACCGAGTAGCTCCAAAGCCCGCTGGCCCGGTACGGGAAACGCGTCCGTCCGAACGGAGCGGTACTCGCGGACGAGGCTTCGATTGTGACGTGAGTCCAGCATGAGCAGGATCACCTCCGTGAACCCGCTGTCGCGCAGCTTGAGAGCGAGACGACGTTGGAGCGCCTGCACGTCCGTCGGCCGGGTTTCCGCCTCGACCGGGTCAGCCCAGCCCTCGGCGACCACGACACCATCCCAGCCGCGGAGGTCGCCTCGATCGGGCATCGGGACCTCGGTGCGCAGGCGCAAGGTTGGATGCAGCTGCCTTCTGAGACGCTCGAGAAGCAGCGCGTGTGCGCGGTCGCGTATCGGCTGACCCGACGGATACGCTCGAGCCGAGAGTTCCAGGCCAACCACGGCAAGCAGGACCGAGATGTGGCGAACGCTCAGCTCCGCGACGAGTCCGCGCTCGATCCTGCTTACCTGCGCGGCTGAAAGCCCGACTGCTTGGCCAACGTCGCGTTGACTGAGGCCCCGGTCCGTTCGAGCACGCCGAATCTCGGCGCAGAGATCGGCAATCACGTGTCGAGCGCGGTCCGCTCCGATGTCGGCTGGTCGCTGACGAACTGCCACCGCCCGATGGTGAAGCACAGCCCTTATCCCGCGATCACCTACCATCCAGGCACGATGACGACCACCGTTCCGAAGCCTCGAGCCCTGGTGGGCTCGCCTGCGGCTGGCCCGGGCGCGGGCAGGAATCCCGGTCCGCTCGTGTCGGCGGCCTGGGTCAACGAGCACCTTGGCGATGAGGACCTGCGGATCGTGCACGTGGCGCCGAATCGGCGCGTGTACAACAAGCGGCACCTGCCGGGGGCCATCCGCAGCGACCTCCACGCGGAGCTGGCCCTGCGCGGCACGGCCCCGGAGACGGGCGACGCCGAACGCGAGTGGCTCGTTCCGACCCGGGACCAGGTGCTGAACGTCCTTCGGAAATGGCGGGTGGGAACGGGCGACCGCCTCGTGCTGTACGACGACGTCGGGCTCAATCGCCAGGCCATCCGCGGCTACTGGCTGCTGCGGATGTACGGCTTTCCCAGGGACCGCATCCACATCATGGACGGTGGCATCGAGGCCTGGCGTCGGGCAGGGTTCGAGACCACGACCGACGTGCCGGAGCCCGACCTGGCCGACGGACGTCGCCCGCCTGTCGAGCTCGGCGAGCGCGACGACTCATTCCTGGCGACCTACGAGGAAGTCCTCGACTGGAGCCGGGAGGCGTCGAACCCCGACGGACCGACGCGCATCCTCGACGTGCGGACCGCCGGCGAATACGTCGGCACCGACCTGCGTGCGCGGCGAGGCGGCCACATCCCCGGCGCGCAGCAGCGCTGCTTCGTCGACCTGCTGACCGACGAGGGCACGTTCCGGCCGGTCGACGAGATGCTCGCGCTCATTCGTGCATCGGGCGTCGAACTCGACGAGGTGCGCGCGACGTACTGCCAGGGAGGCGTGCGGGCGGCCCTGGTCTGGTTCGTCCTGCGCGAGCTGGCCGGCTACGAGGACGTGAAGAGCTATGCGGGCTCGTGGGAGGAGTGGGGGAACCGGCCCGACAGCCCGATCGAACGAACCTAGGGAGCCCTCAGGCCGCGGCCGCCGCCGCGAGCCGTCGGGACCCGAACCCGGCCACGGCCAGCGCCCCGGCCGAGGCGAACGCCAGCAGGCAGGCGCCGTACATCGCGAGGGCGATCCCGGCCTCGTCGGAGATGAGGCCCATGAGCGGCGGATAGATGATCCCGCCCACGACCGCCGCCCCGGCCAGCGCGCCGGTCACAGCCGCAATGCGGTTCGGGTAGAGCGCCCCGCCGATCACCATGATCATCGGGTAGACCGGGCCGAACGCCAGGCCGGTCAGCGCGAACAGGGCGATCGACAGCGGCAGCGTCGGAGCGGCGACCGCGGCGAGCAGGGCCACCGCCGCCGCGAGCGCGCACGTCCCGGCGAAGGCCACAGGAGGGAAGCGGTCGGCGACGCGCGAGGCCAGGAGGCGGCCGACGGCCAGGCCAGCCCAGAACAGGCCGAGCGTCGTCGTCGCGACGTCATTCGAAGCGGTGTCGAGGAAGCGGACCAGCCAGCTCGACACGCCGATCTCGGACGAGACGTAGAAGCCGATCGCGAGCGCGAGGGCGATCAACGGCAGGAGCGGGGCGCGCCCAAGGGATCGCTCGGAGTCGCCATCGGCGGGTCGCACGTGCCGCCCCGACGGCATGGCGTGGAGGCCCAACAGGAGGCCGATGACGACCGCCCAGGCCGCGGTCGCGGCGATGATCACCCGCCATTCGACGCCCGCCCCGATGAGCTGGCCGATGACGATCGGGGCGGTCGCCGCGCCGACGCCGAACCAGAGGTGGAGCAGGTTCAGCGCGCCGCCAGGCCGCCGCCGGAAGAGGTCGAGGACGAGCCCGTTCATGCCCCCATCGACGACGCCGGAGCCGAGGCCGGCCGGGGCGGCCGCGAGAAGGAAGATCGTCCACGTCGGGGCGCTCGCCTCGAGCGCGAGGCCCACCCCGATGAGCACCGCGGCGATCGACAGGACGGGCCGTCGTCCGACGCGTTCGGTGACGAGACCACCCCCGAACGAGCCGCAGGCGTAGAAGACGGCGCCCGACGAAGAAGAAGAGGCCGATGCCGCCGTCGGTCTGGGCGAAGTCGGCCTTGACCGAGCGGATCAGGCTCGGGACGAGGAGGCCGGCCCAGCCGATCAGGACGAAGCTGGCCCACGCGATCGCGGCCAGCCGGCGGGTCGCCGGGTCCGCCTCGCCTGCCACCACGTCGATCGGATCGAGGTCGGTCGCCGAGGAACCCACGAGCGGCAAGGATAGGGGAGCGGCGGGCTCGCCGGGGCGTGCCGTGCTATCCTCTCCCGCGGTGTCGCGCCCCTCGGGTGCCGCCGTGATGGCGCTCTCCGGCGCCCCTCGCTCCGGCGTAGCTCAGTGGTAGAGCGGGCGGCTGTTAACCGCTTGGTCGTAAGTTCGAATCTTACCGCCGGAGCCACTTTCCTGATCGAGCGGACCTATTTCAGGCTGCTCCGGACCACCCTCGACGACCCCGTCCGCAGGGTCCCTGGCATTCGACCAGCGGGGCGACCGCGACCGATTGGCGGCAAAGCTGCGGTAAGGTTGCCCACGGCCCTCAGACCCAGCCAGGTACGCCTCGTGGCCTCGTCCTCGGCTAGCAAGTCGCTCCCGGCGTCGACGATCGGTCGGGTCCGCGAGATCCACGAGATCGAACGGTTTCTCGATCAGGTTTCCGTCGGGCTTGCCGGCATGGTCCTATCCGGCGAGCCGGGGATCGGCAAGACTCAGCTGTGGCGTCACGGCGTGCGTCTGGCCGAGACAAGCGGGCTGCTCACGCTCGTCGCGCGGCAACGGGAAGTGGACGCGACAACTCAGCTGGGCGGGCTGGCGGACCTCCTCGGCGAGGTACCGAACGGTGGATTCGCCCGCCTTCCGGCGCTGCAGCGCACCGCGATCGACATCGCACTCCTGCGCGCCGCGCCAGCCGATCCCGGTCGAGGGGCATCGTCCACGGCCATGGACGAGCGCATCCTGGCGGCCGGACTCCTATCGCTCATTCGATCCCTGGCGCGTGACGCCCCGGTGCTCGTGGCGATCGACGACCTTCAATGGCTGGATCCCGCGACCGCGCGACTCCTGGGTTTCGTCGCCCGGCGGCTCGAGCGAGACCGCGTCGGCTTTCTGCTGACCATCCGCCTCGCCACGGCCGGAGCTGCGGGCGCGGGATCACCCGCCGATCCGTTTGGCGGGGCCATCGACCCGGATCTGCTCATCCGACTCCAGGTAGGCCCCTTGTCCGTCGCCGCGCTCCACGAAGTGATCCGGACCCGGGTTGGCGTGGCCTTGCCGCGTCCAACGCTACTGCGAATCCACGACGTATCGGGAGGGAACCCGTTCTACGCCCTCCAACTGGCGACGGCGTTCGTCGCGGCCGGCGAGGGGCGGCTGGCCGGCGAAGCGTTGCCGGTCCCTCACGACCTCGATGTCCTGCTCGGCCGCCGCCTGGATGGGCTGACGGAGCAGATGAAGGCCATGCTGCTCGTCCTGGCGGCCCTGCCCCGACCCACGCTCGCCAGCCTGGCTCGCGTCGTCGACGACACGGCAGGGCTCGACGCGCAGATCGAGGCGGCGGTCCGCGCCGGTCTCGTCGAACTCGACGGCTCGACGATCCAGTTTACGCACCCACTGCTTGCCTCCGTGGTCGAAAGGCGAGCGCCCACCGCCAATCGCCGCGCCGTCCATCGACGGATCGCTCGGACCACCGACGACCAGGAAATGCGGGCGTACCATCTGGCCCTGGCCGCAGACGGTCCCGACGCATCCATCGCCGTCGAGCTCGAGCGCTCGGCGGTCCGCGCGAGCGCACGGGGCGAGGGCGACCGGGCGCTTACCTTGCTGAGCATGCTCTCGCGGCGACCCCGTCGGAGGACGCGAGCTCGATCCGCCAGCGCACGATCGCGCTCGCCGAGGCGGCCTTCAGGGCTGGTGACGGGTTGCGGGCGACGACGCTCCTCGAGGGGTTGCGACGCTCGCTTGGCCCCGGCCGCGAGCGCGCGGAGATTCCGTTCCAGCTTGGTTCGATCGCCCAAACCGAGGACATCGACCGCTCCGTCGACCTGCTGCGCGCGGCGGCAACCGAAGCCGGCGATGACGTCGCGCTCCGCGCGCGGATCCTGTCGGAGCTCGCTCGGTTTCCCTCGTGGCTGCGGCTTGGGATCGACGGCGTCGAGCGGATCGTTCGCGAGGCGATCGACCTTGCGGAGCGGGTCGGCGATCGCGCGACGCTCGCCCATTCGCTGGGGGTGCTTGGCGGTGTCGTGGTCCGGTCGGGCCGCGACATCCCGCACGAGCTCATGCATCGGGCGATGGCTCTCGAGGCAGCCGGCGGCCAGGTGCGGGTCGACGAGGACGGCGGCCCATCCATTGTCTATGCCGAGATGCTCGCCGATGACGATGACCTGACCGTCGCACGCGATCACGTGGAGCGCCTCGTCGAGGAAGCACGGCAGGCCGCTGACCTGGCCGTCTCCTATCCGCTCTTCGTGCTGGCCTGGGTGGAGTACGACATGGGTCATTGGGAGCGCGCGGAGCAGGTCGCCGCAGAGAGCCTCGAGCTGTCGGTCACGACCGGACGCGAAGCAACCGAGGTCGTCGCGGCCGCAGCGCTGGCCCTCGTGCGTGGCGGCCGGGGCGAGGTCGACGAGGCGCGCCGACGCTGGCTACGCATGGACTGGACCTCGCCAACCGGATCGGCCGCGGGGCGCGCGCCCCCGGCCGCGCTCGGGCTGCTCGAGCTGTCTCGTGGCGACGCGGCAGCGGCGTGGGGCTGGCTGGAGCCCGCCGTCCAGCGTATCGTCCCGCTGGGACTCGACCAGCCGGCGACGCAGGTAACCGATGGGGCGGAGGCGCTCGCGGCCCTGGGCCGGTTCGAGGAGGCCGACCGCCTGGCCGTGCTGACCGAGTCCAATGCCCGCCGGCTGGGATCCCGCTGGACCATCGCCATGGCGCTCCGGGCCAGAGCGTCGGTCGCTGCAGGGCGGGGCGACAACCCGGTCGCCGAAGCGTTCCTCGAGGAGGCCCTGGCAGTCGGATCGAGTGGACGGCCGCTCGAGGAGGGTCGGACGCTGCTCGCGCTCGGATCTGTCCGCCGCCGACTCAAGAAGAAGCGGCAGGCCGCCGACACGCTCGGCGTTGCCCTGTCCGTCTTCGACAGCCTGCCGGCACCGATCTGGGCCGACCGCACGCGACGCGAGCTGCCCGGATCGGCGGGCGGGCTGTGGCGGTCGGTGGGACCGCGGGCGCATCGCTCTCCGCGACGGAAGACGAGATCGTGCGGCTCGTGCGGCGCGGGCGCACGAACCGCGAGATCGCCACGCAGCTGGCGCTCAGCTCGAAGACTGTCGAGTGGAACCTCACCCGCATCTATCGCAAGCTCGAGGTCCGCTCGCGGACCGAGCTGGCCGCTCGAGACGGATCCGTCGAACACTGACCCGGTCGACCGTCCGGGGATTCCCCCGGTTGATACTTGGGGCCGCGGACCCAGGGTCAACGCATGGGCGAACGCCGGGTTCGACGGTACCTCGTCGAACGCTATCTTCCGGGCAACGACGCCGACCGAGCTCTCGGCCGCGGAGGTTCGGGTGGCCGAGGCCGTGGCCTCGGTCCGCGCCTACGGCCTGCCGCTGGATTACCTCGGCTCGACCTACATCCCGAGGAGGAGACGAGCTTCATGCGCTTCGAGGGCGCTCTCGAGGGCGTCCAGCGCGCATGTCACCTCGCCGGACTTGGGGTCGCCCGGATCGTCGAAGTCGAGGAGGTCGAGCCATGAACCAGCGGACGATCAAGGCCTTTTTGACGGCGGCTGCGGCCGGCGTGCTTGCGGCTGGGCTGGCAGCCACGATCGCGTCGGCCGGGCCAGCGCAGCGGTTGTCCAACCTCCACGGTACGGTCTGGCTCGCCGAACCGCGGCGCCAACACGATCAGTGGCTTCGACGCGACGACCGGCGAGGCCGTGGACGTGGTGACCATGGCGGCGGGCTCGCAGCCGGGGGATCTCGCGCTCGCCAACGGCAAACTGTACGTAGCCGAGGAGATGGGTCCCGCCCCGGCGATCGCGATCGTCGATCCGGCGGGCATCGCCCCGATCCACCGGATCCCGATGGCGGTAGGATCGCGGCCGCATCACGTCCACGCCAGCCCCGATGGCGATCTGGTCGCCGTCGGGCTCTACGGGACGGACATGGTCGCTGTCGTCGACACGGCGACGGAGACGCTCCTCGGCACCTGGGACACGAACCCCGATCCGAATGCCACGGCCGGACGTGCACACGCCGGTGTGTTCTCACGCGACGGGTCGACGTTGTACGTCGCGAGTGACACCACCGGCGAGGTCATCGCGATGGATCCGCGAAATGGCTTCGTTCGTTGGCGGCTGGGCGTCCCGGCCGCGCACGAGCTCGCCGTCCGCGACGGCCGGAGCCTCTACGTCAGCCGACGGACGGCCAACCGTCTGGCGGTGATCGACCTCGAACAACAAACCTGGACCGACGTGCTCCAGCTGACCCTGCCTGACACCCTGCGTTTGTCGGCCAATCGCAAACTGCTCACGATCGGGCTCCGGACGACGCCCGCGCAGGTCGCTGTGGTCGACACGGAGACCCTCGCGGTCGATCTCGTGCCGATCGGTCCCGCCGCGGACCTGACGACCGTTGCCGGCCACCAGTGGACGTCGCCCGGCGGCCGGTACACGGTCGCCAGCTTCGAAGGTGGCTCGCGGCCTGGCTTTGCCGTCATCGACCACCGTGCAGGCAACACCGTGGTGGGTGCGATCGAGTATCCGACCCGGCCACACGGCGTCGAGTTCATCCCGGCCGACGAGGATGCTGCCGATTGATCGAGCGAAATCCGACTGAGCTGGCAATGACGGCCCGCCGCCTGCGGGCCGTCACCTTGTCCGGTCTCGCCACGCCCGCGTCCACTTCGCACGTGGCTTGTCCGGCTGATCGCGAACCGACGATCAGCAGATTCCAGTCGAGTAGCTCGGGATTCATTCTTGTTCTAAAGAAATCCTGGGGCTCGATCAGACGCCCTGGTGGCCTTCTGGCCATCAGGGCATCCCTAGCCATGGACGAACTCCCCTCGGCCAGAGCTGCACTCGGCCGGTGCCCCTCTACGGCGCGCCATACCACTAGGTGCCAGAGACTTCACACGTTGTCTGAGCCGTGTTATCTCGAGCGAGGCGTCGACCGGGGCGGCGAAACAGACTCCAGGTCGGCGCAAGAAGGTGGCTCCCTTGGCCCCGACAGCTTCGGGTGACTGTCACGGTGACTGTCAGCGGGGCTGAATGGGTCAATATCTTCGTGCTCAGGACACACTCCGGGACCGGCGGCTGTTAGCCCCGTCCGACGGCTCCGTCACTGGCACGGTGACTGTCTAGTCCGGGCCGGTCATGGCTCGCTCGAGGAGGTCGGCGGCGAGCCGCTGCATGGGACGGATCTGAGCGACTGGGGACTTATTCGTCGCTCGCGCGGAACGAACCCACGAATCCGGCCATCTCGGCCGGGCATTGATGTGTCTCGGTGCCACCCAGGACGTAGAGACGGTCGCCTACGATCAGGAAGCGAAGGCACACGTAGCCGTTGGCGTTGGTTTCAATGGCGTCCAGGGCGAAATGACTCCCAACCTTCGTCGCCGATCGGCCGACCGGATCAGCATTGAACTGACGCAGATATTCGTCTGCTGCCGCCTCGAGCGCGACACGCGGATCCCTGCCGCTCAGGACTCCCTGGGCATGATCAGTCGCGACGATGACGTACGAGGTGTCCCGGTCCTTCGACGACCACTGGTACATGGCCGTTGAGATGGATCCATCCGGTCCCGTGGTCACTTCTGGACCACTCTCCGTGGGTTGCCCCGGGAACGCGCCTAGTAAACCTCCGCCCGGGTCGAGGAACGTTGTCCAACCACCTGGAACGCCCTGCAGCTCACCGAAGTACGCAGCCCACTGATCCGCTCGGCAGGGGTCCCGGCGTTGGCGACGCTGGTGGGCGCCGAGGGTGCGACCAACAGGTAGGTCGCACTCGAGTTGCCGGTGTCTTCGAACGTCAGCCGATAGTGGTTGGCGCCGATATCGGTCTCCGCGTACCCGTCACGTTGTGCGTCCGGGAGAGCGGCCAGCACCCAAGTCCGGGCTTGCACCCCATCCGCTCCGCCGAACAAGTTGCTCATTGCCCCAAAGAAGTCGGTGATGGTCTTGACTTTGACCGTCCCGTACGTGAGGACCTCGGCGGTCGCCATCTCGATGCGATTCGAGGCAGGCCCCTGGGCGCTACGATCAGGTCGCTGCCGTCGGCAGCACCGCCGTCGCAGGACCACGCTTGTTTTGTGGGTTCGTTCCCGGAGTAGCCACCCGAGGGATTCACGACAGGACAGACCACGCGCCTCGGATTCTGCGATGAGCATTCCGGCATCCACGCCGGAGAGGTATCCGCTATCGAGCGCGGCGCGAGCAGAGGGAGATGGGGTCGAGAGAACCACGTTGGGCGACGGACTCGGGGCGGCGGTCGGCGCACCCGGCTGGACTGTGCCGCCACAGGCCGAGACGAGTAGCGCGATCGCGAGGAGCTGCCGCATGTGCCCGTGCCTCGTACTCCGTCCGCATATCTTCGTTCCGTCTAGTAAAGTGACGCTACAGAAGCGACATTGCTACACGGGCGGGTCGTGATCTCCGGCCGCGCGATGGTTGAGTCCCTAGCTGTTACACCAAGGCCAGGAACCTAACTCGATCGAAATCCTCCTGCGCCGATCGCGATGGTCAGATCCTGCCAAGACACCCACGTGTGCGGGACGTCCGAGTCGAGACGAGCCTTGCTCAGGACGACAAGGTCGCGCTCGACGAGATCGGCATGCGCGTCGATGTACTCGGATATGAACGCGACGCGGTGCATGAACGCCGGCGGCTATTGCGACTACGTGTTCGGCTGTACCGGCCGCGGTCTGTCCGAAGCCCTCACCGGCGCTGCGACGGGAGTGCGTCGCTCGTGAGCGCGGTCGCGCTGACATCTGCGTGACCGCCGGCAGCCACGGGCGCCACTCGACGGTCCACGAGCCGTCCTCGGCCTTCCGGACGCGGTATCGCGCGCGACCGCCGCAGAAAGCGGAGCTCGGGACGTTCGTGGGTACGGTGTGTCGGCGCTAATCCTCTCGCCTAACCGTGTCCGTGACTGTCATGCGTGACTGTCAAGCGCCGCGTCAGAAGATTGGTCGGCTTCGTGCTCAGGATCAGCGGTCCGAGACCGGGCGGCTGTTAACCGCTTGGTCGTAGGTTCGAGTCCTACCGCCAGAGCCAATTCCGACTTCGCACTATAGCCGCGGACGGCTCGGCCTATGCTCCGCGAGCGGAGTGGAGGAGCGGATGTTCGAGCCCGTCACGCCGATCGGTCGATCCAGCTGGCCGACGGCCGGACCCTGGCCTTCACCGAATGGGGCGATCTCGACGGCCCGCCCGTGATGTTCTTCCACGGCACGCCGCATTCTCGGCTGTGGTGCCCCGACATCGCGGCGACCCAGCGGCCGGCGTTCACCTTGTCGTCCCGGACCGACCGGGGTACGGCCGGTCGGACGAACCTCCGGCCACGCTGACGATGCGCGGCTGGACCGACGACGTGATCCAGCTCGCCGACGCGCTCGACCTCGACCGGTTCGGGGTCGTCGGCTGGTCCGGCGGCGCGACGTACGCGCTGGCCTGCGCCGCGGTGATCCCGGACCGCCTCACGGGAGCCGGCGAGAGCGGCGGCGCCGGTTGGCCGGTCGACGAAGAGCCGGGCGCGCTCGAGCGTCTCAGCGAAGAGGGCCGTCGGATCCACGCCCTGGCGCAGTCCGACCGGGCAGCCGCGATCCCGCTGGCCGAGCAGCACGCCGGCCGAGTGGATCACGCCGCTCCAGGAACACCCGGAGTCGATCATGGACGAGAGCGACCCGGCGGAGGACATGCGGCACTTCGACGACCCGGCGTGGGCTGCCAACTTCTACGAAGCGATCAGTGAGGGTGTCCGGATCGGGCCGCGCTGCAATGCCTGGGACACGGTTGCCGGGTACGGACCGTGGGGTTTCGCCCTCGAGGACGTCACGATCGAGTTCCACGTCTGGCACGGCGCCCACGACCCCGAGGAGCACCAGTCGAGCGTCGACTTCTGGGCCGCTCGCATTCCCGGCGCGAAGGTCACGGTCTTCGAAGACTCGGGCCACTTCGCCGTCGTCGATCACTGGGGCGAGATGCTCTCGGCCGTGATCGGAGAGGTGGCTAGCCCAGGCGTCGGTCGACCGCCTCGTGCAGCCACGCGATGACGTCGGCGACGATCTGCGGGCCCTCCGGCTCGTTGAGCGTCTCGTGCCGAAGCCCCGGGTACACGCGCCGGGTGACGCCCGGGATCCCCTCGAAGGGCTCGGTCGCCGTCGGTGGCACGAGGCGATCGTCCGAGCCGTGGAACACGAGCGTCGGCACGGCCAGCGTCGCCAGCCTCGCTCGCACGCGCTCCTGCGCCGCGAACCCGAACGCGCCCAATCGTGTCGTCATCCGCTCGGGAGAGCCAGGGTCCAGCAGCGCCAACCGGCCGACCTCCGGATCACGTGAGAGCACGTCCGGGCCCCACGCGTTCTTGAACGCGAGCGTGGGCCAGATCCGGGCGATCAGCGGGGCAACGATGTGCTGCCAGCGCGGCAACCCGTCGTCGAGCGCGGGCGCCGACAGCACGAGGAAATCCGGCACGAGCCGACCCGACAGCACGTAGTCGGTGCAGATCAGGCCACCGTACGAGTGGGCGAACAGGACAACTGGACGGCCGTGCGCTTCGGTACGGACCGCCGCGAGCCGGACGGCAATGTCGTCGAGATAGTCCGTCCAGTCCTCGACGTCCCCCCGGGGCCCACCTGAGCCGCCGTGACCACGCAGATCGAATGCGGTCACATCGATCCCGGCCTCGGCGAGCAACCCGCCCGTGCGTTCGTAGCGGCCGGAGTGCTCCGCGAGCCCGTGGACCAACAGCATCAGCGCCCACGGGTCGCTTCGCCGTCGACCAGCGGCGGACGAGCAACGGCGTGCCGTCCGCCGCGGTGACCGAGCTCGTCACGGAAGTCGCGCCGGTCACGGCCAGATCGGCGGCTGGTCGAGCACGTCGAAGCGGTCCCAGTCGTCGCGGATCGGCGTGAACACGTCGATCAGCACCGCGCCATCCGGCCCGGTGACGACCGAATGCGGCACGTCCCCCAGGATCCGCCACGTCCCGCCCGGCCCCAGCTCGCGCTCCTCGTCGCCGCAGCGGAAGAGCACTCGTCCCTGGATGACCAGCCCGTTCTGCTCGTTCGGGTGACGATGCTCGGGCACGATCGCGTTCGGGGCCAGCTCGACGACCGCGAGCGTGAGCCGCTCCCCCTGGACCCGGCGGGCGATCACGCCCTCCCAGACAGGGATCGGCGGAAGGTCGGCGAGATCGACGAGGTTGGACGACACGGAAACCCTCCGCCCTGCACGGTGACTGACCCCGCTAGGCTAGCGCCTGCCATGCCGAACGCTCGATTCGCGTACGACCCGGACGTGGCCGCCCGCTTCTCCTCGGTCGCCGGCGGCGTCGTTCACGCCGAAGGGGTATCGAACGGCCCCTCGCCGCCGGCGCTCGTCGCGGCGTTCCGGGCGGAGCAGGAAGGCGCACTCGCCCGGATCGGGGACACGCCACTCTCCGAGTTGCCGACGCTCGCCGCCTGGCGCCGTGCGTTCCGAGCCTTCGGCGTCGACCCGACGACCTACCGCTCGGCCGCCGAGGCACTCCTGCGCCGCCTCACCAAGCAGGGCTCGATCCCGTCGATCAACGCGCTCGTCGACATCGGCAACCTCGTCGCGATCCGCTACGGCCTGCCGGTCGCGATGTTCGACCAGCGCACGGTTACCGGCGGGACGACCGTCCGTTTCGCTGCCGGCACCGAGTCGTTCACGGACCTCGGCTCGGGCGAGCGCGAGACACCCGCCCAAGGGCGAGGTCATCTTCATCGACGACGCCGGCCTCGTGAGCGCGCGGCGCTGGTGCTGGCGGCAATCGGCCGAGAGCGCGTCGGGTCCCGACACGACCGAGGTGCTCGTGACCGTGGAAGGGCACCACGACGGAGCCGAGGCGGACGTCAGGGCCGCGGTCGCCGATCTGGAGGCGCTCCTCCGCGACCACGCCCACCCGGCGTCCATGGTTTCGGGCGTTGTCACCGCGCAATCGCCGGTCTTCGCCGGCCTCCGCTGATACGCCTCCGCCGTCGTTATCGGCTGCGATGCGGCGGGCAGCTGGTGGGAGGGAGAATAGCCAGCATGCCGCCCGCACGGGTCGTTATTCGGCTGCGATGCAGCGGGCTAGCGTGGCTGGCGGGGGAGAAGGAGGCCAGCATGCCGGCCAGGACCGAGAAGCAACGCAAGTTCATGGGCGCCGAGCTCCAGCGCAAGCGCGAGGGCAAGAAGACCCAGACCGGGATGAGCGAGAAGGAGCTCGAGAAGATGGCGAGCAAGCCGGAGTCGAAGAAGAAGCGCTGAGCCGGCGTTCGCGCGCGGCCTCAACCCAGGGCGTCGACCAGCTCACTGAGATCGGCCACGATGGCCGCCGCGCCGGCGCCGCGGAGCGCCGCCTCTTCGACGGCCGACCCGGCCGTGACCGCGATTGGGATCATCCCGGCGGCGACCGCCGCGACCATGTCCCAGGTGGCATCGCCGACGTACCAGCAATGCGCCGGCTCCACCTCGAGTTGCTCGGCAGCCTCGAGTAACAGGTCCGGTTCCGGCTTCGCGTGCTCGACGTGGCTTGCATCGACGATCCGTGGCTCCCGCATCAAGCCGAGCGCAGCGACCGAGGTTGCCACCTGCTCCTTCCGGCTCGATGTGGCGATCGCCCAGTCGATCCCGCGAGCGTCGAGCGTCTCGATCAGCTCGCCGCACCCCGGGGAGTGCCCACGGCGACCGGTTGAGTCCGTCATAGCGCTCGCCCGAGTCCCGATCGATCCGATCCGCCGACTCGTCGTCGAGCGCCACCCCGGCCAGTGCCGCGATCTCGCGGGCAAGCCGGCGGCCGTCGACCCCGATGAGCGGCGCAAGGCGTTCGCGCGTCGTCGGGAAGCCCGCCGCAGCAAGCGCCTCGAGCCAGGCCTCGATCCGCGTCTCGACGGTATCGACCAGCGTCCCGTCAAGGTCGAACAGCACGGCGCGCGGACGCGGAAGACCGTCGATGCCGCTCAGATATCGTCCCCAACCGCGAGATAGCGGTACCCGGCATCCGTCTCGCTATCCAGCCACCGATTGACGGAGTTGAGCCCGCGCAGTCCGAGCATCGCGTCGTGGATGCCAATCGACCGCTCGGGCGAGATCGCGCGCACGAATTCGATCGCATCGCCGACCTTGAACCACGGCCCCGCCATCGGGACGAGCAGCGTCTCGACGGGCGCTTCGGGCAGCGCGTGCGCGTCGCCCGGGTGGTACACGCGCTCGTCGATGAGGTAGCCGAAGTTCGCGCACGAGGGCCGGTCCTCGTACACGAAGGCGTGGCGCTCCCCAACGGCACGGACCTGGATGCCGGCCGCCGTGAACGTCGAGCGGGCGGCGACACGGGTCACCTCGAGGCCGTCGATCTGCGCACCTTCGGGCACGAAGACCGGGATCCCGAGCGGCGCCAGGCGATCAGGGTCGACGTGATCGGCGTGCTCGTGCGTGATCAGGCATGCGTCTGCACCGATGAACTCGTCGGGCTCGGACCAGGTGCTCGGGTCGATCAGGAGCACGACGCTGCCGATGGACAAGCGGACGCAGGCGTGGGTGAGCTTCGTGATGCGGATGTCGGGCATCTGCCAACAGTAGCCTCAGTGCGTTGCCGCGGTCCCGGCCTCGTTCCAGCGTTCGATCACAGGTGCCTCGCGTTCCCAGCCGAGCAGCGAGATCGTTGCCGTCGACAGGGCGAACATCCCGCCTGCCTGGGGCTGCAGGCGAAGCCAGCGGGCGGCCAGGACCCGCAGCAGGTGGCCGTGGGAGAAGATCAGCACGTCGCCGTCGACCGACCCCACGCGCTGGAGGATGCGGTCGGCCCGCGCCGCGACCTCGTCGATCGACTCGCCACCGGGCCACGGCCCGCGCCAGATCGTCCAGTCCGGATATTGCTCGCGGATCTCGTCGGTCTTCCGGCCCTCGAAGTCCCCGTAGTCCCACTCGCGCAGGTCCTCGTCGACGACCATGACGTCGCCGAAGCCGGCGAGGCGCGCCGTGTCGGCAGCCCGCGCCAGGGGGCTGGTGAGGACCAGCGCGAACGAGTGCCCGCGCAGGCGCTCGCCGAGCGCGACGGCCTGGGTCCTGCCGGTCTCCGTCAGTGGCATGTTCGTGCGGCCCGTGTGCTGGCCGCTCCGGGACCACTCGGTTTCCCCGTGACGGGCCAACCAGAGCTGGCGCTCGACCGGCTCCGGACCTGCCGAGTGATCGGTGTCGCTCACGCCGGACGGAGCTCCGTGTCGGGCCGGGCCGTCTCCTCGGGTGTCGCGATGAAGAACTCGCGCGGCCGCCAGCCGAAGATCGGGGCGAGCAGCAGCGCCGGGACCTGCGCGATCCGCGTGTTGTGCTGGAAGACCTGGTCGTTGTAGAGCTCGCGCCGGTCGGCGATCTGGCCCTCGATCCGCTCGATCTCGTTCTGCAGGTCGAGGACGTTGCCCTGCGACTGGATGTTCGGATACTGCTCGACGACGGCGAACAGCGAGCGGACCGCCGATGTCGTCGCCTCCGACACGGCCGCCTGGGCGGGAATCGGCTCGGTGGGGGAGTAGGCGGCGCGGGCCCGCGTCACGTCCACCAGCACGTCCTGCTCGAACTGCATCAGGCCACGGACGGCCGCCACCAGCGCCGGAAGCATGTCGTGACGCTGCTTCAGCGCGACGTCGATGTTCGCCCACGCCTTGTCGATCCGCAGCCGCAGGGCGACGACGCCGTTGTACGTCTCGAACGCCATGAAGCCGAGCACGGCGACGAGCACTCCGATGGAGAACAACGCGACGGCCTGGCCGGGGCTCACGAACCGATCCCCGGTGTCAGGGCGAAGGCAAGCAGGATCGCGGAGCCGATCGCCAGCACCGCGCCCAGCAACCCCATGACGAACGTATCGCGATACCGGCTCGCCGCCACGGCCGGTTCACCGAACGACACCAGCAGCGGAACGCCGGGTCCGGCGGCGATGACGAGTTGCTCGGGCGCGATCTCGAACGTCCTCGCGATCCGCGACGCCGCATCGGGCGTTGCCAGCGCCGCATGCTGCGCCATCGGGTCGAGTTCAGGATCGCGGACCGGCGAGCCGATGCCGAACCCGGGGATCGCCGCGTTGCCCCAGGCGAGGGCCGGGTCGCTGAGCAGGATTCCCGCCTCGCGCGCCTCGGCGATGTTCATGGTCACCTCCGGATCGTCCGCGGGCAACGCCTCGCCACCGCCCATGTCCGCCTCCGATGGGTCGGCCAGCGCTCCGAACGGTAGCGCGCGCCCGACGACCGTCACGGTGTCGCCCGGTTCGATGCGCGCCTCGACGTACTGACGGCTGCCGTGATCCGCGCCGTACAACGGCGAGGCGGCGTCGAGCGGCAGGTCCGGCGTCAGCAGGTCGGCGATCAGCGCTTCGCGGTCGGGCTCGGCCGGCTGGTACGGCGAGCCGGTGCGAATGCGGAGACCGGGTGGAGACCCGTCGTTGCGCGACGCTCGTTCGTCGAACTGAGCCGGCACGTCCCACCGAGCGTTGCGCGGGAACACCCGGACGTCGCCGGTCGCGTCGCGGATGCGAAAACCGATCGCCCGCTCCTCATCGTGGATTGTCGTGTCCGAGTCCCCGCTCGTGTCCTTCACCTTCGAGCGGTAGTAGACGCAGGGGACGCTCTGCAGCGTCGAGGAGAGGAGCATCTCCGCCGGTTCGACCACCCCGCTCAGACGGACCTCGCCGGCGGCCATCGAGACGATGCGCGACGACGACACGTCACTGATGCGCGACGCCGTTCGGTAGCCCCCGAACCCCCGCCACAGGATGACGAGCCCGGCGACGATGCCGGCGGCCGCAAGGATCGCGACCTGCGGAGGAAGGCCATCCATGTCGCAATCGTACGGGACGCCGGGAGCGCCGCGACGCCTTCAGTCCGCCTGCTGGGCGCAGCCGTCCTCAGGGTTCAGGGCGATGTTCCCCAGGTTCGCCTCGGCCTCGAGGTCGATCTGGGTCGCTGCGTCGGCGTAGTCGGGGGACTCCCAGGTGTCGCCGTCCTGGACAAGCCCGGCGTCGCCGAAGTTGTTCGAGCCAAGGCCACCGCCCGTCTGGATGCGGACGCCCGCGTCGGCCGCCGTGCACAGTTCGAGCGACCCGGCGTTCACCTGCAGGCGGCCCGTGAGCGAGACGTTGGGGAGCGTCACGGATGCCGAGCCGGCATTGGTCTGGATGTCGACCGAGTCGAGGGCCGTGGCCTCTCCGAGCACTGCGACGATTTGTCCGAAGTTCACCTGGATCTCCACGTCGGTGAGCTCGACCGCGCCGGGCTCGACCGTGGCGTCTCCGGCGTTGAGCTGCACCCGGATGCCAAGCGCCACGTCCTCGGGGAGCGTGACGTTCCAATGCTCGCCCTTCGAGAACGGAACGAACGACCGCTCGGCGCCGCGAATTCGGAGCGAGCTGGCGTCGGCCTCGACCTCCGGCGCGACATCGCTGTCGCCGCGTCCCGCGAACGTCCACGTCGAACCCTCGGCGCCGGTGACCGCCAGCGCACCGCAGTTGAATTCGATGTCGACATCGGCGGGACCGTCGAACGTGCCCGTCTGCTCGTCGTACGCCGTGGAGCCGACCTCGTTCCCGCACACGCCACCGGGGAAGCCAGAGATCCCGATCGCCAGCACGGCTCCGAGCATCAGACCGAACGTTCCCGCGACAAGCACGCTCCCGAGCACCTCGAACGGCGTGCGCGTGAGGACCAGGCCCACGCCGATGCCGATCAGGACCAGCGGCCAGAGCGTCCACCAGCCGGCGATCTGCGAGGCCGACAGCCAGCCGGCACGGAGCGCCAGCGGGATCAGCCCGGCCACGATCAGGAAGACGCCCCACGAGAGCAGGCCGCGATTGATTTGCATCGGGCAGCGATCCCCGTGCGATGGGTTCCGCCCGAGCGTACACGTTCCGCTCTCCCCGGCACGGGCCGAACGTCACGACCTTGCAATGGTCCGGGACCGGCGCACATCGCGGTGGTCACGGCCTCGCCCCAGCATGATGCCCCGAAGCGGAGGTATTCCCCCGATGACTGATTACGGACGAGAAACGGAAGTGGTGGAGACGCACACCACCAACCCGTACACGCCGGCCGACTCGCGTCAGGTGAGTCAGCGGATCGTCGAACCTGCAGCCCCAGGGCCCGTGACCCTTGCGTCGCGCATCGTCACGTTCGCCTTCGGTGTCCTGCAGGCGCTGCTGATCCTGCGGATCATCCTGTTGCTGCTGGTCGCCAACCCCGGCAACGACATCGTGTCGTTCATCCTCGGCGTGACCGATCCATTCGTCGAGCCGTTCATCGGCATGTTCGACCTGAACCGCGTTACGGCAGACTCGGGCCAGGTGCTCGACGTTGCTGCGGTCGTGGCGCTGATCGGGTGGACGCTGCTCGAGGCGATCATCCTCGCCGGGCTGCGGATCTTCAACCGGACCCCTGCCGAAGCCTGATACCGCGGGCCCACGCGGTTCCGACGACCGGGCCATCAGCGGCCCGGTCGTCGTCGTGTCACGACATGTCTCGAGCGGTGCTGCCCGTGTGCTAGCCTCGCTGGGCACCGGGATACGCCCGGCAGGAGGGGTCCTGCATGCGCCTCAGCGACTGGCGCTCCGTGGCGCCGCACGCCAATTCCGTCTCGGACCGCGTGATTGCGACGATCGAACCCGTCCTGACCGGACTCGGCGCCGAGCAGGATCCGCCGTGCTGGATCGCGTGGGGCGACGACCCAACGGCCCGCTACACGATCCTCGCGCTCGCAGACGCCGGGCTCGTCCTGTGCAGCGTTCGAGTGATGGTCCCCCAGGAGGGACCGCGCGCGGCGGGCAAGTTGATCCGCTGGAGCCGGGTCCAGCTCGGCGAGCTGGGCGTCGAGCGGCAGGCCGGCCACACGGTCGTCAACTTCCAGGTTGAGGGCCAGCTCCTCCGCGGCGTCGATGACGAGGTGGGCCGGGTGACCGAGTTCGCGCTCGACGTCTTCGCCGGACTCGACGGACGGCCCTTTCCATCCCGCGCGGTTTCGCCAAAGGCATCGGGGGCCCGGTCACGCCGATCGGCCCCGTGAGCGACGCCGAACGTCCGGAGCTGCCCGGAGCGGACGTCCACCCGGTCCGGCGCACACTCCGCTACTGGCTCGTCCGTTCCGCGACCTGGATCGTCATGCGCGCCCTGTTCCGGATCGAGTTCGTCGGTCGCCGGCATCTCCCAAAGGGACCCGCGGTCTACTGCTTCAACCACATGAACTGGATCGATCCGTTCATCCTGATGGCGGTGCTGCCGATCCAGCCCAGGCTGTACTTCTTCGGCCCGAAGGAGGAGGAGATGAGCGTCGGGGGGCGCAACCGCCTGATGACGTGGAGCGGGGCGACGATCCCGTACAAGCCGGGCAAGAACGACCTGCTCGACGCCACGCGGCGCACCAGCCTGGTGTTCAAGGCGGGCGGCGTCGTCGCGATCGCCGGGGAAGGACGCATCCACGCGCGCGAGGCCGAGCTCCTGCCGCTCAACGAGGGAGCCGCGTTCTTCGCCATGCGGTCCGGTGTCCCGCTCGTGCCGGTCGCCATCCGTGGCACGAGCTGGCTCTCGTTCGGCGGGCGGGTCCGGGTCGAGGTGGGGGAGCCGGTCCCGGCCAGCGGCCGCGCGAACCGCGAGGCTGTCGAGGCCGCCACCCGGGCGACCTGGCAGGCACTCCACGGCCTCGTCGCCGACGCCCCCGAGCTGCCGGTCCCGGGGCGCTTCGGGCGCTGGCTCACCGAGCTGTTCAACGAATGGCCCGAGGGTTCGCGGGAGGCGACGCTCGCCGCCACCGCCGGCGGCCGGATCCCGCTGGCTCCCGTGCCGGATCCAACCGGGCTGGACGGCTGACCTCTGGCATACTCGGCCCGTGGAAGCGACCGGGCTGTCGACCAACAAGAAGGAATACCGCGCGAGGCTCGCCGAGCAGAGCGATGACCAGATCGACGCGTGGACCGCGGAGCTCATGCGCGATGTCGCGATCCGCCGTGGCGTGATCAAGGTCATCAAGGACTTCCGCAAGGCGGCCAGGCTGGACGAACGTGGTTTCGAACGCGTGTTCGCTTCTGGCGGTGGCCCACCCGCCGTGATCGGGCGGGACGCGAAGGGTCGCCTCATGGTCCCGGCGATCACGCTGTTCGCCATCGCGCCTGGGATCCGCTCGCAGGTCCCGGACGCGCGCGAGCGGCTGATCGAGTACCTCGTCGAGAACTTCGAGGAGATCGTCTACGTCTAGGGCCGGCTAGGCCCGTGGCGTCCCGCGCCGACGTCGTCCTCGGACATGTCCGGCTGACGCACCCATTCCCATCGCTGCTGGACGGGCTGGTCGCCGCGGCTGCCGCCCTGGCGGCGGGCGGGGACCCGGTCACGGCGGTCCGGCTCGGCCTGTCGATGGTGCTCCTGCAGGCGTCGGTCGGCGCCCTCAACGACCTGGTCGACGCCCCCAGTGACGCCGGGCGCAAGCCCGGGAAGCCGATCCCGGCGGGACTGGTT
This sequence comes from uncultured Chloroflexia bacterium, assembly GCA_963721655.1. Taxonomy (GTDB): domain Bacteria; phylum Chloroflexota; class Limnocylindria; order Limnocylindrales; family CSP1-4; genus DASTYU01. Next base: position 308,023 of record CAVRKH010000014.1, on the reverse strand, counting down.
CGCCCGGCGACGGCCAGGTGGATCTCGGCGCTGGCCGGGGGTGCCGGCGTGCTGCTCGCGGTCCCGTCCGGCTGGGCGACGGTGGGACTCGCGGTCGTGCTGCTCGGCCTCGGCTATGGCTACGACCTGTGGTTCAAGGGCACGGCCTGGTCGTGGCTGCCGTTCGCGCTGGCGATCCCGCTCTTCCCGACCTACGGCTGGCTGGGAGCGGCCGGCTCGCTGCCGCCGATCTGGGCGGTCCTCCTCCCAACGGCGATGCTCGCCGGGGCGGCCCTCGCCGTCGCCAACGCGATGGTCGACGTCGAGCGCGACCGCGCTGCGGGTCTCGCCTCTGTCGCGATTCGGCTCGGGCGCGACCGGGCGGCGCTCGTGAACCTCGGGCTCCTCGGCGTGGTTTGGGTGCTCGCGGTCGTGACCCTCGGCCTTGCCGGCCAGCTCGTCCCATGGGCGTTCGCCGCGCTCGGTGGGGGAGCGGTGGCGCTGGCCGGATGGCGGCTGCTCCGGCGGGACGAACCCTCAGTTCGGGAGCGCGGCTGGGAGGCCGAGGCGGTCGGGGTCGCGGTGCTCGCCGCCGGCTGGCTCGCAGCCATGGCGGCTGCGGGGCTCACGGCCACCGGGTAGGACTGCCGGTCCCTGACACGACGAAGCCGGCGCGCTCGGCGCCGGCTTCGTGCATGCGTCCCGGGATGCGCTGCGCTAGTCGGTGCTCCTGACCATCGCGATCGCATTCTCCAGCTTGAGCTTGTTGATCGTCAGGTACTTCGCGAGGTTGGCCCGGTCCGTCTCCGGCAGCGAGTTGACCAGATCCGGCGAGCGGAGGACGCCGACCAGGTCCTCGATGGCCTCGGCCAGCTGGTGGCGCACGTTGACCAGCGAGTCGTCGGTCAGCTCGATGTCCGGCTGCGGCGCCGTCCACTCCGCCTCGGCAGATCCGTTCCGGTCAATCTCCGGCGCGTCCTCGGGCACGAAGGCGGCCTCGGTATTGAGGTCCCGCGGCCGGGCGCGGCGGCCCTCGATCTTCTCGCGCAGCTTGATCAGCGTCAGCTGGCCGGCCGCCACCTGGTCGGCGAGCCGCTTGCGCTTCTTCGGGTCGTCGACCTTCATCAACTCGTAGGCGTGGGACAGCGTGTCTTTGCGCAAGGACACCAGCTGCCGGATCTCGTCGGGGGCGTCGGCCAGGCGCAACCGGTTCTCGAGATAGCCCTTGTCCTTGCCGAGCTTGTCGGCGAGCTTCCGGATGCTGTATCCGTGGTCCCGAACCATGCGGTCGTACATCGCCGCCTCATCGAGCGGCGAGATGTCCTCGCGCTGCAGGTTCTCGATGATCGAAATCTCGAGCGCGGTGTCGTCGTCGATGTCCTCGATGAGGGCGGGGATCGAAATCGACACCGGCGAGCTTCGATGCGCGCCATCGCCGCTCCCCGGCGATCAGCTGGATAGCGGTTCCCTTCGAGCGGCCGGACGAGGATCGGCTGGAGGACGCCGTGCTCGCGGATCGACGCCGACAGCTCCTGGAGCGTCTCCTCGTTGAATGCGAGGCGCGGCTGCTCGGGGTTCGACTCGATCCTGTCGAGCGGGATGATGCGGACGCCGACGCTGCGCGTCGTCTGCTCCTGCGATAGCAGGCTGAAGATCGCCGGCGAGAGCTCGCGCTCCTCGGAGAGACGGCGGGCGGCGGCGGCACGGAAGTCAGTTCTGGCCAAGTTCGATCACCTCCCGGGCGAGAGCGCGGTAGGTCTGCGCTGCGACGCTGGATCCCGCATACGTCGTGATCGGGCGCCCGACGAGGGGAGCCTCGCCGAGCTTCACGGTTTGGCGGACGATGGAGTTGAACACGTGGTGGTCGCCGACGACCTTCAGCTCGTCGAGCATGTCCTTCGCGAGGTTCGTGCGACCGTCGTAGAACGTCGGCAGCAGGCCGAGGATGCGCAGGTCACGGTTGAGCTTCATGCGGATCGCGTTGATGACCTTCACGAGATTGTTGAGGCCCTTCATCGCGTAGTACTGCGTCTGGACCGGGATGATCACGCCCTGCGCCGCAACCAGGCCGTTGACCGTCAACAGGCCGAGGTTCGGCGGGCAGTCAATGATGACGTAGTCGTAGCCATCGGTCTGACCTTCGAGCGCCTCGCGCAGGATCTGCTCGCGGCCGAGTGCGGTGAACAACTCGCCCTCGGTTGACGCGAGGTCGATGTGGGCCGGTGCGACATCGATGCCGGGGACCTCGGTCGGCAGCACGATGTCCGCGATTGTCGACTGGCCGTCGGTGAGCACGTCGGCCATCGACCGCTCGACGGTGTTCAAGTTGATGCCGAGTCCCGCGGTCAGATTCGCCTGCGGGTCCATGTCGATGCACAGGACGCGGTAGCCGTCCTCGGCGAGCGCACCGGCGAGATTGATCGCCGTGGTCGTCTTGCCGACGCCGCCCTTCTGGTTCGCGATCGCAATCACGTTGGACACCGGGGCATCACCTCGAATCGGTACAGGGGCGGGCGGGGAGGGGAGATCGTTGACGGAACCCCATGCTATCCCGGGCCTACGTGGATGGGCACCCGGTTATCCACACGGAAATGCGGTTGTTCACCGAATCTGTGGATATCCAGCGGCCCGACTGTGGGCCGTGGGGACGATCTCGCGTGCGATGATGCGACCGTCTTTGCGCAAGGACAGCGGGAGGTCCGGGCTTGGCAACAAACGAGGAGCGGCTCGACCGCCTCGAGCGCATTCGCGCGGAAGCGATGCTCGGTGGCGGGTCAGCGCGCATCGAGCGGCAGCATGAGATGGGCAAGCTCACGGCGCGCGAGCGGCTCGAGCTGTTGCTCGATCCTGGCTCGTTCGTCGAGCTCGACGCGCTGGTGACGCATCGCTCCAACGACTTCGGCCTCGCGGAACAGCGCATCCTCGGTGACGGCGTCGTCACCGGCCACGGCAAGATCGACGGTCGGCTCGTCTTCGTGTTCAGCCAGGACTTCACGGTGTTCGGCGGGTCGCTGTCCGAGGCGTACGCCGAAAAGATCTGCAAGATCATGGATCTCGCGATGAAGGTCGGCGCGCCCGTCATCGGGCTCAACGATTCTGGCGGCGCACGAATCCAGGAAGGCGTCGTCTCGCTCGGGGGCTACGCCGACATCTTCCTGCGCAACGTCCTCGCCTCGGGCGTCATCCCACAACTCTCGATCGTCATGGGCCCATGCGCCGGCGGCGCCGTGTATTCACCTGCGATGACCGACTTCACGATCATGGTCGCGGGGACGAGCTACATGTTCGTGACCGGGCCGAACGTCGTGAAGACCGTGACGCACGAAGAGGTGGACGCGGAGTTTCTCGGCGGCGCGACAACGCACACGACGAAGTCCGGCGTCGCGCACCTCGCGGCCGTGGACGAGGGAGCAGCGCTGGAGGAAGCGCGACGGCTGCTGAGCTACCTCCCGCAGAACAACCTCGCCGACGCGCCGTTGTCCCCGACGGCCGATCCCGTCGATCGGATGGACCCGGTGCTCGACACGATCGTGCCGGATGATCCGCGCCGGCCCTACGACATGCACGACGTGATCTCGCGCGTGGTGGATGACGGCGCGTTCCTCGAGATCCAGCCGGGTTGGGCCGCGAACATCATCGTGGGCTTCGCACGGCTCGGCGGTCGGAGCATCGGCATCGTCGCGCAGCAGCCGTCGGTCCTCGCCGGTGCGCTGGACATCGATGCGTCGATCAAGGCCGCGCGCTTCGTCCGGACGTGCGACTGCTTCAACGTGCCGCTGGTCACGCTCGTCGACGTACCCGGCTTCCTGCCCGGTGTCGGCCAGGAGCATGGCGGCATCATCAAGCACGGTGCGAAGCTGCTGTACGCCTATTGCGAAGCCACCGTCCCGAAGCTCACGGTCATCACGCGCAAGGCATACGGCGGGGCGTACGACGTCATGAGCAGCAAGCACATCCGGGGCGACATGAACTTCGCCTGGCCGTCGGCGGAGATCGCGGTCATGGGCGCCGAGGGCGCGGTCAACATCATCTTCAAGGATGAGATCGCCGCGGCCTCAGATCCGGTGGCGGAACGCGAGCGGCTCGTGGCCGACTACGAGACGCAGTTCGCCAACCCGTACATCGCCGCGGCGCGCGGCTATGTCGACGACGTGATCCGCCCATCGGAGACGCGGCCGCGACTGATTCGCGCACTCGAGACGATGGCGGACAAGCGCGACACCAACCCCCGAAAGAAGCATGGCAACATCCCGCTCTAGCTCGGCCGGCATCGCGTCTTTGCGCAAAGACGCGGCACGAGGAATGGGGGAGCCAGAGCTGCCGTTCCGACGCGTCCTCATCGCGAACCGTGGCGAGATCGCGGTGCGGATCATCCGCGCCTGCCACGAGCTCGGCATCGAAGCGATCGCCGTCCACAGCGACGCGGATGCCCAGGCGTTGCACACCCGGCTGGCCGACATTGCCGTGCGCATCGGGTCTGCCGCTCCCGCCGAGAGCTACCTGCGGATCGACGCGATCGTCGACGCGGCGCTGGCCACCGGCGCCGATGCCGTCCACCCCGGCTACGGGTTCCTCGCCGAGCGGGCAGCGTTCGCGCGTGCGGTGGAGGCGGCTGGACTCGTGTTCGTCGGCCCGTCCCCGGACGCGATCGACGCGCTCGGGGACAAGCTGCATGCCCGCCGGCTCGCCCGCTCGGTGGACGTCCCGGTCGTCCCCGGCACGCTCGAGCCCGCTCCCGTCGAGCGCCCCGACCAGGTTGCCGCGATCGTTGCCGAGGCGGAGCGGATCGGGTTCCCGTTGCTGGTCAAGGCAGCGGCCGGCGGCGGCGGGCGCGGGATGCGCCGGGTCGCAACGCCAGAGGAGCTCCCGGCCGCCCTCGCAGCGGGTTCCGCGGAGGCGGCGTCCGCCTTCGGCGACGGCGCTGTCTATCTCGAACGGGAGATCCTGCCCGCGCGCCACATCGAGGTGCAGCTGCTCGGCGACGCGAGCGGCCGCGTCGTGGCGATCGGCGAGCGCGACTGCTCCATCCAGCGGCGCCATCAGAAGCTCGTCGAGGAGGCGCCGGCGCCCGGGTTGTCCGTCGCCGAGCGGCGGGAGCTGCACGCCATGGCGGTCCGCCTCGGTGCGGCTGCGGGCCTGCGCAACGCGGCCACGGCCGAGTTCCTGCGCGGACCTGATGGCGGCTTCGCCTTCCTCGAGGTCAACACCCGCCTGCAGGTCGAGCACGGCGTGACCGAGCTGGTCACCGGCCTGGACCTCGTCCGGGAGCAGCTCCGGCTCGCCGCCGGGCTGCCCCTGTCCGAGGCCGCGCTGGCCGCCTCCGAGCGAGCCGCGGAGCCCCACGGTCACGCCATCGAGGTCCGCATCGCGGCCGAGAACCCGGCGGTCAACTTCACACCGACGCCCGGCCGGATCACGCTGTGGACGATGCCGGGTGGGCCGGGGGTCCGGGTGGACAGTGGGGTCGGTCAGGGAGATCGGGTCGCGCCGGAGTACGACAACCTGATCGCGAAGCTGATGGTCCACGCCGCGGACCGGGATGCCGCGATCGACCGCCTCCGCCGTGCGCTCGACGAGACCGAGATCGGGGGCGTCCAGACGACGCTGCCGTTCCATCGCTTCGTTGCCCGGGACGAGAGCTTCCGGGACGGGGCGGTCTTCACCGGGTGGGTGGGCGAGCACTACGACGGACCGGAGGAGCTCCGGCGCGCGCTCCGAGTGGCCAAGCTCGCGGCGGGCCTGGAAGCCGTTGGGCGCCCAGCCAACCCACCGCTCGCGCGCACCGGCGGCGATCCATCGGGGGACGGCCGCTGGCGCGGGACCGGGCGAGCCGATGCCATGGACCGGTGGCCCAGGTGACCGCGGACGCGGTTCGCGTCTCGTCGCCCGGCTGCGACCCGGCCGTCGGGGAGGGCCCGCTCGTGGTCGAGCCCGACACGTCCGAGGCTCGGCTCGAGTGGACGGCTCCGGACGAGGCAGTCCTCGTCGAAGGCGCCACCAGGACGCGGGTACGCTTCGTGACGGCCGGCGGTCGCCGCGAGCTGCTCGTGGATGGCTGGCGCCTCGACGTCGCGGTCGAATCGGAACGGCGGGCGGTCCTCCGCGAGAAGGCCCGGCGCGGCGGCGCGGTGGCGGCCCACGGGGGCCCGACCGAGGTCCGTGCGATCATCCCGGGGCGTGTCGTGTCGGTCTCGGTGGTGCCCGGCGACGAGGTCGTCGCGGGTCAGCAGCTCCTCGTCGTGGAGGCCATGAAGATGCAGAACGAGCTCCGGGCACCGCGGCCCGGAACCGTCGCGAGCGTGGCCGTCGGCGAAGGCCGGACGATCGAGGTCGGCGACGTGCTCCTGGTGCTCGCGTGAGCGACGGACCGAAGCGGCCCATCGGGGAGGGCCGCGACGAGGGCCGCGATCGCTGGCGGGCGACCCTCAAGGCGAAGGCAGCGGCCTCGGCGCCGGAGCGGCGCGAGCGCTTCGAGACCTCGTCAGGGATCGAGATCCGCGACCTGTACACCGCCGCCGACATGGCCGGCCTGGACGAGGATCGCGACCTGGGTCGACCCGGCGAGTACCCGTTCACCCGGGGCGTCCAGCCGACGATGTACCGCAGCCGGCTGTGGACGATGCGCCAGTACGCCGGGTTCGCCACCGCCGAGGAGACCAACCGGCGGTTCCGCTACCTCCTCGAGCAGGGCCAGACCGGCCTGTCCGTGGCGTTCGACCTGCCGACCCAGATGGGCTACGACTCCGACGCACCCCAGGCCGAAGGGGAGGTGGGCCGCGTCGGCGTCCCGATCGACAGCCTCGACGACATGACCACGCTCCTCGACGGGCTGCCGCTCGGCGAGGTCAGCACGTCGATGACGATCAACTCGACCGCACCCATCCTGCTGGCGCTGTACGTTGCCGCTGCGGAAGCCCAGGGGGTGCCACGCGACCGGATCAGCGGCACGACCCAGAACGACATCCTCAAGGAGTACATCGCGCGCGGGACGTACATCTACCCGCCGCGCCAGTCGATGCGGCTCGTGACCGACGTCTTCGAGTTCTGCGCCCGGGAGCTCCCGCGCTGGAACACGATCTCGATCAGCGGCTACCACATGCGCGAGGCGGGCGCGACCGCGGCCCAGGAGCTCGCCTTCACGATGGCCGACGCGATCGCCTACGTCGAGGCGGCCGTCGAGCGCGGCCTGGACGTCGACGACTTCGCCGGGCGCCTGTCGTTCTTCTTCGCTGCCTGGAGCGAGCTGTTCGAGGAGGTGGCCAAGTTCCGGGCCGCTCGCCGCCTGTGGGCCACGATCATCCGGGAGCGGTTCGGCGCATCGAACGTCCGTTCGATGATGTGCCGGTTCCATGTCCAGACCGCCGGCTCGAGCCTCACCGCGCAGTCGGTCGACAACAACGTCGTCCGGACCACGGTGCAGGCGCTCTCGGCGATCCTCGGCGGCGCCCAGAGCCTCCATACGAACTCGCGCGACGAGGCCCTTGCGCTCCCGACCGAGGAGGCGGCCCGGCTCGCGCTCCGGACGCAGCAGATCCTCGCGTTCGAAGCCGGCGTGACCGAAACCCCGGATCCGCTCGCCGGCTCGTGGTACGTCGAGTCGCTGACGAACGAGCTCGAAGCCGCGGCGTGGAGCTACCTCGAGGAGATCGAGGCGATGGGCGGCACGCTCGTCGCGATCGAGCGCGGCTTCCAGCAGCGCGAGATCCAGGAGTCCGCCTACCGCGTGCAGCAGGCGGTCGAGGCCGGTGACCAGGTCGTCGTCGGCGTCAACCGCTACCGCGACGAGGCGACCGCGACGCCGCCGCTCCAGCGCATCGACCCGGAGGGGGAGCGTCGCCAGGTCGAGCGGCTCCGGCGGGTCCGCGCCGAGCGGGACGAGGCCGCGTGGCGGACGGCGCTCGATGCGCTCGAGGCCACCGCGGCCGGTGACGGCAACCTGATCCCCGCGATCATCGACGCGGTCCGGGCACGGGCGACGGTGGGGGAGATCAGCGACCGCCTCCGCGTCGCGTGGGGCGAGCACCGCGAGCTGATCACCGTCTGACGGTCCGCGGCGACCCGGGCGGCGCCGTCGAGCGCGCCTGCGCCGCGGGCCCCAACGGGATCCGCCAGCGGCGGTGCCAGCGATCCGTCCCGCTCTCGGCGATCACCTCGATCGCGCGGACGCGCTCCCGGAACGGCGGACAGGCGCGGACCGACCGTGCGAGCCGGCCGAGGACGCTCTCGGCGCCGAGCCCAAGCGTGAGGTGGGGGACGATCTCGTCGTGCGCGCCCTCGTAGGGCGGGTGATCCGGGAACGCGGCGGCGAGGAGCTCGGTCAGGGCCACGAATGGTTCGGCTGGTTCGGGCGCCAGCCAGACCGCGCCCGGGAACCGCCCCGTCCGCTCGAAGCGCACGTCGAACGGTCGGACGTCGCGCGTCAGGCGGGCGATCCGCCGCCGCACGGCCGGCGTCAAGCTCGGCGCTCGGCAGGAACGGATACAGCAGGGTCACGTGCGCCGGCACCCCGAACGGCGCCATCGGATCGTGGTGCTGGCGCAGCTCCTCGAGCTCCGGCGGCAGCCGGATTCGCACGATCACGCCGCTCCTACCGCTCATGGCGGGCTAGTCTACGGGGCGTCTGCATGGAGGAAGACCCCGTGACTTCGCCCGCCGGCCGCCTCCCGGCAGCCATCCGCGACATCGGCAAGGTCCATCACGTCGCGCTGATCGTCCGCTCGATCGATGCGGCGCTCCCGCTGTGGCGCGACATGCTGCACCTCGAGCTCGAGACCGTCATGGACATCCCCAGCGACCGCGTGCGCATCGCGTTCCTGGCGGTCGGCGAGTCGAAGGTCGAGCTGGTCGAACCGACCGACGACAGCACGGGCGTGGCCCGCTTCCTCGAATCGAAGGGCGAGGGGTTCCACCACGTCTGCTTCGAGGTCCCGAACCTCGCCGAGACGCTGCTGCGGCTGGAGATCTCCGGGCTCGAGCTGATCGACACCTCGCCGCGGAGGGGAGCGGAGGGTCCGGTCGCGTTCATCCACCCGCGCTCGTGCCATGGCGTGCTCGTCGAGCTCATCGAGGCGCCGGGCGGCCCGGCCTGGCGCTCGCTCGGGTTCCCGCCGCCGTCCTGACGCGACGCGCTTACAACGACCAGGCGAAGAACACCGCGTTCGAACGGCCCGCCGCCCGGCAGAAGCGGACGACCTCGCTCGCGAGGAGCCGGATCCACGGCTTCTCCTCGGCGGACAGGACGCCCATGTCCTCTTCGAGCAGGTCGATCCAGCGTCCCGTGATCGCATCGAGCTCGCTGTCGGGGAGTCGGGCGACGTCTGCGACCCAGCCGGCGTCCACGTACTCGACCGTGTACTCGACCTGCGCCTCGGGACCCTCGAGCTCATGGCGAGCGTCGAGGAAGTTGCGCGGCTCGTCGCTGTTCCGCACGGCCCGCGCCGCCTCGCAGAACAGGTCGAGCCAGGTCGGATCGAGACCGGCGCCGAGCGGCAGGTGGGCGTCGAAGCGGGTGCGGTCAGCGAGGGCGGCCGTGTCGTCGACCGACAGGACCAGCAGGATCTCGCGGGCATCGCCGGCAACCAGATCCATGAGCGCCACCATCAGGTGCGGGTCCTCGCCTGTTCTTCGGCGAAGTCGACCAGGTCGAGATCGCCGGGCGACCGGCCCGCGCTCGTCAGCAAGCGCCGCGACCTCGGACCGATGCTGCGTTCCGTGATTGAAGACATGGAGCAGCGCCTGCCACATCGACATACCGTCGTGTTCCTGGCGGAGGTCCGCGTCGGTCAGGCGGCCCAGCCACGCGTCCACCCAGTCCCATTCCGCGACCCAGCGAGCGCGCAGGTCGTCGACGCCGATCAGGGGCTCGTCCTCGGGCGCAGGCTCCTCGCTGCTTCCGGACAGGAAGTGCCGCCAGCGCTGATACGCCCCCAGGTGATGGACCAGGATGCCGCCGATGCCGCGTTCGCCGATCAGGTTCGGCTTCGACCACGTCGCGGCATCGATGCCGCTGGCCGCGTCGAGGATCCTCGTCGTGGCCCACCGCTCGTAGCCGTTGAGGAACAGCAGGCCGTCGCGGTCGATCATCAGGCCCGGTAGCCGGCCTCGCGAAGGAGCGCCGGCAGTTCGGTCGGGGAGCCGGCGACGCGGATGCCGGCCGCCTCGAGCGCCTCCACCTTCGACGCGGCCGTGCCCCGTCCGCCCGAGACGATCGCGCCGGCGTGGCCCATGCGCTTGCCCTCCGGCGCGGTTCGGCCGGCGATGAATGCCGCCATCGGCGTCCCGCGCAGATGCTCGGCCGCGAACGCGGCCGCCTCCTCCTCGGCCGCGCCGCCGATCTCGCCGATCAGCACGATCGCCTCGGTGTCCGGGTCCGCGGCGAACAGCCGCAGCACGTCGATGAACTGCGTCCCGATCACCGGGTCGCCGCCGATCCCGACACAGGTCGACTGCCCGAGCCCCGCGTCGGTCATCGCCTGGACGGCCTCGTAGGTGAGCGTTCCGGAGCGGCTCACCACGCCGACGCCGCCCTCCGCGTGGATCGAGCCCGGGATGATGCCGACCTTGGCCTTGCCCGGTGACGTGGCGCCCGGGCAGTTCGGACCGATCAGCGTCGCGCCCGCCAGCCGGACCTCCTCGACCACCGGCACCATGTCGAGCGCCGGGATGCCCTCGGTGATGCAGAAGACGGTCGCGATCCCGGCCGCCACGGCCTCGAGGACCGCGTCGGGGGCGCCGGCCGCCGGGACGAAGATGCACGACGTGTTGGCGCCGGTCTCGGCGACGGCCTGCGCGACGGTATTGAAGACGGGGACCGCTCCGTCGAGCGCCATCTGGCCGCCCTTGCCGGGCGTCATCCCGGCGACCACGTTGGTCCCGTACTCGAGCATCGCTCGGCTGTGGAACTCGCCCTCGCGACCGGTGATGCCCTGCACGACCAGGCGGGTGTCGCGACCGATGAGGATGCTCACGCCGTCACCTGGCGGGCGGCCGCAACGGCCTTGGCCGCGGCTTCGTCGAGCGATGCCGCGGTGACGAACGAGGCTGCCTGCAGGAGCTCCGCCGCCTCCTCGGCGTTCGTGCCGACGATCCGCACGACCATCGGCACGTCGCGCTCCTGCTGGGCGCGCGCCTCGATCAGCCCGGTCGCGACCTCGTCGCCGCGCGTGATCCCGCCGAAGATGTTCACGAGGATCGCCTTCACGCTCGGGTCGTCGAGGATGAGGCGCATCGCCGCGGCCACCCGGTCGGCCTTGGCGCCGCCGCCGATGTCGAGGAAGTTGGCGGGCTCGCCGCCGGCGCGCTTTACCAGGTCCATCGTCGTCATCGCCAGCCCGGCGCCGTTGACCATGCAGCCGATGTCGCCATCGAGCTTGATGAACGTCAGGTCGTAGCGGCGCGCCTCGATGTCGGTCGGGTCCTCGGCGTCGAGATCGCGCAGCGCCTCGTGGCCCGGATGGCGGGTCAGCGCCGAGTCGTCGAGGGTGATCTTGGCGTCGAGGCAGACGAGCCGCTCGACCGGGACGCCCTGGGCGCCGTGCTCGCGGATGACCGCGAGCGGGTTGATCTCGACGAGGTCGGCGTCGTTGGCGAGCATCGTCCTGAGCAGGCCCTTGGCGATTGCCGCGCCGGCCTTCCAGTGCGGACCGAAGCCGATCTTGAAGGCCAGCTCGCGGGCCGCGTAATCGGGCAGCCCGAGCAACGGGTCGGCGTGCTCGTAGACGATCGCCTCGGGGCGCTCGGCGGCGACCTGCTCGATCTCGATGCCGCCCTCCGCGGACCCGATGAACATGAGCCGCTTCGTCGCGCGGTCGAGGAGCACCGAGAGGTAGTACTCCTTGACGATCTCGGCCGCCGGTCCCACCAGGACGCGCCGGACCGGCAGGCCCTTGATCTCGAGCGCCAGGATCTGGGCGGCGACGTCCTCGGCCTCGTCGGCGGAGCCGGCGAGCTTCACGCCACCGGCCTTGCCCCGGCCCCCGACAAGCACCTGGGCCTTGATCACCACCTTGCCGGTGGCGTTGGCCGGATCGGCCAGGAACTTCACGGCGGCCGCCCGGGCCTGGGTCGGCGTCAGGGCGACCTCCCATGGGGGAACGGGCAGGCCCTGGGCCACCAGCAGGGACTTGGCGTCGGCTTCGTGGATCTTCAACGGGCAGGCTCCGACGCGGTCGAGCGCGGGGAGTCGATGGTAGAGGAAATGGGAACGATCGCTGCGGCCCGCCTCGCCATACTCCACGAGCCGGGTCGCACGACCCGACCGCCTATCAGAGGGGCTGCCGTGCAGCGGGATCTCGTGGAGCGAGCACGGGGGGGCGACCATGACGCCTTTGCCGCGCTGGCAGGCGCCGCGATCTCCCGGCTGGACGCCGCCGCCTGGCTGATCCTCCGGGACGTCGAACAGGCCAAGGACGCGGTGCAGAACGCCCTCGTCCGGGCCTGGCGTGATCTGCCCACGCTGCGCGACCCGGAGTCCTTCGACGCATGGCTTCACCGCCTGCTCGTCCGCGCCTGCATCGATGAGGCGCGCCGGCTGCGGCGCCATCGTGTCGACGTCGAACTCACTGACATCAGCGGCGCGTTTCCGTCGATCCCCGGCTACGAGTCGGCGATCGCGGACCGCGACCAGCTCGAACGCGGCTTCATCCGGCTGACCCCGGAGATGCGAGCCGTCATCGTCCTGCATCACTACCTCGACCTCCCATTGCCGGCGGTCGCGGCGACCCTCGGGATCCCCGTGGGCACTGCGAAATCGCGGCTCCACCGAGCCCTCGGGCTGATGCGCGCGGCGTTGGACGCCGATGGGCGGATCGGCCCAGACCTCGCGGAAGGACGTCCGTCATGACCACGCGTGACACATTCGGGCGTGACCTTTCGCTCTGGCTGCGCGAGGAAGGCGAGCACCGCGTGCCCGACCACCTCGCCGAGGTCCTCGTGCGGAGCGCTGCCACCCGCCAGCGACCGTGGTGGTCGAGCCTCGAAAGGTGGCTCCACGTGGATACCGTCGCAGTCGGACGGCCCCTCAACCTTCGGCCCCTCGCGATCATCGCGGTGGTCGTCGGCGCGCTGTTGCTTGCGGCAGTCGCCGCGATCTGGGTCGCCAGCCAGCGGCCTTCAACGTTCCAACTGGCGTCGAACGGTCGGATCTTCGTGATTGACGGCCAGACGCTCAAGAGCTACGCGGCCGGCGGCGGGGACCCGCAGGTCGTGCGGGACCTCCCGGCCAGCGCCACCGCCCCGTCGATCTCACCGGACGGCCGATCCATCGCCTACATCATGGAATCGCTCCAGCGCGTCGACATCGTGGACATCGAGAACGGCACGACGACGACCATCCCGCTCAGCGGGGTCGTCGGCGTCGGCGGTCCGGTCTCCTGGTCGCCTGACGGCACGCACCGTCCTGTTCAACACGTTCGATGGACAGCAGGAACACCTCGTGACGGCGAAGTCGAACGGCACGGACGTGCGCGAGATCGACACCAGCACGCTCAGTGCCGGCAGCACACGTCGAACTGTGGCCCGCAGGGTGGTCGCCGACCGGGGATCGGGTCGCCTTCGTTGCCGCGACGGTGCCGGACGTGGGCGAGGGAACCCTGTACGTGGCCCGCGCCGACGGCGCTGACCTGCAGGCGGTCGGACCCGAGCGGATCGATGACCTATTCGGTCTCGTGGTCGCCTGACCCCGCGATCGGAGCGTCTCATCCATCACGACGCTGCGGGGCTCGATCCAGATCCTTGACCTGCCGAGCGGCAACCTGACCAGGGTCGATCACGGGTTCTGGCCGACGTGGTCTCCCGACGGATCACGGATCGCGTATTGGAACGACGGCACCGTCGTCGTCGGAGACTGCCGGGGCCCTGGCCGGCGACCCCGTGAAGGTGCGGCCGTATCCGGCAGTTCACCGGCGACATGCCAGGATCATCCAGACCTCGCCGATGCGGCGTATTGCGGTCCGGCTTCCTGGTCCCCGGACGGGCAACGCCTGCTCGCCCCCGACATCGTCGGCGGCTCGATCCTTTCCGTCATGGCCGACGGCACGGGGGAACCGATCGTCATCCCGGTCGACTCCGCATCGCCCGACGAGGAAGCGACGGCAGCCTGGCAGCCGATCCCGCGCTGACTCGACACGGACCTTCCGGCCGGCTCGCCCTGACGGCGAGCCGGCCGTTCGCGTGCCCCTCGACCCGATTGATTCCGTCGAGTTGAAGCCACGCGCCTGAACCGGACGCCATACTCGGCGAGCGCGGCCATCTGAGCCGCGCCACCGCCTGAGGGGCGTGATGACGCGAGACCTCGTGGTGCAAGCGCGGAAGGGCGATCATGACGCCTTCGCCGTGCTGGCAGGCGCCGCGATCTCCCGCCTCAGCGCGACCGCCTGGCTCATGCTCCGGGATCGGGACCGAGCGTCGGACGCCGTCCAGAACGCCCTCGTCCGTGCCTGGCGTGATCTGCCCACGCTGCGCGATCCCGATCGCTTCGACGCCTGGGTCCATCGGTTGCTGGTGAACGCCTGCATCGACGAGCTCCGGCGCGCCCGCCGTCGGCCGTTCGAGGTCGACGTCGACGTCACCGACCTGAACCTGCCCTTCCTCGCCGACGACGTGTCGGCCGTCGCCGACCGCGACCAGCTCGAGCGCGGCTTTCGCCGTCTCGTGCCCGAGGAGCGGGCGGTCATCGTCCTGCATCTCTACCTCGACCTGCCGTTGCCGGAAGTCGCCGCGACCTTGCGGATCCCATTGGGCACCGCGAAGTCCCGCCTGTACCGAGGGCTCAAGTCGATGCGAGCGGCGCTTGACGCCGACGCACGGCCCGGGCCTGCCGTTTCGATTGGACCGAGCGCATGACCCGCATGGACCGCACCGACGACTTCGCCCTGACCGTGTCCGCGTGGCTCCACGAGGATGCCCGGCATCACGCGCCGGACGACCTCGACGCCGTCCTGCGTCGGACTCGGACGGAGCGCCAGCGGCCGGCATGGTCGAGCCCCGAAAGGTGGCTCCCGATGGATATCGTCGCGTCTCGAACGGCGTTCAACCGGCCCGCGTACGTCCGCGGACTCGCGCTCCTGATCGTCCTCGCGCTGCTGATCGCGGCCGTCGTCGCCGTGGGAACAGGCTCGCGGCGGCCGCTTCCAGCGCCGTTTGGACTGGCGCAGAACGGCGCCGTCGTAGCAAGCGCCGATGGCGACATCCTTGCGCTCGACCCGAAGACGGGCACGACCTCGCCGCTCATCGCGGACGGGTCGTTCGACTTCGGGCCGACCTTCTCGCGAGACGGCACCAAGTTCCTGTTCCTCCACGACCCCGACGGTCCCGACGTGGATACCGGCCTGTCGATCGTCGTCGCCAATGCCGATGGCGGCGGGGCACGCCCGGTCACGCCGCTGGTGCGCGGCCTCGACTGGCTCGACTGGTCGCCAGATGGCGCGCAGATCGCCTTCCTGTCGCGGCCAAAGGGCGACGGCACGGCGGCCGTCATCAATGTCGTGAACGTCGACGGGACGGGGCTCCGAGCCCTCGACGTGGGCAGACCGGCCTTCTTCCCCTCATGGCTTCCGCCGCATGGCAAGGAGATCGTCTTCCGTGGCGAGCGTCTCCAGCCGAGCGATCCGCCACCGGGGATCTGGGCCGTGCGCCCGGATGGGACCGGGCTTCGCCCGGTGTCGACCAGGCCGCCTGTCAACGACGATGACTACGGCATCCCCGCCGTCTCCCCAGATGGCACGCGCGTCGCCTACACCGGCTCGCCCATCGATAGCTGCTGCAGCGTCCATGTCCTGGACATGGCGTCCGGCAACGACTGGATCCTTCCGGGGGCCGACGGTGCCCCTGGCGCGCTGCAGACTGGACCGGTGTTCTCGCCCGACGGCACGTCCATCGTGTATCTGCGGGCCAACCGCCGACTCAGCGAAGGCGGACAGTTCCAGATCGTCGTGGCGCCCGCCGATGGCAGCGGAACGGGGACCACCCTCGGGCCGCTTGGGTCACTGGGAGAGAATGGACCCTCGATCAACAACTACGTCTTCACCCCGGACGGGAACGCGATCATCGCCGGCTACGACGACGAGCAAGTGATCCGAGTCCTGCCGCTGGACGGCTCTCCGGGCTCGGTGTTGAGCCACGGCGAGGGCGCCGGCGCCACCTATCAGCGTCTCGCCCCCTGATCGTTCGCCTACTCGCGGCCGGTTCGCCCTGATGGGCGAGCCGGCCGTCGACCTGCCCGGCGCGTGGCTAGAATTGCCGCATGGCCCACCGAGTCACCCTGATCCCCGGCGACGGCATCGGTCCGGAGCTGGCGGAGGCGACGCGCCGCGTCCTTGACGCGACCGGCATCGAGTTCGAGTGGGAGGTCGTCGACGCCGGCGAGGCCACGATTGCCGCCCACGGCACGCCGCTCCCCGACGCCGTGCTCGAGTCGATCCGGCGCAACAAGGTCGCCATCAAGGGACCGATCACGACCCCGGTGGGGGAGGGCTTCCGCAGCGTCAACGTGACGCTCCGCCAGGCGCTCGGCCTGTACGCGAACCTGCGGCCGGCCCGCTCGATGAAGGGCGTCGTCAGCCGCTTCGACGACATCGACCTCGTCATCGTCCGCGAGAACACCGAGGACCTCTACGCGGGCATCGAGCACCGCGTCGGCCGGGATGCCGCGGAGAGCATCAAGATCATCACCCGCGAGGCCTCGGAGCGGATCGCGCGCTTCGCCTTCGAGTACGCGGTCGCCAACGGCCGGCGCAAGGTCACGGCCGTGCACAAGGCGAACATCATGAAGCTGTCCGACGGGCTGTTCCTCGAGAGCTGCCGGACCGTCGCGGCGGACTACGCCGGCCGGATCGAGTTCGAGGACCGCATCGTCGACAACATGTGCATGCAGCTCGTCCAGAAGCCCGAGCTGTACGACGTGCTGGTGCTTCCGAACCTGTACGGCGACATCGTGAGCGACCTCGCCGCGGGCCTCGTCGGCGGGCTGGGCGTCGCGCCAGGCGCGAACATCGGTCCGGACGCCGCCGTCTTCGAGGCCGTCCACGGCTCGGCGCCGAAGTACGCCGGCCAGAACAAGGCCAACCCGACCGCGCTGATCCTGTCGGGAGCCCTGATGCTCCGCCACCTCGGCCATCCCGACGTCGCGAGCCGGCTGGAGGACGCCCTGCGCGCGGTCGTCGCCGAGGGTCGCAGCGTGACCTACGATCTGGGCGGGAACGCCGGGACGAGCCAGTTCGCCGACGCGATCATCGAGCGGCTCGCCGCACCCACACCGACGGGCGCCGCCGCTGCCACCTAGCGACCCAGGTCACTCGACACCGCAGGAGACGAACACCCGATGACCGCGCTCCCGAGACGCATCGAGCCCGGCGCGCCGCCCCCGCCGAAGGCGCGGGGCACGGCGGCGATCGGGTTCGGGTCGACGAGGCGACGCGATCGGTGGTGGGTCGCCCCCGTCAGCCAGGGCACGGTCTTCACGATCCTGGCGGGCTACCTCTTCTTCTCGGGGATCGTGTGGACCCCGCTGTTCGGGACGGCGTACGAAGTCGACGGCTATCTGTCGCCCCTCTTCTCGCCGCTCATCGCGCCCGCGTGGCTGCCGTGGTTCATCAGTCCGGGTCTCCTGATCCTGTGGATCCCGCTGGGCTTCCGGGCGACCTGCTACTACTACCGCAAGGCCTACTACCGCTTCTACTTCGCCGATCCGCCCGGCTGTGCCGTCGGTGAGCCGACCATCCACAAGCGCTACCGGATGGAGACGGCGTTCCCGTTCATCCTCCAGAACTTCCACCGCTACTTCCTGTACCTCGCGTTCATCCCGTTGTTCTTCCTGTGGGTCGACGCGGCGCTCTCGTTCAACCCGGAGAGCGGACCGCGGCTCGGCCTCGGGAGCGTGATCCTCGTCGTCAACGCGGCCCTCCTGTCGCTGTTCTCGCTGTCGTGCAACTCGCTGCGTCACCTGGTCGGCGGCCGGGTCGACTGCTTCTCGTGCACACGTCGCCGGCGGGTGCAGCACTCGTTGTGGCAGCGGATCACGACGCTCAACCTCAACCACATGGGGTGGGCCTGGGTCAGCTTCTTCTCGGTTGTGCTGGCCGACCTCTACATTCGGCTCCTGGCGCTCGGGGTCATCACCGATCCCGCGATCTACTTCTAGGGCGGCGGGGAGGATGGCGGGTCCGGCGACCGAAACGCATCCCTACGACGTCCTCGTGGTCGGCGCGGGCGGTGCCGGTCTGCGAGCCGCCATCGAAGCTCGCGCAGCCGGTGCGAGCGTCGGCCTCGTCTGCAAGTCGCTGCTCGGCAAGGCGCACACGGTCATGGCCGAGGGCGGCGTCGCCGCCGCACTGGGGAACGTCGCCGAGGCCGACTCGTGGCAGGTTCACTTCCGCGACACGATGGTGGGCGGCAAGCTGCTCAACGAGCCGCGCATGGCCCAGTTGCACGCCCAGGAGGCCCCGGCCCGGGTCAACGAGCTGGAGCGCTGGGGGGCCGTGTTCGACCGCACGCGCGACGGCCGGATCCTGCAGCGACCCTTCGGCGGCCACTCCCATCCGCGGCTCGCCCACGTCGGCGACCGGACCGGCCTCGAGATGATCCGCACGCTCCAGGACCAGGCGGTCGCCCTGGGCATCGACGTCTTCATGGAGTGCACGATCACCCATCTCACGACCGGCCTCGGTCGGACGACGGGCGCCTTCGGCTACTGGCGGACGACCGGCCGGCCGATCGTCTTCCCGGCCAAGGCCATCGTCCTGGCCACCGGTGGGATCGGCAAGGCGTACGAGATCACCTCGAACTCCTGGGAGTACAGCGGCGACGGCCAGGCGCTGGCCTACCGTGCCGGTGCCGAGCTCATCGACATGGAGTTCGTCCAGTTCCACCCGACCGGCATGGTCTGGCCACCCGGCGTGCGCGGCCTGCTCGTGACCGAAGCGGTCCGTGGCGAGGGCGGGATCCTGCGCAACAGTCTCGATGAGCGGTTCATGTGGAAGTACCTCCCCGAGGACCGCCGTGGCGAATACGCCGCGACCGACGAAGAGGCGGCCAGCTGGGTGACCGCCCTGTCGGAGGGACGCCAGACCGACGCTCGCCGGCCACCGGAGCTGTCCACCCGGGACAACGTCTCCAGGGCCATCTACACCGAGGTCCGTGAGGGCCGTGGCTCGCCGCACGGCGGCGTGTACCTCGACATCAGCTACCTCCCGGCCGACCACGTCCGGCGCAAGCTGCCCTCGATGTACGAGCAGTTCAAGGAGCTCGCCGACGTCGACATCACCAAGGGTCCGATGGAGGTCGGGCCGACGACGCACTACGTCATGGGCGGCATCCGGGTGGACGCCGAGGCCGGAGCGACGACGCTGCCCGGTCTCTACGCGGCAGGCGAGGTCGCGGGCGGGATGCACGGCGCCAACCGCCTCGGCGGCAACTCGTTGTCGGACCTCCTGGTGTTCGGGGCGCGGACCGGCGCCGGGGCCGCTTCGTACGCGGCCCAGATCGCGGAGCAGCCGCACGTCGACCCGGTCCAGGTCCAGGATGCCAAGCGCGAGCTCGAGGCACCCCTCGAGCGCACCACCGGCGAGGATCCCTACGCCATCCAGCGCGACCTGCAATCGACGATGCAGCGGCTCGTCGGCATCTTCCGCGTCGACGCCGACCTCGGCGACGCGCTCGCGGAGCTGGCGATCCTCCGGTCGCGCTCGGAGACGCTGTGCGTCAGCGGGGGACGGGCGTACAACCCCGGGTGGAACCTCGTCTTCGAGCTGCGGAACCTGCTCACCATCTCCGAGGCCGTGACCCGCAGCGCTCGGCTCCGTACGGAGAGCCGCGGCGCCCACAGCCGGATCGACTTCCCGGCGACCGATGACGAGCAGTGGGGCACGGTCAATTGCGTCGTGTCGCGGGGAGCCGATGGCACGATGGACGTCCGGACGGCACCATTGCCCCAGATGCCGGACGAGTTGCGCGCGCTCCTGGGCGAGCACTGAGGAGGATCGATGGCCGACGCGCACTTCCGGGTCTTCCGCGGTAGCCCTGGCGAGCCAGGCCACTACGACGAGTTCGACGTCCCCGCCGAGGAGGGCATGGTCGTCCTCGACGCCCTGCACTGGATCCAGGGCCACGAGGCGCCCGACCTCGCCGTCCGCTGGAACTGCAAGGCAGCCAAGTGCGGCTCGTGCAGCGCCGAGGTCGACGGGCGCCCGAGCCTGACCTGCAAGACGCGCCTGTCCGACTTCGACCTCGATGCCCCGATCACGGTCGAACCGATGCGCGCATTCCCGCTCATCCGCGACCTCGTCACCGACGTGTCCTGGAATTACCGCGTCAACGAGACGATCCAGCCGTTCACGCCGCCCGATGACGTGCCCCAGGAGGACTGGCGCTGGCATCAGCAGGACATCGAGCGGGTCCAGGAGTACCGGAAGTGCATCGAGTGCTTCCTGTGCCAGGACGTGTGCCACGTCCTGCGCAACCACGAGACGGAAGAGCCGTTCATGGGCCCGCGCTACCTCGTGCGGGCGGCCGGCCTGGAGATGCATCCGATCGACCAGGCCGATCGTCGCCAGTACCTCAAGGACTCGGGCGGGATCGGCTACTGCAACATCACGAAGTGCTGCACCGAGGTCTGCCCGGAGCACATCAAGATCACGGACAACGCGATCATCCCGCTCAAGGAACGTGTGGCGGACCGCTACTACGACCCGCTCCAGTTCGTATGGCGGCTGTTGCGCGGCGACAGCGACGAGCCGAACGTCCGCGTGCAGCTGCCCGTCCTGCCGCACACCCCGGAGTCGAGCGAGCCGGGATCCGGAGAGACCGGCTGACTCCGGAGCGGCGGCCCTGACCGACACGCTGTTCCCGGACCTCGAGGCGCCGGAGCCTCGGTCGTCGGCGATCGGTTTCGTGATTCGCACCGACGGGGCCGCGCGCGGCAACCCCGGCCCGGCCTCGCTCGGGGCGGCGCTCTACGACCTGCGGCGGCCCGATGCGCGCGACCCGACTGCTCGACCCGACGCGTGGATCTCCGAGTACCTCGGCGTCCAGACCAACAACGTCGCCGAATACACCGGCGTCGTGCGTGCGCTCGACCTGGCGCGCGAGCTCGGGGCAGAGGAGGTGCACCTGCTCCTCGACTCGAAGCTGATCGTGGAGCAGCTCGCCGGCCGCTGGCGCGTCAAGGATCCGAAGCTCATCCCGCTGTGGACCGCGGCACGCCGGCGCCTGGCCGAATGTGCACGCTGGACGGCCAATCACGTGCCCCGTGCGCAGAACTCGGTGGCGGACGCGTTCGCGAATCAGGCAATCGATCGGGCCCAGGCCGGTGGCCCAAAGGTCATGGTCCGTCGACCGGGGGACATGGTCTAACGTTCTGGCGCCGGTGGCAGGCGCCCGCATGGGCGTCCGCGGGCCGATCAACACCGGGGAGTTGAGGGCAGGACGCGATGATCAACCGGGCTCGATGGGTAGTGCTGGCGCTCGCCGCCGGCCTGACCGTCGCCGCGTGTTCGTCCGGGGTGGCGGCAACCAAGCCGCCGAACCTCGAGGGGACGAAGTGGCGGGTGGTGGAGATCGCCGGCGCACCCACGTTCGGCGCCAACCCGCCGACGGTCTCGTTCGGCAAGGGCCGCATCCGCGGCGACAGCGGCTGCAACACGTTCTCCGCGAACGTCACGATGGACCAGGCGACGATCGACGTGGGGTCGATCAACTCGACGCTGCGCATGTGCGAGGGCGATGTCGGCAGCATCGAGACGCAGTTCATGCGCGCGCTCGTCGGGGCTTCCTCGGTCGCGTTCGACGCCGAGGGGCACCTGGTCCTCGACGGCGACGGCGGCGAGGTGCAGCTGATCGCCTCGCGCTGAGAACGCGCGTTCGAAATCTGGACGATCCGGGCAGCGACCGCTAGAATCGCCCCGTCAGCGAGGCCGTCGGATGGTCGCGCGCCACGTCGGGGAAACCCGTGGAACGGCGTGAGGAAAGTCCGAGCTCCGCAGCGCAGGGTAGCGGGTAACGCCCGTCCGCCGTGAGGCGAGGACCAGTGCCACAGTGACGATGCCGATCGGCGGCGCAAGCCGGCGACCGGAGTGAAACGCGGCAAACTCTACCCGGAGCAAGGCCAAATAGGAGGGCGCAACCCGACCTCGGTCGGGGGAGAGGCGCGCTGCCCAGCCCTCGGGTCGGCCGCATGAGCTGCCGGGCAACCGGCGGCCTCAGATGGATGGCCATCCCCGCGGCGCAAGTCGTGGGACAGAACTCGGCTTACAGACGGCCTCGCTGGCGCCGCCCATGCGACTCCGCTGGTGCGTTGTCGGCTGCGCGCGCTCGCTCACGCACGACAGAGTGCGCTCGCTCGCGTGCTCGCCTCCGCCTTCCATCGAAGCCGCCTGACCGGCGCCTTTGCATCACAGAAGGTGCATCCCACGGCCGTAACGGCAAACGAAGCGGGTCATGACGCGGCTTCATGTCGGTCGAATTGAGCATGGGATGCACGAAACGGCCACCGAACACGGTTTGGAGGCCGCCGCTGCCGTGGATGGACGGTTCGTTGTCCGTTACGGCCGCCCGATGCACGCGGAGCGCCCGGGAGGATCGGGAGGTCAGTCCTCGTCGGGGCGGAAGATGTGCGGCGCGATGCAGGCGTTGCAGATCGGAATGGCCGACTCGAGGTCGCCCAGGGGGATCGGCACGCGCCGGTCGGGATAGAGGCACTCGACGTCGAACACCCGATCGGGGCTCGTGTCGATGTGGATCAGCCGGCGGAAGGTGCAGCGCTTGATCCGGTGCGGGGCAAGGTGAAACGCCTCGGACGCCTGGTTGATCACCGGAAGCGGCAGGGCCATGGGTGGCGCGTGAACCTACGTGACGGGAGTCGAACTGACCATAACTTCGACTCAGCGGCGGGAGCCTAGCACCCGGAATCGCCTTCCGACAAGACGATAAACGTACTAGACTCCGCGCCGGTCAACGTGGAGACCTCGCTCGGAGGGTGAGTGACAGAGGATCCGGGGTCTGGTCAGAGCCCCCGGCGGACTGGCCGGCCGGTCGATGCAGAAGATCCGACGAGCGGCCTGGGGAGCCCCTCCGAACCGAACGCGACGTCGTCGCTCCGCGAAATCGACGCCGCGATTACGTCGTTGCGCGCCGGCGAAGGGGACATGGCGGCGCCCAATCCCTGGCTGGACCGGCTCGAGCTGCGCTCGCAGAACCCCGTCATCTGCCCATTCCTGCGCGCGGTCGAGGACGACGACCGTCTGCTGGTCCCGATCGAGGCGCCCGACGCGCTGAATCGCTGCGCGGCCCTGCAGGACGCGATCCCGCAGTCGCTGCGCCAGCAGGAGCTTGTCTGTTTGACGAGCGGGCACGTCAATTGCCCACGCTACCTTCGAGGCGCGCTCGTCGCCGGTGAGCCCCTGCGACGGCGAACGGTGGCCCGCCCCGTGCTCCGCCGGTCCTCGGTCCCGCGCCCGCCGGTCACCAAGGCGATGGTCGCCGCGCTGCTTGTCCTGATTGCCTCGTTCTCGGCGTCGGTTGCGTTCGTCGTGGCTCGGGGTGGGATCGGGCTCCCGGTGGCCGCGGTCAATCGCCCGAGCCCAAGCCCGAGCCCCTCGGCGCTCGCGGTGGTCCCCGTGCCCGAAACCAGTCCGACGCCGAGCCCTGAGCCGACGCCCACACCGACGCCCACGCCGGACCCAACACCGACGCCCACGCCCACGCCCACGCCCACCCCGACGCCCACTCCAACCCCAACCCCGACGCCGAGCCCGAAGCCCACGGCGACGGCGAAGCCGGCGGGGGATCCGATCCTTGCCCGGTTCCCGGAGCTGCACCGCTGCCCGAACCGCTCGAACTGCTACGTCTACGTGGTCGAGCCGGGCAACAACCTGGTCAGCATCGCGAACTACTACCGGGTGTCGTATGACCGCGTTCTGCAGATGAACCCGCAGATCACGAACCCGGCCAACCTCCGCGCCGGCGACCAGGTCCGGATGCCGACCCCACAGCGCAAGTCGAGGTAGCGACCCGCCCGCAAGGGGCTCGCGGCGACCCGGCCCGACGGCTGCTTCCCGTGGTGCAAATCGACCATTGACGGGGCCGTTCTGTCCCCTACAATGCGGTCAAGTGGCACGAAGTGGTGCGAAGTGGGGAATCGAGGAGAGTCCTCCCCACGGTCCATAGCCTCGGGCCCACCCGCCCAGCGCAGGCGCCCGCGAGCAGAGGGAATCCGACTGGTGTTCACCGGCGAGTACCGGCACACGGTGGACGACAAGGGACGCATCGCCGTCCCTGCGAAGTTCCGCGCGCAGCTCGCTGAGGGCGCGTTCGTCTCGCGCTGGCTGGATGAATGCCTGGCGATCCACACCCGCGCCGGGTGGGAGGCCCTGGCCGACAAGGTGGCCGAGCTACCCATCGCCGATCAGGCCTCGCGCCTCTTCCAGCGGTTCATCTTCGCGGGCGCGTTCGAGGCCGAGGTCGACCGCCAGGGCCGGATTCTCGTGCCTGCCTACCTGCGCGAAGCGGCCGGCCTCGAGGGCGACTCCGTCGTCGTCGGGTCGCGCGATCACGCCGAAATCTGGGCGCCGAACCGGTGGGATCGCTACCGGCGCGAGCTCGACAACCCCCAGTCGCTGGCCAAGGCCCTCGAAGGGCTCGGGATCTAGCGGATGGGGCACCACATGCGCTTCCAGGGTCCGCTCGGGATCCGACCAATGGCGGTGGAGGAGAGATGAAGGAAGGGCACCTGCCGGTGCTGGCGGAGGAGGTCCTTGCGATGCTCCAGCCACGCCCCGGAAGCCTTCAGATCGATGCCACGGTCGGCGGCGGTGGGCACACCGAGCGGATCCTGGAGGCGACCAACCCTGACGGCCGCCTGCTCGGCCTCGATGCCGACGCAGCGGCGATCGCCAGGGTCGACGGTCGCCTCCGCCCCCGCTTCGACAACCGCCTCGTCCTGCGCCGGGCCAACTTCCGGGAACTCGCCGAGGTCGCGCCCGAGGCCGGCTTCGATGCCGTCGATGGCTGCTTCTTCGACCTCGGGCTGTCGAGCTTCCAGCTCGCCGACACCGAGCGTGGTTTCGGGTTCCGCGCAGGCGGGCCGCTCGACATGCGCTTCGACACCGGCCGCGGCGTTCCTGCCGCCGAGCTCCTCGCGACGCTCGATGCAGACGAGCTGACCGCCCTGTTCCGTCGATACGGCGAGGAACCGAAGGCCCGTCGGATCGCGCTCGCGATCGTCGACGCACGGGGCAGCGCCCCGGTCGCGACCGCGGAGGAGCTTGCCGCGCTCGTCGAGCGGGTCGTGCCGCCGAACCCGCGTCAGCCCCGTCGGACGCACCCCGCGACCCGCGTCTTCCAGGCCCTGCGGATCGCGGTCAACGAGGAGCTCGAGGCGCTCGAGATCGGGCTCGCGGCGGCCGTCGACCTGCTGCGGCCGGGCGGCCGCCTGGTTGTCCTGAGCTACCACTCCCTCGAGGACCGCATCGTCAAGCGCTTCTTCGCCGCCGAGCGGCGCGGCTGCGTCTGCCCGCCAGAGATCCCGGTCTGCGTCTGCGGCCGGAACCCGCGGCTGCGGCTGGTCACCCGCCGTTCCGTCACCCCGACCCCGGAAGAGGTCGCCGCCAATCCACGGTCCCGGAGCGCGCGCCTGCGCGCGGCCGAGCGTCTCGCAGCGTAACCAGGAAGGAGGAGCCCCCGTGAGCCGCCGTCACCAGACGAACCGCCGCAAGGCCTACGGCCGACGCCAGCACGAGGTGCGTGAGCGCCACGATCGCCGCCACCATCTCGACCTCGATCACGAGCCGGAGAGCTGGGGCTCGACCGGCCATGCCGATCCGCTCACCTTCCTCGACCCGCGCCTGCCACGCCTGCACTACGCGGCCGATTGATCGATGGCCGTCTACGAGGGCGCACGCCCCCGCTCGATCCTCCTGCCGCGACGGCAGCCGCGCCTCGAGGCGCCGGCCCTCCCGCGTCGTCGGCTGCGCGGCGCGGTCCGGGCCAACCGCCGGGCGAGCCGCACGAGCATGGTCCTCGGCGGGATCGTCGTCGCGTTCCTGCTGATGTTCTTCTCGCTCGCGCAGGACGTCCGGGTGTCGGCCACGACCTACGACATCGACCGGCTGCAGGCCGAGCGTGACCGGCTGCTCGCCCAGGAGCAGGAGATCCGCTCTGACCTCGATCGCCTCGGCCAGGAGCCGGCGATCCGCAAGCTGTCGATCGACGCGGGGCTGACCCAGCTCGGCGAACCGCTCGTCCTGCCCGGCCGCTGAGGCGTCGATCGACCGATGCTCGGACGTACGGATTCGCGCATCCGCCTCCTCGCTCTCCTCGTCGTCTTCGTCGTCGCCTCGCTGGCCCTCGTGAGCCGGCTGGCGTTCTGGCAGATCGTCGAGCGGGACTGGCTCCTCGAGCGAGCCGTGGCCCAGACGACGGTCCGGCTCGAGACCCCGAGCCGGCGCGGTTCGATCTACGACCGGAGCGGCACCGTGGCGCTGGCGAGCACCGTCGACCGCGACCGGCTGGCAGCCGCCCCGAACCAGATGACGGCCGAAGAGCGCGAGCAGACCGCCACGGAGCTCGTCGGCATGCTGGGGCTCGACGAGGAGGCCGCGGCGACGCTTCGCGCGAACCTCGCCACGGACCGCGCCTACGTCGTCATCGCGCGCGACGTCCTGCCCTCCACGTCGGAGCGGATCCGGGCCGCGCTGGCGGACGGCCGGATCGCCCACGTGAGCCTCGAGCCGGAGCCGGTCCGGGTGTACCCGCAGGAGGGCGGCGGGCCGGACTCGACACTGGCCGCCCATCTGCTCGGGTTCGTCAACCGCGAGGGCGTCGGGCAGTACGGGGTCGAGCAGTTCTACCAGTCGACGCTGTCGGGCTCGCCTCGGATCGCGATCGCGCAGCGCGACATCACCGGCCGGGTCCTGCAGGACACGGCGCACGTCGACGACAGCGGGCTGCCCGGGACCGACCTGCTCCTCACCATCGACGCCGGCCTGCAGGTGACGCTCGAGCAGGAGCTGCTGGCCGCGTGGATCGCGGACAAGGCCAAGAACGTCTCGGCGGTCGTGCTCGACCCGTACACCGGCGAGATCTACGCGATGGCGACGTACCCCTCGTACGACGCGAACGACTATCGCGCGATCGCCGCCACCGAACCCGCGCGCTTCGTCGACCCCGTCGTCTCGAGCCTCTACGAGCCGGGCTCGGTGTTCAAGATGATGACCGCGGCGGCGGCGCTCGAGAAGGGCACCGTCACGCCGGGCACGCGGATCAAGGACGTCGGCACGCTGCGGCTCGACAAGGGCCGCACGAAGGTCGACAACGCGAACCGCCAGGGGATGGGCTGGCTGACGTTCGAGGACGCCATCGCCTGGTCGCGCAACGTCGTCGCGGCCAAGGTCGCGCTCGGGCTGGGCCGGACCACGAAGAAGGCCGCGACGACGCTCCATGACATGTGGCTGCGTCTCGGGTTCGGGCAGCCGACCGGGATCGACGTCGCGGGCGAGGTCTCCGGCGAGGCCTACGTCCGCGATCCGGCGATCACGCCATGGCGGCAGATCGACCTCGCCAACGGTGCCTTCGGCCAGGGTGTCGCGGTGACCCCGATCCAGCTCGCGACGGCGTACGCCGCGATGGTCAACGGCGGCCGGCTGGTCCAGCCCCACGTCGTGAAGACGATCGGCAACCGTGAGGTCCCGATCTCGACCGGCGACGAAGTCCTGTCCAAGAAGCTGTCCAAGCAGCTCACGCGGCTCATGGACCACGTCGTGACCACGGTGCCGTTCTATCGCGACCGGACGCTGATCCCCGGCTACCACGTCGGTGGCAAGACGGGCACGGCCCAGATCTGGGACTCGAAGGCCAACAAGGGCCGCGGCGCCTGGAAGCACAACAAGTTCAACTACACGTTCGTGGGCTACGTGGCGCGCGAGAAGGGCCGCCCGGACCTCGTCGTGGCGATCCGGATCGAGGAGGGCACGCCCACGACCCTGCGCGTCGGGCAGATCGAGATGCCGGTCATGTCGTTCGCGCTCTTCCGCCGCATCGCCCACGCGGCGATCACCACGCCCGACCTGCTGACCCTCCGCGACGCGAACCTCCAGGCGACCCCGGCACCCAGCGCCCCGTGAGTGCGCGCTGTGCGACACTCTGGGCCGTGACCGACGCCGATCCGTCGCACCCGGGCGTGCGCCACGAGCCCGCCCTCAGCGCGGACGAACTCGTCCGGCTCGGCGGAGGCCGGTTGCTCGCCCGGTCCGAGCGTCCGATCCGTGGGGGAGCGGTCGATTCCCGAGCGGTCGAGCCGGGCCAGCTGTTCGTGGCACTGCCGGGCGAACGCACCGACGGCCATCGCTTCGTGTCGGACGCCGTCGCCCGGGGCGCCGCGGCAGTCCTCGTCACGCGCCCGCCCGACGACCTCGCCGCGCTCGGCGATGTGACCGTCGTCCGCGTTGCGGACGCGCTTGCCGCACTCCACGCGATCGCGGCCGGCTGGCGCGCGCGCTTCGATCCGCTCGTCGTCGGCGTCACCGGGAGCATCGCCAAGACGTCAGCGAAGGAGGCGATCGCGACCGTCCTCGCGACGCGCTTCCTGACGCTCAAGAACGAGGGCAACCAGAACAACGAGGTCGGGCTGCCGCTGACCGTGCTCAAGCTCGGCCCCGAGCACGAGGCCGCGGTGTTCGAGATGGGCATGTACGTCGGCGGCGAGATCGCCGACCTGGCACGGATTGGGCGCCCGTCGATCGGCGTCGTCACCGCGGTCCAGGCCGTCCACCTGTCGCGGATCGGCTCCCTGCGCGCGATCGAGCGGGCCAAGGGCGAGCTGCTCGAGGCGCTCCCCCCAGGCGGGACGGCCATCCTCAACGCCGACGACCCGATCGTGCGCGACATGTACGTTCGAACAGTGGCCCGCAGCGTGACCTACGGCTTTGCGGACGACGCCGGCGTGCGAGCCGTGGAGGTCGAGTCGGCCGGGCTCGCGGGCATGCGCTTCACGCTCGTCGCCGCGGGCGAGCGGCACCCCGTGACGATCCCGACGCTCGGGCGCCTGGCGGTCCACAACGCCCTCGCAGGCGGCCGCCGTCGGGATCGCTGCCGGGCTCGACCTCGAGACGATCGCCGAAGGGCTCGCACGCGGCTGGTCGGCACCGCATCGCGGGCAGCTGGTTCGCGCCGGCGGCGTGACGATCGTCGACGACAGCTACAACGCGTCGCCTGGCTCGGTGGTGGCGGCGCTGGACCTGCTCGCCGGTCTCCCCGGACGGCGCGTGGCGGTGCTCGGCGAGATGCTCGAGCTCGGCGACACCCACGTGGCCGGCCACCTCGAGGTCGGTGCGGCGGCGGCCGGCGTGGTGGACCTGCTGGTCGTCGTCGGTGACGAAGCGTTGGCAATTGCGGACGGCGCCAGGGATGCGGGGCTGGCGCCTTCGAAGGTCCTGCATGCCCGCGACCGCGAGACCGCGCTCGACATCCTGCGCCCGCGGCTCCGCGAGGGCGACGTGGTGCTGGTCAAGGCGTCGCGGGGGATCGCGCTGGACCTCCTCGTCGACGACCTGCGGTCCGAGCTCGGCGGAGCGACGGCCCGGTGATCGAGCTCATCCAGGGTCTGCTCCTCGCCTTCGCGTTCATCGTCATCCTGATGGCGCCGTACATGCGCCTCCTGCGCGAGGCCGGCTTCGGCAAGCAGGTCCGCGCCGAGGGTCCCGAGACCCACTACGTCAAGGAAGGCACCCCGACGATGGGCGGCATCCTGCTCATCGCGGTCGTCGTCGCCGATCTATCTCTTCCTGCGGCCGCTCGACGCGGCGACCTTCGCCCCGCTGGCAACGCTCGTGCTCGTCGGTGGGCTCGGCGCGTTCGACGACTACATGAACGCGCGGACCGGGGAGGGGATCCGGGCCCGTCAGAAGTTCATCTGGCTCACCGTCGTGGCCGTCGTGGCCGCGTAGCAGATCCAGCAGACCTATGCGATCACGGCGATCCTCGGTGCCGTTCGTCGGCAAGGTCTCGATCGACCCGACGCTGTACATCGCATTCGCCGCATTCGCGATCGTCGCCATGGCCAACGGCGTCAACCTGACCGACGGCCTCGACGGCCTGGCCGGCGGCACCCTCGCCTTTTCGTTCGTCGCGTTCATGCTCATCGCGCTCTTCAACGTGCCCCAGCAGGTCAATCTCGCCCTGCTCTGTGCGCTGATCATCGGCGCGCTGCTCGGCTTCCTGTGGTTCAACGTCCACCCGGCCCAGATCTTCATGGGCGACGCCGGGGCCCTCGCCCTCGGGTCGACGCTGGCGGTCACCGCGCTCATCACGGGCCAGATCCTGATCCTGCCGCTGATCGGGATCATCTTCGTCGTCGAGACGCTGTCGGTGATCATCCAGGTTGCCTACTTCAAGCTGAGTGGCGGCAAGCGGATCTTCCGCATGAGTCCGCTCCACCACCACTTCGAGCTCGGTGGTTGGGACGAGGAGAAGATCACGATCCGCTTCTGGATCGTCGGCATCCTCGCAACGCTCCTCGGGCTCACCTTCTTCTTCGCCTCGGTCAACGTGCTGGTATGAGCGCGATGACCGAGCAGCGGACGATCGATCCGGATGCGCTCACGATGGACTCGATCCGGGCCGGTGCGCTGCGCGGGCAGCCGGTGACGGTGCTCGGGTTCGCCCGCAGCGGGATCGCCCTGGCGCGCTTCCTCGCCGATGCCGGTGCCCGTGTGACCGTGTACGACGGCCGCCCGGCCGAGGAACTGGCGGGCGCAATCGAGGCGCTCGAGGGCCGCGACGTCCGCCTCGAGCTCGGCCCCGATGTCGACCCCGCGGCAACGTGGGCGGATGCGGCGCTCGTGACCACGTCGCCCTCGATCAACCCGGACTACCCGACGACGGAGCCCCGCCTGCGGGCAGCGCTCCGGGCGCTCGTGGATGCACGGGCCGCGGGCGATCCCGCAGCGCCTGCCCTCGTCTCGGAGCCCGACCTGTTCCTGCGCCTCTGCCCCGCGCCGACGGTCGGGGTGACCGGCACGAAGGGCAAGACGACGACCGCGTCACTGACCGCGGCGCTCCTGGCCGCCGATCCGGATCACCCGGTCGTCCTCGGCGGCAATATCGGCGTTCCGATCGTCGAGCGGTTGCCCGAGCTGAGCCCGGACCATCGCGTCGTCTACGAGCTGTCGGAGCTGCAGCTCCCGACGCTGTCGCGCGGCACGACCGTGGCCGCCTACACGAACGTGACCGAGGACCACATCGACCGGCACGGCTCGCTCGAGGCATACCGCCTCGTCAAGCGCCGGCTTGCCGAGCTCGTCGATCCGGACGGGGCGCTCGTGCTCAATGCCGACGACCCGGTGGTCGCCGCGTACGCGGATCTCGGGACCGCCCCGGCCGTCCGCTACCGCTTCGATCGCCCGCTGCCCGGCGGGCTTGGCGTGGTCGACGGCTGGATCGTCGCGGCCGATGTGCAGCGGCTGACCCTTGCCGGCGGGGGCCCGGCGGCGACCGGGCCGGACGGCCGGATCCTGCCGCTCGAGGAGCTCGCGTTGCCGGGCCGCCACAACGTCTCCAACGCCCTGGCCGCGGTCGCGGTCGCCCTGCTGTTCGGGGTCGCGCCCGATGCGATCCGCAGGGCCGCGGCCGGCTTCAGCGGCGTCGAGCACCGCCTCGAGCCGGTTGCCGATGGTCGACGGCGTGCGCTTCGTGAACGACTCGCAGGGGACGCAGCCGGACGCGGTGGCGGCCGCACTGCACGCGTTTCCGGCACCGGTCGTGCTGATCGCCGGCGGCCGTGACAAGGGGATCGACCTGACGTCCCTTGCACCGGTCGTCGCGCAGCGGGCCGTGGCTGCCGTGCTGATCGGCGAGAGCGGGCCCACGCTCGAGGGCCTGTTCCGGGACGCCGGGCTGGGCCACGTCGAGCGGGCCGGGTCCATCGAGGAGGCCGTCCGGCGCGCCGATGCGATCGCGCGTGCCGCGCTTCCGGACCGCGCCGGCGGACCCGCGACCGTGCTCCTCAGCCCGGCCGCAGCGAGCTTCGACATGTTCGAGGACTACGCGGCCCGCGGACGGGCCTTCAAGCAGGCGGTGGCCGACCTGGCCGCAGCCCGCGCCGCAGGAGGAGGGGACCGATGAACCTCGCGCCGCCCCTGTCGCGCCCCGCCGGACGGCGCCCCGAGGAGGGAGGAGCCCGGCCGGCACGCCGTACCCCGGCAACGTCGACGGCGAAGAGCCGCGGCGGCACGCTCCAGCGAGAACGTCACCAGCCCGACTACACGATCCTCGTCGCGGTCGTCAGCCTCGCCTCGGTCGGCATCCTGATGGTCTATTCCTCGTCGGCGATGCGCGGCTACCTGTCGAGCGCCAACGACACGTTCGCGATCGTTGGTCCGCAGATCCAGTGGGCGCTGCTCGGGTTGCTCGCGATGGTCGGGATGATGCGCGTCGACTACCGCTACCTGCGGCTCGCGTCGGTGCCGTTCTTCGTCATCGCGGTCATCCTGCTGGTGCTCGTCTTCGTGCCCAGCCTCAACGTGGTCATCGGCGGTTCGGCGCGCTGGCTGCGCATCGGGCCGCTGCCCGCGATCCATCCCGCCGAGATCGCGAAGCTCGCACTCATCATCTATCTCGCCCACTGGATGGCGAAACGCGGCACGCGCATCCGGAGCTTCTGGGGCGGCACGGTCCCGTTCCTGATCATCGTCCTGCCGGTGATCGCGCTCGTGTTCAAGGAGCCCGACCTCGGCACGACGATCGTCATCTCGTTGACGGTCTTCACGATGTTCTTCATCGCGGGGGCCAACCTGATGCACCTCGGGGTGCTCACCGGCGGCGCGCTGACGGCGGCGATCCTGGTTGGCCTGCGCGGCTACCAGATGGACCGCATCCGGACCTGGCTCGACCCGTGGGCCGACGCGCTCGGCGGCGGCTTCCACACGGTGCAGGGACTGCTGGCCCTCGGCGTGGGCGGGCTGACCGGGACCGGTCTCGGCGACAGCCGCGTGTTCGTGCCGAACGCGTTCAACGACTTCATCTTTGCGGTGGTCGGGCAGGAGTTCGGGTTCCTCGGTGCCGGCACCGTCATCGTGCTGTTCCTCGTCCTGGCCTACGCTGGCACACGCACCGCGCTCGCCGCGCCGGACACGTTCGGGGCGTTGCTCGCCGCCGGGATCACCGGCTGGCTGTGCCTGCAGGCGTTCATCAACATCGGCGTCGTCGTCACCCTGGTCCCGATCACCGGGATCACACTGCCGTTCATCAGCGCGGGTGGCTCGTCGCTCATCATCAGTTTCGCGGCCGTCGGCATCCTCCTGTCGATCTCCCGCGAAACGGTCACGAAGGGAACCTGGAACGACGATGCGACTGCTGATCGCGGGCGGGGGCACGGGCGGACATATCTACCCGGCGCTGGCCGTCGCCCGGTCGCTCCGCGCGGCTGAGGCCGGGGACGGCGGTCCTCCCGAGCTCAGCTGGATCGGCGGCCGGCGTGGGCTCGAGGCGGCGCTCGTGCCCCCGGCCGGCATCCCGCTGCACCGTCTCGTGCTGCGCTCGCTGCGCACCGTGGACCGCAGCGTGCACACGATCGCGGACCCCGTCCGCCTGGCCGCGTCCGTCCCGCAGGCCGCGGCGATCCTGGCCCGCGAGCGGCCAGCAGCGATCTTCACGACCGGCGGCTATGTCGCGGTCCCGGTCCTGATGGCCGCCGCTCCGCTGCGCATCCCGGTCGTCCTGTGGGACGGCAACGTCATCCCGGGTCGTGCCGTGCGCCTGACCGCGCGACTCGCCGACGTGGTGACGGTGTCGTTCGAGGCGACCTGCCGTGCGCTTGCCGCCGCGATCGGTGACCGGCCGTGTTTCGTCACCGGCACCCCGATCCGCGACATCCAGGCGATCGACCGCGAGGCCGCCCGTGTCCAGCTCGACGTCGCGGCGGGCGACCGGGTCATGCTGATCTTCGGCGGCTCGCAGGCCGTCCGGCGGTTCAACGCCGCGGTCGCCGGGGCCCTGCCGAAGCTCGTCGAGCGGGCGGTCGTGATCCACGTCGCCGGCACCGACGGCTACGCGGCGGCGCTCGCCGGTCGCGAGGCCCTCCCGAGGCACTGCGTGGACGCTACCGGCCGTACCCGTTCCTGCGGGAGGAGATGCTGCCCGCCCTTGCCGCGGCGGACCTCGTCGTCGGGCGGGCCGGCTCGTCGACGCTGGCCGAGGCGACCGCCTTCGGTCTGCCGCTGGTCGTCGTCCCGTACCCACACGCCGGCGGCCACCAACGCGCGAACGCCCGGGAGCTGGTGGAGGCCGGGGCGGCGCGGGTGATCGAGGACGACGCGTTCGATGCCGCGGCGCTGCTCGACGTCGCCACGCTGCTCGAGGACGCACACGCGCACCTGGGGATGTCGGCCGCGGCCCGGGCGTTGGGTCGCCCGGGAGCGGCGGACGCGGTCGCGCGCCTCGTCCTGGCGGTCGCCGAGCGGCGGCCGCTGCCGGACGCCGAAACGATCGAACGCCTGTCGCGGGGACTGGCCGCATGACGGCCGATACGGCGGCCTTCGACCCGGTCGCGACCGGCACCGACATCCAGCGGCGGATCGGGGTCAAGACGTCGCGCGACGAGCCGCTCGCCCGGTTCACGACGATGCGGGTGGGCGGGCCGGCCGACCTCTTCGCCACGGCCCACAACGCCTTCGAGCTCCGCGCCCTTGTCCGCTTCGCCCGGTCACGCGGGATCCCGCACCTCGTGCTCGGACGGGGGAGCGACGTCGTGATCGCCGATGCCGGTGTGCGCGGGCTCGTCATCCAGAACCGCGCCGAGGGGTCGCGTGTCGACGGCGAGCGGTACGTGGCCGAGGCGGGCGTCCCGATGGCGCGGGCCGCCACCGAGACGCAGCGCGGCGGCCTGACCGGGCTGGAGTTCGGCCTGGCGATCCCCGGCACCGTCGGCGGGGCGGTGTGGGCCAACGCCGGCGCACACGAGTCCGATGTCGCGTCCGTGCTCGAATCGGCGCGCGTCCTCGACGCGAGTGGAGGCGAGGCGCTGCTGGCCGCGGAAGACCTGGCGCTGGCCTACCGCGACAGCCGCTTCAAGCACGTTCCCGAGGGCTCGCCGCCCGAGATCGTGCTCGAGGCGACGTTCCGCCTCACCACCGCCGATGCCGACACGATCAAGGCGCGGCTGGACGAGATCCGCCGCTGGCGGCAGGCCCACCAGCCGCTGGGCATCCCCTCGGCGGGCAGCGTCTTCCGCAACCCGGACGGAACCTCGGCCGGGCTGCTGATCGACGAGGCGGGGCTCAAGGGCCACCAGATCGGCGGGGCGACGGTTTCCGAGAAGCACGCCAACTTCATCGTCAACGACCGCAAGGGCAGCGCTGCCGACGTGCGGCGCCTCGCGGAGCACGTCCGCGCGGTCGTCCGCGAGCGCTCGGGCGTCGAGCTCCAGGCCGAGATCGAGTT
This sequence comes from uncultured Chloroflexia bacterium, assembly GCA_963721655.1. Taxonomy (GTDB): domain Bacteria; phylum Chloroflexota; class Limnocylindria; order Limnocylindrales; family CSP1-4; genus DASTYU01. Next base: position 272,623 of record CAVRKH010000014.1, on the reverse strand, counting down.
CGTCGGAGACTGGTCCGGTTGGGCGGGCGAGGACGCGCGATGACGATCGCCCAGCCGATCACGGTGCTCCTCGGCGGGCCGTCCGCCGAGCACGACGTGTCGATCGTGTCGGGCACGGCCATCGCCGACGCGCTCCGCGAGCGCGGTCACGCGGTGACGCAGGTCCTCCTCGACCTCGACGGCCGGTGGTGGTGGCTGCCGGCCGATCATGTCCGCGGTAGCCGCCCGCAGCGCGACTACGACGAGCCCGCTGCGCTCGATGCCGACGGACCACATGAGATCGGTCCCGCGATCGACCGGCTGGCGGCGACGGTCCCCGCGCCGATCGTCGTGATCGGGCTGCACGGGCCGTTCGGCGAGGACGGCACGATCCAGGCGCTGCTCGAAGCGGCCGACCTGGCCTACACCGGCTCCGGCGTCGCGGCATCGGCGATCGGCATGGACAAGGCGCTCTTCAAGCGCATGTGCCGCGGCATCGGCTTGCCGATCGTGGACTGGATCGAGGTCCGCGCCGAGCGCTGGGCGACCGCCCGCGATGCGGTCCTGGCTGAGCTCGAGGCCTTCGCCGCGGGCAGCGGCGACGCCCGGCTGATGGTCAAGCCGGCACGGCTCGGCAGCTCGGTCGGGATGACGCTCGCCCACGACGCCGCCGAGCGGGCGGCCGGGCTCGAACTCGCGTTCCGTTACGACACGCTGGCCGTGGTCGAGCTGTACCTCGAGGGGGCCCGCGATCTCGAGGTCGCGGTGATCGGCAACGATCCGGGCCGGCTGGAGCTGTACGGGCCGGGCGAGATCGTGTCGGGCCACGAGTTCTACGACTACGACGCGAAGTACCGCCCGGGCCTGTCCGAGACCGCGACGCGTGCCGAGGTGACCGACGCGCAGCGCGCCGTGATGCACAAGATCTCGCGGGACGCCTACCGCGCGATCGGCGCGGAAGGCTTCGCCCGGATCGACTTCCTGCTCGCCGGCGAACGCCTGTACCTTTCCGAGATCAACACGATCCCGGGTTTCACCCCGATCAGCCTCTTCCCGACGATGCCCGCGGAGGGCGGCTACACGTTCGCCGACATCTGCGAACGGATCGTGGAGCTCGCCGTCGAGCGCCATGCGTCCCGGGTGCGGCGGCGCCTTGCTCCTGCCGACCTGCCGCGATGACGGGCCGCATGCGGGCGCGTCCGCCGAACCGCCCGGCCGGCGCCGCGACGATGCGCCGGACCCGCCCCGTCAAGCGCGCATCGGCCGGGCTGTCGCCCGTCCGGGCCGGCGCGGCCCTCGCGATGCTCCTGTGCGCGTTCGCGATCTACGGCGTGGCGTCGTCGCCCGCCTTCGAGTTCGACGAGCTCCGCATCGAGGGGGCGACGTACACCGACCCGGAGGCCGTGCAGGGGATCCTGGAGGGGGCTCGCGGCGAGAACCTGTTCCGGCTGTCGACCGCCCCGCTGGCCGCGTCGCTGCGCCAACTGCCCACCGTGGCCGATGCGCGGATCGGTCTCGGACTGCCCGGCACGATCACGGTCACCCTCCTGGAGCGCCAGCCGGTGCTCGTCTGGAAGGTCGGCTCGCAGCGTCATCTCGTCGACCGCGACGGGCTGATCGTCGGCCAGCTCGGCGACGACGCGTCGCCCGAAGCGGCGCAGCTGCCGTCGGTCGTCGACGAGCGCTCCAGCTCCGCGTCGCTCCGGACGGGCAGCCGCCTCGACCCGGTCGACGTGGACGCGGCCACGCGCCTCGCGTCGCTGAGCCCTGCCCAGATCGCGAGCTCCGCCCGCAAGCTGGCAGTCGTGGTCACCGACGACCACGGGTACGAGCTCCGGGCGCAGCCCGAGGGCTGGACCGCGATCTTCGGCTTCTACACGCCGAGTCTCCGGCGCCCGGACATCATTCCCGGCCAGGTGCGCCTGCTCGGCCGCCTGCTCGAGGGTCGCGAGGCATCGGTCGCGTCGGTCGTGCTGGCCGACGAGCACGACGGGACGTATGTCGCGCGGCCGAGCCCGTCGCCGACGAAGAAGCCCAAATGACCCGATGACCGGATGACGTGCAGCGTGCCAAGTTGCTGCGGTCCGATCCGGTCGAGTAGCCTTGGCGCACGAACCGAGGGAGGACGAGCCGCACGTGTTGCTACCCCTGCTGGGGCTCCTGGTGGGCGTCCTGGCGGGACTCGTCCTCAACGTCAACGTCAGCTTCGAGCTCAGCCGCTACTCGGCGGTTGCGATCCTTGCCGCTCTCGACTCGGTCCTCGGCGCGGTTCGAGCGGAGCTCGATGGGGTCTACGACAATCGCATCTTCATCAGCGGGTTCCTGGTCAACGCGATCACCGCGGTCATCCTCACGTTCATCGGCGATCGCCTTGGTCTTGACCTGTACCTCGTGGCATTGATCACGTTCGGCCTGCGCATCTTCAACAACGTGGCCATCATCCGGCGCCACTTCCTCTAGGCCCCAAAGCGGATCGGAGACGGACGACACGGTGGAACGAGAAGCGGTCCTCGTCGGCATCGACGTCGGCACCAGCAAGGTCTGCGCCCTCATCGGCGAGGTCAGCCGCGACGGTCGGCTGACGATCATGGGCCACGGCACCGTTCCCGCCTCGGGGTTGAAGAAAGGCGTCGTCATCAACATCGACCAGACGGTCCGCTCGATCGCGGATTCGGTCGAGCGCGCCGAGCGGCTCTCGGGCTGGAAGATCGATCGCGCGTTCGTGGGCGTCGGCGGACAGCACGTCGAGAGCCTCAACTCGCAGGGCCAGGTCGCGGTGACCGCCCATCACCGCGAGGTCACGCGCGAGGACATCAGCCGAGCGATCGAGGTCGCCCGCGCGGTCGTCGATCCCGAATCGAATCGCGAGGTGCTCCACGTCGAGCGGCGGGGGTTCACCGTCGACGGCCAGGAGGGCGTCAAGGATCCGCTCGGGATGAGCGCCCTGCGACTCGAGGTCGAGACGCACATCGTCACCGCGTCCGCCACGGCGGTCCAGAACCTGACCAAGTGCGTGCAGGCTGCGGGCGTCAAGATCGACGAGCTCGTCGCGAACTCGCTCGCCTCGGCCGAGGCCGTGCTGACCGAAACCGAGAAGGAGCTCGGCGTGGCCGTTGCCGACATCGGCGCCGGGACGATCGACCTCGCCCTGTTCCAGGAGGGCTCGCCGTTCCACACGCGGGTCCTGCCGGTGGGCGGCAACAACGTCACGAACGACGTCGCGATCGGCCTCAAGACGAGCCTCCAGGTGGCCGAGGAGCTGAAGATCCGCCACGGGACGTGCGATCTGCGGGCGGTCGGCGACGACGAGGAGATCAGCGTGTCCGTGCTCGGCGAGGACGCCGGCCGAACGGTGAGCCGGCTCGAGGTCTGCCAGATCATCGAGGCGCGCATGCGCGAGACGTTCGAGCTGCTGCGCAACGAGATGCGCGCGGCGGGCGTGGGGATGCTCCCCGCGGGCGTGATCCTGACCGGCGGGGCGGCGCAGCTGTCCGGCGCGGCGGAACTTGGCCGCGACGTCCTCGAGATGCCCGTGCGCATCGCGTCGCCGTCGGGGATCGGTGGGCTCGTCGATACGCTGATGACGCCGTCGTACAGCACCGGCATCGGGCTGCTCGAGTGGGGAGCCGCAGCCCTTGCCGCCGGCGAGCCGATGCGCTACGAGTCGACCCCGGTCGGTGGTGGGCTGGGCCGGATCCGGGACGCGCTCCGCAGCATCTTCCCGTAGGGCCATCGTCCGGTGTGGCCTGCGAGACCACGAATACGGCGTGAACCGCAACCGGCGACCCGCCTGCTGGTCGTGGGTGGCCTGCCAGGCCACGTGATCGCGGCCTCGGCCCCACGGAGCGGCCGGTCCTGTCTCGATCGATCGATTTCGTGGTCTCCCGGACCACGCAGGTCGCACACGGTCGGCGCACGATGAAGACCATCGAGCTCACCATCCATACCGGTCGGCGGCGGGGCGTCTTCGACATCAGCCGGGAGTGCTCGGAGTTCGTGGCGGGCGCCGGGGACGGCCTGCTCAACGTGTTCGTGCCGCACGCCACCGCCGGGCTCGTGATCATGGAGACCGGGTCCGGCTCCGACGACGACCTCGTCGACGTCCTCGATCGGCTGCTCCCGCGCGACGAGCGAGCCTACCGCCACCGCCACGGGTCGCCGGGACACGGCGCCGACCACCTCGTCCCGCTGCTCGCCGCGCCGACGCTCACCGTGCCAGTGGTTGGCGGGCGGATGGCGCTCGGGACGTGGCAGTCGATCTGCCTGCTCGATCCGAACGCGGACAACGCAACGCGGACGGTTCGTCTGAGCTTCGTCGCCGGCTGAGCCGGCTGAGTCCGCAGGCTCAGCTGCGCGGCAGGATCAGACGTCCGAGCGGCGGGAGAGGACTCGCCAGGCGCCGAGTGCGATCAGGGCGACGACCCCCGCGGCGACCAGGCCCACGAGCCACACGGGCACGCCGCTGTCGGCGGCGGGCGCGACTGGTTCGACCACCTCGAGCGCCAGGGTCGGTGCCGGCGTGATCGGCTCCACGACAGCCGGCGCCTGGCTCTCGGGCGCCTCGGACGGCTGGACCTCGCTCGGCGGAAGGGTGGTCCCCGGGGAGCTGCCCTCGCCGCACACTGTCCCGATCAGCCGCTCCTCGGCGACCAGGACGACCGGCTCCGGCGCGCTGCTCTCGAGGGCGACCTGGAACGTTGACTCGGCCACGGGTGCGAACTGGTCGGTGCAGCCGGTGGCGGTGACCTGGGTATCGCCGACCACCCCGGTGATGCTGATCGTCACCTCGGCCGGGGTCGCGTCCGTGCCCCACGGCATGACTTCGACCTCGAACGAGCCGTCGCCGCCCACCGACACCTGCGCGCCGTAGATCCCGCCGCCATCCGGAGCGGTCATCGTCAGCGTCCCGTTCTCGACGGGAAACGGCTCGCCGGCCGCGTCGAGGACCGTGCCCGCTCAGGATTGGCTGGTCGGCGGCGAACGCGGGAAGGACGGTGACGGAGATCGCCGCGACGGCGAGTGAGGCGGCGAGCAGGTGACGGATCGAACGAGGCACGGACCCTCCGGAAGTACGCTGGTGACGCTGGTACTTTCGGCAGTATCGGAACGTGGCGAGCGGGTGTCCATGCGGCATGTGCCCTAGTGCACTGGCGCACCGTTGCCGCCCCGCTCTGCCCCGAACGCCACCCGTTGCAACCGCACGGTCACCACCAGGGACGCCGCGGCAGGCGCCGGACGGTGCATCGCCGCACCACAGGCTGAATCCTGCGTGCAGGACCATCGGGTGACGTCCCCGACAAGCCCCGCGCCCGGCGGCCGAGGGGTATACTCCCCGCCATCACGGACCAGGGCGTGCCGGGAGCCCGCGGCCAGGTCCGGCACCGTCCGTCGTACCGCCGTTACTGGCCCTCGAGGGCTGCCGGAGGAGAGGCCATGCCGCTGCGTTCCGATTCCGAGAACTTCGCACTTATCAGGGTCATCGGAGTCGGGGGCGGCGGGACAAACGCCGTCAACCGGATGATCCGCGCCGAGATGATGGGCGTCGAGTTCATCGCCTGCAACACCGATGCCCAGGCGCTGCTCCAGTCAGACGCGCCGCACAAGATCCGGATCGGCGACAAGATCACGAGGGGTCTCGGGGCCGGAGGCGATTCCTCTGTTGGCCAGCGCGCCGCGGAAGAGGATTCCGAGAAGATCGCCCAGGCGCTGGCCGACTCCGACATGGTGTTCATCACGGCAGGGCTCGGTGGCGGTACCGGGTCCGGCGGTGCCCCGGTGGTGGCCCAGCTCGCGAAGCAGCAAGGTGCGCTCACGATCGGCGTCGTGACCAAGCCGTTCAGCTTCGAGGGCAACAAGCGCAAGCTCGTTGCGGAGCGCGCGGCCGAGGAGCTGAAGGCCCAGGTCGACACCCTGATCACGGTCCCGAACGATCGGCTCAAGGACGTCGTCCAGAAGGAAACCTCGATCCTCGACGCCTTCCGCGTCGTCGACGACGTCCTCCGGCAGGGCGTCCAGGGGATCAGCGACATCATCACGATGCCCGGACTCATCAACCTCGACTTCGCCGACGTCCGCGCGATCATGAAGGACGCGGGCTCGGCGCTCATGGGGATCGGCCGCGCAACCGGCGAGAACCGCGCCGTGGAGGCTGCCCGCCAGGCGATCGCGAGCCCGCTGCTCGAGGTCGACATCGCAGGCGCCCAGGGCATCCTCTTCAACATCAGCGGCTCGTCGAACCTCGCTCTCCACGAGGTGACCGAGGCGGCCGAGGAGATTCAATCGGCGGCCGACCCGGAAGCGAACATCATCTTCGGCACGAGCTTCAACGACCGGCTCGGCGAGGAGGTCATGATCACGGTGATCGCGACCGGCTTCGACGGTGGCAAGCGACGCCAGTCGTCACGCCACGAGTCGGGTCAGGCGACGACCGATGGCTCGGCGTCGATCCGGGCGCCGCGCGAGCGAGACTTCCTCGAGGAGCTCCAGCGGCAGCGCGAGGAGTCGGCCGACGGCGACGACGTGGCGGCGCGCCAGGACGGCGAGCTGGCGACGGCCGGGGCGCGTACGGATCGCAGCGTGGGCGAGCCGGTTCCGGTCAAGCGACCGAGCGCGTACGACGCCGACGACCTCGAGATCCCATCGTTCCTGCGCCGCAAGTAGCCGTGCCGGCGAGGGCCGGCGCTCCGCACCTCCGGCGGATGGCTCGCAGGAGTGTCACCTCCGCCGGTGCGCTCAGCGGCGACATCGCGTTCTGAGGGTGGCTGATCGAGAGGTCGAGGCGCTCCGGAACGCACGCGCACGCGTGCTCGAGCGGATCGCTGACGCGTGCGCGCGGGTCGGGCGCGACCCGCGGACGGTGACGCTCGTCGCAGTCTCCAAGACGGTGCCGGCGGAGCGGTTGCGCCACGCCGTCGACGCCGGTATCCGTGTGTTCGGCGAGAACCGGGTCCAGGAGGCCCTCGCGAAGATCCCGGAGGTGCCGGTTGCCGGCTGGCACCTCATCGGGCCGCTGCAGTCGAACAAGGCACGCCGGGCGCTGGCTGCCTTCGAGGTCATCCAGTCGGTCGACTCCGTCGCGCTGGCGACGCGGCTCGACCGGCTGGCCGCTGACCTTGGCATGGAGCGCGTGCCGGTCCTGCTGCAGGTGAACGTGGACCTCGATGCGGCCAAGGCGGGGTTCCGTCCCGATGACCTGGCCGCGGCGGTCGGCGAGCTCGCCGGCCTGGGCCGGCTCGACGTGCGCGGCCTGATGACGATCGGCCGCGAGGTGGCCCGTCCCGAGGAGGCGCGCCGAACGTTCGTGACACTGCGCGAGTTGAGCGGCACCCTGCGCGACGCGTGGTCCGGGCTCGGGTCCGAGCTGTCGATGGGCATGAGCGACGACTTCCCGATCGCCGTCGAGGAGGGCGCAACGATCGTGCGGGTGGGCCGCGCGCTATTCGGGGAGCGGCCCCACGAGCACTGAGCGACACACGCGCCGGGGAGGCCGGCGACCGGGCCTTCCGGCCCTCCACGCTACAATCGAACCGTGGTCGAAGTGTTCGTCCGGAACTTCCTGTCGATCCTGCTGGTCGCGCTCTGGCTGCTCATCCTGGGTCGCGTTCTGATGTCATGGTTCGACCCCGCACGCAGCAACCAGGTGTCCCGGTACCTCGTCCAGGCCACCGAGCCGATCCTCGCGCCGGTCCGCCGGGTCCTGCCCCGGAGCACCACGGTCGACCTGAGCCCGATCATCGTGCTGCTGCTGCTCGCGACCCTGATGCGCGCCGTGCAGTCGTTGTGACCGGAAGCGAGAGCCGTTTCGCCGTTCGCCTCACACCGCGCGCCGCTGGGGACCATGTCGACGGAGTCGTCGAGGGCGAGCTGCACGCGCGCGTGACGGCGCCGGCGGTAGAGGGAGCCGCGAACAACGCCCTGGTCCGGCTGCTGGCCGAGGAGCTCGGCATCGCACGGCGTGACGTGCGGATCGTGGCCGGCGCCTCGAGCCGCCGGAAGCTGGTCGTCGTCGACGGCCTCGAGCCCGAGACCCTCGTTGCCCGTTGGCCGGGCCTGCGGGTATGATTCGGCGCTCTCGGGCGATTGGCTCAGTCGGTTAGAGCGTCCGGTTCACATCCGGAAGGTCACTGGTTCGAATCCAGTATCGCCCACCACCCTCTCCCTCCCGATCCTGCATTGGCGTCGACGCGCGCCCCAAACGACCTGCAGCGGAGGGGAATGTCCGGGAGTTTCGGCGAGATTCGTCACGCGCGTCACGTTCTCCGCCGATGTGTCGTCACAGCAATTGATCGCCGCATCTGACATGCACGATCCCTGGGAAATCCTCCTCCGCGATGAAGCCCCGGTCCTCCCCCGGGGCTTCTTCGTGTCCGGCGCCGAAGGCCTGACCGGATGACTGCCAAATATCAGCCGGGGTAATGAAAGGCACGTTCAGTCGTCCCAAGCCGTCGGATTTGGGCGTTCGCGACGCCAGTTGACGGCCAGATACGACCCAGGCTGATGCCTGACGGCAGACCAGGGCGCACAACCCTGCCTTTGATTACGCGGGCTGATATCTGGCACCGAACCGGCGGCACACGGCCGCCGGGACTCCCTCAGGCGTCGGGGCGTGCCAGACGGCGGAGCACGGCCGGCAGGATGCCGCCCTGGCGGTAGTAGTCGACCTCGATCGGGCCGTCCAGCCGGGCGATGGCCTCGAAGCGGCGCTCGCGACCGGCCTCGTCCGTGACGCGCACTGCCACGGAGGCGCGCGGCGCGAGCCGATCGGCAAGCCCCTCGATCGTGAACGTCTCGCGACCGGTCAGGCCCAGTGAGGACGCCGAGTCGCCCGGCTTGAACTGGAGCGGCAGGACGCCCATGCCGACGAGGTTCGAACGGTGGATCCGCTCGTAGCTCTCGGCGATGACGGCGCGGATGCCGAGCAGTGCCGTGCCCTTGGCGGCCCAGTCACGCGACGACCCGGAGCCGTACTCGCGGCCGGCGAGCAGGACGAGCGGGACCCCTTCCGCGGCATAGCGCATCGCGGCGTCGTAGATGAATGCTTCCTCGCCGGAGGGGAGGTGCACGGTATACGGGCCCTCCTTGCCCTCGACGAGCTCGTTGTGCAGCCGGATGTTGCCGAACGTGCCACGCATCATCACCTCGTGGTGGCCGCGTCGGGCCCCGTACGAGTTGAATTCCAGCGGTCCGACGCCGCGCTCCTGTAGCCACTGGCCGGCGGGGGACCAGGGGGCGATCGAGCCGGCCGGCGAGATGTGGTCGGTCGTGACGGAATCGCCGAGCACCGCCAGTGCGCGCGCGCCCTCGATATCAGCGACCGGCGCGGCCTCGAACGTGAGGCCGTCGAAGAACGGCGGCTTGGCGATGTACGACGAGGCGGGGTCCCACGCGTAACGGTCGCCTGCCGGGATCGGCAGCGCCCGCCAGCGATCGTCGCCTTCGAACACGACCGCGTACGTGCGTCGGAACAGCTCGGGGTCGATGGCCGAACTGATGACCGCGCGGATCTCCTCCAGCGACGGCCAGATATCGGCAAGGAACACTGCCGTGCCGTCTGCGGCGTGGCCGAGCGGTTCGCTCGTCAGGTCGATATCGACGCGGCCCGCGAGCGCGAACGCGACCACCAGCGGCGGCGACGCCAGATAGCTGGCGCGCGCGAGCGGATGGATGCGGCCCTCGAAGTTGCGGTTCCCCGAGAGCACGGCCGCGACGACGAGGTCGTGCGCCTCGACGGCAGCGGCGATCGGCGCGTCAAGCGGGCCGGAGTTGCCGATGCAGGTCGTGCAGCCGTAGCCGGCAAGCGCGAAGCCGAGCTGCTCGAGCGGGGCCATCAGGCCGGCCGCCTCGAGATAGCCGGTCACCGCCCTGGAGCCCGGCGCCAGCGAGGTCTTGACCGTCGGCTTCGACGCGCAGGCCGCGCGCGACGGCGTTTCGGGCGAGCAGCCCCGCCCCGATCATCACGGTCGGGTTGGACGTGTTGGTGCACGACGTGATCGCCGCGATTGCCACCGAGCCAGTTCGGATCGTCGCCCGTCCCCCGGGAACCTCGACCTCGACCGGCAGGTATTCGCGGCTGTCGTCCGGCGCGCCGACCGGGGCGGCGGGTGCAGGGGCCGCGTGCGGGTCGTCTGCCGAGAGCGACGTCGGATCGCTGGCCGGGAAGGACGCATCCGAGGCGTCCTCGACGGCGTCGCCGCTGTGCGTCGCCTCGCGCGCCGCCGGCCCATCGCTAAGGCCGTCCGGGAAGTTCGACCGGAAGTTCTCGCGCAGCGCGTCCAGCGGGACGCGGTCCTGCGGACGCCGCGGGCCCGGCGACCGAGGGCACGACGGACGCGAGGTCGAGCTCGAGGAGCTCGTCGAACAGCGGGTCGGCGCCGGGCACCCGCCACAGCCCCTGCGTTCTGGCGTAGTGCTCGACGAGCGCCACGCGGGTATCGGACCGCCCCGTCAGGCGGAGGTAGGCCAGCGTCTCGTCGTCGATCGGGAAGAGGGTGGCGGTCGCTCCGAATTCGGGGCTCATGTTGCTGATCGTCGCCCGGTCGGCGAGGGTCACCCCGGCCAGACCGTCGCCGGCGAACTCGACGAACGCCCCGACGACCCCGTGGGCGCGGAGCATCTCGGTCACCACGAGGACCAGGTCGGTCGCGGTCGAGCCCCGCGGCAGCTCGCCGTGGAGGCGCACCCCGACGATCCGTGGCATCGGCTGGTAGAGCGGCTGGCCGAGCAGGACGGCCTCGGCCTCGATGCCGCCGACGCCGTAGCCGAGGACGCCGAGGCCGTTGACCATCGTCGTGTGCGAGTCCGTGCCAACCAGCGTGTCGGGGAACGCGACGCCCTCTCGCTGGTCGATGACCGTCGCGAGGAACTCGAGGTTCACCTGGTGGACGATGCCGGTCCCGGGCGGCACGACGCGCAGGTCCCGGAACGCGGTCTGCGCCCAGCGCAGCAGCTGGTAGCGCTCGCCGTTCCGCTCGTACTCGCGCTCGACGTTGAAGGCGAACGCCCGGTCGTTGCCGAACATGTCGACCTGGACGGAGTGGTCGATGACGAGGTCGGCCGGGACGAGCGGGTTGACGAGCGACGGGTCGCCGCCGAGGTCGGCCATCGCGTCGCGCATCACCGCGAGATCGACGATCGCCGGCACGCCGGTGAAGTCCTGGAGGATCACCCGCGACGGCATGAACGGGATCTCTGCCTCGGCCGTCGCGCCGGGCCGCCAGGCCGCCAGCGTCTCGACGTCCTCGCCGCGGACGATGCCGCCGCCGGCATGGCGGAGCAGGTTCTCGAGGAGGATCTTCAGCGTGACGGGCGCGCGTGCCACGTCCAGCCGGTCGCCGACGGCGTCGAGGCGGAAGTAGCCGTACCGGTCGTCACCGACCTGCAGGGTGGCGCGCGCGCCAAAGGGATCGATCGTGGGTTGCCGGGATGCCATCGAGCACGCCTCCTTCGTCAACCGCGCGGAGCGCGGGCAAGTCGGCGCCGGACGGGTGCGCCCGTCCCGGGTCGAGATCGAGCGCGAGTATAGCAGCCGCTAGACTCGATCCCCATGCGACCGTTCGGTGACCTGCCCGGCGACGACCCCGAGCGCGACGCGAAACGTGCCGCCGAGGAAGAGCGCAAGCGCGCCGAGGACCGGCGCGAAACCGCCGCGGCGCTCGAGGCGGCCGGCATCGAGCTCGACCCGACGCCGCCCGGCACGCACCGTCACGGCGACCTCGTCCATCCGAGCGATCACACCCATCCGCACGTCCACGCAGAAGCCGGTCAGCCGCCGGTCACCGGGATCGTTGGCGCGGGAGCCGTGGGGACGGCGCTCGGCGTGGCGCTGTCCCGGGCCGGTTGGCCGATCCACGCCGTCGCCAGCCGTGATTCGAGCCGGCGCGAGCGGTTCCGTGGCCTGGTCGCCGTCGAGCGGACGTTCGTCGACGCCCAGGCACTCGTCGAGGAGGTCGAACTCATCGTCCTGGCGGTCCCCGACGATGCGCTCGCGCCGCTTGCACAAACGATCCGGATGTACGGCGGCCAGGCGATGATCCACACCAGCGGAGCGCTCGGTGCCGAGGTCCTCGAACCGGCGCAGGCCGCCGGGAGCCAGGTCGGGTCGTTCCACCCGCTGGTGGCATTCGCGGACACCGAGCGGGCAGTGGCCGCTCTCCATGGGGCGACCGTGGCCATCGAAGGCGACGATCAGCTGCTGGCGCTGCTGGCCGAGATGGCGGAGCGGGTGGGCGCACGTGCCGTCCGGCTCACGCCGGGCTCGAAGCCCGCCTACCACGCGGCCGCGGTCCTTGCGGCGGGCGGGTTCGTTGCACTCCTCGACGCGATCGCCGAGCTTGGCCGCGTGGCGGGTCTGGACGAGGCCGGGGCGCTGGCGATCTACGGGCCGCTGATCGAGGGCACGCTCGGGAACGCCCGTGCGCTCGGCATCCGCGCGGCCCTCACGGGCCCGATCACGCGCGGCGACGACGGCACGCTGCGGTCCCACCTGGCGGCGCTGGAGGCCCATGCTCCAGGCGTCCTTCAGCTGTATCGCGCCGCAGCCGAGCGTGAGATCACACTCGCTGAGGAGCGGGGCACCCTGACACCGGCAGCCGCCACAACCATGCGTTCGTCACTTGCATCGGTCGAGTGAACCGCTACCATTGCCCGTGATGGAGCACAGCATTGCCGCCAAGTACGCGGCCCGGCCGGCAGCCAGATTCGTCCGACCCTCGGCCCGGACCAGGGAGCGGCGTCTGGGTCTCCGCGTGACCGGCACCTTCCGCGCGTCCGAAGGACGCGCAACGGTCCTTCGCCGGGCCGATCTCGGGCCGCTTGTCCGGATGCGGGCGAGCTGGCGTGCGATCCGCCCCGCCGTTCCGCAGCGTTCCATGAGCGGCCGCCCGCGGCCGCAGGTCGCGATGCACTGGCCTCGCTCCGGGCGCACCGGGGCGGCGCGCCGCTCCAGCGCCGGCTCGGCGCCGTGGCACGCCTGAGGAACGCGACGGCCACGTCCGCTGGCGGCGTCGTGATCCGGTATCACGGATCGAACCCCCAGTTTGTTGCGGGCTGCCGCCGTCGTGAGCGAGACGGACGGACCTGGACACTCCCGAAGGGCACGCCGAACGCCGGTGAGACAACCGAGCAAACGGCGCTCCGCGAGGTAGCCGAGGAGACCGGCCTGGAGGTCAGGATCACCGGCCCGCTCGACTCGATCGAATACTGGTTCGTCCTCGGCGGGACACGGATCCACAAGACCGTCCACTACTTCCTGATGGAGCCCACGGGCGGCGACCTTGCCGGGCACGACCACGAATTCGCCGAGGTTCGCTGGGTTGGATTCGACGAGGCGAACAGCCTGCTGACGTTCGAGACGGAGCGCGCGCTGGTGGCCAAGGCGGCCGCAACCCTTGCCCTCGATACGGTCGTGCCGTCGCCGGCCGAGGCCGAGGCATGAACGTCGACGCGACGATCCAGCAGACGCCCCTTGCCGACCGGCACGCACAGCTTGGCGCGCGACTGATCGAGTTCGGCGGCTGGCTCATGCCGGTCCAGTACCGCGGGATCCTCGAGGAGCATCGCGCGGTCCGCGAACGGGCAGGCCTGTTCGACCTGTCGCACATGGGCGAGCTCTTCGTCGAAGGGCCCGAGGCCGGCGAGGCGCTCGCCTACGCCCTCGTCAGCGATCCGCCCGCGCTCAAGGACGGACGCGCCCACTACTCGATGATCGCCGCTCCCGACGGCGGCATCCTCGACGACCTCATCGTCTACCGCCTCGCCGAGGCTCGCTTCCTGGTCGTTGCCAACGCTTCGAACGCGCTCGTCGTCTCGGACGCGCTCGCCGAGCGGCTGGCCGGCTTCAAGGCGGTCCTCGACGACCGCACGCTGGCGACTGCCCTGATCGCGATCCAGGGCCCGCGCTCGGTGGACGTGCTCGCGCCGCACACGGACGTGGACCTGGGCGCGCTGCGCTACTACGGGATCGCGGAAGGGCACGTCGCGGGGATGGAAGCCCTGATCGCTCGCACCGGGTACACCGGAGAGGACGGGTTCGAGGTCTTCGTGGACTGGGATCGTGCCACGGAGCTGTGGGACGTCCTCATGCCCGCTGTCGAGGAGGTGGGTGGGCTGCCGGTAGGGCTCGGCGCCCGCGACACGCTCCGCCTCGAGGCCGGCATGCCGCTCTACGGCAACGAGCTCGACTCGTCGACGAACCCGTTCGAGGCGGGTCTCGGTCGCGTCGTGAAGCTGACGAAGCCGAATGATTTCGTGGGCCGGGCTGCGTTCGAGCGCGCCGCGGCCGCCGCGCCGACGCGCACGCTCGTCGGGCTGGTCGTGGAGGGGCGGGGGATCGCTCGCCACGGGTATCCGGTCCACGTCGGGGAGCGGCGGACCGGAGTGGTCACCAGCGGGACGCATTCGCCGACGATCGGGAGCCCGATTGCAATGGCCTATGTCGCTCCCGGCGATGCCGAGCCGGGTACGATAGTCGAGGTCGAAATCCGCGATCAGCGGGTCCCGGCGCGGGTCGTCCCGCTGCCCTTCTACAAGCGACAGGCTTGACGGCAGCCCGGGAAACTCGCTGGATCGGCTCGCGAGCAAGGAGGAGCCTCGTCGATGGTGCCCACCGATCTCCGCTACACCAAGGACCACGAGTGGGTCCGCGTCGAGGGCGACGAAGCGACGATCGGCATCACCAAGTACGCCGCCGACCAGCTCGGCGACATCGTCTTCGTCGAGCTCCCGGCGACCGGATCGTCGCTCGACCAGTTCGCGACCTTCGGCGTCGTCGAGTCGGTCAAGGCGGTGAGCGACCTGTTCGCGCCGCTCGGCGGGGACGTGACCGGCATCAACGACGAGCTGACGGGCACTCCGGAGCTGGTGAACAGCGATCCGTACGGCGCGGGCTGGATGCTCCGCGTCCGTGTCGCCGACACCGCCCAGCTCGACGACCTGCTCGCACCTGACGCCTACGACGCCCTGATCGCGGAGGGCTGACGGCGATGCCGTACGGACCGCATACCGACGGCGACCGGGAACGAATGCTGGCGTCGCTCGGCGTGGCGTCGGTCGACGAATTGTTCGCGGACATCCCGGAAGCCCTCCGTGCGTCGGGCATCGACCTTCCCGGACCGGAGCCCGAGCTCGAGCTGGCGGCTCGCCTCCAGGCGCTGGCCGCCAGGAACCTGACCGACCTGGTGTCGTTCCTCGGCGCCGGCGTCTACCGCCACTGGACGCCGCCCGCGGTCGACCAGCTGCTGCTCCGCGGTGAGTGGTACACGGCCTACACGCCGTATCAGCCGGAAGTCAGCCAGGGCACGCTGCAGAGCATCTACGAGTACGAGTCGCTGATCGCGGAGCTGGTCGGGCTCGACGTGGTGTCCGCCTCGCACTACGACGGTGCGGCCGCGACCGCCGAGGCCGCGCTCATGACCTGCCGCCAGACCCGGCGCGAGCGGGTGCTCGTTTCGCACGCCGTGCACCCGCACGTCAGGGCCACGATCGAGACGTACTTCCGCGGCGGACTCGAGCTCGAGGAGATCCCCGTCGTTGCGGCGGGAGACGCCGCCGGCACAACCGATCTCGCGGCCCTCGAGGCGCTCCTCGCGGACGCCGAGCGCCCGGTCGCCGGGGTGATCGCGGCCCACCCGAACTTCTACGGGCTGCTCGAGCCAGTCACCGAGATCGGCGAGCTGGCGCACGCCGCCGGCGCGCTGTTCGTGTCGGTGATCGAACCGGTTTCGCTGGCGGTCCTGCAGCCGCCGGGCGCGTACGGCGCGGACATCGCGGCCGGGGAGGGCCAGCCACTCGGCATCTCGCCCCAGTACGGCGGGCCGTACCTCGGCATCCTCGCCTCGACCGACGCCCTCGTCCGTCAGATCCCCGGCCGGCTCGTCGGCATGACCACGGACCTCGACGGCCAGCGCGCCTTCGTGATGACGATGCGCGCGCGCGAGCAGGACATCCGGCGCGACAAGGCGGCAAGCAACATCTGCACGAACCAGGCGCTGCTCGCGCTCGCGGCGTCGATCTATCTCGCGACGATCGGCCCGCACGGCCTGCGTGACGTCGCCGCGACCGGCGCCGCGCGCGCGGCGGAGCTCGAGGCAGCGCTCGACGCGGTCGGAGCGCCGCGCCTCCATCCGGGCCCGTACCTCAACGAGTTCGCCGTGCGGATCCCGGACGCGCGGGCGGTCCACCGCCGCCTCCTCGACCGCGGGATCCTGGCAGGGCTCGCCCTCGCCGACGCCGAACCCGACGACCCGGCGGTTGCCGATGCGCTCCTCGTGTGCGCCACCGAGCTGACCACCGGCGACGACATCGCCCGGTTCGCCGCAGCCCTGGGTGACGAGCTCGCCGGTGGCAGCGACCGTCGACCCGAGCTGGCCGGAGCGGCCCGATGAGCGTCGTCGGCCCCAAGCTCCAGCCGACCCTGTTCGAGCGGTCGCGGCCCGGCCGCGGCGACGGGAAGATCCCGCATCCGCCGAAGGACGCGCTCGATCGCCTGCCGTCCGGCGCCCTGCGCGACACGCCGCCCGCGCTGCCCGAGCTCAACGAGCCCGAGGTCGTGCGCCACTACGTCAACCTGTCCCAGCTCAACTACGCGGTGGACACCGGGTTCTATCCGCTCGGCTCGTGCACGATGAAATTCAACCCGAAACTGAATGAGTGGGCGGCGCGCCTGCCGGGCTTCGCGACCCTCCATCCGATGGCCCCCGACGAGGCGGCGCAGGGCACGCTGCAGCTCCTGTGGGAGCTCGAGCAGGCGCTGATGGCGATCAGCGGGATGCGCGCGGTGTCGCTCCAGCCGGCGGCCGGAGCGCAGGGCGAGCTGACCGGGATCCTCATGATCCGCGCCCATCACCTGGCCCGCGGCGACACGGAGCGGACCGACGTGCTCGTGCCGGATTCCAGCCACGGCACCAACCCCGCCACGGCATCGATGGCCGGCTACCGGACGATCACGATCCCGTCGGCGCCCGACGGCGGCGTGGACGTCGATGCGTTCCGCGCGGCGCTTGGTCCGCGAACGGCCGCGGTGATGATCACGAACCCCTCGACGCTCGGCCTGTTCGAGAAGCGCATCGGTGAGCTGCTCGACGCGGTCCACGAGGCGGGTGCGCTCGCCTACATGGACGGCGCAAACCTCAACGCGATCCTCGGCCGCTTCAAGCCCGGCGAGGCGGGCTTCGACGTGATGCACTTCAACGTGCACAAGACGTTCTCGACGCCGCATGGCGGAGGTGGGCCGGGTGCCGGACCCGTCGGCGTCGGGGAGACGCTCCTGCCGTACCTGCCGACGCCGCGCGTCCTTCGCGCCGATGACGGCACGTTCCGGCTGGAACGCCCCGGCGAACGACCGACGTCGATCGGCCGGCTGCGCAGCTATGTCGGCAACACGGGCGTCCTCGTGCGCGCGTATACCTATATCCGCGCCCACGGCGGCTCGGGGCTGCGCGAGGTCAGCGAGGATGCGGTCCTGGCCGCGAACTACCTCAGGCACCGTGTGTCGGGCGCCTACGACGTGCCGTACGGCGACCGCCCGTGCAAGCACGAGTTCGTCGCCTCGGCGGCCTCGCTGAAGAAACGCACCGGCGTCCGCACGCTCGACATCGCGAAGCGGCTCATCGACTACGGCTTCCACCCGCCGACGATCTACTTCCCGTTGATCGTCGAGGAGGCGATGCTCATCGAGCCCACCGAGACCGAGAGCCTGGAGACGCTGGACGCGTTTGCCGAGGCGCTGATCGCGATCGCGGCCGAGGCCGAATCCGCGCCGGACGTGGTCCGCGAGGCGCCCCACACGGCGCCCGTCCGGCGGCTCGACGAGGCCACCGCAGCACGCCAGCCGAACCTGCGCTGGAGGGGGATGACCGGTCGGCAGATGCCGTGCCCGGACTGACGGCCCCGGCGGGGGTGGCTGATTTGACGAGTGCACCCCCCCTGTGAATGATAGGCGCATTCTTGAGGCCCGCGGACCGACACGGGTTCGCGGGTTAGTTCCGCGCACGGTGGCATTGATGGGAGGATCGATGTCGCCAGGGCCGGTTAACACGTGTGGGGTCGCTTTGGCGGCGTCGGCGTGCCCGAGAGCCCCGGATGTGGCGGCAGGAGACCGCCACGACGGGAATGTGAAAGGGACCGTACATGTTAAGTAAACGTCTCCTTGGTCTCGTCGGCGTGGTCGCGATCATCGCGGCAGCGTGCGGCGGCTCGACGGCGACGTCAGCGCCGGGAAGCCAGGAGCCAGGTACGTCAGCCGCACCCGGATGCGTCCCTGCGGCCGCCGGGTCGTGTGGGGACCTCGCCGACGAGCAGGTCCTTCGCCTGTATCTACTCCAGCTGAGGATCCCGCACTCCCTCGATCCCGCGATCGCGGAAACGTCGACCGACATCGCCGATCCTCCACGCGCTGAATCGCGGCCTCCTGTACTTCGACCAGGAGCAGAACATCGTGCCGGCGCTCGCGGAGGCCCTGCCCGAGGTCTCCGAGGACGGCCTGACGTACACGTTCAAGCTCCGTGACGCGCAGTACAGCAACGGCGACACGATCGTCGCCGACGACCTCGTCTTCGCCTGGAAGCGCCTGATCGACCCGCGCACGGCCGCCTACTACCAGGCCATCATCTCCGACGTCGACGGCGGCCAGGAAATCCTCGACCTGCCCGAGGACGCGACGGATGCCGACATCCAGGCGGCGGTCGATGCGTTCGGCGTCTCCGCGCCGGACGACAAGACGTTCGTCGTCAAGCTCGACCATCCGACCGGCTACTTCCTCGATCTCGCCACCCTGTGGGGCACCGCGCCCTACCAGGAGAAGTGGATCACCAGCCCGAACGCCACCGAGGCGGGCAACTACGTCAGCTCGGGCCCCTTCCAGCTCAAGACCTGGGAGCACCAGGCCGAGATCGTGCTCGAGCCGAACCCGAACTGGTATGGCGACGTCAAGCCGACGCTGCACCGAGATCCGCTACCACATCGGTGGCGACCCTGCCGCCGCGCAGGCCGCCTTCGAGGCCGGTGAGTACGACTCGCATCAAGGCCCCGCCGGACCAGGTGCCGCGCATCATGGACGATCCCGAGCTCGGCCCGCTCGCTCCAGGCCGTTCCCTCGGTCGTCTTCGACTACTGGGGCTTCTGAGACGGCCAAGGGTCCCACCACCAACCGGGCGTTGCGTCGCGCGCTGGCCATGGCGATCGACAAGGAGACGCTGCTCGCGACCGTCTACGGCGGCCAGGGCACTCGTCGCCGGCAGCCCGATCCCGCCCGGTATCCCGGGTCACCAGCCCGACATCGGCCTTCCGTACGACGTCGAGGCGGCCAAGGCCGAACTCGCGCACGGCTCTCACGGAGATCGGGCTGAACGACGTGAGCGAGCTCCCGGTCCTGGCGTTCGGCTTCAACAAGGACGCCGGCCATGAAGTTCCGGCTGCGTTCATGCAGGAGCAGTGGCGCACGAACCTCGGCGTCGAGTCCGAGCTGAAGGGCGTCACGTTCGACCAGTTCGTGGAAGAGCGACCGAATGGCGCGTACCAGCTCGATGCGCGAAACGCCTGGGGCCTGGACTACCCGCACCCGGACAACGTGCTGCGCGTCCTGTTCCACAGCCAGAGTGGCAACAACGACGAGGCGTACAACAACCCCGAATTCGACAAGCTGATCGAGCAGGCCGGCGCCCTGCCCGCTCGAGGAGGCCCTGCCGCTGTACAACCAGGCGCAGGAGATGCTGGTTGAAGATGCACCCGCGGTCTTCACTCGCTGGCGCACCACCAACTACGAGAACCGGCCATGGGTCTGCGGCGCCCTCGTGACGGGGCAGGACTCCGAGAACTACGGCGACCTGTTCCAGGAGACCATCGCCATCACGAAGCACTGAGCGCGGACCTGCATCCCGCACAGCGCACGCGGGTGGGCCGGCTTGCCGGCCCACCCGCTCGACTATCATCACGACGATCGGGGGCTCGCCGACACGAGCAACGCGGAAGAGGCTGAGAGGCTCGAGATGATCAGGTACATCATCGGCAGGCTGCTCTGGATCATCCCGGTCCTGTTCGTCGTCACGGTGATCACGTTCGGGCTCATGCACGCCGTGCCCGGCGGCCCATGGTCACGTGAGAAGCGGGTGCCGGCGGCGACCGAGGCGGCGCTCAACATCAAGTACGGCCTCGACGACCCTGTCCCGGTGCAATACGTCCGCTGGGTGACCGACCTGCTCCAGGGCAACCTCGGCCCCTCGTACAAGTTCCGGCGACCGCATCGGTCAATGACATCGTCGCCGACGGGTTCTGGACCACCCTCCAACTCGGCCTGATGGCGTTCGCGCTGTCGGTGATCGTCGGCATTCCGCTGGGGATCATCTGCGGCCCTCGGCCACAACCGGTGGCCGGACTACTTATCCACCGGGATCTCGATCATCGGCGTGGCGACGCCAAGCTTCATCCTGGCGACCCTCCTGATCCTCTTCTTCAGCGTCACCCTCAGATGGTTCCCGACGGGTGGCTGGAAGGGCCCGGAAACGTGGGTTCTGCCGACGATCGCTCTGGCGGGCTTCCCCATCGCGGTCATCGCGCGGTACACCCGTGCCTCGATGCTCGAGGTCACGCGCAAGGACTACATCCGGACCGCCCACAGCAAGGGCATTGGCGATAATGCGGTCGTCTCGCGGCACATGATCCGCAACGCGCTCATTCCCGTCGTCACGATCCTTGGACCCACGCTTGCCTTTCTCGTGACCGGGTCCTTCATCATCGAGACGATCTTCGGCATCCCCGGCATCGGTCGCTTCTACGTCACCTCGATCGCCGACAAGGACTACGGGGTGCTCATGGCCATGACGATCCTGTACGCCGCGGTCGTCGCCGTCCTCAACCTCGTGGTCGACGTCCTGTACTCGTACATCGACCCGCGGATCCGGTACAGCTAGGAGCGCCGCGATGACGACCACGTCTGATGCACTGCGGGGGAACCTCGTCGACACCAGGCGTTCGACGGGGCTGTGGAACGATGCCTTCTCCCGGCTGCGCAAGAACAAGCTCGCGATGGTCGGTCTCTTCCTGGTACTGCTCCTGGCTTTGGTCGCGATCATCGGCCCGTACATCGCCCCCTATCCGTACCAGGTGCAGGACCTCCCGGCCGTCATGGCCAACGGCGGGCAACCGGTCAAGCCCGGCGACCCGGCACACATCCTCGGCACCGACAGGATCGGTCGGGATCTCCTGAGCCGGCTCCTCGACGGAGCGCGCATCAGCTTTACCGTCGCGATCGTCGTCCAGCTCGTCGTGCTTGGCATCGGCGTGCCGATCGGCGCGATGGCGGGCTGGTTCGGCGGCCGCGCCGACAACCTGCTGATGCGGTTCACCGACGTGATCTACGCCTTCCCGGACCTCCTGTTCATCATCCTGCTGTCGGTGGCACTCAGCGACACGGCGTTCGGCAAGGCGATGGACGGGCTGCTGCTCGTCTTCGTCGCCATCGGCCTGACCATCTGGGTGACGGTCGCGCGGCTGGTCCGCGGGCAGCTCCTGTCGCTCAAGGAGACGGAGTTCGTCGAGGCGGCCAGGGCGATCGGCGTATCCGACCGCAAGATCGTCACGAAGCACCTGCTGCCCAATTCGGTCAGCCCGGTCATCGTCGCCGTCACGCTCGGCATCCCCGCCGCCATCCTGGCCGAGGCGACGCTCGCGTACATCGGGATCGGCGTTCAGCCGCCGCGCGCCTCGTGGGGCAGTCTCGTCTCCGAGGGACAGAAATACATCCGCTCCGACCCCCACCTCGTCCTCTTTCCGGCGATCTGCATCGCACTCGCGCTGATCAGCTTCACCTTCCTCGGCGACGGCCTGCGAGATGCGCTCGACCCGAAGCTCAAAGGAAAGCAGTAGGTGGATCGTCCCGAGGACGGAACGGCGCAGATGGAGGCGCCGACCATCGTCGAGGTCTCCCCCGAAGACGCGCGCCGCGAACAGCAGGTTGCCAGGCAAGGGACGACGGACCGGCCCAAGGCGGACAAGCTGCTCACCGTGCGCAACCTGTCGACGCACTTCTTCACGCCGGATGGCGTGGTCCAGGCCGTCGACGACGTGACCTTCGATCTCGGCTACGGTGAGACGCTCGGCCTCGTCGGGGAATCGGGTTGCGGCAAGAGCGTCACGGCGCTGTCCATCGCCCGCCTCGTGCCGGACCCGCCGGGGCGCATCGTCGCGGGCGAGATCACGTTCGACGGGATCAACATCCTCAAGCTGAGCGATTCCGACATTCGCCACCTGCGCGGCAAGGAGATCGGGTTCATCTTCCAGGACCCGCTGACCAGCCTCAACCCGACGCTGACGATCGGCTACCAGATCAGCGAGGCGATCCGCGAGCACATGGGCCTGTCGAAGAAGGCGGCAGCCGATCGCGTGGTTGAGCTCCTGGCCAAGGTCGGCATCCCGCGGGCCAAGGACCGCCTCAACGACTACCCGCACCAGTTCTCGGGCGGGATGCGCCAGCGCGTGATGATTGCGATCGCCCTGTCGTGCGATCCGAAGCTCATCCTCGCCGACGAGCCGACGACCGCCCTGGACGTCACGATCCAGGCCCAGATCCTCGAGCTGATCCAGACGCTGTCCGACGAGTTCCATACGGCCGTCCTGCTGATCACGCACGACCTCGGGATCGCCGCGGGGATGTGCGACCGGGTCAACGTCATGTACGCCGGCCGGATCGTCGAGACCGGAACCGTCGACGAGCTGTTCGAGGAGCCGCGCCACCCCTACGCCTGGGGCCTGCTCGACTCGCTCCCGCGCCTCGACGACGTCCGCGGCGATCGCCTGCGGACCATCGAGGGCCTGCCGCCACTGCTCATCAATCCGCCGGATGCCTGCCGTTTCGAACCGCGTTGCCGGTTCGCCCGGGACAAGTGTCGAGAGCATGAGCCGGCCCTGACCGAGCGGTCGAGCGCCTTGCACCTGGCGCGCTGCTGGGCAACCGAACCTGACGGATGGATCGCATGACGACGGCCCTGCGCGAAGACGAGCTGCCCGCGACCGATGCGCGGCCGACGCTCGTCGAGGCCGAAGGCCTCGAGGTCCATTT
Organism: uncultured Chloroflexia bacterium; assembly: GCA_963721655.1. Classification (GTDB taxonomy): domain Bacteria; phylum Chloroflexota; class Limnocylindria; order Limnocylindrales; family CSP1-4; genus DASTYU01. The sequence goes on along the minus strand of CAVRKH010000014.1, from coordinate 249,597 downwards.
CCCGATTCGATCCGGGTTCCTGCAGAACACGATCGGCGTGGTGCGAGCCGTGGACGGCATCTCGTTCACCATCCGCCGTGGCGAGACGCTCGGCCTGGTCGGCGAGTCCGGCTGCGGCAAGAGCACCACCGGGCGGGCGCTCATCCGCCTCCGCGACAACACCGCCGGCACCGTCAGGTTCGACGGGATCGATCTCGCGTCGCTGAAATCCGGTCCGCTGCGCAAGATGCGCCGCCGAATGCAGATCATCTTCCAGGACCCGTACGGGTCGTTGGACCCGCGCATGACCGTCGGCGCCACGATCGCCGAACCGATCGACACCCACGGCCTGGCCTCCGGTCAGGCGAAGCGCGAGCGGATCGCCGACCTCCTGCGGATCGTCGGACTGGACCCCAAGTACGTCTCGCGCTACCCACACGAGTTCTCGGGCGGCCAACGGCAGCGCATCGGGATCGCGCGTGCGCTCGCGGTCGAGCCCGAGTTCATCGTGTGCGACGAGCCGATCAGCGCCCTCGACGTGTCGATCCAGGCGCAGGTCCTCAATCTGCTGACCGACCTGCGCCAGCAGCTCGGCCTGACGTACCTGTTCATCGCCCACGACCTGTCGGTCGTCAAACACATCAGCGATCGCGTGGCCGTCATGTACCTGGGCAAGATCGTCGAGATCGGGCCGCCCGACGCCATGTATGCAGGCCCCGGCCACCCCTACACGCGGGCACTCCTGTCGGCCGTTCCCGTGCCCGACCCGGCCTCCGAGCGGCTCCGCAAGCGCGTCGTCCTGCAGGGGGATGTGCCGAGCCCGGTCAACCCGCCTGATGGCTGCCGCTTCCACACGCGCTGCTGGCTGTACGAGCGCCTGGGCAAGCCGGAGGAGTGCCGGACGGTCGATCCGCCCCTGTACGAGCTGGGGCCCGACCACGGCGCGGCATGCCATTTTGCGGCGAAGGCCCTCGAGACCGACGTCGGGATCGCGCATATCGAGGATGCGCCGGTTCGGCGGGGCACGCCCGAGTCCGCCCTTGCCTCGATCCGCCCACAGGACGGCGGGATCGACGCCGTGGAGAAGACCGTGGCCGTCGAGGAGACGAGCCTGGCCGAGGCGCTCAAGGTCGACACGGGCGACGGGGACGAGAGCACCACGGGATCCGGCGAATCGAACGGGACGACGCCGAAGCCGCCCCTGAACTGATCAGCTCGCGGCGGCGCGCACCTCTGGCGCGATCCCGGAGGCAGCTCGAGCCTCCGCGGCACCCGGCCCACGAAAGTGGCAGGCGCACTCGTGCTCGAGCGTGCCCGGGGCCGCTCCGAGCGAAATCAGCTGCGGCTCCTGCGTGGCGCAGATCGTCGGGTCGCCGAGCGCCTGGCGCAGCTGGCAGCGCGGATGGAAGTGGCAGCCCGGCGGCGGATTGACCGGGCTCGGGACGTCGCCGCGCAGGATGACCCGTTGGCGGCGGAGCTCCGGGTTCGGGATGGGGATCGCGGACATGAGCGCCTGCGCGTAGGGGTGCTGCGGGTTGCGGAACATCTCGCGCCGGTCGGCGATCTCCACGATCTTGCCGAGGTACATCACGGCCACCCGGTCGCTGATGTGCTCCACCACGCCCATGTTGTGGGCGACGAACAGGTACGTCAGCCCGAGCTCCCCCTGCAGGTCACGCAGCAGGTTCAGGACCTGCGCCTGGATCGACACGTCGAGGGCGGATACGGGCTCGTCGCAGACGACGAGGTCGGGCTCGAGGACCAGCGCCCGGGCGATCCCGATCCGTTGTCGCTGACCCCCCGAGAACTCGTGCGGGTAGCGCCGCGCGTGGTACGGCTGGAGGCCCACGAGGTCCATCATCCGGGCCACCTTGCGGCCGCGTTCGCGCCCGTCGCCGAGGCCGTGGATGCGCAGCCCTTCGCCGATGCTGTCGGCGATCGGTGTCCGTGGATCGAGGCTCGCGTACGGATCCTGGAAGATCACCTGCATCCGGCGCCGGTAGGGCTTGAGGTCGGCGCCCTTGAGGCGGGTGATGTCCTTGCCGTCGAAGCGGATCGCTCCCGAGGTCGGATCGATCAGCCGCAGCAACAGCCGCCCGACGGTCGTCTTGCCGCAGCCGGACTCGCCAACCAGTCCAAGCGTCTCGCCCCGCTTGATGTCGAAGCTGACGTCGTCGACGGCCTGGACCAGGGCCACGGTCCGCTGCGCGACGCCGCCCTTCACCGGGAAGTTCTTGACGAGGTTGCGGACCTCGACAAGTGGCGTGGCGGACACGGCGGCGGTCATGGCTCGTTCCCGGTCGCGGCGACCGGCAGGCGTGCCCGTAGCTCGCCCGCCGCATCGTGATAGATCCAGCAGCGGACGGCGTGGCCGGGATGAACCGGAAGGAGGGTGGGGTGGTCCTCGAAGGCGTTGTCGATGCCCTCCTCGATCCGGGCAAGGCAGCGGGGAGCGAAACGGCAGCCAGCCGGCAGGTCGACGAGGTTCGGGACGTTGCCCGGGATGACGGACAGTGCGTCGCGTTCCTCGCCGAGCACCGGGATCGACCCGATCAATCCGCGTGTGTACGGGTGCAGCGGGTCGCGGAACAGCGGCACGACGTCGGTCTGCTCGACGATCTCGCCGGCGTACATCACGGCGACCCGGTCGCACATCTCGGCGACCACGCCCAGGTCGTGGGTGATCAGGATGATCGCTGTCCCGAGCTCGTCACGCAGGTTCCGCATCAGGTCGAGGATCTGCGCCTGGATGGTGACGTCGAGCGCCGTCGTCGGCTCGTCCGCGATCAACAGCTCCGGCTCGCAGGCCAGCGCCATCGCGATCATGACGCGCTGGGCCATGCCGCCCGACATCTCATGCGGAAAGGACTTGAGCCGTCGATCCGGATCGGGGATGCCGACCATGCGCAGCAGCTCGCTCGCCCGCGCCCAGGCCGGGCCAGGCTTCATCTTGCGGTGGAGCTCGAGCACTTCAGCGATCTGGCGACCCACCTGCCAGACGGGGTTCAGCGCCGACGTCGGCTGCTGGAAGATCATCGAGATGCGCTCGCCACGGATGTGCCGCAGCTGGTCCTGCGACATCTTCAGCAGGTCCGTCCCGTCGAACAGGATCTGGCCGCCCTCGATCTTGCCGGGCTTCGGGACCAGGCCGAGGATCGACAGGCTCGTCACGCTCTTGCCGCATCCCGACTCGCCGACGAGCCCCATGATCTCCCCGCGGCGGACCTGGAAGTCGATGCCGTCGACGGCGCGCACGACACCGGCGCGCGTATGGAATGACGTGCGCAGGCCGCGCACCTCGAGGAGCGGCCCGTCGCCGCTCGATCGCGGCGCACGCGCCGCGCCGGGAACGAGTTCCTCGATGACGGTCTGGTCGAGGCTCGGGCCCAGCGTGCCGCTGTCGGAGGGGCCGGTCGGAGTGATCATCGCGCGGTCAGCGGTTGAGCCGCGGATCGAGTGCGTCGCGCAGCCCGTCGCCCAGCAGGTTGAACCCGAACACCGTCAGGGCCAGGGCCAGGCCCGCAAAGAAGATCAGGTGCGGGGCGGTGAACATGACATCCCGATCCTGGCCGATCATGGAGCCCCACTCGGCTGTGGGCGGCTGCGCCCCGAGACCGAGGAACGACAGCGCCGCGACTTCGAGTACGGCCGCGGCAATCCCGAGTGACCCGGCGACGACGACCGGCGTGAGGCTGTTCGGCAGGATCCGCCGGAAGAGGAGCCCTCGGTCGCCCTCGCCGAGCGCCCGCGACGCGGTCACGAAGTCGCTCTCGCGGACCGACAGGACCGACGATCGCATGATCCGGGCATAGATCGGGATCGCGACAATTCCGATGGCGATCTGCGCGCTGAACAGGCCCGGCCCAAGCGCCGACACGATCGCGATCGCGAGCAGCAATGCCGGGAACACGAGCACGACGTCCATCAGCCGCATGATCACGGTGTCGACCGACCCCAGGGCAAACCCGGCGATCAACCCGAGGAGCGACCCGATGATGATCGAGAACCCGACGGTGAAGAAGCCAATCTGCAACGAGACCCGCGCGCCGTAGAGCACGCGGCTGAACTCGTCGCGACCGTTCTTGTCGATCCCGAAAAAGTGCTCCGCCTGGTCGGCCGGGCAGCCCAGGAGATGGATACACGGCGGCGACAGCCGCTTCGCACCCTCGTCGAAGAGCACCTTGTTGGGGTCGTATGCGGTCAGGACGTCGGCGAACACTGCAGATGCCGACGAGCACCGCGAGGATGATCAGGCCGACGCGTGCGTTGCGCTGCCGGAGGAGATCCCGGAACGTGTCCCGCCACAACCCGCCACGTCGAGCTCCAGCGACCTGGCTATCGAATTCGGCGGCACCGGCGGTCGACTGCATCAGGACGGCCGGAGACGCGGGTCGAGATAGGCGTAGCTGACATCGACGAGCAGGTTCACCACCAGGAATCCGATGGCGATGATCAGCACGAAGCCCTGGATCACGGCGAAGTCGTGCGACTGGATCGCATCCACGGTCGCGGAGCCGACGCCGGGCAGCAGGAAGATCGTCTCGGTCAACACTGCCCCTGACAGCAGGGCGCCGATCTGCAGGCCGATGATGGTGACGATCGGCAGCGTGGCATTCCGGAGGGCGTGCCGGCGCAGCACGTGCCCTTCCGCGACGCCCTTGGCTCGGGCCGTTCGAACGTAGTCGAGGCCGAGGACGTCGAGCAGGCTCGAGCGCGTGATGCGGGCGATGATCGCGAGCGGGATCGTGGCCAGCGCGATCGCCGGCAGGATGAGGTGGCGGAAGGCGTCCGTGAAGATGTCCCACTGGGCCGACAGCAGCCCGTTCAGCGTGTACATGTTCGAAACGAAGTCCACGAAGGTCCGCAGCGGGCCCCTGCTGGTCCTCGAGGCCCCAGCGCTCTGCGAGCGGGACGATCGAGACACCGGGCGTGAGGCGCCCGGACGGCGGCAGGGCGAACGGCGTGTCCTTCAGGAGGTTGGCGAACACGAAGACCAGCAGCAGGCCGAGCACGAAGATCGGGATCGACACGCCGACGTTGGCGCCGGCCATGACCACGACGTCGACGGATGAGTTCCGCCTGGACGCCGCGACGATGCCGAGCACGAGGCCACCGATGGTCGCGATCGTGAGGGCGTAGATCGACAACTCCAGCGTCATGGGGATCCGCTCGACGAGCAGCGCGCTGACCGGGCGCGACGTTCGGAACGACGTTCCGAGATCGCCCTGGAACAGACCGGTGACGTAGGTCCCGAACTGCTCGAGGATCGGCTTGTCGAGCCCGTGTGCCTGATTGAAGGCGTTGCACGCCGCCTGGTTGGCGCGCTCGCCGAGGAGAACCTGGCAGGCGTCGCCCGGCAGGATCCTCGTGATGGCGAACACCGCGAGGATGATCCCGAACAGCACCGGGATCGAGACCAGGAGCCTTCGAACGACATAGGTCGTCATGGTCAGGTCAGCCCACTGAGCTTCGCTACGTCTATGCGTCGAATGGGGCGCCGCTTGGACGCCCCATTCGACAGGTCACCGTCGGTTCCGCCCGAACATCAGCTCGGAGCGGCCACCGCGCACGACTGCGCACCGTCTTTATCGAAGCTCGGGTTCAGGCACCCACCGAAGAGGTAGGACCAGTACCAGTTGGCGCCAACGTTGCCGACGTGCAGCGGGTGGGCGACGTCCCACTGCACCGCGAAGGAGTCGACGACATCGTTCGCGTCGAGCACGCCACCCTGCTGGAACTTCACGCCGTCACGCAGCGTGCAGGTCCACAGGTCGAGTGTGTCGTTCGGCGCGCACTCTGTCGCCAGCGCAGGCACCGGATCGAGACCGGCGGTCTCGAAGTTGTAGAGCGAGTCGAAGATCTGCTCGCACGTGCGAAGCGCGTCGCCGTCGCTCTCGTCACCGCAGTACAGGCCCGATGGCTCGGCGTTCTGCATCCAGACGAGCTGGTCGCGGTCGCCGGGCGTGACCGTGTACATGTACTCGCTGCCGATCGGCGACGAATGGGCGCCTTCGACGTCGGCCAGCCACGCAGTGGCAGAGCCGCCATGGAGCAGCGGGACCATCGGCACGTGGGTCCGGATCGCGTTGTTGGCCTCCGCGTAGACCGCGGCACGCTCGGCGGGATCGGACAACGCGGCGCCCTGCGCGAGCGGCGCGGTGATGTCGTCGAACTTCGGCCCGAACTTCGAGTCCGCGCCGTTGCCGAAGAAGACATCGAGGAAGTTCGTGACATCCGGATAGTCAGCGCCCCATCCAAGGAGGAACATCGGGAACTTGCCCTTCGATGCGTCACCCAGGAAGGTGTCGTCCTTCTCGACGACGAGCTCGACGTTGATCCCGAGGTTGTCCTTGAACTGCGCCTGGATGTCGGTCGCGACGCCCGTCGGGTCACCGATGTAGCTGCGAGCCTGCGTCCGGTAGTGGAGCGGGTAGGTCTTCGTGAAGTCGAACCCGGCGTCGGTCAGCGCCTGCTTGGCGGCCGCCGCGTCGAATGCGGGCCACGGATCACCCTCGCAACCGCCCGGGATCGCGCACGGGGTGAAGTAGTCCGCACGCTCCGATCCGGCCGGGTAGAAGTTCTCGGCGATCCGGCCGCCGTCGATCCCGATCGCGATCGCCTGGCGGATCTTCTCGTCGTTCCAGGGCGCCTGGTTGACGTTCATGCCGAGGTACAGGACGTTGAGCGCCTCGCGCGGCTTCAGCTGCAGGTCCGCATTGCCCTCGACGGTCGCGAAGTCGTCGCTGCCGAGGTTGTCGATGCCGTCGGCCGTGCCGGCCAGCAGCTCCTGCAGTCGCTGGGCGGGTTCCTTGGACCAACGCCAGACGACCGTCGGCGACTTGGGCGCCTCGCCCCAGTAGTTCGGGTTGGCGGTGAGCGTCAGGTGGTCGCCCGGGATCCATTCCTGGAGCTGATACGGGCCAGTGCCGTTGATCGCGTCATGCACGTACGACTTGTCGGGCGCATGCGCGGTGAGCCAGTCGCTGTCCTGGATGTTGTTCGAGGCGAAGGCAAGCTTCGACAGGAACGCGACGTCGGGACTGCACAGGTGAAATTCGACGGTCTTCGCGTCCACGGCGACGATCTGGCTGATGATGCCCGTGTACGTCGCCTTGTTGGCGCCTTCGGTGTACTCGGGCTTGTTGGCGCAGTCGACGGCCGTCTCCGGATACGACCTGGCGTCGATCGGCGCGGCGCTGCCCGGCGCGGCGCTGCTGGGTGCCTGCGATCCCGCAGGTGGCGCCGCCGATGCGGTACTGGGACTCGGCGTCGTATTTCCGGCACAGGCGCCGAAGATGATCGCCGAGACCGCAAGCAGCGCGATCAGGGCTGAACGCCCGGGTGCTCGTGACATGCGCATATTCCTCCACTGCGCCCGCGGCCCGCGTGCAGCCTCCCCTGCCGTATCACGGGCTCCTCCACGCACGGCCAAAAGGCCGTTGCGGGCGATTGCGCCGGAAGCCTAGCACATGGCGGTCGCGTATCCTGCGGATCATGCAGCGGGTCCGAATCGCGCTCGCACAGCTGGCGCCCACGCTCGGTGCGCTCGAGGCGAACCTCGACCGCCACCGCGCGATCCTCGCCGAGGCGCGGGCGGGCGGGGCGAACCTCATCGTGTTCCCGGAGCTGGGCCTGACCGGGTACCTGCTGCAGGACCTTGCCGGCGAGGTGGCGATGCGGCTCGACGATCCGCGCCTGACCTCCCTGGTGGCCGACACAGGCGGCATTTCGACGGTCTTCTCGTTCGTCGAGGAGTCGGCGGACCACCGACTGTTCATCGCCGCGGCACTGGTCGAGGACGGTGCGATCCGCCACGTGCACCGCAAGCTGTTCCTGCCGACCTACGGGCTGTTCGACGAGCGACGCTTCTTTGCCGCGGGCGACATGCTGCGGGCGGTGCCATCGGAGCTCGGCGTCGGGATCGGCCTTGCCGTGTGCGAGGACTTCTGGCACCTCGCGGTCCCGCAGCTGCTCGCGCTCGACGGGGCGCAGATCCTCATCAACGTGTCGTCGTCCCCCGGCCGCGACCTGGCGTCGACGAACGAGGTGGGGCTCGGCACCGCGACGTCGTGGCGAACGATGATGCGGACCTACGCGCAGCTCACGACCTCGTTCGTCGTGTTCTGCAACCGGGTCGGCGTCGACGAATCCATCACGTTCTGGGGCGGTTCCGAGGTGATCGCCCCGACCGGGGAGGCACTGCTCTCCGCGCCGTTCTACGACGAGGGGCTGTTCACGATCGACGTGTCGCTCGGCGACGTCCGCCGGGAGCGAATCACGCTGCCGCTGTTGCGCGACGAGCGGCCCGAGCTGCATGTCCGCGAGCTGCAACGGATCGTCGACGAGCGGGCCGGCATGGGCACGCCCGATCTGACCGCGGAGCCCGGCGCCGAACCAGGGCTCGACGTGGCGCCGCTCGCCCGGCTGACGACGCCGATCGAGCGATGACGACCGCGAGCGGCGACGGCGCCGGCGGCAGCATCGCGCTGTTCGAGCTTCCCGAAGAGCTCGCGATCGATACCGCGGTCGCGCAGCGGGTCATCGAGGGCTTCATCCGCGGCCAGCTCCGCCAGGCCGGTTTCGAGCGGGCGGTGCTCGGCCTGTCGGGCGGGATCGATTCGGCGCTCGTGGCGTATCTCGTCGCGTCCGCGATCGGCCCCGAGCAGCTGCTCTGCGTGCTGATGCCGTACCGGACGTCGTCGCCGGCCTCGCGGGCCGATGCCGAGGAGGTGGTGCGCGCGCTCGGCGCTGCGTCCGAGGTGGTTGAGATCACGCCGATGGTCGACGGGTACTTCGGCGTGGAGGCCGGTCCACCCGGCGCGGCCGGGCCGGAAGGCCTGGACGCCAGCGCGCTGCGGCGCGGGAACTTCGCGGCACGGATGCGGATGAGCGTGCTCTATGACCGCTCGGTGACGTGGGGCGGGCTGGTCGTCGGCACGAGCAACAAGACCGAGGGCCTGATCGGCTATACGACGATCTTTGGCGACAACGCGTCGGCCTTCAATCCGATCGGGGACCTGTACAAGAGCCAGGTCCGGCAGCTCGCCGTCGCGATGGGCGTGCCGGCCTCGATCGTCCGCAAGGCCCCGTCGGCCGACCTGTGGCCCGGCCAGACCGACGAGAGCGAGGGCGGCTTCAGCTACCCGATGCTCGACCGGCTCCTGTTCTGGCGCATCGACAAGCGCCGCTCGATCGAGGAGATGGAGGCGCTCGGGTTCGAGCGAGCGACCGTCGAGCGGGTCGACCGGTTGGTGGCCACGTCCGAGTTCAAGCGGCAGGTCCCGCCGATTGCGAAGCTCGGACCGCGCACGAGCGGGATCGACTACCTGTACCCGCGCCGGCGGCCCGGATCGGCGAGGGGATGACGGGGCGGGCGGAGGCGCCGGTCGGCGGCGAACCCGCCGCCGGCACGCTGTACGTCGTCGCGACCCCGATCGGGAACCTCGCCGACATCACGCTGCGAGCGCTCGAGGTGCTCCGGGCCGTGCCGCTGATCGCGGCCGAGGACACGCGGCTGACCCGGCGCCTGCTGGACCGCCACGGGATCGACGTCGCGATGACCAGCTACCACGCGAAGAGCGGACCGGGCGCACCGCATCCCTGCTCGAGCATCTGCGGGGTGGGGCAGATCTCGCGCTCGTCAGCGACGCGGGCACGCCGGTCGTGAGCGACCCGGGCGCCGAGCTCGTGACGGCGTGGGCCGGGGAAGGGGGCACGGTCGTCGCCCTGCCCGGACCGTCGGCCGTGGTCACGGCCGTGGCCGTGTCGGGCGTCGCGGGCCCGCACTGGACGTTCGAGGGGTTCCTGCCGCGCTCCGGTCGCGAGCGGCGGGAGCGACTCGCGCGAATTGCCGCCGACGAGCGGGGCGCGCTCGTCTTCGAGGCACCGAACCGGGTGGCGGGCACGCTCCAGGACCTCGCGAGCGCGTGCGGCCCCGATCGGCCTGCGGCCGTGTGCCGGGAGCTCACGAAGCTCCACGAGACGGTCTCTCGGGGCCCGCTCGGCGAGCTCGCGGAGGCGGCCGGGAGCGGCGCCATCCCGGCGCGCGGTGAGTTCGTGCTCGTGGTCGGTGCGTGGACGGGCGCCGGGGCGCAGGCCGTCGAACGCGACAGCGCGGCGGCGATGGATGCTGCACGGGCGGAGGTCGAGCGGCTTGTCGCGGACGGCCTGACCCGGTCGGTTGCCGCGCGGCGCGTGGCGGCGGCGACCGGCCTCCCGCGGCGTACGCTGTACGGGGCATCGCCCGACTGAACGTCGCCCGGTTGCGCGGGATCGCTACGATTCGCCGGTGACCGCCTCTGCCCGAACCGGCGGCCTGCCCATCCTCGGTCCGCTCTCGACACCGGCGCGGGCCTTCCTGCTGGGCACGGTCGTGGTCAGCTTCATCGCGATCGTCCTCGACTTCGTCGTTGGGGCGGGCGACACCGCCCTGTTCGTTGTCGCTGCCGTCGGGATCCTCGGGCTGGCCTGGACCGTCGGTCTCTCGACGGAGCGCCTCGGGTCGCTGACCGGGCCGCAGGTCGGCGGCATCCTCAACGCGACCTTCGGCAACATCGCCGAGCTGATCATCGCCTTCTTCGCGCTGCAGGCCGGCCTCATCGAGGTCGTGAAGGCGTCGCTCACCGGCTCGATCATCGGCAACCTGTTGCTCGTGCTCGGGGCCAGCGTGCTGGTGGGCGGGCTGCGCCACGGCACGCAGACGTTCAGCCGGCAGGTCGCCAGCTCCAACGCCGCATTGCTCGTCGTCGCCCTTGTCGGCCTGTTCGTGCCCGCGGTCTTCGCGTTCACCAGCGGCTCGGGCCAGGGGACGGTCACCGAGGAGTCCGTCCTGGTCTCGGTCGCCCTGATCATCGGGTACGGCCTGTCGCTCGCCTACTCCTTCAGCAACCCGAGCCGGACGCTCGGCGGCCACGGCGAGCCGGCGGGCCACGCGGGTCCCGCATGGACGGCCCGCGGCGCGATCGTCGTGCTCGTCGCCTCGGCGGCCCTGCTTGCCGTGCTGTCAGAGATCCTCGTGAGCTCGATCGAGGGCTTCATCGACCAGTTCGGCCTGTCCGAGTTCTTCGTCGGCGTCGTGATCATCCCGACGATCGGCAACCTTGCCGAGCATCTCGTGGCCGTCCAGCTGGCCTTCAAGAACAAGATGGAGTTCGCGATGGCCGTGGCGTACGGCTCGAGCCTGCAGGTCGCGCTGTTCGTCGCCCCGATCCTGGTGCTCATCGGCGTGGTGATCGGCCAGCCCATGGACCTCGTGTTCACGCCGCTCGAGGTCGCCGCCGTTGCGGCGGCCGTGGGCATCTCGGCCCTGATCGCGCTCGACGGCGAGTCGAACTGGCTCGAAGGGGCGCTGCTGATCATCGTGTACGCGATCCTCGCCGTCTCGTTCTTCGAGTTCCAGCAGCCGATCTGACGGACGTGGAGCTCGCGTCAGGCCGCCGCGGCGGCCGTGGATCGGAGCACAACAGAAGCGTCGGTCAGGCGTCGCGCCCGGTGGCCCGCAGGTTCGAGCTGACCCGGTTCCGCGCGCCCTCGTCAGCGTCCATTCGCCGCCCTCGATGCACGAGTGGGCAATTATCGGCACAGCCACAAGGAGCGGGGAGAGGAGGCCGGAATGACTGAGCCTATCGTTTTCATCAGCGAGTTCGAGGTCCAACGCGGTGCGGAGGGATCGCTGCGGACGGCCGCTGCCGGTGTTTCCGAAATGATCCGGACCTCCAAGCCACGGACCGCCCTCTTTGCCGTCTACCTCGACGAACCTGGTGCGACCGTGCGGTTTGTCCATGCGTTCCCGGATGCCCGTTCGCTGCAGGTTCATTTCGAAGGATTTGGGGACCGTGCGAGCACGGTCGCCGAGATTCTCGCGCCAGCCCGTTTCGAGCTCTACGGGGAAGCGCCTCCGGGGCCGCTCGATCAGCTGCGACGCGACGCGGACGTTGCCGGCGTCAAGCTCACGCGGTTCCCAAGTCCAATCGCGGGTTTCCTGCGAAACCCTGCCTGAGTGCGGCGGCGACGGGGAGGGGGGACCCGCCGCCGCCTCGGGATCGTTCGGGGTCAGGCGGCTTCTTCGTCCTCCTCGTCGTCGTCCTCCGAGGCCGGCGCGTCGCCGGGGATCGGCTCCGACGGCGGCGCTTCGCCGTAGGCCTCGGCCTGCGCGACGAGCGCCTCGGCGGCCTGCTGCGCCTCGTAGTCCTTCTTGCGCCGGCCCGAGAGCATCTCGACATGCGCTGCGACGACCTCGGTCTTCCAGTGGCGCTGGCCGCGATCGTCGTCCCACGAGCGCGTCTGGAGCCGACCTTCGATCGCGACCTGCTGGCCCTTGCCGAGATACGTGCCGGCGATCTCGGCGAGACGGTCCCACGTCACGACCGGGTGGTACTCGGCCTTCTCCTTCCCGTGCCCGATGAACTCGTTCGTGGCCACGGTGAACGTCGTGACGTTCTTGCCGCTGGCCAGGCTCCGCATCTCGGGATCGCGCGTCAGGCGACCCGTGAGGAAGACCTTGTTCACAGTCGGTATCTCCTTCCCGGTCGGCCGGTGGCACCGGTCACGACCCTGCGTGTTCCGGCGGGAACGCGGCGGGCTGCCAGCTGGCGGCCGGCCCCACAAGGGCCCACCCGGGGCGGGTCGGCGGTTCGGCGGGGCCGGCTGATTGCCGGCGGGCAACGCGAAGCTAGCAGGCGGCCCTGCACGGCCGCGTATCTGTGCCTTCACCGCTGGTCAATTGCGCCAGGAGGTGCCAAGGCGGAACAGAACGTCGCCCCAGTGCGTCACGGGTGCGATGCCTACCCGCACCCGCCATCGCCTCCTGCTTGGCACCGTCATGGCCGTGGCAGCGCTCGCCGCGTGCGGCCCGGCTCCCACGCCGGAGCCGAGCGGCGCCGTCGAGCCGGTGATCGCGGCAGACGAGGCAGGCCTGTTCCGCCTGGAGCTCGAGCTGCCGAAGGCGACGTATGCGGCGGGCGAGCCGATCGAGGGCGTCGCGCGGCTGCGCTACGGCGGACAGGGCGCGGTCGAAGTAGCCGGGGCGGCGGGTGGACTGATCGGCTTTTCGCTGGTCGACGTCGACGGCCCGCGGGACGTCGGCGGCGGACAGGACGCCGCTTGCGCGCCGTACCGGCTCGACCCCGCGAACCCGATCACGACGGCGTTGACGAAGTCCGGCGGCTATTCACCGGACGACCCGGCCGATGACTTCATCGAGGCGTTCCTCAGCGACCCGATCTATCGACTGCCCGCCGGTACGTGGGAGATCCAGGCCTGGACGAACTTCCTCGGCCAGGGCTGCACGCTGCCCGCGACCGAGCTGCGTACTTCCGTGCGGATCACCGTCACCGACTGACCGGCGACAGGACGATCAGCCCGAGACGATGTCTCGCGGGCGATCGGAGGTTGGGTCGGGTGCGGGCCGTACGGCATCGGGTGATGTGTCGAGCAGTGCCATTCGACCTTCGGCCTCCGCGGCAGCCGTCGAGGTCTCCTCGCGGATCGCCGACGGACCAGGTCCAGGCCCGGCCCGGCCTGGATCGCCTGCGCCGCGGATCTGGCCCCGGGCCGCCTTCGGCGGGCGGGCCGCACGCGGACCGGAGACGCCGGGGGTCAAACCGTCGGCGGCAACCAGCTGAGCGGGAAACCGGCGGTGGGAATGCATGGCATTGATGGCGAGGATCGTCTGGTCCGGCTCGGGCGCGAGCGCGGCAAACAGGTCGCAGAAGACCGCGACGAGCTCCGGGTCGAACTGCGTGCCGGCATTGCTGCGCAGCTCCTCGATCGCGTCGGCGTGGCTCATCGCGCGCTTGTACGGGCGGTCGTTGACCATCGCGTCATAGGCGTCCGCGATGGCGACGATCCGCGCACCCATCGGGATCTCCGCCCCGCGCAGCCCGTACGGGTAGCCGTGACCCGCGAACCGCTCGTGGTGGTGGAGGATGATCGGCACGGAGTCCTTGAGCGCCGCCGCCTGCTCGAGGATCACCTGGCCGATGCGGGGATGCTGGACGACGGTGCGCCACTCGGCCGAGGTGAGCGCCGACGGCTTCTCGAGGATGTCCTCGGGCACGGCGACCTTGCCGACGTCGTGGAGCAGCGCCGCGATCTTGAGCCGGTCGATCTCGGACTCGGACAGGTCGAGCTGACGGGCCATCGCGACGACGATCGTGGCGATCAGTGCCGACGGCTGGCCGCGGTAGTGGGGAAGCGGCGCGACGGCCGACGTGAGAGCGTTCGTGGCGGCCTCGCGGGCGATCCGTCCGACCTCGAATGCGGCCGCGCGCCCGTCGCTCGAGATCGGCGCGCGGGGCACCCGGGCGTCGTCGTCCGGCTCGGCGAAGATGTACGTCTGGTTGCGGCCAAGCGACTTCGCCGAGTACATCGCCGCGTCCGCGTCACGGACGAGCGGCTCGACGCGCAGCGAGTGCCCGAACCCGCCGGCCAGGCCGATCGAGATCGTGACCGCCAGGTCGGGGTTGCCCTCGACGGGGAACTTCGTGCGTTCGATCAGGGTGCGCAGCTTCTCGGTGAGGAGCGCGCCGTCCTCGACCTCCGTCTCGGTCAGGATCAGCATGAACTCCTCGCCGCCGTAGCGGCCCACCAGGTCGGTCGCGCGCAGGTTGTCGCGGAGCTTCTCGGCGACGCCGCGCAACACCTCGTCGCCGGCAGCGTGGCCGTACGTGTCGTTGACGGCCTTGAAGTGGTCGATATCGACGAAGGCGACGGACAACGGGCGCTCGTACCGGTTGGCCCGTTCGACCTCGTTGAAGAGCGCCGCCAGCAGCGCCGGGCGGTTGGCGATGCCCGTGAGGCGGTCGACGGTTGCCTGGGCATGGGTATCGGTGAGGGCTTCGCCGATCGAATTGATTGCGCGCGCGAGGCGGGCTTCGAGGCCGGCCCCGTGGACCGGGACGCTCATCGAGTAGTCGCCCTTGGCGATCGCCTCCGCGGCCTTCACGAGGGCCGCGAATCGGTAACGGAAGTAGCCCCACAGCGCGAATGCGGTCAGCGACACTCCGATCATCGCCGTCACGACCGCGCTGACGATGAGCCGCACGCCCCCGTTGAATTCGGCATCGGCCGTCGAGGGCACGACGACCATCAATCCCACGGCGACGGCACCAGCGCCGACGCCAAGGAGCGCCAACAGACGCATCACGAAACGAGGCTATCGGTCGGGCCACGCATGGAGCAGGGGGTATTGGTACCAATGGGTCCGATCCGAAGTCCTGCCGTCGCCGCCGCGAGGCTGTCGCGCGGGTGCCTTCCGGCGGTGCGCCGCTGCTATACTCCGGCCTGTCTTCGGGCTCGCCCCGGGTCAGCGATTGGAGGGTCCAGGCATCGCGCTTCGAGGCGCAACGACCGTCCCGTGAGGCGGTCCTGCAGCCAGACCGCAGGGATCCCCCGAGCGATCGGTGGGATGACTCGGGAGACGTCTATCCAGGCCCCGGTCCGGGGCTTTTTGATTGGGCGCGAGTCATGCCTGCCCGCTGACACGCGCCAAGGCCAATCGGTCGTGGCAGGGGCGGCCTGATGCCCGCGACTGTGATCGTCGGGCTCCAGTGGGGCGACGAGGGCAAGGGCAAGACCACGGACTTCCTCGCCGAGCAGGTCGCGATGGTCGTGCGCTACCAGGGCGGCGACAACGCGGGCCATACGGTCGTCCGCGGCGACGAGGTCTTCAAGCTCCGCCTGACGCCGTCAGGCGTGCTCTACCCGCACATCACATCGGTGATCGGGAACGGCGTCGTGGTCAACCCGGTGACGTTGATCGACGAGCTCGACACGCTTACCGAACGCGGGATCGACGTGAGCCGGGTGCGGGTCAGCCGCAGCGCGCACGTGATCATGCCGTACCACCTGGCGCTCGACCAGGCGAACGAGGCCCGGCTCGCCGACGCGAAGGTCGGCACGACCGGCCGCGGTATCGGCCCGGCGTACGGCGACCGGGCGTGGCGGCTGGGCCTGCGGATGGAGGACCTGCTCAACCGCGCCGTCCTCACGGACCGGCTGACGAAGCTGCTGCCCGACAAGAACGTCCTGCTCCGCTCGTTCGGGCGCGACGAGTTCGACGTCGAACCGCTCGTCGAGCAGGCGCTCGCGTGGGGCGCGCGGCTTCGCGAGCATCTCGATGACACGACGTGGCTGGTCCAGGGTGCGCTCGCGCGGGGCGAGCACGTGCTGCTCGAGGGCGCCCAGGGCACGCTGCTCGACCTCGACCACGGGAGCTACCCGTTCGTCACCAGCTCGAACCCGGTCGCCGGCGGGGCGTGCACGGGCGGCGGGATCGGCCCGCTCCAGGTGGACGAGGTCATCGGCGTCGTGAAGGCGTACTCGACGCGCGTCGGCTCCGGTCCGTATCCGACCGAGCTCGACGATGCGATCGGCAAGGGGATCGCCGAGCGCGGACACGAGGTCGGAACGGTCACCGGCCGCCCGCGCCGGATCGGCTGGTTCGACGCCGTGCCGCTGCGCTACGCGGTCGCCGTCAACAGCGTCAGCTCGATCATGCTCAACAAGATCGACATCCTGTCGGGGATCGACACGCTGTGCGTGTGCGTCGCGTATGAGATCGACGGGAAGCGGGTCGAGACGTGGCCGTCGAGCGGCGAGGCGCTCTCGCGCGCGAAGCCGGTCTATGCGCAGTTCCCCGGCTGGAGCGAATCGATCGCAGCGGTCCGCTCGCTGGCCGACCTCCCCGAGAACGCCCGCCGCTACGTGACCGCGATCGAGGAGTACGCGCGCGTGCCGATCGTGCTCGTGTCGGTCGGGCCGGAACGCACCCAGACGATCGAACGCGCCTGGCGCCCGATGCGGAACCGGCCGGGGATCGTCGCGTGAGCGGTCGCCTGGTCATGCCCACCCGGGTCCTCGTCGTCGGTGGCGGCGGGCGCGAGCACGCGCTGGCCTGGAAGCTGGCAGCCGAACCGGGCGTCAACAATGTGATCGTCGCACCGGGCAGCGCCGGCATCGCGTCGGAGCCGCGGGTCCGGGTCGTCCCTGGAATCGATCCGCTGGACGCTGCCTCGATCGTCGAGCTGGCGCGGCGCGAGGCGGTCGAGCTGGCCGTCATCGGGCCCGAGGCGCCGCTGGCGGCCGGTGTCGCGGACGCGCTGCTGGCGGTCGGCGTGCCGACATTCGGACCGACGGCGGCGGCCGCCCGCATCGAATCGAGCAAGGCGTTCTGCCGGGACATCGCCGCGGCCGCCGGCGTCCGGATGGCCGAAGGCCGGGCGTTCGAAACGCTGGCGCCCGCGCGCGCGTACGCGCACGAGCTCGCGGCTCGCGGCGACGGCGTCGTGGTCAAGGCTGACGGCCTTGCGGCGGGGAAGGGCGTCACGGTCTGCTCGAACGCCTGGGAGGCGGACGAGGCGCTCGACGTCCTCTTTGCCGGCGACGATGCGGCGGGCGAGGACGCCGTCGGCATCCGCGTCGTCGTCGAGGAGCGGCTCGAGGGCGAGGAAGCGTCGCTGATCGCGCTGTGCGACGGCAGCCATGCCGTCGCGTTGTCGCTTGCCCGCGACCACAAGCGACTCGCCGACGGCGACCGCGGCCCGAACACGGGCGGCATGGGCGCCTACAGCCCGCTTGCCGACCTGCCCGACGAGGCCATCCCCGAGCTCGTGGCGTCGATCCACCGCCCGATCCTCGCCGAGCTGGCGCGGCGCGGGACCCCGTTCGTCGGCGCGCTCTACGCCGGTCTGATGCTCACCCGGACCGGTCCGGTGCTCCTCGAGTGCAACGCGCGGTTCGGCGACCCCGAGACGCAGGTACTCCTGCCCCGGCTGGCCACCGCGCTTGGCCCGCTCCTGCTCGCCGCGGCGCGCCACGAACTTGGCGGCGCGCCCGCGACGGCCGTGGCCCCCGACGGGCGGCTGCCGGTGACGCGTGATGCGGCCGTGGGGGTGGTGCTCGCGGCTGCCGGCTATCCGGAAGCGCCTCGTCGGGGCGACGAGATCGAAGGCCTCGATGCTGCGGGGAAGACCGGCGCGCTCGTGTTCCACGCAGGTGCGAGCCGCGACGAGGACGGTGCGTGGCGCACCGCCGGTGGACGCGTGCTGACGGTCGTCGGACGCGGCCCCGACATCGAGGCCGCCCGGAACGCGGCCGAAACGGCAGCCGATGCCATCTCGTGGCCCGGCATGCAGCGCCGCCACGACATCGGCGCCGACCTGGTCGAGCCGGCAGCGGTCGGGAGCGCCCGGTGATCCCGCGCTACACGCTGCCCGAGATGGCCGCGATCTGGTCGGAAACCGCCCGCTTCGAGCGGATGCTCGAGGTCGAGCTGGCGGTCGTCCGTGCGCAGGTCGCCCGCGGACAGGTCCCGGCCGACGCGCTCGTCGCGATCGAAGCGGGCGCACGGATCGACCTCAAGCGGATCGCCGAGATCGAGCGCCAGACCGAACACGACGTGATCGCGTTCGTGTCGCAGGTCGCCGAGGCGGTCGGCCCGGAGGGCCGCTTCCTCCACCTCGGCCTGACGAGCAGTGACGTCGTGGACACCGCGCTTGCGCTCCAGCTGCGGGCGGCGGGGGAGCGCCTGCTCGAGGACTGCGATCGGCTGCTGGCCGTGCTCGTGACGCGCGCTCGGGCGGAGGCGATGACGCTGATGATGGGCCGCACCCATTCGGTCCACGCCGAACCGATCACGTTCGGCTTGAAGGTTGCCGGCTGGGCGTTCGAGCTGGACCGCGGCCGGCGCCGACTGGCCGTCGCGATCGACGACGTGGCCACCGGCAAGATCTCCGGTCCGGTCGGGACCTACAGTCATCTTGCCCCGGATCTCGAAGCCGAGGTCCTCGCCGCGCTCGGACTCCACGCCGATCCGGTCAGCACCCAGATCGTCCAGCGCGACCGGCACGCAGCCCTGCTCACGGCGATCGCCGTGCTCGGCGGGTCGCTCGAGCGCTTCGCCACCGAGATCCGGAACCTCCAGCACACCGAGATCGGCGAGGTCCAGGAGCCATTCCGCTCCGGCCAGAAAGGCTCCTCGGCGATGCCGCACAAGCGCAATCCGATCCTGTCCGAGCGGATCTCCGGCCTCGCCCGACTCCTGCGCGGGTACGCCCAGACCGCCCTCGAAAACCAGCCGCTGTGGCACGAGCGCGACATCAGCCACAGCTCGGCCGAGCGGGTCGTGCTGCCCGATTCGACGACGCTCCTCGACTACATGCTCGTGCGCATGACCGGGCTGATCGAGGGGCTCGCGGTCCGTTCGGAGCGCATGCGCGAGAACATCGAACGCGGGCTGGGCCTGCACGCCTCCTCGCGTGTCCTGAACGTGCTCGTCGAGGAAGGCGGCCTGCCGCGCGAGGAGGCCTATGCCGTGGTCCAGCGCGCGTCGCTGCGAGCCGCGGACGAGCGCCGGCCGCTGCGCGACCTGCTGGCCATCGAGCCGGTCGTTGCCCGCAAGCTCAGCCTGGAGCAACTCGACGCGTGCTTCGACGACGCGGCGTTCCTGCGCCACGTCCCCGAGGTCATCGCGCGGCTCGACGTGCTCGAGGCGTCCGTCGGACGCGAGGGAATGGTCGATGCTCGCCGCTGACCGGTTCGTCCGCTCGGGCAAGGTGCGCGACCTCTACACGCTCGATGCCGAGCGCCTGCTGCTCGTCGCCTCGGACCGCCTGTCCGCGTTCGATGTCGTCCTGCCGACAGCCATTCCGGACAAGGGCCTGGTGCTGACCGCGCTTTCGCGGTTCTGGTTCGCCGAGACGGCAGCGATCATCCCGAACCACCTGCTCGGCACCGACCCGAGCGACGCCGCGACGATCGGCCCGGCCGACGCGCTTCGCGGGCGGTCGATGGTGTGCCGGCGGGCGAACGTGGTGCCGGTCGAAGCCGTGGTCCGTGGCTACCTTGCGGGGTCCGGCTGGAAGGAATACCGCGAAACGGGCACCGTGTGCGGCGTGGCGCTTCCACCGGGACTCCGTGAGAGCGACCGCCTTCCGGAGCCGATCTTCACGCCCGCGACCAAGGAGGAGGGCGGCGCCCACGACGTCAACATCTCGTTCGACGACATGATCGACCACCTCTCCGCGGTCAGCTGGCTGCCGGCGGCAGCCGCGGGCCCGGTGGCCG
The DNA here is from genome assembly GCA_963721655.1 of uncultured Chloroflexia bacterium. GTDB lineage: Bacteria > Chloroflexota > Limnocylindria > Limnocylindrales > CSP1-4 > DASTYU01. The sequence continues at coordinate 229,554 of CAVRKH010000014.1, read as the reverse complement.
AGGCGATCCGCGATCATGCCCTGCGGCTGTACCGCTACGGTTCGGCTGTCGCGGCACGGGCCGGGATCCTGCTCGCGGACACCAAGTTCGAGTTCGGGTTCGTCCCGGACGACACCGGCGACGGATCGCGCGCTGACACACTGACCCTCGTGGACGAGGCACTCACCCCCGACTCGTCGCGCTTCTGGGACGCCGTCGCCTACGAGCCCGGACGCGCCCAGGCCAGCTACGACAAGCAGTTCGTGCGCGACTGGCTCGAAGCACAGGACTGGGACAAGCGGCCGCCGGGCCCGGAGCTCCCCGAGGACGTCGTCGAGGGGACGCGGGCACGCTACGTCGAGGCCTACGAGCGGATCACCGGCGCGAGCTTCGCGCGCTACCTCGAGGAGGACGTCATCGCCCGATGAGCAGCCACCGGTTCGCCGTCAACGTCACCCCGAAACCCGGCATCCTCGACCCGCAGGGTCGGGCAGTCGAGGGCAGCCTGGGTCACCTCGGCATCGAGGGCGTGTCCGCCGTCCGGGTGGGACGCCGCGTCGAACTGACCGTCGAAGCCGACGACGCGGCCGCTGCGCGGGCCGTGGTCGAGCGACTGGCGTCGGAGCTGTTGTCGAACCCACTCATCGAGGCGTACGCCGTCGAGGAGCTCGAGGGAGCTCGCGTATGAGCGTTCGCGTCGGCGTCGTCGTCTTCCCGGGCTCGAACTGCGATCGGGACACCGTTCGCGGCCTGACCGTGGCCGGCGCCGAGCCGGTCGAGTTGTGGCACGAGCAGGCGTCGCTCGACGGGGTCGCCGCGGTGGTCCTGCCCGGCGGGTTCGCGTATGGCGACTACCTGCGGGCCGGGGTCATTGCGCGGTTCAGTCCCGTGATGCGTTCCGTGGCCGCCTTCGCGGACGAGGGAGGCCTCGTCCTGGGGATCTGCAACGGTTTCCAGGTGCTCGCCGAGGCCGGGCTCGTACCCGGGGCGCTGCTGCGCAACCGGTCGCTGCGGTTCCTGGGTCGCGACGTGACGATCAGTCCCGAACGGCTCGACACGCCCTTCACGCACGCGATCGGCGAGCGGCGGCCGCTGCGCATGCCGATCGCCCACGGTGAGGGCTGCTATTACGCCGACGACGCGACGCTCGACGCGCTCGAACGCGACGGGCAGGTCCTCTTCCGCTACGTCCGGGCAGACGGCACGGCCGCGAGCGGCACCGACGGCATGGCCAACCCGAACGGCTCGCTCCGGGCGATCGCCGGTGTGCTGAATGCGCGTGGCAACGTCTGCGGGCTGATGCCCCATCCGGAGCGGGCGAGCGAGGCGGTCCTCGGTTCGGAGGACGGCATCGGGATCCTTCGCTCGCTGGTCGAGAGCGCCGCCAGCGCGGATGAGCGGTGCAGGCCGGCCCGTCGAGGTCGGGGCGGCGCGATGACCGTGGCCGAGGCGCGTCCGGTCGAACCGCTCCACCGCCGGCTCGGGCTGACCGACGACGAGCTCGACGCGATCCGCGAGCGTCTCGGCGGCCGCGAACCGAACGACGTCGAGCTCGCGATGTTCAGCGTGATGTGGAGCGAGCACTGCTCGTACAAGAGCTCGAAGCCTCTGCTGTCGACCCTGCCGACGACCGGAGCCGGCGTCATCGCCGGCCCCGGCGAGAACGCCGGCGTGATCTCCATCGGGGACGGCCTCGCGGTCGCGTTCAAGATCGAATCCCACAACCACCCGAGCGCGGTCGAGCCATATCAGGGCGCGGCGACCGGTGTCGGCGGGATCCTCCGCGACATCTTCACGATGGGCGCCCGCCCGATTGCGGTACTCGACGCGTTGCGCTTCGGCGACCCGGACTCGGCGCGCACGCGCCACCTCGTCGACGGCGTGGTCAGGGGCGTGGGCGGGTACGGCAACTGCGTCGGCGTGCCGACGATCGGCGGGGAGCTGGTGTTCGACGAGTCGTACGGGGGCAACCCGCTCGTCAACGTGATGGCGATCGGGCTGCTCGAGGAACGGCTGCTCACGCGGGCCGCGGCGCCCGGCCCGGGCAACCTCGCCGTGCTGTTCGGATCGGCGACGGGTCGGGACGGGATCGGCGGGGCGTCCGTGCTGGCGTCCGCGACCTTCTCCGAACGAGAGACCCGTCCAAGCGCCCTTCCGGTTCAGGTGGGCGACCCGTTCGCCGAGAAGCTGCTGATCGAAGCCTCGCTCGAGCTCATCGAGCGCGGACTGGTGGAGGGTCTCCAGGACCTCGGCGCGGGCGGCATCACCTGCGCGACGTCGGAGACCGCGGACCGGGCGGGCACCGGGATCCTGATCGACCTTGACGCGGTGCCGCGGCGCGAACCCGACCTCGAGGCGTTCGAGGTCCTGATCTCCGAGTCGCAGGAGCGGATGCTCGCCATCGTGCGACCCGACCAATGGGAGGCTGTCCGCGACGTCTGCGCACGATGGGGCCTGCCGGTCGCCGTCATCGGGCGGGTGACGGACGACGGCGACATCGCGGTTGTCGAGGGCGGCCGGGAGATTGCCCGGATGCCTGCGCCGGCCCTGACCAGCGACGCGATCGTCCACGACCGGCTTGCCGCGCCGCCGGCCCATCGGCGCGCGGCACCGGCGCCGGGAGCCCCGACGGTGATCAGCGACCGACTGCCGGAGCGGGGCATGGACCCCGGCGCGGTCCTGCTGGCGCTCGTCGGCTCGCCGAACCTCTCTTCGCGACGGGCCGTCTTCGAGCAGTACGACTCGACGGTGGGCGCGGACACGGTGGCCGGCCCCGGCCGTGGAGCGGCGGTGCTGCGTGTTCGCGGCACGACCAAGGCCCTCGTCGCGACGACCGATGCCAACCAGGCGGTCGGTGCCATCGACCCGTGGCTGGGCGCCGCGCTGAGCGTCGCCGAGGCCACCCGCAACATCTCGATCACCGGGGCGCGCCCGCTCGGCGTCACGAACTGCCTGAACTACGGCGACCCCACCCGGCCCGAGGCGTTCTGGCAGCTGGGCGAGGGAGTACGCGGACTCGCCGACGCCTGTCGGGCGCTCGGCCTGCCCGTCACGGGCGGCAACGTCTCGCTCTACAACGAGTCCCCGGGTGGATCGATTGCCCCGACGCCCGAGATCGGTGTCGTGGGGCTGCTCGACGACATCGCCACGCTCGTCGGCCCGGCCTTCACGGCCGAAGGCGATTCGATCGTCCTCGCAGGTGAGAGCGGTCCGGGCCTTGCGGGAAGCGAGTACGCGCGGCTGGCCGGTGCCGCGGCCGAGGACGACCCGCCGTCGCTCGACCTGGCCTGCGAGGCCGCGCTCCAGGCGTTCGTGCGCGAGGCCGTCGCGCGCGGGCTGGTCGCATCGGCCCAGGACGTGTCGGGCGGTGGGCTCGCCGTGGCGCTCGCCGAGTGCGCGATCTGGAGCGGGCTCGGGGTCCGCGTCCGGCTGCCGGTCGCCAACTCGCCGGCCGTCGAGATGTTCGGCGAGAGCCCCTCGCGCGTCGTGCTGACGACGCGCCCCCGCCACGCGCCGGCGCTGGAGCTCCTGGCCCGGCAGCACGGCCTCCCGGTCGAGACGATCGGCACGGTCGGCGGTTCGCGGGTCGTGATCCGGCTGGCCGGCGCCGGCGCCACGGGCGCAGCCGAGGAGCGCGGCGGTGACGTCGCCGACGAGCTGGACGTGGCGGTCGACGACCTGCGCCACGCGTGGGACCACGGCCTCGAACGCGCCCTCGGCTGGGCGTCCGAGGCGCACGTCCTGATGTGCGGCGTGTTCGGCGTCGTGCTGCCGACCGGTGAGCCCACCGAGGCCGCGAACATCGCCGCGCTCGGCCTGTTCGCGCTCCAGCACCGCGGCCAGGAGTCGGCGGGACTGGCAGTGAGCGACGGCGAGCAGCTGATGCTCTACAAGGACCTCGGGATGATCAGCTCGGTACTCGACGAGCGGCGGCTGCCGAGCCTCCGCGGTCGCCTCGCGATCGCCCATTGCCGCTACTCGACCACGGGTTCGACGGTCTGGGAGAACGCCCAGCCGACGTTCCGCCTCGGCCCCCGACGCGCGATCGCGATCGGGCACAACGGCAATCTCGTGAACACCCGCCAGCTGCTCGACCAGTTGCACGGCGGGCGGGCGCGGTTGCCGGCCTCGACCGACACCGAGCTGCTGACCGCGCTCCTCGCCGACGAGCCGGCCGCGGACACGGTCGAGGCCCTGCAGCGCGTCCTGCCCCGCGTCCGTGGGGCGTACAGCCTGGTCGTCCTCGACGAGCGGCGGGTCATCGGCGTGCGCGATCCGTTCGGCTTCCGGCCCCTCGTGCTCGGGCGCCTGCCCGAACGCGGCGAGTGGCACGGGGCTGTGGGCGGACGACGACGGATCCACGGGCTGGTGCATCGCGTCCGAGACGGCAGCGCTGGACATCGTCGGTGCCGAATACGTTCGCGACGTCGAGCCGGGCGAGCTCGTGGTGCTCGAGCCTGGCGTCGCCCCACGCTCGGTCCGCTTCGCCGAAGCGACTCCCGCCCTGTGCGTGTTCGAGCTCATCTACTTCGCCCGGCCAGACACCTACATGGAGGGCCGCAACCTGTACGAGGCCCGTCGCCGCATGGGCCTCCAGCTGGCCGTCGAGCATCCGGCCGACACCGACATGGTGATGCCCGTTCCGGACACGGGGGCGCCGGCGGCCGCGGGGTTCGCGGAGGGTGCCGGCATCCCGTACCGGGAAGGCCTGGTCCGCAACCGCTACACGGGGCGAACGTTCATTCAGCCGTCGCAGACCATGCGCCAGCGAGGCGTGACGATCAAGCTGAACCCGCTGCGCGAGGTCGTGCGTGGGCGGCGTCTCACGGTCGTCGACGATTCGATCGTCCGCGGCACGACGACGAAGCAGATCGTGTCGCTGCTGCGCCGTGCGGGAGCGACGGAGGTCCACCTCCGGATCTCGGCTCCACCGATCTACCACCCCTGCTTCTACGGCATCGACACGCAGATCGAGACCGAGCTCATCGCGTCGACCCACACCGAGGAGGAGATCCGCGAGTTCGTCGGGGCGGACTCGCTCGGCTACCTGTCGATCCAGGGCGTCCTGGCAGCCCTCGAGCTGCCATACGAGCGATTCTGCTTCGCCTGCTTCGACGGTCACTACCCGGAGCCCGTCCCGTATGACGCGGCCGCGCGCAAGTTCGTGCTCGAGGAAGGGCTGACGGTCACCGAAACCTCGGGCGGATGGCGTCGCGGAGCTCCGCCTCCGGCCTCGGTGCGGTCGTGACAAACCAACGGAGAGCCGCATACCTGGATGCGGGCGTGGACGTGGCAGCCGGGGAGCACGCGGTCGAGCTGATGCGTGACGCGGTCGCGTCGACGTACCGGGGCGACGACCCAGGCGGCGGCCGCGGCGGCCCGGGCGAGCTCGGCGGGTTCGGCGGCACGTTCACGATCCCGGCCGGCTACCGCGAGCCGGTCCTCGTCGGGTCGACCGACGGCGTCGGCACGAAGAGCGCGATCGCCGTCGCGCTGCATCGCTACGACACCATCGGCATCGACCTCGTGGCGATGTGTGCCGACGACGTGGTGTGCTCGGGCGCCGAACCCATCGCGTTCCTCGACTACGTGGCGGTCGGGCGCCTCGACCCGATCGGTGTCGCCGAGCTCGTGGGGTCGGTCGCGACCGGCTGTCGCGAGGCCGGCTGCACGCTCATCGGCGGCGAGACCGCCGAGCATCCGGGGCTGATGCCCGAGGATTCGTTCGACCTCGCCGGTTCGTGCATTGGCGTCGTGGAGCGCGAGGCGCTGATCGACGGGAGCGCCGTTCGTGCCGGAGACGCGATCCTCGGTGTCGCGGCGTCCGGGCTCCATGCGAACGGGTTCTCGCTGGCGCGCTCGCTGATCGCGCAATGGGACCTCGACCTTGGGCGGCCGTACCAGGAGCAGCTCCGTCGGTCACTCGGCGACGCCGCTCGTGACACGGCGGTGGTCGCGGAGCCCGAGCACGGGCTTGCCACGCTGGGCGAGGTGCTCCTCACGCCGACCCGGATCTACGCCCGGGGCGTGCTTGCGGCGCGACGCCGCCTCCTGGCCGGCGGGGACGACCTGCGCGGGCTGGCCCACATCACCGGTGGCGGCCTGCCGGGGAACGTGCCACGGACGCTGCCACCTGGCCTCGGGGCGCGTCTCGATCCGGGCCGCTGGCCGATGCCGTCGGTGATGCGGCTGTTCGGCGCACTGGGCGGGCTCGAGGACGACGAGCTTCGGGCGACCTTCAACGGCGGGATCGGGATGGTCGCGGTCGTGGCGGCCGGGGCCGTGCCGGGCGCACTGACGGCGTTCGCCGCCGAAGGGCTCGACGCACGCCTGATCGGCGAGGTCGCCCCGGTCGACGAGCTCGGCGGCCGGTACGCGGAGGGGCCGCTGGAGCGCCTCGCATGAGCGGCGGGATCGCGGTCGGCGTGTCCGGGACGGGGTCGAACCTGCGCGCACTCGCCGCCGCAGCCGACCGCGGCGCCCTTGGGGCGAAGATCGTGCTCGTCTTCGCCGATCGCGAGTGCCCGGCGCTCGACTGGGCGTCTGAGCAGGGGATCGACACGGCGCTCGTCCCGGGCGGCGACGATGCCACGCTCGCCGAAACGCTCGAGGCCGTCGCGCCCGACGCGGTCGTGCTCGCCGGCTACATGCGGCTCATCGGACCGAAGGTCCTCGCCGCATTCCCCGGCCGCATCCTCAACACGCATCCCTCGCTCCTGCCCGCGTTCCCCGGCGCCCACGCCGTCCGTGACGCGCTCGCGTACGGGGTTGCGGTCACCGGCTGCACCGTCCACATCGTCGACGACACGCTCGACGGTGGGCCGATCGTGGCGCAGGCGCCGGTGCCGGTCCTCGCGGGCGATGACGAGGCCGCCCTGCACGAACGCATCCGGGCCGCCGAGCACCAGCTCCTGCCGCGGGTCGTGGCGCAGGTCGTGGCCGGGGCGCTCAGCGTCGACGGTCGTCACGTGCGCCTGGACTCCGAGCTCGCCGACGCAGCCGTGCCGGCTCCGCGCCGCGCGCTGCTGTCCGTGTCGGACAAGAGCGGCCTCATCGCGCTTGCGACAGGCCTCGTCCGGCTCGGGTTCGAGCTCGTGTCGACCGGCGGCACGGCCCGGACCCTGCGCGAGGGGGGCCTGCCGGTCACCGACGTCGCGGCCGTGACCGGGTTCCCGGAGATGCTCGACGGCCGGATCAAGACGCTGCACCCGCGCGTCCACGGCGGTCTCCTCGCCGACCGGCGCCTGCCCGACCATCGCCGCCAGCTCGTCGAGGCGGGCATCGCGCCGTTCGAGCTCGTTGTCGTGAACCTCTATCCGTTCGCGGAGGCTGCTGCCCGACCGGGGATCGCCTTCGACGCGCTCGTCGAGGAGATCGACATCGGGGGGCCGTCGATGGTGCGGGCCGCAGCGAAGAACCACGCCAATGTCGCGATCGTCACCGACCCGGCTCGCTACGGGCAGGTCCTGGAGGCGTTGCAGCGCGACGCCGGGATCCCGCTGGGCCTCCGCTCGGCACTCGCAGCGGAAGCGTTCCGCCACACGGCCGCATACGACGCCCGAATCGCCGCCGAGCTGCCGCCGCGCATGGCAGCGGCGGGGGTCCAGCTGCCTGACGAGCCCGGTCTGCCCGGCGCGACCGACCCGTATCCGGCGACGATCACGCTCTCGCTCGAGAAGGTCGAGACGCTGCGCTACGGGGAGAACCCGCACCAGCCCGCGGCGCGCTATCAGCGTCCGGCTCCCGCGACGTCGGACGGCCCGTTCGCATCGAACGCACCGCCGCTCCAGGGCAAGACCCTGTCGTTCAACAATGTCCTCGATGCCTCGGCGGCCGACGCGCTCGGGCGGGCCTTGCGCGGGCCGGGCGTCGCGATCGTCAAGCACACGAACCCGTGTGGCGCCGCGGAGCGGCCGACGCTCCTCGAGGCGTGGCATGCCGCGCTCGAAGCGGACCCCGTGTCCGCATTCGGCGGTGTCGTCGCGCTGACGCGTCCGGTCGACGGGGCAGTCGCCGAGGCCCTCGTGTCGATCTTCCTCGAGATCGTCATCGCCCCCGGGTTCGACGAGGCGGCGCGCGAGGTGCTCGCCACGAAACCGAACCTGCGGGTGCTGGTCGACCCGGCACTGGCCAACGACGGCCCAGCGGTCGGCCACCACGTCCACCCGGACCCGCTCGGCGCGATCCGGACCGCCGGGGGCGCGGTGCTCGTCACCGCGCCGGACACGCTCGCCGATGACGCCTCGGTCTGGCAGCTGGCCACGCAACGTGCGCCGTCGGACGGGGAGCATCTCGATCTCGACCTCGCATGGCGGATTGTCCGTGGCGTCACCTCGAACGCGATCGTCCTCGTCCGCGAGCGGCGGCTCATCGGGATCGGCTCGGGCCAGACCAGCCGGGTGGATGCCGCGCGCCAGGCAGTCGAGAAGGCCCACGCCATGCTCGGCCACGGCAGCCCGGCCGGTGCCGCTTGTGCGTCCGACGCCTTCTATCCCTTCCCCGACGCGGTCGAGGTCTGCCTCGCTGCCGGCGTGACGGCGTTCGTCCAGCCCGGCGGCTCGATTCGTGACGCCGAGGTCGTCGCGGCCGCGGACCGGGTCGGCGCCACGATGCTGCTCACCGGGGTGCGCCACTTCCGCCACTGAGGGTGGAGCCGCTCGAGGCGGCCCGGTTGACCCGTTCGGAGCGCTCGTCCATCATCGGGCCATGGACCGCATCGGGAGCCACGTGGCGATGCCCGGGCGGCGCCGCTCCGAGCGGTCGTGATCGACCGCTGAGGCGGACCGCCGCCTGATGCCCGACCGCGCACCCCACGGGTGCGCCGACGCTCCCGAGTCCGAGGATCCGCCCCCATGGTCGACCGTTACTACCTGACGACCTCCATCGCCTACGCGAACAACAAGCCCGGCCTCCACACGCTGTACGAGGTGATCGCCGCCGACGCGATCGCGCGCTGGTACCGGATGAAGGGCGTGCCGACGCGCTTCCTCACGGGTACGGACGAGCACTCGATCAACATCGCCCAGAGCGCGCTCGACGAAGGCCGCAGCCCGCGCGCGTTCGTCGACGAGAAGGTCGACGAATTCCTGTCTGCCGAGGCGGCGCTCGGGATCAGCCCCGACCGGTTCATCCGGACGACCGATCCCGACCACGTCCGGGCGGCCCAGGAGATGGTCCGCCGGGCGTACGCGAACGGCGACATCTACCCCGGCACGTACGAGGGCTGGTACTGCCCCAACGAGGGCTTTCGCAGCGCGAGTGACGTCCTCGAGACGGCCGAGGGGACGATCTGCCCGAACCACCCGGGCGTGCCGTTGCAGTGGCTCACCGAGCGCAACTGGTTCTTCCGCCTGTCGGCCTACCAGGAGCGGCTCGAGCGCCAGTTCGCCGAGCATCCCGAGTTCGTCGAGCCCGACTACCGGCGCAACGAGATGCTCGGGTTCATCCGCCAGGGACTCGAGGACTTCTCGATCAGCCGCGAGCGGACGCCGGGCGACTGGGGCATCCCGTTCCCGATCACGGAGAACGGCGAGACGTCACTGCGCGAGGACGGCTCGTGGGACCCGGAAGCGGGCAAGATCTATGTCTGGTACGACGCGCTGATCAACTACATCACGGGGGCCGGGTTCCCCGACGACGCCGAGGCATTCGCGCGGTGGTGGCCGGCCGACTTGCACATCATCGGCAAGGACATCGCGCGGTTCCACACGATCTTCTGGCCGGCGATGTTGTGGAGCGCCGGGCTCGAGGCGCCCCGCAAGGTGTGGGTCCACGGGTTCATGACCGTGCAGGGCGAGAAGATGTCCAAGAGCCGCGGCAATTTCCTCGACCCGATCGACCTCGTCTCCACGTTCGGGACCGATGGCATCCGCTACGTGACGCTGCGCGAGGTCCCGTTCGATCGGGACGCCGACGTGTCATGGGACCTCTTCGTGCGTCGCTACAACGCGGACCTGGCCAATGATTTCGGCAACCTCGTGAACCGCACGGTCACGATGACCAACCGCTACCTCGACGGTGACCGCCCCGCGCCGCGCGAAGCCGACGCGTCGCCGCTCGGAGCCCGATGGGCGTCAGTCGCCTCGGACTACGCGGAGCGCCTCGAGGGATGCCTCCTCCACGATGCCCTGGCCGCCCTGTGGGGGTTCGTCTCGGACGCCAACAAGCTCGTCGACGCCGCGCAGCCGTGGACGCTCGCGAAGGCTGCCAAGGACGGGGACGACGCGGCAGCCGCGCGACTGCGCGAGGTGCTCGGTGACCTGCTCGAGGCGTGCCGGCTCATCGCGCTCGCCGCAGCGCCGTTCATGCCTGCCACACCTCCGCGCGTGCTCGCGCAACTCGGGTACGCGTATCCGTACGGCGACGACGGCAACGGCGGGCCAGCCCTGCTCGAGGAGCTGCGCTGGGGCGCCCACGCGAGCGAATCAGGCGGCGTCGGCGCGGCGGAGCCGCTCTTCCCGAGGCTGGAGACCGAGGCCGTCGAATCCGCGACCGGCTGATCATCGTGCCGCTCGTCGACAGCCACTGCCACCTCAACGCGGACCGCTTCGACGCGGATGTCGACGACGTCCTCGACCGGGCGCGCGCGGCCGGGCTCGAGCGGATCCTCGTGCCCGGCTGGAACGTCTGGTCGTGCGAGCGCGCGCTCGTGCTCGCGGACGCGCATCCGTGGCTCGACGCGTCCGTCGGCGTGCACCCGCACGACGCAGCGAAGGTCGACGACGCGAGCTGGGCGTCGATCGCGGTCCGTGGCGCGGATCCGCGGGTGGTCGCCATCGGCGAGACCGGGCTCGACTACGACCGCGTCTTCTCGCCGATCCCGGACCAGCTGACGAACCTGCGGCGCAACCTGGCGCTCGCGCTCGAAACCGGCAAGCCGGCCATCCTGCACTGCCGCTCGGCCGCGGACCGGCGGGACGCACAGGACGCGCTGCTGGCCGAGCTGCGGGCGGCCGGAGTTGGCGGGGGAGCGTGGGCCGCAGCGTTTGGGGAGCGTCCGCCGGCCGTCATCCACTCGTTTTCGGGGCCGGTCGACTACGCCCGGGCAGTGCTCGATCTCGGGCTCGCGATCAGCTTCTCGGGCCTCGCGTTCCGCGGCGGCGAGGAGGCGTCCCGCGAGGTTGCCGGCCTTGTGCCGTCGGACCGGCTGCTCGTCGAGACCGATTCGCCGTTCCTTGCGCCGCCCGGCGCGCCGCGTTCCCGCAACGAGCCCGAGTGGGTCAGGGTGACGGCCGCGTGGGTGGCCGAAGCGCGTGGAGAGGCCCTCGAGGCCCTCGGCGAGACGCTGGTCGCCGCCTACGACCGCACGTTCCCGAGATCGCGACCCCGGGAATCAGGCAATTCGGGTTGACAGCGCACCACCGGGTTCGATAAGGTGTTAGCACTCTCGACACGAGAGTGCCAGCGAGCCGCGAAGTCCGCTGACCCGCAGTTCCCGGGGACACCACCCGGGCGGCGCGTCGCGACCGAGCGCTCGTCCCAAAGTCGACGCCGGACGGCCGGCAAGAGCCGTCAAGGAGGAATGCACGTTGGCGACTGCCACTGCTGCTTCGACCAAGCTTCGCCCGCTGGGCGACCGCGTGGTCATCAAGCCGACCCCGCGTGAGGAAATGACGAAAAGCGGCATCGTTTTGCCCGATACCGCCAAGGAGAAGCCCCAGGAGGGGCAGATCCTCGCGGTCGGCCCGGGCGCCTTCGACAACGAAGGCAAGCGCCAGCCGATCGACGTCGAAGTCGGCCAGAAGGTTCTCTACGCCAAGTACGCGGGGACGGAGTTCAAGGTCGACGAAGAGGACCTCCTCATCGTCAGCCAGAAGGACATCCTCGCGGTCGTGACCGACTAGGTCGGCTTCGATCCTGCCCAGACCCGACCCACACCGATCCTGGAGGACACACCGAATTGGCTAAGCAGCTTGTCTTCGACGAGACCGCTCGTCGATCGCTCAAGCGGGGCATCGACCGCCTCGCCGACGCAGTTCGCGTCACCATTGGCCCCAAGGGCCGCAACGTCGTACTCGACAAGAAGTTCGGGTCCCCGACGATCACCAACGACGGCGTCACGATCGCTCGCGACATCGAGCTCGAGGACCCGTTCGAGAACATGGGCGCCCAGCTCCTGAAGGAAGTCGCCACCAAGACCGACGACGTCGCCGGCGACGGCACCACGACAGCAGTCGTGCTCGGTCAGGCGATGGTCGCCGAGGGCCTGCGCGTCGTGACTGCCGGGGCGAACCCGATGGTCGTCAAGCGCGGCATCGAGAAGGCCGTCGAGGTCGTCGTCGCCGAGATCGCGAAGCAGTCTCGCCCGGTCGACAACCGCGAGCAGATCGCGGCCGTCGCGGCAATCAGCGCCGCGGATCCCGAGGTCGGCGAGGTCATCGCCGAGGTGATGGACAAGGTCGGCAAGGACGGCGTCATCACCGTCGAGGAGGGCCAGAGCCTCGGCCTCGAGAAGGAATACACCGAGGGCATGCAGTTCGACCGGGGCTACATCTCGGCGTACTTCGTGACCAACCCCGATCGGATGGAGACGGTCCTCGAGAACCCGTTCATCCTGATCACCGACAAGAAGATCTCGAGCGTCCCGGACATGCTCCCGGCCCTCGAGAAGGGCGTCCAGCTCGGCAAGCCGATCCTCATCATCTCCGAGGACGTCGACGGTGAGGCGCTCGCCACGCTCGTCGTGAACAAGCTCCGCGGCACGATCCAGGTCCTGGCCGTCAAGGCCCCGGGCTTCGGCGACCGCCGCAAGGAGATGCTCCGCGACATCGCCGTCCTGACCGGCGGCACCGTCATCAGCGAGGAGATCGGGCGCAAGCTCGACTCCGTCACACGCCGAGGACTTCGGGTCGGCCCGCCGCGTCGTCTCGACCAAGGACGACACGACGATCGTCGACGGCGCCGGCTCCGCTGACGCGATCAAGGGCCGCATGGGCCAGATCAAGGCCCAGATCGAGGAGACGACCTCGGACTACGACCGCGAGAAGCTCCAGGAGCGCCTCGCCAAGCTGTCCGGCGGCGTCGCGGTGATCAAGGTCGGCGCGGCCACCGAGGTCGAGCTCAAGGAGAAGAAGCACCGCATCGAGGATGCACTCTCGACGACCCGCGCGGCCGTCGAAGAGGGCCTCGTCGCCGGCGGCGGCACCACCCTCCTGCAGGCCATCCCGGCCCTCGACAAGATCAAGCTCGAAGGCGACGCGCAGATCGGCGTCGACATCGTGCGCAAGGCCCTCGAGGCCCCGGCCCGCCAGATCGCCGACAACGCCGGCGCGCATGGCGAAGTCGTGGTCGAGCACGTCAAGACGCTCAAGCCCGGCTTCGGCTACGACGCGCTCAAGGGCGAGTACGGCGACCTCTTCAAGGAGGGGATCGTCGACGCAGCCAAGGTCACCCGCTCGGCACTCCAGAATGCCGCTTCCATCGCCGCGATGGTCCTGACCACCGAGACGGTCGTCACGGACATCCCGGAGAAGGAAAAGGCGGTCGCCGGTGGCGGCCACGACCACGGCGGAGGCATGGACTTCTAGTCCTCGCCGCGACCACACAGGAGCCCGGGTCACCGGCGCATCCGCGGCGTTGTCGGCTGCGGGGCCGCTCAGCACATCCAGTGCGCTCGCTCGCCCCCTCACCGACGCCTTGCGGCTGCCCGTCGACACCGCTCAAATCCAGCGATAAACGAGCCCGGGCACGACCCGGGCTCGATTCCCGTAGCATCTGCTATGGCCTTCGATAGCGACAACCTCGAGCTCCTGGCCGCCTCCCCCGAGATCCGGATCGAGACGCGAACGGCGCCGGATGGGCCAGTGCACTCAGCCATCATCTGGGTCGTCGTCGATGGCGAGGATGTGTTCGTCCGGTCGTGGCTCGGCAAGCGTGCCCGCTGGTACCGGGAGGCCGTCGCCAATCCGGCCGTCACCATCGTCGCCGGGGATCGCCGCCTCCCTGCATTCGCGGCACAGGCCACGGATGCGGACTCCGTCCGACGCTGCTCGGACGGGTTCCTGACCAAGTACCGGAAGTCGAAGTCGGCCCAGAGCATGGTTGCCGAGGACATCCTCGACACGACCCTGCGTCTCGAGCCGTCATAGGGGAAACGGCGCGCAGCGTCCGGCGTTTGACAGCCGCGGCGCCTGCCGCCACCCTGTCCGCGGCCCGGCACCGTCAGGTCGGCGCACGGGGGACCCACGCGCAACCCATCGAGGAGTGTTCATGTCACGCCATCGCTCGCTTCGCCTGACGCTGGCCGCGTCCGTCATCGCCGTTGTCGCGGCGTGCAGCGGCGGCGCGCCGGCCGCGCCGGCCCTGACCGACCCTGTCGACATCCTTGCCCAGTCCGTCCAGACGCTCCAGGACGTCAAGAGCTTCCGGGCCGACGTCGCGGTGAGCGGATCGGTCAACGTCGACGCGATGGGCACCGGCTCGACGGCCGCGTTCCCGCTCGACAACACGACCGCCCAGCTCGACGTTGACGTCGAGAACAAGAACGCCAAGGCCACGTTCTCCGCCCCGGCGCTGATGGGCGTCAGCGGGGAGCTGATCCAGGTCGGCGGGACCTCGTACGTCAAGACGTCGCTCACCGGGCCGCTGTACCAGAAGTCGGAGGCCGAGGCGGGCGCCGTCGACGAGGCGACCAACATGACCGAGGAGGACATCGCCCAGCTCCGCGAGCAGCTCACGAAGGTCCAGCCGACCAAGGGTGAGGACGTCAGCTGCGGCGACAAGCAGTGCTACACGGTCACGATCGACCTGGATAGCGCCGAGCTCCAGTCGCTCGGTGGCGAGCTCCCGACCGAGGGGCTGCCGGCCGACATGAGCGAGGCCAGCATCAAGGCAACGTTCAAGGTCGAGAAGGACACGCTGCGCCCGGCAGGCGTCGACCTCACCGTGGACCTCGGGTCGCAGGGCAACGTCACGCTGGCGGTGACCCTGTCGAACTGGGACGAGGCGGTGTCGATCGAGGCGCCGCCGGCCGATCAGGTCCAGAGCTAGTCTCCCCCGCGATCCAATCGAGCCCGTCGCGGCGCCTGCCGCGGCGGGCTCCTTTGTGCCCGGAACCCGCCCGGATACGTTGGGCGGAAGGGCCGCCGCCTACAATTGCACGGTGAGTCCCACCTCCCGACGGCGGCAGTCCGCGCGCACGCTCGACGACGCCGCGGCGACCGTCGGTACGCAGTTCAACGACGTCGCGGAGAGCGCGCCGGCCGCCCCCGAGGAACCCGAGTGGCTGCGTGATGCCCCTGCTCCCGCGGACCAGCCCGCGGCGCCGGCGGATGCGGCAACCCGGGCCGCCCTGGAGGCAGAGCGAGCGGCGGCCCGCGAGCGGCGGGCAGAGGAGATCATCGGCCGCCTCAACCCGGAGCAGGCTCGAGCGGTCACGACGACCGAAGGGCCGCTGCTGATCCTGGCCGGCGCCGGCTCGGGCAAGACCCGCGTCCTCGCCCACCGGATCGCGTACCTCGTCGGCGTGAAGGACGTTGCGCCCTGGAAGATCCTCGCGGTCACGTTCACGAACCGCGCGGCGGCGGAGCTGCGCGAGCGGATCATCAGCCTCGTCGGCGAACCCGGCCGGGACGTCCAGGCGGGCACGTTCCATTCGCTGTGCGCCCGGGTGCTTCGCCAGAACGGCGAGGCGATCGGCATCGCCCGCCGGTTCGTCATCTACGACACCGACGACCAGCAGGCGCTGATGAAGCAGATCCTCCGCGAGGAGGACATGCCGCTGACCGGTGAGTTCCGCCCGTCGGTCGTGCTCGGCGCGATCAGCCGTGCGAAGAACGAGATGCTCGACCCGACGTTTCTCGCCGAGAACGCCGTCAACCACCGCGACCGCACGATCGCGCGCCTGGCGAAGCGCTACCAGGAGCGGCTGCGGACGGCCAAGGCACTCGACTTCGACGACCTGCTGCTCGAGGCCGTGCGCCTGTTCGAGGAGGCGCCCGAGGTCCTGAAGCAGTACCAGCAACGCTGGCGCTACCTCCACGTCGACGAATACCAGGACACGAACCGCGCCCAGTACCTGTGGATCCGCGCGCTCGCCGCGACGCACGGCAACCTGTGCGTCGTCGGTGACGACGACCAGTCGATCTACTCGTGGCGTGGCGCGGACCTGCGCAACATCCTCGACTTCGAACGCGACTGGCCGAAGGCGACGGTCGTCAAGCTCGAGCAGAACTACCGCTCGACCCAGCTGATCCTCGACGCTGCCCACTCGGTCGTCTCGCGCAACACGGCGCGCAAGGACAAGAAGCTCTGGACGGAGAACGCCGGCGGGCTGCGCATCCAGCGCTTCGAGGCCTACAACGAGGAGGAGGAGGCCGAGTGGATCGCCCGCCAGGTGGAGAACCTCGTCGGGGGACGCGGGAGCGTCCTGACCCGGCGCGCTGACGACGACGAGTCCGAGACCCGCTTCCGGGCCCGCGACATCGCGGTGATGTACCGGATGAACGCGCAGTCCCGGGCGATCGAGGAATCGTTCCTGCGCTACGGGATCCGCTACCAGCTCGTCGGCGGGACGCGGTTCTACGCCCGGCGCGAGGTCAAGGACGCGCTGGCCTATCTGCGCATCCTGCGCTCCGACACCGACAGCGTGAGCTTCGAGCGGATCATCAACGTGCCCGCGCGGAGCATCGGCGAGAAGACGATCGAAGTGCTCCGTGCCCTGGCGGGTCGCGAGGAGGGGACGTACTGGGGCGCGATCGAGGCGGCCGCGCGTGGCGAAGCCGAGCTGGCGCCGCGCACGCGGAACGCGCTGGCCGAGTTCGCGGCGCTCGTCCGCCGGCTGCGAACGCGGGTCGGGGTGCTGCCACTCCCCGAGCTCCTCGACGAGGCCCTCGAGGCGTCGGGCTACCGACAGATGCTCGCCGACGGTTCCGAGGAAGGCGAGGAACGCTGGGCCAACCTGCTCGAGCTGCGCTCCGTGACGACGCGCTACGACGACCTGAGCCCCGACGACGCGCTCGATCGGTTGCTCGAGGAGACCGCGCTCGTGGCCGACCAGGACAGCTATGAAGGCGAGGCGGACTCGGTCGTCCTGATCACGCTCCATGCGGCGAAAGGCCTCGAATTCCCGGTCGTGTTCATCGCCGGCCTCGAGGAGGGCCTGTTCCCGCACAGCCGTGCGCTCGATGACGAGCAGGAGCTCGAGGAGGAACGGCGCCTCGCCTACGTCGGGATCACGCGCGCGAAGCGGCGCCTGTTCCTGTCGCACGCCTGGCGCCGCGCCACGTGGGGCATGGGCCAGGCCAGCGTCCCGTCGCGGTTCCTGCTCGAGATCCCGCCCGAGCTCATGGAAGGCCCGCAGCTTGCCGCGACCGACGACGGGCGCGACCTGGACCTGGATCTCGTGTTCGGAGCGCGCCGCACGTCCCGGTTCAATACCCCGGTCCGTGGGACGGGCGCGGCCTACCGGCAGGGGAGCGGCCGGCCCGGGGCGCCGCCTCCCGGCGAGCCGTTCCGGCCCACGCGCGACCTCGGCGCCAAGCGCGAGGCGTTCGCCGACGGCGCCCGCTCGGGGCAGCTGTCGCGTGCGTCGCTGCGCGCCTGGGACGACGCGCTCGACCGCTCGTACGAGTCCGGGGGCGACGCGTTCCGGCGAGGCCAACCCCCCGGCGGCCGAACCTGCGAAGCCCCGTCGTCCGGTCATCCCCGGTGAACGCCAGTTCCGTGACGGCGACCGGGTCCGCCATACCGCCTGGGGGGAGGGGATCGTCGTCACCTCGAAGCTCACCCGGAGCGACGAGGAGGTCACGGTCGCCTTCAAGGACGCGGGCATCGGCCGCAAGACGATGCTGGCAAGCCTCGCGAACCTCGAGATCACCGGCTGATCGCCGCACCGCGTCGCGGCCTGGCGACCCTCCTGGCCGTGGCTTGGCTCGCCCAGCGAGCGAACCGGCGGCTGAAGCGCAAGAGCCGCTGAACTGCTCGCTCAGCGAGCCATTGACCCCGACCGCTGAACTGCTCGCTCAGCGAGCCATTCTGAGACGAGAGCCCGACAACCGCTGAACTGCTCGCTCAGCGAGCCAAACGCGGGACCGAGGAGCCGGCTCGCCACCGCGCCCGCGCGACCGGCTACCCTGCACGCGATGACCGAAACGCTCGAGTCCCGTTACCCGCCGCCGGCCGATCCACCGTTGGGGCTCGGCGGCATCGTCCGCCTTGCCGACTTCGAGCCGCTGGCCCGCGAACGGCTGCATCCGGCGGCGTGGTCGTACTACGCCGGTGGGTCGTGGGACGAGCACACGCTGCGGGACACGCTGGCGTCCTGGTCCCGCTACCGGTTGCGCCCGCGCGTCCTCGTCGACGTCGAGGCGGTGGACCTGCGGACGACGCTCCTTGGGAGCGAGGTGGCGATGCCATTCGGGATCGCGCCTGCGGCGCTCCACGGGATGGCCCACGCCGACGGGGAGTGCGCGACCGCCCGCGCCGCCGCGGCGGCCGGCGTGCTGCAGGTCGTGTCGACGGTGGCCTCGCGATCGATCGAGGACGTGGCAGCGGCCGCGCCCGACGGCCCGCGCTGGTTCCAGCTGTACATCCAGCGCGACCGAGCGATCAGCCGCGACCTGGTCCAGCGTGCCGAGGCGGCCGGCTACGGCGCCATCGCGCTCACCGTCGACCTGCCGGTGCTCGGCTACCGCGACGAGGTCCTGCGCACGGACTTCGACCCCGGTCGCGACGCGTACGCCAACCTGCCGAAGCGGGCAGTGTGGGACGGCGACATCGACGAGGTGCTCGACTTGCGCAGCGTCGGCCTCACCTGGGACGACCTCGCCACGATCCGCGGCTGGTCGTCCCTGCCGCTCGTCCTCAAGGGCATCCTGACCGCCGAGGATGCGCGACTCGCCGTCGAGCACGGGGCGGACGGCGTCTGGGTCTCCAACCATGGCGGCCGGCAGCTCGACCGCGTGGCAGCCCCGATCGACGTGCTCGCCGAGGTCGTGGATGCGGTCGATGGACGGGCCGAGGTGTACCTCGACGGGGGCGTCCGCCGCGGGCCGGACGTGGCGATCGCGCTCGCGATGGGTGCGCGTGCGGTGTTCGCCGCCCGCCCGTTCCTGTACGGCCTGGCCTGTGCCGGCGAAGCGGGCGTCGCGCACGCGCTGGCGATCCTGCGCGAGGAGACCCTGCGGACGTTCGCGCTGCTGGGCGTGCGCTCGCCCGCCGAGATCACCGGTACGCACGTCGAGCCGGTGTAGGCGTTCCGCCGGTATTCTCAGGTCGATGACGACCGAGCTGCCCGTCGATCCGTCGCTCGTCGAGAAGGCGGCCGCGCTGGACATCGAAGCCGCCGCCACCCGCCATGGCGGGCTGGTCGAGCAGATCGAGCGCGCGAACCGCCTCTACCACGTCGAGGATGCGCCCGAGATCAGCGACGCCGAGTACGACCAGCTGTTCCGCGAGCTGGTCGCGCTCGAGAACGCCTTTCCGCAGCTCGTCACTCCGGATTCGCCGACCCAGCGCGTCGGCGGCACCCCGACCGGCACGACGTTCGACGAGGTCCGTCACCGACGGCCGATGCTCTCCCTGGGGAACGCGTTCACGCACGACGAGCTCCGCGCGTTCGACGCGCGGGTGCGCCGCGGCCTGGGCCTCCCGGCTGCGCCGGAGGCCGCCGACGAGCTGCGCTATGTCGCCGAGCTCAAGATCGACGGCCTCGCGATCACGCTGCGCTACGAGCGCGGCCGCTTCGTCCAGGGCGCCACGCGCGGCGACGGGACGACCGGCGAGGACGTGACGGCCAACCTGCGCACGATCAAGGCCGTCCCGGAGCGGCTGTCGGCGACCGCATCGATGGACGTCCGCGGCGAGGTCTTCATGCCGAAGGCCGAGTTCGCGCGGATCAACGCCGAGCGCGAGGAGGCCGGACTGCCGCTGTACGCGAACCCGCGCAACAGCGGCGCGGGCTCGCTCCGCCAGAAGGACCCGCAGGTCACCGCCAACCGGCTGCTGTCGGCGTGGTTCTACCAGCTGATCGAGGAGGCCGAGGCAGCCGGAGGCGAGGCCGCCGACGTCGATTCGGCGGCGGTCGGCGTGTCGACCCAGTCCGGGGCCCTGGAACGTCTCGAGGTCCTCGGCTTCCCGGTGAACCCGAACCACCAGGCCGGGCTCGACATCGAGGGCGTCATCGAGTTCACCGAAACGTGGCGCGAGGGCCGTCACGAGCTGCCGTACGAGACGGACGGGGTCGTGGTCAAGGTCGATCGGTTCGACCAGCAGGCGCGCCTCGGCATGGTCAGCCGCGCACCGCGCTGGGCGATCGCCTACAAGTACCCGCCCGAGCAGGTCGAGAGCTTCGTCGAGGACATCGTCCCGTACGTGGGGCGGACCGGGACGCTGACGCCGGTCGCGCACCTCACGCCGACCAAGGTGGCGGGTTCGACCGTCGCCCGTGCCACGCTCCACAACCTCGACGAGGTGCGCCGCAAGGACATCCGGATCGGTGACCACGTGATCCTCCAGAAGGCTGGCGATGTCATCCCCGAGGTCGTCCGGCCCATCGTCGAGCGGCGGACCGGGGACGAGCGCGAGTTCGACATGCCCGAGGCGTGTCCGGTGTGTGGCACGCCGGTGACCCGCGACGAGGGCGCGGTGCGCCACTACTGCCCGAACCCGAGCTGCCCGGCGCGTGTCGGCCAGGAGTTCGCCCACTTCGTCGGCCGCGGCGGGATGGACATCGAGGGCGCCGGCTGGAAGGTCCTCGAACAACTGCTGGCCACCGGCCTCGTGCGCAGTCGAGCCGATTTCTACCGGCTCACCGTCGAGGATCTCGAGTCGCTCGAGCGGTTCGGGCGGAAGAGTGCCGAGAACCTCCACCGGGCGATCGACAAGTCGCGCAGGCGACCGCTCGCGCGCGTGCTCAACGGCCTCGGCATCCCGCAGGTGGGCGAGACGACCGCCATCGACCTCGCGCGCTGGGTCACTGCCCAGGTCCCGCCGGGCGAGGACTGGCTGCGTCGCGTCGGCGCGTTCCTGCGGCAGGTCGCCCTGGAGCAGCCCGAACGGTTCGAGGAGGTCGAGGGCGTCGGGCCGACCGTCGCCGCGGCGCTCGCCGGCTGGTTCGCCGACGACGCCACGAGCGGCGTGCTCGGCGACCTGGCGGATGTCGGCGTCGACCCCGAGGCGCCGGCTGTCGCGGAGGCCGCGGAGGGCGGCCCGCTCGCCGGCAGGACGGTCGTCGTGACCGGCACGATCGAGGGGTTCAGCCGCGAGGAAGCGGAGGAGGCGGTCCGGGCCGCTGGCGGGAAGCCCGCCGGGTCCGTGTCGCGCAAGACGGACTACGTCGTGGCCGGTGAGGGCGCCGGCTCGAAGCTCGCCAAGGCGCAGGAGCTCGGCGTGCCGATCCTCGACGGGGACGGCTTCCGGAAGCTGCTGGCCGGAGAGGGAACCGAGGGATGACGCACCCGAACATCGAGCTCCTGCGCCGCTATTCGGAGACGCTGACGGCGGCCCGTGCGGCCGAGATCCTGCCGTACTTCACGGAGGACTGCGTCCTCCACATTCCCGGTCGCAGCCCGCATGCGGGCAACTACAAGGGTCAGGACGCGGTGCTCGCGTACTACACGCGGATCTTCCAGGACACGGGCGGCAAGTTCGAGAACCTCGGCATCGACGACATCCTGGCCAGCGACACGCACGCTGCGAGCCTGGTCCACTGGCGAGTCACGCGTGGCGATCGCACGATCGACATCGACCGCGTGGTCGTGTACCGGATCGACGACGGGAAGATTGCCGAGATCTGGGTCCGCGACTGGGACCAGTACGCCTACGACGAGCTGTTCGCCGACGTCGCGCCGACCGGCTGAGCCGGCCCGAGCCCGGTCATCGACGGCGGAGGTGGTAGCGCTCCATCAGCTCGCTGACCGCGGCCCGCGCGGCCTGCCATTCGGGCTGGTCGCCCAGGATCGTGGCGCCGTGGCCGAAGCGCCTGATCTGGGTCATCGCCGTCACGATCGTGTTGTGCTCGAACGCCCGGCGTCGTCCGCCCTCGACGACCCCGGTCACGAGGTAGCGACGGACCACGTCGAACGGCGCTGACCAGCGCCCGATGCGGACCCGGTCTCCGAGGCGCAGGCTCTCGAGCCATTCGTCGTCGCCGACCGGGTGGCGATCGTGTTCGGCGAGGTGGCGGTGGAGGTCGACCCGCAGGCCCGGCGCGTCGAGGCTGGGGAGTCGGCCGTCGTCATCGACCGTCTGGTAGCAGACGTGACAGCTCGGCAGCTCGACGTCGGTTCGCGGCGGCGCGCCGTACGGCAGTCCGCAGCGCCGGCAGAAGGTCGCGGACGTGCTCGCAGCGACCGTGCCGCATTGGCGACAGGCGGTTGCGACCATCAGTTCGTCAGGGATTGCCACGTTGGGTCGGCGTCCGGCTCCGGGAAGGGAGGATCGTGGGTTCGGCACGAGGATCGGCGACGCGTTGCCCGCAGGCAATCCCCCGATCGGCCCACGCGGGTCTGGTAGGCTCGGCCCACGGAGGGCGCCATGCGCGAGTCGGACGAGCAGTTCCTGGAGCGCTTCCAGGCCGAGATCGAGCCGGTCATCCAGCCGCTGGGACGCGTCACCGGGCTGCGGCTCGTGGACGAGGCGGGCGGCCGGAGCGTGCGCATCGAAGTCGGCGTTGACAGCCGGGTCGGCCCGATCGAGCTGGTCCTCGAGGGCGAATCCGTGCTCGAGGCGGCGGCCGGGTTCGAGGCCCGCATCGCGGAGGCGCGCCTCGCGCTCGCCTTCCGGGAGGTCGCCCGGGCGTAGGCGGCTCCGCCCGACGGCTCGGCTATGATCGGCCCATGGCCACGCTGTCCCGCTCGGACGTCGAGCACGTCGCATACCTCGCGCGACTCGGGCTCACCGAGGACGAGCTGACGCTGCTCGAGGGGCAGCTCAACCACATCCTCGACCAGTACACGATCCTCGCGACGCTCGACACCGACGCCATCCCGCCAACGGCGCAGACCATCGAGCTCGAGAACATCCTGCGCGAGGACGTCGCGGGGCCATCGCTTCCGACGGAAGCCGTCCTCGGCAACGCGCCGGCACGCGAGGGCGACTTCTTCCTCGTCCCGCCGATCCTCACCGAGCGCGACTGAGCCATGCCCGGACCGGCCGACCTGACGCGCCTCCACGCCCACGAGCAGGCCGCCCTGCTGCGGGACGGCGAGCTGACATCGCGCGAGCTGACCGAGGCCCACCTGGCAGGCGCGGAGCGCGACAACCGGGCGCTCAATGCGTGGCTCACGATCGATCGGGAACGGGCGCTGGCGGAGGCCGACGCCGCGGACGCCCGGATCGCTGCCGCTCGTGCCGAGGGTGCCCTTGGCGGGACCCACCCGCTGCTCGGCATCCCGGTCGGCCTGAAGGACCTCGTCTCGGTGGCCGGCGGCCAGTGCACGGCGGGCTCGCGGATCCTCGAGGGCTACCGCTCTCCATTCGACGCGCACATCACGGAGCGCATCCGCGAGGCCGGGGCGGTCATCCTCGGCAAGACGAACATGGACGAGTTCGCGATGGGCTCGTCGACGGAGCATTCCGCGTACGGCCCGACGGCCAACCCGTGGGCGCTCGATCGCGTCCCGGGTGGTTCGAGCGGCGGTTCGGCGGCGGCCGTGGCGGCCTACCACGTGCCGGTCGCCCTCGGCACCGACACCGGTGGTTCGATCCGTCAGCCGGCGGCGCTGACCGGCACCGTCGGCATGAAGCCGACCTACGGGCGGGTGAGCCGCTACGGCATCGTCGCGTTCGCCAGCTCGCTCGATCAGATCGGTCCGATCGGCCGCGACGCGCGCGACGCCGCCGCGATGCTGCATGCCGTCGCCGGCCGCGACGAGCGCGACTCGACGTCGTCGCCGGCGCCGGTGCCCGACGAGCTGCTGAGCCTGCCGGCCGAACGACGACGAGGCCGTGGCCGCGCTCCGCGGGAAGCGGCTCGGGCTCCCGCGCGAGTACTTCGTGGCCGGGATGGAGCCGGGCGTCGAACAGCGCGTCCGCGAGGCGGTATCGGCGCTCGAGGCGGCCGGAGCGATCGTCGAGGAGGTCTCGCTCCCGCACACCGAATACGGGCTGGCCACCTACTACATCGTGGCGCCGGCCGAGGCGTCGGCGAACCTCGCCCGTTACGACGGCATCCGCTTCGGCCCGCGCCTGGGCGACGGCGACGTGCTCGACAACTACCTCACCACGCGCGGGCGCCTGTTCGGCGCCGAGGTGAAGCGCCGGCTCATGCTCGGCACGTATGCCCTGTCGGCCGGCTACTACGACGCGTACTACCTGAAGGCGCAGAAGGTCCGAACCTTGATCAAGGGCGACTTCGACGCGCTGTGGGCGCAGGGTTTCGACGCGCTCGTGGCGCCGACGTCGCCGACCGTCGCGTTCCGTTTCGGGGCGCGGATGGCCGATCCCGTGGCGATGTACCTGTCGGACGCCTGCACGCTCCCGGTCAACGTGGCGGGCCTGCCCGGGATCTCGATCCCGTGCGGTCTCAGCGAGGGTTTGCCGGTCGGGCTGCAGTTCATCGGCGCCCCGTGGTCGGAGGCCGAGCTGTTCGAGCTCGCGAGGGCCTACGAGGGTCTGACCGCGGGCGAGTCATGGCGCGCGCTTGAGCCCACCGAGCTCGCCGCGGCGTCGGATCCTGCGACGCCCGCACGCGCTCGAGCGAGTGGTGGCCGGCGCAGCCTGACCCCGGCCGCTTTGGCCGACGGGAACCTCGTGGCCGCAATACGGCGCCATACCATGTGAGCGCGACCGAATGGCCGTGCCGGAACCTGGTGGACCTCCGTGGACCAGCGAGAGCTCGTGGACCGGGCGGCGCATGGCGATCATGACGCCTTCGCCGTGCTCGTCCGCGGGTCGATCGCGCGGCTGGACGCGGCGGCCAGGCTGATCCTTCGGGACCCGGAGCTCGCGCGCGACGCGGTCCAGGAGAGCCTTGTCAGGGCGTGGAAGAGCCTTCCCGGGTTGCGCGACCCGGACCGGTTCGACGCCTGGATCCACCGACTCCTCGTTCATTCCTGCCTTGATCTCCTCCGTCACCGGCGGCGGCGTGTCATCGAGGTCGAGCTCGACCCGATCGATGCACCGTTCGTCGGCGACGTCTCCCTGGCGGTCGCCGACCGCGACGAGCTCGACCGTGCGCTGCAACGACTCGATCCCGAGTGGCGTGCGGTCGTCGTCGTGCACTACTTCCTCGGGTTGCCGCTGCCGGAAGTGGCCGCGCTGCTCGGGATCCCCGTCGGCACCGCCAAGTCACGGCTGCACCGATCGCTCGCGGCGATGCGGCTCACGTTCGATTCCGAGGCGACGCCGGAAACGGCCGAGCTCTCGCGAGGGCAGTTGGCATGACGCGCTTCGATCGAGTCGAGCCACGGCTTGCCGAGCTCATCACCGAGCTCGCCGCTCCGAGCCTGCCCGATTACACAGACGACGTGCTGGCGCGGACCGCCGGCCTCCGGCAGCGCCCGCGCTGGACCCTCCTCGAAAGGTGGCTCCCAATGGGCGTCCTTGCACAGCGATCTGCCTATGTCCCGCGCGTCCCGTGGCGCGCCATCATCGTGGCCGCACTCCTCCTCGTCGTGATTGCGGCGACCCTCGCCTGGGTCGGCTCGCAGCGCCGGGCGGCCCCGCCGTTCGGACCGGCCCGCAACGGCCTGATCATGTACACCGTCGACGGTGATCTCCTCAGCTGGGATCCCGGCTCGGGCACCAGTCGGACGCTCCTCGAAGGCGCGACCAACGACTTCACGGGCATCTACTCGCGCGACGGGACAAAGCTCGCCTTCCTCCGCCTCGAACGTCCCCCGAACGGCGACGTGCCCGAGCTGGTCAGCATCCAGGTCGCGAATGCGGACGGGACGAACCCGCTCGACCTCACCGGCCCGCTCGATGCCCCCGACCAGTGGGACTGGTCGCCGGCCGGCGACGCGATCGTCGTGCCGTCGAAGATCGGCGGCCGCCCCACGCTCCAGGTGGTGCCGACCGACGGCAGCGATCGGGTGCGCGTCCTCGACACGGGCATGGAGGTGACGTGGCCGTTCTGGCTGCCACCGGACGGCAACGAGATCATGTTCCGCGGCGTCGCCACGACGCCCGACGGCCCCCGCAGCGGCCTGTTCGCGATCTCTCCGGAGGGCGGCGAGCCGCGGCCGCTGACGGCGACCGACGGCGACACCGACGACGACTACCAAGGGCCACTTCCATCCCCCGACGGCACGCATCGTGCTGTACGGCGTGTGGGATCCCGTCGCCGTGATGCAGACCCTGCGCCTGCTCGACCTCCGGACCGGCACTGACGAGGCCTTGCCGCGCACCGGCGCCCAGTACGGCGAAGGGGGCGGCGTGTTCTCGCCGGATGGCTCGCTCGTCGCATTCCGCGGCTTCGAGGCATCCGGGGACCGACTGTACGTCGTGCCCGCCGACGGGAGCGCGGAGCCGCGGGTCCTCACCGGGATCGCGCCGGGTGAGGCGTACGTCGAGTTCGCCCCGGACGGCACGAAGGTGATGCTCGACCGGTTCCCGCAGCGGGACGATGCAGCTCATCGACGTGGAGTCGGGCGCAGCGGAGACGCTCCCCGTCACGGTCGCGGATCCGACGACCTGGCAGCGGCTCGCGCCCTGAGCTGGCCGCTCTGACGTTCATGCGGTGCCTTGCGGCCCTCGGTCACCTCGACCGGGGCCGCCTGGCGCTGAGCGGGCAGCTCCACATCGAATAGATTGGGCGGCGTGCGTCGTCTTGCTGCAATCCTCGCCATGCTGCTCGTTGCCGCCGGCTGTGGCTCGCCGGGTGCCCCTGCGGACGATGCGCTGTGCATCAGGCGACCGATCACGGGTGTCCTCCATGTCGATTCCGACGATCCGCGGGCCGTCTGGGCGACGGGCCTCGCGACCGGGAGGACGATCTCCCTGCGGCTGCCCAGTGGCTACAGCGTGACGCCGGACGATGAAGTCGTAGATCCGGACGGCCATGCGATCGCGACCAACGGCGACACCATCGTCGGCGGCTGCGCCGACCTCATGCAGGACGCGCTCCTGATCACCGAAACCGACATCCGCCGCAAGCCGTCGAGCTGAGGCCGGGACAGGGACCGCCCGGTCGCCGATGGCGTAGGCTTGGCCCGAATGACGACCGAGATGGACCCGGCCGCCACCGCCGCCGGGTCGTCCAACCGCCCGCCCCTCGCCGAGCGCGCCCTGTCGGAGCGTGTGCGCGCCGTGCCCCCGTCGGGGATCCGCCGCTTCTTCGACATCCTCGCGACGATGGACGACGTCATCAGCCTCGGGGTGGGGGAGCCGGACTTCGACACCCCGCGGGCGATCGTCGAGGCGGGCGTCGAGAGCCTCCGTGAAGGGCGCACCCACTACACGAGCAACTACGGCACGTTCGAGCTGCGCAAGGCGTTGGCGCGCCACCTCGAGCGCCTGTACGGCGTCGCCTACGACCCGGCGACCGAGCTGCTGATCACGGTCGGCGCCTCGGAGGCGGTCGACCTCGCGCTGCGTGCCACCTGTGACCCGGGCGACGAGGTCATCCTCCACGAGCCGTCGTATGTCGCCTACGTGCCGGCCGTCGTGTTCGCGGGCGGCGTCGTGCGTCACGTCGCGACCCGCTACGAGGACGACTTCGCGCTCGATCCGGCCGCCGTCGAGGCGGCGATCACGCCGCGCACGAAGGCGCTGTTCCTCGGCTACCCGTGCAATCCCACTGGGGCGGTCCTGCCGGAGGCGGTGCAGGACGAGCTGGCCGCGATCGCGGTTCGCCACGATCTCCTCGTGTATGCCGACGAGATCTACGACCGGCTCGCCTACGGCACGTACCGCCACCGGGCGATGAGCGCGCTGCCCGGCATGCGCGAGCGGACGATCCTGATGGGCGGGTTCTCGAAGGCATACGCGATGACCGGTTGGCGCGTCGGCTGGGTGGCCGCGCCGGCGGGCATCCTCGAGGGCATGCTGAAGGTGCACCAGTACGGGATCATGTCGGCCCCCACGACCGCCCAGGACGCGGCCCTCGTAGCCATCGTCGAAGGCGAGCCCGAGGTCGAGCGGATGCGCGCCGAGTACGACCGGCGACGGCGTCTCATCGTCGACGGACTGAACGCGGTCGGGCTTGACACGTTCGAGCCGCTTGGCGCGTTCTATGCCTTCCCACGCATCTCGTCGACCGGCCTCGACGACGAGACGTTTGCCGAGCGGCTGCTCATGGAGGAACGCGTCGCCGTGGTGCCCGGGTCGGCGTTCGGGCCGTCGGGCGCCGGTCACGTGCGGATGTGCTACGCGACCTCGTACGAGCAGCTCGGGGAGGCGCTCGGACGCATCGGGCGCTTCGTGGAGCGCGTCCGCCCGTCCTGAGCGGCACTGTCTCGCGGCTGTAACGCCGCCGGCAGCGTCGACGCCGTGACCTCCATGCGACCACTCCGATGCTGCTTGGGATGCAGCAGATCGCCACGTCGACCATCCAGCGCGGAATCCACGAACGCGGCCCGTTCGTGATCCCGGTTCGTGCCGTGGAGCGCGTCCGGATCCGGATGCGCCTGCGCCGCGGGCCCGCACCGACTTCGTCGCGCTCTACCTCGGCGCTGGCGTGGCCGGGGTGGCGTTCGGCTTCCTCCTGAGCCTGGTCTGAGCCGAGCCGCCGGCCAATCGAAGGCGGCCCTGGTTGCGTGAAGGGATCGGAGCCCGGCGCGGTCACGGTCTGGCAAACTGCCCGCATGGAACCGGTGTTGCTGGCGTGCGGTCTTGCGGCGACCGCAATCGGGACGTGGCGTGGGTATGCCAACGCCCGTGCCGTCGTCGCTCCACTCGTCCACCCGGGTGATGCCACACGGACCGCCGTCGAGGCGACCACACCGGTCGTCGAGCGGGCGCGTGTCCGCCGGGCCGCCCGCAACCTGGTTGCGGCGATCGCCTGGTTGGTGATCGCGCTGTACGGCCTGTTCCTCGTCGCAACTGCCGAGGCTGCCGGATGAGCGCCGTCACACCGGCCACGACGGCTTCGGCACTCGAGCGCTACGAGGCGGTCATCGGGATCGAGATCCACTGCCAGTTGCGGACGGCCTCGAAGATGTTCTGCCCGTGTTCGACCGCCTACGACGGGGCGCCCCCGAACAGCCACGTCTGCCCGGTCTGTCTCGGGCTGCCGGGCTCGCTGCCGGTGATCAACCGGAAGGCCGTCGAGCACGTGCTCATGACCGGGCTGGCGATCGGGGCCTCGATCCCGGCCGCGACCCGCTGGGACCGCAAGAACTACTTCTATCCGGACCTGCCGAAGGGCTACCAGATCAGTCAGTACGACCTGCCGCTCGCGTCGCTCGGCTCGCTGACCTTCGGAACGAGCGAGGGCCCGTTCACCGTCCGCATCACCCGAGCCCATCTCGAGGAGGACACCGCGAAGCTCGTCCATGCCACCGGTCCGGACGGGGCGAAGGTCAGCCTCGTCGACTTCAACCGCTCAGGGGCGCCGCTGATGGAGATCGTCACCGAGCCCGACGTCCGCACCGGTGAGCAGGCCCGGCGCTACGCCGAGGAGCTGCAGCTCCTGATGCGCTCGATCGGCGCATCCGACGCGGACATGGAGCGCGGGCAGATGCGCGTCGAAGCCAACGTCTCGCTGCGGCCGCGCGGCAGCGAGCCGTTCGGGACACGGGTCGAGATCAAGAACATGAACTCGTTCCGCTCGGTCGAGCGAGCGATCGCGCACGAGATCGAGCGGCAGGCGGCCGTGCTCGACGCGGGCGAGCTCCTCGCGCAGGAGACGCGAGGCTGGCACGAGGACCGCGGCGAGACGTACCGGATGCGGGTCAAGGAGACATCC
The DNA here is from genome assembly GCA_963721655.1 of uncultured Chloroflexia bacterium. Classification (GTDB taxonomy): domain Bacteria; phylum Chloroflexota; class Limnocylindria; order Limnocylindrales; family CSP1-4; genus DASTYU01. The sequence continues at coordinate 199,787 of CAVRKH010000014.1, read as the reverse complement.
GACGACTACCGCTACTTCCCGGAACCGGACCTGCCGCCGCTCCACCTCGATCCGGCCTGGCTGGACGAGCTGCGCGCCGGTCTGCCCGAGTTGCCGGCTGTGCGTCGGGAGCGCTACCAGGTTGCCCTTGGCCTGTCGGCCTACGACGCAGCGGTGCTCGTCGCCGATCCGGACGCGGTGCGGCTGTTCGAGGCGACGCTGGCCGCCGATGGCGCGCTCGACCCGAAACAGGCCGCGAACTGGGTCACCGGCGACTACCTGCGGCTGCGCAACCAGGCGACCGGCCCGATCGACGTCGCTCCCGCGGAGCTCGCGGCGCTGATCCGGCTCGTCGGCGACGGGTCGATCTCGCGGGCGAACGCGAGGGAGGTCCTCGAGCTGCACATTGCGAGCGGCGATGCCACGCAGGCGATCGTCGATGCGCGCGGGTTCCGGCAGATCTCCGATTCGGCGTCGCTCGGCGCGACCGTCGACGAGGTGCTCGCCGCGAACCCGGCAGCGGTCGCCGACTACCGGGCCGGCAAGGTCGAGGTGGTCGGGTTCCTGGTCGGGCAGGTCATGAAGGCGACGCGCGGACAGGCCAACGCGGCGCTCGCGCAGGCCGCCGTCCGCGATCGGCTCAAGGCGAGCGAAGGGGAGTGACGTGGGGTTGCTGAACCTCGTGCTGTGGGGCGCCGGCGTGGCGCTGATCGTGATCGGCTACACCCGTGCGCGCGGTCCGTATGCCCGCTACCAGGCGCTCAAGGAGCAGGACGCGAACGTCGCCCGCTACGAGGCGTGGCGTGGTGGGACGCGCGGTAACGACAGACACCGGCGCGTCGGTCGCCATGCAGATCCTGCGCCGCCAGTCGCGGATCGGGATCGCCGTGGCGGTCGTCGGGTTCGTCCTCGTCTTCGCGGGGTTCCTCGTCCGCTAGCTCCCGATAGAATCGCGACGTTCCATCCCGCACCCCGGAGCGTGGCGTGACCGTCGTCGACAAGAGCAGCGCCGGGATCGGCGCGCGGCAGTTCCACATCGACATTGCGCCCGGCGAGGTGAGCACCGTCGCGCTGCTGCCCGGCGACCCGTTCCGGGTGCCGCTCGTCGCGGAGCATCTCGAGAACCCACGCGAGGTCGCCCACAAGCGCGAGCACCGCACGATGGTCGGCACGTTCCGCGGCCGGCAGGTCACGGTCACGTCGACCGGGATGGGCTGCCCGTCGACGGCCATCGCCGTCGAGGAGCTGGCGCGCGTCGGCGTGACGTCGTTCATCCGGGTCGGGAGCACCGCGGCGCTGCAACCTGGCATCGAGCCGGGCGACCTGATCGTGAGCGAGGGCTCGTTCCGCAACGACGGCACGAGCGACGCATACGTCCCGAAGGGCTACCCGGCCGTGCCCGACCTGGAGCTGACGCAGGCCCTGGTCCGCGCCGCCCGCGTCGTCGGTCCGAAGCACGACCTCGGCGTGCACGCCGGTCTCAACGTGACCGACGACGCGTTCTACGCCGAGTCCCCGGCGTGGACCGAGCAGATGTCGGGGCTCGGGCTGCTCAACGTCGAGATGGAGTCGTCGGCACTCTTCGTGGTGGCCCGCCAGCGTGGCCTGCGGGCCGGCATGGTGTGCGCGGTCTCGAGCAACCTGGTTGCTGGCACGAGCGTGTACGACGAGGAAGCGCATCGGCGCCTGGCGGTCGGCTGGGGGGCGAGCGTCGAGGCCGCCCTCGAGGCGATCGTCGAACTGGCGCTCTGACGGCCCGTGGGCCTCAACCTCCACACGCACCTCGAGGGCTGGGTTCGCCCGGACACGGCCGCGGACCTCGCGCGCCAGATGGGCGTGCCCGCTCCGGCGGAGGGCTGGGACGCGGCGCTGCGCATGCGCGAGCCGGCCGACCTGACGGTCTACCTCGGCCACGTGGCCGCGGCATACCCGGTGCTGTGCACGGCCGAGTCCATGCGCCGCGTCGCGCGCGAGGCCGTCGAAGACGCGGCCGCGGACGGCTGCGACTACCTCGAGATCCGGTTCGGCCCCACGACGCACGCGCGGCCGGGGTTCGACATCGCCGCGGTCATCGACGCGGCCTGTGCCGGCCTCGACGAGGGCCGCCGTGCGACCGGGATGCCGGTCGGGCTGGTGGTGTGTGCCCTGCGCCACCACGACGAGGAGACGAACCGTGCCGTTGCCCGCGCCGCGGCTGCGGCGGCCGGCCGTGGCGTCGTGGGGTTCGACGTTGCGGGCGACGAGCTGCTCTATCCGTCGCTCGAGCCCTACCGCGAGTCCTTCGCGATCGCGGCCGCCGCCGGCCTGGGGTTGACCGCCCACGCCGCGGAGGCAGGGCCGGCGAGCGCCGCCGTCGACGCGGTCGAGCTGCTCGGCGTGCGCCGGATCGGCCACGGCTCGCACATCGTCGACGACCCGACCGTGCTCGCGTGGGCGGCACGGGAGGGCATCGCCATCGAGGTGTGCCTGACCTCGAACGTCTTCACCGGCGCCGCGCGGTCGATCGCCGAGCATCCCCTGCGCCAGTTCCTGGCTGCCGGCTGCAGGGTGGTCGTCGGCGACGACAACCCGGTCAACATCGGGACGACGCTCTCCGCGGAGGAGCGAAGGCTCGAATCGGAGGCCGGCCTCACCGCCGAGCAGGTTCGCGGGATCCAGCGCACGGCGTGCGAGGTCGCATTCACGGACGAGACGACGCGCGCCGCCCTGCTCCGGAGGTTTGCCTCCTAGCGTGCGCTCGTCGGGCCGCCGAACCGGCGCAGCTCGATCGCCGTGCAGCGGTCCATCACCACGACGAGCCCGGCCTCGCCGGCGATCGTGGCCGCCTCCCAGTTCACGATGCCCAGCTGCAGCCAGAAGCAGCGGGCGCCGATCGCGACCGCCTCGTGCGCGTGGGGCACGACCTGGTCGGAGCGGCGAAAGACGTCGACGAGGTCGAACGGCCCCGTGGCGGCCGCGGCCTCCTCGAGCGTGGGGAACGCCGGGATGCCGAGGACCGCGGTCTCCTTCGGGTTCACCGGCACGCAGTCGTAGCCGTAGTCGAGCAGCGTCCGGAAGACCCCGTACGACGGTCGACCGGGCCTCGAGGATGCGCCGATGACCGCGATCCGGCGGGACGTGTGGAGCATCTCCGCGATGGCCACGTCGTCCGCCGTCGGGACCGGACCGCGGCCCTCGTCGAGATCGAGGAACGCGATGCGTTCGGGCGCGGTCGTCCGCGTCGCTCAGTGCGCGCCTTCCTTGACGTACGGCTGGCCCACCGCGGCCGGGGCGACGCTGCGACCGACGACGCCGGCCAGCACGATGATCGTGAGGATGTACGGCAGCGCGCTGAACGAGTTGTTGTAGAGGCTCGGGTAGCTGGCCTGGAGGCCCGACAGCCACACGCCGAGGTCACCCGGCGGCGGGTCCGATCGGATCGCCACGCCGAGCGCCTCCGAGAACATGAACAGGAGCGCACCACCGAACGCGCCGATCGGCGTCCAGCGCCCGAAGATCACCGCCGCCAGCGCGATGAACCCGCGGTTCGCCGTCATCCCGTTCTGGAACGAGGCGTTGTACTCGAGCGTCAGCCACGCCCCGGCCAGCCCGGCGAAGATCCCGCCGAGGATCACGTTGCGATAGCGCAGCGCGATCACATTGACGCCGACCGTGTCCGCTGCCCGCGGGTGCTCGCCGACGGCACGTGTGCGCAGACCCCAGCGCGACCGGAACAGGAGGACCTGCAGGATCACCACGAAGACGATCACCGACATCGTGATCGGTCCCTGCGACAGGAACATGTTGAAGATCCAGCCGACGATCGGCAGGTCGATCAGGGCCTGGGGCGGGTGGAACGATTCGAAGGTCCCGGCGCTGCCGCTCGGTTTGATCAGGCGATTCAGGTAGCCGGTCAGCCCGAGCGCGGTGATATTGATGACCGTGCCGCTGATGATCTGGTCGGCGCGCACGCTGATCGATAACCACGCGTGCAGCACGGAGACGAGCATCCCGGCGCCGATCGCGGCGAGGACGCCGACGAGCAGCGCCGGCGTGACCCCGAAGACCGCGCCCGGTTCGGCGTCGGGCATCGCATCACTGACGACGACGGCGGCCATGAACCCGACGAACGCGGCCGTCAGCATCATTCCCTCGATGCCGATGTTGACGACGCCGCTCCGCTCGTTCATCACGCCGCACAGCGCGCCGAGCGCGATCGGCGTGGCCAGCGCCAGGGTCTGTGGGGCGAGGTTCGTGTTCAGGATCGCGTTGATCAGGTACCCGACGATCTGGAAGATGAACCCGAGGAGCGGGAGGTCGTACAGGAATTCCATCAGGCGCTCGTCTCGCCGTAGCTGCGTGACACCGTTTGAAGCTCATCCCGAAGCTCATCCGGCGTGCCCGTCCCGGCGCGGATCCGGAACGCCCGCCTGATCACCACCTCGGCGGCAAGGAACAGCAGGATCAGGCCCTGGATGACGTCGATGATCTCGATCGGGATGTCGGCCTCGATCTGCATCGCCGGCGCGCCGGCGCGCATGCCGCCGAGCAGCAGCGCTGCCAGGGCGATGCCGACCGGGTGGGATCTCCCCAGCAGTGCAACGGTGATGCCGGCGAAACCGATCGTGGTCCCGAAGATCGCCGGGTAGTAGCCGAGGCTCAGGATCTCGATCGCCCCGGCCAACCCGGCGAACAGCCCGCACAGGCTCATCGTCAGGATGATCAGCCGGCGCGGACTCATGCCCGCGTAGCGCGCCGCGCTCGGATTGGCGCCGACCGTGCGAATCTCGAAGCCGAGCGTCGTCCGGTAGATCAGGAAGTAGGCGATCGGGACCATCGCGAACGCGATGAAGACGCCGAGATTGCCGTCGCGTCCAAAGAGGACCGGCAACGCCGCGTTCCCGACATCGCCGGTCCGGGCGAAGGTGGGACCCGTGATCTTGAAGATGTCGTTGACGAGGCCGATGATCGCGAACGCCGCCAACGAGTTCAGCATGATCGTGACGACCACCTCGTGGGCGCCCGTGAACGCCTTGAGGGCACCCGGGATGAACCCGTACAACGCTCCTCCCAGAGCACCAGCCAATATGGCGACCGGCACCGCGATCAACGGCGGCTGCTGCGCCACGAGGGAGCCAACCAGTGCCGCGAAGAACCCGCCGACGAGGACCTGCCCGGTCCCGCCGATGTTGAACAGCCCCGCCTTGAAGCCGACCCCCACGGCGAGCCCGGTGAGGACCAGCGGTCCCGCCGCAACCAGCGTGTTGGTGAGGGCCTGCGAGCTGGGTAGAAGCGAGAGTGCGAGCGCGGCGCCGCCGCTGTCGTCGATGTCGAGGAACGAGATCCCGGTGGCTCCCTCGAGCAGCGCTTCGTATGCCTTGATCGGGAGCAGAAGGTCGAGGTGTCCCTGGGAGGCCGGGCTCGACAGGATGATCAGGATCGCACCGGAGAGCAGCGCCAACAGGATCGAGATGATCGGGACGATCGAGAGCGCGTAGGCCTTCCGGGCGGTCTTCACGAGGGTTCGTTCCCGTCGTCGCTCGGTGGCGACGCGGTGCCGCCCTGGGCCAGCTGCAGGTCGGCGGTCATCGAGGTCGTCGCTTCGGCGAGCGCCGCATGATCGCGCCGCCCGGTTGCCATGAGCAGGCCGATCTCCTCGCGCTCCGCGGTCGGTCCGTCGACGAGCGCGACGATCTCGCCGCGGTACATCACGCCGACCCGGTCGGAAATCTCCATGACTTCGTCGAGCTCTGCCGAGACGAGCAGGATTGCCGCGCCTTCGTCGCGCTTGGCAATGACCTGCTTGTGGATGAACTCGATGCTGCCCACGTCAAGACCACGGGTGGGCTGGTCCAGCACGAGCACCGTGAGCTTGCGGCTGAACTCGCGGGCGACCACGGCCTTCTGCTGGTTGCCTCCCGACAACGTGCCGGCGTGCACCGTCGGCGAGGGCGTCCGGATGTCGAACTCGGCGATGGCCTCCTTGGCCCGCGCGTGGATCGCAGCTTCGTTGCGCAGGAAGCCGCGTGAATACGGTGGCTCGTCGTACTGCGTCAGCACGAGGTTGTCCTCGAGCGGGAAGCTGAGCACCAGGCCGAAGCGGTGGCGGTCGCCCGGCACGAACGACATGCCGGCCCGCTGGAGGTCGCGCGGGCCTGCCCCGGTGACCGTGCGGTCCGCCAGTTCGACGGTGCCGCTCGTCGGCTTGCGCAGGCCGGTGAGCGCCTCGACGAGCTCGTCCTGGCCGTTGCCGGCGACGCCGGCGATGCCGAGGATCTCGCCCGCCCGGACGTCGAAGCTGACGCCCTTGACGGCCTCGTGTCCGCGGTCGTCCGCGACATGCAGGTCCGTGACGACGAGTCGCGGATCGGTTGGGTGCGATTCGCCGCGGTCGACGATGAGCTGGACGTTGCGGCCGACCATCAGGGCCGCGAGATCGTCCTCGTCGGTCTCCGCCGGAACCCGCGAGCCCACGACCTTGCCCCGTCGGATGACGGTGATCCGGTCGGCGATCTCGAGCACCTCGTACAGCTTGTGGCTGATGAAGATGATCGAGTGGCCCTCAGAGGCGAGGCGCCGGAGGACCTCGAAGATCTCCTTGGTCTCCTGCGGCGTCAACACGGCGGTCGGCTCGTCGAGGACGAGGATCCGTGCCTCCCGGTACAGCGCCTTGAGGATCTCGACCCGCTGCTGCCAGCCGACCGACAGCGAGCCGACCTTGACGTCGGGGTCGATGTCGAACCCGAACCGCTTGCCGAGCTCGATGATCCGGCGATGGGCCTCGTTCCGGTCCAGGAAGATCGGATTCGCCATCGTCTCCTCGCCGAGGAGGATGTTGTCGGCGACGGACAGGACCGGGACCAGCATGAAGTGCTGGTGGACCATGCTGATGCCGCGCGCGATCGCGTCGGCGGGGCCGCTGATCGTGACGGGTTTGCCGTCCAGCGCGATCTCACCCTCGTCGGGCGTGGCCAGCCCGTACAGGATGTTCATCAGGGTCGACTTCCCGGCGCCGTTCTCGCCGAGGAGCGCGTGGACCTCGCCCGGCCGCACGTCGAGGTCGATCGCGTCGTTTGCGACGACGCCCGGGTATCGCTTCGTGATGCCGCGCATCTCCAGCGCGGGGGCGGTCACGATCTCGGTCACGGCGGCCTCAGGCTGCAGGTGACGGGGAACCGGGGTCCAGAGTGGCTCGCATCATAACGTGCCGTGAATCCGCGAGGGGCGGTCTTTCGACCGCCCCTCGGCTGTATCAGCTGGGTTGCGCCGGTCGGGCTAGTTGCCGGCGACCGTGCACTTGACGGGCGCGCACGGGTCGAGCGACCCGTCGACGAAGCCCGCAGTCGCGGCGTCGACCGCCGACTGGATCTCCGGCGTGATCAGCGCCTCGTTGTCGTGATACGGGGCGAGGCCGATTGCTGTCGGGTTGGACGCTGCGTTGTAGGCGACCTGACCCGGCACGAACGTGTCGGTCGCGACACTCTCGACGACGGCCGTGACGGTATCGACGAGCTTCTTCTCGGCGCTCGTCACGATGCACGGGGCAAGCTTCGGCAGGCTGACCGCCTGGTCGACGTCGACGCCGATGCCGTGGACATCCGCGTCACAGACGGCCTCGAGGGCGCCCTGGCCGGTGAGGCCTGCGAGCTGGAAGATCACGTCGGCGCCCTGGCCGATGAACTGCTCGGCGATGGCGCGGCCCTTGGTCGGGTCGTTGAAGCCCTTGGCGGGATCCGGGTCGGTTTCCTGGTAGAGGACCTCGACGTCCGGGTTGATCGACTTCGCGCCGTTCTCGTAGCCGCGCCAGTAGTTGACGACGGCGGGGACGTTGGTGCCGCCGATGGCGGCGATCTTGTTCGACTCGGTGATGCTGGCGGCAACGATGCCGGCGAGATAACCGGGCTGCGCCTCGGCGAAGACGATGCCCTGGTAGTTCGGCAGGAGCGCAGCGGCGTCACCCGCGCAGGTGAACGTCGGGTCGGAGACGCCCTGCTCGTCGACGCAGATGGCCTGGTCGACGCCGACGAAATGGATATCGGGGTTGGCCTTGGCGGCCGCCGCGGTGTCGGTGCCCAGGAGGAACCCGACGGTCACGATGACGTCGACAGCCCTGGTCGACGAACGTCTGGATATTCGCGGCGTAGTCCGAGATGTTCTGGGTGACGATCACGTCGTGCGAGCCACCGCTCGCCTCTGCAGCGGCCTTGGCGCCCTCGTTCGAGGACTGGTTGAACGACTTGTCCTCGAGCTGCCCGACGTCGGTGACGACGCCGACCTTGATCGGCTTCATCGATGCGGCGGCCTGAGATGCCGGAGCCCCGGATGCCGGAGCCGCCGAAGCCGGGGCTTCGGACGCCGGAGCCTGCGATTCCGGTGCCGCCGCGCTGGGCGACGACGTGCCGCTGCTACAGGCAGCGACGACAAGGGCCAGGCCGCCGAACAGCGTGAGGCCCAATTTGCGGGTGCGCATGTTTCCTCCTCCAGCATCGTGGTCACGACTCGCCCGTCCCTCACGGCGGGCCTCGTTATCACGATGGATCGATATCGGCCTGCTCGTGCGGGCCGACACTGGCGCGCATCCTACCGGCGTGGAACCGCCCGGGCAAGTGATGTGCGGGTTCCGGCGCGTCGCGCCTGCGGAGCATAGCCGGTCCGGGCGCTGGTCGTTTTTCAGCGGCCCGCGTGGCGGAGCTCGCGAAGCCGATCGTCCGAGATCCCGAAGTGGTGGGCGATCTCGTGGTGGACGGTCTCGGTGACCCGCCTGGCGAGGTCGTCCGCGTCTCGCGAGGCGCGTAGCAGCGGTCCCCGGAAGATCGTGATCTTGCTCGGGTAGGGACTGTGGTCCGCCGCCCACGACGTCCGCGGCACGCCCTGGTAGAGGCCGAACAGGCCGTGCGCCCGGACCGACTGCAGTTGGTCAGGGGACGCCTCCTCCTCGACGACGATTGCCACGCTGCCGAGGCGCTCGCGGAAGACGTCGGGGAGGGCGTCGAGGGCCGCAACGACGAGCGCCCGAACGCGTCGTCGCCGGGACCGCCCTCCGGCGGCCCGCCCTCAGCGCCCGGAGGCGACCAGCGCATCCAGGATGTCGCCAAACCGGGTGACGCGAGGGAGGTGGCCCTCGGGAAGGGGTCGTCCTCGGTCGTCGCGTCGAGCATGGGCGCATGGTAGTCCCCGGTCTGGCTACCATGGACGAGCAGCGTGACCATCGCCCCGAACGACTTCACCCACCTCCACGTCCACTCCGAATTCAGCCTGCTCGACGGCCTCGGCCGGATCACCGAGCTGGTCGATTCGGCGGCCCAGCAGGGCTTCGATTCGCTCGCGCTGACCGACCACGGCGCGTTGTACGGCGCGGTCGCCTTCTACCAGGCCTGCCGCACCCGGAACATCAAGCCGATCATCGGCGTGGAGACGTACATCGCGCGGCGCGCGATGGCCGACAAGGAGGGCAAGGCCGACGCCCAGCCCTTCCACCTGGTCCTGCTCGCCAAGAACTGGACCGGCTACCTGAACCTGTGTCGCCTTGTCACGGACGCGCACATCGACGGCTACTACTACAAGCCGCGCATCGACCGCGAGCACCTCGCCCGGTACAGCGAAGGCCTGGTCGGCCTGTCGGCCTGCCTCAACGGCGAGGTTCCGCGCGCGCTCGAAGTCGAGGACTGGGAGCTCGCACGCAAGCTGGCCGGCGAGTACCGCGACATCTTCGGCCCCGACGGGTTCTTCCTCGAGCTCCAGGACCACGGCCTGCCCGAGCAACGGCGGCTCAACGAGCAGCTCCTCCGCCTCGCCCCGGAGGTCGGCCTCCCGCTCGTCGCCACGAACGACCTGCACTACGTGCGGCGCGATCAGTCCGAGGCGCATGACGTGCTGCTGTGCGTGGGGACGGGCAACAACCTCGACACGCCGAACCGGATGCGCTTCGAGTCGGCCGAGTTCTACGTCAAGAGCGCGGCCGAGATGGCTGCACTCTTCCCCGATCACCCCGACGCGCTGCGCAACACGAAGCGGATCGCCGAGATGACCGATCTGGCACTGCCGCTCAACCAGCTCAGGATCCCGCGTGTTCCCGGTGCCCGACGGCGAGACCGTCGAGAGCTGGCTTCGGGCGGAGTGCCAGCGCGGCCTCGAGCGCCGCTACGGCGGCGTGACCCCGGAGCTGCAGCAACGGCTCGACTACGAGCTGGGCGTGATCACCTCGATGGGCTACTCGGGCTATTTCCTGATCGTCGCCGACTTCGTGCGCTACGCCCGCGAGCAGGGGATCCAGACGACGTGCCGTGGCTCGGCGCCGGGATCGATCGTGACCTACACCCTCGGGATCACGCCGGTCGACCCGATTCACTACGGGCTGCCGTTCGAGCGCTTCCTCAACCCGGACCGGGTGACGATGCCCGACATCGACGTCGACTTCGAGGACGACCGGCGCGACGAGGTCATCGCCTACGTGGCCTCGAAGTACGGCCAGGACCGCGTCGCCCAGATCATCACCTTCGGCACGATGCTCGCCCGCGCCGCGATCCGCGACGTGGGGCGGGTGCTCGGCCATAGCTACGGCGAGGTCGACCGCATCGCCAAGGCGGTCCCGAACCAGCTCGGGATCAGGCTCGACGAGGCGCTCGAAACCTCGCCCCAGCTCCGTGAGCAGTACGACGCGGACCCGGCGGTGAAGCGGGTCATCGGGTTCGCCCAGCAGCTCGAGGGGGTGGCCCGCAACGCGTCGACGCATGCGGCCGGGGTGGTCATCAGCCGCGAGCCGCTGACGGAGCTCATGCCGCTCCAGAAGGCGACGAACTCCGACTCGCTGATGACCCAGTACGAGATGCACGCGATCGAGGCGCTGGGGCTGCTGAAGTTCGACTTCCTCGGGTTGTCGAACCTGACGATCCTGCGCCAGGCAGTGGACCTGGTCCGCGCGAACCGGGGCGAGGCGATCGACCTCGACGCGATCCCGCTCGACGACCGGCGCACCTTCGAGCTGCTGGCATCGGGCGAGACGACGGGCATCTTCCAGCTGGAGTCGGCGGGCATGCGCCGCTACATCCGCGAGCTGCGCCCGACATCGGTCTACGACCTCGCCGCGATGGTCGCGCTCTACCGTCCCGGCCCGATGGACAACATCCCTGCGTACATCCGCCGCAAGCACGGGCAGGAGCGGGTCACCTACCTCCACCCGCTGCTCGAGCCGTACCTCGACAAGACGTACGGGATCTTCGTCTACCAGGAGGACATCATGGCCGCCGCGATCGCGCTCGGCGGCTTCACCGGCCCCGAGGCCGACACGCTCGGCTACGCGATCCGCAAGAAGAAGTCGTCGGTGCTTCGGGCCCAGAAGGAGAAGTTCGTCACGCAGGCCGCGGAGCGCGGCGTCGAGCCGGGTGTCATCGACGCGGTGTTCAAGGCCTTCGAACCCTTCGAGCGGTACGGCTTCAACAAGGCCCACGCGACCTGCTACGGACTCATCGCCTACCAGACGGCGTACCTGAAGGCCAACTACACCGTCGAATACATGACCAGCGTCCTGACGGCGTTCCGCTCGAACGAGGAGAAGGTCGCCGCTGCCGTCGCCGAGTGCCGCCGGCTCGGCATCGCGGTACTCCCGCCGGACGTCCACGCCAGCCACCTCGAGTTCACCGTCGAAGGTGACGCGATCCGGTTCGGGCTGCTCGCGGTCAAGAACGTCGGGCAGGGCGCGATCGAGTCGATCATCACGGCGCGCGAGGACGGTGGCCCGTACAAGTCCCTCATCGACCTCAGCTCGCGGATCGACCTGCGCCTGGCGAACCGGAAGGTGCTCGAATTGCTGGCGCGCGTCGGGGCGCTCAACGCGTTCGGCCACCCCGGCCAGGTCCTGCTCGGGCTCGAGGACGCCGTGGCCGCAGGCCAGGCAACGCAGCGGGACCGGATCAGCGGACAGACGTCGCTGTTCGACATGGGCGCCGAGGAGGCGGTCGCCTTCGAGCGCCCGCTTCCACAGACCGCCGAGGTTCCGGTCCGCGAGCGGCTGCGCTGGGAGAAGGAGCTGCTCGGGCTGTACCTGTCGGAGCATCCGATGGGCGAGGTTGCCGAGCAGGTGGGCCACTTCGTCAACGCCTATTCCAGCGACCTGCGCGATGAGTCCCTGGACGGGCAGCGGGTCGTCGTCGGGGGGATCGTGACCGGCCTGCGCACGGTGGTGACGAAGGCCGGGGCGCAGATGGCGATCGTCACGGTGGAGGACCTGCAGGGGAGCATCGAAGTCGTGGTGTTCCCGCGCCTCTACGAGCAGACCAGGCCGCTGTGGATCGACGGCCGGATCCTGCTGATCGCGGGCCGCATCGACCACAAGGGCGAGGAGATCTCGCTGCTCGCCGACCTGGCCGTGGACTGGGATGACGCGGTTGCGAAGGGCCCGGACGCGTTCGCCCGTGAGGTGGCGGCAGGGGATCGAGGCGGACGCCGGCGCGCGCCGGTCGGTGCGGCAGGTCCCGGCGCGAACGGCAACGGCAACGGGGCGCGCGCGTCGCAGCCGGTGGGTGCGGCGGCGGGTGGCGGGGAAGCGGCGCCGGCGCAACCGCCACCGATGGTCTCGCCGATCCGTGCCGACGCCGAGGCGCCCCCGGCCCCGCTCCCCCCGATCGCGCCGCCGGTACCGGTCCCGACCTACGTCGAGCCGGGCGCGGGTCGCGTCGACGACGACCGTGACACGGAGCCGGCCGTGCCCGACGAGGCGCGCGAGCGGATCCTGGAGCCGGGAGGAACGTCGAGCGCGCCGGTCGACGCGCGTGCGGGCGCAGTGCTCCACGTGCGCTTCGCCCGGCACGCCGCCCCCGACCGGCTGGTCGGCGCGATGGAGGCCTTCAAGGCGGTGCTGCGCGACCGGCCTGGCGCAACCCGGGTGGTGATCCACGTCCCGGGACCGGCCGGCGGCGAGCCACTCCCCATGGAGCTGCGGCGGGGCGTTGCCTACGACTCGGACCTGCTGGCCGAAGTCCGCCGCCGGCTCGGCGAAGGGGTCGTCGACCTCCAGCTGGCCTGACGCGCGGTCGCGCGTCCGCCTACGTCTCGGTTTGGCCCTGGGCGATCTTGCGGACGGCCTGCACCGACGACAACAGCTCGTGGTACTCGGCGCGGACCTCGTTGACGGTGTCCTGGTCGAGGTCCAGCTCGCGCGCGATCTCGTTGATGACCGAGGCCTCCTCGGCCGTGATGATCCCGTTCTCGGCACCGATCGCGAAGCACGCCTTGAGCATCGCCTTGCGCTGCTCGGGCGTCGTCAGCGCCTTGAACTCGCGGGTGACCACGTAGTCCTCGGTGTCGCCGACGGTCCGCGCCTGGAGTCGCGCCATCTCGGCGACGAGGACCGCCGTCGGTTCGTCGAGCATGCCGCGCTCCTGGAGCTGCTGCTCGATCAGCAGCGTCTCCTCGTCGCTGATGTCCATGTCGGCTTGCGCCGCGCGCGCCAGGATGTAGGCAGCCGAAGCGACCAGGCGGGCGCGCTCCGGGGGGAGGGCCTCGAGGCGCCCGACGATCCGCCGGACGGTTTCGGTCTCACCGGCCGTCGTCGACGCCTCGGTGAAGGCCTTCTCCGTCTTCTGGGCGGCGGGCGGGTTGTCGGGACCGAAGATGCGACCAAACATGAGGACTCCTTGCGACGGCTGCGGAGCGCAGGCTACCAGCGTTCGTACGCAGGGTGGTCTGGCCCGACTGCGACGAACACGCCGCGGGCCGTCGCGGTGACCTTCCCGCCGGACAGGAGCTGCGCGTCGACCGTGACGCGGTCGCCGGCGGCCTCGACCACCCACGCCCGCAGGTAGACGGGTTGATCCGTGGCGGTCGGACGGCGCAGCTTGATCGAGTATTCGGCTGTAACGCATCCCGGCGGCCCGTCGAGGGCACGCTCGTGCATGAGATACATGGCGGCCGCCCAGTTCGCGTGGCAGTCGAGCAGCGTGCCGATGACGCCGCCGTTGAGGACGTTCGTGAACGCCGCGTGGTGCGGTTCCGGCTGCCACTCCGCGATCAGCTCGCCGTGCGAGCCCTCGTGGCTCCCGATGCGCATCCCGCGCGCGTTGGCCGGCCCGCATCCGAAGCACGACGATTCGGGCGCGTAGCGCTGCTGGAGCGAGGCCTCGTCCGTCACCGTCGGAGCACGCCCGGGATGTCCGGCTCGGGGCCGCGCCACAGGTCGAGCTCCTCGGTGGCGAACCGCCCGTAGTAGTTCGCGAAATGACTGCCGTGCTTCCGGAGGATGTCGTGGGCCTGGCGCTTGTCCTTGTCGCCGGGCGCTCGGACCATCAGGACACTGCGGCCGTCACGCAGGGCACGTTCGTACAGGACGAAGTCGGGCAGCTGGTCCATGACCGTGAAGGCCAGCAGCCGTCGAATGCGGCTGCCGAGGCCGTGCGCCCGGCCCATGCCATCGATGCGGTCCGCGCCCTCGGGGCCCCGGAGCACGGTGATCGCGTCGTCATTGAAGCCGGCCGCCCGGAGGTCCGCGGCGGCCGCGTCCGCGTCTGACGGGTCGTCGATCACGGCCACGACCGCCCGGTCGGGATAGGCGATGAAGCGGTCGGAGCGTTCGGTCATCGGCGCGTCGCTCGGGGCTAGGCGACCGCGGTCCCGGCCCCGGCATCGGGTTCAGGATTTGGCCGCAGCGAAGCCCCCAGCCAGATCGTCCAGATCGGGACGAGGACACCGGAGACGAGTGCCAGGAGGTAGAGCCCGAGGTCGCCTTCGGGGCGGAGCATCGGGACGATGACAGCGGCGACCAACCCGATCGCCGTCAGCCACGACACGATGTCCCACGCGGCCGGCATCCGGCGGCGGAATGCGACGTCGGCGGCCAGGACGCCGATCGCGGACAGGACCAAGGCGCCGTTGATCAGCCAGTTGCTGGCACCGTTCAACAGCATCTGCGCCCAGATCTGGCTGACGATCTCCGTCTCCTTGAACCCGCAGTCGCAGTACGAGAGGTCGATCGTGACCTGCGTGGCCCCGATCAGGATGAGCTGGCCGACGACCCCGAGGACTCCAGCGACGCCGAGGCTCGTCGTGATGACAATCCGCTGCGCATCGCCGATCGCGAGCAACGAGGCGAGCGCGAGGCCGAGCCCGGCGATTGCGACGAACGCCACGCCGATGCTGAGATTGCTCAGGAAGAAGATCGGCCAGATCGCGATCCGGTAGTCCTGGATGGCGAGCCGATTCTCGACCATGTTCAGCGTGTCCGACGTCTCCGGTGGCGTCGCGTACAGGTTCATGATGTCAACGAACTGGAGCGCTGTCCCGATCAGGAACAGGATACCGGCGGACCACGCGAGCCACCTGAGGGTCCTCATCGCTCGACTGTCTCCTCGTACGGACGGACGAGGGCGACGGTAACACCCGCCTCGGTTGCGAACCGGCCCATCGCGGAGGCATGGAACGACAACGCCTGTGGTGCCGAAGGTGGGACTTGAACCCACACGAGGTTGCCCTCAACGGTGTTTGAGACCGTCGCGTCTGCCTGTTCCGCCACTTCGGCACGGGACGATTTATCGTACCGCGAGCCGACCGCGGGAACCGCCCGGGGTCCGATCACGTCTGCTCTCGGACCGATGCTAGACTCGCCCGACCTCAGAATCGCCGTCCGGAGGAACCCCCTGCCCGTGGAGCGGGACCTTCGCTCGACGACGGTCCCCGACGACCCCGTCCAGCGCCGCGACCTCATCCTTCTCGAGCGCGCCCGTGACGGCGATCTCGACGCGTTCAACGATCTCGTCACGCTCTACCAGGACCAGCTCTACGCCCTCGTCGTCCGAATGGTCCCCGATCGCGACCAGGCAGCGGACGCGGTGCAGGAGGGGTTCTTCTCGGCGTTCCGGAACCTGCACACGTTCCGTGGCGGCAGCGTCAAGGCGTGGCTGAACCGGATCTGCGTCAACGCGGCGATGGACCAGCAGCGCGCCCGCCGCCGGCGTCCGTCGCAGCCGTATCCCGAGCTCGAGGACGACAGCTGGCAGCCGCCGGCCGGCGAGGACGCCGATCCGGAGCACACCGCGGTCCTGGCCGAACGCACTCGCGCGCTGGGCGTCGCCCTCGCGTCGATCACGGACGACCAGCGAACGGCGATCGTGCTGTACGACATCGAGGGCTACGACTACGCCGAGATCGCCGAGATGACCGGTGTTTCGCTGGGAACGGTCAAGTCGCGCATCCATCGCGGGAGATTGGCGCTCCGCGACCGGCTGGAAGGCCGGATGGAGCTGTTTCGTGGCTGAGCGCAGGCCCGCGAGGGAACAATCGCGATGACTCGACCGTCGAATACACAGATGCACGAACAGCCCAACTCCTCCGACCACGACCGGCATGACCTGCTGGCCATCGCCGCCCTGGCCGATCGCGATGCGACCGGCGAGGAAGCCGTGCGCGCCCAGGCCCAGGTCGACACCTGCACCGAATGCGCGTCGCTTCACGCTGAGCTGGTCAGCCTCGCGTCCGCCACGAGCACGCTTCCAGCAATCCAGCGACCGCGCGACTTCCAGCTCCGGCCGGAGGACGCCCAGCGACTGCGCCCGAACCGGATCCGTCGTCTGTTCGGGTCATTCGGGACGGCCCGCGACGGTTTCAGCCGGCCGCTGGCGCTGGGTCTCACGACGCTCGGCCTTGCTGGCCTGCTGTTCGGGGTCCTGCCCGGCACGCTGTCATTCGGTGGCGCTGCGAGCGCCCCAGGCGGACCGGCGGCGGGGTCGGCCCCGCAGCAGGAGATCCAGCAGACGCTGGGCGCGGCTGCTGCCGCGTCAGCAGCGCCGGAAGCACCGGCAGAGGGAGGCGCCCCCGCGCAGCCCGGCGCGAGCGCACCCGCCGCGCAGGCCGGCGCGAGCCCGCAGCCGGGCGCGAGCCCGCAGCCGGCAGTGGGCCTGGGCTTCGACAACGCCGACGGGGCGGTCGCCATCCCGGCACCAACCGATGTGGACACGTTCAACCAGCGCGACGTCGCCGGCGAAGGTCAGGGCCTCACCTCGCTCTCCGCGGATTCGACCGGCGTCTCGGTGCTGATCGTCATCTCGGGGACGCTGCTCATCATCGGGCTCGGGCTGTTCGCCCTGCGCTGGACCTCGCGCCGCTTCGGCGGCTGACAACCGGCCGCCCGGCGCGGGCTGTACCTGACGGATCACGGCGCGACCCGCCGGTACACTTGGGGACGTGCCCACCGAACGTCTGATGCTGCTCGACGGCTACGGGCTGGTCTATCGCGGCTACTTTGCACTTCCCCCGCTGACGACATCGAAAGGTGAGCTCGTCAACGGCGTGTTCGGGTTCGCCAGCATCGTGCTGCGCGGCATCCAGGACCTCCAGCCCGATTACCTCGCGGTCTCGTTCGACCTGCCTGGGCCGACCTTTCGTCACGAGCAGTACGCCGACTACAAGGCGACCCGCGTGAAGATGCCGGACGACCTGCGCGACCAGTTTCCGAAGGTTCGGGAGGTCGTGAAGGCGCTTCGGATCCCGGTCTACGAGATGGCCGGTTTCGAGGCCGACGACGTCATCGGGACGATCACGCGCCAGCTCGACGACCGCGACGACCTCGAGACGACGATCGTCACGGTCGACCTCGACATGCTCCAGCTCGTCACGCCGCGCGTCCGCCTGATGACCACGCGATCCGGCGTCGAGAACACGGTCATGTATGACGTGGCGCGGATCGACGAGCGGTTCGGGCTGCGGCCCGACCAGATGATCGACTACAAGGCGCTCAAGGGAGACCCGACCGACAACATTCCCGGCGTGCCCGGGGTGGGCGAGAAGACCGCCGCGAAGCTCATCCGCGAGTTCGGGACGCTCGACGCGATGTACGAGCGCCTCGACGACGTCACCCCCGAGAAGCTGCGCGACAAGCTGCGCGAGCACCACGACCAGGTGCTCATGGGCCGGGAGCTGTCGACGATCGTCCGCGACCTGCCGGTCGAGATCGATCTCGAGGCGGCGCGGCTCGGCGACTACGACCGCGACACCGTGGTCCGCCTGTTCCGCGAGTACGAGTTCCGGACCCTCATCGAACGGCTGCCCCCGATTGCCGGCGAGTCCGCCACCGAGCGGGCCGACAGCCTCCGCGCGGTCGCCCAGAGCGGCACCGTGCCCGCGGCGCGCGTCGCCGGCCAGCCCCGACCGACCGGCTGGGGTCCCGGCCGGGCCGGCGGGCGAACCGAGGGTGGCGAGCTGCAGCTGCGGCTCGATTTCGACGCCGTCGCAACATCCTCGCCGGCACCTGCTCCGACGGACGGCTCGGGGCCTTCGGCCGCAGCGGATCGCCCTGCGGCGGAGGACCTGCCCTCCGCGCTGGCCGCGGCCATCGTCGATCCTGGTCGCATCGAGGTCGTCGATGCCGGCGGCGTCCCCGGGCTGGAGCCCTGGCTCGCCGCGCAGCCGGCCGTCGGCGCGTCGCTCCTGCTCGACGACCCCCGGCCGCGGCGCGGCACCCCGCTCGCGCTGGCCGTGGCCGGGGCCGACGGACGGGTCGTCGCCGCCCAGGGCGAGGAGGCGGCCTCCGCGCTGCGCCGCCTCGTCGAGCGGCTCGGAACCCCGCTCGTCGGGCACGAGATCAAGCCGGTGCTCGTGGCGCAGTTCGCCGAGGACGAGGGCGCCGAACCCACGCCGATTGCCTTCGACACGCAGATCGCGGCCTACATCCTGAACGCCGCGCTGCGCAGCCAGACCATCGCGGATGTCGTCGCCGAGCAACTGGACCAGATCCTGCCGCCGGCCGCCGAGCTGCCACCGACGGCCCGCGCCGGCCTCGAGGCACTCTCCGCGCTCGCGGTCCGCGATCCCCTCGAGCGGCGCCTCGTCGACGAGCGCCTGGACCGCCTGTTCCGCGAGGTCGAACTGCCGCTGATCCCGGTGCTGGCGCGGATGGAATCCATCGGGGTGGCACTCGACCGCGAGGCCCTGGCGCTCCTCGAACGCGAGTTCGGGGCCGAGATCAACCGGCTCGAGCAGGAGATCTACGTCGACGTCGGCCACGAGTTCAACCTCGGCAGCCCGAAGCAGCTCGAACAGATCCTGTTCTTCGAGCTCAACCTGCCGAAGGGCAAGCGGACGAAGACCGGCTACTCGACCGACGCGTCGGTGCTCGAAGAGCTCCGGCCCGCCCACCCGATGATCGACAAGCTGCTCGAATGGCGGGTGTACACGAAGCTCCGCTCGACGTACGTCGAAGCACTTCCCTCGCTGATCTCCGAGGCGGACGGGCGGCTGCACACGACGTTCCACCAGGCCGTCGCCTCGACCGGGCGCCTGTCGTCGTCGGATCCGAACCTGCAGAACATCCCGATCCGCACGGCGCTCGGCCGGCGTATCCGGCGGGCGTTCGTGGCCGGCAGCCCCGACACGACGCTGCTCGCCGCGGATTACTCGCAGATCGAGCTGCGGATCCTGGCCCACGTCTCGGGCGACGAGCACCTCAAGGACGCCTTTGCGCGGCAGGCCGACATCCACCGCGAAACGGCCGCACGCGTGCTCCACAAGGACCCCGCCGACATCACCAAGGATGAGCGGTCGATGGCCAAGATGGTCAACTTCGGCCTCGCGTACGGGATGAGCGACTTCGGGCTGGCCTCGCGGGCGAATATCTCGCGCCAGGAGGCGCAGGAGTTCATCAACAGCTACTTCGCCGCGTACTCGGGGATCAGCTACTACATGATGGCGATCAAGGAGCAGGCGAAGAACCAGGGCTTCGTCGAGACGCTGCTGGGCCGGCGCCGGCAGATCCCGGAGCTCCGGGCGGCGAACCCCACGCTGCGCGGAGCCGGCGAGCGGATGGCGATCAACATGCCGATCCAGGGGACGGCGGCGGACATCCAGAAGATCGCGATGATCCGGGTCGCCCGGCGCCTGGCCGAGGACGGGCTGCAGGCGCGCCTGTTGCTGACCGTCCACGACGAGCTGCTGTTCGAGGTCCCTCGCGACGAGGTCGAGCGGCTCGCCGCGGTCGTGCGCGAGACGATGGAGGCGGCCCTGCCGCTCGACGTCCCGCTGATCGTCGACGTCAAGGTCGGCGACGACTGGGAATCGATGACGCCGCTCACCCGTGAGGACGCGATCGCGGCGGAAGCCGACGAGCTGCCGCTCGAGGCGGCGGTCGCGCCGCTCGCGTCGTAGCGTGTCGAGACGCTGGGGCGTGGACGAATGAGCGAGCCAGATTCCGAGCACCGCCAATTCAAGACCTTCGTGGAGGAACGCCAGCACGAGGGCGAGGCTGCGCTCGTCAGCGGCGACGTTGGGCCGCGGCTCGAGCTGTGGTCGCATCACGACCCGGTCACCCTCTTCGCGGCCGTCGGACCGACGAAAACGGGCTGGTCGGAGCTGGAGCCGACGTTTCGGGCGGTGGCCGCTCGGCTCTCGGGCGGCAGGGACGTCCGCTACGACCTGCTGGCGTTCGATGTGTCGGGCGACGTCGCCTGGAGCGCCGGCGTCGCCCGGTTCGCCGTCAGCATGGATGGCGGCCCGATCACCCCGACGGTCATCCGGTTAACCCACGCATACCGCCGCGAGGATGGAGCCTGGAAGGTCGTCCACGAACACAGCGACTTCCAGCCGCCCGATCACGAGACGCCGCCCGCCGTCGGGTCCTGACCGGCCCGCTAGGCTTTCCGCATGCCCGAGCTTCCCGAGGTCGAAACCGTCGCGCGCGATCTGCGGCCGCGCCTGGTCGGCGCGACGATCGTCGGCGCGCGGACGAACTGGGTTCGAACGCTCAGATCGCAGGATCCGATCGCGTTCGCGGATGGGGTCGCCGGGCGAACGGTGCTGTCGGTCGGGCGGCGCGCCAAGCAGCTCGTTGTCGGGCTGTCGGGCGACGCCGCGCTGACGATCCATCTCAAGATGACCGGCCAGCTGTTCGTCGTCCCCGCGGACCGCCCGGAGGATCCGTACATCCGCCTCGTCCTCGAGCTGGCCGACGGTCGCGAGCTGCGCTTTCGGGATATCCGGAAGTTCGGGAAGATCGGCCTGTACGGCCAGGACCCGATCAGCGGCGAGCTGGTGGAGGAGGCTGGCGGCAGCGCGGTCTTTGCCGGCGTCGGTCCCGAACCGCTCGATCCGGAGTTCACGCTCCGGGACTTCCGCAAACGTGATCCGACGCCGGAAGGGCCGGCTCAAGCCGCTGCTCACCGACCAGTCGTTCCTGGCGGGCGTCGGGAACATCTACGCCGACGAGGCGCTGTGGCGGGCGCGTCTCCATCCGCTCCGCTCCGCCAAGTCGCTCCGTCCGCCGGATGAGCGCCACCTGTACGAGGCGATCCGCGCGGTCCTGGGCGAGGCCGTGGAGCGGCGCGGCTCCTCGGTCGACGACTACACGGCGCCGGATGGCGACGGTTCGATGCAGGAGACGTTCGCGGTCTACCAGCGCACCGGCGAGCCATGCCCGCGCTGTGGCCGCCCGGTCAAGCGCATCGTGATCGGTGCGCGGTCGACACACTTCTGCTCGTGGTGTCAGCGCCTGCCGTCTGCCGATCGCGTGGGCGCACGGGCGATCCTCAGGACAATGACGGGCGGGCTGCGCCAGCAGGGGCGGCGCTGGACGGACCTCGATTCGGGCGGGCAGGGAACAGTCGACGCCCAGGCGCGGACGGAGCGAACGCGACGTGCCGCGGCAACCCGGCGGGCCGCCGCACGCTCGGCGGCCGGTGGCTGATGTCGATCCTGCGCCTCAACGGCGTGACCCGGGAGGTCGGCACGTTCACGATCCTCGACGGCGTGGACGCTGCGATCGCGCTCGGGGACCGGGTTGGCCTTGTCGGGCCCAACGGCGGTGGCAAGACCACGCTGCTCAGGATCGCCGCCGGACGTGATGAGCCGGACCGCGGCGAGGTCCATCGCAAGCGCGGCCTGTCGCTGGGGCTCCTTGCGCAGGAAGCGCACTTCGACGCCGTCTTCATGGCGGCCCCGGACCTGCGCACCGCCGTCCGCTCTGGCGCCGCGCATCTCGACGAGATGGCCGCCGAGCTCGCGGCCCTGGAGCATGCCGGCCGAGCCGGCGAGACGGTGTACGCGGAGCTCCAGCACCGCTTCGATGCGCTCGGCGGCTACACGCTGGACCAGCGCGTCGACGCGGCCCTGTCGGGGCTCGGCTTCTCGCGCGGCGAGTGGGCGAAGCCGCCGTCGGCGATGTCCGGCGGCGAGCAGACGCGGGCGTCGCTGGCCCGTCTCGTGATCGCCGACCCCGACCTGCTCCTGCTCGACGAGCCGACGAACCACCTCGACATCGACGCGCTCGAATGGCTCGAGGTGCACCTCCAGCGGCGGTCTGGCTCGCTGCTCGTGGCATCGCACGACCGGGCATTCCTCGATGCGACCGTGACGCGCGTGTGGGAGCTGCGCGACCGGCGGCTGACCCCGTTCCGCGGCAACTACTCCGCCTACCACCGCCAGCGTGTGGAGCGCGACGAGCGCGCGGCGAAGGAAGCGGGCACGCACGCCGAGCAGATCGCGCGCGAACGCGAGCTCGTCCAGCGCTACCGGAGCCATCGCAAGTTCTCGAAGATGCACGAGCACGAGGCGCGACTCGAGAAGCTCCAGGAGGAGCAACGCGCCGTTCCGCGGGCCTCCCGCCGGCTCGTGCTGCCGGGCCGAGCGCTCGTCGGCGATACCCCGAGCCGCTCGGGCGAGATCGTCGTCCGCGTCGAGGAGGCCGTGGTCGGTTACCTGCCGGGACGTGGCGCGCACGACGCCGACGGCCGGCCGGCATCCGTGCAGACCGTGGTGGCCCGTGCCCCGTTCCTCGCCGCCCAGCGCGGCGAGCGCATCGGGATCGTCGGTCCGAACGGTGCCGGCAAGACCACGCTGCTGCGCACGATCGCCGGGGAGTTGCCGCCACTCGACGGGGCCATCACGTTCGGTCACAACACCCAGCTGGGGTATCTCGCGCAGCTGCGCGGCAGCGCGATCCCGGGAGCGACGGTCCTCGATGCGCTGCTCGAGGCGATCCCGGTCACGCCCGGCGAGGCGCGCGGCTATCTCGCGCGCTTCCTGTTCCGCGGTGACGACGTGCTCAAGGAGGTCCGCCTGCTGTCGGGCGGCGAGCGGTCGCGCCTCGAGCTGGCACTGCTCGGCATCCAGGCATCGAACCTGCTGCTCCTCGACGAGCCGACCAACCACCTGGATATCGCGGCCCGTGAGGCGATCGAGGGGTTCCTCGTCGAGTCGCCGGCGACCCTGCTGATCGTGTCCCACGACCGGCGCTTGCTCGAGACCGTGTGCGATCGGTTGTGGGTCGTCGGCGACGGGCTGGCGGTGCCGTTCGACGGCGGCTACCGGGCGTGGCGCGCGGCGCTCGGGGATGGCTGGACGACCACGGCCGCGGCCGAAGCCGAGGCCCGTCGTCTGCAGGGTCGGTGCCGGCCGCCGCGGTCGGAGGGCGGGCGGCTGCCGTGGCGGCTCCCGTGGCGGCTCCGGCCCGGCCGGCCACCGCATCTGTCGCGAAGCCGGCGGGACGGCAGCGCGCTCCGCGTCGGGACAAGCTGTCGAAGGATGCCTACCGCCGCCAGAAGGCCACGGTCGAAGCCGATCTGACGCGCCTGGGCCTGCGCAAGAACCATCTCGAGCTGTCGCTCGGCGACCCCGTCCGTCGCCGCGAACTTCGTTGAGGTCCGCCGCATCTCCAGCGAGCTGGCGGACATCGAGCAGGCCCTGGCTACGGCCGAGGACGCCTGGCTCGAGGTCGAGGAGCGGGCGCCGTGAGGATGGCCCGGATCGGGATCACGGGGCCGATCGGCTGCGGCAAGTCGACCGTGGCCGGGATGCTTGCCGAGCACGGGGCGATCGTCATCGACGCCGACCGCCTGGTCCGCGAGGTCTACGAGGACGCCGCGGTTCGGCAGGCCGTCGTCGATCGCTTCGGGCCCGACGTTCGAACGCCCGACGGCTCGATCGATCGACGCGCGCTGGCAGGGATCGTGTTCGACGATCCGGCCGCCCTGCGCGATCTCGAGGCGATCGTCCATCCCGCCGTTCGGCCGCGAATCCTGGCCGGAATCGAGGCCGCTGACGCTTCGCGTGCACCGGCGGTCGTCGTGGAAGCCATCAAGCTGGTCGAGAGTGGGCTCGCCGGGCTGTGCGACGAGGTCTGGCTGATCACCTGCGACCCGCCGATCCAGCGTGGCCGCCTCCGGGATCGCGGCGTCACCGAGGACGACGCCGACCGGCGAATCGCCGCACAGCGCCATCTGCGCGACCGCGTGGAGCCGGTGGCGACGCGCCGGATCGACACCTCAGGGTCGCTCGCGGATACGCGCCTCCAGGTCGTCGCCGCCTGGCAGGACATCGATCGTTGACACGACCTGATCCGGGGCCGCGACTGGTCAGCCGCCTTCCTCGTCGCTCGTCGTCGACCCTCCGCGTGCTGTGTTGGTCGCGGGCTCGCTACGCTGCAGGTCGCGTTCCAGGCGGTCCACCTGCTGCTGGAGCCGTGCGGTGAGGGTGCTCGGGGCGAGCCCGAACACCGCTGCCACGAAGAGGGCCAGCTGGTTGGTCGTAAGGTTGTAGATGGCTGTCGAGCGGGACTGCCTTGGCGGCCGGTACCGCTGTCCCCGTCGGGGTTGTCGACTGGGTCAGCGGGCTGAGGAACGCGGGGGCCTGCGCGACGAGATACACGCCGGCGACGCCCGCGAGCCCTGAGAGCAACGCTCCTGTCACGAGCCTGGCCAGATACAGGCCGTAGTCCTCGACGGTCGACGACCGCGAGGACTCCACCCGCAGGCGGTTGAACAGCCCGACGGTGCTGGCGACGAGGTACAGGACCGACACGCTCACGAGTGCCGTTTTCGGGATCCCAAAGAGCATCCCGAGTCCCACCAGGGCGTACGTCGTCAGCGCTACGGCAAGGAACGTCCAGATCAGCTTGTTCCGGCCCAGTGCGAAGCTGTCGATGATGTCGTCGCGATAGTCATTGATCGCGAACCGCACCTCGCGCAATGCCTCGCGAGCCTCGGCCTTGGAGAGGGTCGCGTTGGTAATCGCCGCTCCATCGGCTGCGAGCGCGCCGGCAATCGCCGAGGCCGCCGGGAGCGCCGGCACCGGGCGGAGGAGCGCAGAACTTGCGCCCGGCGAGATCGTGTTCATCGCGTCGCGGATCATCCGGCGGAGCGTGAACCGATTGCGCAGCCCGGAGTCCTCCAGGCTCAAGTCGTCGTGGAGCACGTCGCCGATCAATTGGGACTCCGACTCGACCGAGTAGAGGGCTTCCTCGACGCGGTGGAGCTCGCGGCGCAGGCCCGTGTACCCGCTGGACAGGACCCAACGCAGGGCAGGCCCCGCATTCTCGTTGTCGTACAGCTGACTCCGGACCGCGTCGAGCCGGCATTCGGCCTCGGCGAGGGCCACCTCGACATGCGGATCGTGCGTCTGTCGGGCCTTCTCGGATCGAACCCGCGACTCCAGCACGCCGCAGCGCTGGACAAGCCCGTCGTAGACGCGCATCTGCGCGCGTCGTCGGGTCGCGAGGGCCGACGCAGGAAAGGCGGAGGCCGACCATGCCAGCAGCGTGAGGCCCAGGCCGATCGCGATCGCGTCGCCGGGGTTCGCCGGAATATCGCGGTTGGCGGCGGATGGGGCCGCGAGCAGATAGGCCACGACCGAGACGCCGGCAAGAACGGCGGGTGCGAGTGGTGCGAAGATCCACAACGAGGCGAGGTATCCCTCGCCACCGAAGCGGACGACGCCGATCGTGGCGAAGCCGGCCGCTACGATCGCGGCCGTGGTTGCCCAGGCGACCAGCGAGACGCCCTGCAGGCGCTCCGCCATCGGACTCGTCGCGAACGCCAGTGCCACGACCGCCGCGGCACCGATAGCCAACACCGCCACCGCGGTCCCGAACCGCCGTCCGGCGACGTCGTCGTGAACCTGGACTTGCCCTTCGGCTCGGCTCGCCATGACGCACCCACGCTTTCTCCGGGCGGCCCTCGACGTGAGGCACCGCTCAGGTCGCCGGGTACCGTACGCAGCCGCCGTCTCGCTGCCGTCTCGCGGGATCGGTCCTGGCGCCCGGCGGAGCAACGCGATCATGTTCTTCGCAGGACGTCGACACCTGGCGCCACCCGCCTATCCCGGCGCAGGCGCTCGTCCTCGGCGAGCCAGAAGTCCAGGATTTTGCTCTCGTCCGCCCGCTCGCTGTCGTCGACCACGATCGTCGCACCTGGGGCCAGGCTCCCGGCAAGCACGTGCAGCGCCGGGTACCTCGCGTGCCGTCCTGTCGAGCCCGGTGGGCCGTCCACGAGGAGCAGATCGATCCCGGTCAGCGTGGCGGAGTCGAGTTCATACCATGGGAAGGACCCGCGAGGCGTGTCGGTAGCCGTCAGCGGCGCGTGCCGTACCTCTGCCCAATCGGCCACTCCATGGCGCTCGAGGAGCTGCCGAGTTTGCTGCGCGTACTCCTCGACGTGCTCGAGTGCCACCAGGCGACCCGTACCCGCTCGCCGCAGTGCCAGGCTCATCCACAGCGTGGACGTTCCGCTCCCGCACTCGACCACCAGTGACGGCCTCGCGCGCTCGATCTGGTCCACCAGCCAGATGAGCCCGGTCGGACTCATCGCCCAGCCGCCAACGAGCGGGAGCGTGGCGGTGGGCTCGTAGCGCGCGATCAGCTGCTCGAGCGCCTGCAGGTCGTTCAGGAGCGAGCCGTGCAACTCGCTTACCTGCCCCGCGACGTTGTGCGTGACCTCCCGGATGACCTGGTCCCTGGCCATCTCCGTGGCCTTGTCCATGGCGTTCTCAAGGCGACGGACGGCCCGTCTCAAGCTGGTGACGACCAGCGCGAGCGCAAGAAACGACGCGGCCTGCAGCGCCAGGACGAACACGGCGAAGGCGACCACAGGAGGGCTCTGGAATACGACGGCGGCGACGACGGAAGCGAGGACCGCGACGAGGACGGCGGCGGCGAGCAGCCTCGTCCGGCGCCTACGAATTTCCCGCGCGACCATGCCCCCACGGTCCGGGAGCACGGCAGAGGGTGGGGCCGAGTTAGGTTCGTCACTCATCTCTGCGTCATCTCTCCGTGCGGTGCGCCGAGCGTCGGCATCTTACGGCCGACCATCGCCCAGTCGGGTACCGCATGCCAACCCGTCGAGAGGCGCCCTCGCGCTGGCTCAGCGTACGTGACACGTCCTGGCGGGGGCCCGGGTATCCTCCGAACGTGCCCGACTTCAAGCTCGTTGCGCCCTTCGAGGCGACCGGCGATCAGCCCGACGCGATCGCCAAGCTCATCGACGGTGTCCAGCGCGGACAGCGCCACCAGACGTTGCTGGGCGCCACCGGGACGGGCAAGACCTTCACGATGGCCTCGGTCATCGAGAAGGCCAACCGGCCGACGCTCGTGATCGCCCACAACAAGACGCTCGCCGCGCAGCTCTACGCCGAGTTCCGCGAGTTCTTTCCGGACAACGCCGTCGAATACTTCGTCAGCTACTTCGACTACTACCAGCCCGAGGCGTACCTGCCCCGGAGCGACACCTATATCGAGAAGGACTCGAGCCGCAACGACGAGATCGACCGGCTGCGGCACGCGGCGACCCACGCGCTGTTCGAGCGGCGCGACGTGATCATCGTCGCGAGCGTCTCGTGCATCTACGGCCTCGGCGCACCCGTCGACTACGGCGCCACCGTGCTCAAGTTGCGCGTCGGCGGCAAGTACCGCCGCGACGCCGTGCTGCGCCACCTCGTCGACCTCCAGTACCAGCGCAACGACCAGGCGCTCACCCGCGCCCGGTTCCGCGTCCGCGGCGACACGCTCGAGCTCCAGCCGGCCTCGGAGGACCGCCTCGTCCGGATCGAGTTCTTCGGCGACGACGTCGAGCGGATCACCGAGCTGGACCCGCTGACCGGCGAGCTGCTCGCCGAGCGGAAGGAGACGAACGTCTACCCGGCCAGCCACTACGTGACCCCGTCGGACAAGCTCCGCGCCGCGATCGCCGACATCGATGTCGAGATGGAGCAGCGCGTCGGGGAGCTCGAAGCCGAGGGCCGGGCGCTCGAGGGCGCCCGTCTCCGCCAGCGCACGACGTTCGACCTCGAGATGATGCGCGAGCTGGGCTACTGCACCGGCATCGAGAACTATTCGCGCCACCTGTCACGGCGCGAGGCAGGCTCCCGGCCGTGGACGCTGCTCGATTACTTCCCCCCGGACTGGCTGCTGGTCGTCGACGAGTCGCACATGACGATCCCGCAGGTCGTCGGCATGTACAAGAACGACCGGACGCGCAAGGAGATCCTGGTCGACTTCGGCTTCCGGCTGCCGTCGGCGCTCGACAACCGGCCGCTGACGTTCGAGGAATTCGAGACCAGCGTCCACCAGGCGGTCTACATGAGCGCGACGCCCGGTCCGTACGAGCTGGAGCGGAGCGAGCGGGTCGTCCAGCAGCTCATCCGCCCGACCGGTGTCGTCGATCCGCTCATTCGCGTCCGCCCGACCGAGGGCCAGATCGACGACCTGCTCGAGGAGGTCCGCCAGCGCGTCGACCGCGGCGAACGCGTGCTCGTCACGACGCTCACCAAGAAGATGGCCGAGGACCTTGCCGACTACCTCAAGGAGCTCGGGGTCAAGGTCCAGTACCTCCATTCGGAGGTCGACACGCTGGAGCGGGTGGCGATCCTGCGCGACCTCCGGCTCGGCGTGTACGACGTCCTCGTCGGCATCAACCTGCTCCGCGAGGGGATCGACCTGCCCGAGGTGACGCTGGTCGCGATCCTCGACGCCGACAAGGAGGGCTTCCTGCGCAGCGCATGGTCGCTGATCCAGATGATCGGTCGGGC
Source organism: uncultured Chloroflexia bacterium (assembly GCA_963721655.1). Classification (GTDB taxonomy): domain Bacteria; phylum Chloroflexota; class Limnocylindria; order Limnocylindrales; family CSP1-4; genus DASTYU01. Next base: position 171,062 of record CAVRKH010000014.1, on the reverse strand, counting down.
CGCGCGGAACATCGGCGGCGAGGTCGTGATGTACGCCGACAACGTGACCGAGTCGATGCAGGTGGCGATCGACGAGACGAACCGCCGCCGCGCGATCCAGGAGACCTACAACACCGAACACGGCATCGAGCCGACGACGATCGTCAAGGAGATCCACGACCTCAACATGCGGCTGCACGGCGTGGCCGAGAGCACGATCGTCTACAGCTCGGAGCGGGGCGGCGACCTGAGCGAGGCCGGCCGCGCCGAGGTCGAGAAGGTCGTCGCCCGGATGGAGGCCGAGATGAAGGCCGCCGCCAAGGAGCTCGAGTTCGAGCGGGCGGCGGCGCTGCGCGACGAGATCCAGCAGGTCCGCCTGCGCGTCCTCGAGCAGGACGCCTCGGTGATCGTGGGGCGGGCTGCAGAGCGCGCGGCGGCAAGTCCGGGCGGCGGCCTGGTCGCCGCCGCCGAGCGAGCCCGCGGACGGCGGCGCGACGAGGAACGTGCCGCTCGACCTGCCATGGAGGTCACGAGCGTGGCGGTGCTGCCGGCCGAGGAGGAGCCCGCCGCAACGCTCGACGGCGAGCCCGGCGGCGACGAGGGCACCGCATCGGACTGGCTCCCGGGCATCCGCGACGAGCACGACGACGAGGCGGGCTGGCAGGCGCGCTGGCTCGAACGCCCGACCTGGGACCATACCGTCACGCCGAACGTCATCCGCCGCACGGGGACGCGTCCACCGCGACCCGGACGCCGGCGCCGGTGACGCGGCTCGCCGCCGGGCAGTCCCGATGACAGCGGATCCGGGTTCCGGCTGGCGGCGCCGCACGAAGCTCGTCTGCACGCTCGGCCCGGCGACCCAGGATCGGATCGAAGAACTCGTCGGGGCCGGGATGGACGTTGCCCGGCTCAACTTCTCGCATGGCGAGCGAACCTTCCTCGCGACGTCGGCGGCTCGCGTTCGTGACGTGGCACGCGCGGCCGGCCGGCCGGTCGGGCTCCTGGCCGATCTGTCGGGCCCGAAGATCCGGCTGGGCGAGCTCGAGGGCGGTTCGCTGACACTCGAGCCCGGCGCCTCGTTCGCCCTCCACCCCGCTGGTGGTCCGTCCGTCGGCGACACGAACGGTGCACGCGTGACGTACGCGGCAATGGCAGCGGACCTTCGAGCCGGGGACCGGGTGCTGCTGGCCGACGGGGCGGTCGAGCTGCGGGTCGTTGCCACGGGCGACGACGTTGCCACGGAGGTCGTGCGTGGCGGAACGATCCGTTCGCGGGCCGGCGTCAGCGTGCCGTCCGAGCGGTTGAGCACGCCCGCGCTCACCGAGAAAGACCGCGCCGACATCCCCATCGCCCTCGAGCTCGGCATCGACTACGTGGCGCAGTCGTTCGTGCGTCGTGCGGAGGACGTCAAGACGCTCCGGGGCCTCCTCGGCGATCAACCGCCGCCGATCGTCGCGAAGATCGAGACGCGGCCCGCCATCGACGACTTCGACGCCATCCTCGAGGTGGTGGACGCCGTGATGATCGCGCGCGGCGACCTCGGGGTTGAGCTCCCGTACGAGGAAGTCCCGATCATCCAGAAGCAGCTGGTGCGACGCGCGCTGGACCGCGGCGTCCCGACGATCGTGGCGACGCAGATGCTCGAGTCGATGATCGAGGCCCCGCGCCCGACGCGCGCCGAGGCGAGCGACGTGGCCAATGCCGTGTTCGATGGCGCCGACGCGATCATGCTCTCGGGGGAGACCGCAATCGGCCGCTATCCCATCCTCGCCGCCGAGGCGGCCGTCCGGATCGCGCGCCAGTGCGAGGAGAAGGGTCACGCGCATCTTGCGCCGGGGGGCAGCGCGTCGGACACCGAAGTCGGCGCCCTGACGTTTGCCGCCGTCGCCCTGGCCCGCGCGGAACCGGACCTGGCCGGGATCGTGTGCTACACGCGGAGCGGGTGGACGGCCCGCATGCTTGCTTCGTTGCGGCCGCCGGTGCCGATCTTCGCGTTCGCCCCGAACCAATCGGTGGTCAACCAGCTGGCCCTCGTGCACGGCGTGCTCGCGCGCTTCTGCACGTCGAGCGATGCCGCGGCGGGCGGCCTCGACCTCCTCGAGCGGCTGCTGGGTGAGGAGCCGCTCGTCCCGGCGGGGGCGCCGGTCGTGCTGATCGCCTCGACCGAGCAGCCGGACACCGGGCCGAATGCCATCGAGGTCTACCGCGTCCCGGGCGGGGAGCGACCCGTCCAGGACACGACTCCCTCGTAGAACGCCTGTTCGAAACGGCCGCTGAACCGTATACTGGAACCGACATGCCCCAGGATCAACTCGTCGTTCGCGGCGCCCGCGAGCACAACCTCAAGAACGTCACCGTCGCGTTCCCGCGCGATCGCCTGGTCGTCATCACCGGCCTGTCGGGATCCGGCAAGTCGAGCCTGGCATTCGACACGATCTACGCCGAGGGCCAGCGCCGCTACGTCGAGAGCCTGAGCGCCTACGCCCGCCAGTTCCTCGGCCAGATGGAGAAGCCCGACGTCGACCAGATCGACGGGCTCTCGCCGGCGATCTCGATCGACCAGAAGGGTGCGTCGCGGAACCCGCGATCGACGGTCGGGACCGTGACCGAGATCTACGACTACCTCCGCCTCCTGTTCGCGCGGATCGGCGTGCCGCACTGCCCCAACGGGCACCCGATCGAGCGCCAGTCGGTGCAGCAGATCGTGGACCAGGTCCTCGCGCTGCCGGAGGGGACGCGGCTCCTCGTGCTCGGGCCCCTGGTCAAGGACCGCAAGACCGAGGGCGACCGGGTCTTCGAGGCGGCACGGCGGCAGGGCTTCGTTCGCGTGCGGGTCGATGGCGAGATGTACGACCTCGCCGACGCTCCGACCCTCGACCGCTACAAGCGCCACTCGATCGAGGTCGTCGTCGACCGCTACGTGGTCCGCCACGCCGAGGCACCCGACGGGACACCGCTCGCTCCCGATGGGCGGCCGATCGACCCGGACACCGGCGAAGCGATGCCCGATCCCGACGCGGCGCGGCTGGCCGACTCGATCGAGACCTCGCTGCGCCTCGGCGAGGGCCTCGTGCTGATCGCGCCGGCGCCGCGCGAGGGCGAGCCGCCCGACTTCGAGGAGCGCCGCTACAGCGAGCGCTACTCGTGCCCGTACGACGGCTTCATGATGGAGGAGCTGGAGCCGCGCAACTTCTCGTTCAACTCGCCGCATGGCGCCTGCCCGAGCTGCACCGGGCTCGGCACGCAGCTCGTCATCGAACCCGACCTCGTCATCCCCGACCGCTCGAAGAGCATCCAGACGGGGGCACTCGTGCCCTGGGCGAAGATGCCGACCGACGCGTCGTGGCGGCTGAAGATCCTCGAGGCGATCTGCGAGGCGCACGGCTGGGACTTCCGGGCGCCGATCCGCGACCTGCCACCCGAGGCGGTCAAGTACCTGCTCTACGCCGACAAGGACGAGCGAGTCGTCGTTCGCTACCGCCACGAGCGGGGCGAGAACACGTACAACGCGACGTTCGAGGGCGTCATCACGAACCTCGACCGGCGCTTCCGCGAGACCGACTCGGACTTCGTGCGCAGCGAGCTCGAGAAGTACATGGTCAGCAAGCCGTGTCCGACCTGCGGCGGCAAGCGGCTGCGCCCCGAGATCCTGTCGGTGACGATCGGGGATCGGAACATCTGGGACGTCTCGACGATGTCGATCACGGACGCGCTCGCGTGGGTGACCGGTCTCGGTGAGACGCTCAGCGAGCGGGACAGCACGATCGCCTACCAGGTCCTCAAGGAGATCGTCGCCCGGCTCGGGTTCCTCGTCGACGTCGGGCTCGACTACCTCACGATCGATCGAACGAGCGTGTCGCTGTCGGGCGGTGAAGCCCAGCGGATCCGGCTGGCGACCCAGATCGGCACGACCCTGATGGGCGTCCTGTACATCCTCGACGAGCCGTCGATCGGGCTGCACCAGCGGGACAACGCGAAGTTGATCGCGACGCTGACGCGGCTGCGTGACCTCGGGAACACCGTCCTCGTGGTCGAGCACGACGAGGAGACGATCCGGACCGCGGACTGGGTGATCGACATCGGCCCGGGCGCGGGCGAGCACGGTGGCGAGATCATCGCCAACGGGTCCATCGAAGCGGTGCTCGCCGAGCCGCGCTCGATCACCGGGGCGTATCTGCGCGGCGAGCGGTCCGTCCCGGTGCCGAAGCACCGCCGGCGCGGCAACGGGAAGACGCTCGAGGTCATCGGCGCCCGGGAGCACAACCTGAAGAACGTGAACCTGCGGGTGCCGCTCGGGACGTTCGTGGCGGTCACCGGCGTGTCGGGCAGCGGCAAGAGCACGCTCGTCACCGACGTCCTGTACCGCGCGCTGGCCCGCGAGCTCAACGGTTCGCGCGAGCACGTGGGCGCGCTCAACCGGCTGGAGGGCGCCCAGCACGTCGACAAGATCATCGAGATCGACCAGAGCCCGATCGGGCGCACGCCGCGCTCGAACCCGGCGACGTACACCGGGTTGTTCGGCCACATCCGCGAGCTGTTCGCCGGCGTGCCCGAAGCCCGCGTCCGCGGCTACACGCCGGGACGCTTCAGCTTCAACGTCAAGGGCGGCCGCTGCGAGAACTGCAAGGGCGACGGGATCCTCAAGATCGAGATGCAGTTCCTGCCCGACGTGTACGTCACCTGCGAGGTGTGCAAGGGCAAGCGCTACAACCGCGAGGCGCTCGAGATCCACTACAAGGGCCGCTCGATCGCCGACGTCCTGGAGATGACGATCGAGGAGGCGCTCGGCTTCTTCTCGGCGGTGCCGAAGGTCGCGGCGAAGCTCCAGACGCTGTACGACGTCGGCCTCGGCTACGTCCACCTCGGGCAGCCGGCGACCACGCTGTCCGGAGGCGAGGCGCAGCGCGTGAAGCTCGCCACGGAGCTGTCGCGGCGCGCCACCGGGCGCACCCTGTACGTGCTCGACGAGCCGACGACCGGCCTCCACTTCGCGGACGTCGAGAAGCTGCTCCAGGTGCTCCACCGCCTGGTCGACACCGGCAACACCGTGCTCGTCATCGAGCACAACCTCGACGTGATCAAGACCGCGGACTGGATCGTGGATCTGGGGCCCGAAGGTGGCGATCGCGGCGGCAAGATCATCGCCGAGGGCACGCCCGAGAAGATCGCCGGGACGCGCGGGTCGGCCACCGGCGAGTACCTGGCTCGGGTGCTGCGCGGCGAGCCGCTCGTGCCGCTGAGCGACGTGTCGTTCGCGGATGAGGCGGGGCGGGGGAACGGCCGCGGCGCACGAACGGGCGAGGCACGGCCGTGGCCGACGTCGAGCCGATCGCGGTCCCGCGCAAGCGGGCCGCGGCCCGACGCTAGGCGCGCTCGGCCGAGCGCGTACCATTCGCCAATGCCCGATATCGACTTCGCCTTCCTGGCGGACGCCGCCGAGACCCTGCCGGGCCAGAAGTTCCACGTCCTGGGTGGTGGTGTCGCGCGTATCGGCGGGCGGAGCTTTCCGCTCCGCCACCCGCACCTGGCGCTGGTCATCGGGCTGCGCGTGACGGCGCCGGAGACCGACCGTGAGCACGAAATTCGCTTCGTCCTGCTCGATCCGGACGGCGCCGAGGTGGCGGGTGCGACGGGCAGCCTCGTCGCGCGCAGCCAGCGCGACGGGCGCGACGCGATCCTGACCTTCTCCATCGACCTGTGGAACCTGACGTTCCCCGCGCCCGGCGACTATTCCTTCCGGTTGCTCGTCAACGGCTCTGAGCGCAAGCGCCTCCCGCTGCTGCTCCTGCGGCCGCCAGAGGCCGCCGACCACGGAACGCGACCGGGGGATGCCTGACCCATCGGCGCGACGCGCGCCGGGCCCAGCCCGTCACGAGCTGCCGGTCATCGACGATCTCGCGTTGACCGCGGCGCGGCACGCAGACCGGTTGCTGACCGAGGGGCGCGAGCGTGGCGATGACCGATGGGTGACGTTCTTCGAGACGATCCCGGACCGGTTGCGCGACGACGAGCCGCGCGCCCTCCGCTCGACGGCGATGCGGGCCCGGGCCGCCTATGGGCCAAAGGATTCGGTGCGGGACGCGATGTCGCCCGACGTTACGGAGCCGTTCCTGGAGGCGATCGATCGGCTGCTGCGGGAGCTCGCCCGCGAGTCACACCGGACACGGCGATAGCGGAGACGTGAGCCAAGCCGCCCCGTCCATCCGCGTTCAGGACGCGATCGATCGCGCGGCGGACATCGCAACGCGGCGTTCGGGGGCGATATTCGCCGCCGCCGCGGTGTTGTCGGTTGCCGTGCTCCTCGCGGTCGGCTACCAGTTCACGTTCTGGCAAGACGAGTGGAGCTTCATCGGACGACCGGACATCGGCGACCCGTCGACCTGGTTCACGCCACACAACGAGCACTGGTCGACACTGCCGTCGCTTGCGTACCGCGCGACGCTGCAGGTCGCGGGCTTGAGCTCGTACCTCCCGTTCCTCATCGAGCTGCTCCTTCTTCACGTCGTCGTCGCTGCCGGAGTGTTCCGGCTGGTGCGCCGGCGAAACGGGCCCATCCCGGGACTCGCCGCGGGGATCCTCATCCTGCTCCTGGGAAGCGGATACCAGAACCTGTTCTGGGCTTTCCAGACGGGATTCGTCGGCTCGGTCGCCGCCGGCGTGTGGGCCCTCGAACGGTTCGATCGGCCTGGGACGCGCGCGGCGGTCGCAGGCTCGATCCTCCTCGATCATCGGGCTGGCCTGCTCCAACATCGGCCTGGTCTTCCTTGTCGCTGCTGCGGTCGAGCTCGTCGTGCGCGGAGGACGACGCTGGCTTGCGGTCGTGCCGCCCGCGGCCGTCTACATCGCGTGGTACCTGCTCGATCGGCCGGAGCGGCACGTCGCAACTCCAGAACCCCTTCACGCTCGGAGCCGTCAAGGACGTCGCCTACTACCTGGTTTCCGGGATCAGCACTGCCGTCGGGGGCGCGACCGGGACCAACCGTCTCATCGGTGGCCTGATTGCGGCGACTGCGTTGGTCGCGGCGGCGTGGATCACCTGGCGCCGTCGGGCGCTCGAGCCGCGCATGGCGGGAACACTCGCCGGACTCGTCTTCCTCTACGGGACGATCGGCCTGGCGCGCGGACCGCTCGGCACCGATTTCACGGACCGCAGCCGCTACGTGTACGTCGCGGCGGTGCTGATCGTCCTGTTCGCATCCTCCGCACTACCGCTTCTGTTCGAGGGACGACGATGGCCGCGACCAGCGCGGGTTGGCCTGGCGCTCGTCGTCATCATCGCGATCGTCGGCAACCTGGCGGCGTTGTTCCGGGGTGCCGACGTGTTCCGCCAGCAGACGGGACTTACACGGGCCTACGTGGCCCTCGTGCAGCAGTACGAAGGCGCCACCTGGATCGACCCTGACGATCGTCCGCCAGGCATGCCCTCGCCGATAGAGCTGCTTGCGTTGACGCGGAGGTTTGGTTCACCCACCGCGGACGCGTTCCTTTCGGCGGCCGCCCCACCCGCCGGTCCCAAGGAGCGCGAACGCGCATTGATCATGCTCGCTGGCGACGCGTTCCGGGTCGAACCTGGGCCGCCGCCTGCCGGCCGACCCGGCCCGCCAACGGTCCTGGATGACGCCGGTGTCGCGACGACGGCCGGGGACTGCGTGGCGGTGACACCCAGCGCGGGAAGGTCGTCCATGGAGATCCTCGCACCATCCGACTCGTGGATCGAGGTCACCCTGCCCGACGGCGGGACCGGCGATGCGCGCATCGGCCATACGCTTCCACCGGCCAGCCGGACCCGTAAGGCTTTCGCCGCTGATCCGGGACAACGCGTGTCCGTGCACGTGCCGTCGATCGGCGACGGCTCGGACTGGCGAGTCGGCCTCCGGCTGCGCGCACCGACCGCCCGTATCTGCACGTGGGCGCCCTGACCGCATCCACTATGCCGCGTCGGGGAGGCTCAGCTCGTCCGGGCTGAACGCCTCGAGCAGGAACGGCGACGGGACGAGCGGGTCGTACAGGAGCGTCAGGGTCCGCCGGGCGCGCGTCCACGCGACGTAGGCCAGGCGGCGCTCCTCCTCCAGCGCCCGCGCCGGGTCGGCGGCGTCCTGGACGGACCGTGCGCTCGGGAAGCGGCCCTCCTCCATCCCGATGACGACGACATGGTCGAACTCGAGGCCCTTGGTGGCGTGGGCAGTGGCAAGGCTCAGGATCGCGTCGTCGCGGCGGAGCGCTGCGAGCCGTGTGCGCGTCTCGCGGACAGCGCCGGCAAAGGCCGTCGGCATCCGGGTAGCGGGCTGCCCAGCCGAGGAGGTTCCGCAGCACCTCGCTGAGATCCCCGCGGCCGCCGTCACGCGCCTCGGTCCGGAGCCGGCCGATCATGACCAGCAGCGGTTCCCGGCCGGTGCGCCGCGCCGCCAGCTGTTCGAGCGCTTCGTCGACCAGCGGCGACTCGACGGGCAGCTCGATCCGGGGTGCCCGGAACGGCCAGCCAAGCTCGAGGGCCACGGCGACGGCCGGCAGCAGCTCGCGGTTGGTCCGCGCCAGGACCGCCCGCGTCGATCCATCGTCGGGCCAGGATTCGAGCACGCGCTGGAGGCGGACCGTCTCGTCGCTGCCATCCGGGGCAAGCACGAGGCTGCCTGTTGCTCGTGTCCCGGCCCTGATCCGCTTCGCGAACCGCTCGCGGTTGTGGGCGACGAGCCGGACCGCGCGCTCGACGATCGGCGGGGGACAGCGATGGTTGACCTCCAGGTCGACGCGTCGCAGCCCGGGCAGGACGGCGGCGAGACCGAGCACGCGACGGACGTCGGCGAGCCTCCACCCGTAGATGCTCTGGTCGTCGTCGCCGACGAGGAAGATCCGATTGGCGGGCGCCGCGAGCAGCAGGGCGAGCCTGAGCTGCGCCCGGTCCACGTCCTGGACCTCGTCGACAAGCAGCTCGCGGCAGCGCTCGCGCCAGCGGGCGAGGAGCGACTCGTCGGTCGACAACACCGTCGATCGCCCGCAGGACGAGATCGTCGAAGTCGAGGCCGCCGGTCGCGGCCACGGCGCGCTCGTATTCCACGAACGCTCGAGCCGTGGGCCCGGCGTCCGGGTCCTCCGCGACCTGGTCGGCAGTTACGCCCAGCTCCAGCTTCAACCGCGAGATCGCGGTGTCGAGCCGCATCCGTTCGGCGGCGTCGGCACCCGGGAGGACTCGACGAAGGACCGCGTCGCGATCGGCGAGAGGCTCCACGGCCGCGCCGGCGTCGCGCAGGATCTCGCGCCCAAGCGCATGGAAGGTCCGGACGGCGACGCTTCCCGCCTCGACGCCGAGCGGCTCCAGCGCCGCATCCAGGCGTTCGGTCATCTCCTCGGCGGCCCGCTTGTTGAAGGTGATCGCGCGGATGGCGTCGGGCGGCGTGCCGCTGTCGATCAGCCACGCCGCCCGGGCCACGAGGGTCGTCGTCTTGCCCGACCCGGCAGGCGCAACACACAGGATCGGGCCGGACGGCGCCGTGGCCGCGGCCCGCTGGTCCGGGGCGAGGCGCGCGAGCCTGGCTTCGACGTCGGGATGCACACGGTGGATGGTGGCGTGCCGGGCTTCACTGGCGGTTATTCCGGTGCCCCGGCGCACCGCCGACCGGGACCCCTCGCCGAAACGCGCAATACCTCTTACCACGGCGTTAACGAGGCGCTATCGTAGTGGTCCTGTACTGACCGGGTCGGTCTGGAGGAGACCAGGCTCGGCAGTCCTGCACAGCCTCGCCTCGTGCCCCAACGACCGTGTGCCCGTTCTGTCGTGGAGGTGTTCTGTGACCCGTTCGTCGTACCGACTCCGGCCGGTCGTCGTTCTCACCCTGCTGACGCTGCTCTTCTCGGCAGTGGCGGTACCCACCTCGGCGGCGCCTCCGCCCAAAGCTGAAGGCGATCGGCAGCGCCGATCGAACCGTGATGTTCGCATCGGACGGCATGCGGCCGGACATGGTCGAGAAGTTCGTCGCCGAAGGCGTCATGCCGACCTACGCGTCGCTGATCGACGCCGGCGTCACCGGTGACAACGGCATGGTCCAGGCGTTCCCGCCCAACACCGGCGTCGGCTGGTACACGATGGCCACCGGGACGTATCCGTCCGAGCACGGCTCGACGAACAACACCTTCTTCCGCGCAGGTGACGCGTTCAACAACCGGACCTCGTTCTCCGGCGCCGGCGTGCTCCAGGCGGACACGATCGCCAACGCGGCCGAACGGGCGGGCAAGAAGGTCGCCCAGATCGATTGGGTGGGCGGTGCGGCCGCGAACATCCAGGGCCCGACCGTCGACTTCACGAACTTCTTCTCGAACCGCGGCGTCCTGGTCGGTGCCGCAGATCCGGTCGAGCAGGCCGGCTCGGCGTTCTTCGGCGTGACCTACCAGGTCGCGCCAAGTGGCGGCAGCGAGTGGCTGGTCGGACGTGCCTGCGGGCGATCCCGCGGCGCCGCCGAAGCAGACGACGTGGCTCATCCCGACGACGGTCTTCGCGAACGATGGCACGGCACTCCGACTCGCTCGTGCCGACCCGACGCCACCGGTCAACTGCACGAACGTCAACCGCACGTACAACGTGTACTTCTACGACAGCGTGGTCGACGGCAACGTCGTCTACGACCACGCGGTCGTGAGCCCCGTCGGCAAGACCGGCACAGGCGCGTCGATCGACCTCGCCGTTGGCGACTTCCTGCCGATCCGGCTGACCGGCGGGAATGGCCTCATCGGCCCGCGCGCCGGCCAGACGGTCGGGCACTACGTCAAGCTGATCTCGCTCGCCCCCGACGCCAGCCAGTTCAAGCTGTACGACACGTCGCTGGCGCGGGCGATCGCCCGCTGCGGCACCCCGTGCAACGGTCTCCCCGCGGGTGGCGCCGGCGAGGACCGTCTCGAGAAGTACATCGCCGACAACCTCCTGCCGTGGGCCGCGGGCGACTTCGCACCGCTCGAGGCGGGCGTCATCGACGAGGACACCTACGTCGAGCAGGGTCGCGACCTCGAGCGGGCCTACAGCCTCCAGGTCATCAACTACATCCTCGGAGAGCTGCAGCCCGACACCGAACTCGCGATGGTCGGCTACCCGTTCACGGACGAGGTCCAGCACCAGTTCATGGCGCTCGTGTCGCCCGACCGACGCCGACGGCGACCCGAACCCCTGCTACGACGTCATCCCGAAGTTCGACGACGAGCAGTGCACCGGGACCGGTACCGCCGGTCTCGTGGACACGCGCGAGGAGTACATCCGCAGCGCCTACGTGGACGCCGACGAGAAGCTGGGCGTTGCCCGCGACCTGATGGGCGGCAACCCGACGACCTTCGCCGGCTCCGACCACGGCTTCGCGCCCCAGTGGTACGCCGTCAACGCCAACAAGGTCCTGCACGACGCGACGGTGGACGGGAAGTCGCTCCATGTCAGCAACGGCAACGCGTCGAACTGCAGCGCATCGGTCCGTGCGCTCCGGCGACGACGCCGCCGATGCCCCGGTGACGAGACCAATACGGACCTGACCAAGGCCTGCTGGGCCGGCGGGACGATCCAGATCTACATCAACCCGGCCCGGCTCACAGAGCACCACGCAACCGACCTGGCCGACCTACGCGCAGGTCAGGGCCGCGATCCGCACGGCCTTCGAGAACGTCACCGATCCCGGCCAACCCGGGCAAGCAGGTCATCGAGCGGATCATGAACAAGGAGGAGCTCCGGAACGTCGACGGCTCCGACTCGCTCCATCCGAACCGCAGCGGCGACGTCGTCGTCGTGACGCGGCCGCCCTACCAGTCGGACGCCGGGACGCCGGACGAGGTCATCGCCCTGTCCCACTTCTTCGGGCAGCACGGCTATCTGCCCGACTACGTCGACCTCGCGAACAACATCAACATGCACGCCGTCTTCGTGCTGGCCGGCCCGGGCGTGAAGCACCTGACCGACGTCGCCGGCCTGCGTGCCGTCGACGTCGCTCCGACGCTTGTCGTTCCTGATGGACATCCCCGGGCCGCAGAACGCCCGTGGGGCGATCCTCTACGGCCTCATCAAGGGTGCCGACTCGCTCCGCGAGGTCACGATCCTCGACGTCAGCGACTGGCACGCCCAGCTGACGCCCCTTGCCGAGGCTTCTGACACGCTCGGGCCGACGTTCGCGACCGGTGGCTCGGCCTTCTACAAGACCTGGTTCGACATCTACGAAGCCGAAGCGGCACGGGCACCGAAGTCGAAGGTCTTCGAGGTCATGGGTGGCGACTCCTTCGGCGGCGCCACGCCACCGATCTCGAACTTCTTCGGCGACACGCCCACGCCACCGATCATGGGAATGATGGGCATCGACGTCGACGCGATCGGCAACCACAGCTTCGATCGCGGCGAGCAGTACCTGCGCAACACGCTCATCCCGCTCGCCCCGTTCCCGATGATCTCCGCGAACGTGGTCTTCCCGAATGGGCAGACACCGGCGGAATGGTCGAAGTCGGTCGTGTTCAACATCGGCGGTGGCCAGAAGCTCGCGTTCGTCGGCTTCACCACCGAATCCACGCCCGAGGTCGTCTTCCCGGGCAACCTCGGACCGTTCGAGTTCCGGTCCATCCTGACGACCGTCAATGCCGAAGCAGCAAGGTTGGCCAAGTCGACCGACGTGATCGTCGCCCTCGGGCACGAAGGCGCAACGGCCGGCACGGTCACGAACCCGACGGGTCCGTTGATCGACCTCGCCGACGGCGCCGTCAACGTCGACGCGGTCATCGGCGATCACAACGACCTGCAGGTCGACTCCCTGCGCTCGAACGGCGTCCTGGTCACGGAGAACCGCGGCAAGGGCCTGCGCTTCACGCGGATGCGCCTCGTGGTCGGCGCCGGCAACGCCGGCGTCGTCTACAAGACCGCCGACTTACCACAAGCCGTGGGACATCGGCCTGACGCCGGACCCGGCGATCCAGGCCGAGATCGACGACCTGACGGCCCAGCTCGCGCCGATCCTCAACGCGAAGATCGGCGACTCGACGAAGCGGATCCCCAGGGCCGACCAGTGCGGCAATGGCGACGGGCGTCTCTGTGAGTCGCTCGTCGGCAACGTCGTGACGGACGCGATGCGCGCGGCGTACACGCACCCGATCGGCGTGGACTTCGCGATCACCAACTCGGGTGGTCTCCGGGCCGACCTGACCTGTCCGGATCCGGACATCACGGGCGACTTCTGCCCGAGCTACACCTCGCCGCCGTTCCTGATCACGCGCGGCCAGTCCCTGGCGCTCCTGCCGTTCGGCAACATCGTGGTCACCCTCGACGTGAACGGAGCCGAGCTCAAGACGATGCTCGAGAACGGCGTCTCGGCGAGTGTCGGCGCGGCGCCCGACCTGGTTGCCGTCGGCGCAAGGTCGCTTCCCGCAGGTGTCCGGTCTGTGCTTCTCGTACAACGTCGCCGCTGCGTCCGGAAGCCGGGTGACCGGCGCCGTGCTGTCAGGCGGCCGACGGCATCGTGCACGGGCGCGGCAGTCGACCTGACCGCCGGATCCACGTACACGATCGCGGAGAACGACTTCATGGCGAACGGCGGTGACGGCTATCCCAACTTCAGCAGCCGCATGACGTCGCAGGACATCATGGAGGAGGTCGTGGCCGACTACATCACCGCGAACACGCCGATCGCACCGAAGGTCCTCGGTGGTACCGCGCGGGCGCATCACCTGCCAGGACGCTGACACGGTGACGGCCCCGAATTGCCCATCCAAGGTGGCGTCTCCCTGACGTCCCGGGTCCCGGTACCCCGGGCCAACGATCGGGCCGGCGCCCCGCGGCTGATGGCCGCGGGGCGCCGCCTGCTTTCGGCTGTCCTGCTCGGTCTGGTCACGGTCGGCCTGCCCGCGGCCGCAGCCGCGCACGACGGGTTCACCGGGATCACGGTCGACCCCCCGCACGTCAATCCAGGCGGCGTTGTCGTCATCGGAGGTCATCAGGTCGCGACCGACGATCAGGTTCGCGTCGAGCTGGTCGGCCCTTCCGGACGCATCGAGCTCGCGACGGCCGTCACCGACGGTGAGGGGCACTTCACGGTGGGTGGCGCGATCCCGCCGGAGACGGCGGTGGGTCGCTACACGATCGAGGTCACCGGCCTGTCCGGCGTCCACATGTCCGTCGACCTCCTCGTCGAAGGAACGCCCATCTACGACGCCCAGAATGGAGCGCCCCCGGGACGCGACGAAGGGCTGCCCGCGAGGCCGTCGGTGGAACGCCAGATCCCGGACCAGGGCGCCAGTCAGACGCTCGCTGCCCCGGCGCCCGAGTATCGATCTCGTGCCGCTGGCGGCCCTCGGGCTTGCGGTCGGCGGGTTCGTCCTGTTCATGCGCTGGAGCCGACGACCAACCAGGCCCACGATCGGTTCGACCGACTTGCCCTAGCATCGTGCGGTGACCCCGCAGCTCCAGGCGACCCTCAAGCGACTGCCCGACCGGCCGGGCGTCTACCTGCTCAAGAATGAGCGCGGCGACGTGCTGTACGTCGGCAAGGCGCAGAGCCTCCGCAGCCGGGTCCGCTCGTACTGGCAGAAGCAGGCGCCGCCGCGCGCCCTGGGTGACGTCCACCGGATCCGGGAAGTGATCGACCGCGTCGCCGACGTCGAGTACACCCTGACCGATTCGGTGTCCGAGGCCCTGCTGCTCGAGGCGAACCTCATCAAGCGGTTCCGGCCGCGGTTCAACGTCCGGCTCAAGGACGACAAGAGCTACCCGTACATCAAGATCACGCTCGCCGACGACTTCCCGCGCATCGAGCGAACGCGCAAGCTCGTGAACGACGGGTCGCGCTACTTCGGGCCGTACGCATCCGCGTCGTCGGTGGACGAGTCGATGAACCTCGTCCGGCGGCTGTTCCCGTTCCGGACCTGCACGATCGATATCCGTGACGGCCAGCGTGCGCTCCAGCGGCCGTGCCTGCTGTACCACATCAAGCGCTGCCAGGGTCCGTGCATCGAGGCCATCTCGAAGGCCGACTACCGGGCGGACATCGAGCAGGTCGAGCTGTTCCTGGAGGGTCGCCAGGAGGTCGTGATCCGGGCGCTCCGGCGGGAGATGGCCGTCGCCGCCGACCAGACGGAGTACGAACGCGCGGGTGTCCTGCGCGACAAGATCCGGGCCATCGAGCGGACGATGGAGAGCCAGAAGATGGCCGCGTTCGCCCGCACGGAGCTCGACCTGTTCGGGATGGCGCGCCAGGACGGCCAGGCCGCGACGCAGCTGTTCGCCATCCGGAACGGGAAGCTGATCGGGCGGGACGTCTACCTGGTGGAAGCGACCCGGGAAGCGCCGGACGAGGAAGTGCTCGGCAGCTTTCTCGCGCAGTACTACGCGCGCGCGAGCTCCATTCCCCGAGAGGTCTACGTGCCATTCCTGCCACCGGACGCCGCGGATATCGAGGCGTTCCTGACCGACAAGCGCGGCAGCCACGTCCGCCTCCACGTCCCGCAGCGCGGCGAGCGCCGCGAGCTCATGGCGCTGGCTGCACGGAACGCCGGGGAGACGCTGGCGCGCGAACAGGCCCGCTGGCTTGCCGACCAGGGCAAGACGCTGGCCGCCCTCGAGCAGCTGGCCGAAGCCCTCGCCCTGCCAGGACCGCCGCATGCGCATCGAGTGCTACGACATCTCGAATTTCCAGGGCGCCGAGTCGGTCGGGAGCATGGTCGTGTTCGAGGAAGGCAAGCCGCGCAGCGGCGAGTACCGGCG
This sequence comes from uncultured Chloroflexia bacterium, assembly GCA_963721655.1. Lineage (GTDB taxonomy): Bacteria > Chloroflexota > Limnocylindria > Limnocylindrales > CSP1-4 > DASTYU01. Next base: position 155,380 of record CAVRKH010000014.1, on the reverse strand, counting down.
CTTCCGGATCAAGGGCGTCCAGGGACCGAACGACTTCGCCAGCCACCAGGAGGTCCTGCGCCGCCGGTTCCGGCTGACCAAGATGGGCGACGAGGGGAGCGACGAGGAGCGCCGCTGGGCGATGCCCGACCTCGTCATCGTCGACGGCGGGAAGGGCCAGGTCAGCGCCGCCAAGGAGGTCCTCGACGAGCTCGGGCTGCACGACCTGCCGCTGGCCGGCCTCGCGAAGGAGCGCGAGGAGCTGTTCCTGCCCGGCCGCTCCGATCCGATCCTGCTGCCGCCGACGTCGTCCGCGCTGTACCTGGTCCAGCGGCTCCGCGACGAGGCGCACCGCTTCGCGATCACGTACCACCGCGACCTGCGCGCGAAGCGCTCGGTGCGGTCAGCGTTCGACGATCTCCCCGGTGTCGGGCCGAAACGCAAGCGTGAGCTGCTCAAGGTCTTCGGATCGGTGAAACGGGTGCGCGACGCGCCCGTGGAGCAGATCGCAGCGGTGCCCGGGATCTCGCGCGCCCTCGCGGAGCGGATCAAGGCCACGCTCGAGGCGTAGGCCCGGGGCTCGGGCGGTCCGGGTGGGTTCCGTGTAACATCCCGCTTCGTGCGCAGAGCCGGACCGATCCTCATCATCCTCATCGGGCTGTTTGCCCTCTTCATCGACTTCTTCCCCAATGCCGCCATCCCCGGCGGCGACCCGGACGCTGGCGGCTGGCGGGAGCTGCAGACCAAGCTCGGGCTCGACCTCGAGGGCGGACTCCGCGTCGAGTACCTGGCCCAGGAGGTCGATGGGGTCAAGCCGGATGCGGGCGCGCTCGGCGTCATCCGCGACATCGTTGAGGCCCGCGTGAACACGACCGGCGTGTCCGAGCCCGTCGTCCAGACGCAGGGCGCGGACCGGATCGTCGTCGAGCTCCCGGGCGTGACCAACCCCGACGCGATCCGCAAGCTGGTGGGCCAGACGGGACTGCTCAACTTCGTTCCCCTCGGGTCGACGCAGATGAACGAAGGCGACGCCGTCGACCTGGAGCGCTTTCCGCCGCTGTTCCCCGGCAGCGAGGTGTCGAGCGCCTCGATCGGTCAGAACCAGACCAGCGGACTGACCGTCAACTTCCAGCTCAAGGACAACGGCGCGAAGCTGTTCGCCGACTACACGCGCGACCACGTCGGCGAGTTCTTCGCGATCGTCCTGGACGGCAAGGTCGTGTCGGCGCCGCGGATCAACTCGTCGATCCCCGGCGGTCAGGTCCAGATCGAGGCCGGCGGGGTCGGCGGGTTCCCGGTCCAGGAGGCGAACAACCTCGTCACGGTGCTGAAGTTCGGCTCGCTGCCGTTCCCGATCGTCGAGCTGTCGAGCGAGCAGATCAGCGCCACCCTCGGCGAGCGCTTCCTGAACCAGTCCCTGCTCGCAGGCGCGATCGGTATCGGGCTCGTCATGCTGTTCATGCTCATCTACTACCGGCTGCCTGGCCTGATCGCGAGCTTCGCGCTCCTCTACTACGGGATCGTGGTCCTCGCCATCTTCCGGCTCATCCCGGTGACGCTGACGCTTGCCGGGATCGCCGGCTTCGTGCTCTCGATCGGCATGGCGGTGGACGCCAACATCCTGATCTTCGAACGCATGAAGGAAGAGCTCCGGGCCGGCAAGGCCCTGCCGGCCGCCGTGGAGGCCGGCTTCAACCGGGCCTGGAACTCGATTCTCGACTCGAACGTGTCGAGCCTCATCACCGCGACGATCCTGTACCTGTTCGGGACGTCGACGATCCGCGGGTTCGCCCTGGTCCTGATCATCGGCGTGCTCGTTTCGATGTTCACCGCGATCGTCGTGACGCGCAGCATCATGCGGGTCGTCGTCCGCCAGCCGTGGGCCCGGAAGGCAAACCTGTACGGACTCCGCGAGAGCGAGTTCGCGGCGATGGGCGCCACCCGGCCGGGCGGCCGGCGAGAGGCGCGCGCGCGTGTATGACATCATCGGCAAGCGCCGCTGGCTGTACCTCTTCTCGCTCATCATCACGATCCCAGGCCTGGTCCTGATCCTGCTCACGCCGTTCACGGACCTCGGCCTGCAGTTCTCGATCGACTACACGGGCGGCACGCGCTGGGTCATCCGCTTCGAGGATCGCTCCGTGACACCTGAGCAGGTGCGGGCCGTATTCGAAGAGGATGGCCTGGCCGCCACCGTCATCCGCGAGGCGGACGACTACCTCGAGATCCGCACGGAGCAGGTCGTGGGCCTGCGCGAGGCGCCGGCGCCGTCACGCCTCGGCCGGCCCCAGCGCCGCGCCTTCCGGGAGCGCTTCCCCGGCGCCCAGCGGCAGCCCGAGCGCGAGTCCTTCGGCGAGCCCGAGTGCGAGCCCTTCTGCGAGTCCGTCGGCGTCCCCGTCTGCCTCGGCCAGCCCGAATGCCTCGGCGTCGCCGGGGGCATCGGCCTCGCCCGGCGCATCGGCCTCGCCGAGTCCAGCCGGACCGGCCGGCAACACCGAGATCCCGACCGACGGGCAGCTCGGTGCGATCGCCACGACCCTCCAGGACCAGTTCGGGCCGATCGAGAGCCAGACCGCCCTCACGTCGATCGGCGCCGTCGTGAGCAGTGACCTGATCCGCGACACCTTGATCCTGATCGTGGCCGGGTCGCTCGGAATCATGATCTGGATGACCTACCGGTTCCGCGACATCCGGTTCGGTGCGACGGCGCTGGTCTCACTGCTCCACGACGTGCTCGTGGTCGTCGGCTTCTTCGCGCTGCTCGGAACGATCGCCGGCGTCCAGGTCGACGCCCTGTTCGTGACCGCGATGCTGACCGTCATCGGCTTCAGTGTCCACGACACGATCGTGGTCTACGACCGCGTCCGCGAGAACCGAGCGCGCCACGCCGGAGAGCCATTCGACGAGATCGTGAACCACTCGATCCTGCAGACGCTGGGCCGCTCGATCATGACCAGCCTGACCGTCGTGATCACGTTGCTCGCCCTGCTGCTGTTCGGCGGTGCCGCGATCAACAACTTCATCATTGCGCTGCTCATCGGGATCGTGTCGGGGACGTACTCGTCGATCTTCGTGGCGGCCCCGCTCCTGGTCGACTGGCATCTCTGGGAGGACCGACGGCACGGCCGGGCCGCAGCGGCGAGGGGGCCGCGAGTCCGGCGCGCGACGCCTTGACGGCCGGATCCCCGGCCGGTAGAGCCGCGGTGCAGCGTTCCGTGGCATCCTGACCGAGTGGTTGAACCCCGCTACCGCTGGGCGTTTCCGGCGGCCGTCACCCTTGGTCCGGACCTGCTCGACGCTGCCCAACGGCACGCCCTGTCATCTCGCGTCGCCGGCATTCTCGCCGCGCGTGGCGTGGCCGGTCCCGCCGAGCTCGACGCCTGGTTTGCCGAACCTGAGGCCGGCCTCCACGACCCGTCGTTGCTGCCCGACGCAGGGGTCGCACGTGGCACGAATCGTGCGAGCGCGGGATGCCGGCGAGCGAGTCCTCGTGTTCGGTGACTTCGACGCGGACGGCCTGACCGGGCTGGCGATTCTCGTCATCGCGCTCCGCCGCTTCGGGATCGATGCGCTGCCGTACGTGCCGAGCCGTCTCGACGAGGGCCACGGCCTGTCCCTGGCGGCGCTCGACGCCGCCGCTGCCGCCGGCGCCCGGCTGATCGTGACCGTCGACTGCGGGTCGACGAGCACGGCCGAGATCGCCGAGGCGGGCCGGCGCGGGCTCGATGTCATCGTGACGGACCACCATCGCGTGCCGGCCGTCCTTCCCGATGCGCTCGCGGTCGTGAACCCGCATCGGCCGGACAGCGTCTACCCGGATCGCCGGCTCACGGGGAGCGGCGTGGCGTTCAAGCTTGCCTGCCTGATCCTCGCGGAGGAGCCGGGAGGCCGGGCGGCGGCGCTGGGACTGGCGGACCTCGCGACGATCGGCACGGTCGCCGACGTTGCCCCGATCGTCGGGGAGAACCGTGCGATCGCCCGTCTCGGGCTCGACGTGATGCGGCGCGGGCCGCGCCCCGGGCTGGCCGCGCTGCTGGAGCGTTCCGGGCTCGCAGTGGACGCGGTGGACCTCGAAGCGGTCGCATTCACGATCGCCCCACGGCTCAACGCCGCCGGGCGGGTGGGGGAGGCCGCGGAGGCGGCCCGCCTGCTCCTGGCCGAGGACCCGGCCGACGCAGCCCAGCGTGCCGAGGCGCTGGAGACCGCCAACACGACGCGGAAGGACCTCATGAAGACGGCCGTCGCCGAGGCGCGTGCCTTGCTCGAGGGCGCCCCCGATGCACCGGCCACGCTGGTCCACGGTCCGTGGTCCGTCGGGATCGTCGGGCTCGTCGCCGCACGCCTCGCGGAGGACCGCGGCCGGCCGGCGGTCGTGGGAGCTGAGCTCGGGGACGTGATCCGCGCGTCGTGTCGCAGCGACGGCTCGCTCGACCTCGGCGCGACGCTCGAGGCGTGTTCGGACCTGTTCGTTCGCCACGGCGGCCACGCCGGCGCGGCCGGCTTCGAGCTCCCGGCGGATCGCTGGGCCGAGTTCATGGAACGCTTCACCGCGCTCGCAGCCAGCGCGGCACCCCGCGATCCGCGCACCGTGCTGCACGTCGATCTCGTGCTGCCCGCGCTCGATGTCGACTACGCGCTGCATCGCGACCTTGCGCGCCTCGCGCCGTTTGGGCCGGGCAACCCGGAGCCGCTTGTGGCCGTCCTCGGGCTCACCGCGACCCGCGTGCGTGCGGCGACCGGCGGTCACAGCCAGCTGACGCTGAAACGACGCCTCGACGTCCTCGACGGCATCGCGTTCGGACGGTCGGACATCGCGGAAGTCGTCCGTGAGGGCGATCGGCTGGACGTCGTGGCCCGGCTGACCAGCCGACGATTCGGTGGCTACGAGTCGCTGCAGCTCGACATCCGTGACGTTGCCATTGTCCGGGCTCGCACCCCGAGGCGGCCGCGCTGGTGGGCACGGAGCCAGCGGCACCGCTCGCCGTGGCGCCCGCATGACCCGCCCGGTCCGCGCCGATCCGCCGCGCGCCGGTGACCCGTACGGGACCGGCATCGTCGGGACGTTTCTCGCTCCGGGCCTGGCGATCGTCGGCCTGCTGATCGTCGCGATCTTCACCGTCACCCTGCTGAACGGCCAGCTTCCCTTCGGCGTCGGTCAAACGCCGGGCGGCAACGGCGGCACCGGCAACGACGGGCCGGACCGCACGCCAGCTCCATCGAACGTCGTCGTCGTCCCCGAGGCGCCACAGGACGAGCCGTCGTTCACCGGGGCGATCACCTACGCCAAGGCCGGCAACATCTGGGTCCAGACCCCGGACGGAGCGATCCAGCTGACGGACAATCCGGACGCGTATGCCTCGATGCCGTCGTGGTCGCCGGACGGGCAGTACGTCTACTACATCGAGACCAAACACTCCCGCGGCTTCTGGCCGGTGAATGGACGGCCGGGCACGTATGACATGGAGGTCCCGCACCTCATGCGCGTGCGCGTCGACCGCAGCGCTCCGCCGGAGGACCTCAAGTCGGGCCGCTTCCGCGACGGCAAGCTGACGTGGTTCTCCTGGATGCGCCAGCCGGTCGTGTCGCCGAACGGCAAGACCGTCGCGATGGTCACGGACCAGCCGCGACCGGACGAGCGCGACGTCGTGGTCCAGCTCTACAACCTCAAGAGCGGCAAGTTCAGCCGGCCCGACCTGCCGGTCACGTCGCCGCTCGGACACCAGGATCCGACCTGGCGTCCAGACGGTCGATCCCTCCTGTTCGTCCGCAACGGTCGCGAGGGCGCGACCGGTGCCCCCGTCATCTACCGCTACGACGTCAAGGAGAAGGCGTCCCGCCCGCTGACGACGGGTGGCTATCTCGAGCCGTCGTACTCGCCCGACGGGAAGTACGTTGCGGCCACGCGGACGAGCACGCTCGGCACCGACGTCGTGATCCTGGACGGCCGAAACGGAACCGAGTTGCTGCGCGTCACGAACGACGGCCGCTCCTGGGGCCCGAAGTGGTCGCCGGCCGGAGACGGGATCGCGTTCCTCAACATCGACGGTCAGAGCGTCGACCTCCACCTGGCCAAGCTCGGCGGCACGCCCGGAGCGTGGACGGTCGACGAGGTCCTGCCCCTGACCGACGTGTCCGGCCTGGACGCCGCGTCCAAGCCGGACTGGTACATCCCGGCGGAGGAGTTGCCGGCGGCATCGCCGTCACCGGCACAGTGACCGCCGCGTACCTCGACCGGCTGGCGGCCCGCTCCGCAGCGACGAGGACGGTCCTCTGCCTCGGGCTCGATCCCGACCCCGAGGCACTCCCCGAGGGGTTCTCCCGTGACCTTGCCGGGGTCGAGCGGTTCGCCGAGCTCCTTCTCGAGGCGGCCCTGCCGTACGCGGCGGCGGTCAAGCCCAACCTCGCGTTCTTCGAGGCCTTCGGGTCTCCGGGGATGGCCGCCCTCGAACGCCTGCGCGCGGCGATCCCGGACGATGTCCCGGTCGTCGCGGATGCGAAGCGCGGCGACATCGGATCGACCGCGGCGCGGCAGGCCACGGCGCTGTTCGACGTGCTCGCGGCCGACGCGGTCACCGTCAACCCGTACCTCGGGGAGGAGGCCATCGCGCCGCTCCTCGCGCGTGCGGATCGGTTTGCGTACGTCCTGTGCCGGACGTCGAACCCGGGGGCCGGCGAGGTCCAGGGGTTGCGCGTCGACGCGGACCCCGCCACGGACGCCCCGGCGGAGCCGCTCCACGCCCGGATCGCGCGGCGGGTGGCCGGCTGGGGTCCGGGCGGTACCGTCGGCCTCGTGGTCGGGGCGACTGCACCGGATGAGTTGCGGGCGATCCGCGCGATCGCTCCCGGACTCGCGTTCCTCGTGCCGGGCGTCGGCGCCCAGGGTGGGGAGGTGGAGCCGGTTCTCGCGGCCGGGCAGGCGTCCGCCGCGCCGGCCGGCGGGCGCCCCGGCGGCGGTCTGCTGGTGAACGTGTCGCGGGGCATCGCGGGGGCGGCGTCGGGGGACGTCGGCAACGGCCCACGCGACCCGCTGGAGCGCGTCGCGGCGGCCGCCCGCGACTGGGCCGGACGCCTCCCTGTGCTACCCTAGCCGCCGCAGGGGAGGCGGCCGTTGCGAGCGTGCGCCGCACGGTCCCGCCGTTCCCCGACCGCAGGAGAACGACACCACATGCCGATTGGAGCACCCGAGCTGATCATCATCCTGGTGATCGCCCTGCTCATCCTCGGCCCGGGCAAGCTGCCCGAGGTGGGGGCATCGCTCGGCAAGACGATCCGCGAGTTCCGCAAGGCCTCCACCGACATCCAGGAGTCGGTCAAGATCGACACCTCGCCGCTCCCGAGCCAGCAGGCACCGCAGGCGCCGAGCCAGTCGACGCTGGTCCCGCCGCTTGCCCCGGTGGGCCCGGTCACGCCGGTCGAGACGCCCGCCGCCCAGCCACCCGAGCCGGGCACGGCAGCGAACCCCCCGACGACCGAGACCGTCGCGTCGGGTGCGGCCCCGAACGCTGATCCCGCCCCGCACGCCGACTAGGTCGCGCGTCCCGGCAGCCCATGGCTGACGCCGACGCACTGCGTGACGTCGGCGCCTCCGGGCGCCCGTCGAACGAACCACCCGTCCCCGGCCCCGGTCCGGCCACGCCCGCCGACGACCCGGCGGTCATGACGCTGGTCGACCACCTCAGCGAGCTCCGCTGGCGGCTGTTCAAGTCGCTCCTGGCGATCGCGGTGGCCGGGACGCTCGGGTTCCTTGTCAGCGACCAGGCCGTCGCGATCCTCGCCGCGCCGATCCCCGGCGACGAGCCGCTCTTCTTTACCGGGCTCGGCGACGCGTTCGCGATCCGGCTGAAGATCGCGTTCGTCATCGGCGTCGTCCTCGCGATGCCGGTCCTGCTCTACCAGGGGTGGGCATTCATCGCGCCCGGCCTGACGGCCCATGAGCGGCGCGTGGCCCGACCGTGGATCCCGCTCGCGCTGTTCTTCTTCGCGCTGGGCGTGTCGATCGCCTACATCGTGCTGCCGTACGCCGCGTCGTTCCTGCTCGGCTTCACGACCCCCGACCTGCAGCCGCTGATCACGGCCGGCTCGTACTTCGAGTTCGTGACGACGATGTTCCTGGCGTTCGGGCTCGTGATGGAGTTCCCGATCGTGCTCTACGGGCTGTCGCGCGTCGGGATCGCCACGTCCGCCCGGTTGGCCGCGTCACGGCGCTATGTGATCCTGGCGATCGCGATCTTTGCCGCGGTCGTCACGCCGGGCGGCGACCTGGTCAGCCCGCTGACGCTCGGCCTCACGATGTACGTCCTGTTCGAGCTCACCGTCTTCGTGATCAAGCGCACCGGCAAGTGACGAGCGAGTCGCAGCCCTCCGCGGAACTGGCGGCCCGCCCGACCGCCAACGAGCAGGACGTCGTCATCCTGAGCGGCCTGTCGGGTGGCGGCAAGACTGCCGCCTCGAAGCTCTTCGAGGACCTCGGCTACACGGTCGTCGACAACCTGCCGGCCGAGCTGCTGCCCGAGCTGGCCGATCTCGTCGCGTCGGATCGTCAGCGGTTCGCGCGCGTTGCGATCGTCGTCGACGTGCGGTCCGGGGACGCGCCGATCGCGCTCGCCTCGATGCGCGGCGCGCTGGAGGGTCGGGGGGTCCGGCCACGGGTCGTGTTCCTCGAGGCGCGAGAGGACGTGCTGATCCGGCGCTTCTCGGAAACGCGCCACCGCCACCCGCTCGCCGACGACCGCGGGATCGCCAGCTCGATCCTCGAGGAGCGCCGGCGCCTCGAGCCGATCCGCGCCGATGCCGACGTCGTCGTGGACACCTCGGACCTTGCGTTGCGCGAGCTCCGCGAGCGGTTGTTCTCGCAGCTCGGAACGGTGAGCCGGCCCGACCAGCTGGCGATCCAGCTGATCAGCTTCGGCTACAAGTACGGACTGCCGCTCGAGGCCGACCTCGTGTACGACGTCCGCTTCATGCAGAACCCCTTCTACGTCCCCGAGCTCCGCCGGCTGTCCGGTCTGACCGAACCGGTCCGCGAGTACGTCCTTGCGCAGGCCGTGGCGGGGCGCTTCCTCGACATGCTCAAGGAGTTCCTCGACTTCGCCGTCCCCGCCTACATTGCCGAGGGCAAGTCGCGCCTGACCGTGGCGCTGGGCTGTACGGGTGGCTTCCACCGCTCCATCGTCATGGCCGAGGAGCTCGCGACCTGGCTGCGCGAGCGGGATTACGGTCCCGTCGCCGTCTTCCACCGGGAGCTCGAACGGCCGTGAACCTGCGGCGCTGGCTGACCCCGGGGATCGGCATCAAGCGCTGGATGCTGCTGGTCTTCGTTGGTCTCCTGTTCCTTGCACTGGCATTCGCGTACGCCCTCCGCCAGGCCACGCGCGAACTGGAGCCGGGCGGGATCAGCCAGTCGCTGATCGACCTGCTGACCTTGAGTTTTCTGCCGGCCCCGGCGAGGGTGTTCGTCGTTGCGGGCATCGGCCTTGGCTGCGTGGCGGTCGGCGCGGTGATGGTCATCCGGGCATTCATGAACCCGTTCCGCTCGGACGACGGGCGCCACCCGCTGGTGGAGGTCATCTACCAGAAGCGGTTCCTGTCGCGCGGGCCGCGGATCGTGGCGATCGGCGGCGGCACCGGGCTGTCGACGCTGCTGCGCGGGCTCAAGGAGCACACGAGCAACCTCACCGCGGTCGTCACCGTTGCCGACGACGGCGGCTCGTCCGGGGTGCTCCGAAACGAGCTCGGGATCCCGCCCGTGGGCGACATCCGCAACTGCATCGCGGCGCTCGCCGACGCCGAGACGATGATGGACCGCGTGCTCCAATACCGGTTCCCGGACGAGGCATCGGGCGGGGACGGCCAGGGGCTCGCCGGGCACGCGATGGGCAACCTGCTCATCGCGGCCATGACGGCGGTCGAGGACGGCGACTTCGAGGAGGGCGTCCGGCGGATCAACAAGATCCTCGCGGTGCGCGGGCAGGTCGTGCCGGTGTCGGCCACACCGCTGACCCTGCACGCCAGGCTGCATGACGGGCAGGAGGTCGTCGGCCAGTCGACGGTCATGCGCACCTCCGGCATCGAGCGCGTCTGGCTCAGCCCCGAGGACGTCCTGCCGTCCGACGACGCGCTCGAAGCGATCGCCGATGCCGAGCTGATCGTCCTCGGACCCGGGAGCCTGTTCACGAGCCTCCTGCCCAGCCTGCTGATCCCGGGCATCCGCGACGCCGTCGCGTTCGCGCCGGCCCCGAAGGTCTACGTGTGCAACGTCGCGACGCAGGCAGGCGAGACGACCGACTTCGACCTGGCCGCCCACCTCGAGGCGCTCATCGCGCACACGCAGCCCGGTCTCGTGGACGTCGTCCTCGCGAACACCCATTTCGACGCGCGGATCCCGGACGACTGGACCGCCCAGCCCGTCGGCCTGCGCTGGCCGCCGAAGCTCGAGCCGGTGCCGCGGCTCGTGCTCGAGCACGTCGTCGATCCCGAGAACGCCCACCACCACGACCCCGAACGGCTCGCGGCGGCGCTCATGGCGATCCTCGAACGCGAGACGCGCCTGCGGCGTCGCCCCGTCAGCCGGTCCGCCAGCCGGACGGCCTGAGGTGACGCGCTCCGAACGGGATCTCGTCGTCGCGCTCCGGTCCGAGCTCGCCGGCATCGATCCGGCGCGGGCGTGTGACCGCCTCGCCGAAGCCGCGGGCCTCGGCGACGACGCCTGGAACCGGGAGCCGGCGGTGACGCGACTCGCGGTCCGTCTCGAACGCCGCTCCGCCGAGCGAGCAGGCGCTGGGGGAGCGCCGCCATTCGACTGGGACGCAGCAGCCGACCACTGCCGGTGGGCGTGGCTGCGCGGGCGCTTCCTCGCCCGGGGCTCGCTCAGCCTCGCCAACGGACGGACGCACCTCGAGTTCATCGTGGCTCCCGACGAGGCGCCCGATCTCGCGGATCGCCTCGCGGAACTTGGGCTGCCCGCCGCCTGGCGGCTGCGTCGCGGCCGGGGCGTCGTGACGTGGAAGAGCGGCGAGGCTGTGGGGACGTTCCTGCGCCGGATCGGCGCGGGGGCTGCGCTGCTGGAGCTCGAGGCACGACAGGTCTCGCGCGCGCTCCGCGGTGAGCTGAACCGCGTGCTCAATGCCGAGTCGGCGAACCTCCAGCGGGCAGTCGCGGCCGCGGGCCGGCAGCTTGATGCGATCGACCGGCTCGAGGCCGACGGCCGGCTCGCCGCCCAGCCGCGGGTCGTCCGGGCGGTCGCCGCGGCGCGCCGGGAGACGCCCGAGGCCACGCTCGCCGAGCTGGCCAGCCGCCTGGAGCTTCACCGGTCCGCCGTCCAGCGCGCGCTGGAACGCCTCGAACGGCTTGCCCTTCAGCATGCGGATGAGGCCGAAGGGCCCTTGTCGCCGACGCCGGTCGCTCTGGCATGATCGGCGCCATGCGTGACGTGATCGTGGCCGCGAACTGGAAGATGAACACGACGCCGGCCGACGCCGGGGAGCTCGCCCGGACAATTGCCAGCCGGACGAGGGAGGCGGGCGTCATCCGGGTCATCTGTCCGCCTTACGTGTGCCTCGCGGCAGTTGGGGAGGCGGTGGCGGACGAGGACCCGCCGGTCGCCGTCGGTGCGCAGAACGTGCACCACGAACTCGCAGGGGCGTACACCGGCGAGATCTCGGCCTCGATGCTGGAGGGCCTCGCGACGTGGGTCATCATCGGCCACTCGGAGCGGCGACGCGACGCGAGTGAGACCGATGAGCTGATCGGCCGCAAGCTCGGGCGTGCCGTCGGCGCCGGGCTCCGCCCGATCCTGTGCGTCGGCGAGCAGCTCGCCGACCGCGAGGCGGGCCGGGCGACGGACGTCGTCGACGAGCAGCTGGCGGGCGCGCTCGAGGGCCACGAGACGACCACGCTGGCGGCCGCCGGCCTGGTCATTGCCTACGAGCCCGTGTGGGCGATCGGCACGGGGCGCAACGCGCGCGGTTCGGACGCCTCGGAGATGGCGGACGCGATCCGTGCGACGCTCGAACGCCACGGCTGGGGCAGCCGGGCCGCGGCCGTGCCGGTGCTCTACGGGGGAAGCGTCACCTCCGCGAACATCGACGAGTTCTTCTCCGAGCCCGCGATCGACGGCGCGCTGGTCGGCGGCGCATCGCTCAAGCCGGACGAGATGGCCGGGATCGTTGCCCGAGCCGGGATGACCGCCCGCGCCCGCGGTGCGGCGCGGTGACCTCGCCTGCCACGGGGGACGGAGCGCGCCCGCGGCCCATCGTCCTCGTCGTGCTCGACGGGTTCGGCATCGGGCCGGACCCGGCAGTCGACGCGATCCGCGCAGCCGACATGCCGGTCTGGCGCGGGCTGCTCGAGCGCTGGCCGAACGCCGTGCTCCGTGCATCCGAGGACGCGGTCGGTCTGCCTCCCGGGCAGATGGGCAACTCGGAGGTCGGCCACCTCAACCTCGGTGCGGGGAAACCCGTCCTGCAGGACCTCCCGCGGATCGACGCTGCGATCGCGGACGGCAGCTTCTACGACCGCCCCGCGCTCCTCGAGGCATGCCGGCGTGCCGCGGGCGACAACGGGCGGCTCCACATCGTCAGCCTGATCGGCCCCGGCGGCGTCCACGCCAACGACCGCCACCTCGTCGCCCTCGTCGAGCTCGCCGCCCGTGAGGGTGTCAGGCACGTCCGGATCCACACCCTGCTCGACGGCCGCGACACGCCGCCGTCCTCGGCGCTGGGCTACGTTGCCGACCTCGAGCGACGGCTGGCGGCCACCCATCCCGACGCGCGGATCGCGTCGGTCGGCGGGCGCTACTGGGCGATGGACCGCGACACGCGTTGGGAACGGACGGAGCGCGGCTACGACGCGATCGTCCACGGCGAAGGACGGCACGCGCCGTCGGCGGTCGCTGCAATCGAGGAGGCGTACGCCCGCGGCGAGACCGACGAGTTCGTCGCGCCGACGGTCATCGACGGCGTCGACGGCCTCGTCCGCGATGGCGACCCCATCGTCCATGCCAACTTCCGCGCGGACCGCGCGCGGCAGCTGACCCGGGCGCTGTCCCTCCCGGACTTCGACGGCTTCGACCGTACCTCACCCAGCGGCCGCCCGGCGCCGGCCGGCCTGCTCGTCGTGACGATGACCGCCTACGAAGAAGGGTTGCCGGTCGAGGTGGCGTTCCCGCCGGAGGCTGCCCGGTCGCTCGCACAGGCGTTCGCGGAGGCGGGCTGGACGCAGTTCCATGTCGCCGAGACCGAGAAGTACGCGCACGTCACGTACTTCTTCAATGGTGGCGTCGAGACGCCCTACCCGGGGGAGGAACGGCTCCTCGTTCCGAGTCCCAGGGTCGCCACCTACGACCTCCAGCCGGAGATGAGCGCGGCCGGCGTGACCGACGCGCTGGTCGACGCGATCGCATCGGACCGCTACGACTTCATCGTCGCGAACTTCGCGAACCCGGACATGGTCGGGCACACCGGCGTGTGGGACGCGACCATCGCCGCGCTCGAGACGATCGACACGTGCCTCGGGCGGATCGTCGTGGCGGTCGAAGCGGTGGATGGCGAGCGGCCGGCCGCGCCGGGGGCGCTGCTGGCGATTACCGCGGATCACGGCAACGCCGAGTACCTTCGGGACAGCGCTGGGAACCCGGTCACCGCGCACTCGCTCAACCCGGTGCCGTTCGTCCTCGTCGGTCGGGCGGCTTCCGGCATCCAGTTGCACGACGGGGTGCTCGCGGACGTTGCTCCAACGCTGCTCGCCTTCGCCGGCCTGCCGCGCTGGCCGGGGATGACGGGTCAGTCGCTGCTCGGCGCTGAGGTGGCCGCAGCGCATGCCGCCGGACCGGGCTGAGGTCCGACCTGTGGTAGCATCCGCCGCCGGACCCAGATCGGAGACATCTGCCTCGTGAATCCCATCCTGGCCATCGGCCAGCTGCTCGTGAGCATCGCGCTCATGGCCTCGATCCTGCTCCAGGCCCGTGGTGCGGGCCTGTCCGGGACGTTCGGTGGCGACTCGGCCGTCTATCGCAGCCGGCGTGGCGTCGAGAAGCGACTGTGGCAGTTCACGATCGTCCTCATGGTCCTGTTCGTGATCTTCTCCATCGTGTCCTACAAGATCGTCGACCCGACCACGACCTCCGATTCATCCTCCAGCGGGCATCGGGGGCGCCCGCACCCCTGCTTGATGACCCGCAGAGATTCCGCGCTCGTTCTCGCCCTCGTCGCGTGCCTCGCGATCGTCGCCGTCCTCGTTGGAGCCCCGGCGTTCCAGCCTGTCGCGACCCCGGCACCGACTGACCCACCCGTCGCTGTTGCCGTCGACCGCCCATATCGCGAGGGCGTCCTCGGCCACCCCGAGTCGATCAGCCCGCTGACCGCGCGCTCGCAGGCCGACCGGGACCTGGTCGCGCTGCTGTTCGCCGGGCTGGTCCGCAACGGCCCCAACGGCAGCTTGGTCCCGGACCTCGCCTCCCGCTGGTCGACCTCCGACGACGGCCGGACATGGACGTTCGAGCTCCGTGACGACGCGTTCTGGCACGACGGCCAGCCGGTCACCGCGGCCGACGTCTCCTTTACGATCCACACCCTTCAGGACCCCGACTACGCGGGCCCTCGTTCGACGTCCTGGTCCGGGGTGACCGTGCAGGCCGTCGGCGAGCGGACCGTCCGATTCAGGCTGGACACGCCCATTGGCGGGTTCCTGCAGGCCGCGACCCAGCCCATTGCCCCGGCTCATCTTCTCGCCGACGTGCCGGTCACGAGCCTGTCCGACAATTCGTTCGGCGAGCGGCCGGTCGGCTCGGGTCCGTTCGCGTTGGTCACCCGCGAGCGTGACCTTGTCGTACTGCGGCCCGCCGAGGCGCCGAGCGGCGGCACGCCCATGGTCGCTCCCTCCGCCGACCCCACCGACTCGCTCGCCACGCTCGCTCCGACCTCCCGACCGGATGTGCCCCGTCCGTACCTCGATGGGATCGAGTTCCACTACTACGACGACGGTGACGAGCTGGCCGCCGACTACGCCGCGGGCCGCCTCGATGCGGTGTCGGGCGTCGACCCCGCCGTCGCCGCCGACATCGCCGAGCCGAGCGACAGCCGGCTGCTGCGCTACCCGGGCTCGACGCTCACTGCGGTCCTGTTCAACCTGCGCCCCGGACATCCGGCCTTCGCGTCGTCCGCGGCCCGCATCGGGCTGCTGCGGGCGATCGACCGCGAGGCGCTCATCGACGAGGCATTCGGTGGTTCGGGCATCCGCGCCGACTCGCTCGTCCCGACGAGCTCGCCGCTGTTCTCGGGCAAGGCGTCGCCTGCCGTTCCGTATGACCTCGACGCCGCGGGCAAAGCGTTCCGCGAGGCCGGCTGGAAGAGCGTTGACGGCAAATGGCGTCTGCGCGGCGAGAAGGAGCCACTCACGCTCGAGCTGTTGAGTCCGGACCAGGCCTCCAATCCAGCCGCCTATGCGGCAGCGGCCGCCGTCGCTCGCGACTGGAACGCCTTCGGCATCTCGACCAAGCACACGGCCCTGCCCCCGGCCGAGTTCGTCGGCCAGCGCCTGATGCCCGGTGCGTACGACGTCGCGGTGGGCGACATCGCCGTCGGCCTCGACCCTGACCTCTACCCCTTGCTCGCCTCGACGCAGACGGTGAGCGGCGGCTCGAACGTCGTCGGCCTCCAGGATCCGACGCTCGACAGTCTGCTGGCGAGCGCCCGCGCGCCAGGTACCGAGGCGGAGCGGAAGGCAGCCTTCACCAAGCTCCAGGAGCATCTCGCGGCGAACATATACGTGCTCCCGTTGGCCTTCGCGGACGAGACGACGGTGGTCCATGACGTGGTCGCCGGACCGGTCGTCCGCCAGGTTTCGGACCCCAGTGACCGATTTTGGGATGTGCTAACATGGCGCCTCGCTGACGACCGGTAACGTGGTCGTGTGCGCCGACGCCGAGGTGGCGGAATAGGCAGACGCGCTAGGTTCAGGACCTAGTGGCCGCAAGGTCGTGTGGGTTCAAGTCCCTCCCTCGGTACCACTCCCTCAGGTTCGGAAACGAAGCAACACCTGCCCAGGTGGCGGAATTGGTATACGCGTACGTTTGAGGGGCGTATGAGGCAACTCATCCGGGTTCAAGTCCCGGCCTGGGCACCACGACGCACCCGTTGACGACCGCCGCGATCGGCGGTCGTTTGCTGTACGGGCGGGTATGCTCCGCTGCCGGGCGGTTAGCTCAGCTGGTTAGAGCGCCTCGCTTACACCGAGGAAGTCGGGGGTTCGAGTCCCTCACCGCCCACCACAGTTCTCGCGAGAGCATCGGAACGCTGCTTCGAGAGTCGGGAATGTCGGCGAGGTCGACGGGCGTCGCGCTCGGCTTACAAATCCATCGCAAAGGCCGTCGTACCCGTTGACGAGCGTCGTCGTCAACCGTAATTTCGTCCCAAGCGCGCTGCTGGCCTGGGGGTCGGGGGGGTTAGGGAGGAGACCGATGACGTCTTCCGAAACCTCCTGGCGGTGACCCTCCTGGCGGTGATCCTCGGCACGGTGGTCAGCGTCGGAGGGGCCACCCCGGCCGCGCGTGCCGGGCAGGCTCCGCCGCCCAGGCGCGAATGCGCGCCTCCAGATGTACGAGGCAATCGTCGACGGGGCGACTGCCGCCAAGCTGGTCGAACAGGGCTTTGACGTCGTCCAGACCGAACAGGTCAAGGGCGGTGTCCGCGTCGTGCTCGTCCTGTACCCGTGGCAGAAGAACGCCGTCGCGAAGCTCGGCGTCGACCTCGAACTCTGGACCAACACCGAAGGGGTGACCGCAACCAAGCTGGCCGCGCAGCAGAAGGCCGCGGGCTTCAAGGTCTGGCGACCCTACGACGGGCCGAACGGCATTCGCGCCTACCTCGACCAGATCGCTGCCGCCAACCCGGACCTGCTCAAGCTCGAGGTGATCGGGCAGACCTGGGGCACCGACCCCGAGGGTGACGGGCCGGATACGCCGCGTGACATCGTTGCCCTGAAGCTCACCAAGAACGCCAACACGGTCGCCGACAACAGCCGCCCGGCGGTCCTCTATTCGTCGCTGCAGCACGCACGAGAGTGGATCAGCACCGAGGTCAACCGGCGGCTCCTCGAGCACGTGATCAAGATGTACCGCGAGGGCAAGAAGCAGTTCGTCGACCTGCTGAACACAAACGAGCTGTGGTTCGTCCTGGTCGCCAACCCCGACGGCTACCAGTACACGTTCGATCACGACCGGCTCTGGCGCAAGAACCTGCGCGACAACGACGGCGACAACAAGATCACGCCGAACGACGGCGTCGACCCCAACCGGAACTACCCCGAGCACTGGGGCTTCGACGACGAGGGTTCGGCGTCGATCTTCAGCGACGAGACCTACCGTGGACCCGCCCCTGGTTCAGAACCCGAAACGCAGGCCATGATCGACCTGTTCGAGCAGGTCGACTTCCGGTTCCAGGTGAACTACCACTCCTTCGGGGAGCTCCTGCTCTACACCTTCGGGTTCCAGGTGAACACGCCGTCCGCCGACGACCCGATCTACGTCGCCCTGTCCGGGACGGACACCAAGCCCGCCATCGACGGCTTCAACCCGGGCGTCGGCGCCGACCTCTACACCACCAACGGCGAAACCACCGACTTCGCCCACGCCCAGCACGACACCCTGGCCTGGACGCCGGAACTCGGCGACGGGCCGCACAACGACGGCTTCGTCTTCCCGGACAAGGAAGGCCAGATCCAGAACGAGTTCGCCAAGACCCTGCCCTTCGATCTCGACGTCGCCTTCTCGGCCGCCGACCCCGACAACCCGGTCTCTCACCTGAAGAATCGAGGTCGAGCCGTTCTACCTGAACGTCGCCGAGATCGATCCGCAGAAGAGCCACAACCCGCTCAGCGACTTCCGGTTCGCGTACTCGTACAACGGCGCCAGTCAGCCCGTGCAGATCCTGGCCAAGCGGGACATCGACAACGACGGGAACGAGGACGCGTCACCGCCCACTGGTCGATCAACGACGAGCCGACCCAGGACGACACCGCCAGCGAGTGGGCCGGCGGGGACCGCTACGGCGCGCCGGGCGATGTGTACTACCACATCGTCGGCGCGACAGCCACGGGCGCGAAGGCCGGCGACAACGTGCGCGTCTGGTTCACGGGCGGCGGTGCGACGAGTGAGTCGTTCACCTACCAGGTCGTGACCGCGTCGCCGAAGGACGTGCTGGTGGTTGCCGCCGAGGACTACACCGGGACGTCCAACGTGCCGCCGTATGCCTCCGCGACGGAACCGAACTACCTCTCGTACTACACCGACGCCCTCGACGCGAACGGCGTGTCGTTCGACGTCTACGACGTCGACGCGCGCGGGCGCATCGCGCCGGATAGCGCCGGCGTGCTCGGCCATTACGACGCCGTGGTGTGGTACACGGGCAACGATCTGCTGACCCGTGAACCCGGCCAACCGGGCGGCACGGGTGCCGCGACACTCGCCAACAACGAGATGCTCGAGTTGCGGGCCTACCTCAACGAAGGTGGCCGGCTGCTGTACACCGGTCGCAGCGCGGGCTGGCAGTACGCCAACGCCTTCGACTACAACCCCGTCAGCACGCCGCCGGTGTGTGACAACGTCGATCAGTCGGTGGACGACGGCTGCCTGCTGCTCTCGGACGACTTCCTGCAGTACTGGCTCGGCGCGTACCTGTTCATCGAGGACGGTGGCACCGACTCCGAGACCGGTGAACCGGTCCCGCTCGCCGGCAACGCCGGGACCTCGTTCGACGGACTCGACTGGACGCTCAACGGCGGTGACAGCGCCGACAGCCACCACCCGAACGCCTCACGTGGCACGACCCAGTCGTTCCTCACCACGACCAGCCTGCTCAAGCCGGACGACTTCCCACAGTTCGCCGGCGACTCGCTCGCGGCGTGGCAGACCGGTGTGGCCGGGTCGTTCAGCCCGCACACCGGCAGCCACTACCTCTACTCGAACCGATCGGACCTCACGTACAAGCGCCTGATGCACACGATCGATCTCACCGGCGTCAGCGCGGGAGCGAACCCGAACCTGTCGTTCTGGACCTCCTACGACACCGAAGCGGACTGGGACTTCATCTTCGTCGAGGCGCATACGGTCGGCCAGGATGACTGGACCACGCTGCCCGACGCGAACGGTCACACCAGCCAGAACCTCGGCGACCCGGCCGTCGGCAACTCGTGCTCGTCGGGATGGCACACCGATCCTGCCAGCGAGATCCATCCCTTCATCGCCCACTACCAGACGTTCAACGGCCTCGACGCGGCGTGCGATCCCACCGGCACGACCGGCGAGTGGAACGCGGCGTCCGGGCGTTCGAGCGGCTGGGAGAACTGGAGCATCGACCTGTCCGCCTACGCCGGAAGCCAGGTCGAGGTGTCGATCTCGTACGTCAGCGACTGGGGCGTACAGGGCATCGGGTCCTTCGTCGACGACGTCACCGTGTCAACCGAAGGCTCGACCGAGTCGTTCGAGAGCGACCTCGGTGTCTGGACGGTCGCCGGACCGGCGCCGGGCAGCCAGATCAATGCCAACGACTGGACCCGCACCACGGATGTCGGGTACGAGGAAGGCGCCGTGGTCGCCATGGCTCCTGACCGACGCCGAGTTCCGGACGGTCTACTTCGGGTTCGGCTTTGAAGGCGTGACGTCGGCCGATCAGCGCAACGCTCTGATGGGACGTGCGATCGATTACCTGCTTGGCTCCCTAGACCGGCATAGCGACGGGCGCTCTGGCCGAGCGCGACCAGGACGAAACTCCAGGCGGAGGTGCAGTCCTGGTCGCGCAGGTCAGGCCGCGGACGGCCGTAGCGCTGGAGCTGGTGAAGCGTGTCCATGTCACCGATGCGCCGGGTGGCGGGCCGCCGCAGTAGACTGGTCGCACCTAGGCAGGGCTCCGCCGGAGCCGCGCGGAGGAGGGTATGGACAATCTCCCGTTGATCATCGTCGTGGTCTTGCTCGTGCTCCTGGTCGTGTTCGTGATCGGGATCTACAACGGGCTCGTCCAGCGACGCCTGCGGATCGACGAGGCCTTCGCCCAGATCGAAGTCCAGCTCAAGCGCCGGCACGATCTGATCCCGAACCTCGTGAACGCGGTCAAGGGCTACATGGGCTTCGAGCAGAAGGTCCTGACCGACGTCACCAACGCGCGCGCTGCGGCGGTTTCCGCAGGGGCGCAGGGTCCTGCCCAGCAGGCCGCCGCCGAGAACGCGCTGACGGGCACCCTTCGTTCGCTGTTCGCGGTCGTCGAGAACTACCCCGAGCTCAAGGCGAACCAGAACGTCCTCGAGCTCCAGGAGCAGCTGACGACAACCGAGAACCAGATCTCCTTCAGCCGCCAGCACTACAACGCGACGGTGCTCGACTACAACACGTCCATCCAGGTCTTCCCGAACGTCCTCCTTGCCGGTCCCCTGGGGTTCACGAAGCGCGAGTTCTTCGACGCCGAACCCGAGGCCGCCAACGTCCCGACGGTCGACCTGAGCATCAGCTGACCGCGGACCCGCGCGAGGGCCCGTGGCCGCAACCAGCTTCTTCGCCCAGGCTTCGGCGAACCGGCGGAACTCGTTCCTGCTGGCCCTCTTCGTCGTGGCCATCCTCGGGCTCCTTGGGTTCGTCATCGGCTACGCGATCGTCGGCGATCCGTCCGGCGGCGTGGCGGCGACGGGTGCTGCGCTCCTGCTCGGTGGACTGATCGCGCTCGGGACGTACTTCCAGGGCGACAAGCTCGTCCTCGCTGCGTCCGGTGCACGGCCGGTCGACGAACAGACGGCGCCCCAGCTGATGAACGTCGTCCAGGAGATGGCGATCGCGGCGAACATCCCGATGCCGGCCGTCTACATCATCGACGACTCCGCGCCGAATGCGTTTGCGACCGGGCGCGATCCGAAGCACGCATCGATCGCGATCACGACGGGACTTCTGGAGAAGCTCGATCGCGAGGAGCTGCAGGGCGTCATCGGCCACGAGCTGTCGCACGTCCGGAACTTCGACATCCGCTTCGCGCTGATCGTCGGCGTCATGGTCGGCGCGATCGCGATCCTCGCGGACTTCTTCCTGCGCTTCACGTTCTGGGGCGGCGGGCGCCGCAGCAGCAACCGCGAGGGTGGTGGTGCCGCCCAGGCGATCATCTTCGCCATCGCGATCGTGCTCGCCATCCTGGCGCCGATCATCGCCCGGTTCATCCAGCTCGCGGTGAGCCGCCAGCGCGAGTACCTGGCGGACGCGTCCTCGGTCGAGCTGACGCGGAACCCGTACGGGCTGGAACGGGCGCTGGCCAAGATCTCGGGCGACCAGGAGGTCCTCGAGGTCGCGAACCGCGGCACGCAGCACATGTACTTCACGAACCCGATCAAGAAGTTCGAGGCGCGCTCGTCGAACCTGTTCTCGACCCACCCCGCGATCGTCGACCGGATCAACCGGCTCCGCGAGCTCACCGGGGAGGGGCCGCTGTCGGCTCCCGAGGCCGCGACGCTGACCGGGCTCGATTAGGGGCCCAGCCGCGCCGCTGGCCTCTGTCGCGCGCCCGGCGGGCAGCAGGCCGAGGCCCTGATCCGTGGCCAAATTCCCACGGAGGGAACCTGGCCGTTCGAGGCCACTGTGGGCCGTCCGAAGGCCCGCGCCCCTTCCGATAGCCCCGTCCGGCTAACAGAGGGCGTTTCGCGCTGCCCTACGGTGCCCTCACGATCCGGCCCAAGTGTCCACCCATGAGAATCTGGCCAGAACGTCTCGCGCAACGATCTGGTTCGGGTCGTCCTGGCCGGTCCCGGGTTTGCTGGCCGATCGAGGCGCATGGTAATCTTCGCGTCGCCGACGGGCGGCCAAAGCCTGGTTGGCCATCGGGCCGAGATAGCTCAGTTGGTAGAGCACGCGACTGAAAATCGCGGTGTCGCCAGTTCGATTCTGGCTCTCGGCACCACCATTCGGTGGTCGAAATCAGCGGGCGGAAGTGGCTCAGTTGGTAGAGCATCACCTTGCCAAGGTGAGGGTCGCGGGTTCGAGTCCCGTCTTCCGCTCCATTTTCTTTGTCCGGGACGAGGCGCTGCCCCTTCGTCTAGTGGTAGGACAGCGGACTTTGGATCCGTGAACCGAGGTTCGAATCCTCGAGGGGCAGCCAACATCCGCCGTACCCGGAACGGCGGACCACGGCGGCGACGTGGCGAAGTGGCCTAACGCGGCGGTCTGCAAAACCGCTATTCACCGGTTCGACTCCGGTCGTCGCCTCCACATTTCCCGCACAAATCAGACGGAATTGGCCCGCCGACAGGCGGGTCGTGCGATTCCAAGGTGGCAAGGAACGCCATATCGGCCGCGCTTCTGATGTAGAACGGGAACTCGGCCTAGACTTCGCCGATGGCAGCAGTCGATCCGTCACCCGACTCAGACCAGGCTCCCCTCGACCAACCCGTGACCGCGCCGGAAGTCGAGGAAATGTGGCGGGGCATCCTGCTCGGCACCGATCCGCGCTACCGGGACAGCCACGCCTTCCTGCGGAAGCTCCCGGGCTCGCCGCGCTGCTACATGTGCAGCGCGCCGTTCAAGGGCGCCGGCTCGGTCGTGGCCCGGCGGATGGGCCGTCATCCATGGGCCAAGAACCCTCACTACTGCTCCGCATGCTTCGATGTGCTCGAGCAGCAGCACGGCGGTGCGGAGGTCGAGTGCTCGCTGTTCTTCGCTGACATCCGCGGCTCGACCTCGCTCGCCGAGAACATGAGCCCGACGGACTTCCGGCGAATCCTGACCGGTTCTACGAAGCGGCGGCGAAGGTCCTCCACGAGCACGAGGCGATCCTCGACAAGTTCGTCGGGGACGAGGCTGTCGCGATCTTCATCCCGGCGCTGAGCGGCGATCAGCACGCGTCGCGCGCGGTCGCTGCCGGTCGGGCGCTGCTGCGCGCCACCGGCAATGGCACGCCGGGCGGCCCGTGGGTGCCGATCGGCATCGGCGTCCACACAGGGATCGCGTTCGTCGGCGCCGTCGGCGAAGGCGCGGGCGCCAGCGTCACGGCGCTCGGCGATATCGTCAACGTCGCTGCGCGGCTCGCGTCGGCAGCGGGGCCCGGTGAGCTGCTCGTGACGGCCGAGGCGGCACGGGCGGCCCACGTCGAGGCCGGCGAACGGCGGGAGCTCGAGCTCAGGGGCAAGTCGGAGCGCGTGCCGGTCGTCGTTCTGCGCGTCGAGGAAGCTGCAACGCCCGCCTGACGCGACCCGCCGGGTGACCAGCAGGTTTCAATCGATTTCCGAGACGGCCCACGCACGGGCCGCCTGTAAGGTCCGGGTCGTGCGGGGGGTTCCACCGCGTGACTGCGGCTTCGCGCCGCAGACCGAAGGGAGATGTCGATGCGCCGGATCACCCTCTTCGCCGCGGTGGCGGCTCTTTGCCTGAGCGTCCTCATCCCCGCGCCAGCGGTTGCCATTTCGCCACGCCGACCATGACGGCGACTGCGTGCCGGGCTGACTCCTACACCATCCGCATTGAGCGTCAGCTGGTCCATCTGCCGTCACTGGCGGCGAGATCTTCATCACGCCGCGGTCGATAGACGTCACCTGAATCGAAGGGCAAGCAGGGCCGTTCGAGGAATCTTCATCAACGCGACTCGTCGATACGTCATCTGTGAACCTCTACGACGCCAAGGCCCAAGCAACGTGCAGGTGCGTGCATCGGCATCGAATGTGAACGACGCGGAGGAGCTGCTGCCCTGCTAGGTGCTCCGGCCCCAGCAGCGAAGCCGGCTCGAACGGCGGCACTGCCTTCGGTCCGTGATGTGGCGGGACAACCGTGCGGTACGCTGGGTCCCAAGGCACTCGCGACCCGTTGGAGGGGGGAACCCGGATGCGCATCGCCGTTCGAAGCTTTTCCGCACTGGCGGGCCTCCTGCTGGCGCTGACCGTGGCGGTCACCGTCCTCGGCGCGGACGCGGTGCCTACGGTCGACGTCTCCGGGGTCGTGCTCGATACGGAGGGTCAGCCTGCCGAGGTTGACTCGGCGCGCGTCGTCGAGCTCGAGACGCCGGACAGCGATGGGGTGACCACCGTCATCGACGTGGCGGATGACGGCACGTTCACGGTCGCGCTCCGGGAGTGGGGGACGCCCGAGGAGCCCGCCCGCGCGCAGTTCTTCGTCACCGGACCGCGAGGTGAGCCGGTCATCATCAACGACGAGGGCTGCACCGAGACGACCAGCCCGTCCGGGACCCTCGAGGTCGCGATCCCGGGCGTCGTGCCCACGGAGCCCCTCGAGATCGTCCTGGATCAGACGGTGATTGACGGACTCTGCCCGGCAGTCACAGCGACGCCCGAGCCCGAGGCGCCGGTGGCTTCCGAGGCGCCAGCTGCCGTGATCACGCTCCCGCCGACCGACGCCGGGGGCGCGTCACGCGCGAAGCTCGGGAGTGACCGGCATCTTCGCGGCCTTCCTGTTCCTGGCCGGGGCTGCGGCCCTCGCGCTCGCCGTGCGCGTACGCGGCCGCGCGATGGTTACGGTCAGCCGTCCGACAGTCTCATCAACCCGAAGGCGGCGCCCTCGGGGTCGCTGACGATCGACTCCCGGCGTAGGCTGCACGGACCATGTTCGAGCAGCTCGACTACGTCTACATGCCGAGCCGGGACGTCGCCGCCGACGTCGCGTACTTCACCGAAACGCTCGGGGCCAGGCTCGTGTTCGCGATCGACGCCATGGGGACCCGCGTCGCGATGGTCGAATTGACAGAGGGTCCACCGCGGCTGATCCTCGCCGGCCACCTGCATGGCGAGACGCCGGTGCTCGTCTATCGCGTCGACGACCTCGAGCGCGCCGCGGCGGAGCTTCGGGCGCGTGGCTGGACCGGCGATCACGCTCTCGAGATCCCGCAGGGACCGGTGCGTTCGTTCGTGGCACCGGGCGGCCAGCGCCTCGGCATCTACGAACGATCGCGACCCCAGGTGGAGGCGTCGTTCGAAGGCCGGCGGGACTTCTAGCTTCAATCCGCCCGCTCGCCTGAATCTCGCGGTCCCGGCGCACTACCCTTGGCGCGATGTCTGAGCCGAAGCGTCCGCAGCGCGCACCGTCGCGACCTCGCCGATCGCCCGCCGCGCCGTCCGCCTGGGACCGCCAGGCCACGTGGTACGACGGCTGGGTCGGCGGGAAGGGGAGTCGCTACCACCAGGGCATCGTGCTGCCCGTCGCGCTCGAACTGCTGGATCCACGCGAGGGCGAGGAGATCCTCGACGTCGGGGCAGGGCAGGGCGTGCTGGCGCCGGCCGTGGTCCGGGCTGGCGCGCGCTACACGGGCGTCGATGCGAGTCCGCGGCTCATCGAGGCCGCCCGGCGCCGCCATGGGCGGCGCGGGCCGTTTCGTGGTCGGCGACGCACGACGGCTCTCCGCGGTCAAGGAGCTTCGCCAGGGCGGCTATGACGCCGCGGCGTTCGTGCTGAGCATCCAGGACATGGACCCGCTCGAGCCGGTGTTCGAGTCGCTGGACTGGGCGCTTCGCCCGACGAGCCGGGTCGTGATCGTCATGACCCATCCGGCTTTTCGCCAGCCGCGCCATTCCGGCTGGGGCTTCGACGAGGGCCGCAAGCTCACCTACCGGCGCGTGGACGCGTACCTCACACCGATGGCCGTGCCGATGAAGTCGGTTGGCGGGAGTGCGCCCACCCGCTCCTTCCACCGGCCGCTGAGCGACTACGTCAACGGGCTGGCCGCGTACGGCTTCGCGGTCGACGCTCTGCGCGAGCCGGGCGACCTCCCGGAGGGCGAGCGACCCGGCAAGCGGCCCACGCGGGGTGCCGCTGATGCCGAGATCCCGCTCTTCCTCGCGTTACGAGCGCGTCGCGGGTAACCCCGCGGCGCGGGTACGCTTCTGCGGGCCGGAGTGGCGGAACAGGCAGACGCAGCCGACTTAAAATCGGCCGCCCGCGAGGGCATCCGAGTTCGAATCTCGGCTCCGGCACCAAAATGGTAGCAACGGCGATGCCCTCCGAGACGGGCTCGTACACCGCAACGTGGCGGCTCTCGCACGTCCGCCGCACGTACCGAGCCGGTCCCTCGACGCCGGACGCGACTACCTCAGGACCGACGACCTCCGGCGGCTCCTGCTCGCCGCCAAGGTCCACCCAATGGGGCCGCTTGTCACCGTGGCCGCGACAACTGGACTAAGGCTTGGCGAGCTGCTTGGCTTGGCATGGTCCGCCTTGGACGAGAAGGCAGGGACGCTGACCGTCCGCCGCTCTCTGGCGCGGACTCCGAGCGGCTGGGCGCTGGCCGAGCCAAAGACGAAGCGGTCCCGCCGAACCATCGACCTCCCGACGGCGGCGCTCGTCGCCTTCGGGCGGCAGCGCGAGCTGCAGGACGCCGCACGCGATGCGGTGGGCGACGCGTGGCAGGACACCGACAAGCTCGTATCTACGGACGGCGTTGGTCGTCCGCTTCGCGGTTCGTGGGTGAGTCACACATACCATGACATGCTCCGCGCGCCCCAGCTCCCGTCCATTCCGTTTCACGGGCTCCGGCACACCGCGGCAACGGCTCTCTTGGGCGCGGGTGTGCCGCTCGTTGTACTCCGACCGAGCGAACGGCCGAGTGACGTCAGGCGCAGCACCCGACGCGGCGTCGGTCAGATGATAAGGAAGCTCGACGACATGGAGCAACGCGAGAAGCTGCGGCAGCGGTTCGTCCGCCGATGACGAACATCGTGATGGTCGTCACCGGCACCGAAGCCGGTGCCGATCACGTTCTGCTCGATTGCGACCACGCGAGGACGGAGGAGGTGCTGGTGCCGGTACCCGACGGCACCATCATCCCACTGGTCCTCGACGTCATCCAAGCCCGCCACATCCACGCGACCGGGTGCTCGTGTACGTCGCTGGTGGCGGTGCTCAACGGCGTCGAGTCGACACACGTCCAATGAGCACGACGAGCCTAGGGAGTCTGGAGACACTTCATTCCCAGGAAGCCGTCAGACGCGATCTCGATGTCGAGCCGACATCCCCTGCGGGCAAATACATCGACACCATCGAGACCACCATTGACACCGCGTCCCAGCCTGTGGACCCCGCCCACGCCAAGGACGTAATCCTGCCCGAGCGGCAGGTACAACGTCACATCGGCAGTCACCCCGGCGGGCACCGACCCCGGCTGGGCGGCTCCTTGGAGCGGCCCGGTGGGCGTCAGGACGATGATCTCCGCCGGGTGCCCTGTGTTGTTTCGTATTTGGGCCTGGACCGGCGTCGTGCCAGCTGGCACCGGCTGCTCGACCACCGCGCATGCAGCGGCGAGGACGGACAACGCGATGCCGAGGGTGACGGACCGCAGCACGAGCGCATCGTCGCAGTTCCGCGAGTCGGTTTTCTAGAGGCCGTGTCTCATAACGACCGTGCAGTCGGGTCTCTCTCTCCACAAACGACTACGACGTGAACCGAAGCTGCGCCTCCTGCGGTCGGGAGCTTCCGCCGAATTCCCGCGACTCTCGGCGGTTCTGCTCGACCTCCTGCCGCGTGCGTGCGTGGCACCACGCCAACCCTGCGCCGGAGGAACCACGCGGCTTCACGGACGTCCGGCTCCACTGGCACCTGGGCGGCTCGTCATTCCTGGCCGGCGACTTCCACGCGGGCTACTGGCGCGGCCCCGACGGGTGCCCGCCGGAGTGCATCGGGATCAAGCCGCCGAACACGCATTCCGAGCCCGTTCCCGAGGGCCGTGAGGGGATATCGCCGCGCTGGACAGCGTCGTCGTAGTTTGTGGAGAGAAAGAGGATAGGCGCGGTTGTTCTGCAGCGGCTATTCCTAAAAGACCGGGCCTCGTGCGCGCGTGTGCTGCACGCTCCTCCTGCGCGGGCGGCCCCGCCGAATCATCGAAATGAACGGTTTGCCGACTCGATCCGTCATCTAGTGTCGGATCGCGGCCAGATCGGTCGCGACAACGAGCGGAGCGAGTAGTGCAGCGCGATCTGGTCGAGGCGGCACGGCGCGGTGATCTCGAGGCCTTCGAGGTGCTTGCGAGCGCTGCCGGCGACCGGCTCTACACGATCGCCCGGCTCATCCTTCGGGACACACACCAAGCCGAGGACGCCGTCCAGGAAGCGCTCTTGCGCGCCTGGCGCGAGGTTCCGCGGCTGCGTGACCCGGAGCGGTGGGACGGGTGGCTGTACCGACTCATCGTCAATGCATGCGCGGATGAAGGTCGGCGGCGACGCCGACTGGCGGCCGAGGTTCGGATGATCCGATCGGAGCCGACGACAGCCGACAGCAGCGCGATGCTCGCGGATCGCGACCAGCTCGAGCGGGGCTTCCGGCGCCTGAAGCCCAGCCAACGAGCTGCCGTGGTCCTCCGCTACTACCTGGGGTTGTCCGTGCCCGAGGTCGCCGACGCGCTCGGCGTTCCGACCGGCACGGCCAGTCCCGGATCTACTACGCGACCGAGGCACTGCGAGCGGCTCTCGAGGCCGACGCCGACGCCGCCGCCGCGGATGGACGGACAGCATGACCCGGGATCGAACGACCGAGCGGCGAATCAGCGACTGGCTGGTGGGTGAGGGGGAATACGAGCTCCCGGATCGGGTGCTCGCAGAGACCGTCCACCAGGCGGCGGTGACGCGGCAGGTTCGCGCCCTCCCGGGCTGGAGGATCCAGATGGATCGCAAGTTCATCAGCTTCGCGGCCGGCGCCGCTGCGATCGCTGTGCTCGTCATCGCGGGCGCCGCGTACTTCGGGCAACCGGACGCATCGGGCGTCGGCGGGGCGCCTACTCCATCACCGACGCCGACCCCCGTGGCTTCGGCCGCGCCATCTGCGCCGCCATCCCTCGTTGCGCCCGGGATCTCCGGGTGGACGCCGTACACCTCCGCGGCCTACGGCTTCACCATGTCCTACCCGTCGGATTGGTCCGTCGCCTCTCCGGCGAGCCACAAATGGCAGCCAGGGGAACCCGCCGACGAGGATTCGACGCCATGGGCGGACATCTTCCTGAACGACAAGGCCATCGATGGCGATGACATCGTCATAGTGGTGTCCCAGGTGCCTGCCCCAACCGGGGCCGACCTGGAGTCCTGGGAAGGCCTGCACGCAGCGCACCGGGAGCTGTGCGACGAACCCACCATGGCAGCGTGTCCAGCGGATTACACGCCGACGCCGATGTGCGTCGGGGAGCAGGATTGCGCGCCGGCCATCATCGCGCTCATCGGTGACGACCCGATGCCGGTGGCCCTCATCGGCGATCCCGAGAAGGGCATCGTCACCGTGATCCAGATGGGCCGCGCGGACAGCTTCCCCGCGGCCGGGCGATACGGCGGAACTGTGCAGCTGCTGAAGTCGATCATGACCCAGCTGGACGTCCGGGAGCCGCAGCCGGGTGAAACCCCGCACTAGACCTCAGTCCGGGAACGCCTCCGGGCCTCGATCCGCGAGCTCGGAGGCGTGACCCTCCGCGTCATCCTCGTGGTGCTGGCGTCGCCGCCCCCGCATTGTTAAGGGGCATCGAGACTGTAGAGCCCCCCGAACGGCCCTATCCGACCTGGCCTCCCGGCTCAATGCGGGTAAGCCGCAGCTAATCGCCCGCGGTTAGCCTCACGGCGGGCCCCGGCTCCGCGCGTTCGCTCCGTCGTGACCACGAGACGGACGGCGACCGGGGCCGTCTATGCTCCCGACGCGAGGACCTGGTCTATCGCCTGAGGAGCCGGCCAATGCCCGTGCCGATCGAGAGTCGCGTCGCCGCCATTCTGCTGTGGGTCGTCGCGTTCGGGTGGGCGCTGCTGCCGACGCCGTGGCTGATGTGGTGGATGATCGTCCGCGGTCGCTTGCCGGTCCTGCCACTCATCGGCGAGCCCAACGGCGGCCCCTTCTACCTGAATTATTCGCACGCGGTCTTCGTGGTGCTGCTGGGCGCTGCGTTCGTCCTCGGGCTCGTGCAGGTCTGGGCCGGCTGGTTGCTGTGGAACGGCGAGCGGTCGGGCGCTCTGCTGCAATTCGGCCTGCTGCCCGTCGAGGCCGTGTTCTGGTACGGGTTCGCGCTCCCCATTCCGCCGATCCTCGCGCTCGTCCGCGTCATCCTCGTGGTGATGGCCTGGCCGCGACTCGTCTAAGGCCCGAGCTGCTCGAATATCCAAGCGGTGCCAGCGTCCCAAAAGGCAGCGGTCATGCGCTCATCCGCGCGAGTCGCCGTCGGCCTCCCACGCCCGCCACGAGCGCCTCGGCGCGCTGCTCGGTTCGGGCGCCGTACCATCATGCCAATGACCAAGCGCATCGCGTTGATCCCGATCCTCATGGTGCTCGTCGTCGCGTGCGGGCCGTCCGGTTCGACCGTCGCCCCGAACGAGGCTCCAACGAGCGCGCCGATCGAGGCTCCAACGAGCGCGCCGATCGAGGAGCCGACGCTGATAACGCCGCCACCGCCATATTGAAGGCAGAGGCACGGCGGGCCGAGTGACCGACCCTGCGAAGCGTGAGCGCGCCGCGCTCGACGTCCTGGAGCTCCTCCCGGAATGGTGGGCCGTCGGCCCCACGTCCTACGACCCCGGCATCGGGCGCTGGTCGTATACCGCCCGTGGGCCGCACCCAGGCCGCGGCAAGATGCCCGAGACGATCACCGGGACGGGCGAGGACGAGCTGGCCGCCATGACCGACCTGGCAATCCGGCTCGACGAGCGGCGGCGGGACGAGAAGCTCGGGGCGATCGACCGGCGCGGGGGCCTTGGGCGGCTCGTCCGGAGGTGAACGTTCATGCAGTGAGTTCCAGATCCTGGGACTCGGCTGAGCCAAGCGGATCATGTAGCCAGAAGCGCGAGACTCCCCACCGGTTGCGGGCTGTCTCGATGCGATAGCCGGCCTTGCGGGCGTCGGAGATGCGCCCTCGGACATTGATGGTTCGGCAGGCCGTCGCTATCTCCAGCGATGACGCGCCGGGGTTGAACAACAGGAAGCCGACGACCGCTCAGTCCGAGTCGGCATGCTCGCGGTCACGAGCCTTGGCGCAGGACGGGCTAAACGTTGGGTCCGGAAGTTGCGGCGCGGAATCATGACGCTCCGAAGGTAAGCGGGGCGTACCGCGTGACGTATCACCCGAATGGGCTATTCCTCGTAGGTCGCGCTCGACGAACGGAGCAAGGCCGATCGGCTCGCGGCGATCGACCGACGCGGCCGTGCGGCGTTCATCGACGGAGCGGAGGGAAGGTCCAGGAGGGTCGAGGTTCGGCCGCTGACTGCGTACGAGCTGGAGCGGGTTACGAACCGGTATCCCGAGGGCTGAAACGGACCGTTACCGGACCGGTTATTGGTAGCCCAACTGATAGCCTAACGGGCGCTCAACCGTGGATTCTCGGCCCGAGCGGCTTGGCGATTCGTGCTCAGAACAGGGGTCGGCGGACGCCCGTGGACGCTATGGGCGGGACTTAAAATCGGCCTCCCGAAAGGGAATCCGAGTTCGAATCTCGGCTCCGGCACCAAATTCGTAGCAACGGGCGTACTCCGGCGCAGTCGAGCGGGTAACGAAGAGGGATCCGTTGTGACGCTGAACCCCGACTCCGCGACGACTAGCAGCCCGCAGTCGCGATGGCCGCGTTGATGTAACTGATGAGTTGGGCGTTGTCGTGGCCGGTCTGATCCATCGTCGCGTCGTTGTTATTTTCGGCGGCGTCGATCTGTGCCAGCAGGGCTGCGCAGTCCTTGTCGTCCGCCTGCTGGTCGATGCTCGACTGCAGGTCCGACGTGTAGTCCTGCCACTGGACCACGGCGTCGGGTTCCGCGCTGCCAGTCGCCGCCGTCTGGCCGCCGCAAGCAGTCGTAGCGAAGGCCATGAGGACCGCGACAACCATCAAGAGTCTTTTCATCCCGTCCCCCTGGCGACAATGTAGGCCATCGACACACGATTGTCGCATCTACAACGCGAGCGACGACCTCGAGCCCGAGTCGGGCGGCACAACCCGGGGCGCGTGCGTTAGGTGAGCCGCAGCAAAGCGGCGACCGGCGGCCTCAACACGGCCGCGCCACCGCGCGTTCGCGCCGTCACCCGTGCCAGACGGACGGGGACCAGGGACCAGAGCCTAAGGCCCTGACAATCACAGCCGGGGGAACGAAGGTCTCGTCCGTCCCGGAGCGTCCCGAGATTTCGAAAGCTCGACTGTTTCTACGCCGTGTGTTGGTTGTCGGTCGCGGGTGGCGGATGACAGTGTCCCGCGGAACGCGTCCGGGATTGTCCGGGCGAGATCCACGATCCGCAGTATCGGAGTCACATTAAACATGCGAAATCGATCCAGCCGCCTTGCTCGCGCCCTCCTGGTCGCAGGAGCCTCGGTCTTTATCGTGGCCGGCGTGGTGCTCGGCGCAGGCGCGCTGACGAGCGGGACCACCACCGCCGCTCCGCCGTCACAGACCCTCGAGCCGGCTGAGAACGGCGAGCAGGACGAGGCGACCGAGAACGAAGCGACCGAGCAGGACGAGGCGACCGAGTCGGACGAGGAGACCGAGTCGGAAGAAGCCCCAGAGCCCGGCGAACCCGACGGCGACTGATTGCTACCAACTTCGCATCCTGTGAGACCCGCGGCACAACCGCGGGTCTCACTCGTGTCGGGTCGCATGCCTTAGGCGAGTCCTCCCGGACTCGGGACGGGCCGTACCCTGACCGCGATGACCGACGCCATCGTCGCATGCCGATCGAGCGGACCTGTGAGCATCGACGCGTAACGCCGATCCGCCCTCGACGTTTAAGTCACCACATGAGCAACAGCCGGATCTGGTCGCCATTCGTCATCGCGTACGTCGGTGGAATGGTCACCCTGATCCTCGAGACGCCGATCGGCGAGGCCCTCGGCATGTACAGCCCGCTGTTCGGCTACGCCGGAGTCGGGCTCTACGCCGGGGCGTTGCTCGGCTTCGTCGCGGCGCTTGCCTCCCGCACGTGGCGAGGCGTGCTCACGTTCGTCCTCGGTCTGATTGCGGTGGGCGAGACGGTCATCATCCTCGGCGTCCTGAACGGCTCGGACGCCAGCGCAGACGACTTCCTGATCGCCCCGCTCTACGTTGCGTTGTTCCTTGGATTCCTCGGCGTCCCCATCTATCTGATCGTCAAGGGCATCGCATCCGCTGCCGCATGGCTAGGGCGATTGAGCCGCACCCAAAGCGGCGACCGCTAGCCTCGGCTCGGCCGCGGTGCCGGTCCCGAGCTCGCGATCCCGCATGCGGCCAGCGAGGGTGACGGACCGCAGCACGGTGTCATCCTCGCACGCCGGTTCAGCGATTGATCGAGGCCGTCAGCCAGAGCGTGATCGCTGCCACGGCTACCGGCACGACGAAAACGAGCGCGACATTGAGGCGGGTCGGAGCGCGACCACGCGCTTGCTCCCACGCGGACATTACCGACACGAGAATGACGTTGGCGAGGATCGCCAGCGCGATTGCCACCGCCCAGCCGATGACGAGCCCGGCGACGACCGTGCCGAACGCGTCACCCTCGCGAGCGATCCAGGTAGGACGCAGGAGCAACAGGGCGACCGTTCCAACGCCGACGCCCACCAGCCCCATGACAAGGCCAACGAGGCACCCGATCGTGACGTCCTCGTCCGAGCTCGGTCCAGGCTTCAACGGAACCGGTCCACCCTGCCGTTGAAATGCGAGGTCCGCCGATTCCTGTCGAGGTCGGAGACCTCCTCGACGGACCTCCTCGCGAGCCTATTGATGAGCCTTCCCGACAGGAAGGCAATCAGGCCGGTTTGTGTGGCGTGCGGGCACCACCAGGCGACCGCTCAGTCGTCGTGGAAGCGCCAGTGGGCCCCCTCGACCTTCGTCGGCGCGCGATAGATCCGCCACATCCAGGCGAGCCCGACGAGCACTCCGAAAACCCCAACCGCCAGCGTGAGGGTGGTGAACGGTATCCCCAGCACGACGGGGCCCTGCCGGTCGAACATCGGGTTCGGGCCCTGGGAGCTCGGAGCGGACGCCGCAAACGCGACGGGGGCAATCGCGAGGAAGGCGACGGCAAAGATGGAGCGTGCCCCATTTCGAGCGTTCTCGATCCGATCCCAGTCCATGGCGCGATCCTACGCAAGAGGTCAAGAATTGCCGCCGACTCAGGGTCAGCACGTCACTGGCGCGAACGTCTCTGGTGCCTGTCGTTGGCGCTGTCGGCAATTCGTGTCGTGCCCCAGTAGATCGGGTTGATCGCGCGGAGCCCGTGCCGCTCGTGGAAGACCAGCATCTCCGAGTCGTAGTGATCCCGTTGGCGTCGACCCCGCACAGCGACAAGACGACGCCGCCCAGGTGCGGTCTGATCGCCTGCTGAGTCGTCGTCGTCGGGATGGTCCCGTGTCCGACGACGGTCGGCGGGCCGGGAGGGACGGCGTCCCTCCCGGCCGTCTTCGAGGTGCCGTCGGCAGTTCCCGTCGCCGATGCGAGCAGAGGCCCTCGAAGTCGCCGGCCTGAGCGAGGCTCGACCGACCCGATCGAGCATCTCCGCGAGCCTCCTCGACCGTCGGGATCGTTCCGGCCGGAGGGGCGCCCGAGGAGCACGCCGCGACGAGAACGGCGAGTACCAGGAGCAGCAACCGCCCGGGCGTCGGCATTCCTAGTACGGGCTTCCCTGGACTGCGGCCGGCATCGCGAACGAGGCAGTGCCGCCCTGCGCGACGCGCACCGCGATCTCGAAGTTCAACTCTCGATTGCCGCGCGTTCCGAGCCCGAACCACGTTTGCGTGTAGTCGGGCTGAGTGCCATTCGCGGACTTGCTGAACGTCACCTGGTCCGGGCAGCGCTCGAACGACTTCGAGATGCCGCCGACCGGCGTCGAAATCCCGATGCTCGTCGTTGAGCAGCTGCCGCCGTACCAATCGACTCGCGGGTTCCAGTCCGCCCACGACTGGGACGAGCCACCGCTTCGATACGCCCGGATGCGTGCGAGGTCGAGCACCCACGGCGAGTTGCGGTGTGCCGTCCCGTACCGCTGCAGGGCGTACCAGTCATACGAGCTCGAGCCGTCGTTCGCGAGCTTGAACTTGTAGTAGCAGTGATCGAGGACGGACCACGTGTCACTGATCTGGCTGAAGCAGTTGTTCTTGACGAACGTCCACGCAGGCGCGGCGAGAGCCGCGACTTCGGCCGGCTGCTTCCTCTTGCACCCACGACGGATCGTCGGCGGTGAGCGGGGCGAGCGCTTCGACCGTGCTCCCGTCCTCGAGCGTGGCCGTATACGTGTCGAACGTCGTGTCGACGGGTGCGATCAGGATCCCGGTCGCGTCCTTGACGGCGCGCAATTCGCCCGCCTTATAGCCGCCTTCGGCGTAGCGCGACTTCGCCTCGCGGATCAGCTTCTGTCCCTTCGCCGTGTCCGTGACGTCCGTTGCGCCCCGGGCAGCGCCGGACGGCGATCCGGGGCGCCGGCCGAGGCAGCGCTCGACGACAGCACGATCCCGGACACGAGCAACGAGAGCACGACAGCTGCCCGCGACCTCCGTGCGATGACCATGGTCTCAACCCACCTTCCTTCCGGACCTGCGGTCCGCGGCGGGTTGTTGCCGACGGTGATCGGACGCTACCGGATCGCGCTTTGCTGGCGCTTAGCTGCGAGCGGTGACAGCAGCGCCTGACGAGTGACGTTGCAGCGGCATTGCAGCGGTGGATACGCGCATCGACAGCCGGTGCGCTGAAGCGCGCTTATCCCCACGCCGTCCACAAGGGTTCCCGTGGCAGCGCAATGGGCCTGCAACCTTGCCGCTCAGCAGCGCCTCGGTGGGGCTTCGGATGCGCCTCGGCGTGGCTCACCCGCTTGCGCCCGACGAGCCGCCCCGATCAGCTGCGGCGGCGCAGGCCCCCGAACAGGCGACGGCGTTCGGGCTCGGCGGGCGGGAGCGTGAATCCGTCCTGGCCGAACACCGAGCCCGCCAGCTTCACGAGCCGCTCCGCCGGCGGCGTGCCGGCCGCGCCGAGGACGATCGGTACGCCCTCGTTCACGGCCTTGAGGTACAGGAAGGGGTCGTATGGCAGGTCGAAGACGATCTTCGTGCCAAGGGCATGCTCGATATCGCGCGGCTTCAGCATGTCGCCTGCAAAGGCGTTGTTGAGCACGAACACCGCCTTCGAGCCGAGCGTCCCGGAAACGTTGAGGAAGTCGAGCAGCGAATGCACGGACTTCATCGCCGGGATCTCGGGATAGACCGGGATCACCACGGTGTCCGCCGACTCGAGCGCCAGCATCGTGCGCTCATCGAGCACCGATCCGGCATCGACGATCACGTGGTCGTAGCCGTTGACCAGCGTCGCGAGGATGTTCTTGACGGTGTCCGCGGTGACGAGCTCCGCGAGCTCGGGCGTCGGTGGCGCGCAGAGCACATGCAGCCCTGTGCCGTGCTTGACGGCGTACCCGCGCAGCAGCTCGGATGACTTCAGCGCCGACGCGTCTCGGGCGACGTCCGCCAGGGTCTGCTTCGGCTCGATGTCGAGCTGGGCGGCGACGCCCCCGAACTGCAGGTCGAGGTCGACCAGGACGACCCGGTCGGGCCGAAGGTTGGCGGTCACGAGCGCGATGTTGGTCGCGATCATCGTCGTCCCGACCCCGCCCTTCGGACTGAACACCGTCACGATGCGCCGTGGCGCCGTCATGACCACGCCGTCTCCCGGCGTCTCCTGCGAGGCGTCGCGGGACCGCTGGAAGCGCAGCAGCAGCGCCTCGATCCGGGCTTCGAGCTCCCGCGAATCGACGGGCTTCGCGACGACGTCGTCGGCGCCGGCCTCGAGGAACCGGATGCGCTCCTCGACCTCGTCGGTCTGGCTCACGCACAGCACGGGGATGCGGGCCAGCGCCGGCGTGCCCCGGATCTCGGCAATGAACTCCTCCGCCGACTTCTTGCCCTCGATCGACGTCGACGATGACGAGCTGGTGCTCGCCGACGTGGGTGAGGGCGTCGGCGGCATCGGCGATGGTCGTGACGGTGTACCCGACGCCGGCCAGGATGTTCATGATCTGGGAGGTGGCGTCGGTATCGGCGTCGACGAGCAAGATCCGGGCTGCGGGCACGATCCCTCCAGGGGCAATAAGGACACGCGTTCGTGGGCTGACCGTCGGAGAGAATACATCGGACGCGTCTCGCCGCACCCGGACCGAACCGGGACCCGTGGTAGACTCGCCGCCGTTTCCTTTCCGCTCCGTGCCGGATCGCCGTCAACGGGGCATACCCACAGGAAGGAGTGTCCTGCGCGCATGCGCCGCTACGAACTCATGCTCATCATCCGCCCCGACGTCGCGGATGACCGAAGCCAGGCGGTCATCGACCGCACCACCCGCCAGATCGTCGCCTCAGGCGGCCAGATCGTGAAGGTCGCGCCCTGGGGCCGCCGCCGTCTCGCGTACGCGATCGACCGGCACCGCGAGGGCTCGTATCACATCATCCTCTTTGACGCCCCGGGCGAGGCTGTCCTCGAGCTGGAGCGCGCGCTCCT
This sequence comes from uncultured Chloroflexia bacterium, assembly GCA_963721655.1. GTDB lineage: Bacteria > Chloroflexota > Limnocylindria > Limnocylindrales > CSP1-4 > DASTYU01. The sequence goes on along the minus strand of CAVRKH010000014.1, from coordinate 118,005 downwards.
CATCACCGAGGAGGTCCTGCGCCATCTGGTGACCCGCGTCGAGCGACCCACCCGGCCTTCCCGTCGCGACGGCGAGGAGGAAGACGAAGCCGGGGACGAGGAGCGTGACCTCCCGTCGGGTGTCGACGAAGACGAGGACGAGGACGACGGACGCGAGCGGATCGACGAATCCGAGAGCGAGGCGGCTCCCGCCGCCATCGACTGACGAGGGACGGACACGATGGCACTGTGCAAGGCGATGATCATCGGGAACCTCGGTTCGGATCCCGAGATGCGCTACACCCCCAACGGCCGGGCCGTGACCCAGTTCAACGTCGCGGTCAACCAGAGCACCAAGAACCAGCAGACCGGCGAGTGGATCGAGGAGACCGACTGGTTCCGCGTCAGCGTCTGGGGCGACCGCGCCGAGCGCATGGCGGAGAGCCTGCGCAAGGGCAACAAGGTCTTCGTCGAGGGCCGCTTCAAGACCCGCGAGTTCGAAGGTCGCGATGGGCAGAAGCGAACCGCCCTCGAGATCACCGCGGACAGCATCGTCAACCTCGAGCGCAAGCCGCGCGACGAGGACGGCAGCTTCGGCGGCCAGTCGGGGCAGGGCTATGGCACCGGCCAGACCGCGCCGGGCCAGACCGTGCCTGCCGCGAGTCCGACCCGCGAGCCCGATCCGGGCGACTTCGACGACCTTCCTTTCTGAAACTGACCAGGAGAACCTGAACCCATGCCTCCCGCTCGCTCCCGCAAGCGCGACGACTTCTACCGCGATCGGCGCCGCCGCAAGGTCTGCGCCTTCTGCGCGGACAAGACCGTCGTCATCGACTACAAGGAGGTCAACCGCCTCCGCCGCTACCTGTCCGAACGCGCCAAGATCGAGCCGCGTCGCAAGACCGGCACGTGCGCCGGACACCAGCGCGAGCTGGCCGTCGCCCTGAAGCGGGCGCGGCATGTCGCGCTGCTCCCGTACGCGCCGCAGCACCTGCGGCCATAGCTCGCGGGCCTCGCTAGCCGCAGTTCGGTGATCGAGGCTCTGTGGCTCCTCGCCGGCGGCGCTGCCGCCGGCGGGTTCGGCTCCCTCCTGGGCCTCGGTGGGGGCGTGCTCCTCGTCCCGCTGTTGACGCTCGTCTTCGGCCTCGACCTGCGCGCGGCCGTCGGCGTCTCGCTCGTGTCGGTGATCGTCACCAGCAGCGCCGCCGCGGGTGTCTATCTCGAGCGCAACATCGCGAACCTGCGGCTCGGCATGACGCTCGAGCTGTTCACCGCCTGCGGTGCGCTCGTCGGCGGGCTCGTGGCGTTCCTCATCGACGAGCGGCTGCTCACGTTCCTCTTCTCGGGCCTGCTCGTCTACGTTGCGATCACGATGCTTCGTGCCCGCGAACCTGCGCCCGACGACGGGGCGCTGTTGCGGCCGGACCTCGACGTCCCTGACGACCACCACGTCGAGCCGTTGGCAGCCGGCGACCTCGCCTCGTTCCGCTCGGCGGCCCTCGCCCGGTTGTCCGGCGAGGCGTACGCCGTGCGCAACCTGGGTCGCGGGATTGTCGGTTCGACCGGCGCCGGGGTCGTGAGCGCCCTGCTGGGGATCGGCGGCGGGATCATCAAGGTGCCGCTGATGCACGTGGGGATGGGCGTGCCGCTTCGCGTCGCGACCGCGACGAGCAACCTGATGATCGGCGTTACCGCCGCCGCGAGCGCAGTCATCTACCTGCTGCGGGGTGAGATCGACCCATACACCGCCGGGACCGTCGCGATCGGCGTCTTCGTGGGCGCGAGCGTCGGCTCGCGCGTCGCGCACCGGATCGAGCTCCGGTTCCTGAACCTGCTGTTCGTCGCCGTCCTGCTGTGGACAGCCCTGCAGATGCTCCTGAAGGCCGTCGGATGAGCGGATCCCCGCAGGCCGGACCGGCATTCGAGCGCCGCCTCGGCCGACTGCTGACCGCCGTCACCTACGTCGCTGTCGGGCTGCTCACGATCGGCGTGGTCCTGATGCTCCTGGCCGGCATCTCGCCGCTGGCCGTGGGGCCGCCGTTCGATCCCGCGCAGCTGGTCCCCGATCTCCGCGCGCTCGAACCCGCGGGCTTCCTCTGGCTGGGATTGCTCGCCGTCATCGCGACGCCACTGAGCCGCGTCCTCGGCGCCGCGATCGGCTTCGTCAAGCGCGGCGAGCCGCTGATGGCCGCGATCTCCGTGGCGATCCTGGTGGTGATCGGGATCAGCATCCTGGCGGCCCTGGGCACCCGCTGATGGTCACCACTGGGACCTTCGGCCGAGGGCGGTCGGGGACGGACCCGCTGCTATACTCGGCCACCACGCTCAAGGAGGTCGCAGCCGGATGCTGACCCAGAAGCCGTCCGACGACGCCGCACCGTCGACGCATCACGCTCCCAAACCGGGCGCCCTGGACGAGCTGATCTGCTACTTCGAGGGCCAGTACGTCCCGATGCGCGAGGCGAAGGTCAGCATCATGACCCACGCCTTCATGTACGGGACCGCGACGTTCGAGGGGATCCGCGCGTACTGGAACGAAGACCAGCAGCGGCTGTTCGGGTTGAAGATGCGCGAGCACGTCGAGCGCATCCGCCAGTCCTGCCGGATCCTCCTGATGGACGACATCCCGTCGGTCGATGAGCTGATCGGGCTGATCGTCGAGACCGTCCGGCGCAACGGCTTCCGCTCCGACGCCTACATCCGCCCGTCCTTCTACAAGTCGACGCAGGCGATCGGCGTCCGCCTCCACGAGCTCGCCCACGAGCTGTACATCGTGGCGGTCCCGTTCGGGAACTACATCGACACCGAGAACGGCGTGCGCGTGATGACCTCGTCGTGGCGGCGCAACCCGGACGACGCGCTGCCGGCCCGCGGCAAGATCGTCGGTGGGTACGTGAACATGGCGTTCCAGAAGTCCGAGGCGGAGCTCAACGGCTTCGACGAGGCAGTCGTGCTCACGATGGACGGGCACGTCAACGAGGCATCGGCCGCGAACCTGTTCATGGTCCGCGATGGCATCGCGTTCACCCCGCCGGTCAGCGACGACCTGCTCGAGGGGGTGACCCGCAAGGCGCTCTTCGAGATCCTCAAGAACGAGGGCATCCCGTACGAGACCCGCTCGATCGATCGATCGGAGCTGTACATCGCCGACGAGGTGCTGCTGTGCGGCACCGGCGTCCAGGTCTCGCCGGTCATCGAGGTCGACCACCGCAAGGTGGGCTCCGGCGCGATCGGCCCGATCTCGTCGCTGATCCGCGAACGCTACTTCGACGCGGTTCGCGGCCGCCTGCCGGAATACAGCCACTGGCTGACTCCGATCGAATAGGCGAACGTCGGAGCCGGGGTGCCGGCCGCGCGACGCTCCGAGGTCCAAGGCGGAGCTCCGCGACGCCATTGGCCCGAGGACGACCTCCTAGATCGGGGGCGCCAGGTTCGGCGTGTCCTTGCCGATCGTGATGACGAAGTCGGCACCGACGCTCGGATCGGTCTCGGTCTTCACCTCGACGTCGAACGTCTTCTCGAGGTAGCTGACGGCGGCCGGGAACTGCTCCTTGGTCGCGTTGTAGAGGACGATCCGGGTGTGGGCCGGCACCCCGCCGTCGGGACGCTGGCGCGGCGCCGATGCCGCCAGGCCCTGGTACGCCAGGAAGCCCGCGAGCTTCGACCCGCGGCCGTCGCTGCCGGTCCCGTTGAGCACCCACACCCGCGCGCCCTCCTGGGCCAGCTTCTGGCGGCGCTCCTCGTTGGCGGGGTTGCCCCGGAAGGCCCGATCCAGCGTGTCCCGGATCTTGCCCACGTCGGGCAGGATGATGTAGCCGCGCGGGCTGTTGAGGACCTGCGTGCCGTAGAGCGGCGGCGCGAAGACGTACGAACGGATGTTGCGCGTATCGACCGAGGAAGCGAGCCCGAGCATCTTCGGGATCTCCGAGGGCGGGATATCGGTTCGCACGGCCTTCTTCAGCGCGGTGGTCAGTTCGTCGAGCCGTGGAATGAGGTCGACCGGGTCGACCTGCTCGCGCATCGCCATGAGCAGGCGCTGCTGGCGGGCGCCGCGATCGAAGTCGTCCGACGTGTGGCGCGAGCGCGCGTAGCGGAGCGCCTGGCTGCCGTTCATGTGCTGCAGGCCGCTCGGGATGTACAGGCGCGACGTCCCTTTCTCGCCGGGGTACTGGTCGTCGGCGACCGGGACCTGGACATTGACCGTGACCCCGCCGATCGCGTCGACGACCTTCTTGAAGCCCTCGAAGTTGACCTCGACGAAGTACTTGATGTCGATCCCGTACAGCTCCCCGAGGATCGCCTTGAGGCCGTTGTAGCCGCGCGTGCGGTTGCTGCCCGGGAAGAGGTCCTCACGATTCCGGACCGCCCCGAACCAGCTGTTGATCTTGCCGGCGTAGACGCTGCCGAAGACGCGCCGGGCGGGGCCGCTCGGGATTGGCACGTCCACGACGTCGCGCGGGAGGCTGAACATCGCGACCCGCTTCGTCTTCGGGTCGATCGACACCACGATCAGCGTGTCGGTGTTGTAGAAGCCCTCATTGGGGCGCTGGTCGCTGCCGATCAGCAGGATGTTGAGGCGCTTCTTGCCGTCCCACGGCGGGATGACCACGCTCGGCAGCGCCGACCCGACTGGGCTGGCTTCGGCTGTGGGGGATGGCGCCACGCTCGGCGGGGCTTCGCTGACGCCGGGGGAGGCGTCCGCTGAGGACGACGGCGACGGAGACTCGTCGACCTCGCAGGCCGCGTCGCCCTGCTCGTCGCCGATGAAGATGCAGCCACCCTCGAACAGGTCCATCGCCAGCATGTCGTAGCGGGCGACCGCGACGTGCGTGCCGGTCATCACCAGCACGATCGCGATCAATCCGGCAATGGACAGCGGGTTCATCGGCAGGCGGGCGGGCCCGAGCCGGCCGTCACCCGCCGCGGCATGTGCGTTGACGTAGGTCGCCACCCGGTACGCGTCGACGATCGCGACGAGACGGTAGAGCAGCGCGATGAGGTTCAACACGAACACCGACGTCAGCACGGTCGGGTTCACGACCAGCGTGACGAGCTCCTGCCGATCCATCCGCAGGAGGAACCCGCCGGTCAGCGCGAAGATCAGGATCGGCCCTGCGGCGAACCCGAGCGCCCGGTACCAGGCGCCCACGTAGGCCTGCCCGAGCCCCGGAAAGATGAGGGAAAGAAAGGCGGCCGCAAACGCGGACTTGGCGCGCGGCCGCGCCGCCTGCTGACGGTGCATCGCGGGTAGGATACTCGGAACCTGCCTGAGGGCGCGGTGGCGAGGGCGTCGCGACGCCGGCTGTCGCGTGCCCGGCCCCACGCTCGAGGTTGCATGTTCCGTCCCATCGACCCCAAACAGGATCTCGTCGAACTGGAGCACGGGGTCCTTGCGCTGTGGCAGGAGCGGCGGACATTCGCGCGGTTGCGCGCCCAGCTTGCGGGCAAGCCCCACTGGAGCTTCCTCGACGGTCCCATCACTGCCAACAACCCGATGGGCGTCCATCACGCCTGGGGCCGCATGTACAAGGACCTCTACCAGCGCTTCCACGCGATGCACGTGCAGGACCAGCGCTTTCAGAACGGCTTCGATTGCCAGGGCCTGTGGGTCGAGGTCAACGTCGAGCGCGACCTGGGCTTCACGTCGAAGCGCGACATCGAGGCATACGGCATCGCGGAATTCGTGTCGCTCTGCAAGCAACGCGTTCTGACCTACGCCGCGCGCATGACCGAGCAGTCGCAGCGGCTCGGCATGTGGATGGACTGGAACGACCCCGACGAGCTGCGCCGCATGCGCGACCTCCTCGCCGAGGATCCGCTGCAGCAGGCGACGATCCAGGGTGTGAACGGTCCCGTGACCGACACCATCGAGATGCTCGTGGGTCGCCTCGGAGAGCGCGACGTCGGCGGCAGCTACTTCACGTTCAGCAACGAGAACAACGACCTGATCTGGGGCTTCCTCGCCGAGTGCCACCGGCGGGGCTGGATCTACAAGGGCCTCGACTCCATGCCGTGGTGCCCGCGCTGCGGGACCGGGTTGTCCCAGATGGAGATGAACGAGGGCTACGCCGATCGCGAGGACCCGGGCCTGACGATCAAGCTGCCGCTCGTCGACCGGCCGGGTGAATCACTGCTCGTCTGGACGACCACGCCGTGGACGCTCGCGGCCAACATCGCCGCGGCCGTCGGTCCGGAGCTGCGCTACGTCCGGGTCCGCCAGGGTGACGAGTCGCTGTGGGTCGGCCGAGGTGTCCTCCGGTCGGCCATCTTCGGTGAGTTCACGGTCGAGGAGGAGAAATCCGGCAGCGAGCTGGTCGGCTGGCGCTACCGGGGTCCCTATGACGACCTGCCAGAGGTCCAGCGGACCTTCGACGAGGCCGGCTATGAACATCGGGTCGTGGCCTGGGATGAGGTCGGCGAGGAAGAGGGCACCGGCATCGTCCATATCGCCACCGGCGCGGGCGCCGAGGACTTCCAGCTCGGCAGGAAGCTGGGCCTGCCGGTCATCGTGGCCATCGACGAGGACGGCCGCTACCACGACGGCTTCGGCTGGCTGTCGCGGCGCGAGGCACCCGCGGTCGCCGAGGCGATCGTGGACGACCTCGAGGCGCGCCAGCTCTTCTACCACCTCGAGCCCTACCAGCACCGCTATCCGCACTGCTGGCGGTGTGGCACGCCGCTCCTGTGGCGAGCGGTCGACGAGTGGTACATCAGCATGGGCCCGGTCTACGACAAGCCGCGCTCCGAACTGACCCCCGAGGAGGTCGACGCCAGCCTCCGCTACCAGATCATGGAGGTCGTCGACCGTATCCGCTGGATCCCGTCGTTCGGGTACGAGCGGGAGCTCGACTGGCTCCTGAACATGCACGACTGGATGATCAGCAAGAAGCGCTACTGGGGTCTGGCGCTGCCGATCTACGACTGTTCGAACTGCGGTTCCTTTGACGTTGTGGGCGGGCGCGAGGAGCTGCGCGAGCGGGCGATCGCCGGCTGGGACGCGTTCGAGGGTCACACGCCGCACCGGCCGTTCGTGGACGAGGTGACGATCGCGTGCTCGTCCTGTGGCGAGCCCCTGTCGCGCATCCCGGACGTCGGCAACCCGTGGTTGGACGCGGGCATCGTGCCGTTCTCGACGCTCCACTACCGCGAGGATCCGGAGTACTGGAAGCAGTGGTTCCCGGCCGACTTCATCACGGAGAGCTTCCCCGGCCAGTTCCGCAACTGGTTCTATTCGATGCTCGCGATGTCGACCGTCCTCAAGCGGACCCAGCCGTTCGAGACGATCTTCGGCTATGCGCTGCTCTTCGGCGAAGACGGCCGGCCGATGCACAAGAGCTGGGGCAACGCGATCGAGTTCGACGAGGCCGCGGAGCGGATGGGCGTCGACGTCATGCGCTGGCTGTTCGCCAGGGCGCGCCCCGAGGACAACATCAACTTCGGCTGGCATGCCGCCGACGAGGCGCGGCGCGAGCTGCTGATCCTGTGGAACGTCTACGCGTTCTTCGTCACGTACGCGCGGCTGGCCGGCTGGGTTCCACAGCGGGGGATCGACGAGGAGATGGTGGCGGCCGGCTCCTGGCCGGTGCTGGACCGCTGGATCCTGTCGCGCGCTGCCGGGCTGGCGGCGGTGGTCGGCGATCAGCTCAACGACTACGACGCCGTCGCGCGCGACGCGCGCGCTGAGCGCCTTCATCGACGATCTCTCGACGTGGTACCTGCGCCGTTCGCGCGACCGCATGCGGCAGGGCGCCGATCCGGCCGATCAGGCCGCCGCGTTCGCGACGCTCCACGCCGCGCTCGTCACGTTGAGCCGAACGGTCGCGCCGATCCTGCCGTTCCTGTCCGAGGACATGTACCAGAACCTCATCGTGTCGGTGGTGCCGTCGCTGCCCGACAGCGTCCACCTGACGGACGTGGCCGGCGGAGGCCATCGCGCCGTTCCGCGACGAGCCGCTGGAACGTGCGATGACCACCATCCGTGAGGCCGTCGAGCTGGCACGGACGCTGCGCGGCCAGGCGGGAATCCGCGTGCGGCAACCGCTCGGCCGAGCATGGATCGCCGTTCCCGGAGCGGGGGCTCGCGCTCGGCGAAGAGCTGCTCGCACTGTTCGCGGAGGAGATCAACGTCAAGGACGTCGAGGTGATCGCCGATGGGTCGGCGCTGGTCGATCGGCGGGTGAAGCCGCTCCTGCCCAGGATCGGCAAGCGGCTTGGCCCCGCGATCCCCGCGGTGATGGCGGCGGCCCGTTCAGGCGAGTTCGAGATCCTGCCAGACGGGTCGGTGCAGCTCGCGGGCGTCACGCTGGCGCCGGACGAGGTCGAGATCCAGGCGACGCCGCGACCGGGCACGGCCGTGGCCGAGCACGACGGGGTCGTCGTTGTCCTCGACACCGAGCTGACGGCCGAGCTGCGCGCCGAAGGCGACGCGCGCGAGCTCCAGCGTGCGGTGCAGGACCTGCGGCGCGACGCCGGGCTCGAGCTGGACGATCGCATCGACCTGTGGATCGATGGTGTGGACGGCGCGGTATCGGACCACCTCGGGTCCGTCGCCGACGAGACGCTCGCCGTGCTCGTGTCGGGCGAGGCGCCGGCCGACGCCGTCAGCGGCGAGGTCCGGCTCGAGGGCGGTGTCGCCCGGATCGGGCTGCGCCGGCGCGCGCCCGTCGGTCAGGATCGGTGATGGCCGTCGCGAGCTCGACCGTGGAACGTCGAGCCACCCGCTGGGGACTGTTCCTCGGCATCGCCGTCGTCGTCGTGATCGTCGACCAGCTGTCGAAGGCATGGCTCGTCGCCAACGTCGTGCAGGGCGGCGCGATCGAGGTCGTCGGCGACTGGCTGCGACTCATCCACGGCCGCAACGACGGCGGGCTGTTCGGCCTCTTCCAGGGCTCGGCCATCGTGCTGGCGATCGCGTCCCTCGCCGTGATCGGCCTGATCGTCGCGTACCACGCCCGGGCCAGGCCGAGCGTCGTCCTGTCGGTCGCCCTGGGGCTGCTGCTCGGCGGCGCGATCGGCAATCTCATCGACCGGATTCGCTACGGCTACGTCGTCGACTTCGTGGACGCCGGGATCGGCGACCTCCGCTTCTACACGTTCAACGTGGCGGACAGCGCGATCACGGTCGCCATCCTGCTGCTCATCGCGCTGGCGGTGTTCCCGGCGCTCGGCGGGTCGGGAGGGGACCGCTCCGATGGCTGAGGGGTCGGGCGGCACGGCTGTCGGGGTTCGCACGGTGCGCGTCCCGGACGGCGGTCGGGGCCGCGCCGACCGGATCGTGGCCGACGCGACGGGGCTGTCGCGGAGCTACGTCCAGAAGCTCATCTCGGGTGGACGGTTGACGGCCGGCGGCCAACCGCTGCGCGCCAACGCGGTCGTGGACGCCGGGCACGGAGCTGCGCCTCGACGTCCCGCCGGTCGAGCCACTCGAGCTGGCGCCCGAGCCGGACATCGCGCTGAACGTGGTGTACGAGGACGACGACCTGTTGATCGTCGACAAGCCGGCCGGCCTCGTCGTGCATCCGTCCCCGGGCCACGCGACGGGGACCGTGGTCAACGCCCTGCTGGGACGTGCCGGTGGCGCCGAGTACGGCGGGATCGCCGGCGTCCAGCGGCCGGGGATCGTCCACCGCCTCGACCGCGACACGAGCGGGCTGCTGATGGTCGCCCGGCAGGACCGCGCGCAGGCCTCGCTCATGGCGCAGCTCAAGGCCCGCCGCATCCGCAAGACGTACCAGGCGCTGGTCCAGGGCTCGGTGTCGGCAGCGGTCGGACGCATCGAGGCACCGATCGGGCGCGACCCGAAGCACCGCACCCGGATGGCCGTCGTCCCCGACGGGCGGCCGTCGATCACCGGCTATCGGGTCCGCGAACGGTTCGACGGTTGGACCCTGTTGGAGCTCGACCTCGATCACCGGGCGAACGCACCAGATCCGCGTGCACCTCGACGCGATCGGTCATCCGGTGGCGGGCGACCGTGTGTACGGCACCGGGACGTCCCGCCGCGGCCCGGACGGACTCGACCGGTTGTTCCTCCACGCATGGCGTCTCGAGCTCGCATCGCCGACCGACGGTCACCTCATCCGCGCCACCGCGCCGCTCCCGCCCGAGCTCGAAGGGGTGCTTGTCGGCATGCGCGCAGCGGAGTCACGCCGATGACCGTCCGCGGGCCGGATCGTGACGGCCGGAACCTCGACCCGTACGCCGCGATTGACGTCTCGCAGGACCCGGGGCGGCCCGACTTCACGATCGAGGGGGCGCCGGGGGCGATCCTGGCCGTCATCTCGGGGCCGTCCGGCGTCGGCAAGGACACGATCATCGATGCCATGCGTCGTCGCGAGGTCGAGACCGGCCACAGCGGCGATCGCCACTACGTCGTCACGGTGACGACCCGTGAACCCCGCGAGGGCGAAGTCGACGGGGTCGACTACCACTTCGTGTCCCGCGAGGAGTTCCTGCGGATTCGCGCGGCGCGCGGGTTCCTCGAGGCGAACGAGGTCCACGGCAACTGGTACGGCTCGCCCCGGCGACAGGTCCGGGATGCGTTGGCGTCCGGCAGCGACGCCGTCCTCAAGATCGACGTGCAGGGCGCCCAGGTCGTGAAGGAGCAGGTGACGGAGGCGCTCCTGATCTTCGTGATCCCGCCGTCGCTCGAAACGCTCTTCGCACGACTCCGCACCCGCGCAACCGAGACCGCTGACGAGCTCGAGCTGCGCCAGGCCAACGCAGCGGTCGAGCTGGCGCGCCAGGAGGACTACGACCACGTCGTCGTGAACGAGACCGGCGAGGTCGAGACGACAGCCGCCCGGATCGAGGAGATCATCGCCGACGAGCACCGCCGACACCCGGGGCGCCGGGTCCGGATCTAGTGGTGGAGCTCGAGCTCGGTCTCGAGACCGCGGTCGCCGAAGCGGTCTCGGCCGGGACCGGCCGCTTCGTCGAGGTGGCCATCGACGCGGCGGGGGCCGGTGGCATGCGGACGTACACGTACGCGGTGCCGGACGAGCTCGTGGACGTCGAAGCCGGCGAGGCCGTGATCGTCGAGTTCGGCCGACGTCAGGCCCTCGCGATCGTGCTGGGCGACGCGACCGAACCCGAGGGCATCGAGGCCAAGCCGCTGGCGGCCCGGGTACGCGCCGATGGCCCGCTGCTGCCAGCCCTGTCCCTTGCGCTCGCCCGCTGGATCGCCGGCCACTACCTCGTGGCGCCGGCCCTCGTCCTGCGCGCGATGCTCCCGCCACGGATGCTCGAACGGCTCGAACTGGTCGTCGAGCGGACGCCGGCAAGCGCTGCCGACGGCGGCACGGACCTCGTGACGGTCGATCTCCTCGACCAGCTCGCCGGCGGCCCGCGGCCCGCCCGTGACCTCGCCGCACCGGAGGGGCGCGCGGGCCTGCTCCGCCGGCTCCGCGCGCTCGAATCGGACGGGCTCGTGACGGTCGACTGGACGCTCACCGCGGCCGGGGCCGGGCCGCGGTTCGAACGCTGGATCCTTCCGACCGACGCGGGGCAGGCAGCCGCCGCCGATCCGTCGACCGTCGTCGGACGCCCGCTCGGCCCGCGCCAGCGGGACGCCCTGGCCGAGCTCGCCACTGCCCCGCCCACAGGCTTGGCCAGCCCGGAACTGTCCGGGCGGCACGGTGGCGGCGCGATCGCCGGGCTGGTCCGGCGAGGCCTTGCCACGACGGAGATCCGCGAGCGGCCACGGCGGCCCCTTTCCGCGCGACCGGCGGGGCGGCGTGGCGCCCGACCCGTGGATTCGACGCTCAGCGACGAGCAGGCTGCGGCGGTGGAGGCGGTGCAGGCCGCGCTGGTCGCCCGCGATCCCACACCGCTCCTTCTCGAGGGCGTCACGGGTGGGGGCAAGACCGCGGTCTACGTCGAGGCCATCGCCACCTCGCTCGAGGCCGGCCGGCCGGTGCTCGTGCTCGTCCCCGAGATCGCGCTCGCGACGCCGCTCGTCGACCGGCTGCGAGCCGACCTCGACGCGGACATCGCGCTTGTCCATTCGGGCCTTGGTGATGGCGAGCGAGCCGACGAATGGCGGCGGATCCGGGCGGGAGCCGTGTCGATCGTCGTCGGGACGCGGCTGGCCGTCCTCGCGCCGCTCGCCGACGTCGGCCTCGTGATCGTCGACGAGGAGCACGAGGCGGCGTACAAGAGCGACCGGACGCCCCGCCTCCAGGCACGCGACGCCGCCATCGAGCTGGCCCGGCTGGCCGGTGCCGCGGTGGTCCTCGGCTCTGCGACGCCCGCGGTCGACAGCGCGGGTCGCGCCGGGAGCGGCGCCTACCGGCGCGTGGTGCTGCCCGCTCGGCTGAGTGGCGCACCACCGGCCGTCGAGGTCGTCGACCTGCGGGCGGAGCTTGCAGCCGGCAACCGCGGCCTCCTCTCGAGCCGCCTGTCCGAGGCGCTGGCGGGTCTCGATACGACGGCGGGCGACCAGGCGATCCTGGTCCTCAATCGGCGGGGGACCGCGTCGGTGGTGCTGTGCCGGGACTGCGGCCACGTCCAGGCCTGTCCCGAGTGCGAGCGGCCGCTCGTGTACCACCAGGCCGGGATCACGCTGCGCTGCCACCATTGCGGCCGCGCGACGCCGCTGGCGACCCGCTGCCCGAACTGTGGCTCGCCCCGCATCCGCTACCTGGGCGGCGGCACCGAACGCGTCGAGCGCGAGGTCCGGGCGACATTCCCGGAACTGCGCGTGGGTCGCCTCGACCGCGACGTCGTCGAGCGGCGGGGCGCAGCCGACCGGGTCATCGATGCGTTCTCGGGCGGCACGCTCGACGTGCTCGTCGGCACGAGCCTGGTCGCCAAGGGCCTCGACATCCCGAACGTCACCCTGGTCGGCGTGGTGTCGTCGGATGTGGCGCTCAACCTCCCGGACGAACGGGCGGCCGAGCGGACGTACCAGCTCCTCGCGCAGGCCGTGGGCCGTGCCGGTCGCGGTGACCGCCCCGGCCACGCGATCCTGCAGACCTACCAGCCCGACCATCCCGCGATCCAGGCCGTCGCCACCGGAGACGCGGCCCGGTTCTACGCCGCGGAGCTGGCCCTCCGCGAGCGGTTCGGCTCGCCGCCATTCGGTCGCCTCGTGAAGCTGATGGTCGGGCTGCCGGACCGTGACGCCGCAGAGCGTGAGGCTGCCGCGATGGCCGAGGTGCTCCGCGATCGTGCCCGCGAGCGGGGTGCGCGCGTGACCGTGATCGGACCGGCGCCCGCGTACATTGCGCGCCGGGCAGACCGCTGGCGCTGGAACGTCGTCCTTCGTGGCGACGACCCGGTAGCGCTGCTCGAGGGCGGACTGGAGGCCCCCTGGTCGGTCGACGTGGACCCCGAGTCGCTGCTGTAACGGAATCAGGCCCGATGGCACGTGCCGACTTCGGCGAGTCATGCGAGGATGTGCGCCCACGATGAGGAGGCGGCCCGCCATGGACGAGCACACGGAACACACGAATCAATCGAACGGCAACGGCAAGGGAAGCGGCCACGACACGCCCGAGACGATGTTCGACTCGCTTCGAATTGCCGCGGGCGACCTCGCCGAGCGCGCTGGTCCCACGGTCCGTGAGCTGTCGGCGCGCGCGGCCGAGTTGACTGCGACGGCCGCGAACAAGGCGGCGCCCTATGCCCGCAAGGCCGGTGCCGCCACCGCCGAAGCAAGCCTCAAGCTGGCCGAGTCGGCGCGTGGCTGGGCCGCGGACCTCCGCGCCGAGAAGGAAGGCGAATCGGCGACCGACGCTGATGCCGACACGGGGTCCGCGGCCGGTGCCGCGACTGCCGTGGCCGAGCCGCCCGCCCCCGAGACCGTCGTCGATGCCCCGCCGTGGGACGACGAGGCGCCAACCGACCTCGCGGCCGACCTGCCGCCGGCCGTGTCGGACGCGGCGCCCTTTGAGTCGACCGCCGAGGCGGATGGGTCGAGCCCTGCCTTCGAGGAGGACCGCCCGAGCGACGACCGCCCGAGCGACGACCGCCCGAGCGACGACCGGCCGTTCGGTTCGCCCGGCATCTGACGAAGGAGCCCGGCCGTCCCGGCCGGGACGCTCGGTATACTCGCCGCCATGAGTGTCCGCCCCATCGCCACGCTTGGTGACCCGCGCCTCCGCCTGAAGGGCGAGCCGGTCGACAGCTTCGGCAAATACCTCCACGAGCTTCTCGACGACCTCGCGCAGACCATGCGCGCCGCGCCGGGCGTCGGCCTTGCCGCACCACAGATCGGTGTCGCGCTGCAGGCGTGCGTGGTCGAGGTGGAGGACACGCTCCACGAGCTCGTCAACCCGCGCATCGTCCGCTCGACCGGGGACGACACCGACCTCGAGGGCTGCCTCTCGATCCCCGGCTACGTCGCCTACGTCACGCGCCGCGAGAAGGTCTGGGTCGTCGCCCAGAACCGCCAGGGCCGCAAGTACAAGGTCGCCGGGAGCGGGCTGCTCGGGCGCGCGCTGCAGCACGAGCTCGACCACCTCGAGGGCAAGCTGTACATCGACTACCTCGAGTCGATGGACGAGCTGATCGAGGTCGGCGCAAGCGACGAGGCGGAGGAGGGCGTCGAGGAGCGAGCGACCGCGCTGGCCTGACGTCGATCGCACAGGCAACCACGTGACCGTTCCAATCCCGACCACGATCGATTCCGCCCGACGCGGCCGCACCCGAACGGTGTTCATCGGGAGCGGCGGCTTCGGGGTCGAGGCGCTTCGCCGGCTGGCGGGAATCTCCTCGGTCGACATCGTGGGGATCGTGACGGCACCTCCGAAGCCGGCCGGGCGCACAGGTGCGGTCACGCCGACGCCCATCGCCGAGGAGGCGCGGCTGCTCGGCGTCGGGCCTGTGCTCGCCCCGGAGCGGCTGCGCGAGCCGTCGGCCGTCGACGAGGTGCTGGCGCTCGGCGCGGACCTGATGGTGCTTGCCGACTACGGGCGGATCGTCCCCGAGGCGCTGCTCGACTTCCGGCACGGCGCGCTCAACCTCCACCCGTCGCTTCTGCCACGGCATCGCGGCGCCGCCCCGATCCCGGCCACGATCCTCGCGGGTGATGCGGAGACGGGCGTCACGATCATCCGGATGGACCGGGGCGTCGACACCGGGCCCATCGTGTCGGTCGAGCGCGTGGCGCTGACGGGCCACGAGACGGCCCCCGAGCTGGAGTCCCGCCTCGCGACGCTCGCCGCAGAGGTGCTGGCGCGAACCGTCGAGCCGTGGATCGCCGGCGAGCTTGTCGCGCGGCCACAGGACGACGCCGCGGCCACCACCACGCGACCCCTCGTGCGGGCGGACGGCCGCCTCGACGCGAGCAGGCCCGCGACGGAGCTGGAGCGCGCGGTGCGGGCCTACCTGCCGTGGCCGGGTACCTTCGTCGAGACGCACCTCATGGGACGGCTCATCGTCCGGTCCGCGTTCACCGGGCCGTCGGCCTCGACCGATCAGCCCGGCCATCTCGTTGCCGAGGGCGACGGGCTGGCGCTCACGACCGCCGATGGTCGTCTGCTTCTTGGCCAGGTCCAGCTCGAGGGCCGGCGGGCGATGGACGCGTCGACGCTTCGCCGAGGGGCTCCGGGCCTGGTCGGGGCGGGGGTCGCCTGAAGCCGACGGGTCGCGCTAGCATCGGGCGTGATGGAAGGTGACCAGCGCCCCGGGCTGTCAGGTGTCCGGCCCGAGGATCTCGAGGCATGGCTCGTCGAGCACGGCGAGCGGTCGTATCGCGCCCGCCAGGTCTCCGACGGACTGTGGCGCGGCCACGCTCGTACAGCCACCGAGATACCGACCCTGCCGGCGACGCTCAGGGACGCACTGGATGCGGCCTTCCGCTTCGACACGATCGAGACGACCGAGCTGGTCCTCGGGGACGCCGGGCTGACCGAGAAGGCGCTCCACCGACTGTCCGACGGCGCGTTGGTCGAATCCGTCCTGATGCACTACCCGGCCCGCCCCGGATCCCGCGAGCGGCACACGCTGTGCCTGTCGAGCCAGGCCGGCTGCGCCGTCGGTTGCCCGTTCTGCGCCACCGGCGAGCTCGGCTTCACGCGCGACCTCGACGCGGCCGAGATCGTCGACCAGGCGCGCGACGCGGCGCGGCGGCTGGCCGTGGACGGCCGGCGGCTGACGAACATCGTGTTCATGGGGATGGGCGAACCGCTCCTCAACCTCGACAACGTGCTGGCCTCGATCGAGGCACTGAACGATCGTCGACGGTTCGGTCTCGGCGCGCGCCACATCACCGTGTCGACCTCGGGCGTCGTACCGGGCATCCGACGGCTCACCGCTCTCGGCCCGCAGTTCACGCTGGCGGTTTCGCTGCATGCCGCCCGGGACGCGCTGCGCGACGTGCTGGTGCCGCTCAACCGGCGCTGGCCGGTCGCGGAAGTCGTCGACGCCGCGCGCGACCACGCGCGCACGACCGGCCGCCGGATCAGCTACGAGTACACGATGATCAGTGGCGTGAACGACACGGACCTGGATGCAAGCGCCCTCGCCGAGCTGCTTCGAGGCGATCATGTGCACGTGAACCTGATCCCGATGAACCAGGTCGCGCATACCCCGTGGACGGCGAGCCCGGCGCCGGTGATCGAACGCTTCGCGACCCGCCTCCGATCCGCGGGGATCCAGACGACGATCCGCTGGAACCGCGGCCAGGAGGTCGGTGCCGCATGCGGGCAGCTCGCGGCCGAACGCGCCGGTGAACCGCCCGTGCCGGTGGTGGCCCGCCGCCGCCAGCTGCTCGTCGAGGCGAGCGCCGCGGCACTGCGCGGCGAACGCAGCCACGACGCTGTCCCAAGCGGAGTGGGGGACTGACATGGGGGTCGGTCGTGCCCGGATCTCGGCGAGCGTCCTTGACGCCGACCTGTCGAACCTGGCGCATGCCGTACGGCGGCTCGAGAAGGCCGGCGCCGATCGGGTCCACCTCGACGTCATGGACGGTCACTTCGTCCCGAACCTGACGTTCGGCCCGAAGACGATCCGCCACCTCCGCCCAAGGACCGAGCTGCCGTTCGACGCGCATCTGATGATCAGCGAGCCGGGCCGCTACATCGAGGAGTATCTCGACGCGGGCTGCGACTCGATCACCCTCCACGTGGAGATCGAGGAGCCGATCGAGCCGACGCTGCGCCGCATCCGGGAGGCCGGCCGGGCCGCCGGGCTCGCGCTCAAGCCGGCCACGCCCCTCGCCGCGCTCGAGCCATACGCCGAGCTGCTCGACATCGTCATGGTCATGACGGTCGAACCGGGGTTCGGCGGCCAGACGTTCATGCGCGATGCGGCCCGCGAGAAGATCCTGCCGGCGCGCGAGATCCTGCGCCACAAGGCGTATGGCGGCGAGGTCCACGTCGACGGTGGCGTGAACCGCGAGACGGCCGAATTCGTCGGGGCGCTCGGCGCCGACATCCTCGTCGTGGGATCGGCGCTGTTCGTCAAGGGTCGCGACATGGGTCGCGAGGTGCGTCTCATCCGTGCGCTCGCCGACGAGGGCTACCAGTTCCAGCTCAACGACGGCCAGCCGCCGATCCCGCGTGACCGCATGGTCCGCTTCACGGCGCTCCCGCAGCACCTGGCCAAGGAGCTCATGGACCGGATCGAGGCGGGCGGGATCCCGGTGATCATGCTGCGCAGCGATGGCGGCATGAACCCGGACGGGGTCCGCGACTACGACCTGCTGGTGCCCGCGACCGCCGAAGCACTCGTCACCGAGCGTCATGCGGCCGATCGCGACGACTACGGCCGGCGCGCAGCGGCATGGCGCGACTCCTTCGCCGAACCGGCCGAGTCGCGACCGCGGTGAGGGCCCTGCTCCAGCGCGTCACGCGCGCCGAGGTGCGCGCGGGCGACGAGACCGTGGGCGCGATCGGGCGCGGGCTCGTCGTGTTCCTCGGGGTTGGCCCTGCCGACGACGACCCGGCGGCCGATGGACTCGCCCGGACCGTGGCCGAGCTGCGGATCTTCGCCGACGAGGAGGGACGGACGAACCGATCGCTGCTCGATGTCGGCGGGGACGCGCTCGTCGTCAGCCAGTTCACGCTCTTCGCGGACACCCGCCGCGGGCGTCGGCCGGGGTTCTCGGGCGCCGCGCCACCCGACCTCGCCGAGCGGCTCTACCTGCGCTTCGCGGCCGCGCTCGACGAGCTGGGCGTGCCGGTGGCGACCGGCCGGTTCGGGGCTGCCATGGCGGTCGAGCTCGTGAACGACGGCCCGTTCACGATCTGGCTGGACACCGCCGAGCGTTGAACCGCGGTTCGGCTGCTCGCACCATCGCAGGAGCGCTCCTCCTCGGCGTCGCTCTTGGCGTCTTCTCGTTCGTCGGTGACCTGCTGACGGGCGACAGCCCGGAGATCGTCGTCAACGCGCTCGCCAATGCGTTCGGTCCATGGGTGGTGATCGCCTTCGTTGCCGGGATCGTCGCCGCGCGGCCGACCGCCGGCGCGTGGGCGGGTCCGCTGGCGTTGATGGTCGCGGTGGTCGCCTACTACGCGGTATTCCTGGTCGTGTGGGGTGACCGCCTGGCCGACGTGCGGATCACGATCGTCGTGTGGCTGGCCGCGGCACTGGTCGCCGGCGGGATCTTCGGCACGGCGGGCGGTGGATGGTCGGCCGAGCCGCGCTGGCGGCCGCTGGCGACGGCGCTGTTGTGCGGAGGCCTGCTGGCGGAAGCGGCCTACCAGGCCGTCGAGCTTGCGGGCTGCGACTGCCTCGACGCCACGCGGCCGGCCCTCTACGTGGTCATCGTCGACACGCTGATTGCCGTCGTGGCGCCGTTCGTGCTGGTCGAGCGCGGCCGCCGGCTGCTGACGTACGGGATGGCAGCGGCACTGGCCGTCGGCGGCTACGCGGCGATCGTGTTCGTGCTGGCGGTGGTTCGGGGCTCGTTCTTCGTGGTCGAACCCTGATCCCGGACACGAAGAACCGGCCACGGTGCGTGGCCGGTTTCGGGGAGCGCTGCGCCGGCCGGAGCCGGCGGGGATCAGCGGGAGGCTCTTGGTGAGCGTGCGCCGGCAGCGCGTGCAGACGAGCGCCTTGGTGGGCACGCCCTTCTGCTCGATCACGAGCGGCTGCAGGTTCGGCTTGTAGCGGCGATGCGCGCGGACGCGGTTCATGCCCGACGACTGCGGGTTGAACCCGCCCATCGACACCTTGCCGCAGATTGCGCAGGAGCGGGCCATGCGTGGACCTCAGGGGCGAGATGAACGAAGGGTGACGGGCCGGGAAGGCCCAATCGGGGCGGTATGATAGCAGACGGCCTCCGACGCTCCGCTCGGTCGGCACCGGCACCACGAGGAGGACGCCGCGCGCGTGCCCACCGAACCCATTCCCGGTCGATCGCTCGTCACGCGCCGCGCGGTCGTCGACATCGTCCGGACCGCGACGCTCGGCTCGTACGGCGTGACCGGCTTCAGCGGCGGGTTCCTCGGGCGGATCCGTGAGTGGTTTGGGTCCCGGCCACGCGGGTTGCGGGTGTCATTCGCCCGCGGCTTCGAGATCGAGCTCGACCTCACCGTGGCCTACGGCGTGCCGATCGCCGAGGTGGCGCGCCAGGTCGACTCGGCCGTCCGCTACGGGATCCGCCACGCGCTCGAGCGCGAGGTCGACCGCCTGACGATCCACGTCGACGGCCTGCGCTACCAGCCCTCAGCCCTGCCCGCGCCGCCGGTCGTGGAGCTCACGGCGGTGCACGTCGGCGACCTGGCCGAGAGCGGCACGGACGTCGCCTGATGGACCCCAGCTGATGGCCCGCCGTTCCTGCGACGGAACCGGGTTGCTGGAGGCCTTCCGGGCCGCGGTCGCAAACCTCGAGGCCCATACCGACGAGATCAACGGCCTCAACGTGTTCCCGGTCCCCGACGGCGACACCGGCACGAACATGGTCGCGACCGTCAAGGCGGCACTCGAGGAAGCCGATGCCGTCGCCGGGCAGCCGGCCGACCGCATCGCGGCGGCCATCAGCTTCGGCGCCCTCATGGGCGCCCGCGGCAACTCCGGGGTGATCACCAGCCAGATCTTCCGAGGGATGTCGGAAGGGCTCGCCGGCAAGCGCCGCTTCAACGGGCTCGACCTGGCCTACGCGCTGTCGCAGGGGACGAAGACTGCCTACGGGGCGGTCACCAAACCGGTCGAAGGCACGATCCTGACGGTCATCCGCGAGGCGACCGATGCCGCCGTGGCCACCGCCGAGCGCGACGAGGACATCGAAGCGGTGCTGCGTGCCACGGTGGAGGCCGCCGAGAAGTCCGTCGCCCGGACCCCGACGCTGCTCGCGATCCTGCGCGAGGCCGGCGTCGTCGATTCCGGTGGCCAGGGCCTGTACCGGCTCTTCCAGGGCGCACTGCTCCACCTCGTCGAGGGCGGCCGGCGCGCTCCGCGCCCGACGACCGTCGCGCCGCGACCGCGGCCGTCGACGCTCGTTGCCCACGCCGACGAGGGTTTCGGCTACGAGACGATGTTCCTGCTCCAGGCACTGCCGGCCCATCCGATCGACATCGACGCGTTGCGCACGCACTTCGAGGAGATCGGGGAGTCCGTGCTGGTCGCCGGCGACAGCAGGGCGGTCAAGGTGCACGTCCACAACGAGCGCCCGGACCTGGTGATCGGGCATGGCCTGACGATCGGCACGCTGAGCCGGATCAGCGTCGAGAACCTCGACAACCAGGCCCGTGACGTCCGCGAGGCTCGGGCAGAGTCCTTCACGGGGGTTTCCGCCGAACCAGCCGAACCCTCGACCAATGGCACGGGTCCCGCGCTCGCCACCGACGCGCCCGCGTCCGGCTCCCCTCGCCTGGCCGTCGTCGCGGTGGCCGCCGGCGATGGCCTCGAGGCGATCTTCCACGACTTCGGGGTCGCTGCCGTCGTCCGCGGCGGCCAGTCCGCCAATCCGAGCACCGGCGAGCTGCTCGAAGCGATCGAGCAGACCGACGCGGCCGAAGTCGTCGTGCTGCCGAACAATCCCAACGTGGTCCTGGCGGCGCGGCAGGTTGCCACGATGGCGAAGCGGCCGGTGACGGTCATCCCGACGCGCAACGCCGCCGAGGGCTTCGCCGCGCTGCTCAGCCTCGATCCGGCCGAAGGCGCCGAGGCGAACACCGGTCCGATGACCGAGGCCGCCCGCTCGATCCAGACGCTGCAGGTCACCGAGGCCGTCCGCGACGCGACGATCGGCAAGAAGAAGGTGAAGCACGGCCAGACGATCGCGCTGGACCCGGACGAGGGGCTCGTGGCGGTCAACAACGACCGGATGCGCTGCATCCTCGAGGCGGTCGGCAAGCTGAAGCCCGGCTTCGAGCTCGTCACGGTCTTCTACGGCACCGACGCGCACCTGGACGAGGCCGAGGACGTGGCCAAGCGGATCCAGCAGAGCCTGTCCGGGGTGGACGTCGAGCTGCGGCATGGCGGTCAGCCGCACTACCGCTACCTGATCTCCGCCGAATAGGCGTGGCAACCGGCGCGACCCGAACCGCCCCGCCGAGCGATCCCGTTGCGCTGCTCTCGACTGGCCTTGGGCAAGTCCGGGCTGACCGCGCAGGCGACGCTCCGCCGCGCCGGGGTCCGGCTCGGGCTGGTACTCGGTGCGCGACCTGCTGTTCCACCTCCCACGCCGGTACGACGACCTGCGCGAGATGCAGCGACTCGGGGACCTGATCTGGGTCGAGGAAGGAACGGTCGCATCCGCGCGCGTGCAGATCGCCGACATCCACGTCGAGCCCACGTTCCGCCGGCGAGTCCAGCGGACCGTGGCCACGCTGGCCGACGAGACCGGCACCGCCCAGGCAACCTGGTTCGGGCGGCGCTACATCGAGCGCCGGCTCAAAGCGGGCGACACGGTCGTCGTGTCGGGCAAGATCAAGCGGTTCGGCCGCAAGCTCACCTTCGACAACCCCGAGTTCCAGGTCGCCGAGGGCGACGCCGAGGTGCTCCACGCCGGGCGGATCGTGCCCGTCTACCCGCTGACAGCAGGTTTGACCTCGGCACGGCTCCGATCGGCGATCCGCGAGGCGCTCGACCGCGCGGGCAATCAGTACCCGGAGTACCTGCCGGCCGCGATCCGCGAGCCCGAGCGGCTCCCGCCGATCAACGTCGCGCTCGAGGAGGCCCACTACCCGTCGACGTTCGAGGCGCGCGATGCCGCCCTGCGGCGGCTCGCCTTCGACGAGCTGCTCGCCCTCCAGATCGGCATGGTCGGTCGGCGCCGCCAGCGGACGCGGGACGCGGCGCCACGGATCGAGGTGACCGACGCGGCCGACGCTGCGATCCGCGCCGCCATCGTCGAGGCGCTCGCCGCGAAGGTCGGCCGACCCCTGGAGCTGACCCCGGACCAGGCCTCCGCGATCGACGCCCTGCGCGGCGACCTCGCCCGCGACACGCCGATGCTCCGCCTGCTCCAGGGCGACGTCGGGTCGGGCAAGACGGCGGTCGCTGCCTGGGCGCTGGCCGCTGCCGCGCAGTCCGGGCGGCAGGGCGCGCTGCTCGCTCCGACGGATCTGCTCGCCCGCCAGCACCTCGGGACGGTGGCCGGGCTCCTCGACGGTGTCGGCGTGCCGGTGACGCTGCTGACCGGGTCGCTCTCGGCGGACGGCCGGCGGAACGCGCTCGAGCAGATCCGGTCCGGGCAGGCGGGGGTCGTGGTCGGGACCCACGCCCTGATCCAGGAGGCGGTCGAGTTCGCCGATCTCGGGCTCGTCGTGATCGACGAGCAGCACCGCTTCGGCGTGGAGCAGCGCCATCAGCTCGAGGCGAAGGCGGGCGGACAGGCGCCCCACGTCCTGCTCATGACGGCAACGCCGATCCCGCGGACGCTCGGCCAGCTGCTCTACGCCGACCTCGACGTGTCGGACCTGCGCACCCCGCCCGAGGGCCGCGTCCCGATCCGCACCGGGATCCGCGCTCCGGGCGACCTCGACGGGACGTGGCAGCGGGTGCGCGACGAGGCGGCCGCCGGGCATCGAATCTTCGTCGTGGTGCCGCTGATCGAGGAGGGGAGCGAGGACGGCGTGGGCGACGAGGCGAGCAGCGCGGTCGCCGCCGAGAGCGAGGCGATCCGCCTGACCGAGCTGCTCGCGCCGCTGCGGGTGGGCCTCGTCCACGGCCGCATGAAACCCGTGGAGCGCGACGCCGAGATGACCAGGTTCCGCGACGGCGCGCTCGACGTGCTCGTCGGCACCACGGTCGTCGAGGTCGGGGTGGACGTGCCGGAGGCGACGATGATGATCGTCGAGGGAGCCGACCGCTTCGGCCTTGCCCAGCTCCACCAGCTTCGCGGCCGGGTCGGCCGCGGCACCGCCGAATCGTTCTGCGTGCTCGTCTCCGATTCCACGGACGAGGTCGCCCAGGCCCGCCTCAAGGCGGTTGCCGAGCTGCGCGACGGGTTCGCGCTCGCCGAGAAGGATTTCGAGCTTCGGCGCGAGGGCAACGTCCTCGGTCTGGCCCAGAGCGGGCTGCCGCGCCTCCGCGTCGCCTCGATCCAGGAGCGCGACCACCAGGAGCTGGCGGTCCGTGCTCGCGGTCACGCCGAGGCGCTCCTCGACGAGCGAGGACGGTTGACGCGAGGCCATGAGGCGCTTGCCGCCGAGCTCGCCGAGGGCTGGCTGCGGCAGGTTGCCGAGGCCGATCCGAAGAGCGCCGCCTGACCGTGGCCGATGCGGGCAGGGTGATCGCCGGGACCGCACGCGGCATCCGCCTCGAGGCGCCCGGTCCGGGAACGCGACCGCTTGCCGATCGCGTGAAGCAGACGCTGTTCGCGATCCTCGAACCCGACCTGGCCGGCGCCCGGGTCCTCGATCTCTTCGCGGGGAGCGGGGCTGCCGGCATCGAGGCACTGTCGCGCGGCGCGGCGTCGGCCACCTTCGTCGAGCACGACGCCGCGGCCGCCCGGGTCATCGCCGCCAACCTCGGGCGGACGCGCCTCGGCGGGCCGAATGCCGTCGTCGTGCGCGAGGACGCCCTGCGCTGGCTGGGGCGTCGCGGCGGGGAAGCCAACGCCGCGGAGCCGTTCGACGTCGTCATCGTCGACCCGCCGTACGACCGCCACGAGCTGCTGCAGCAGGCGCTCGAGGCCGCCGGCTCCGTGCTGGTGCCCGGCGGCCGGGCCGTGGCCAAGCACTTCTGGCGGAACGCCCCGCCGGCCCGGATCGGCCTGCTAGCATCCGAGCGCGACCGCCGCTTCGGCGAGACCGCGCTGACGTTCTACCGGCGCCAGGAGGATCGATGAGACTCGCGGTCTACCCCGGCTCGTTCGACCCGATGACCAACGGCCACGTCGACGTCATCCGGAGGGCGAGCGCCGTGTTCGACCGGCTCGTCGTCGCAGTCCTTGCCAACCCGCGCAAGACGCCGCTCCTGCCGGTCGACACCCGCATCGGGATCATCCGCACCGTCCTCGAGGCTGAACCGATCGATGCCGAGCGCTTCGAGGTCGCCTCGTTCGACGGGCTGACCGTCGACTTCTGCCGCGCCCGTGGCGCGACCGCGATCGTCCGCGGCCTGCGCGCGATCAGCGACTTCGACTCGGAGATGCAGCTCGCGCACAACAACCGGGTGCTGGCGCCCGAGGTCGATTCGGTGTTCTTCATGACGTCGGTCGAGAACGGGTTCGTGAGCTCGAGCCTGGTCAAGGAGATCGCGTCGTTCGGCGGCGACGTGTCGTCGATGGTGCCGGCGGCGGCTGCCGAGGCGCTCGCGGAGGCCCTTCGCTCCGACCGCTGAGACGGCGGGTTTCTGCCAAAACCGTCCCCCGGTGAATGATCGGCAGGATGTGGCGGCCTTCGAGGGCGCCGCTATCGGCCAGTTCGCATGTCCCGTGACTATTTGGCCGCCAGCCTGGGCCGCCAGAGATGCATCGTGGCCTGGCTCGGGACCTTTCACGCACCGGCGCACGGTTTTGGCCAAATATCAGCCCGGGTAATCAAAGGCCGAACGGCGGCCTCAGTTTGCGGCCAATCATCAGCCGGGGTACTCAGAGGCGGAACCGACTCCCCGGTTCGTGGCCAACGATCAATAGGGATGCTGAATGGCAATCGAATCGGGCCAGATCCGAACCATGTCGCTCCAAATCCTCGCCTTTCATTACCTGGGCTGATATCTGGACCGCATCGGGACGGGAAGGCTCATCGGCGCCCGATCCCGGATCGCACCGCCAAATTCGTTGGCCGCCGGCCAACGAGGCCGCGCACGCACGCCGCTCCCGGCATGAGCAGGACTCGGAGTGACGCGCCGCGTGCGATAATTCGGGCCAGCGGCGCAGAGGCCCCTCCATCCGCACAGGAGGACACTCCGATCGACATCATCTTCCTCGTCGAGCGGCTGGAATCCCTCATCGCCAACGGCAAGAAGCTGCCCCTGACCACGAACGTCGTCGTGGATCAGAACGCCGCGCTCGGACTCATTGACGAGCTGCGCGTCGCCGTTCCCGAAGAGGTCCGAGCCGCCAAGCGCATCAACTCCGAGGGGGAGCGGATCATCGAGAAGGCCCAGGAGGAGGCGGAGCGCATCGTTGCGCGGGCCCAGGAGCAGGCGGCATTCCTCATCGACGAACGCGGTCTCACCCAGGCCGCCGACGAGGAGAGCCGGCGCATCATCGCCAACGCCCAGTCGGACGCCGACGAAATCCGCCGCGGCGCCGACGAGTACGCCGTCAGCGTGCTCGTGGGCCTCGAGGGTGACGTCGTGAAGACGCTCCAGAGCATCAAGAAGGGGATCGCGATGCTCGACGAGCGTCGCTCGGAGCTGATCGACGGGCGAACGCCGTCGAACGGCGTGGCGGACGAAGAGGCCTGGGAAGGCGAGGGCGAGGCCGAACCAGCTCGCCGATGACCCGGTCGCCGGTTGACGCCCCGCTGACCTGGAACGTCGCCGGCCTGCTCGCGGAAGATCCCGGCGCGAGCCGCGAGTTCGACGTCAGCGACGTCACCATCCCGCTCGACGACGGCCCGGAACTGGCCCGCCCGATCAGCGGCCACGTACGCCTGCGGCGCACGAACCGGGGGATCATCGCCGACGCTCGGCTCCAGGCCGGCCTGCGCACCGAATGCAGCCGCTGCCTGCGCCCCATGGAAGTGCCCGTCGACCTCGTCATCGAGGAGGAGTTCCTGCCCGCGCTCGACCTGTCGACCGGCAAGCCCCTGCCGGCCGATGCCGAACCCGACGTCGCGCGCCTGACCGACCACCACGAGATCGACCTCGAGCCACTTGTTCGCGACGAGCTCGTGCTCGCCGAGCCGATCGCGCCGCTCCACAGCCCGGATTGCGCGGGGCTGTGCATCGAATGCGGGCTGCCGCTCGACGAGGGCACCCACGATCACCCGACGGACGACATCGATCCACGGTTCGAGGCACTTCGCGGGTTCACCGCCGAGAGCGATGAGGACCGCGGGTCGTGACGATCGGGCGTGTTTCGCGGTAGACTCCGCGGTCGGTGCGGCCCGGCCCCCTCATTCCAGGTGTTCTGCGCGGCCTCACGGAACTCTGACTCAGTAAGGAGCCCACGAACCCATGGGTGTGCCGAAGCGACGCGTGTCGCACGCCCGCCAGGGTGAGCGCCGCGCTCACCAGGCGATCAGCCTGCCGAAGCTCGAGGAGTGTCCGCACTGCCACGAGCCGAAGCTGCCCCACCACGTCTGTCCCAACTGCGGCTACTACCAGGGCCGCCTCGCCGTCCCGCCCAAGCCGGTGGGCGGACCGGACGAAGCCAGCCGCTGACGCGGTGACCCAGTCGGCCGGGTTCCGACCGGCGACGACAGGGTCGGCGGCCCCGGATCCGGGGGCGGCCCCGGAGCGCGCCGTGCGCGTCGCCGTTGATGCGATGGGCGGGGATCACGGCCCCGCCGAGGTCGTCAACGGGACCCTCAGTCACGCCCGGGAGCATCCCCTCGATCGGTTCATCCTCGTGGGCGACGAGGCCACGATCCGCGGGATCGCGGGCGAGCTGCCCGAGAACGTGTCGATCGTTCATGCCAGCCAGGTCATCGGCATGGACGAGGCGCCGGCACTCGCGCTCCGCGAGAAGAAGGACGCCACGATCCTCGTCGCAACCGAGCTCGTGAAGCGTGGCGAGGCCGATGCCCTCGTGACCGCCGGGCACACCGGCGCCGGGATGGCCGCCGCGGTGCTCAAGCTCGGTCGCCTGCCCGGCGTCGATCGGCCCGCCCTTGCCGTCCAGATGATCACGGACACAGGCCCGTTCGTCCTCCTCGACATCGGGGCGAACCCTGACTCCACCGCCCACAACCTCGCGCAGTACGCCCAGATGGGCGCGATCTTCGCGTCGGGGGTCCTCGGCGTCACCGAGCCGCGCGTCGCGCTGCTGTCGATCGGGGAGGAGAAGGGCAAGGGCGACGCGCGCATCCAGGCGGCCACCGACCTCCTCGACGCGTCGGGCCTGCGCTTCGAGGGCAACGTCGAGGGCAAGGACCTCACGAAGCACCTCGCCGACGTCGTCGTCTGCGACGCGGTGCTCGGCAACGTCGTGATCAAGTTCTTCGAGGGCCTCTCGACCTTCATCTTCGACCAGTTCCGCACGGAGTTCCGAGCGTCGTGGCGCGGCCGCCTCGCGTACCTCCTGCTGCGCCCGGGGATCAACCGGATTCGGCACACGTTCGACTACGAGCTGGCCGGCGGGTCGCCGCTGCTGGGCGTCCGCGGGACCGTGATCATCACCCACGGCCGGGCGCGGCGGCGGATGATCGCCTACGCCTGCGATGTGGCGGCTACGATGGCCAGGGCGCGCGTGCCGGAGTTGATCGGCGAGGCGCTCAAGCCGCCGGCCCGGGCTGCGGAAGCGGCACCGGTCGGGGCGAGCCCCGAGGAGGCGTCGTGACGGGACCGATCCTGACGGTCGGGCAGGAGGTGATCACCGAGATGGTCCACCTCGCGGCGATGGAGGTCCCGGGCGTGGCGCGGGTCGGGCGCGGTGGACCGCGCTGGCGGGCGCTCAGCGGTCCATCCGTCCGTGCACGGTTGCACAGAGACAGGGTCGAGGTCCGGGTGTGGATCGTCGCACGGCCCGGGCAGCCGCTGGTCGCCCTCACTGCCCAGGTGCGGAGCGCGGTCGCGGCCACGGTGGAGCGACTGCTCGGTCTCGAGCTGGGGGGCGTCACCGTCCTCGTCGATGGCGTCGGGGGCTGACCGCGCCCGCGGACGACGCCACGGCCGCCGGCTCGCGCTCGCCTCGATCTTCGAAGCGGACTTCGGCCAGCGAACGGCGACGGCGGTTCTGGAGCGCCACCTGGCGGAAACCGAACGCGACGAGACGACGGCCGAGCTCGCCCGCGAACTGGTCGCCGCAGTCCAGGAGCATCGGGTCGAGATCGACGACCTGATCACCCGGACCGCACCGCAATATCCGGTGGTCGGACTCGCGCGGATGGACCGCGCACTGCTCCGTACGGCCATATCCGAGGTGCTACACTCCGCCACGCCGGCCCGGGTGGCCATTGCCGAGTGGGTCGAGCTGGCACGGATCTACAGTGGCGAGCCGATGCGACGCCTCATGAACGGGGTACTCGGCAAGATCGCAACGCAGCTCGGCGGGACCCAGCCGTAAACCCACCACCCAACTCCGAGGAGGGAGTCAGTGGCCACAACGTACGATCGGCTCAAGAAGATCGTCGTCGAGCAGCTCGGCGTCGACGAGGAAGAGGTCAAGCCCGAGGCGTCGTTCGTCGACGACCTCAACGCAGACTCGCTGGACCTCGTTGAGTTGATCATGAGCCTCGAGGAGGAGTTCGGGACGGAGATCTCGGACGAGGATGCGGAGAAGATCCGCACCGTCCAGGACGCCGCCGACTACATCGAGGAACACTCCTCCTAGCCGGGCCGGCACGGGAGCCGTGGACCAGGCCAAGACGCTCGCTACGCGGCTCGCCCTTCCCGTCCGCGACCTCGACCTGCTCGAGCAGGCCCTGACGCATTCGAGTTGGCTGCACGAGCACCGCGAGGTGGCACGCGGCCACAACGAGCGGCTCGAGTTCCTCGGCGACGTCGTCGTCAGCCTTGCCGTCTCCGAGGCGCTCTACGCCCGCCATCCCGGGGACGACGAGGGCGTCCTCTCCGCCCGCCGGGCGGCCATCGTCTCCACCCCTGGACTCGCCCGCCTCGCCGCGCGCATCGAGCTCGGTGAGCTGCTGCTGCTCGGCGAGGGTGAATCGCAGCGCGGCGGCCGCCGCCGGCCGTCGCTGCTCGCATCGTCCTTCGAGGCGCTCGTCGGAGCGATCTACCTCGACCTCGGCTGGGCGCCGGTCCGCGACTGGCTCACGTCGCTTGCGTCCCCCGAGCTCCTGTCCGACGGGCCGCCGGCCGCCCTCAAGAGCCCGAAGAGCCGCCTCCAGGAATACACGCAGCGGCGAACCGGCTCGCGGCCCGACTACCGGGTACTCGACATGGTCGGGCCGGACCACGAGCGGGTGTTCCGCGTCGAGGTCTGGGTCGAGGGCGAGGTGCTGGGCGCCGGCGAGGGACCGTCACGACGCGTCGCCGAGACCGCGGCGGCCTCGCAGGCGCTCGATCGGCTCCGGAACGACCGCGTGACCGGCGCCGGCACGGCCGTCGCCGAGCGGCCGGCGCGGACGACGCGCTCATGACCCTCGATCCGCTCGACGGCGCGGCCCCGGCCCGGCTGCTCGCACTCCGCCTGCACGGCTTCAAGTCGTTCGCGGAACGGACCGTCGTCGAGTTCGGCGCGGGGATCAGCGCGGTCGTCGGCCCGAATGGCTCGGGCAAGTCGAACCTGGCCGACGCCCTCCGCTGGGCGCTCGGAGAGCAGGGCCGGGCACTTCGCTCGCGCAAGGCCGAGGACGTCATCTGGGCCGGCTCGGAGCGTCGGGCCGCGCAGGGCATGGCGGACGTCACGATCCTGCTCGACAACGCGGACGGCCTGCTGCCGGTCGACTACCAGGTGCTCGAGCTGGGCCGCCGGCTGTACCGCTCCGGCGAGAACGACTACCTGCTCAATCGCCAGCGGGTTCGCCTGCGGGACCTCGTCGACCTGCTCGACGGGGCGCATCTCGCCGACAACGCATTCCTGTTCATCGGCCAGGGCATGGTCGACCAGGCCCTCGCCCTGCGGCCCGAGGAGCGCCGCCCGTTGTTCGAAGAGGTCGCCGGCGTGCGCCGGCACGAGCGACGTCGCCGCAAGGCGGAGGAGCAGCTGGCCGAATCGGAGTCGAACCTCGCCCGGGTCGAGGACATCGTGGCCGAGCTCCGCCCGCAGGCGCGGCGGCTCGCGGCCCAGGCCGAGCAACAGGCGACGCGCGTCGGCGCGGGCGACGAGCTGGCCGCCGCGCTGCTGTTGGCGGCCCACGCCCGGTGGTTCGAGGCCAGCGCGCGCGCCGGGAATACCGCGGATCTTCGTGCAACGGGGCAGGCCGAAGCGGACGCAGCCATGCAGGAGCTCCAGGCAGCCGAGGAGGCCGCCTCCGGGCTGGCCCACGAGCTGGGTGCCCGATCAATCGTCGAGACGGAGCGGCGGGCGACGCTCGACGCTGCCCAGGCTGCGGTTACCGTGCTCCGCCTGCGTGAGGAGCGGGCAGCGGCGGACCTCGAAAGCATCACGCGGGACAGAGCCCGGTTGCACGATGAACGTGCCGTCGCGGAGGCCAGCCTCGTCGTCCAGCGTCGCGCGTTGACGCGGCCGATCCCGGCTCGGGACGTGGACCTCGACGGTGAGCTCAGCGAGGCCGAACGGGCGCTGTCCGACGCCCTGGCCGAGCTGGCGTCGCTCCGAGCCGAGCGCCGGGCGCGGGGCGAGGATCTCGCTGCCGTCCGGCGCGCCGAGGCGGTTCGCCACGCCGAGCTCGAGACCGCGCGGAGGCGGCTGGCCGACGTCGAACGTCGTGCAACCGAGGCCGCGGTCCAGGTCGACGCGGCGGGGGAGCAGCGGGCCACGGTCGAGGCGGGGCTGGCGGCCGCGCAGCACGCGCTCGCCGAGGCCGCGAAAGCCGAACAGCAGGCGTCGGTTGCTCGCGCTGCGGCGAGGGCAGCGGCCGACGAGGCCGACGGAACCAGCCGCGAAGCGGCGGAACGGAGCGTCGCCGGTGCAAGTGCATTGGCCGAGCTCCGTGGCCGGCTCGACGCGCTCGCTGGCGCGGCAGGCCGAGGAAGAAGCGCGGGGCATCGCCAAGGCAGCGCGACGCGTCGGTGGCCGGCGGATCGACGACGATCTCGTCGTGGATCCGGGGCTCCGGGCCGCGGTCGAGGCCGCCCTCGGCGAGGCGGCCCGCGGCTACCTCGTCGACCCTGCGGCCGTCCCGGGTCTTGCCGACGAGCGCGGGGTCGTTGTCACCGACCGAACGGACGAGGCCGGAGCCCGCCGCCAGGCGGGTGCGCTCGCCGACGCGACCATCCGCGAACGGGTGACCGAGCGCGGTGGTGGCGTCCTCGCCGAGGCGGTGCGCCGCGACGGCCACGGCGCCGCCCGCCGGCTGCTCGGCCGTGCCGTCTGGCTGCCGGACCTGGATGCCTGCCTGGAAATCCAGCCGGACCTGCCGCCTGGTTGGGTTGCCGTGCCGCGGAATGGCGCGGCCGTCGTCACGGATCGGACCGTTCGGTTCGGTCCCGCGGAGGGCCTGTTGGAGCGACGCGCTGAGGCCGAGCGGCTGACCGCGGACGTCGCTCGCCTCGAGGCCGAGGTGGGAGCGCTCCGCGAGGCTGCCGCCACGGCGGCGACCAGCGCGACGTCCGCCCGGGAGGACGCCGAACGCCGGCGCGACGAGGAGGCCGAGGCCGCCGCTGCGCGGACGACGGGCCGAGGACGCCGAACGGATCGCCGTGCGGGATCACGAAGCGAACCTCCGCGAGAGCGGCTGGCACCAGGCCCAGGCCGAGCGGCTCGACACCGAGGCCGCCAGGGCACGTGCGGCGCTCGAAACCCTTGACGGGACCGCGGGCGGAGCAACCGCCGGCGTCGCCGACGGCGACGAGCCGACGGACGGAGCAGCCGTCGCAGCGTGGGAAGCCCGAATCGCGGAATTGCGCACGCGACGCGACCGGCTCGCCGCGCAGGTTGCCACGCACGACGCCGAGCGTCGTGAAGCCGATGGCCAGCATGCGCGGGCCCAGGCGTCCCTCGCCATGGACGAGGAACGGATCGCCCGTTCCGACCGTGAGACGGCCGCGCTAGCCGAGCGGGAGCGGGCGCTCGAGAGCGAACGAGAACGGGTCCGGACAGAGCTCGCCGCTGCCACGGCGCGAGAGCACACGGCCCGAACGGCGGTGGACGAGGTCCGCGCCGCGGACGCGGCCGATCGCGAACGGCTGGCTGCCGCCGAGCGTGCTGCGACCGGTGCCCGCGAGCGGCTGCGCGCGGCGGACGAGCGGTTGCGCACCGCCGATCACGCTCGACTCGAGGCGCGTCTGGCCCTCGACGCGTTGCGCGAACAGCTCCTCGTCGAGCTCGCCGGACTGGGCGCCCTGGGGCTTGCCCGTCTGCGCGAGGTGGCCGGCCTCGAGGGCACGGAGTTGCCGCGGGCCGACACCCGGATCGCCGAACCGGGTGCGGATGACACGGAAGCCGACGCCGACGTGGAGACCGCCGACGTCGAAACCGCTGCCCTCGCCGCGGCGCTCGACACGGTGGCGGGCTCGTGGTCGGCCTCCGCCCCGGCGGGCGAGCCTCCTTCCCCCGGCCGTCTCGCGACGCTGCGCCGCCGGTTCCACGAGCTTGGCGCCGTCAATCCGTTCGCGGTCGAGGAGTACGCCGAGGTCAGGACCCGCCTGGAGCTGCTCGAGGGTCAGACGGCCGACCTGCAGGCGGCGATCGCCGGAACGCGCGGCCTGATCGACGAGCTGAACACGATGATCGCGGACCAGTTCCGCCAGACGTTCGCCGCACTCGAGACCGCGTTCGGTGCGCGCTTCCAGCAGCTGTTCGGCGGCGGCCACGCCACCCTGACCCTGACCGACCCGACAGACCTGAGCGCAACCGGAGTCGACATCGTCGCCCGACCGCCGGGCAAGAAGACGCAGGCCCTGGCGATGCTGTCGGGCGGGGAGCGTGCCCTGACCGCGGTCGCGCTGCTGCTGGCGATGCTCGAGGTCCGCCCGGTGCCGTTCTGCGTGCTCGACGAGGTCGACGCCGCCCTCGACGAAGCGAACATCGGCCGTTTCGCGGATGCTGTGCGGAGCCTGGCCCACCGCACCCAGTTCATCGTCATCACCCACAACCGCGGCACGATCGAGGCCGCCGACGCGCTGTATGGCGTGACCGTCGGCGACGACTCGGTCAGCCGCGTGATCAGCCTCCGGCTCGACGAGGCGCAGGCCCTCGCCGATCGACGCGAGGAGCTCGCGCCGGCGGGCTGACCCGACAGGAGCCCGCCCGTTGTTCTGGCGCCGCCGCAAGGAAGCCGAAACCGAGGTCGCCGACCGCGACCTCGAGCCAACCGTCGAACCGTCCGCTTCCGGACGATCCACTGGAGACGGCCTCGCCACCGACCGAGATCGAGGCGGAGGATGCGGTCACACCGGCGGATGACGCGCTGCTCGACGCGGACGTCGAACCCGAGGTCGAGCCCGAGCCCGAGCCCGAGCCCGTGATCCAACCTGAGCCCGTGATCGAACCGACGGCCGCCCCCGCGTCGCCGTTCGCCCAGCCGGCCTGGTCGGCTTCGAGCATGGCTGCCGCCCCCGCAGACCGCGTACGCCTCGACGCCGGCCTGGCGCGGTCCCGCGGCGGGTTCATGACCCGCCTCCGGGAGGCCATCGGCGAGGACGGCGACACCTCGTGGGACGATGTCGAGGAGACGCTGATCGCCGGTGACGTTGGCGCGGCGCTCGCCATGGACGTGGTCGAGAAGGCTCGGGCTGCGCGCCACCCCGACGGGACCGAGGCCGCGGTGCGCGAACAGCTCGGCGCCCTCCTCGTGGCGCGCGACGTCGAGTGGGAACCGCGTCCGGCGGGCGAGGGCCAGCCGGCAGTCGTCCTCGTGGTCGGTGTGAATGGAACCGGGAAGACCACCACGATCGGCAAGCTCGCAACCCGCTACGCGGGCGAAGGCCGCTCGGTGATCCTGGCCGCGGGCGACACGTTCCGGGCGGCGGCCATCGACCAGCTCCGGATCTGGGCCGACCGCGCCGGCGTGCCGGTCGTCGCGCACGCTCCGGGAGCCGACCCCGGCGCCGTCGTCTACGACGCGCTCGACGCGGCGGTCGCCCGGGAAGCCGACCTGGTCATCGCCGATACCGCGGGCCGCCTGCACACCAAGGCGAACCTGATGGACGAGCTCTCGAAGATCCGACGCATCGTGGACAAGCGGCTGCCCGGCGCCGAGCCCGAGACCCTGTTCGTCCTGGACGCCACGACCGGCCAGAACGGCCTCGCCCAGGCGCGCGCCTTCCACGAGGCGGTCGGCCTGACCGGGATCGTCCTCACGAAGCTCGACTCGACCGCCAAGGGCGGCATCGTGTTCGCGATCGAGGACGCGCTCGACGTGCCGGTCCGCTTCGTGGGGGTGGGTGAGCAGGTCGGCGACCTCATCCGGTTCGATCCCGACGCGTTCGTCGACGCCCTCTTCGCCTAGCCGGGAGCGGCGCTCACCCGCCGAACGGCTCGGCCTGGCCCGCCTCGATCAGCGCCTCACTGGCTGGCCGCCTGCGGATCGGGCTCCCGGCCCTCGGGGAGCTGGAGCAGCGTGCGGACCGGTGAGCGCCACAGCACGACGGCACCGATCAGCGCGCCGAGCGGGGCGAAGACGAGCGTCGCGCGCAGGCCGATGACCTCGGCCAGCACGCCGGCTGCGAGCGTCGCCGCGAGTTGCGCCCCGTGGCCGAAGAAGAAGAACGTCGACGCGACGCGACCAAGCTGGCGATCGGGGACGATCGACTGGCGAACGGTCGTGTCGGTGATTTCGAACACCGTCGCGGCGCCGTCGCCGACGAGCTGCTGCACCAGCAGGCAGGCGAGGGCCACGAGCGGCAGGGATGCGGGCGCGAGCGGGATGAACGCATTGCCGATCGCCAGGACCACCATTGACGCGACCGCGACCGGGCCGATGCCCCAGCGGCCGATCGAGCGGTGGGCGACGACCGCACCGACGAACGAAGCGATGCCGCCCGCGGCCGCGATCAGGCCGATCGCCGCGGGTCCCAGCGCCAGGTAGTCGATCGCGAACAGGATCCAGGTCGCCCCGAACACGCCCCACAGGACGTGGTGGAGCATCTGCGCGAAGGCGAAGGCGCGCAGGACCGGGTCGTCGAGCACGACCCGGATGCCCACCGCGATCTCGGTCCGCACCGGTTCCCGGGCCGAGGCCGGTGGCGGTGGCGGTTCGGGCGTCCGGATCCCGAGCAGCAGCACGGCCGACACGACGAACGTGATCGCGTCGAGGACGATCGCGATCGGCGCCGTGAGCACCGAGATCAGGAACCCGCTGATGCCGAACCCGGCGAATTCGCTGGCGGACCAGCTCGCCGCGAGCGCGGAGTTCGCCTCGACGAGGCGCTCCCGTTCGACGACGGTCGGCAGGTAGGCGTTGTCGGCCGCGTCGAAGAACGTGGTCAGGATCGCCGCCAGGGCGGTCACGAGGAACACGTGCCAGAGCGTCAGCACGCCGGCCACGAACGCGATGGGGATGGTGGCGAGCAGGACCGCCCGGCCGAGGTCCGTCCAGATGAGGATCGGGCGCCGCCGCAGCCGGTCCACCCATGCTCCGGCGACGAGCCCGACGATGAGGCCCGTCCCGATCTCGAGGCCGCGGAGGACGGCAACCTCGAGCGGACCGGCGCCCAGGACGAGGATCGCGACGAATGGCAGCGCCATCCGGGTAATGAGCGAACCGAAGACCGAGACGGTTGAGGCAGACCAGACGCGGACGAACGCGCGGTTCTGCCACAGGGGCGAATAGAACGGGTTGCGCACGGGCGCACAGCCTACCCGGCCGGTCACGTCGCAGACGGGCCTGCGCTACACTCCGCCTGCCTCGGTGCGTCAGAACTCGCGCACCACCCGGCCGGCCAGGTGCCGGTCCGGCTCATCCAATGACGGAGTCCCGCACTCGACCATGTTCGACACCCTCAGTGAGCGACTGCGCAAGACGCTCGACGGCCTGACCGGCCGCGGCCGGATCAGCGAGGCCGACGTCGACGCCGCCATGCGCGAGATCCGCCTCTCGCTGCTCGAGGCGGACGTCAACTTCAAGGTCGTCAAGGACTTCGTGGCGCGCGTTCGGGAACGCGCGGTCGGCGCCGATGTGCTCGAGAGCCTCACCGCCGGTCAGCAGGTCGTCAAGATCGTGCACGACGAGCTCGTCGAGCTCCTGTCGGCGGGGGACCGGGTATTCCACCTGACCGGCAACCCCGCGGTCGTGGCGATGGTTGGCCTGCAGGGCTCGGGCAAGACCACCTCGACCGCCAAGCTGGCCCGGCACGTCATCAAGCAGGGCCGCCGCC
Source organism: uncultured Chloroflexia bacterium (assembly GCA_963721655.1). Taxonomy (GTDB): domain Bacteria; phylum Chloroflexota; class Limnocylindria; order Limnocylindrales; family CSP1-4; genus DASTYU01. The sequence continues at coordinate 81,675 of CAVRKH010000014.1, read as the reverse complement.
CGCTGCTCGTGGCGGCCGACCCGTACCGGCCGGCTGCCGCCGACCAGCTCGAGACGCTCGGTCGCCAGCTCGACATCCCCGTTTACCGCGCACCGGTCGGCACCGCCGTCGTCGACATCGCCCGCAACGGCGTCGAGGCGGCCAAGCGCCAGGTACGCGACGTCGTGATCCTCGACACCGCCGGCCGCCTGACCGTCGACGAGGCGCTGATGGCCGAGATCGCGGCTGTCAACGAGGCGGTCAAGCCCGTCGAGACGCTGCTCGTCGTCGATGCGATGACCGGCCAGGAGGCTGTCGCCGTCGCACAGGCGTTCGTCGCCGTGGTCCCCGTGACCGGCCTGATCCTGACCAAGATCGACGGCGACGCCCGTGGTGGTGCCGCGCTGTCGATCAGTGCGGTGACCGGCGTGCCGGTGAAGTTCATGGGCACCGGCGAGAAGACGGACGCGCTCGAGGTCTTCCACCCCGATCGCCTCGCCGGCCGGATCCTCGGCATGGGCGACGTCCTCACCCTCGTCGAGCGCGCCCAGGAGCACGTTGATCAGGAACAGGCCGCGAAGATGGAGGAAAAGCTTCGCAAGGCCAGCTTCACGCTCGAAGACTTCCTCGATCAGCTCCAGCAGGTCCAGAAGATGGGGCCGCTCGGCCAGATCATGTCGATGATCCCGGGCATGGGCGGGATGGCCAACGAGGCACAGGCCGCGGTGGACCGTGGCGACCTCAAGCGGGTCGAGGCGATCATCCGCTCGATGACGCCCGCCGAGCGGCGCGATCCGCACATCCTCAACGGCTCGCGTCGCCGTCGAATTGCGACGGGCTCCGGGACCACACTCACCGACGTGAACCGTCTCATCAAGCAGTTCGCCGAAATGCAGAAACTCATGAAGCAGTTCGCGGGGAGCGGCGGTCGTCGCGCCGCCCTCGGCGGTCTGCTCGGACCGCGCTGACCACGGAAGGGGCAACGAGGTGACGTACAAGGATCCGAACGAACCGCTCGGCGGTGATTCGCCGACCGAGGCCTACCGCGTCCCGGCGACGCCGCCGGCCGCTCCCTACGAGAACGGCGTCGCCGACCCCGGCGCCGACCGCACCCGCGGTCCCGCCGCCGACCAAGGGTCGGCCGAGCCGTGTGCGATGGGCCGCGGCGATCGCCGTCGTCGCGCTTGTCGTCATCGTCTCGGGGGTCGCCGCCGCCCTGCTGGCGGGCCGCGCCCCGAACGCCAAGATCCTCGCCTGGGCTCCGGCCGATTCCATCGTCTACGGCGAGTTCCGCCTCGACCTGCCCGGCGACCAGCACGACAACCTCGCCGAGTTCCTGTCGCACTTCCCGGGCTTCGACGACCAGGCGGCCATCGACACCAAGCTCGACGAGGCGCTCGACCAGTTCCTCACCTCCGCTACCGACGGCGACCAGTCATACACCGCGGACATCGAGCCGTGGTTCGACGGCGAGGTCGGCTTCGTCGCGAGCGACCTGCCGAACCCCAGCACGACCGCAGACGCCGAGTCGTTCGACACCGGCAGCGCCGTCGTGCTCCTGTCGGTCAAGGACGTTGCGCTCGCACAGGCGTGGTTCGACGGCGCGGTAGCCGACGCGAGCCCGACGACCCAGGACCATGAGGGCGTCACGATCACCGTGGTTCCGGCCCCGAAAGGCTCGCGCAACGAGGAGTACGGCTACGCGGTGACGGGCGACGTCGCCGTGCTCGGCGAACTGGGCGCCGTCAAGGAGGTCCTCGACACGAAGGGCGCCAGCCCACTCACCGACGACCCTGACTTCTCGGCCGCGCTCAACAGCGGGAATGGCGACCACGTCGGCTTCTTCTACTACGACTTCGCGGCCTACTGGGACTGGGCGATGGGCCTGGCCGCCGAGAACAACGGCGATGTCGAGATCGGCGCGATGCCGGCCGCTGCAGTCGCGGAGACCTTCCGCGACACCCTGCCCGCGTGGGGTGCGCTGTGGACCCGCGTGGAGGGCGACGCCCTGTCGTTCCAGGTGACGTCGGCCCCGCCGAAGCAGCGCCTCGGCGCGAGCGAGAACCGGGCGTCCACCCTGGCCTCCCGCGTACCTGCCACGTCGATCGCCTACGCCGAGACCCACGACTACGGCAAGGTCATCACCGACATGCTCGGCATGTACGAGGGTGTCGACGTCCCCGCAGAGACGACCCAGCAGCTCGACCAGGTCGTCGGCATGTTCGGCGGCGTCGAGGGCCTCGTCGGCTGGATCGGCGACGTCGCGGTCGTCGTCAACGACCCGGGCGAGGGTCTCGAGGGCGGACTGCTGATCCAGCCCACCGACGCGACGAAAGCCGAGAACCTGTTCCTGACGATCCGCGGGATGCTCAGCCTCGGCGGTGCGAGCATGGGCCTCACCGTCACCGACGAGCAGCATGGCGACGCAACCATCACGACCGTCGACTTCGGCCAGCTCCGGACGCTGATGGGCATGACCGGGGAGTCGGTGCCGCCCGAAGACCTCGACATGTTCGGTGGCGCGGACGCACACCTGCAGCTGTCGTGGACCGTGACCGACGATCTCGTCGTCGTCGGCCTCGGGCCGGACTTCGTTCGTCACGTGCTCGACACCGAACCGGGGGCGTCGCTCGCCCAGAGCGACCGCTTCAAGAGCCTGCTCGCGCGCACCGGCACCGAGAACGCAGGCCAGTACTTCGTGGACGTCGCGGCGATCCGGCTGGCGCTCGAAGCGGCCGCCGCGGATGCGCCGGGGAAGCTCCAGGACTACGAGGGCGAGGTGAAGCCCTTCCTCGAGCCGTTCGACGCGCTGGTCGGGTCGACGGTCATCGGCGGTTCCAATCCCGACAAGGCAACGGTCCTGATCACAGTCAAGTAACTGGAGGAGATGCACGACCCATGGCAGTTCGAATCCGGCTGACGCGCGTTGGCGCGACCAAGCAGCCGTCCTACCGCGTCGTCGTGGCCGACTCGCGCAATGCGCGTGACGGGCGCTCGATCGAGACGCTCGGCCACTACAACCCGCGAACCGAGCCCGTCGAGTTCGCCGTCGACGAGGACAAGGCCAAGGCCTGGCTCGCCAAAGGCGCCCAGCCGTCCGACACCGTCGCCCGGCTCTTCCGCAACGCGGGCATCCTGCCCGCGGCCAAGTAGGGGTCACGAACATGGCAGCGAAGGAACTGGTCGAATACGTCGCGAAGTCGCTCGTTGACGACCCCGATGCGGTCACGGTCGAAGTCGTCCACGAGGACGGGACGACGATCATCGAGCTCCACGTCGCGGAGGACGACATGGGCAAGGTGATCGGGCGGAACGGGAGCGTCGCGAAGGCGCTGCGCACCCTGCTCAAGGTGACGGCCGCCCGCGACGGCGAGCCGGTCTCGCTCGAGATCCTCTGAACGAGCCTCAGCGGCTGGTTGTCGCGCTCGTCCGGGGCGTCCACGGCCTTCGGGGAGCGATCCGCGTCGAGGTCCTGACGGACGATCCGGAGAAGCGCTTCGCCGCGGGTTCGGTGCTGCACCGCGAGGGTTCCGAGGACCCGCTGACGATCGTCTCGGCCGAACCGGTCGCGGACGGCCCGGGCTGGCGGGTGCACTTCCGCGAGGTTCCCGACCGGAACGCAGCGGATTCGCTCCGCGGCGCCTATCTCGAAGCGGTCGTCGACCCGGTCCGCGAGCTCGACCGCGGCGAGTACTACTGGCACGAAGTCGTCGGGACCGCTGTCCGGGGCGTGGATGGCGCGGAGCTCGGGACCGTTCGCGACGTATATCGCGTGGCCGAGACCGAGGTGTTCGAGGTGGCCGGCGGACCGTTCGGGCCGTTCGAACTCCCGGCGGTCCGCGACTTCATCCGCGTGTTCGCACCGCGTCGGGGCGAGATCGTGGTCGACGCCGAAGCCCTCGACCTGCAGCCGCCCCGCGACCGGGGGACTCCCGGGGATCGGCCACGCGCTCCTCGCCGTCGGAACAACCGGCGAACGGCCGGGGGGACGTCCGCCCCGGAGGGACCCTCCTGATGGCCCTCGAAATCGACGTTCTCACGCTGTTTCCGGCGATGTTCGAAGGTCCGCTTGCGGCGAGCATCCCGGGGCGCATCCAGGAACGGGGTCTTGCCACCGTCCGGGTCCACGACCTGCGGGACTGGGGCCTCGGCCGCCACCGCACGGTCGACGACACGACGTACGGCGGGGGAGCGGGGATGGTGCTCCGCCCGGAACCCGTGGCGGCTGCTTTCGCCGCACTCCGCCGACCGGACACGCTGTCGATCCTGCTCGACCCGACGGGCGACGTGTTCCGCCAGTCGCGGGCCGTCGAGCTGGCCGGCCGCGAGCACCTCCTCCTGCTGTGCGCCCGCTACGAGGGCGTCGACGAGCGGATCCGCTCGATGGTCGATCTCGAGCTGTCGATCGGGGACTACGTCCTGACCGGCGGCGAGCTGGCGGCGCTGGTCGTCATCGATTCGGTCATCCGGCTGCTGCCGGGTGCCATCGACGAAGCGTCCACCGCCGAGGAGTCATTCACCCACGGCCTCCTCGAGTATCCGCAGTACACCCGCCCGCCGTCGTTCGACGGCACCGACGTTCCCGCCGATCCTCGTCTCCGGCGACCACGGCGCCGTGCGCCGCTGGCGCCTCAAGGAGTCGCTGCGCCGGACGCTGGAGCGCCGCCCCGACCTGCTCGTCGACCGGCCGGCGAGCCCCGAGGAGCGGCGCCTGCTCGACGAGCTCGCCCAGGAAGGGGACGGGTCGGCCGGCCGCGACTAGGACGCGTGCTATACTCCGCCGTCGGTCGCCCCCGCGGCCCCCTTCCGACGCAAATCCCGCAGTCTCGGCTGCCCACGACAGTCAGGAACCGCAACGTGAACGTGCTCGACGAGATCGTCAAGGACCAGCTTCGAACCGATCTGCCGGAGATCGCCACGGGCGACACCGTCAAGGTCTCGGCGCGGGTCGTCGAAGGCAACCGCGAGCGCATCCAGGTCTTCGAGGGCACCGTGATGCGCCTGCGCGGCGGCGGCATCACCCGCACGATCACGGTTCGCCGGATCGCGTCCGGGGTGGGCGTCGAGCGCACGTTCAAGATCAACAGCCCGCGCATCGACAAGATCGAGGTCGTCCGCCACGGCGTCGCCCGCCGTGCCCAGCTGTACTTCCTGCGCAAGCGCGTCGGCAAGGCGGCCACCCTCCGCGAGCGCCGCTCCAACAGCTGACCGCACGACGCGTTGTCCGCCTGGACCTGGCTCACGACCCGATCGCCGAACCGGCAGGGCGCTGGTCGCCTGTCGAATTCCGGCGCCGGCTACGTCGAGCCCGTCCGACGCCTGACCCGGCCGCGCGCTAGGCTAGGCGCCGATGACCCTGAAGGTCCCGACCCTCCGCTTCGAGCGCCGCCTGTGGAACGAGGGCCTCGTGCGCATCGCGGGGGTCGACGAGGTCGGGGTTGCACCGACCTGCGGGGCGGTCGTCGCCGCGGCCGTGATCATGAAGCCCGGCTGCCACCGGATCCCCGGTGTCCGTGACTCGAAGACGCTGTCGATGGCCCAGCGCGAACGCCTCGCACCGATCATCCGCAAGCGGGCCGTCGCCATCGGCGTCGGGGCCGCGTCCGTGGCCGAGATCGACCGGCTCAACATCTACCACGCCACGCACCTTGCGATGCGCCGCGCGATCGCCCGCCTCGGCGGCCACGAGCACGTCCTCGTCGACGGCAACCGGATCGCCGGCTTCGAGGCGCAGGTGGGGCCGTACACGAACATCGTCGACGGCGACGCGAAGGTCTACTCGATCGCGTGTGCGTCGGTCGTGGCAAAGGTCGTCCGCGACCGGATGATGGCCAAGCTGGCGGCCCGCTACCCGGGCTACGGGTGGGAGCACAACCAGGGCTATGCCACGCGCGATCATCGGGCCGCCATCCGCGAGTTCGGGCTGACGCCGTTCCATCGCCGCTCGTTCCTCGCGCTGCAGCGGACGCTGGCGGGCGACCAGATCGCCCTCGACCTGTTCGGCGAAGGGACGGAGCTCGACCTGGAGATCGGTCCGGAGGTCCCCGCCGAATTCGAGCTGGTCGTCGCCGCCGGTTGAGCGGCCGATAAGTCCCGGCGGCGAGACTGCCGCCAGATGGATGAGCGGCGCAGGACCCCGGAACAGCGTCTCGGCGATGCGGCCGAGGAGCGCGTCGCCGAACACCTGCAGGCCTGTGGGTGGACCGTCCTCGGCAGGAACGTGCGGATGGGCCGCTACGAGCTCGACCTCGTGGGCCTCGACCCCGGCCCGCCGGGTGCGCTCGTGGTGGTCGAGGTCCGCTGGCGAGCCGGCCGGGAATTCGGCCTGCCCGAGGAAACCGTCGATCACCGCAAGCGCACGCGCGTTCGAGCCGGTGCGTACGGCCTGCTTGATCGCGGGACCCTGCCGGACGGCGCCCCGCTGCCACGGCTGCCGCTGCGCTTCGACCTCGTGGTCGTGGAACCGGACGGCCGGATGCGCCACTACCGCGCGGCGTTCTGACCGCCTTCGGGGCGGCTCCAGCAACCGTGCTACACTCCGCCGGGCTCGCGGCCCTGCGAGCAAATCACCGCCCGCGCGACAGGCGCGGAGCACACACGTGGACCGTTCCGACCGGGACGGTGCCGGCCAGCCACGATGGCAGCCGGCCCCCGGCGACGAGGTCCGCGGAGGAACCAACCGAACAGGAGGAAACGCACCGTGCCGACCGTTTCGATGCGGCAGCTGCTCGAGGCCGGGATGCATTTCGGCCATCAGACACGCCGCTGGAACCCCAAGATGCGCCCGTATATCTTCGCGGAGCGCAACGGGATCCACATCATCGACCTCGCCCAGACCGCGCAGCGGCTGGAGGTCGCCCTCGACTTCGTGCGCGAGACCGTCGCCCGCGGCGAGCTCGTGCTTTTCGTCGGCACGAAGAAGCAGGCCCAGGAGCCGATCGCCGCCGAGGCCGTCCGCGCCAACATGCCGTTCGTCAACAAGCGCTGGCTCGGCGGGATGCTGACCAACTTCGTCACGATCCGGAAGCGGATCGGGCTGTTGGAACAGCTGGAGGCGCGCCAGCAGGCCGGCGACTTCGACCGCATGACCAAGAAGGAAGCGGCCAAGCTCACCGAGACCATGACGAAGCTCCAGCTGACGCTCGGCGGCATGCGCAAGATGAAGCGGGCCCCGGGCGCGATCTTCGTGATCGACCCCCACCGCGAGCGGATCGCGGTGACCGAGGCGAACAAGCTCGAGATCCCCGTCATCGGGACCGGCGACACGAACGTCGACCCGGACGAGCTCGACTACATCATCCCGGCCAACGACGACGCCATTCGCTCGATCCGGCTGCTCTGCTCGCTCGTCGCCGAGGCGGCAATCGAGGGCGCCAATGAGCGCGCGGTCCGCGCCGAGCGCGAGCCCGAGGTGATCGAGGCAATCGTCCTGCCCGAGGAGGACGAGGAACCGGGTGCCGCCGACGAGCTGGTCGCGGCGTTGGCCGGCGGCGCTGCCCTGACCTTCGAGCCCGACGCGGACGAGGAGGATGAGCTGCTGCCCGGCGACCGGGTCGCACGGGCCGAGGCGGCCCAGGCCGAAGCCGAGGCAGAGGCAACCCCCGAGGACGTCGCCGCCGAGCTCGCCCGCGAAGCCGCCGAAGCCGCCGAGGACGCGCCGGCAACCCCCCCGACGCCGGCCTGACGCCGGGCATCGCCCAGACACACACCCCACGCCCGCCGGCTGTGGCCGGCCGGAATACCACAGGAGTAACGAACGAGCATGGCGGAAATCTCTGCCGGACTGGTCAAGGAACTGCGCGAGCGCACCGGCGCCGGCTTCATGGACTGCAAGCGTGCGCTGGAGGAGACCGGAGGCGACCTCGACAAGGCCGTTGCCTTGCTGCGCGAGCGCGGCGTCGCGGCCGCCGAGAAGAAGGCCGGGCGCGAGGCTCGTGAGGGCCTCATCGGCAGCTACATCCACACCGGTGGCAAGGTCGGCGTGCTGATCGAGGTCAACTGCGAGACCGACTTCGTGGCCCGGACCGACGAGTTCCAGAAGCTCGTGCGGGACCTGGCGATGCAGGTCGCCGGCCTGTCGCCCCTGTACGTCGACGCCGACGCCATCCCGGAGGCGGAGCTGGCGGCCAGGAAGGCCGAGCTGCTCGCCGACGAGTCGGTCGCGAAGAAGCCCGAGAACATCCGCCCGCAGATCGTGGAGGGCCAGCTGAAGAAGTGGTTCGCCCAGGTGTGCCTCTACGACCAGCCGTTCCGCGACGAGGAGCGCACGGTCCGCGAGCTCATCACGGAGCGCATCGCGACGATCGGCGAGAACATCCGCGTCCGGCGGTTCACCCGCTACTCACTCGGGGAGGATCTGTGAGCCAGCCGGCGACGGCCAGCGCGCCCGGGCGGCAGGACCTGCGCTACGGCCGGATCCTGCTCAAGCTGTCCGGCGAGGCGCTGCTCGGCGATCGGTCGTACGGCGTGGACCCCAGCCTTCTGCGCATTCATTGCACAGCAGGTGGCCGAGGTCCATCGACTCGGCGTCCAGATCGGGATCGTGGTTGGCGGCGGCAACATCTTCCGCGGTCTGGCCGCTGCCGCGAAGGGCATGGACCGGGCGACGGGCGACTACATCGGCATGCTCGCGACGGTCATGAACGGCCTCGCCCTGCAGGACGCACTCGAACGGGCCGGCGTGCCGACGCGGGTCATGACCGCGATCGCCATGAACGAGGTCGCCGAGCCGTACATCCGCCGGCGCGCCATTCGCCACCTCGAGAAGGGCCGCGTCACGATCTACGTCGCCGGCACCGGGAACCCCTACTTCACGACCGACACCGCCGCAGCCCTGCGCGCGGTCGAGATCAACGCCGAGGTCCTCCTGAAGGCCACCAAGGTCGACGGGGTGTACGACAGCGACCCGCTCACCAACGAGCACGCCCGCCGCTACGCTCGACTCGAATACTCGGACCTCCTCCGCGACCAGCTCAAGGTCCTCGACGCGACGGCCGTCTCGCTGTGCATGGAGAACGATCTGCCGATCGTCGTCTTCGACCTCAACCAGCCCGACAACATCACGCGGGTTGCCGCCGGCGAGCCGGTGGGTACCCTCATCTCCGGCGCTCCGAGCGCCGCAGGAGGTGCGACCGAATGAGCACCGAGGTCCTGTCATCCGCCGAGCACAAGATGGCGCGTGCCGTCGAGGCCATGGAGCGTGACTTCCAGGGGATCCGGACCGGACGCGCCTCGACATCCCTTGTCGAGCGCATCCAGGTCGAGTACTACGGCACGCAGACGCCCCTGAACCAGCTGGCCGGCATCAGCGTCCCGGAGGCGCACCAGATCGTGATCCAGCCCTGGGACCGCGGCGTGCTGGGTGCGATCGAGAAGGCGATCATCAAGAGCGACATCGGGCTGATGCCGCAGGTCGACGGTACGGTCGTTCGCCTGAACATCCCGCCATTGACCGAGGAGCGTCGCAAGGAGATCGTCCGAGTCGTCCACAAACGTATGGAAGATGCGCGCGTCGAGATCCGTAACCTGCGACGCGAGGCCGCCGACGCGCTCAAGCGCGAAGAGCGCGACGGGGACGTCGGCGCCGACGAAGCGCATCGGCAGCACGACCAGGTCCAGCGCCTGACCGACCGGTTCATCGCGGACGTGGACCGCCTCGGCGACGCCAAGGAGGAAGAGGTCCTCGCAGTCTAGTGGCCCGCACCCCGCTGGCCCGGCCAACCGATGCGCCGCCGCAGGCGCACGAGACCGTGCCCGACCCAGAGCCGCGCATCGCCCCGGCTGCCGCCGTACCCGACCCCGGGTTCGCGCCGGGCGATGAGCTACCCCGCCACGTGGCGATCATCATGGATGGCAACCGGCGCTGGGCCCGCCAGCACGGCCTGCAGGAGATCGAGGGCCACGCAGCCGGTGTCGAGGCGATCCGCGGCCTGCTGAAGCACGCGGTCCGCCGCGCCGTGCCGGTCCTGACCCTGTACGCGTTCAGCCGCGAGAACTGGGCCCGTTCCGACGACGAGGTGATCGGGCTGTTCGGCCTCCTCGAGGATGCGATCCGGAGCGAGACGCCGGAGCTGCGGGAGCAGGGCGTGCGGGTCCAGCTCCTCGGGCGGCTCGACGAGCTCCCCGCGGCCACGCGCGCGTCGATCGATGGGGCGCTGCGCGAGACCTCCGACGGGAACCGGCTGCTCCTCAACATCGCCTTCAACTACGCGGGCCGCACCGAGCTCGTCGACGCGGTCCGCAAGCTGATCGCCTCGGACGTCGATCCCGAGACGGTCGACGAGGCGACGATCAACGACGCGCTGTACACCGCCGGCATGCCCGATCCGGACCTCGTCATCCGCACCGGCGGGGAGCAGCGCCTGTCGAACTTCCTGATCTGGCAGTCCGCCTACGCCGAGTTCTACTGGTGCGAGACGCTCTGGCCCGATTTCGGGCCCGAGGCATTCGACGCGGCACTCCTGGAGTTCGCGCGACGACATCGGCGATACGGTCGCTGACCGCGCCGCCCGGAGGGATGTGATGCGCGAACGGGCGATCAGCGCTGCGATCCTTGTGCCCGTTCTGCTCGTCGTGCTCGCACTCGGCGGCGCGGTCCTCGCGTTGGCGATCGCGATCATCACCGCGATCGCGTCCCTGGAGCTGTTCCGCCTGTTACGCGCCGCGGGCCACGATTCGTTCCCGGCGCTCGGCACGGTCCTGGCGCTGACCGATCGTGCTCGATGCGGCCTTCCCGGACGTGCTCGACGGCAGCGGCCTGCTGCTGTCGGCCATCGGGATCGTCCTGATCGCGGTCGCCGCGTTCACCCGCCAGGATCCACGGGACGGCCTCGTCGCCTGGATCGCGACGGTATTCGGGGCGTTCTACGTCTCGCTGACGGCATTCGTCATCCGCCTCGGCCACGTGGCCCCGGCCGTGCCGGACGGCGCGCCGCTCGAGTTCCTCGGCGGAGAACGCGGCTGGATCCTGCTCCTGCTCCTCGCCGTCTGGTCGTACGACACGGGCGCACTGCTCGTCGGCAAGCAGTTCGGCCGCAGGAAGTTCCTGACCCACATCTCGCCGTCGAAGACGTACGCCGGGCTCATCGGCGGGATGGTCGCGTCGACGATCGTCGTCACCGTGCTCCTGTGGGGCCTCGGCCAGCCGCCGATCCATGGCCTGCTCCTCGGACCGCTGGCGGCCCTCTCGGCGCAGGCGGGTGACCTGGCCGAATTGATGATCAAGCGTGCCGCCAACACCAAGGACTCGGGCACCCTCATCCCGGGACACGGGGGCATGCTCGACCGGATCGACTCGTTCCTCTTTGCGGGCCCGGTGGTCTTCCTGTATGTCGTCGTCGCCCTTGCCTGAGCCGCGTCGAGTCGCCCTCCTCGGTTCCACCGGATCGATCGGACGGCAGGCGATCGACGTGCTGGCTGCGCACCCGGAGGCCTTCCGGGTCGTGGCGCTCGCCGCGGGCACCAACGGACCGCTCCTCGCCGAACAGGCGGCGCGACTGCGACCGGCCGTGGTTGCCCTCGCCGACGAAATGACGATCACAGCGCTCGAGCTGCCGGCCGGCATGGCTCGCGAGAGCGGTCCCGACGCGCTCGTCGGGTTGGCCACGCGCGACGACGTCGACCTGGTCGTGGTTGCCACCGGCGGCGTGGTCAGCCTCCGCCCGGTGCTCGCGGCGCTCGAGGCGGGCAAGACCGTTGCGACCGCGAACAAGGAGACCCTCGTCGCCGGCGGCCACCTCGTGATGCCGGTCGCGCGTCGTCTCGCGGACGGCGCCTCGGATGCCTCCATGCGGAGTCCGCTTGCCTGGCTGCGCCCGATCGACTCCGAGCATTCGGCGATCTGGCAGTGCCTGGTGGGGGAGGGGATGTCGACCGTGGACGGCCTGATCCTCACGGCGTCCGGCGGCCCGTTCCGGGAGGCGTCCCTGGAGGAGCTGGCTGCAGCAACGCCGGAGCGGGCGCTCCAGCACCCGACCTGGTCGATGGGCGCGAAGATCACCATCGACTCGGCGACGCTCGCGAACAAGGGTCTCGAGGTGATCGAGGCGCACTGGCTGTACGATGTCGGCTACGACGCGATCGAGGTGGTCATCCATCCGCAGAGCGTTGTGCACTCAGCCGTCCGCTTCGTCGACGGCTCCCTCAAGGCCCAGCTGGGCACCCCCGACATGCGACTTCCCATCCAGTACGCCATGACCTATCCGGACCGCCTGCCTTCGCCGGCGGCGGCCGCAGACCTGATCGCCACCGGACGGCTCGACTTCGAGCCACCCGACGAGGCGCGATTCCCCGCGTTGCGCATCGCGCGCGAAGCGGGCCGGGCCGGACCGCGAGCGTCGGCGGCCCTGATCGCCGCCGACGAGGTCGCCGTCGAACGGTTCCTCGACGGCACGCTCGACTTTCCCGGCATCCCGCGCCTGCTCGAGGCGGCCGTCGAGCGGTTCGGTGGAACCGGCGGGCCTGATCCCGACGTCGAGGGGCTCATCGAACTCGACCAGGCCGTCCGGGCCGTCTTCGCTTCCGGACCCATCGGAGGCACGCACTGATGCCCGTCATCCAATCCCTGATCACGATCGTCCTGTTCTTCGTGGTGCTCGGCTTGCTCGTGCTCATCCACGAGCTGGGTCACTTCCTGACCGCGCGCGCGGCGAACGTGCGCGTGCTCGAGTTCGGGATCGGTTTCCCTCCGCGGGCGAAGGTGCTGCGGTCCAAGGGCGAGACGGTCTACACGCTCAACTGGCTGCCGATCGGCGGCTTCGTCAAGCTCGAGGGTGAGGACGGCGAGGGGCAGGGCGATCCACGCTCGTTCGCGAGCCAGAACCTCCTGACCCGCCTGTGGATCCTGGTCGCGGGCGTCCTGATGAACATCCTCCTGGCGTTCGTGCTGTTCGCGGCGATCGCCTGGTTCGCGTCGCCCTATGCCGGGGTGAAGATCGGCAGCGTGGTGCCCGAATCGCCGGCACAGGCCGCCGGCCTGCAGGACGGCGAGTCGATCTACGCGCTCGACGGCAAGCGCTACCAGTTCATGCTCGGTGAGACGGTCCTCGAGGACCTCGCGGCGCGACCCGGCGAGACCGTCACGCTCACGGTCGTCGGCAAGGACGGCGCGCAGCGCGACGTGGAGGTCACGCTCCGCGACGCGGCAGCCATCGCAGCCAAGCAGGGTGCCCTCGGGGTCAAGGCCTCGCCCGGTGGGTTCGAGATCTACTGGTCGGGCGAGTACGCGCAGAACGACCCGGCAACCGCCCTGTCAACAGGCGGGCGGCACCTGATCGGCGCGCTCGGCCTGATCGTCGGTGGGCTCGGCACGCTCGTGAGCTCGGTTGCGTCCAATCCAACGCAGCTGCCGCCGGTGTCCGGTCCGGTCGGCATCGCCACGCAGCTCGGGGACATCTTCTGGGGCGCCGGCCCGATCCTGACGCTGTACGTCGCGGCCATCCTGTCGGCGAACCTGGCGGTCGTGAACATCCTGCCGTTCCCGCCGCTCGACGGCGGTCGGATGCTGATGATCACGCTCAAGTCCCTGTTCGGCGCGCGGATCAGCATGCGCGCCGAGCAACTCACGTACATGGTCGGGTTCGTGTTCCTGTTCGCATTCCTGATCTGGGTGACCGGCTCCGACATCATCCGCCAGTTCGGCGGAGGCACGTGACGAACCCTTGGCCACGCCGGATCAACTGAGACCGACCCGCAGGCCGACCGTCAGCGTCGACGTCGGCGGGGTCCTCGTCGGCTCCGCGCATCCCATCGTCGTCCAGTCGATGACGAACACGGACACCGCGGACGGCGACGCGACCGCGATCCAGGTGGCCCGTCTCGCCCACGCCGGCTCGCAGCTCGTGCGCGTCACGGTCAACACCGAGGAAGCAGCGGCCGCAGTGCCGGAGATGGTCCGCAAGGTCCGTGGTCTTGGGGTCGACGTTCCGGTGATCGGCGACTTCCACTACAACGGCCACAAGCTGCTCGTCGAGTACCCGGAGATGGCAGCGGCGCTGGCGAAGTACCGGATCAACCCCGGCAACGTCGGCGCCAAGCGCCACGACGAGCACTTCGCGACGATCGTCCGGGTCGCGATCGACAACGACAAGCCGGTCCGCATCGGCGTGAACTGGGGCTCGCTCGACCAGCAGCTCCTGACGGAGCTCATGGACGCCAATGCCACGGCAGCCGAACCGCGCGACGCGCGCGACGTGATGATCGAGGCGATGCTCGAGTCGGCCCTCCGCTCCGCCGAGTTGGCCGAGCTGACCGGGCTCCGCCATGACCGGATCATCATCAGCGCGAAGGTCTCGGGCGTGCGTGACCTCGTCGACGTCTACCGGCTGCTCGCCGCCCGCTGCGACTACCCGCTCCATCTCGGGTTGACCGAGGCGGGGATGGGGGACAAGGGGATCATCGCCTCGACGGCCGGGCTGGCGATCGTGCTCAACGAGGGGATCGGCGACACGATCCGCGTCTCGCTCACGCCCGAGCCCGGCGCGCCTCGCGAGCGCGAGGTCGAGGTTGCCCAGCAGGTCCTCCAGTCGCTCGGGCTCCGTTCGTTCCTGCCGCAGGTCTCCGCGTGTCCCGGCTGCGGCCGGACGACCTCGACGTTCTTCCAGGAGATGGCCCTACAGATCCAGACGTACCTGAAGGAGCGGATGCCCGAATGGCGCGAGACCTACACGGGCGTCGAGGATCTCCGGGTCGCGGTGATGGGCTGTGTCGTCAACGGCCCGGGCGAGTCGAAGCACGCCGACATCGGGATCAGCCTGCCAGGCACCTTCGAGGCGCCCGTCGCCCCCGTCTTCGTCGACGGGAAGCTGGACCGGACACTGCGCGGCGAGGGCCTGGTCGACGAGTTCGTCGAGCTCCTCGAGGACTACGTGGCGCACCGCTACGGATCCGCTCAGCCGAGCCCGCAGGAGGCTCCCGTCAGCTAAGTCGGGCGCAGTTTGTGTAGCCCACGACCACGGCCGCGCCAAGCGGCCGAACCGGGTCCCGAAGGGCCTCCGTGAGCGTGATCCACCCCTCCGGGTGTATACTTCCCGCAACTGAACGGCCGCTCCGTGACGTGGGTGACCCCCACGTTTCTTCTTTGAGCGGCCGGTGCATAGCGAACGAACCACAACGGAGGCCATCGTGAGTCGAGACTTCGTCGGTGCCCTCCTCCAGCTCAACGCCGAAAAGCAGGTCCCGCGAGAGCAGCTGATCCGGACCGTCGAGGAGGCGATCCAGTCGGCATATCGGCGCGTCGCCGGTGACGAGGACATCCACGTTGCCATCGACGCCGAAACGGGCAAGATCCGCGTCTATCGGGCGCGCCACGTCGTGACCGAGATCGAGGACGAGCTCACCGAGCTCACCATCGACGATGCCAAGGTCATCGATCCGGACGCCAAGCTTGGCGATCTCGTCGAGACCGAGCAGCTCGACGGCGACGTCTTCGGCCGCATCGGCGCCCAGACGGCCAAGCAGGTCGTCCTGCAGCGCCTGCGCGAGGCCGAGCGCGACGTCGTCTTCGACCAGTTTGCGAGCCGGGAGGGGGAACTGATCACCGGTACCGTCAACCGGGTCGAACCGCGGGCGATCATCCTCGACGTCGGCAAGGGCGTGGAGGCAATCCTCGCGACGACCGAACAGTCGGCCCTGGAGCATTACCGGATCGGGCAGAACGTCAAGGCGTACGCGCTCGAAGTCCGTCGCTCGACCAAGGGTCCACAGATTTTCGTGAGCCGCACCCACAAGGGCTTTCTCAAGCGGCTGTTCGAGCTCGAGGTGCCCGAGATCCACAACGGCACGGTCGAGATCAAGGCGATCGCCCGCGAGGCGGGCAGTCGCTCGAAGGTGGCCGTTGCCTCGCGCCAGGACGGACTCGATCCGGTCGGTGCGACGGTCGGCCAGCGCGGCGCGCGCGTCCAGGCGGTCGTCGCCGAGCTGAGCGGCGAGAAGATCGACGTCATCCCGTGGAATGACGACCCCGGCCTGTTCGTGGCCAACGCGCTCAGTCCGGCCCAGGTCCTGTCGGTCGACATCGACGAGGAGCACCGGATCGCGAGCGTCACGGTCCCCGAGCGGATGCTCTCGCTGGCCATCGGCCGCGAGGGCCAGAACGCGCGGCTCGCCGCGCGCCTGACCGGCTGGCGAATCGACATCCGGAGCGACGTGTCGGTCGCGGAGGCGAAGGCCGCTGCCGAGACCGAGCAGGCCGAGGCCGCGCTTGCAGCCGCCGAGGCTGCGACCGCCGCCGAGACACCGGTCAAGCCGAAGCGCGCCTCGCGCGCCAAGACCGCCGCCGTCGACGCAACGACAAACGGTGCCGATGGCGCAACCCCGGTCGCCGAGACCGAGCCTGCGGCCGAGACACCGGCCAAGCCGAAGCGCGCCTCGCGCGCCAAGACGCCCGCCGTCGACGCAGCGACAAACGGTGCCGATGGCGCCACCCCGGCAGCCGCCGAGACTCAGACTGCGGCCGAGACACCGGCCAAGCCGAAGCGCGCCTCGCGCGCCAAGCCCGCCGCCGACCCAGCGGCAGACGGTGCATCGACAACCGAAGAGACCCTCGCCGAGGCGACGCTCGCCACCGAGGAGGTATCGTCGTAGGCCGGCCCGCGGCCGCCGGACCCGTCCGGCGCGTCCCCAACCGGTCCTGCGTCGCCTGCCGGACTGTCCGGCCGAAACGAGACCTGCTGCGCATCGTCCGCTCGCCGGACGGAACCGTCGGGATCGACGAGACTGGCCGGGCTGCCGGTCGCGGCGCCTACGTGTGCCGCAGCGACACCTGCCTCGACCGGGCGATCTCCAGCGGAGCGCTCGGGCGAGCGCTTTCGACCCGGCTGCCGGACGATGTGCGCCTTGCGCTCGCCGGCGTCAGCGCCACCATCACCACAGACCACCAAACCAACATGACCACACCGAACACCGAAGGAGGAGCCCGTGGCCAGGAGTAGGAGCGGCACCCGCGGCCGACGCGGCCCGCGCAAGCCGCCGCGCCGCGACGGCGCGTTCGGCGGCGGGCCCGTCCAGGTCGCCGATCCGCGCGAACGCGGACCCATCGAACTGCCCGCAACCATCACCGTCAAAGAGCTCGCGGACCTGCTCTCGGTCAATCCCGCGGACGTCATCCGCGAGCTGATCAAGAGCGGCATCTTCGCGACGATCAACCAGTTGATCGATCGCGATACCGCCTCGCTCGTGTCGAGCGAGCTCGGCTACGAAGTGGCCGAGGCCGTGCACACGAACGGGACCGACGGCGCCGATGGCGCCGGGGACGAGGCCGTCGGCGAGGCGACCAAGGAGCTGCTGTTCGAGGAGGACGATCCGTCGCTCCTCCAGCCGCGCGCACCCATCGTCACGGTCATGGGTCACGTCGACCACGGCAAGACAAGCCTGCTCGACGCGATCCGGACGACCGAGGTGGCGGCCGGCGAGCGCGGCGGCATCACCCAGCACATCGGCGCGAGCGAGGTCGTCAAGGACGGCAAGCGCGTCGTGTTCCTGGACACGCCGGGCCACGAGGCGTTCACCGCGATGCGCGCCCGCGGCGCCCGCGTCACGGACATCGCGGTCATCGTCGTGGCTGCCGATGACGGCGTCATGCCCCAGACCCTCGAGGCCATCAGCCACGCCAAGGCGGCGAAGGTCCCGATCGTCATCGCCCTCAACAAGATCGACAAGCCGGATTCGAACCCCGACCGGGTGAAGACCGAGCTGACCGAGGCTGGCGTCGTCATCGAGGAGTTCGGCGGCGACGTGCCGCTCGTGCCGGTGTCGGCGAAGACGCGCGTCGGGCTCGACGAGCTGATCGAGATCCTGCTGCTCGTCTCGGACCTCCAGGAGCTCAAGGCGAACCCGAAGCGACCGGCCATCGGCACGATCGTCGAAGCGCAGCTCGACAAGGGCCGCGGTGCGGTCGCGACCGCGCTCGTGCAGACCGGCACGCTCAAGGTCGGCGACATCATCGTCGTCGGCGAGACGTTCGGCCGCGTCCGCGCGCTCGAGAACGACAAGGGCAAGCGGGTGCCGAAGGCCGGTCCGGCTTCGGCCGTGGTGGTCCTCGGGCTGTCCGAGGTGCCGCAGGCCGGCGACATCCTGCGCGTCGTCAAGGACGACAAGGAAGCCCGCACGATGGTCGAGGCGCACAAGGCCGAGGCCGCCGCCAAGGCCGGGGACGGGAGCGGTCGCGCGACCCTCGAAGACCTCTATCGCCAGATCCAGGCCGGTCAGGCCAAGGAGCTGCGGATCATCCTCAAGGCCGACGTATCGGGCTCGCTGGGTGCGATCTCGCACTCGCTCGAGCAGCTCGACCAGGAGGAGATCCGGGTCAACGTCCTCCACGAGGGCGCCGGCGACATCACCGACAACGACATCATGCTCGCGGCCGCGTCGAACGCGATCGTCGTGGGCTTCAACACGAAGATCACCGAGACCGCGCGGCGCGCCGCCGAGTCCGAGGGTGTCGACGTCCGGCTGTACGACATCATCTACAAGCTGACCGACGACATCGATGCAGCCCTCAAGGGCCTGCTCGAACCGGAAATCGTCGAGGTGGTCGAGGGTCGCGCCGAGGTGCGCCAGATCTTCCGCGTCGGCAAGAGCACGGTCATCGCCGGCTCGTACGTGACCGAGGGTCGCATCGTCCGTGGCGGCGCTCGCGTCTGGCGCGGCGGCAAGATCATCGCGACCGACCGGATCGAGTCGCTTCGGCGGTTCCGTGACGACGTCCGCGAGGTGGCGGCGAACTATGAGTGCGGCATCGGGCTCGCCGGCTTCCACGATCTGGAAGAGGGCGACATCATCGAGTGCTTCACCTCCCAGACAGTGAGCCGCGTCGCGACCGCCTAAAGCGGGCGACGGGGCAGTCCGAATGAGCGAACGGACCAAACAGCTCGACGTGCTGTTGCGTCAGGAGATCGCGGAGATCGTCAACCGGGAGGTGGGCGATCCCCGGATCGGCTTTGTCACGATCACGGACGTGGAGACCTCGCCGGACCTGCGTCATGCGCAGGTCTGGGTGAGCGTCATCGGTCAGCCCGCCGAACGCGACGCGACCATCGCGGCCCTCGGCCGGGCGATGCCGTTCGTGCGGCGCGAGCTTGGCCGGCGGCTGCGGCTCAGGCGCATCCCCGACCTCCACGTTCGCCTGGATGACACCGCAGAGCGCGGTACCCGCGTGCTCCAGCTGTTGCATGAGCTCGAGGCGGACGGCGACGCTGAACCCGAGCTCGCGGTCGGTGAGTCGCTGCCGACCCCGGTCGCGCGGCTGCCCCATGAGGGCGATCTGCAGGATGAGCCCGCGTCCGCGGTCGTGCCGCCGGTCCCGGCCCGCCGGCGTCGCACCAAGGGAGGCCCTGGCAGGAAGCAGCCACGGTCCCACCACCGATGAGCGTCGATCTCGGCCCGTACCTCGACGCGGTTCCGGCGGCGGTCGTCGAACGACTGCGTGGCGCGCGACGCGTCCTGGCCGTCGGGCATGAGAACCCCGATGCCGACACGCTCGGCGCGACGCTCGCCGTCGCCGCCATCGTCGAGGCGTGTGGCGGTCGGGCAGACCCGGTGTGTACGGACGCCATTCCGGAGGTCTACGGCTTCCTGGCGGGCATCGAGCGGTTCCGCACGGATCCGGACCCCGACGCCGACTACGACCTGCTCGTGATCTCGGACTGCGGCACGCTCGATCGCGTGGGCGCTGTCCGGGAACGGCACGCGGAGCTCTTCGAACGGCTGCCGCGGGTCGTCCTCGACCACCACGCGTCGAACGATGACGAACGCCGGCCCGCCGACTGGGTCGATCCGGGTGCCGCCGCCACCTGCGAGATGGCGACGCTCCTCGCCGCGCGACTCGGCGTTCCGCTCGACACGGGCGACGGGTCGCTGGCAGCCGCACTCATGGCCGGCATCGTCATGGATACGGCCACGTTCGCCCATCCGAACGCGACGCCGCGAACGCTGGTCGTTTCGGCGGCCCTGGTCGAGGCGGGAGCGCCGCTGTCCGATATCTCGCGCCGCCTCTACCGCTCCAAGCCGGAACGGCAGCTCAAGCTGTTCGGCCGCGTCCTCGATCGGCTGGCCACGAGCGAGGACGGCCGGATCGTGTGGTCCACGCTCGAGGATGCCGACCTCGCGGCCACGGACAGCATCCCGTCCGATTCGGAAGGGATCATCGACCTGCTCGCCCAGGCGGAGACCGCGGAGGTGGCGATCCTCTTCAAGCAGGCTCCGGGCGGCACACGGCTGAGCGTTCGGACGAAGCCGGGCGGGGTCGATGCGACGGTCCTCACGGGCCGCTTCGGAGGAGGCGGCCACGCCCGGGCCGCCGGTGCGACGATCGAGCTCCCCCCGGACGAGGCGCGCCCCGTCGTGCTCGCCGAGGCGGCCCGCCTGGCCGCCGCCGTCTCGCGCTGAGCGTGGCCCGCGCGTCGCTCGGTCCGGGCTTCGACGGCATCCTCGTCGTCGCCAAGCCGCCCGGCCCGACGTCCCATGACGTCGTCGCGCTCGTTCGGCGTCTCGCCGCAACGAAGCGCGTCGGGCATGGCGGGACGCTGGACCCGTTCGCGGCCGGGGTGCTGCCGGTCTTCCTCGGCAAGGCGACCCGCGTGGTCGAGTTCCACATGGGCGATCGCAAGCGGTACCGCGCCACGGTGTGCTTCGGTGCGTCCTCGACGACGGACGATCTCGAAGGGGAGCTGACGCCGGGCGAGGCGCCGGCCCCGGACCGCGCTGCCGTCGAGGCGGCGCTCCCCGCCATGACGGGCACGATCCGCCAGCGGCCGCCCGCCTACAGCGCGATCAAGCTCGATGGCCGCCGCGCCTACGCGATCGCGCGCGCCGGCGGGACGGTCGAGCTCGCCGAGCGCGAGGTGACCATCCACCGGCTCGACCTGCTGTCGTGGGACGATTCGGAGCCGGATCGGCCCGTGGCGATCCTCGACGTCGAGTGCTCGGCCGGGACCTACGTCCGCGCGCTCGCCCGTGACCTCGGCGCGGCCCTGGGCAGCGGCGCCTACCTCGGTGCGCTCACCAGGACGGCCTCGGGTCCGTTCACGCTCGAGGACGCGGTTGCGCTCGACGCGGTGCGCGAGGCCGCCGCCGGCGGACCCGCGGGCCTCAAGTCGTTGCTCCGTCCGGTCGACACGGGGCTCGATGCCTTCCCGGAGGTCCGCCTGACCGAGGTCGAGGTCGCGGCCATCGCACGCGGCCAGTTCGTCCGCCCCGAAGCCGGCATCCCGGGGTATGCGGAGCGCTACCGCCTCGTCGGTCCCGGTGACGCGCTGGTCGCAATCGCCGCGGCACAGGGCGATCGGCTGGCGCCCGACAAGGTGTTCGTCGACGCCGCCGGGCTGGCATCCGCGCGTGACGCCGAATGACGGCGGAATGATGGACGTCGTCGAGGGTGTCGAGTCGCTCAACGCGGGCCACGGCCGGTTGTTCGTGGTGATCGGCGTGTTCGACGGGCTCCACCGCGGGCATGCCTACCTGCTGGAGCACCTCACGCGGGAGGCGGCCAAACGCGGCGCTCGGCCCTCGGTGATCACGTTCGACCACCACCCCGACGAAGTCATCCGTGGCTCGGCGCCTCCGCTCCTGCTCCATCCGGTCGAGCGCCTGGATCTCCTCGCCGCTGCCGGCGTCGCCGTCACGGTCGTCCAGCATTTCGACGAGGCCGTGCGCCACACGCCCTACGACGCGTTCGTGGGTGCGATCGGTTCGCGCGTGGATCTCGCGGGCTTCCTCATGACCCCCGATGCCGCATTCGGGTTTGAGCGACGCGGCACGCCCGAGGCGCTCGCCGAGCTCGGACGGCGTGACGGGTTCGACGTCGTGGTCGTACCGCCGTTCACGCTCGACGGGCGCGCCGTCCGCAGCAGCGACATCCGGACCGCGATCGCCGCCGGCGACCTGGCCACGGCGAGTGAGCTGCTGGGGCGGGAGATCACCGTCACGGGAATGGCGCGTTCCGACGGTGGTGGCACGACCCTGGACTTCGAGATGCCGATGGCGCTGCCGCCGGCCGGCACGTATCTGGCCTCGACCAATGGCCGCGATGTCGAGCTCGAGGTCGGCGATGACGGGACGGCGCGATTCGAGCCGGCGATCGACGGACGCTGATCGGAGATCTGCCCGTCGGCGTCGGCTTCGCATCCAGGCGGCTGAGGATGCGGATGCCAGGCAGGGATCGAGCCAAATATCAGCCGGGGTAATGAGAGGCATGGCCGGCCACGCGGATTCGGGCCGGTTGGTGGCCAACCATCAGCCAGGGTCGTAGCTGGCCGACAAATCGGCCCTGGCCGGCGTCCGCTTGCTGCCTTTGATCACGTTGGCTGATAAATGGCCAGAACCAGGCACCGTCGGCCGGAACCTCCGGCGGCGGTACGCACGTTTGCCGAGATTCGGGCCTGCCTGCTACCATCCGTCGGTCATAACAGGATTGGTTTAGCAAACAAGTTCGTGTCGGAGGACCGAGTGCCGCTCGCGCGGGAAGAGAAGCAGGAGATCATTACCGGGTATGCCACCAAGGAAGGTGACACCGGTTCCCCGGAGGTCCAGATCGCGCTCCTGACGGAGCGGATCAAGCAACTGACCGGGCATCTCCGAAGCTTCCCGAAGGATAACCATTCGCGCCGCGGCCTCCTCAAGCTCGTGGGCCAGCGCCGCCGCCTTCTCGCCTATCTGATGAAGAAGGACAGCGCGCGCTATCGAGTCGTCATTGGACGGCTCGGACTCCGCCGCTAGGCGTCGTCACTGCGAACCCCGGGTCGTCCCCGGGGTTTCTCGCATCACGCGTCACCGGCGAAACCGGCTCATCCGCTCATAGGTCGGGCCCTCCTCCGCGACAAGGAGGAACGGTTCCCTTGTCCCAGATTTTCGAGACCGAGTTCGCTGGTCGCACGCTGACCATCGAGACCGGCAAGCTCGCCCGCCTCGCAGGCGGTTCAGTCACTGTCCGCTACGGCGACACCATGGTGCTCGGCACCGCCAACCGGTCGGAGCCGCGCCCCGGCCTCGACTTCTTCCCGCTCACGATCGACTTCGAGGAGCGGATGTACGCGGCCGGCAAGATCCCCGGCGGCTTCATCAAGCGCGAGGCGCGCCCGTCCGAGCACGCGATCCTCGCCGCTCGCCAGACCGACCGGCCGATCCGGCCGCTCTTCCCGACCGGCTACAAGGACGACGTCCAGTGCGTCATCACGGTCCTCTCGACGGACCAGGAGAACAACCCGGACGTCGTCGGCACGCTCGCCGCGTCGGCGGCGCTGACGATCAGCGAGATCCCGTTCCTCGGCCCGATTGCGTCGGTCCGTGTCGGACGGATCGACGGCCAGTTCGTCATCAACCCCACGCACACCGAGCTTGCCGACTCGGAGCTCGACCTGATCGTCGCCGGCACGCGCGACGCGATCATGATGGTCGAGGCCGGCGCAAAGCTGCTGCCCGAGGCGGTCATGGCCGAGGCCATCCTCTTCGGCCACCGCTCGCTCCAGCCGCTCATCGACCTCCAGGAGGAGCTCCAGAAGGCGGTCGGGAAGGCCAAGCGGATCCCGTACCTCGAGCCGCCGATCGAGTCGGTGCTCGACTTCGCGACGGCCACCGATGCCGAGCGCGAGCTCGTCGTCATCGACGTCGAGACGACCGGCACCGACCCGAAGATGGCCGACCTCGTCGAGATCGCCGCGGTCAAGGTCAAGGGGAATGCGATCGTCGACCGTTGGTCGACCTTCGTCAATCCGGGCCGGCCGATCGTCGGCAACCAGATGCACGGCATCACCGACGCGGACGTCCAGGGCGCCCCGTCGCCCGCCGAAGCGGCCCGCAAGGCGCTCGACTTCGCCGGCGACGCACTGATCGTCGGCCACAGTGTCGGGTTCGACATCGGGTTCATCGAGGCCGCGCTCGGCGATGGCACCAAGATCGAACCGGGACGCTATCTCGACACCCTGGTCATCGCCCGCGAGGGCTACCCGGATCTCGAGAACTACAAGCTGCCGACGCTGTCGAACTTCTTCGGCGTCGACCTGACCCAGAGCCATCGGGCCCTGCCCGATGCCGAGGCGACCGCCAACCTGCTGCTGTGGTTCGCGAACGACCTGCCGGGCCGCGTCTCCGCGCTCCGCGAGGACATCGCCGCGGCCGTCCGCGCCAACCGGACCGGCGGCGACACCACCGCGCTCCTCGAGGAGGCGCGCCGCAAGGCCCGCGTCAGCAAGGGCCTGTTCAGCCTCCTCCAGAAGAAGACCGTCCGCCGGCTCGTCCTCGACGAGGGCATCCGGATCGACGGACGCGGGCTCACCGACATCCGGCCGATCTCGGTCGAGGTCGGGCTTGTCCCGCGCGCACACGGCTCCGGCCTGTTCACCCGTGGTGAGACGCAGGCGCTGACGGTCGCCACGCTCGGTGCGTCCTCGGACGTCCAGCGCATCGACACGATCAGCCCGGAGACCGAGAAGCGCTACATCCACCACTACAACTTCCCGCCGTACAGCACCGGCGAGAACAAGGTGATGCGTGGTCCCAGCCGGCGTGACATCGGTCACGGCCATCTCGCCGAGCGGGCGCTCCTGCCCGTCCTGCCGAGCCAGGAAGAGTTCCCGTACGTCATCCGCCTCGTGTCGGAGTGCGTGACCTCCAACGGCTCGACGTCGATGGCGTCGACCTGCGGATCGACCCTCGCGCTGATGGACGCAGGTGTGCCGATCAAGGCGCCGGTCGCCGGCGCGGCGATGGGCCTGATCAGCGAGCCTGACGGCCGGTTCGTCGTCCTGACCGACATCCTCGGCAAGGAGGACTCGATCGGCGACATGGACTTCAAGGTGACCGGGACGCGGGACGGCGTGACCGCCCTGCAGATGGACATCAAGGTCCGTGGCATCAGCGAGGCGATCATCCGTGACGGTCTCGCCCAGGCCCGCGAGGCGCGCCTCACGATCCTCGACAAGATGACCGAGACGCTGCCCACCGCTCGCACCGAGATGAGTGAGTTCGCGCCGCGCATCATCTCGATCAAGATCAACCCCGAGAAGATCCGCGAGATCATCGGCAAGGGCGGCTCCATGATCCGCAAGATCCAGGAGGAGACCCAGACCGAGATCAACGTGGAGGACGACGGCACCGTCGAGATCGCGGCCGTCTCCGGCGAGAATTCGCGCAAGGCGATCCAGTGGATCGAGTCCCTGACGCGCGAAGTCGAGGTCGGAGCGCTGTACCTCGGCAAGGTGACCCGGATCATGGGCTTCGGCGCGTTCGTCGAGATCCTGCCCGGCAAGGAAGGCCTCGTGCGCATCGGCGAGCTCGCCGACTACCACGTGCCGACCGTCGAGGACGTCGTGTCCGTCGGCGACGAGGTGATGGTGGTCGTGATGGAGATCGACCGGCAGGGCCGCGTCAACCTCTCACGCAAGGCCGCCATGCAGCGCCACCTGGCCAAGGAACCGGTCTGAGGGCTGGGCCTCCGTGCCCGGTCCCGGAACGGCTTCGTAACCGGAGCCAACCCGAGATGGCCGACCCGCGAGGGTCGGCCGTTTTGGTTGCCGCGACCCGCCCATGCGGCGGTCATCGGGGGCCGCCATCGAATGGGTATACTCGCCGCGTGCCCGCAGCCCCGGTAAGTACGCGCGGAGCCATGCCTTCGATGAACCGCCGACACCTCACCGTCGCAGTCGTCGGCGCCACCGGCGTCGTCGGTCGGACGATGATCCAGGTCCTGAACGAACGTGAATTCCCGGTCGGGGAACTGCGGCTGCTCGCCTCGGGGCGATCGGCCGGCAGGATGCTGTCGATCGACGGGCAGACCCACGAGATCGGCGAAGCGACCCAGGCCGCGTTCGAGGGTGTCGACATTGCGCTCTTCTCGGCGGGCGCGGGTGCGTCGCGCGAGCTCGCCCCGGCCGCCGTGGCCCGCGGCGCGACGGTGATCGACAACTCGTCTGCGTGGCGTATGGAGACCGACATCCCGCTGGTCGTCTCGCAGGTCAATCCCAACGACCTGGAGGGCCACGAGGGGATCATCGCGAACCCCAACTGCTCCACGATGCAGCTCGTCCCGGTGCTGATGGCGCTGCGCGACACCGTCGGGCTCGAGCGGGTCGTCGTCGACACCTACCAGTCCGTCTCCGGGACCGGCGCCGACGCGCTCGCCGAGCTCGAGGGCCAGATCCGTGCCCACGTGGCCGGCGAGCCGAAGCAGGCCTCGGTCTATCCGCACCCGATCGCGTTCAACGCGCTGCCCGAGATCGACGTGTTCCTCCCGAACGGCTACACGAAGGAGGAGTGGAAGGTCGTCACCGAGAGTCGCAAGATCCTCGACCTGCCCGACCTGCGCATGTCGTGCACCGCCGTCCGCATCCCGGTTCACGTGAGCCACTCGGAAGCCGTCCACGTCGAGACACAGCAGCCGATCACCCCGGAGCGTGCGCGCGAGCTGTTTGCCGCGGTTCCGGGCGTCGTCGTCCGCGACAACCCCGCCGAACACGAATACCCGCTCGCGAGCGATGCCGCGGGCCGTGACGAGATCTTCGTCGGGCGTGTGCGCCGCGATCCGTCGATCCCTGACGGGCGCGGGCTCGCCATGTGGGTGGTGTCCGACAACCTGCGCAAGGGCGCGGCAACGAACGCCGTGGAGCTGGCCGAGGCGCTTGTCGAGCGCGACTGGGTCACCCACGCGTCGACGCGTGGGGTGCCGCGCTACCGAGGGCCCGTGCCGGAACCGGCGGGTGGGGGAACCGCGTGACGCGGGCCGAGCGCCAGGCGGCGCTCGAGGTCATCGCCGGCGAGGTGCGGGCGTGCACCCGATGTCGCCTCCACGAGACTCGGACGCAGGCCGTGCCCGGTGAGGGCGATCCCTCGACCGAGGTCGTCTTCGTCGGCGAGGGCCCCGGAATGAACGAGGACCGCCTTGGC
The DNA here is from genome assembly GCA_963721655.1 of uncultured Chloroflexia bacterium. Lineage (GTDB taxonomy): Bacteria > Chloroflexota > Limnocylindria > Limnocylindrales > CSP1-4 > DASTYU01. The sequence continues at coordinate 54,825 of CAVRKH010000014.1, read as the reverse complement.
CGCCCGTTCGTCGGCCGCGCCGGCGACCTGCTCGTGCGTCTGCTCGGATCGATCGGCTGGCGGCGCGAGGACGTGTTCATCACGAACGTCGTCAAGTGCCGTCCGCCCGACAACCGCGACCCCGAAGCCGATGAGATCGCCGCGTGCGAGCCGTACCTGCGTCGCCAGCTCGAGGTGCTCGACCCCGCCGTCGTCGTGACGCTGGGTCGCCATTCGATGGGCCGCTTCATGCCCGGTGCCCGGATCTCGCAGGCCCACGGCACCATGCGTCCCGTGGATCCCGCGACGGGCGCCGGCGACGCGCTGGTGTTCGCGATGTACCACCCGGCGGCCGCGCTGCGCACGCCGGCCATCGAACGCGAGAGCTACGACGACGTCGCCCAGGTCCCGACCGCGCTGATCGCGTCCCGGGAGCGGCGGGCTGCCCGCGAGCGAACACCGGTGGCCGCGGGCGGCGTTGCGGCCGGAGCGGCGGCTATCGCCACGGCACCCGATCCCGAACCCGAACCAATGCGGGCTCCTGAGGCCGCTCCGGAACCTGCACCCGTCATCGAGTCACCGCCGGCCTCGGCCGATCTCGTCCCGACGGACCAACTGACCCTCTTCTGACAACCACCACCAACAGGAACCGAATGCCAGTCACACCAGAGACGCCGCTCCGCATCATCCCGCTCGGCGGGGTGGGGGAGATCGGCAAGAACATGTACGTCTTCGAGTACGGCGACGACATCGTCGTCATCGACTGCGGCCTCATGTTCCCCGACGAGGAGATGTTCGGCATCGACCTCGTCATCCCCGACGTCACCTACCTCAAGGAGCGCCGCGCCAACGTCAAGGCGTTCCTGATCACCCATGCCCACGAGGACCATGTCGGCGCCCTGCCGTACGTCCTGCCCGAGTTCCCGGGCGTGCCGGTCTACGCCAGCACCCTGGCCCGCGGCCTGCTCGGCAACAAGATCAAGGAGCACAAGCTCCACAACAATCCACTGATCCCGCTCGACCCGGGCGACGAGATCACCATCGGCCCGTTCACGGTCATCCCGTTCCGGGTGGGTCACTCGATCCCGGACGCCATGGGCCTCGCCCTGCGGACGCCAGTCGGCACGATCGTCCATACCGGCGACTTCAAGTTCGACCACACCCCGGTCGACGGCAAGCTGTCCGACTTCGCCATCCTCGCCAAGCTCGGCGCGGAGGGTGTCGCGTGCCTCCTGTCTGACTCGACCCGCGCCGAGAACCCCGGCTACACGCCGTCGGAGCGAACGGTCGGCGAGGCCTTCCGCGAGATCATGGAGCCGCTCGAGGGGCGCGTCATCGTCGCGACCTTCGCGTCCAACATCGCCCGCGTCCAGCAGGTCCTCGACGCCGCGGCCGACATGGACCGCAACGTCTCCGTCATCGGTCGCTCGATGGAGCAGAACTTCCGCATCGCCACCGACCTCGGCTACCTCAAATACGACGCGTCGCGCATCGTGTCCAAGGACAAGATCAAGGACCACCCCGACGCCAAGCTCGTCATCGCCACGACCGGCGCCCAGGGCGAGCCGATGGCCGGCCTCGCGCGGATGGCCAATCGTGACCATCGCTTCGTCGAGATCCAGCCGGGCGACACGGTCATCGTCAGCGCCAGCCCGATCCCGGGCAACGAGGAATACGTCTCGCGGACGATCGACAACCTGTTCAAGGCCGGCGCCAACGTGTACTACCACACGATCAAGCGCGCCCACGTTTCCGGACACGCCAGCCAGGAAGAGCTCAAGCTCATGCTCGGGCTCACCAAGCCCAAGCACTTCATCCCGATCCACGGCGAGTTCCGGATGCAGGTCCAGCATGGCCGCCTGGCCATCGAGACCGGCGTCGAGCCGGACAACGTCTTCATCATCGAGAACGGCACGCCGATCGAGCTGTACGCCGACGGTTCGGCGCGACGCGGCGCGCCCGTGACGGCCGGCTACGTGTTCGTCGACGGCCTTTCCGTCGGGGATGTCGGCGAGATCGTCCTGCGTGACCGGCGCTCGCTGGCCAATGACGGGATGTTCATGATCGTCGTCACGGTGGACAAGCAGACCGGCACGGTCATCGGCTCGCCCGAGATCGTCACCCGGGGCTTCGTCCACCTCAACGAGAAGGATCCGATCATGGAGGAGGCCGTCCGCCGCGTGACCGAGGCGATCTCCACTCCGGGTGACCACATCAGCGAGGTCGGTCTGCTCAAGACCCAGATCAAGGACGGCGTCTCGCGCTACCTGTACGAGCAGACGAAGCGCCGGCCAATGGTCTTCCCGGTCGTGGTCGAGGTCTGAGGGTGGCGACCCGTCGGCGCACCTCGGCCACGAGCCGGCAGGCGACTCGGCGGCGACGCCGCAGCAGCGGGCTGCCCACCGTGCGCATGCCCGCCATCAGCCCCGAGGTTGCCCGCTCGATCGTCGGCATCTCATTCCTCCTGCTCGGCGCCGTCACGCTGATCGCATTGCTGCTGCCGGGCGAGGGCGAGCTCACCGACCGGTACCGCGACTCGATCGCGCCGTGGTTCGAGACCGGCCGCTGGCTGCTGCCGTTCCTGTTGCTCAGCGCGGGCTGGTACCTCGAATGGGGTCCCGGTCGCAAGCCGAACTCCGGATGGGGCGCGACCGTCATCGGTCTGTCCATCGCGTTCGTCGGCTTCCTCGGCTGCCTCGAGGTCCTCAGCTTCGAGCTCTTCGGGGTCGAGCGCGGCGGCGGGCGAATCGGCCGCTTCCTCGAAGAGCTCCTGGTCCCGCTCGTCACCGGCCCGGGCGCGTTCATCCTGCTCGTGGGCCTGATCGTGATCGGCCTCATGATCGCGTTCGCGTTGCGCCCCGCCGAGCTTGCGCGGCCCGTGACGGGCACCGCCCGCTGGCTGGGCGGCGTTACCGCGGCGAGCATGAAACGGGAGTCGCCGACGGCGTCGAACGGCGCAGCCCCGACCGCCGCTGCCAGCGCGACGGCTACCGCGAAGGGCCGGCGTGGAGCGGGCGCTGTCGCGGTTGGCACGTCCGAGGGCCAGACCGGCATCTGGGGCGGGAACGGCGATCCCGCGACGAGCATCCCGGTCGCCATCCCCAGCCCGTCGCCGACCTCGGCCACGTTCGCCCCCGCCCGTGCCGCCGGAGCGGCCGCCGTGGCAACCGCGCCGCGTCCGCGTCCGCTCGACGACATCACCGAGGCAGGCGACTCGGCACCGACGCGCGAGGCCGAGTACCGCCTCCCGGACTCGGCCATCCTCGACGACATCCCGGTGCCCGTGAACGGCACCGGGGAAGAGACGATCCATCGCCACAACGAGGAGATCATCAAGAAGAAGCTGGCCGGCTTCGGCATCCCGGCCGAGATCACCAGCCGCAACGCCGGACCGGTGGTCACCCAGTACGAGGTCCAGCCGGCGCCGGACATCAAGGTCAGCCGGATCGAGGCGCTCGCCGACGACCTGGCGATGGCCCTCGCGGCCCGCTCGCTGCGGATCGAGGCGCCGATCCCGGGCAAGAGCGCGGTCGGCATCGAGATCCCCAACAAGGACTTCAACATCGTCGCGCTGCGGCGGATCCTCGACGAGCTCGACTTCGAGGCGACCGGCTCGAAGCTGACCTTCGCCCTCGGCCGCGACGTGGCCGGCAAGGCGCAGGCCGTCGACCTCGCGCGCATGCCCCACCTGCTGATCGCCGGCGCCACAGGGTCGGGCAAGAGCGTCATGGTCAACGCGCTCATCACGAGCCTGCTGTGCAAGGCCACGCCGGCCGAGATCCGGCTCATCCTGATGGACCTCAAGCGCGTCGAGCTGGCCGCCTACAACGGGCTGCCGCACCTGCTCGTGCCGGTCATCACCGAGCCCGAGAAGGCCAAGGCGGCGCTGCTCTGGGCGGTCAACGAGATGGAGGGCCGCTACCGGCGCCTGGCGGGCGCCACGGCGCGCAACATCCGTGCCTTTAACGAGACGAGGGTAGACCCGGCCGACCGGATGCCGTACATCGTCATCGTGATCGACGAGCTGGCCGACCTGATGATGCGCGAGGGCAAGAACGTCGAGGATCCGATCGTCCGCCTGGCCCAGAAGGCGCGCGCGGTCGGCATCCACATGGTCCTCGCCACGCAGCGCCCCTCTGTGAACGTCGTCACCGGCCTCATCAAGGCCAACTTCCCGAGCCGCATCGCGTTCGCCATGGCGTCGCAGATCGACTCGCGGACGATCCTCGACGCGCCCGGGGCCGAAGACCTGATCGGGCGCGGCGACATGCTCTACCAGCCGTCCGACCTGCCGCGCCCGATCCGGATGCAGGGCGTCTTCGTGTCCGACCACGAGATCGCGCAGGTCGTCGAGCACTGGAAGGACCAGATCGACGACCCGCACTACGACCTGTCGATCATCGAGACCGGCGATGAGGGAAGCGGCCGCGCCGTCGACGACGACGAGGAAGCCGACCGTCTGCTGCCCGACGCGATCGAGGTGATCCGGGAGTACGATCGTGCATCCGCTTCGCTGCTACAGCGTCGATTGAAGGTGGGCTATGCTCGCGCAGCGCGGATGATCGACCAACTCGAGGCGCGGGGGTATATCGGCGCCTTCGATGGGTCGAATGCCCGGGCCGTGCTCCGGCGGGACAGTCCGTCACCAGCCGGGGCGGGGGACGAGTTCGACGGGGAAGACGAATGACCACGCGAGACCAGGTGAAGCGTGCGGTCGGCATCGACCGCGGCGAGTCGGCGCGCGGCTCCACGTCCGACTACGGTCCCAACCTGCCCGAGCGGCTGCTCACGGCGCGCGAGCGCAAGGGCGTGGACCTGTACCGCGCCGAACGCGACACGAAGATCCGGGCACGCTACCTGGCCGCCCTCGAGCGGGGCGACTACAAGGAGCTGCCCGGGGCGGTCTACACCAAGGGCTTCCTGCGCAACTACGCGCTGTACCTCGGCCTCGATCCTGACGACGTCCTGCTCCAGTGGCGCCGCGAGCGCGGCGAGATCAAGGAGCCCGAGCCGGTCATCGTCGTTCCGCGCCCGATCGCCGCTCCGCGCAAGGGCCTGACCTTCTCGCCGGCCATCATCGTGGCCGCGATCATGACCGTCGCGGTGGCCGCGTTCGCGATCTACCTCGCGATGCAGATCCAGCGCTACGTCGAGCCGCCCACGATCGGGGTCACGCAGCCGCCCACCGCGGTCGTCGACGTCGACGAGGCAGCCACGTCGTACGTGCTGCGCGGCACCACGATCCCCGGGGCGACGGTCTCGATCGTCTCGCCGAGCTGGGACCAGCCGATGCTCGTGACCGCCGACACGGGCGGCTCGTGGACTGCCGACATCGACCTCCGCCGCGGTCGCAACCAGTTCGACATCAGCGCCCGCGACCCGACGACGCAGAAGACCTCGGACGACACGAAGCGCATCTTCATCACGGTCCCGTTCCGCGAGATCGAGACGCCGACGCTCAGCCTCGACCAGCCGGCCGAGGGGGCGACGTTCGAGAACGGAGCGATCCCGGTCCAGGGCACCACCACCAATGCGAAGGAGGTCGTGGTCCACGCGACCTATACCGGGCCGGCCAAGGGCGACACTGCACCGAAGAACCCGCCGACCCCGGCGCAGGTCAAGGTTGCCGTCGCAGAGGACGGGACGTTCAACACCCCGTACGAGCTGACGACCGGCCGTTGGTCGCTGACGGTCACGGCCTCGAGCGACGAAGGCAAGACCACCTCGCTGACGCGCAACGTCACGGTCGAATACAAGGGCGTGAACCTCGTCGTGCGGATCAAGGGCGGGCGCGCGTGGATCAAGGTCTGGGTCGACGGCAAGGTCGACAAGAAGGTGGGTCCGGCCGGGACGGTCTACAAGAACGGCAAGACGCTCACGTTCCAGGGCAAGAATTCGGTTGAGGTCCGGACCGGTTCGTCCGGCGTGACGCTGTTCACGCTGAACGGCACGAAGATCGGTGCGCTGGGCAAGTCGGGGATCCCGGAGACCTGGCTCTTCGAGCCTCCGGATAAACCGCAGAAGACGAACCGCCACTAGCAGCCGGTGACGGACGATCGACTCGTCGCCCTGGCCGAGCGCCTGTTCACCGTCTGCGTCGAGCGCGGTCTGACCGTCGCCACCGCCGAGTCGTGCACCGGGGGCCTGGTGGCGCACGCGATCACCGAGATCGCCGGCTCCAGCGCGTACTTCCTCGGCGGGTTCGTCACCTATGCCGACGACGTCAAGCGCGACCAGCTCGGCGTCCCCGCCGAGCTCCTCGCCTCGCACGGCGCGGTTTCGGCCCAGGTCGCGCGGGCCATGGCGGAGGGCGCCCGGGCCCGTCTCGGGACGACGGTCGCCGTGTCGATCACCGGCATCGCCGGTCCCGGCGGCGGGAGCGACGAGAAGCCCGTGGGGCTCACCTACGTCGCCGTGGCCGATCAGGCGGGCGCCGACGTCCGCCGCCACCTGTGGTCCGGCGACCGCTCGGCGAACAAGCGCGACAGCGCGGCTGCCGCGCTCGAGCTGCTGCTCGAACGGCTCGGCTCGTGACGCGCGACGCCGCCACTGTCGGGTCCGGCCTCGCCCGGGCGCGAGCAGCCCGGCCGATCGTGGCCGGAGAGCGGATCCACGTCGTCGGTGCCGCGGGGGCCGGGGCGAGCGCTGCGGCACTCCTTGCCCAGCGCGCCGGTGGTGTCGCCAGCGGCTGCGATCCCGGTGGGCCCTCGCAATACACGCCTGCCCTCCAGGCGGCCGGCATCCCGCTTGCCTGGGCCCATGACCCGGCGCACGTGACGGGTCCCCAGCGGCCGCACCGGCTGGCCGTCACGAAGGCCCTCACGGCGGTCGACCCCGACCACCCGGAGCTGGCCGCCGCCCGTGCGGCGGGCATCCCGCTGGAGCCGTGGCAGCAGGTGGTCGCCGACGCGGCCGCCGGGCGGACGCTCGTGGCGGTTGCCGGGACGCACGGCAAGAGCACCACCTCCGGCTGGCTCGTGCACACCCTCGTGGCCGCCGGGGCGGATCCCGCGGCGTTCGTCGGCGCGCTGCTGCCGACGTCGGTGACGGGTGGTGCGCCGGCCACGGCGCGCTGGGGCTCGGGCCCGTTCGTCGTGGAGGCCGACGAGTACGCCGGCAACTTCGACCCGTACCGGCCGGACCTGGCCGTGCTGACATCCGTCGAGTGGGACCACCCGGACGTGTTCGCCGACACCGCCGCCGTGAGCGGTGCATTCGAGACGTGGATCCGGTCCGCGGCAGGCGGCCGCAGCGGACCGCCACCGATGCTCATCGCCAACGTCGGCGACCCCAACGTGGCGGCGCTCGGTCGTCGACTGGTCGGCACGTGGCCGGGCAGCCTGATTCTCACCGCGGTGATCGACGCTTCCGCGCAACGGCTCGACGGCTTCGCCCGTGGACTGGCGGATGAGTTCGCCGCCGGCGGCGATCCCGTGCCGGTCCTGCTCGCGCGGATCGCGGCGGCCGATACCGACGGCACGACCGTGGAGCTCTTCAGCCGCGCGCTTCTCGGCGAGCCCCGCACCATCCGCCTGACAACGGCCGGACGCCACAACGTCGCCAACGCGCTTGGCGTCATCGCAGCGGCTCGGGCGCTGGACCTCCCGTCGGAGCTCGTGCTCAGCGGTGCTGCCTCGTTCGCCGGCGTCGGGCGGCGCCTCGAGCGGAAGGGCGAGGCGGCCGGCGTGACCGTGTACGACGACTACGGGCACCACCCGACGGCCATCCGCGAGACGATTGGCGCGCTTCGCCAGCGCGAGCCTGGCCGCCGGTTGTGGGCCGTGTACGAGCCGCTGACCTTCCACCGGACCGCCGCGATGCTGGACGACTTCGCGGCGGTCCTCGCCGACGCAGACGCCGTGGCGGTGGCCGACATCTGGGCAGGCCGCGACCCGGACACGACGGTCGCATCGGCGGCCGGCCTCGCCGAGGCCGTCGCGGCTCGCCGGCCCGGGATCCCCGTCGGCGCCCCGGGATCCGTGGAGGACACGGCGGCGTGGCTGGCCGGCGAGGTCCGCAGCGGGGATGCCGTGCTCGTGATGGGCGGCGGCCGGAGCTACCGCATCGGGGAGCTGCTCCTCGAACGGCTGGGGTCGCGTCGACCCGGCTGATCCGGGCATACTGGCGTGCCGCAGGAGGAGGATCCATGGCAGGGGAGAGTTCCTTCGACGTCGTCAGCGACTTCGACGAGCAGGAGCTTCGCAACGCGCTCGACCAGGTGCGTCGCGAGGTCCAGCAGCGCTACGACTTCAAGGGTGTCACCGTCGACCTCACCCAGGGCAAGACCGAGCTGACGCTGCTCACCGATGACGAGCATCGCGCGGCGGCCGTTCGTGATCTCATCGAGTCCAAGGCAGTCCGCCGCAACCTGTCGCTCAAGATCTTCGACTGGGGCAAGGTCGAACCGGCCGGCGGATCCAAGGTCCGCCAGGAGATCGGCTTGCGGCGCGGTTTGCCCGACGACCTGGCGAAGCGCCTGACGAAGCTGATCCGTGACGAGTTCCCGAAGGTCAAGTCGCAGATCCAGGGCGACGCGGTCCGCGTGTCGGGCAAGAACAAGGACGACCTCCAGAAGGTGATCGCCCGCCTGCGCGAGCTCGACGAGCCGGTTCCCCTGCAATTCCAGAACTATCGCTGAGGGCGACGTCAATGCCGAGTGAGCGTATGACCCGCATCGTGATGTTCGTGCTCGTCATCGTCGTCATCTTCGGGCTCATCCTGTCCGCCGTCATCGCGCCGATGGCCCTCTAGCACCGCCAACCCCCCAGGAGCGTGTCGTGACCGAACCGCAGCAGCCGGCCGCCCCGCTCGAGGTCGACGACCCCGAGCCCGCCCCGCCGGAGCCGAACCCGACCTTCGAGGCGCCCCCGGCGCCCGAACCCGAGGCATTCGACCCGAGCCCCGCATTCGAGGTACCCGAGGCACCCGATGCGCTTCAGGCGCCCGAAGAAGCGCACGCCGACGAGGCGTCGTCCGTCTGTCGAACCCGCTGCGACCGAGGGGGACGACGACGCGTCCGTGCCGGCCGACGACGAACCCAGGTTGGCCGAGGAACCGGCCTTCGAACCCGAGCCCGCGGCGGTCGAGGAACCGGCCGAGCCCCGTTCGGCCGGTCATTTCGTGGCCGAGGCCCTGCGCGCCGCCGGCGTCCGCTACGCGTTCACCGTCCCCGGAGAGAGCTTCCTCGGCGTCCTCGAGGCGCTCGGCGACGTCGGGATCCGCGTCGTCGCGACCCGGCACGAGGGCGCGGCCGCGTTCATGGCCGAGGCCTACGGACAGCTGACCGGCAGACCGGCGGCCTGCCTCGGGACGCGCGCGGTTGGAGCGGCCAACCTGGCGATCGGGATCCACACCGCGTTGCAGGACTCGACACCGATGTTCGCGATCGTCGGCCAGGTCGAGCGAAACTATCGCGGCCGGGAGGCATTCCAGGAGGTCGACCAGACCGAGTCCTTCGGGCGGCTTGCCAAGTGGAGCGCCGAGCCTCGTTCCGTCGACGAGCTTGCGAGCGCGCTCCCGGAAGCCGTCCAGCAGGCCCTCGGCGGCCGGCCTGGCCCGGTCCTGCTGTCGCTTCCCGAGGACCTGCTCGACGAGACCGTCCCGGGTGAGACCCGGATCGAGCTCAGCCGTCCACCGACTGCCCGTCCGACCGACGACGATGTCCGCGCCGTGCTCCGTCTGCTTGCGAATGCGGAGCGGCCGCTGATCCTGGCCGGGGCCGGGGTCCTGCGGGCCCGCACGTCGACGGACCTGACACGCTTCGCCGAGCTGCTGCGCGTCCCGGTGGTCGCGTCCTGGCGGCGCGGGGACGTGATCTCGAATGAGAACCCGCTCTACCTCGGCATGGCCGGTCTCGGCGCGCCCGATATCGTCCGTGAACGGATCGAGGCCGCGGATGCACTCCTGGTCCTTGGCTGCCGCCTGTCCGAGACCACCACCTTCGGATACCGCGTCCCGGCTGCGGGCAGCCGCTGGGCGCACGTCGACATCGATCCACGCGTGCCGCCGGGCCAGCCCGCTCCGACCCTCTCGATCACCAGTGATGCACGGGCGTTCCTGCGCGCCTCGATCGACCGGCTCCTCAACCAGGCGGTGCTCGATGCCGCGTCAGTCGACGAACGGCATGCCCGGAACGAGGCCGACCGTGCAGTCCTGGGAGGCGGCCACGGTCGTCGACGACGGCCCGTGGGACGGGCCGGGTGTCCATCCGGGTCGGACGATCGCCACGCTCCGCCGGGTGCTGCCCGACGACGCGATCGTGACGAGCGACGCCGGCAACTTCGCGGGCTGGCTCAACCGCGGCTTCAGGTTCCGCAAGCCGGGCACCTTCCTGGGTCCGACATCGGGAGCCATGGGCTACGGGCTGCCGGCCGCGATTGCCGCGGCATTGGTCCACCGCGATCGGCCGGCCGTAGCACTCGTGGGCGATGGCGGCCTGGGGATGACCCTCGCCGAGCTCGAGACAGCCGTGCGCGAGCGCGCCCGCGTGATCGTTGTCGTCTTCGACAATCAGCGCTACGGCACGATCCGGATGTGGCAGGAACGGCGCGGCAGCGGTCAGGGTGTCGCGACCGAGCTCGGTCCGGTCGATTTCGCCGCAATCGCGCGCGCCTGCGGGGCGCGTGGTGTCCTCGTGGAGCGCGATGACGAGTTCGAGCCGGCCCTCCGGCAGGCACTCGTCGCTGAACGACCGTCGGTCATCCACGTCGCGCTGGATCAGGCCTGGATCTCGGTGGGCGACCGGCCGGAGCGCTGAGGGGGCGTCAGCCGGCGCGTCTGGCCACGACCGAGAACGACAGCGGAACGCGGCCGCGCTCCTCCGGGCGGACGTCGCCGTGGCCGCCCCACCAGTCGACAGGATGCTCGGTGAGCTGTTCCAGCCGGAGTCCGGCGCCGACGAGTGCGGTGACAACCTCCCCGATCGTCCATGCGCGGGCGAACTTCCAGCTCTGCTCGGCGTCGGGGATCGACAGCCAGTCGATGTACTCGGGCGCCCATCCGCGTGACGCCTCGGCGCCGCCGAAATAGTCGTATCCAGTCGCGACCCAGTGGCCGTCGGCGTCGCCGTCGAAGAGCCACTCGGCGGGGTGGCCGTCGAACAGCACCAGCCGGCCGTCAGGCGCAAGGAGGCGGGCGATCACCGCGGCCCACGCGTCGAGGTCGTGCAGCCAGATGAGCGCCCCCCGGCCGGTGTACACCAGGTCGGCCGTGCCATCCAGCTCCGCCGGGGCGTCGATGACGTCGGCGACGATCCAGCGAGCCGGCGCGCCAACGGCCTCGGACAACCTCCGTGCGAGCTCGAGCATCGGCGGGCTGAAGTCGATGCCCACCACCTCGTCCGCGCCCAGGTTCCACAGAGACAACGTGTCTCGGCCGCCGGCGCACTGCAGGTGCACGGCGCGCCGGCAGCGGCCGTGCAGGTTGCCGATGAGTGCTTCCTCGACGGGAAACAGGTTGCTCCCGCCCGACCGGATCAGCTCGATCGCCTCGGGCAGCCAGCGCTCATAGCGTTCCGCGGCCTCGTCCCATGCGGCGCGGTTCGCGCGGTGCATTCCGGCCGCGTCCGCCAGCTCGGTTTCGGAGGCCGGGCGGATGTCGTCTGCGTCGGATGGGGGCTCATGCATGTGAGCCCGAGTCTAGGCCGGGCGCGCGCCCGTGATCAGGGGCGGCTCAGCGCGTCGCTGCCTGCACGCGGTCGAGGCGCCGTGACTGGGCCACGAGCAGCCCGATCACGGTCAATGCCTGCATCGCACCCTCGTCGCCCTTCGCGTGGACGACCAGCGGCCGATGGCCGTCGAGGAACGAGATCACCACGTCACCCTCGATCCCGGCCGGTCCGACCTGGGTGATGGCCTTGTAGTCCCACGTCTCGACACGGTCGCCACTCCGCGTGAGGAGCCGTCGATCCGTGGCGAGCAGCGTGAGCGAGGGCAGGGCGAGCATGGCCCATACATCCTCCCCGGGCTGGAGCTCGGGGAGAGGCGGGCCTGCGACGGCGGTGGCTGGCCGGGTTGGCATGGCTCCTCACACAGGCACATTCAGGATCGCCGCATCCGGTTGCGGGCCGCCCCGTGCCCGGCGCGTCGACCTTGCAGAACCATTGCGTGTCGGCCCTGAGCGCGAACGTTCGTGCGCGATCGGGCGGTTCGTCAGCCGCGCGCAATCTCTGCGTGGCCGCAATGTGGCGGGCGCGCAACGGGGCATCGCGCACGCTCTGCTGGGCAACTCGGCAAACGAATGCGATGACGGCAGCCGCCCAGCCGCCGAGAGAAGGAGCAAGATGGGAATCGTCTCATGGATCGTCGTCGGCGCGATCGCCGGCATCCTGGCGGGCTTCCTCGTCACGGGTGACGAGGGCCTGGGGATCATCGGCCGGATCCTGCTCGGGATCGTCGGCGCGGTTGTCGGCGGCTTCATCGCCGGCCTGCTGCTTCCAGGCTCGGATTACCTCACCGGGATCAACCTGGGCACGATCATCGTCGCCACGATCGGCGCGGTCATCGTCGTGGTCGCCTACAACTTCTTCACCAGCAGGAGTCGATCGGGAGGCGGGGTGGTCTGACGCTCCCGCACCCTGAAGCACACAGCGCCCGAGCCCCTGGCCCGGGCGCTGATCTTGTCCGGTTGGAGGGTGAGCAGGTATCCGTGGTCATCATCGTCTTCGTTGCCGCCGCCAGCGCGTACGCCGCCGCCGCCGAGGTGAAGCGGCTGTACACCGCCCAGACCTGGGGTGACATCGAGGTTCGGCGGGTAGGGGAGCGTGCCGAGATGACGCTGCCGCCGCACAGCTGGCGCGACCCTCAGCTTCGCGAGATCATCCGTCGCTTCGGAGGCGTCCAGGCGGGCTGACGTCGCGGCTATCCTGTTGGGGATGGACCCGCCGGAAAACCGGTTCCTGCGCCACGCGACGGGCTCCCGGCCACCGGGCGCGGACCGATGACGGTCGATACCCGGGCCGGACACCCCGCCGACCCGGCAGCACTCGTCGACGTCGAGCGGCTGCTCGCCGCGTACCACGACGTCGTGCCCGACCCGACCGTCGCCGGGCAGCGGATCGCGTTCGGAACGTCCGGGCACCGCGGGTCCTCGCTGCGGACGTCGTTCAACGAGGCGCACATCCTCGCCACGAGCGAAGCGGTCGTGCGCTACCGCCGCTCGCGGGGCTTCGACGGTCCGCTGTTCCTTGCCCGCGACACGCACGCGCTCTCGGAGCCCGCCACGCAAACCGCGATCGAAGTCCTGGTGGCGGGCGGTGTCGACGTCCTGATCGACACCTCGGATCGCCCGGCACCGACGCCGGCGCTGTCCCACGCCATCCTGACTCACAACAACGGCCGGCACGACGGGCTGGCCGACGGCATCGTGGTCACGCCGTCGCACAACCCGCCCGAGGACGGCGGCTTCAAGTACAACCCGCCGAACGGCGGCCCGGCGGACACCGACGTGACCGGCTGGATCCAGGAGGAGGCCAACCGCCTGCTCGAGGCGGGCGTCGAACAGATCGAACGCGTGCCGTTCGAGCGCGCGATCTCCAGGGCGGGCCGCTACGACTTCGTCGCGCGCTACGTCGACGATCTCGGTTCGGTCCTCGACATGGACGCGATCCGCTCATCGGGTCTGCGCATCGGGGTCGACCCGCTCGGGGGCGCATCGGTCGACTACTGGCCGGCGATCGCGGAGCGCTACGGCCTCGACCTGACCGTGACGAACGACGTCGTTGACCCGCAATTCGGGTTCATGACGGTTGACTGGGATGGGCGCATCCGGATGGATCCCTCGTCGCCCTACGCCATGGCGCGGCTGGTCGAGTTGCGCGATCGCTTCGACATCGCGTTCGGCAACGACACCGACGCCGACCGCCATGGGATCGTCACGCCGTCCAACGGGCTGCTCAACCCGAACCACGTCCTGTCGGTGGCGGTCGCCTATCTGTTCGGCGGCAGGCCGCGCCTGGGACACGGACGTCGCCGTCGGCAAGACGCTCGTCTCGAGCGCGATGATCGACCGCGTCACGGCCGACCTGGGGCGGCGCTTGCTCGAGGTCCCGGTCGGCTTCAAGTGGTTCGTCGACGGGCTCGTCGACGGCACGGTGGGCTTCGGGGGCGAGGAGAGTGCCGGGGCATCGTTCCTGCGCCGCGACGGGACCGTGTGGACCACCGACAAGGACGGGATCATCGCGTGCCTCCTCACCGCTGAGCTCACCGCGCGCACCGGCCGGGATCCGGGGGCCGCGTACGCGGAGCTGACCGCGCGCTTCGGGGCGCCTGCCTACCGGCGGATCGACGCGCGCGCGACGCCCGCACAGAAGGCCGTGCTCGGCCGGCTGGCACCGGACGCGGTGCGCGCCGCCACGCTCGCCGGAGAGCCGATCAGCGCGATCCTCACCACGGCGCCCGGCAACGGTGCCCCGATCGGTGGCCTGAAGGTCGCGACCGAATTGGGCTGGTTCGCCGCGAGGCCGTCCGGTACCGAGGACGTCTACAAGGTCTACGCCGAGAGCTTCCGTGGCGAGGACCACCTCGCCCAACTGATCGACGAGGCACAGCAGCTCGTATCGGACGCGCTGGCCCGCGCCGGGAGCTGACCGCTCGCGGGCGACGGCGTCAGTGCGTGGCGCCGGTCCGCGCGTCGCTGCCGGGGATGCCGAGCGAGGCGAGCGCTGCGGCGAAGCCCTCGAGATCCTCGACCGTCACGTACAGCGCCGTTTGCCGGAACGGCCCGAAGCGCACGGGCTCGCGGAAGTCGATGCGCACGCCCCCGGTGTGCGTTCCGTCGAACGCGATGTCGCCGTGGCGAAAGCTGCGGCGGACGCCGATGGCGGTGATCCAGTGCCATGGACCCTCGATCCGCCAGCTGGCGACGTTGCCGACGGGCGTCGTCACGCGGAAGAACCCGAAGCGGGCATCGACGGTCGCGCCGAGGTCCACGTACGCGTTGTCGTCGCGGACGCCGAACAGCACGAGGACCGGTCGCGAGCGTCGCCCGACCCGGATCGGAAAGCGCCGGACCTTCGCGTCAGCGGAGCTCGTAGTCGAGCCGGTAGCTGACGGACCGGCCGCCGGCGGCTTCGAAGCCGCCGCTTCCTGCGATCCCGGCGAGCTCGCCGCTCCCGCTCCCTCCGACGACTTTCCAGGTTCCGGACGACTGCTTCCCGTCATGGTCGGATGTTGCCTCGATCACGAAAGCGCCCTTGTGCCCATCGATCGTCCCATGGATGTGCTGCAGCCCGACAAGCCGTGCACCGGCATCCCCGTAGCAGGCGACCCACTCCACCACGCCGTCACCGTCGATGTCACCGCTGAACCGCTGCGTGCCGCCGGCCCGGGTGAGGCGTGGTTCACCGTCGCCCTGGTGCCAGGGGTCTTCGTTCATTCCCGTGATCTCGAACGTGCCCGATGCGTGTGGCATGCGTGGCCTCCTTGCCCAAAGGATGGCCCTGTGGGGCTTGCGGACAGCTATCGGACGGGTCGGGGTTTCGAACGATCTCCGGTCGGCCCGAACGTCTACCTTGCTTATCGGAGATATAGGTGGCACAATGCCGCGCGAAATGGATCACGCGACAGGCACCCGATTCAGCTGTTCGTGTTGCGCCGCTGCCAGGCAGGGCAGATGGTGTCCATGAGCGCGGAACGCGCCTGACGATCCGCGCAGCACCCACCGTCATCCCTGCTCGAAGCGAGCGGGGTTTTTGTTTGACTGCAGCACGACAATTCAGAGGGAACCACCGATGAGCACACTCCATATCGTCCAGGAGGGGACCGGCCTGGCAATCTCGACCGATGAGCTTCGCGACCGGCTGGGCGACCCGGCACTGACAGTCGTCGACGTGCGCCCGCTGGCCGCCTACAACGGCTGGCGCCTCCGAGACGAGGCACGCGGCGGGCACATCCCGGGGGCAGTGGCATTCCCGGGCGACTGGCTGCGAACGGTGGACGCGCCCGAGGTCGAACGCCTCCTTCGTTCGAAGGGCGTCGAGCCCGGTCGCTCGATCGTGATCTATGGCGACGGACCGGACGACGTTGTCCCGCTCGCCAGCCACCTGCTTGCGAACGGCCTGGAGGACGTGCGCAGCTATGACGCCGGCTGGTCCGCGTGGGCAGCCGACGAAGGCCTGCCGACCGAAGGCCTGCCGAACTACGACAAGCTGGTTCACATCGACTGGCTGCGTGCCGTGCTCGCAGGGAAGCGGCCCGAGGCTGCCCCACAGACCCGCCACGTGCTGTTCCATGTGAACTTCGGCGTTCCCGAGGAGTACGCCGACGGTCACATCCCGGGCGCCCACTATCTCGACACGAACTGGCTCGAATTGCCGGCCGACTGGAATCGCCGGACGCCCGCCGAGCTTGATCACGCGCTGCGGTCGCTCGGGATCACCGCCGATACGACCGTGATCCTGTACGGGCGCGACACCGAAGGCGACGCGAACGAGAAGTGGCCGGGGCGCCGCGCAGGGCAGATCGCCGCCACCCGGGCCGCGTTGATCCTGCGCTACGCAGGCGTCGACGACGTGCGCCTCCTCGACGGTGGCTACGACTGGTGGGTCCGGGAAGGCAACCCGATCGAAACGACGCCTCGCCAGCCTGTGTCGGTACCCGAGTTCGGCGCGGCAATCCCGGTCCGCCCGGAACTGATCGTCGATATCGGAGAGGCCAAGGAGATCCTGGCCGATCCCGGCGGCGCCGCGCTCGTCAGCATCCGGACGTGGCGCGAGCACATCGGCGCGGTGAGCGGCTACAACTACATTGGCCCGGCCGGCCGGATCAAGGGCGACGTGTGGGGCAATTGCGGCTCCGATGCGTACCACATGCAGCACTACCGGAACATCGACAACACGATGCGGCCGTATCCGGAGATCACCGCCAACTGGGCGGAGGCCGGGATCGTCCCCGACAAGTGGGTCGCGTTCTACTGCGGTACCGGTTGGCGGGCCAGCGAGACGTGGTTCTACGCCTACCTCCAGGACTGGCCGCGCGCGGCCGTCTACGACGGGGGCTGGTTCGAGTGGAGCGCGGACCCGAGTCAACAACCCGATCGAGATCGGCGAGCCGCAGGACGTCTTCGCGGCGTAGCGCGGCAGCCCGGCGTCGGCCGGGCGAGCATCGGTCGCACCCGCGGTGTCGACGAGCACCGCAATGGCGCGCTCGCCGAGGTGGACGCGCTCCTGCGAACCCTCCGACAAGTCGTGGGGCTCGACCTTCTTCTGACGGGGTCGGCCTCGCGGCGCCGCGACGGCGTTGCGACAGCGGGTCGGATTCGGACGGTTCCGGGCGGTTCGCTGTCGTCCGGCACGCCTTGTTCCGGCCATCGGTACCACCGCCCGCTTGGTACTCGGCGGGCTGGTGCCCCAAAGCCCCGCCGAGGTGCGCGCGCGCACATAGTCACCGAGGCGACCAACGAGCAGTGGAGAGGACCAGGGCAGCAGACGTATTCCTTGACCAGCGCCAACCGGGGGTGGCGCGCCACTCAGGTTCGTGAGCCCGGCGTTGGGCTTCCGGTGGGACACACGAGGGGTCCGGGGATGAACGAGCTGTCGCGAGGGAGCCGCGGGCGGACTGTCGCCCTGGCGGCGCTCCTGGGGTCCGTCATGACGCTGCTGCCGGCGCCCTTGGCGATGCACGCCATCGCGGCCAATCCGAACCCCAAGGCCACGTTCCTCGACGTCGAGGCCGACACGGCCGACGTCAGCCCGGGTAGCGCCGTTGTCCTTACCGCCACCGTGTACGACCAGGACGGCGAGCCGTACGCCGGCGGCTCGCGCGTCAAGATGTGGTGGCTGAGCGGCCCGAACGATCCTCACAACCCGGGTGGCAGCAGCGATCTGGACTGCATGACGGCTGCGGACGGCCAGTGCACCGTCAGCTACGCCGCGTCCGACAGCGGGACCGACCTGATCTGCGCCTCGCTCGGCGGGTCGAGGAACCAGTGCACGGAGTCGTGGAACGATCCCGAGCTCGACAACGCGGACGACACCGTCCGGCGTGTCGTGGCGTCGGCGCCTGATCCCACGCCGACCCCGACGCCCGAACCGACGCCCGACGCCGACGCCGACGCCGACGCCGACCCGACGCCGACGCCGACGCCGACCCCGAACCGACGCCGACCCCGACGCCCGAACCGACGCCGACGCCGACCCCCGAACCGACGCCGACGCCCACCCCGGATCCGACGCCAACGCCGACACCAACGCCAACCCCCACGCCGACACCAACGCCAACCCCCACGCCGACACCAACGCCAACCCCCACGCCGACACCAACGCCAACCCCGACGCCGACACCAACGCCGACGCCGACGCCAACGCCGACGCCGACGCCGACTCCGACGCCGACACCAACTCCGACTCCGAATCCGACACCAACTCCGACTCCGACGCCGACGCCCAACCCGGATCCGTCGCCGACGCCGGGCCCGACGCCCGATGCCGTCGCCGACGCCGGATCCGACGCCGACCCCCGAGCCGTCGCCGACGCCGATCCCACTGCAGAGCCCAACGCCAATCGTCGGTCAGGGCTCATCAGGGGGTCCGGCCACGCCCGGGCAAGGGGGCCCACGCGACCGGGCCGGCGGACAGATGCCCGGCCAGACCACCGGCAGCGGCGCCGTGGACTTCGGCGGAGTGCTCGACTTCGTCGCCGACGCGGCCGTCGATCAGGCCGCGATCATCGTCAAGCCGGCCGCCGCGGCTGCCGTCGCGTCGAGCTTCGCCTTCCCGCTGATCCTGATGCTGGCCGTGCTCTTCTTCCTGGTCGTGCAGCCGCGCATGGACGGTCGCGACCCGAAGCTGCGCAACGCTCCGCGCTCAGCCAGCGAAACCCTCGTGCAGTTCGAAGAGGATGGTGCCCCGTGAACGTGCCGCAGGACCGCGATGACCACGCGTCCCTGAACGACCGGATGGGCTACCTCTTCGGGATCCGCATCGCCGTCGCCGTCGTCACGCTGATCGGCGGGGCGATCCGGCCGGAGGCGTTGGGCGTGCCGTACAGCACGGTCGCTTCGGTGGTGGTCGCCTACGCCGCGATCTCGATCATCTTCGAGGCCGCCCGGCGACGCTCAACACGGTTCAACTACAGCCTCCTCACGGTGATGCTCCTGATCGACGGTGCCTTCCTGGCCACGGCGATGTACGTGACCGGGGGAACGCAAAGCCCGTTCCGGTTCTTCATCTACCTCCACCTCGTCGCCGTGTCGCTCCTGGCCTCGTATCGGACCGGCCTCAAGATCGCGCTGTGGCACTCGCTGCTGCTGTTCGTCGTCCTGTACGCCCAGGCCGCGCACCTCCTCCCGCCGGTGGACGTCGTCCCCGGACGCGAGATCGAGTTCGAACGCATGCCCCTCCTGAGCGTGACGGCGTTCTGGCTGTTCGCGCTTGCCACGTCGGTCTTCTCGGCGATCAACGAGCGTGAGCTCCGCCAGCGCCGGGCCGATCTGCAGGCGATGGTCGACATCGGCGCTCGCCTCGACGAGGCGCGCGATCCCGTCGTCCAGTCGAGGATCGTCCTCGACGGCCTGGTCGAGCGCTTCGGTTTCGTGCGCGGCCTCGTCCTCGGTGCATCCGAGGGCCAGCTGCTCGTGCTTGCGTCGCACGGCGTCAACGACGCCCCCACGACCCTCGTCGACCCGGACGCGATCGTGACCCGCTCCTGGGACGAGCGCGATCCGCTGCCGGTTCGGCGGTTGGATGCGGCGGCGAACCCGTTCCTCGCGTCGGTCATGCCGAACGCCCGCAACGTGCTGGTCTCGCCGATGCTCGCCGACGGCCGGGCAGTCGGCGCGATCGTCCTCGAGTACGGGCGGCGCCGCTCGCTCGGTATCGAGCGCCGGGTCGTGTCGGTGGTCGGCCAGCTCGGGGCGATCGCCGCGCTCAACCTGCGCAATGCGGTCCTGCTACGCCACGTCCAGGACCTCGCCGAACGCGACTCGCTCACCGGCGCGGCGAACCGCCGCATGTTCCAGCTGAGCCTCGAGCGGGTACTCGATCCGCAGGCGGCACCGCACCTTGCGGACACCGTCAGCGCCGTGCTCTTCATCGACCTCGACGACTTCAAGGTCGTCAACGACACCCTCGGTCACGCAACCGGGGATGCCCTTCTCGTCGCCGTCACCGAGCGGATCGGCAGTCTCGTCCGGGGGAACGACCTCGTGGCCCGCCTCGGTGGCGACGAGTTCGCCGTGCTCACCGTGGACCAGCCCGATCTGGCCCGAGCCCGCGCCATGGCCGACCGCCTCGTGCGCGAGCTCCGCGCGCCGTACCTGATCGACGGGAAGCCCGTCCATGTCAGCGCGAGCATCGGCGTCGCGAGCGCCCGCGACGCGGTCGACGGTGCGCGCGACCTCGTCCGCAATGCCGATGTGGCGATGTACATGGCCAAGGCCAACGGCAAGGCCGCCTTTGCCGTCTTCGACCCCGGCATGCATGCCGCGATCCGCGACCGCCACGAGCTGGCAGGAGACCTGCAGCGGGCGGTCGAACTCGACCAGCTTCGCCTCGTCTACCAGCCCATTGTCGAGCTCGAGACGCGCCGGATGGCCGGCGCCGAGGCGCTGGTTCGCTGGGACCACCCGACGCGCGGCACGATCCCGCCCGGGAAGTTCATCGAGATCGCCGAGGAGAACGGCGCGATCCTGCCGATCGGCCGCTGGGTCCTCCGCGAGGCGTGCCGGCAGACCGGGGAGTGGCAGCGCGATGGCGCGGTGCCGGACGACCTGTTCCTCAGCGTGAACGTGTCCGCGCGCGAGGTCCAGCACGCGGGCTTCGTCGACGGCGTGAAGGAGACGCTCGGCGAATCCGGCATCGACCCGAAGCGCCTTGTCCTCGAGATCACCGAGACCGCCCTCCTGCGCGCGACGCCGGCAACCGTGGCCACGCTCGACGAGCTGCGCGGGCTCGGCGTCCGGATCTCCATCGACGACTTCGGGACCGGCTACTTCTCGCTGAGCCATCTCCGCCAGTTCCCGGTGGACGTGCTCAAGATCGCCAGCGAGTTCGTCCAGGGCGCCGACGCGGGCGACCGCTCGTCGGCGCTTGCCGGCGCCATCGTGGCGCTCGGAGGCTCGCTCGATATCCAGGCCGTGGCCGAAGGCATCGAGACGCTCGAACAGGCCGAGCGCATGCGTTCGCTCGGCTGCGCGTACGGCCAGGGCTACCTGTTCAGCCGCCCGCTGGCCGGTGCGCAGTTCAGGTCGCCGGTCAGCAACGCGAACGCCCGGCGCGCCGCGCCGGCGACCGGGGCCCCGGCCGCGGACGAGCCGCCGGCGCGTCGCAAGCGGACCCGGACCCGCAGCTCGCTCGCTCCGAACCCGTCGGCCGGCTGACGCTCAGCCGGGACAGTCGCCGCCGGCCGTCCCCGTCGGACGGCCGGCCAGCCGGTCCTCGATCCAGCCGAGGACGTCCTCGCGTGCGGACTCCACCACGCCGCCGTGCGAGGCACCCGGATAGCGTCGATACGTGACGTCGTCCCCGATCGCACACAGCCGCGCGACGAGCGCGTCGGTGAGCTCCGGGACGACGAGCGCGTCGGCGTCGCCCTGGCCGACGAAGATCGGCACGCTCGTCGTCGCTCGCCCGGGCGTGTTCTCGTCGAGCAGCGCCGGCCACGGCGGCTGCATCAGGACGTCGAGCCGGAGGGTTTCCTCGACCGGTCCGGCGTACGTCTCGAGGATGTCGTCGATGCAGCCCGTGTCGACCACGTCGATGGCCGCGAGCGCCTTCGGGGTCAGGATGTCCTCGAGCCGAAGCGCCGGGTAGGCGGCATCGAACCCGGCGCCGATCGCGACCGCGAAACCGACGACCGACTCATCGCCGAGCAGCAGCATGGCGGCTTGCGCCAGCTCGGCACCGGGGGCCAGGGCCACGACCCCGAGCAGGCCCGCGTCCGGCGCGTATGCGTCGGCCAGCTCGCCGGTGAAGAGCGCCGCGTGCCCTCCCTGCGAGATGCCGACCACCACCGCCCGATCGCCCGCGTGCGCGTCGGGCAGGGCGCGCGCGGCGCGGATGCTGTCGAGGACGCCCCGACCCTCGCTGCCTCCGACGATGTACGGGTGCCGCCCCGGCGTCCCGAGTCCTTCGTAGTCGGTCGCCACGACGACATAGCCGTCCTCCCAGAATGGCGGGAGCGGCAGGTCGCCCGCCGCGTCGGCCCGATCGGCGAGCGGTCGTGCCGCTTTCGACGGAGCGCACGGATCGGCGAGGCCCGTCGTTCCGTGGGCGTACGCGATCACCGGAAAGCCGCCTTCCGGCGGCGCCGCGTCGGGCGCGACGACGAGGCCCGAGACGGCGATGTCCTCGTCGTGGATCGTGCGCGAGTGGTAGAGGATCCGCCAGGCGAGCGCACCAGGTGGTGCGGCGACGCGCTCCGCCCAGATCGGGGAGCCGGGCGGGCCCGGCGGCAGCGGGTCCGGGACCGCGTAGAAATCCCCCGTCGGAGTGGCTGGCATGGAGACCTCTGATGGCGCGGGCGTGGCTGGAGCGACCCGGACCGTCGGTCCGGCCGTGGTGACGTCATCGTTGCGCGCGCAGGCGGGCACTGCGATCGCGAGCAGGATCAGGGCGGCTGGGACGCGCCGTGAACCTCGGCGCGACAGATCACGATGATCGGACAAATGGACGGATCCGAGGGGGTCACCGGACACGATACCCGAGGCCGGGGGTCGCGGAGTATCAGCCCTCGACGGCAATCGTGAGCGCGACCGTATAGCCGTCCGCCGCGCTGCCGCTGACCGTGCCCAGCTGGCGCACGCCGCCGTCGTCGCCGAACACGTTGTCGCCCTCGAGGGACACCTGGCCGAGCGTCCGCACGCTCTGCTCGTAGCCGGCGGTCGCGTACACCGTCTCGCAGGCGTCCTGCGGCAGCGCGATCTGCGAGGTGGCGATCTTGTTCTGCTCGTCCGTTGCCAGCTCGAGGCTCGGGTACACCTCGAAGTGGATGTGCGGCCAGCGGCCCTGGTAGCAGGCCGGGAAGACGCTGCTGAACGTGACGAGGCCCGTGTCGTCGGCCTCCTGGACGCCACGCAGGTAGTTCTCGCCGGCTGCCGCATCCGAGTACATCGAGTAGTTGCCGTCCCGGTCGCAGTGCCAGAGGTAGACCGCCGCGCCCGCCAACGGAGCGCATTCGGCGTCCTGGACCGTCAGCTGGATCGCAAGCGGGACGCCCTCGGCAACAGTCGTCGACGACCCGAAGCTCGAGCGGATGTCGCTGCGCACGACACCGCTCTCGGCCAGGATGTTCGGGCCGTTCGAGCCGTCGCCCGGGAACGGACCCGCGGTCTCTTCCGGCACGAGCGCACAGCTCGCTCCCGTGGCGTCCGTCGCCGCGGCCGCGGCACTCGCGCTGCCCGTCGCTCCATTGGGCCCACAGCCGATGAGCGTGAACAAGCCGGCGCTGAGGCCACCGAACCCGAGCAGCTTGAGGACGCGCCGCCGGTCCAGCGTGTCGAGGTCGTACACGAGCCCGCGGTCGTGCTCCTCGAGCTCATGGTGGCTCGTGCCGGTCTGCGGGCGGCGACTGCATCATCGGGAAGGGCCTCCGAAAGGGGTCGAAACGCTGGTGCGATGCTGGGCGCCGATCCTGACAAGTTGCTGACAGCAGCCTAGGCTCATACCCTCAGCCGGATCCTTGGAATCGTGATCAAAGGGGAGCACCTCATGAGCCAGCTCGTGGTCGTCGGGTTCAACCAACTGGAGGACGCCCGCAACGCGATGGGCCGCCTGCGGGGCCTCGAGCGAGCCGGCAGGATCCGCTTCGAGGACACGGCGGTCGTGGAACGCGCCGAGGACGGCAAGGCGCACGTCCGAAACGAGGCGAGCGGCACGACCGAGACCGGCGCGGCAGTCGGCGCGGTCCTTGGCGGTCTCCTGGTGTTCGCCATGCCGGTCGTCGGGATCGCCATCGGGGCCGCCGTTGGGGCCGCGTTCGGAGCCCTGCTCGACAAGGGCGTCAGCGGCAAGTTCGTCGACGAGGTCAAGGAGACCCTGCAGCCCGGCCGCTCCGCATTGTTCCTGGTCGTGAAGGACGCCGACGTGGACGCGCTCATGCCGGCGCTCCGGGACTTCGAGGGCGACGTGATCCAGACAACGCTCGACGAAGAGGCGGAAGAAGCCCTGCGCCAGGCGCTCCACTAGGTCGTCGAGCGATGGATCCAGCACGCGAGGACGTCCTCGTCCAGCGGGTCCGCGAACGGGCGGCGGACCCGGCCGCGCGCGTCGAGCAGCGCCCGTCCGAGTTGTGGTCATCGGTCACGACCATGGACGTCGGCGACCTGCTGAGCGTGGGCCGCTCGCTCGCCGCCGACCTCGGGCGGCTCCTTCGACAGGGACCTGACGCCGAGATCGGCGCACGGGCGGACTCGATCGAGCGCTCGATGACGACGCCCGCGGACATGCCGCTGCCTGCCGTGGCGAGCGAAGCGCAGCTGGCAGCCGCAGAACGCCAACTCGGCTTCGCGTTGCCGCCGCTCCTGCGCCGCCTCTATGCCGAGGTCGCGAACGGCGGCTTCGGGCCCGGTGCCGGCATCCTCGGCATTGCCGGCGGATGGGCCACGGACCGTCGCCAGACCGTGGAGGACCTCTACTCGGAGATGCTCGATGCGGCCCAGGAGAACCGCCACTGGGTGTGGCCCGGCGGCCTCCTCCCGATCGTTGATCGGAGTGGCGCCTACACGTGCGTCGACGCCGCGACCGCGCCACACCGCATCGTCGAGTTCGACTTCGAGGAGCTCGACGAGGAAGGTCGCGACGGCGGCTGGTCGCGAGCGTTCCGGGACGTGGCGCCGTCCTTCGAAGGCTGGCTGGCCGAGTGGGCGAACAAGCCGACCGCTGCTGAACGCGAGGCCGCCCGCCAGGCCGAAGCCGTGTCGGCGATGACGAGCGTTCCCGAGGTCACCCGGGCCTACTGGGCGGCGATGACAGCCGAGCAGCGGGCGGAACACGGATTGCCCGAGACGGGCTGGGGACGGGCGCTCTTCGGGGATGCGTGGGGCGACGACCCGCGCGACGGATCCGGCGAGTCCCAGGGCTAGGCGCTCAGCCCGTCCCGCGGAGGATCCACGCCTCGACCGCGCCCCGGCGGCCCTTCACGCGCGTCGGTCCCAGCGGGATGCCGTCGCGGCCCTCGCCCAGTGCCGTCCACGTCGACTGCGCGATCACGACCTGTCCCGGCTCGCCGACCGCGAGGAGACGCGCCGCGGTGTTCGTCGTATCGCCGATGACCGCGAAGCTGCGGCGCTCGGTCGAACCGACCGTGCCGACCACCGCCGTACCGGTGTTGACGCCCGCCCGGAACAGCGGCCAGCCCGGCTGCTCGGCGGCAAGGCGACGCCCCGCCCCGACGATCGCGAGTGCGGCCCCGGCAGCTCGGCGGGCATGGTCTGCCATCTCGCCGGTGGTGTTGAAGCTGGCCATCACCCCGTCCCCGGCGAACTGCTCGACGACCCCGCCCGACGCGTCGATCAACGGCACGACGTCGGCCCAGTAGCGGTTGAGCATCGCGATCACCACGGACGGCGAGCGCGTCTCGCTGAACGTGGTGAAGCCCGCGAGATCCGCGAACATGACGCTCACCTCGCGTTCCACGCCGCCAAGGCGCCCGACGCTGGGTTCGTCCCGCAGCCCGCTCGCCACGTGTGACGGCAGGTATGGCCGGAACAGCGAGTCGAGGCGCTTGACCTCCCCGGCCGCCTCGGCGACGAGGGCGATCTCGTCGCTGCTGGCGCCCTCGCGCCGCAGCTCGTCGAGGACACGATCCGTCGCCTCCGGCCGATCTCCCGCGGCCGCGACGGCGGCGATCGCGCGCCCATGCCAGCGATCGATCCGGGCCAGCGTCGCCTCGAGGTAGAGGCCCCCGAAGGCCCCGGTGAGCGAGCCGCTCCGCCGGTACTCGGCGCGCGTACCGAGCGCGATCGCGAGGAAGGACACGAGCATCAGCACGTGCCACGACCACCAGCTGAGCTGCCAGTTGCGGCTGATGGCGATCGCGAGCATCGCCTCGCCCAGCAGGACCATCGCCACGGCGACGGCCAGGACGAGGACCCCACCGCGCTCGAGATAGAAGCGGAAGCAACGGAAAGCGGCGAACCCGTACAGACCCACGCCGGCGATCGCGAGAAGCGCGAGCGGCCCGGAAGCTTCTGTCGCGGGAAGTGGGCCGTTGAGCGGCGGCAGCGACGCGAGCGAGACGAACGCCCATGTCAGCAGCAGTCCGACGATGAACCCGAGCAGGACCGGCTGCAGCCGCAGCACGATCACCGCCCGCGGTCCGCCGAGCGTGGTCACCGACGCGGCCGCGAAGAACGATGCGATGAACAGGCCGACCGGCGTCGCGAGGACGAACCCCGCGTTGGGCGTGTCCAGCAGGACACCCGGTGTTGCCAGCGCGTGCAGACCGAGGAACCCGGCGCTCGCCAGGAACGCCAGCGACACGAGGACCAAGCGGGCGTCGCGCTGGCGCGTGGCGACGACGTTCGTGACGTATGCGAGGGCGACGCTGCCGGCAGCGGTCAGAAGAACCAACCAGAAATGGCTCGGGTGATGCTCCCAGTGCATGTCGAGCTCCGGCCGCACGAGCAGGAGGAGCAGGCCGATGACCGGGAGCGCGAGGAGGAGCATCCAGGGCCACGGGGTCCCGGCCGCCGCTCGCTCCCCCGGAGCGGCTGTCGTCATGCGCTGATCTTACGGTCGGGTGTCGACAGGAGCGAGGTCAGGCGCCGGGTTCCGTCACGGGCGCCTCACTGGGCGCTGACTCCGGCGCCGGCGGTTCGTCCGGCGTTTCGTCGGTCGAATCGTCGCGCCGGTAGGGGACGTCGACGACCACGGTGTGCGGCCGCCCCAACAGCGCGCTCCGCAGCCGCTTCGCCGACTGGTTGTAGAGCAGCCGTTCCCACCAGCTCCGTGCCACGTACTCGGGGATCACGACGAAGGTGATGGGCTCCGGCTTGTCGGGCGGCCAGGCAGCCGACAGCACGTCGAGGTAGGACAGCAGCGGCCCGACGAGGGCGCGGTACGGAGACTCCACGACCACCAGCGGGACATCGGGCATCTGGCGCACCCACCGGTCGCGCATGCGCGCGCCCTCCTCGGCGTCATCGGCGACATACACGGCCCGCACGTCGGTCGCGATCGAGCGCCCGACGTTGACTGCGTTGACGACCGCGCGGTTGATCCCGGGCACCGGGATGACCGCCCGTTCCTCGCGCGTCGGACCGGGCAGGACCCCCTGGTCGGGGACGGCGAGACGTTCGCTCGAGGCGCGGTACTGGCGGTGGATGAACAGCATCATCAGGACGAGGATCGGGATGATGATCGCCACCAGCAGGGACGGCGGCGCCTTGGCGACGGTCACGACCACGGCCACGACACCGGTCAGCACCGCGCCGAGGCCGTTGAGCGCGATGCGACCGCGCCAGCCGGGCCCGCGCACGTGCAACCAGTGGCGCACCATGCCGGTCTGGCTGATCGTGAACGCCAGGAAGACGCCGACCGAATAGAGCGGGATCAGCGCGTGCGTGTCCCCGGCGAACACCACGATCAGCACGATCGCCACGGCCGACAGGATGAGGATCCCGGCGGTGAAGGCGAGGCGATCGCCCTTGAACGCGAACTGGCGGGGCATGAACCCGTCCTGCGCCAGGATGGCCGCCAGGCGCGGGAACGCGGCGTAGCTGGTGTTCGCGGCGAGGAACAGGATCAGCGCCGTGAACACCTGGAACAGGTAGAAGGCAATGCTGCCGTCGCCGTAGATGGTCGCCGCGACCTGGCTGATGACGGTCTTCGTCACGGGCTCGTCCATCGGCACGATGCCGAAGCTGTCGGCGACGAACGTGATCCCGATGAACAGGATCGCCAGGAGCGCCGCCATCGCCACCAGGGTTGTGGCTGCGTTCTTCGCCTCCGGTGGCTTGAAGGCCGGCACGCCGTTGGCGATGGCCTCGGTCCCGGTCAGCGCAACCGAGCCCGACGCAAATGCCCGGAGGATCAGAAGGATCCCGACCGCTTCGAGCGGGTCCGGGGCGCCGGGCAGGGGGTTGGGCGGCGGTGCGCTCTCCCCGAGGACAAGGATGCGGAACATGCCGATGCCGATCATGAGCAGGGCGGAGCCCACGAACAGGTAGGTCGGGATCGCGAAGATGTTTCCCGACTCGCGCAGGCCGCGCAGGTTCCCGATGGTGATCAGCACGATCGCCGCTGACGCCGATCAGGACGGTGTAGGGAAACAGCTCCGGGACCGCCGATACGATCTGCTGAACCGCCGACGAGGTCGACACGGCCACCGTCATGATGTAGTCCACGAGCAGGGCGCCGGCCGCGATGAGGGCGGGCAGCACGCCGAGATTTGCGCGTGCCACGGCGTAGGCGCCGCCGCCGGACGGGTAGGCAAAGCCGATCTGGCGGTAGCTCGCGGCGACGATCGCGAGAAGGAGCGCGATCGCAATCGCGACCGGCAGGCTGAGGATCAGCGCGCTCGCCCCGGCGAGGACAAGGACGCGGAGGATCTCCTCGGTCGCGTAGGCGGACGAGCTGATGGCATCCGAGCTGAAGATCGCGAGCGCCTTCTTCTTCGGCAGGCGCTCGTCGATGTCCTCGTAGTTCGCCAGCGGACGCCCGAAGAGCGCTCCCCGGAACCTGGCAAACGCACGGCCCGACCGCGACCTCGGGCGCGAAGCCGCTTCGCGGGCAACCATCTGGCCGGGGCCGGTGTACCGGAAATAGGCCGTGTGCGGCCGCGCGACCCGGACCCGCCGATCGCCTGCCTTGCGCCCTTGCAGCGGCCGTCTACCGCCGATCATGCCTCTCGTGGACCGATGTGGACCGTCACCGCTCCAGTGTCGTCCCGCGACAGGCGGAAAGCGACCCCGATGCCCTGGGCATAGGCGAGCGCGCTCGCAGCCACATCCTCCACGCCGGGGAACGCGGCGAGGACGATGCGGCGGACGGCACCGCTGGCGACGAGGTCGGCGGCCGCGATGACCTCTTCGAGGAGATCAGCGGACGACTCCGGGTTGCCAAACGGCAGGCGAATCACACGTGGGCTGTCCACGTCTCCACGCTACGCGCAGGCTCCAAGGTGCCAGGGCCATCTGCGGGCCTGCAGGGCCTCAAGAGCGGCTCAAGGTTTGGCACTCAGGGCCCTCGAACGCGATACCCGACGCCCGGGCTCGGTCGCGATCAGGTCGCGGAGCGCACCGGTCTCGTCCGCGGCGGCGAGCTTGCGCCGCAGCTGGCTGACGTAGACGTGGACGTAGTGATCCTCGTCCTGGTAGGCCTCGCCCCAGACCGCGCGCAGCAGCCGGCCGCGGGTGACAAGTCGGCCCTGGTGGGTGAGGAGGACCCGGAGGACCTCGAACTCGCGCGGAGTCAGATCCACCGGTCGGTCGTCGACCGTGACCGAATGGCGTCCGGCGTCGAGAACGAGTGGGCCGACGGCGATCCGGCCGACTGCATCGGCCGCCGGACCCGCAGCCCGGCGCAGCAGCGCCCGAAGACGAGCCAGCAGCTCGGCCGTCCCGAAGGGCTTCGTCACGTAATCGTCGGCGCCGAGCTCGAGGGCCTCGACCTTCGTCCGCTCGGCGTCGCGGGCCGACAGCACGAGGATCGGCGTCTCGGCCTCCCGTCGAACACGGCGGATCAGGTCCGTCCCGTCGCGGTCGGGCAGGCCCAAGATCGAGCAGGATCACGTCCGGCCGGCGAGCAGCCCAACGGTTGAGCGCCAATTCCACGTCGTGGGCCTGGTCGACGTGGTAGCCGCGGGCGGCAAGGTGCCGCTCGAGCGCGGTCCGCGTCGCGTCCTCGTCCTCGACGAGCAGGACGCGTGGGCCCGTCTCCGTCACGGCAGCACGTCCGCGTGCTCGGGCACGTCGGCCGGGATCGACGTGGATGGGAGCTCGATGTCGACCGCGAGCCCGCCCAGCTCGCCGCGCCGTGCCGAGACCTCGCCGCCCATCGCCTCGACGAACCCGCGAACGACGGCCAGGCCGATGCCCGTGCCCGACGTGCCGCGTCGACCGACGTCGCCGCGGTAGAACCGATCGAACACCCGGGGAAGTGCGGCATCGGCCACGCCGGGCCCGGAATCCTCGACGGTCAGGCGCACGAAGCCGTCGTCGGGTGGGGCGGTCGTGACCCGCACCCGGGACCCGGAGCCTGCATGGGTGACCGCGTTCTCGAGCAGGTTGACCAGCGCCTGCTCCAGCAGCACCGGATCCCCGCGGACGAGCGTGCCTGGCGGGATGGTCACCTCGATGCCCGGGGCCGCTGCGGAGCCGAGGTCGCGCTCCACGACATGCGACACCAGGTCCTCGACGTCGATTGCCTCGTCCGCCGCGCGGAGCGCCCCACCCTCGATCCGGCTCAGGTCGAGCAGGTTGCCGACCAGCCGGTTCAGTCGTTCGGCCTCGCGGTCGATCGATGCCGCGGCCGCGCGCGCGTCACCCGCGCTGACGGCGACCTCCGGATCGATCAGCGTCCCGGCGACGGCCCGGATGGTCGCGAGTGGCGTCCGGAGATCGTGCGAGACCGATTCCAGCAGGGCCGTCTTCAACTCGTCGCTCTGCCGCGCGACCTCGGCGCGCCGGCGTTCCTCGATCAGCCGCTCGTGCGCGAGGGATTGCGCGACGAGGTCCGCGGCGACCTGGAGGAGCCGGCTCGTCGAAGCGCCAGGCTCAGGGGCGGACGGCGGGCGGACTCCCCAGATCGACCCGATCGGCCGTCCGGCCTCCTCGATCCGGACCCGGAAGTGGCGGACCGGCGAACCAGGGGCGCCGCGCATTGCCGGCGGTCGAACGACCGTCCAGCCCGGCCCGCCACGCTCGGTGGGCCGTTGCAGCACGGCGACGGAACGCGGTGGCCAGGGCTGGGGCCGGTCATCGCTCCGGGCAGTGACCCGTTCGGCTGCGTCATCGGCGCCGAACGCGATCCACACCTGGTCCATCTCGGCATCCCGGGCGAGCGCGGCCGCGATGGCGGGCAGCGCGTCGCCGGTCGACTCGCCGACCGCCAGCGCCCGGGTCATGTCGAACAGCGCCCGCGATTCGCGTTCGCGTTCGAGCGCGGCCTCCGCCCGACCGCGTTCCAGCGCCGCGAGCTGGCCGACGGTGACCGCCACGAACAGCAGCAGGACGAGGTTCAGCCACTCCCCGGGGTCCGACACGGTGAGCGTGTGCAGCGGGTTGACGAACAGGAAGTCATACACGAGCACCGAGGCGACCGCGGTCAGGATGGCGCCCGGGATGCCGAAGCGGATCGCGATCGCCGCCACCGCGACGAGATAGACGCTCGAGGCGTCCGGGACGCCGACGCTTCCCTCGAGAAACGCGACGGCGAGCGACGACAGCGTCACGCCCGCGATCGCCGCGAGCACGACGCGTCCGACGCGCGGGATCAGCGCACGAGCCACGGGAGGGATCGTACGCTTCGTCGATGGTCAACCTCGACGACCCGCTCGCGATCCTGATCACCGGCCCGTACGGATCGGGCAAATCGTCGCTGGCCGGCGAGATCGCCGACGCTCGTCGAGGGCCAGCTGCCGTACGCCGCCATCGACATGGACTGGCTGGCCTGGTTCGACACCGGGGACGGCGACGACGGTCACGAGGTGGGTGCCGTGGAGCTGCGCAACCTGTCGGACGTCGTGCGCAACTACCTCGAGGTCGGGATCCGCCTCTTCGTGATCGCCGCCGCGATCCGCCATGCCTGGGAAGTCGAGGCGCTCCGAGGCGTCCTGCCGATGCGTGTCACGGTCGTCCGCCTGGACGTGCCGATCGCCGAGATCGAGCGCCGGATCGGATCCGACGACACGGCAGGCCGCCAGGACGACCTGCGCCGCGCGCGCGAATGGATCGCGGCGGGGGAGGGGATCGGCTTCGAGGACCTGGTCATCGCCAACACGGCCCCGCTCCGCGAGGTCGCGCTGACCGTCATCGAGCGGGTCGTGTCGCCTTCGGCTTGAGGCTGCCGACGTAGGCGCGACTGCGTTCGAACCAGGGCGCCAGGGACGTCGTGTCATCCGCCAGGGCATCGGGCACCGAAACGTACTCGCGCATGACCGTCCCGTGGGCCTCGTGCAGGCCGGCGCCGTAGCGCTCCATGAACGCCGATCGATCGTCGGCTGCAAGCCGGAGGACGATCGTCCCGTCGTCCGCCACGAAGCTGAACATGTGGCCGTTGAGCGACGTGTACGGAAGCGTCACACCCTTGCGTTCCACGGCCGGGATGGTCGCCACCAGCCGCTCGTATCGCTCCAGGTTCGGGGGAGCCTGCTTCGTGCCCTTGCCGCTCACGGGTTGGATGCTACGACGACAATGGGTTACCGCGAGCGTGCCCGAAGAGGTGATCCATGCCCACAACGCCTGAGCCGGCTGCCGACCGACCCGCGATCCCGCGCGAGTACGGCGTCGCCAGCGGCCCCGAAGGAATGCTGCCGTGGGCATCCGTCGAGGCCCAACTCGCGGCGGCCAAGCTGTTCTGGGTGGCGACGACGAGGGCGGACGGTCGGCCACGGGTTCGCCCGGTCGACGGAACATGGTTCGAGGGAGCGATCTACGTCGGCGGCAGCCCGGAGACGGCCTGGGTCCGCGACCTGCTCGCGAACCCGGACGTCAGCGTGCACCTCGACAGCACCGATGGCGTCGTCATCGTCGAGGGCGTCGCAGAGCGTGGCGGAGGCGGGATCTCGGGCGATGCCGCGGAACGGCTGGCGGATCTGCTCGGCGAGCGCTTCCCGTACGGCCGCCCGAAGGCCGAGGATTTCGCGGCGCTGGGTTCGATTGCGATTCGGCCGCTGACGATCGTCGCCTGGCGCGACTTCGCCAAGGACCCGACGCGCTTCCGGTTCGGCTGACGACCTGTCAGCGGCGCTTCAGGGCGAATACCGGGATCTGGCGGGTCGTCTTCCGCTGGTAGGTCGCATACATCGGGAAGCGCTCGACCACGAGCTCCCAGGCCGGCCCGCGCGCCGCTCCGGAGAGCTCGCGTGCCGTCACCTCGAACGTGTCCTTGCCCATGGTCACCGTGGCCTTCGGCTCGGCCCGCAGGTTGCCCGCCCAATCGGGGTCGCGGTCGCGACCGGCCCACGAGCCGACGACAAGGATGTCCTCGCCGTCTTCCCATCCATACAGGGTGGCGGTTCGGTCGCGGCCGGACTTCCGGCCGGTGGTCGTCAGCTTGATCTGCATCGCAGGCCGTACCATCGCACGCCATGACCGAACGCGAGCGGGCGCCGGTTAGCCGCCCTGCCGCGGGCCCTCGAGGTCGCGCAGCATCTGCTCGAACGGTGCAGGCTCGGTGAACGGGTCCCGCTTCGGTGTCGGCT
Source organism: uncultured Chloroflexia bacterium (assembly GCA_963721655.1). GTDB lineage: Bacteria > Chloroflexota > Limnocylindria > Limnocylindrales > CSP1-4 > DASTYU01. The sequence continues at coordinate 21,550 of CAVRKH010000014.1, read as the reverse complement.
GGCGCGCGGCCATCGCGCGGGACAGTTCGCCCGCCGCCCGATCGATGCGCTGGACCAGCGTGCCGTCGGCCGGCACGCCGGCCTGGCCCCAGTCTTCCGAGGCCGCGTAGACCGCCGTCCGCACCGTATCGGCGCCGAGGTACGAGAACAGTGGGCGCAGCGCGTGCTCGAGCGCCAGCGAGTGCCGGGCCGTTCCGCCGGTCGCGGCGAGGAGGACGGGCCGGCCGTCGAGGCCGCCGTGCTCGATGACGTCGAAGAACATCTTGAACAGCCCGCTGTACGACGCGTTGAAGATCGGGCTCGCGACGATCAGGCCGTCGGCGTCGGTCACGCGGTCGATCGCGACTTGCAGCGCCGGGCTCGGGAAGCCCGTCAGCAGGTTGTTCGCGAGGTCCGACGCGTGGTCGCGCAGCTCGATCACCTCGGTGACGGCCTCGATTCCGGCGTCACGCAGGTGGCGGTCGGTCGCGACGATCAGGCGGTCCGTCAGCAACCGCGTCGACGACGGCTGGCCGAGGCCTGCGCTGACCGCGACGAGCGAGCGGGTGGGGGTCGCCATGTCAGACCGCCCCCGTCCCAGCCACCACGGGTAGTTTGGCGGCGACGCGCGGATGCACCGGCGCATCGGGCGCGTTCGGAGCACGCACGGCAGCGAACTCGCGGCGCAGGACCGGAACGACGAGCTCGCCGAGCATCTCGAGCTGTTCGAACACGACGGACTGGGGCAGCCCGGCGTGATCGATCAGGAACAGCTGGCGCTGGTAGTCGCCGACGTAGTCGCGGAAGCTCAGCGTCCGGTCGATGACCTCCTGGGGGCTCCCGACGGTGAGGGGTGTCTGCGCCATGAAGTCCTCGAGCGACGGACCGCCACCGTAGACCGGGGCCTTGTCGAAATACGGGCGGAATTCGCGGACCGCGTCCTGGCTGTTCGGGCGCATGAACACCTGGCCGCCGAGCCCGACGATCGCCTGGTCGGCCGGGCCGTGGCCGTAGTGCTCGAAGCGCTGCCGGTAGAGGCGCACCATCCGCTCGGTGTGCTCCTTCGGCCAGAAGATGTTGTTGTGGAAGAAGCCGTCGCCGTAGTAGGCGGCCTGTTCGGCGATCTCGGGGCTGCGGATCGAGCCGTGCCACACGAACGGCGGCACGCCGTCGAGCGGCCGCGGTGTCGACGTGAAGCCCGTCAACGGTGTCCGGAACTTGCCCTCCCAGTCCACGACGTCCTCGCGCCACAGCCGATGGAGGAGCGCGTAGTTCTCGAACGCGAGGGCGATCCCGTTGCGGATGTCCTGCCCGAACCAGGGGTACACGGGACCCGTGTTGCCGCGACCCATCATCAGGTCCACGCGACCGCCGGCCAGGTGCTGGAGCATCGCGTAGTCCTCGGCGATCTTCACCGGGTCGTTCGTGGTGATCAGCGTCGTGGCCGTCGACAGGATGATCCGCTCGGTCCGCGCCGCAACGTAGCCGAGCATCGTGGTGGGCGAGGAGGGGACGAACGGCGGATTGTGGTGCTCGCCGAACGCAATGACGTCCAGGCCGAGCTGCTCAGCCCGCAGGCCGAGCTCGATCATCAAGCGGATCCGCTCTTCTTCGCTGGGCGTGCGCCCGGTCGTGGGGTCCGGCGTGACATCGCCGACCGTGAAGACCCCGAACTGCATCTGTGCTCCTCGTTTCGCACCGCGCCATCGATTGGCCCGCGTGCGCCATCACGGTACAGCATGATCGTTGCGTACGCAACTACATACGGCCGGGCATGCTTTCGCCACTTACGCACCAGTAGCGTGCAAGGCGCGAAAAGGACACGCGCAGGGCGGCGAGTTAGTCGCGGGCGGCTGATTCTGTGAGCAGGTAGCTCGAAATCTGGCGCCGAGCACGAACCGTGTGCGTAGGTGGCAGGAAACGGTCCGCCGCGGACGGCGTACCGTGAACGCATGACTGCTCGACTCGACGTTGTCGGCATCGTCGTCGACGACATGGCCCGTTCACTCGCGTTCTATCGCCGGCTCGGGTTCGACCTGGCACCGGAAGCGGACCGGGAACCGCACGTGGAGGCATCACTGCCCGGCGGCCTGCGGATCGCCTGGGACACCGCCGACACGATTCGCTCGTTCGACCCCGGCTGGACCCCGCCATCGGGTGGGCACCGGATCGGGCTGGCATTCGCGTGTGCGGATCCGGCCGAGGTGGACGCCACGTACCGGGAGCTCGTCACGGCCGGCTACCACGGCCATCTCGAGCCGTGGGATGCCTTCTGGGGCCAGCGCTACGCCACCGTCCTCGACCCGGACGGCAACAGCGTGGACCTGTTCGCGCCGCTGCCGGCGACGGACGGTTGATCGTCAGTCCTGGATCACCGACAGGATGTTGCCGGCAGGATCCCGGAACCAGGCCTGCCACGGGCCGGGATGGGCGATGCCCTTGTCGTTGGTCTTGATCGGCCCCTGGTCGTAGCGCTCGAAGGTGACGCCGGCCTGTGTGAGCCGGTCCACGGTCGCCTCGATGTCGTCCACGGGGAAGTTCAGGATCGTGTGCGCCGCCGGCACGTGGCCGGGCTTGACGTACGCCAGCACCGAATAGCCGTTCACGGCCTGGATTGACAGCAGACCGTCGCCGATCTCGACGACGCGGATGCCGAGCGTGTCGGCGTAGAACGCCTTGGCCGCGGGGATGTCGTCGACGGCGAAGCCCGCGAAGAGGGGGGAGTTCGTGAGCATGGGACCTCCTTGTACGCTGTGCAGCATCAGACCTCCGGCATTGCGCGGATTCATCGGTGGAGGGCGCGATGGACTACAAGCTCGAAGTCGTGGTCGTCCCGGTCAGCGACGTCGACCGGGCGAAGCGCTTCTACAGCGAGGGATGCGGGTTCCACGTCGATCTCGACACCGAGAACGGCGGCCTGCGCGTCGTCCAGCTGACGCCGCCGGGGTCGGCCTGCTCGGTCTCGATCGGTACCGGGATCACGACCTCCCAGCCGGGCTCCTACCAGGGCCTGCAGCTCGTCGTCACGGATATCGAGGCGGCTTGTGCCGAGCTCGCCGGTCGTGGCGTTGAGGTTGGTCCGATCCGCCACTTCGAGAACGGCGAGTGGCTCGAGGGCAAGGGCGGGCCGTGGAACTCGTTCGCGAACTTCGCCGACCCCGACGGGAACGGCTGGATCCTGCAGGAGACGCCGAACCGGTAACCCGATCTAGAAGGCGCGCCTCAGGAAGTACAGCCCGGCAAGGATGACCACCGCCAGGAGCAGCAGCATCCCGGGCGGGAGCGCGGCGACCTGGTCGACCGTGTGCGACACGAAGGTCATCGCGCCGGCGCCGACATCGGTTCCGCCGCTGCCTGAACCCTGCCCGGCGGCCTTCGAGCCCTGATCAACCGCGTTCCCGTATTCGACCATGTGCGGATCATCGCACCCGACGCAAGGGCTCTCCGGGGCTCAATGAGCCCCGGCCTTGCCCTTGGCGAGGTGCTTCCCGTTGGCGCCCGCCTTGTACCCGAGCCCGAAGCGCTCGAGCATCGGCCGCACCGCGTCGCGGACGTGGTCCTTGCTCTTGCCCTTCGGGATCGAGCGCTGCGCCTTGAGAGCGGCGGCGTTCAGCTCCGGACGCGTGGTGCTGAACAACCACGTGTCGAACAGGTCGTCGAGCTGCTGGTGCGAGACGTGCTCGGCCAGCGCGATGAACTCGTCGGTCGTGACGTTGCCGCCGGCCTGCTTGCGGGTCCACTCCTTGAGGATCTTGAAGAAATCACGATCGCCGACCTGCATGCGCAGGACGTGCAGGGTCATCGCGCCCCGGTAGTACACGGGCCTGTCGAAGAGGCGCTCCGTCCCGGGATCGCCGATCGGCAGCTCCCAGAATTCGGTGTCCTCGGCCGGGAAGAACTCGTTGTAGAACTCGTCGAAGATCTCCTGTTCGGTCGCCTCGCCTTCGTGGGCGCTCCACAGCCACTCGGCGTACGTGGCAAACCCCTCGTTGAGCCAGACGTGCTGCCAGGTCTCGACCGCGAGCGAATCGCCGACCCACTGGTGGGCCAGCTCGTGCACGATCACGCCGTAGTTGGGGCCTCCGAAGGAGAAGAAGAACGGGGAATAGACGGGCCGGGTCTGCGTCTCGAGGGCGAAGCCGATGAAGACGTTGTCGACGATGCCCCCGGCAGTCCTGAACGGGATAGGTCCCGAACACGTCGCTCAGGAAGTCGATGATCTCCGGCTGGCGCGCGAACGAGGCCTGTGCGCTTTCGCCGGGCAGCATGGGCGGCGGCGGCGGTGGCGGAGGTTCGAGGACGGTGATCGGCGTCCATGAGTTCTGGTTCGGCGCGCTGCCTTCCGGGGCATCGCCGACGACCCAGCCGTCGAGCGTGTCGCCGTCGTCCTCGAACGACGTGCTGCCGTCACCGGTCGAGACGACGAGGTTGTCGAGCGTGACGCCGCGGAACTGGAACTCCGAATCGCTTGCATACGTGATCGAGATCTCGACGTCGATGGGGTCGACGCCAGCGTTCGCGAGATCGAACGTCCACGATTCCCAGTCGAATCGCTCGCCGCTGGCCGCCCACCAGTCACCGGACGTGCCATCGGATCGCACGAGTACTCGTCGTCCTCGGGATCGCCGGGGTCGCCCTCGTCGACGAGGAACGGCGTGAGGTAGTGCTCGAGGAACGGGTTGTCCCCGAGGAAGCCTGGGCAGGCGCCAACGTCCTGGCTCGTCTGCCCGCCCACCTCTTCGAGCGTGGTCCAGTCGTCGCCGCCCGCGGTTCGGCTCTCCACGAACAGGTGATCCCAATCGGGCTCCGGTGTCGTGGAAGGTGTCGAACGACAGCGTGGACCCGCCGGCGGGGATCGTCAGCACGCGCGTCAGGCGCTTGTACGCAGGCTCCGAGACGTCCGAGAACAGCATCTGGGCGCCGTCGGTCGGGGTCGATCGATCGGCGGATCGGGCGGAGGCGGCGGCGGCTCGACGATCGTGATCGACGTCCACGAGTTCTCGTTCGGTCCGCTGCCCTCGGGCGCATCGCCGACGACCCAGCCGTCGAGCGTGTCGCCGTCGTCCTCGAACGACGTGCTGCCTTCGCCGGTCGAGACGACCAGGTTGTCGAGCGTCACGCCGCGGAGCTGGACAGCACCCGTCGCTCGCGTACGTGATCGAAACCTCGAGGTCGATCGGGTCGACATCAGCGTTCGCGCAGATCGAACGTCCACGGTTCCCAGTCGAAGCCGTCGCCGCTCGCCGCCCACCAGTCGCCGGACGTCCCGCTCGGATCGCACGTGTACTGGTCATCTTCGGGGTCCGGGTCGCCCTCGTCGACCAGGACGGGGTCAGGTAGTGGTCGAGGAACGGGTGTGTCGCGAGGCAATCCCGGGCAGCCCCGAGGTCCTGAGTCGTGAATGCCCGCCTGCTTCTTCGAGCGTGGTCCAGTCGTCGCCGCCGGCGGTGCGCGCCTCGACGAACAGGAAGTCCCAGCCGAACTCCGTGTCGTGGAACGTGTCGAACGACAGCGTCGCCCCGCCCGACGGGACCGTCGATAACCCGCGTCAGCCGCTTGTACGACGCGGATTCATCCTGGACGTGGCCTGCGAAAACAGCAGCTGGCCTCGCCGTCCGTCGGCAGTGATCGTCGGCTGCGGCGGAACCGGTGGCTCGAACAACGCCGGGTCGATGGCATCCCAGTACGGGAGACCCTTCGCCTTGTAGTGCGTCGATGTCGAGCTCGCCGATGCTCACCGTCGCGAGGTAGGTCGCCATCGGATCGACGCGTCCCAGGTCCAGGTTGTCCAGCCGTCGCTCGGTCACCTGGCCCTTGAGGACGCCGTTGGCGACGACCTCGAGCCCTTCGGGCACCGTCCAGTGGAACGTGAACGACGCCTTGTCGGTGGGATGGTCGTTGGCCGGGAACCACGTCGCGGCGCCATGCGGCTCGCCAACGATGACCGCCCCGTCGTCGGTGTGGATGAACCCGGACCCGCCGAGTTCCGCGAGCGGTTCCGGGACGCCGTGGTACGCGATCGTCGACCGTGAACGCCGCCTTGTTCTTGATGCCGGTCGTGGGCGCGATCGTCAGCTCCTGGCCGTCGCGCGTCCAGGCCGCGCTCGCGCCGTCGACCTCGACTGAATCGACCGTCAGGCCGATGAAGTCGAGGTTGAACGCCGACAGGTTCTGGGTCGCCCGGGCCTCGATGGTCGCCGTTCCGGACAGCTCGTCGGTGTCGGGGTCGTAGGTGAGATCCAGGTCGTAGTGCTCGACGTCGTACCCGCCGTTCCCGTCGAGCGGGTAGTAGGGATCGCCGACACCCGGCGCGCCCGGCGTAAAGACGGTTGGGGGGGCCGCCCCGGGCAGCACGAGCGCACACAGCGCAATGGAAACGACGAGCGCGAGCCGTCGAGCCATGTTCCCTCCCAGCCCGGGCGGACGGTCCCTCTGCGCGTTCCACGCTCCCCGACGCGCCCCCTACCGTCAGTCCCGGTCGTTGTGCGGACACTACTCCCGCGCCGACTCGGCGTCACCTTGCAATTTCGCGGATCGTATCCATGTCGAAACGGGTCGCGAACAGGAGGATCGAGATGGCATACGACGAGCAGCTCGCCGAGCGGATCCGCGGTGCGCTGCGCGGCCGGGACGGTGTCACCGAACGGAAGATGTTCGGTGGGATCGCGTTCATGGTCGGCGGCAACATGGCCGTCGGCGTGATCCGCGACGACCTGATGGTGCGCATCGGGTCCGACGCGCACGACGAGGCGCTCGCACAGCCGCACGTCCGCGTGATGGATTTCGCCCACCGGCCGATGAAGGGGATGATCTACGTCGGGCCGGAAGGCGTCGCCAGCGATCCCGAGCTGAGCCGTTGGGTCGACGCCGGCGCTGCGTTCGCCGCGAGCCTGCCGCCCAAGTAGGCAGGGACCTAGCGGCCGACCTCGATGCGACCGTTCCAGAGCTGGTACGGCGTGAAGAACGAGTCGCGGTGGATGACCTTGCCGTTCCTGTCGCGCACGACGCGGCCCACCGTGACGTCCATGCCGTTGGCCGCGTACTCGGTCTGCTCGCGCTCGCCGTGCTTGAGCGTCGAGACGGACACGGTCTGCGTCGTTGCCTGGCGGACGTTGCGCACCTGCGGCTGACCGATGCTGACCGTCCGCCCGTCATCGGTGCCCCAGATCTCGAACCGGACGTAGCCTGCGCCGCCGCCGCCGTTGATCTTGACGCCTCTGATCAGGATCGCGGTCTTCATGTCGTTCGTGAACGACATTGTCTGGGCGTTGGACACCGTGGCGTCGAGACCGAGGGGATAGCGCGTAATGTAGTAGCGGTGGTTGTCGCGCGCGCCCATCGTGAGCCCGGCGCGGAGCGCGGCATTGAACAACGTCGTCGAAGCCGAGCACATCCCGCCGCCCATCGCGCCCGTCGGATCCGTGTGGTCGCCGGCGATGAAGCCACCGAGGCCGAACCCGCGAGCCGTGGTCACCGGCCCCAGGCCGCTCCACCATTCGAAGCGCTGACCCGGCTTGAGCACGGTCCCGTTGATGATCTGCGCGGGCAGCCAGATGTTGGCGCCGAAGTAGTTGCGCTCGCTGATCGGGAAGTACGTCTGCCATGAGCCGAGCCGCGTCATGAGCGGCGCCTTCTTCGTGGCCTCCTCGGTTGTCAGCTTCGGCTCCTGGCGGGCGATCACGACCTTGACTGCCTTCGCCGCCTCGCCACCGGCGCGTCGTTCCAGTTCTGCGACGATCGCAGCGGCCGTTGCCTTCGTATCGAGCTTTCGGCCGTCGTGCCCCGCGATGACCCCGAAGATCGACCCCGACTTGCTGCGCAGGTACTGGGCCGAGATCGGCGTCCTGGCAACGTCCTTCTTCGTGGCGCGCAACGCCTTCGGGATGGCGGCCTCGTCGATGACCGGCTGCACCGCGCCCCCGGGCCCTGTCGCGAACGAGATCCAGCTGCGGACCTTGGCGGCCGGGATCTTCCAGCGCCCGCCGGCCCCTTTGACGATAACTGCCTTGCCGACCGAGGTCGCCGCCTTCTGCGCCTGGAGCACATCCTCGTCGCTCCGGTCAGGCTCGACCGGGACCGCGGCGGCCTGGATGGGGATCTCCGGCGGGGCATCCGCGCTCCCGACGAGCGCGACTGCGCTCGACTGGACGGCCGCGACATCGAAGGTCCAGCCCGGACGCGCGTGGAACACCCGCACGCCGCGCGGGCCCATCCCGATCTCGGCGTCGATGGGGCGTGCGCCGAGCGGAGCGAGCCCCGCCGCGATTGCGCTGCGCAGCGCCGCCTCGTCGAACACGACGGATGGTGCGAGCTCCGTGCCGTTCAGCGCCAACCGGACCTCGCCCAGGGCGCGCTCCACGACACTCCCGTCACGGCCGGTCCGCAGCGCGGTATCGACGAGCGGACCGATGTCGGCGCGGCGCGCGAACGCGCCATAGTCCACCGCGACGTCGCCCGCGATCGTGCTGATCAGGACCCGGCCCTCGCCATACCCGCTGTACGCCTGCTCGAGCGCGGCCGTTGCACCCGCTCGATCGAGCCCCGAAAGGTCGGTCGCGCCCACGTGCACGCCGGGGAGGACGCGGCTCTCGTAGCTGAGGTCCCAGGCAACGAGCGCAGCAGCCGCGAGGGCGAAGGACAGGGCGAGCCCGAGAAGGAACGCGACGAGCAGGCGCCGCACAACGCGCGCCCTGCTGCGGCGGATCGCCTTACCGACCGGCGTCTCGAGTGCCGGTTGCTGAATGTCGCTGACGGCGGTCATGGTCCGCCCCCTCCTGGGCCCCTGTTCAACGATTGTGACGGCAGCATCGGCCCGCCGTCCACCCGAATTCGACCGGTCAGTCGTCCTGGCGGAAGGTGGTGCTTTCGGTCAACGGGCGTCTCCCGGCCGGTGTGCGCGGCCTTGACATTGAGACGCAGCGCAACGCCAGATGTTTCGGCGATCCGAGACCGGGACCAGGTCAGACGTCAGTCGATGAGGGCGAGCAGCTCGCCAACGCGGGCAATCTGCTCTGGCGTCCGGTACAGGGCGTTGTTGAACGTGAAACCGGTGAAACCAGCGTCGAGGTAGGGCCGCATCTCGTCGACCATCTGCTTTGGCGTGCCGATCTTGATGAAGGGTCGGCGTTCCTCAGGCATGCGCCCGAGGAACGCGCGCGCCTCCACGTCGTCGGCGGCGACGATGACCGGCGCGCCGATCGTCCGCTCGATCGTCTGGGGGTCACGTCCGATTTCGGCGCAATGCCGCTCGAGGACCTCGGTCTTGTGGCGGAGCGCATCAAGGCCGATGGCAAACCAGTGCGTCATGTCGGCGTGCTTCGCCGCGATCCGCAGGGTTCGCTGCTCGCCGCCTCCGCCAACGAGGATCGGTGGTCCTTTTGGCTGGATTGGGCGCGGCACGTTGAGCGCCTCGCTGATCCGGTAGTGGCGACCCTCGAACGACGGGCGGTCCTCGGTGAACATCGCGCGCACGATCGTGAGCGCCTCGTCGAGCCGGTCCATCCGCTCGCGAAGGGGCGGAAAGTCGAAGCCGTAGCCCGCGTGCTCGACGTCGTTCCAGGCTGCGCCGAGCCCGAAGATCGCCCGGCCACCCGACATGACGTCGAGGGTCGTCGCGGTCTTCGCGAGCAGCGCCGGGTTGCGGTACGTGACGCCGGTCACGAGCGTGCCCAGCCGGACGCGGCTCGTTTCGCGGGACAGCGCGGCGAGGACCGACCAGCCCTCGAGCATCGGATCGGTAACGGGACCGACGCCCTGGATCTGGTACAGGTGATCCATGACCGTGACAAGGCCGAAGCCCGCCTGATCGGCGGCTTGAGCCTGCTCGACGACCCGGTCGAACAGGCGCTCGTCCGGTGCGTCGGGGAACGTGTACAGCGGAAGGTGCAGGCCGAACCAGGGTTTCATGTTGGGCCTCCGGGGTGATGGCGAGGGCAGCCGCCGCCCATCATGATCCCGCAATGAGCGATGTGCCGTCGCTGCCCAGGCGGATCGGGGGCTTCGCGGTCCCGCAGGACGAGGTGTCGGCCGCGACGTGGGCCTGGGCCAACCGCTCCCTGCCGCGCTACCTGCTCGCGCACTCGATCCGGGCGTACTGCTGGGGCGCCGCGATCGCCGCCAGTTGAGGGCTGGCGCTTCGACCGGCGCATCCTCTGGACGTCGTCGCTGTTCCACGACAACGGCCTGCGCCGCCTCGGCCGCAACACGATGTGCTTCGAAGTCGAGGGGGCGGAGCTCGCGCAGCGCCTCCTCGAACGGATGGGGATGCCGCGAGACGAGGCCGAGCGCGTGGCGATCGCGATCATCCTCCACATGCAGCCCGGGGTGACGCTCGACGACGGCGTCGAGGCCGTCCTGCTCGACCGGGCGACCGGACTGGATGTTCGGGGCGCGGAGTTCGAGCTCGTGCACGACGTCCGTGCTGCGGTCATGCGTGCGTATCCACGCGGCGCGTTCGACCGCCACTTCCTCGACGCTATTCGGCGCGAGGTGGCCATGCGCCGGGACTGCCAGAGCGCACGACTCCTGAACGACACCGACCTCGCAGCGTGGATGGCCCGGTCGCCCTGGCGCTCGACGGGGTGAGCGTTCGGAGCCGCGAGCTTCAGCTCACGGCTCCGGGGGACGCAGGGTCAGCGCGTGACGATCACGGCCTCGAGATATTCGCTCGGCACGACCATCGTGCCGTCGTCGGCCCGGTTGAAACGCGCGATGTTCTCGAGCAGATCTGCCTCGAGGGCAGCGCGCCCCTCCTCGCCGACGGTTTCGAACGCCTTGAGTGTCGGACCGTAGTACCGCCGCCAGTAATCGACCCAGGTCTGTGGCGAGCGGTAGCGGAACGTCATGTGCCGCTTCTCGACATGAAGCTCGGCGATTGCATCTCCGAACAGCTCGCGAAGGCGTTCCTCGGTGCCCCACTGGATCGGGGAGCGGAGGCCCGCGGGCGGTGGCACGTGCTTGCCGATCACCTTGAACAGGTTCCCGATGTAGCCCTCGGGCGTGTGGGTGACGAGCCCGATCTTGCCTCCGGGCCTGGTGACCCGGGCAAGTTCGGATGCGGCTGCCTCCTGGTTCGGCGCGAACATCGAGCCGAAGACCGACGTCACCACGTCGAAGCTGTCGTCCTCGAACGGGATCGCCTCCGCGTCGCCGTCCTCGAACTGCGCCTGAACGCCTTCAGCGATGGCGCGCTCTCGCGCCCGTTCGAGCAGGGACGGCACGTAGTCGATGCCGACGACCTCGCAACTGCGGCGGGCCGCTGCGAGGGCCGCATTCCCGCTGCCGGTGGCGACGTCGAGCACGCGGTCGGTGGAATGGACGTCGAGCGACTCGATCAGCTGCTCGGCGGCGAGCAGGATCTGGGTGCCGATCATGTGATAGTCGCCGCTCGCCCAGGTCGCCTGCTGGCGCTGCTTGATGGCGGCGAGGTCGGGCCCGCCAGTTGGAGCTATGGCCATGTGCATCCCCTTGTGTTGCTGTTGGCGTCGGCAGGAACCAGACTCACACTAAAGGTGGCTCGGGCAGCATCGGGCAATGTCCCTAAATGCGTCGTCGGTCACCAATTCAATTGTCAAGACCGAGCGGGAGTCGCAGAGGTTCACGTGCCGGCCAGGACCGTCGACGAGTATCTTGCCGCGCTGCCAGAGGGGCGGCGCGGTCCGATGGACGAGCTGCGGCGGACGATCCGTCGTGCCGCGCCCGCCGCCATCGAAACGATCGCGTACGCGATGCCCGCGTTCCGCAGCCCGGCGGGCCGCTTCCTCGTCTCGTACGACGCGTTCAAGGCGCACTACAGCCTGTTCCCGTCGACAGCCGAGATGGAGGCCGAGCTGGGCGCCGAGTTGCGACCCTTCCTGGCGGGCAAGGGAACGATCCGGTTCCCGGCGGACCAGCCGATCCCATTCGGGCTCGTCGAGCGGATCGTGAGGATCAGGGTGGCCGAGGTGGAGGCCAGGGACGCATCAACCGACTAGCCCGCACTCCTAGGCGCGCTCGACGACCCCGCACCGCCCACGCCCGCGCCGTGAGTCGGATGGTCCCGTCGGGCTCCTCGGGCAGCGACGCGCGAAGCCGGTCGCGCAGGGCCGTGCGTGCCGGCTCGTCGAGCGAGACGACGTACGCGGGCGCCGGGCCGGTCCCGCGCAGGAACGGCGTCCAGAGGTCGTCGAAGTCGCGGAAGACCGTGGGCACGTCGATCGGCCGGTGGTCGACGTCGACCAGACCTGCGGCTTCGAACGCCCCGGCGAGACGGCCCTCATGGGTGATCGGGAAGCGCACGGCCTCGTCATGGGCGCGCATAGCGGGGTCCAGCGCGATAGCGGTGTCGAAGAACCGGCGCAGGAGCTGCATGCCGGCGGCGTAGTCCCACACGTAGCCGGCGACGATCCCGCCCGGCCGAACGACCCGCTGCGCCTCCGCGAGGGCGGCGCCGAGATCCGGCACGAAGTTGAGGACGAGGCCGGCCACCACGGCGTCCACCGAGGCGTCTTCGCAGCCGGTCGCGTCCGCGTTGCCCACGTGGAACGTGACGCGCGGGTCCGGGACGGCCTCCCGCGGCGTGGTCGACGAACGGTTGCGAGGGATCGACGCCAACGACGGAAGCCGGGTCGCCGTGGTCCAGGATCGTCTGCGTGAGGACCCCGGTGCCGCACCCGACGTCGAGCCAGCGGCGGCCGGCCGGCTGTTCGAGCCAATCGATGAATTCCGACGCGACCAGCCGGCTCCAGCGGCCGATGTATCCGTCGTAGGCCGCGCCGCTCGTCCAGCGGTCGCCGCCGGCGGCCACGTTCATCCGAACTCGGTCTCCTTGACCACGCGCCCGTCGCGGTCGAAGGTCTGCCACGTCCCGACCTGCCGGCCGCGCTCGAAGCTCCCGGCCCGCATCAGCGACCCGTCGGTCCGGAAGAACTCCCACGGGCCATGCATCTCGCCGTCGAGGTGTGCCCCGCGGAACTTGACCTTGCCGTTGGCGTAGTAGGTGACTTCGGGGACCGGCGATCCGTGCTCGGGCATGGCCGCAGTATCGCCGAACGCCAGGCTTGCGCTGGTGCGGTCCGGTCCGCCTGTAACGCATTTCAGCGCGCGACCCCGCGGGAGAAGTACGTCGTGCCCGCGACGGCGTGTACCGTTCGCCTTCATGACGGCCACCCTCGAACCGACTGCCGAGGCACCGGCGCCGGAGGAGCGTCCGCGTCCGGCAGTTCGATGCCGACCGGCACGATCAATCGCTCGAGCTCGACGATGCGCTCGAAGCGAAGCCGACCGACCGCCAGCTCCTCTGGATCGATATCGCCGATGAGATCGATCCGGCACAGGCGCAGCAGATGGCGGACGCGTTCGACCTCCATCCGCCAACCGTTCGTGCCCTCAGGAACCCCTGGCGACGTCCCGCACCTGGGCGTCCACGGCTCCTACCTGCACATCCGCGTCGGGGTCGAACCGAACGATCGCGAGCCGGATGCGACGCCGTGGCTCGACATCGTCGGCGGGGGCAACGTCGTCATCACCAGCCATCGCAAGCCGATCCAGTTCCTCGACGACATGGACGACCGCATCGAAGCCGATACCACCTTCGGTCTGCTCGACGCGAGCACCTTCACCGCCTCGCTGCTCGGCGCGGCGGTGACGAGCTATTTCGCAGCGGTCGACACGATCGAGGACGACGTCGACGTGCTCGACGCGAAGTCGCTGCGCGACGACGGTCGTCATCAGCTCCTCGACGACCTCGTGGTCGTGCGGCGCCGGATCGCCCGCCTGCGACGGGTGCTGACCGATCACCGACAGCTGTTCGCGTCCCTCGCCGGGGCCGAGCTGGCACAGCTGACGGACAATCCGGACAGCGCCGCGGCGTTCAAGTCGGTCTCCGAGCGTTTCGATTTCGGCAATCGGCGCGGTCGAGGACAGCCGCGAGGTCCTGATCGGTTCATTCGACGTCTACATGACGCGGACCGCACAGCGGACGAACGACATCATGAAGGTCCTCGCGCTCGCGACCGTCCTGCTGCTGCCCGGCTCGCTCGTTGCCGGCCTGCTCGGGATGAACATGATCATCCCGCTTCCCGACGACGACCCGCTAATGTGGTGGCTCGTCGTCATGGGAGTCGTGCTCTTCGCAGTCCTCATCCTGCTGATCGCCCGCGCCCGTCGCTGGTTGTGAGCCTCGGCGCCGGGCGCTCGACCCGCTATGTCGACTTCGTGGTGACCTTCTCACGCTCGGCGGCTTCGCGTTCGCGATCGCGCTGTTTCAATTCGCGCGCCTGACGACGCTCCTCGCGCTGGCGGTCGTCGTCAGCCTTCTTGCGTGCCGCCTCGGCCTGGCGCTCGCGCTCCGCAGCCTCCACCTTGGTTTCGAGCTCCTCGACGACGTGCGCGCCGCCGCTCGACTTGTCGACGGTCGCTTGCGCCTCGACGGCGCTCGGCGCGCGCATTTCGTCCTTTGTGAACTCGACGTTTGCCTTGTACACGGACCCGAGCAGACTGTCGAGGCCGCCGGCGTCGTGGGCCCGCTGGATAGCCTGGTGGGTGATGACGTCGCCGAGGTTCAGGACCACATTGTCCTCGCGATCGAGGATTACCTTGGTCGCGGGCAGGCCGATCGAATCGGCGATGTCATTCAGGCGCCGCTTGGTCATCTCCTCGTCGGCGCGCTTGCCGGTCGCGTCGGTCATCTCGCCAATCTTCGAGGTGAACCGATCCCACAAATTCGCGGCGGTATCACCAGCCTGTCCTAGTGCGTCCTTCGCGCCGGCGCCGGCGGCCTGCGTCTCGCCGAGGGTGACCGACGCAATGAGCGTCTGGAGCTTGCCAGACTCGCGTGCCGCCTCGACGTCCTCGGGGCGCACCACCAGGTATTTCGGGACGATCACCGATCCTGACTCCGACTCCACGTCGGAACCAGTCCGCCTGCCGACCAGGGAGTCGGCCGCGGCCGCCCCGTCGGACGATGCCCGACCGCCGGCCTCGCTGATACGATCTCCCGCGTCGCGCACCGCACCCTGGAGCCCCCCGACCTGCTGGTCGAGGACAGTCGCGGTTTCAGGTTGCACGTAGATCACGTCGTTTCCGATTGATGTGATGTCTGCAGTTGCAAGGAACGAGGTTCCTTTGGTGACATCGCCGAGGATCCCGCCGAAACCTTCGTAGCCCATGACCGTCCCGGTTGGCTCGTCAAAGTAGATGTCTGCGATCTGGCCCTGATCGTCGCCCTGGACGGTATAGACCTTCTTGCCAAGGATCTTTTCCTTCTGGTCCACGATGGCGCGGAGCGCGTCGTCCTGATTTGCGGTGATGACCGAGCCCTGACCGCGCACGATGACCGCGTCCTTCCCGAAGCCCGTCACCTCGCCGATCGGCACCACGCGGGACGGCGACATGAGGCCGCCCTCGTCCACGACGAGCGCAACGAGGCGCTGGCCGCCCGGATCCACGATGAGGTCGCTGACCGTCTCGAGCCGCGTTCCGTCCTCCAACGACAGAACGTTCTTGCCGATAACCGACTTTCCCTTGCGCATTCGTCTCTCCCTTCTACCGCGGAACGGCGAACAGGACGTAGCCCGCTGCCAGTAGCGCGACGACCACAACGAGCGTGATGAGCAGCAGCGTTGTGTTGGACTGCTGTCCCTTTAGCCTCATGAGGGCTTCTCCCGGTGGCGCGCGACTGCTGCGGCATCGAGCGCGCGCATATCGGCTGGACCAGCGTCACGGCCGAGTGATCGCGGCCACAATGGAGGCGGACTCCGGGCCATTGCGCGGAGGTGTCAGCAGGAGGCCCGCGGATGACCCTTCCCGAATGGCTGGTCAAGGCCGGCGCGACCGACACGGGCGGCGCGTACGAGCTAATCCAGGAGACGCGGGCGGTCGTGGGTGGACCCGCCCCGCACGTCCATCGTGAGCGCGACGAAGGATTCCTCGTGCTCGAGGGTCGCTACCGCTTCATCCGTCGCGAGGACGGGACCGAGGTCGGCGAGGGAGCCTTCGTGTTCGTGCCGCGCGGTATCCGGCACACCTTCCGAACGATTGTCGTGCCGTCGCGGGTCCTGATCGTGGTCGCGCCCGCGGGCTGGACGGTTACTTCCGAGACATGGCCGAGGGGCTGGCCGCCGGCCGCGCGGCGCCCGACATCATGCTCGAGCTCTCCGGGCGATTCGACACCACCCGGTCCCGTAGCCGGAACCCGCATGACCTCGTCCCGCACCGATTTCCGCCGCCTGGTGGCGGACTGCCGTCACGTACCAGGTCTACCCACGCAGCTTCGCCGACGGGGACGGCGACGGCGTCGGGGACATCGCGGGAATCCGCAGCCGCCTGCCGTACATCCGGGACCTTGGCGTCGACGCGATCTGGCTGAACCCGTGGTACCCGTCACCGATGGCCGACGCCGGCTACGACGTCGCCGACTACCGTGCGATCGACCCGCTGTTCGGAACGTTGGCGGAGGCCGAAGCGCTGATCGCGGACGCGCGAGCACTCGGCCTGCGCGTGCTGCTCGACATCGTGCCGAACCACCTCTCGAGCGAGCACCCATGGTTCGGCCGCGCTCGCGGCCGGACCGGGGTCGCACGAGCGTGAGCGCTTTCTGTTCCGACCCGGACGTGGCGACGGCTCGCAGCCGCCAAACGACTGGGAGAGCGTCTTCGATGGGTCCGCCTGGACGCGGATCCGCGAGCCCGACGGAAAGCCGGGGAGTGGTACCTGCACCTCTTCGACCCCGGGCAGCCGGACCTGAACTGGACGGAGCCCGACGTCCACGCCGAGTTCGAAGCGGTACTGCGCTTCTGGTTCGACCGCGGCGTCGACGGTTTCCGGATCGACGTCGCCAACGGACTGCACAAGCACGCGGATCTGCCCGACCTTGGAAAGCGGTCCGGGCGCCCCGCAGACGAAGGGGAGGGCGAGGAGAACCACCCGTTCTGGGACCGCGATACCGTGCACGAGGTGTATCGCGAGTGGCGCCGCGTCGCCGACTCGTATCCGGATCCGAAGATGTTCGTGGCCGAGGCCTGGGTCCCGACTGCGGAACGACTTGCCCGCTACGTCCGCCCTGATCATCTCCACAGTGCCTTCAACTTCGACTTCCTGCTCACGCCGTGGCGGGCGGCCTTGCTCCGGGCGAGCATCGACGAGGCGCTCGTCGCGCTCGGTGCCGTCAGCGCCGACCACGTGGGTGCTCTCGAACCACGATGTCGTCCGAGTCGTCAGCCGTCTCGGCGTGCCGCAGCCCGACGAACGGAGTCACCGCGAGGTCGAGCTGGACGCGACGGTCGAACCGGACCTCGACCTCGGCACGCGCCGAGCTCGAGCGGCGGCACTCCTGATGCTCGCGCTGCCGGGCGGCGCGTACGTGTACCAGGGCGAGGAGCTCGGGCTCTGGGAGGTCCTGGACCTGCCGGACGACGTGCTGGCGGACCCATCTGGGAGCGCTCCGGACACACACGACGCGGTCGCGACGGGGCGCGCGTGCCGCTGCCGTGGACGACGGACGGTGGATCATTCGGGTTCGGGCCGTCAACGGTGCGCGGCCCTGGTTGCCGCAACCCGCCGGCTGGGCCGCGATGGCAGCCGATCGGCAGTCGGGCGACCCCGCATCGATGCTCGAGCTGTACCGCGCGGCCCTCCGCATCCGGCGGACGCATCCCGGTCTGGGTATCGGGCCGATGCGCTGGCGGGAAGCGCCGGAGGGGGTGCTGGCGATCGAGCGGGACGGCGGGTTCCTGCTCGTCGCGAACGTGGAAGGAGCGTCAATCGAGCTGCCGGGCCACCGGGAGGTGTTGCTCGCCAGCGGTCCGCTGGAGGGCTCGCGCCTGCCGCCGAATGCGGCGGTCTGGCTGCAGACCTGACCGCGCCGAGGACGATCAGCCCTCGGGCTGCTCGTACGGGGTCATGAGCTGGAAGTAGTTATCGTCCGGGTCGGCAAACGTCGCGATGAGCGATCCCGGCGCCTCTTCGAACCCGTACGGCTCGCGGACGACCGTGGCACCGGCGGCCTTGAACCGCTCGAATTCGCCCTGCACGTCGTCGCTCTCGATGTTCCAGATCAGCCGGCCCGGTTGCGGATTGCGACCCGAGACCTCGCTGTGGGGTCCAACCGAGACCACGCCGCTGCCGAGCTGCCAGCTTGTGTAGCCGCCATCGTCGTACGTGGGTTTCCCGAACAGCTTCGTGTAGTACTCGGCGAGGCGGGCAGGGTCCTCGGAGCCGATGAGGATGTTGTTGAAGTTCATGCGGCCTCCTTCATGGCGCGATTTTCTCGCACTGCCGACCGAATCAGGCCGTCGCTCGCTCGTTCCGCGCGGCGGCCTCTGCGATGCGTCGAACGCGCTCGGTGCGCGTTTCCGGCCGGCGCGCCATGACAAGGGAGGTCAGGAGCTGCTTTCGAACCGACGGCGGAAAGGCGGCGAAATTGGCCGCCGCCGGTGGCCGCTCGTCGAGGGCCGCCGCGAGGTCTGGCGGAACCTCCAGTCGCTCCACGCCGTCGAGGAGCTCCCACGACCCGTTCGCCCTGGCTCGCTCGATGACGGCCAGGCCGGCCGGCGCCATGAGGCCGGCGGCGGTGAGGCGCTCGATGCGGGCCTTGTTGGTGGCCGCCCACCGCTCCCCGACCGTTCGCG
Source organism: uncultured Chloroflexia bacterium (assembly GCA_963721655.1). Lineage (GTDB taxonomy): Bacteria > Chloroflexota > Limnocylindria > Limnocylindrales > CSP1-4 > DASTYU01. The sequence goes on along the minus strand of CAVRKH010000014.1, from coordinate 2,966 downwards.
GCGACATGGTGATGGCGCCCCGGTCGTCGTCGACCGTGCGCACCTGCCCGTCGATCCAGCCGAAGCAGAGCGCCTCCTCGACAGCCTCCTCGTAGGCCAGCCCGCGGCTTGCCCGTGCGGGATCGCCACGTGACGAGCCACGCGCCTGACGCGGTGTCGTGATGGTCCTCGCAGCCACGCGCGCCACGTCGCGCGGTCCTCGACGAATACCTCGGGAGCGTCGGCCATCGGGCTCACGGGAGGACGGTCACAACTTCGGGGGTCGGTGCTTCGCCTCGGTGCTCGGCGAGGTGGAGCCCGAGGTCGATGGCGATCTTGATCGCGACGAGGATTGCGACCGCCGCCGATTGTGCCCCAGTGGTTCCGATGGCGACGGCGCCGAGGATGATCGTCATGTGGAGCGCGAGGAGTCGACCGTACGGGGCGTACATCAGCTGTGCGGCGCTCATCCGACGGTATTCGCCACCGTGCAGGTAGTTCCACCAGTACGACGCAGCGTGACTCATGCCCAGGACAATCGCCGCGAACAGGATCGTGGCCGGATCGACACCCGACGCCGAACCGGGCTCACCGGTGAACAGGAACGGCAGGGTCAACACGAAGATGCCGTGCACGACCCAGAACAGGCCGTAATGCACGATGAAGAACGGGATGAGTCTCGACTTCCTGGTCTCTGCGGTCGGGCGATTGCCCCAGGTCGTCCGCTGGAGCTGACCGATCCCCTGCGCGGTCGCCATCTTCAGGACGTTGAAGACGCCGACGATCCCGTTCTCCAGCCAGTACACGATCAGGATGTTCCAGACGCTCCAGCCGAAGAACAGCACGCCGATGAGCGGGATCAGGTTCGCGACGATCAGCGCGACAACGGCCCCGGCCGACGAGCCCACCCGGTACCAGGCGAGGATGCGTTCGATGCTCACGAGCCCTGGGCCATGCTCCAGATCGTCCAGTACTGCGTGCGCAGTCGGCGCGGTTGCTCGAGCACCGTGCGGATCGCGAATGCGATGTCCTCCGGGCGCAGGTACGTCTGCAGCTCGGGCATGTCCTCGGTCCGTCCGGCGCCGATGGCGAACTCGGTCGACGTGCCGGCCGGCCCGATGGTCGTCACACGGATGCCCTTCTCGCGCAGCTCACGATCGAGGGATCCGGCGAGTCCGACCTGGGCGAACTTCGTCGCGGCGTACACCGCTTCGTCGGCGCCGCCCCGGAACCCGGCGACCGACGCCACGATCACGATGTCGCCGCGACCGGCATCGATCACGGTGCGGACGGCGGCGTTCGGATCGGCCACACAGTCCCCGCGATGTTCGTGTCGAGCATCGCCGTCAGTGCCTCGTCCGAGTTGTCGAGGATCCCGCCGTACATCCCGATCCCCGAATTCGCCACGAGCGTGTCGAGGCGGCCGAAACGCTCGAGGGCCGTTGCTACCAGCCGCTGGCTGCCGGCCGGGATCCGGACGTCCATCGTCACGGCAGCGACTCGGTCGGGGAACTCGGCCTCCAGCTCGTCGAGGCGCTCCCGACGTCGGCCGGCCGCCAGAACCGATGCGCCCGCACCGAGCAGTTCTCGAGCGGTGGCGCGGCCGATCCCCGCGCTTGCTCCGGTGATGACGACGACCTGGTCCTGGAGTGATTCCACGTGGCTCCCCTTGTCCTGGCCTCTCAGCGCTGAGCGTCCAGCGGCTCGTGTCGCCTGGGCCGATCGCGACGCCCGTCCGCGCCCATTCCGCGTAGGCGGCGACAAGGCCCTCGTCGTCGACCGTGAGCTCGGCCTCGAAATCGCCGCTCAGTAGCGGTACGTGAACTCGTCGAGCCTGGTGTATTTCTGGTCAGCCTTGACGACGGTCAGTTCCGGGAAGCGCACCCACGCGGCCTTGATCGTCTTCGGAGCCCCGACGCCGAGCCGCAGGCGGCGAATTGGCAGGGTATTGGTCGAGGGGCTGCAACCCAGATCCACGTCGGTTGCACCCTTGAGCCCGCGGACGGACTTGCCGTCCACGGACCAGCCACCCTTCGAATTGCGTTTGAGCACGAGGGTCCGCTGTTCGAACCCGCGCAGATCACGGACGTGGGCGGCGGTACTGAGCCCCTCCGCGTCGGCCAGGACGCGGTACTCGATCCGCACCGGGACGCCACCCTCCGAGCCGAGGACCGTCCCGACCAGCGACAGGCCGCTGTCCCGCTGGGTCAGCGTGCAATGCTCGTCCGTCGCCACCTCGTCCGAACGTCGCCATGCCACACGTCTCGTCGCCACGCTCGGGATTTTCCCTGCGTCCGCGCCCGCTCCGTCCAGCGATCCTGCGCCACGTGGGCGGCGCTATCCTTCTGGCCCGTGATCGTTCGACTGTTCCTTCTGGCCGCTGCGGTGGTTGCCGGGATTTTCCGCCTTGCGACGCCGCCAGGCCGCCCGCCAGGCGGAGGAGGTCGCATCCGGCGCCGGCGTGCTACTACGCGCCGGAGGGCGTCCAGCCCGAAGGTGCGCGGGCGCTGGTCGAAGCCGTGCTCGGCCGGCGGCCGGAGCGCCGACCACTGTCGATTGACTTCGCCCCGGCGGCCGCGACGACGTGGGAGCTGCTCATTGATGGGCCAGCCTTCTTCCCGCGGATGCTGGCCGACATCGAGGCCGCGCAGTCGGACGTCCACATCATCATCTTCGGCTTCAAGGCCGGCGAGATCGGCAGCCGCTTCCGCGACCTGCTGATCCGCAAGGTCGGGGAGGGGATACCGGTCCGGTTGATGGTCGAAGGGGCCTACAGCCAGCCTGGGCTCGGGTCACGCGAGTTGTACGGCCAGCTTCGCGAGGGAGGCGTGCAGATCGTGGCCAACCAGGGTGGGTTCCTCGATCTCGACGGCCTGCTTGGCGAGCGCAAGATCGACTGGCGGTTCGATGACTTCGGCCATTTCGACCACCGCAACACCGTCGTCGTGGACGCGCGTGGCGTTCGTCGGTGGACCGGGGATCGAGGA
>CAVRKH010000013.1:0-27351 GCA_963721655.1 uncultured Chloroflexia bacterium | reverse complement strand
CCGAGGTCGCAGCGCACGGCGGTATGCCGGCAGCGAATGGTGGCTCTCGACGGCGAGGATCCAGTCGTACCGCTGACCGGTGCGCGTCGGGTCGGTCGTCCGGTAGTCGAGCACGTCGTCGGCGCCAAGCGAGCGGACGAAGTCGGCCTTGTCCGCGCTGCACACGGCGGTCACCTCCGCACCGACGTCCTTCGCGATCTGGACGGCGAACGGCCCGACATTGCCCGACGCCCCGTCGATCAGCACCCGGTCCCCCGGTCGGACCGATCGGCCGTTCCGTCGCCGGAGTCCCTGGAGCGCGAGGATCCCGGAATGCGGCAGTGTGGCGGCCTGCTCGAACGACAGGCCGTCGGGGATCGGGGCGAACGCCCGCTCGGGGGCCGATGCGTACTCGGCGAACGAGCCGTGCGCGAACGGATACAGGTCGGCGAACACGCGGTCGCCCGGCTTGAACCGGGTCACGCCAGGCCCGACGGCGTCGACGACACCGGCCACGTCGACGCCGACGGCCGTGAACCGCGGCGAGCGCAGGCCGGTCGCCGCCCTGGCGATCCTGGGCATGCCGTACAGGAAGTCGAGGTCGACCCGGTTGGCCGACGCCGCGACGACCCGGACGACGACGACGTCGCCGCTGGCAACAGGCCGTTCGATATCGCGGACGTGGACGACGCTGGGCGGCCCGTAGCGATCGCGAACTGCCGCCCTCACTCGCCGGCCCGCTGGCCGATCGTCACGACGACCTTGCCCCTGGCGTGGCCGTCGTCGACCCAGCGAAGCGCTTCCACGACGTCGTCGAGCGGGTAGCGGCGGTCGATCGCCGGCCGCACCGAGCCCGCCGCGAGCAGCTCCTTCAGGGTCGCGACATCGTCCGGGTTGAACGGCTTCCACCAGATCAGCAGGCCCGTCCGCTTGCCGCTCGCCAGCTTGATCGGCTGGCCCAGGACCAGCGACTCGAGGATCCGCGCTGACGATCCCCCGAGCATCACGTGGACGCCGTGCGGCCGCAGCGCGCGACGCACGTCGCGCATGGAGTGTGCGCCGTACGCATCGACGATCCAGTCGTAGCGCTCGCCGGTCTTCGTGTAGTCGGTGGTCGTGTAGTCGATGGCGCGGTCTGCTCCGAGCGAGCGCACGAAGTCGAGCTTTCCCGGACTTGCGACCCCGGTCACGTCCGCGCCGCGTGCCTTTGCCACCTGGACCGCGAACGGCCCGACGTTGCCCGATGCACCGTCGATCAGGACGCGATCCCCGGCCTTGATGGTCCGCCCGTCCCGCAGCCGGAGACCCTGGATCGCGAGGATCGCCGAGTGCGGCAGCGTGGCCGCCTCCTCGAACGACAGGCCCTCGGGCGTGACCTCGAACGCACGCTCCGGCGCGCACACGTATTCCGCAAACGCCCCGCCGCCGAACGGGAACATGTCCCCGAACACGCGGTCACCGGGCTTGAAGCGGGTCGCGTCCGGCCCAACGGCCTCGACCGTCCCGGCCACGTCGAGTCCAACGCGCTTCTGCCGCGGGGTGCGCGGACCCATGAACAGCCGCGTGAACGCCCAGCGCGGGTACAACCCGTCGAGATCCGCGCGGTTGACGGTCGCGGCCTCGACGCGGACGAGCACCTGGTCGGCCTCCGGGACCGGTGTGTCGACGTCGCGGACCTCGACGACCTCGGGCGGCCCGTAGCGGTCGCGCATGGCCGCCTTCATCAGATCCCGGCCGGTCGCATTGGCACATGATGCCGCCCGCTCCCGAGCGGTGCGGGGTCAGAGCGCGGCGACCGCCGCCTCGAGCTGCGTCGTTGCCGTCGCGTGGTCCGTGTCGGCATCGAACCGGATCGGCTCGCCGAGGACGAGCTCGACATCGCCGCGGAACGGCGCCGGGAAGCGCCGCCTGTCGACGATCGACATCGAATTGATCTTCAGCTTCATCGGGATGATCGGCGTCGCCCCCTCGACCGCGATGAGCCCGGCACCTGCCTTGAACGGCTGGAGCGGTCCGCCGACCGTGAGCTTGCCCTCCGGGTAGATGAGCACGTTGTAGCCCTTGTCGAGCCGGGCACCGAGCAGCTCGAGGCTCTTGCGTACGCCTCCCTCGCGGGCCAGTGGGAACGCGTTGGCGAGGACGGACGCAAGCACGCCCTGCAGCGGGTTGGCGTAGATCGTGTCGGCCGCCGCCGCGACCGACAGCTTCCAGCGCACGCCGAACGGCAGCCGCGACAGGATGATCCCGTTGTCGAGGTGGAGGCAGTGGTTCGGCGTGAACAGGTACGGGCCGTCCTCGGGCCGGATCCTCTCGAGCCCGGTGACCCGGATCCGGTAGAAGACGTGGACGAACGGGTAGATCAGCAGCACCTGCGCTGCGAGGCCGACCGCCCGGACGACCGGCGATAGCGGCCAACGCCAGGCCGGCACGCCGTGCTTCGCGCCACGAGCCGCTTCGACGAGCGCGGCGAGGTCGGCGACGGTCGCCTCGGGTTCGAGCGCGTCGTCGTCCACGAACACGCCGAGCTCCTCCTCGATGACCCCGAGCAGCTCCACCCGCCGCAGGGAGTCCAGGTCGAGATCCGACGACAGCCCGGATGTCTTCAGGACGACCGATGGATCCAGCCCGGCGACGCTGGCGACAACGGCTGTCAGCGGATCGACGGCCGCATCGACGTCCTCGCGGCGCACCTTCGACGCCGCGCCGGGGATCGATGCGGACCCGGGTCGTTCCAGCTCGCCGAGCCTCGCGAGGATGTCCGGCTTGCGCACCTTGAGCGTGTGGGTGCGCGGGAGATCGGGATCCGGCCACACGGTCGAGCCGCGAATCTGCTGGTGCGGCGCGAGTCGCTGGTTCGCCGCTGTCACGACCGCATCCCCGAGCGACGGGTCATCGAGGAGCAGGACCGCGTGGACGCGCAGGTCGGCCCCGAGTGGCCACCCGACGACCGCCGCGTCCTGGACGCGCTCGTCGTCGCGCAGGATCGCCTCGAGGTCCTCCGCGTACACCTTCTGCCCATCGGGCAGCGCGAGCATGTCCTTCTTGCGGCCGCGGAACGTGAGCATGCCGTCGGCCGTGAAGGCACCGAGATCGCCGGTGTGGTACCAGCCGTCGGCGTCGATCGCGGCGGCGGTCGCCTCGGGGTTCTGCCAGTAGCCGGCGAAGCGCCCCGGCCCGCGGGCCAGGATCTCCCCGTCATCGGCGATCCGCGCCTCGACGCCGGGGATCGGCTCGCCCACGGTCCCGATGACATTCCGTTCCGGTCGGGTGAAGCTGACGACGGGGCCCATCTCGGTCGCGCCGTAGCCCTGCAGGATGTCGACGCCCATCTCGGTCCAACGTTGGGCGACTTCCAGGTCGAGGGCCGACGCCCCGACGCCGATCGTGTGGAGCCTGCCGCCGAACTCGCCGAGCACAGGCCGGAACAGGAGCCGGCGCAGCCAGCGCGGAGCCCGGCGCGCGATTCGGTGCGCCTGCTCGAACCGGGCGCGGCGGCCCGTCTGGTCGACCTTTCGCTCGATCGCCGTGTTGAGGAGCCGCAGGCCCTGCGGGACGATCAGGAGGACCGACACCTTGAAGTCGCGGAACGTGCGGATCAGCACGGCCGGCTGGCGGCTGACCGGGTAGACGATGCTGGCCCCGACGATCAGCGGGCCCATGAACCCGAGCACCTGTTCGTAGAGGTGTGAGAGCGGCAGCACCGACAGGAGGCGGTCCCGCTCGTTGAACGGCAGCACCTGGGTCATCGCGGTGGCGCTGGCCATGAGGTTGCCGTGACTGAGCATCGCGCCCTTCGGCTCACCCGTGGTCCCACTGGTGAACACGATCTCCGCGAGCGTGGCGCCGGTGACCGGCGCCGGCGGCAAGGGCGTCGCCCGCCGGGCCCGATCCGGGAGCGTCTCGATCCACACGATCGGCAAGCCGAGCTGGCGTGCCGACGCCTCGGTCTGACGGCTCGCGACGACGAGCTTGGCGCCGGTCTGGGCGACGATCTTGCGACCGAAGTCGACCGTGTGGCGGACGTCGAGCGGGACCGCGACGCCGCCCGCGTGTGCGATCGCCAGGAACGCGATCCCCCACTCCGGCCGGTTGACGGCCCAGATGATCGCGCGATCACCCTCGACGAGGCCCGCCTCCGAGAGGACGCACGCCGCGCGCGGCACGATGGCGCCGAGATCGCGGTAGCGCCACGTTCTCGTCCGGAAGAACGGACGGATCATGAGCGCGGGTCGCCGATCGAACCGCGTTGCCCCCGTTCGGACCAGGTCGATCAAGGTCTCCATGGCCGAGGCACCTGTTCGTGACGGTCAGTCGAGGCGGCGGGCGAGGCTCGCGAGAGTTTCGGGCGCACCCTCTGTCAATGGAGGGTAATGACTGAACACAACTGTTTCGACGTCCAGCGACGCGAGACGTTGCACGGCACGTCGCGCCATGGCGATGTCGTCGCTGTAGAGGCTGCTCGCGAACGACACGCGACCGAAGCGGCGCTGGAGGGTGTCGCCCACGAACAGGACGCCGTCGCGGGCACCGAAGAAGCACACGCTTCCGGGCGTGTGACCCGGCGTGTGGATCACGCGGAGTCCGCCCAGCATGGGCAGGACGTCGCCGTCCTCGATCGGAATGGTTTCTGGTGGCTCCGGCGTCATGGCGGCGAAGAGGCCGCCCCGCGACGGCCGCCGGAGCATCTCCCGCCACGTGATCGCAAGTCGCTCACCGTCGGCCGGATGGATGAGCACCGGGATGCCGGCCAGCGCCAGCTCGCGGGCGCCTCCGGCATGGTCGGGATGGCCGTGCGTGCAGACGACCCGAGCCAGATCCGCAAGCGCATGGCCGTGCTCGTTCATCGCCTTCTCGATCCGCCCGCGGGATCGTGCGTAGCCGCAGTCGATCAGTGACGGTTCGCTTTCGAGCACCAGGTGCGCCAGGACCCGCCCGAGCGGAACCGCAACGACATCGCTCGGGCGGGCCGGGGTCGCGGCGTTCCCGGTGTCCCCCGAGCCCGCCGGACTCACCGTGCGGCGAGCTCGCGCCTGACCGCGCGCGGATCCTTTCCAAGGTCGAAGCCCTTGTATGACGCCTGGCGCACGAGCCCGTCGCCGGTCCACCCTGCGAACTCGGCGCGGATCACCACTTCCGGACGCACCCAGATCGCGCTGCGGGACACGGCGCGCGGCGGTGGCTCGGCGAACGCCGACGCGTCAACCACGAGCGGCTCGAGGGCCGCCAGCAGCTCGGCGCGGATCCGGTCGTTGAACCCGGCACCGATCTTGCCGGCGTAGCGCAGAGCGCCGTCCTCGTACACGCCGACGAGCAGCGCACCGAGCTCCACGGCCTTGCCGGTCCCGCGGGTCATCCCGCCGACGACGAGCTCCTGCTCCGGCCGGATCTTGACCTTCTGCCAGGCCATCGAGCGCGCGCCGGGCACGTACGGCGAACGGCGATCCTTGGCCATGATCCCTTCGAGCCTGCGGACCCGTGCTGCCTCGAAGAAGGCGATCCCGTCCCCGGTGATGTGCTCGCTCAGGCGCACCCTGGGATCGGGTCGCAACGCCTCGGCGAGCAGGCGCCGCCGGGTCTCGAGCGGTTCCTCGAGCAGCGATCGTCCGTCGAGCTGCAGCAGGTCGAAGACCTCGTACACGAACGGTGTCGGCGTTCCGATCCGGCCCTGGCCCTTGATGCGGGCCTGCAGGAGGGCGAAATCGGGCTCACCGCCGTCGTCGAGCGCGATGACCTCTCCGTCGACGATCGCCTCGCGCGCGGCGATCCACGATGGCGGCGCGAGGAACGGATCCGAAGTAGCGGCCCGCGTCCTGCTCGCCACGGGTCCAGATCCGCACCTCGTCGCCCTCGACGATCGCCTCCACGCGGAAGCCGTCCCACTTGACCTCGAACTGCCAGTCCGGGTTGTCGAACGGCGCGGCCACGAGGGTGGCGAGCATCGGTGGGATGAAGCGTGGCTTCAGGTCGGGCATGGCCCGCATTGTGCCACCGGGCGTGTGGCGGGTCAGCGCGGACTACGCGGATCGATTGGTGGCGCTTCGGACGCGCTCGGTCGCGTGCTCCGTCGCATCGTCGACCGCCTCGGCGACGGCCTGCTCTTCTCCGCGCCGGCGGATCTCGTCCGGTGACCGTTCGCGCGTCAGGGCCGCAGAGATCTCCGCCCCGACGAGCAGCAGGACGGCCGATACGTAGAACCACAACATGAGCACGATGACGGCCCCGAGCGAGCCATACGTGGCACCGTAATCCGCCACGTTCCCCGCATACCAACCGAGCGCGGCGGTCGCAACGAGCCAGCCAAGGGAGAACGCCGCGGCGCCGACGGCGATCCAGCGCCAGGGAATGACGACGCTCGGCGCATAGCGATACAGGATTGCGACCGCGATCGTCAGCACGAGGAAGACCGCCGGCCAGCGCAGGAGCTGGACGACCGTCCACGCCTGCGCTCCCAGCCCGAGCCGATCTGCGATCTCCTGCGTGGCCATCGCCCCGCCGACGATCGTGACGAAGGACGCGATCACACCAACGGCCGCCAGAAGGGTCAACCCGACCGCGATCGCATAGCGCAGCAGGAACGGCCGTTGCTCCGGCACGCCGTACGCCCGGTGGATCCCCTTCACCAGCGCGTTGGTGCCGCCGGTCGCTGCCCACAGCGCCAGCAGGGCACCGGTCCACAGCAAGCCGTTGCTGGCGCTGCTGAACAGTCGCTCGAGCTCCGGCTGGACGGCATCGGCAACTGCCGGCGGAAGGTTGTCGCCGAGGCCCGCGATGATCTGGTCCGCCGGGCTCTCGAGCCGGAGCCACCCGGCGACCGTGCTGCTCAGCGCGGCGACAAACAGGCCGAACGGGAAGACGGCGAAGAGGAACCGGTAGGCCATCTCCGCACCCAGACCAGAGACGTCGTCCTCGCGGATGCTGGTGATGAGACGACGCCCGAGTCCCATTGACGCGTCGCGGGGATCGGTCGGAACCGCCTCCGCGGACGCGTGCGCGCGCATCGTCAAGTGGCTGCCCGTGGGTGGCCGTTCGTCCCGTCATGGCGTTCAGCGTGCGACAGGCCGGACAAACGGCCCTCGCCCACGGGGCTCACCAGCCTTGCACGTCCCTCACAGCAGCCAGGTCCCCGATCAGGCGTCGAGCCCGGGACGTCCCATGCGAACGAACCGGCGCACCTCGAGCCCGGCGTTGATCGCCGTCAGGACGAGCGTGAACGCGACCGAGATCCGGACGATCGTGTTGATCAGCTCGAGGAGGTCCTGCTCTTCGGCCGTGGCACCGGCGGGATCGACGAGGACGACCCAGCTGCCGAGCGTGAGCGAGACCGCGAGGATCGCGATCGACGCGATGTCCGTCAGCGCGTGGCCGGCGACCCGGAAGCGCGTCCATGTCGGCCGGAACAGGTTGACGACCGGGATGGCGAGCGCGAAGAGGATCACGACGGTGGCCGCGGGCCACACGTCGGTCCAGCCGGGACCCGGCTTCACGAACCCGATCTGCTGCGGGAAGTCCGATCGCGAGCCAGGCCGTGAGCGCGATCGCCAGCAGGCCGATCTCGAGCAGCGACGTCGTGATCGCCACCGCGCGTCGTGTGCTGCTTGCCGATCAGCTGGACCGCGAGCCCGTCGAGGCTCGACACGTCGACGTCCGGCCCCATCGAGTTGACCGTGCGCGGGTCCCAGCCGTCCGGGTCGCGCAGCCAGCGGCGCTCAACCCAGATGAAGACGAGCGTGACGATCGTGAACTGGATGACGAACGGGACGACGACGCCTGCGATCGCCGACCAGATCGATCCCCCGAGGATGAGTGAGACGGCGCCGATGATCAGGGTGATGGCCAGGTTGATCCGAAGGACCGTGAGGTATGTCGGGAAGAGCTCCGGTCCGATCAGTTGGCCACCGAAGCGGACCGATCGGTCGTCTCCCCGGTAGCGCGCCGCCACGGCCATCGGATGGCCGAGGGAGCGCAGGATCGCGACCTGCTCGTCCTCGGTCAACGGGCGACCTCGGGCGGCCGATTCGTCCTCGAAGCGGGACTGGATGCTGTCGGACAGCTCGTTGGTGATGTCGTCCCGCTGTCCGCGCGGCAGGAAGTCGCGGACGGCGCGCACGTAGCGCTCGACCAGGGTCATTGGGATTGCCTCCCCGTTGATGCGGCGGATGGTGGTGTCGAGGTCCCGCCACTGCGCCATCAGGCGAGCCAGGACCTCCTCCCCCACCGCCGAAAGTCGGTAGAAGCGCTTGGGCCGGCTATCGGTCTCGCGCCACGTGCTGTCGAGCAGCCCCTGCGTCTCGAGGCGCCGCAACAGCGGGTAGAGCGTGTTCTCGTCGATGTCCATGCCCTGGTCGACCAGCGCCTTGCGCAGCGCATAGCCGTAGTGCTCGGTACCGAGCCGGGCCAGCACGGCCAGGACCAGGGCGCCGCGACGGAGCTCCAGGCGGAGGTTCTCGAACGCGGCGTCCGCGTTGGTCGCGGTCGCTTCGACGGCACTCATGCCGCACAGTGTGCGTCACACAGTGTGCGATGTCAAGTAGTGCCGGGATCAGCCCGTGTCGCGACCCTTGGTGGCATCGCGAAGGTCGCGTGGGACGAGCCGGATGACGCGTTCCTCGTCGGACGGCCCGTCGCGCTCGACGAGCTCCCAGCCCGGCAGACCACGGCGGACCTTCGAGGAGCCGAGTGCCTCCACGACGGCCTCGACCACCGACTCTGGCTTCGTGGCCGTTCCGACGGCGGCCAGGATCTCGCGCGCCAGCAGCCGCGCTGCGATGACCGGCTGATTGCCCGTGATGTCACGCCGCACGAGCGCGTCAGCGTCCTCGATCCCGTCCTCCTCGAGCGCGGCGATCAGCCGGCGTGCGTGACGCGCGGCGTCGCGGTCGTCGTCCTCCAGCTTGTCGAGCCAGGTCTTCGGGGGCGGCGGGGGCGCCTTCGGTTCGGCCGGCTCCGGCTTGGTCTTCGCCCGACTGCCACCTCGCCCGGGCGACGCACCGTCCTTCGCAAGCCGGCCCGCGAGCGGTGACGTCGCCGGCGCGTCGTCTCGAAGCGCCTCGGCCGCGGCCTTCGCGGCGTCGAGCGTGTCGTACGGCCCGACGGTCCGCGCCAGACCAAGCTCGTCGTGCTGCTCTTCGTCCGTGATGAACCAGCGCGACGGACCCTCGGACTGGATCGAGAACCGCTCGTCGGACGATTGATAGACGCCGGCTTCGGCCCGCTTCCACGGTGGGACCGGCTTCGGCTTCGCGGAGCGTGCGGTCGGGCTCACCCGGGAACCGCCGCTGGGTCGTCGCGGCGGAGGAGGATGCCGAGGTACGCCCTCCACGGCCCGACCTCGGCGTCGTAGGCGCCGGCGAGCCCGGCGAAGACTTGCGAGACGTGGTCGAGATCGTGCACGGCCCACGTCGCGAGGAGCTCACGTAGCGTCACCTCGCCGAGGGACGGGTGCAGGCCCATCCGGTCGAGGTCGCCCGCGCTCGCCAGCGCATCGAACGTCGCGAGGTTGTCTGCGCGCAGTTGAGCGAAGCGGTCCACGAGGACGTCGAGCGCGGTGTCGACGTCACGCTCCTCGTGGGCGAACCGGTCGAACGGGTCGAACGCCCGCGATGTCCCGTGCTCGAGGATCCGCCGTGTGCGCGGGATCCAATCGTCGAGCTCGCCGCTGATCAGGTGGCCCACCACGTCTCGAGGACGCCAGCCGTTCGCGACGTCAGGCGTGGCGGTCCACGTTTCGGGCAGCCCCGTCAACAGCGCCCGCAGCACGTCCGGAGTGCGTCGAAGCAGGTCGCGACTGTCGTCCAGGAACTCGGTCATCGAACCCGATAGTAGACCCGCCACGTGGGCAGGCGGGGAATTTGTAACTTGCCGCTTGCCTCGCCCCCGCCTATGGTGCGGCCCATCCAGGGGAGGATGGATGCGCCGACCGGTTCGCTGCCTGATCGCCGCCATACTCGTCATCGGATGCAGTGCGCCCGCCGCATCGACGCTGCCAACTTCGCAGAGTCCAACGGTCTCGACACCTGCCCAGACCTCTTCGACCCCGGACGTGTCGATCCCGCCCGCAAGTGTGGCGCCGAGTGTCGCTGCAAGCGGGCTCGGGCCTGACACGGTCGCGGAGGTCGTCACGGACGACCTGCGGGTCCGCACGGCGCCGACCGCCGACGACACGTCAGTCGTCCTCGAGCCGCTCCTGCAGCCCGGCGAGAAGCTCTTTGTGGTGGATGGACCAGTCCAAGCCGACGGCTACCCGTGGTATCAGATCCTCACCTTCGACGAGCAACTCACAATGCCCGGCGAGGCCGTCGACGAAAAGGTCATCGAGCATGGCTGGGTCGCCGGCGCCGACACGAACGGTGAAGTCTGGCTCCGGGCCGCCCGACCAGCGTGCCCCGCCCTGCCTGCGGATGTGGCTGACCTCGCGTCGATCGAGGGCGAAACCGCGCTGGCCTGCTTCGGCGATGAGCCGATCACGATCAACGCCCGCGTCGTTGGGTGCGGGGGATCCCCTGAGCTGGACCCGCAAGGGGTCTGCGGAGGGGAGACCGGCGGCTTCACGTTCGAGCCGTCCTGGTTCAATCGGACCTGCCAATTCCTTGTCCCGGAGGATGGCCCGCTCGAGGAGGTGATGCTCGATCTGCATGCCGATCCCGCTGGCACCTATCCGGATCCCGTCCCGTTGGGCGAGCCGGTGCGCGTGACCGGGCAGTTCAACCACCCGGCCGCGAGCGCTTGCACGTGGACGTTCTTTGTCGACGACGAAGAAGTGCCGACCGTGGTCTGCCGGACCGCCTTTGCGGTAACCGCGATCGAACCGATCGAACCCTGAGGCCGCCGGCGGTCTGTTAGCGAGCGCCGACCTCCGCCGCCCGGCGTACGCGGCCTCGAGTGCCGCGACGTCCAGCTTCGACATCTGGAGCATGGCCTCCATCGCGCGCTGCGCACCGGCCGGATCGGGTCCTCCGAGCACCTCGTAGAGCTGCTTCGGGACGACCTGCCACGACAGGCCGAAGCGGTCCTTGAGCCAGCCGCACGGGCCGTGCTCGCCGCCGCCCTCGACGAGGGCGTCCCAGTAGCGATCGACCTCGGCCTGGTCGTCGCAATCGATCACGAACGAGATAGCCTCGCTGAACTTGAAGTCCGGTCCGCCGTTCAACCCGACGAACGGCACGCCGCGCAGGGTGAAGTTGACCGTCAGGACGTCGCCCTTCTTGCCGGAGGGATTGTCGGCGGTCGCGCGGGACACGTTGTCGATGTGGCTGTCGGGCAGGAGCTTGGTGTAGAACTCGGCGGCCTCTTCGGCCTGACCGTCGAACCAGAGACAGGGCGAGAGCTTCGACATGGATGGTCCTCCTGGGTGTCTTGCGCCGTCGGGTGCGGCCGTCTGGAGATAGAACGCCGCCAACCACCCAAAGTCATCGTTTGTGGCGTGAGAAGTTGTCACTGCCTGGCCAGCGATTCCACTCCCGGCAAACGTTGGGCCAGGCCAGCAGCGCGCGAAGCCCTACAACAGCGGCGAGATCGCCGACACCGCCCGGTTCACGGCTCGTTCGCGGCGGCCGGTTGGGATCCGCGCCGGCGTGGCGATGAGGAGATCCCGATCGAACAGCTCCTTCGCGACGTGATCGGCCACCTCGCGGTCGGCGATCCGGAGCTGGAGCTCCCAGTTGCGGCGCAGGCTCAGCCCGTCGAGATTGGCGGTCCCCGCGAAGACCGTGTCGTCGGCGAGGACGACCTTGGCGTGGGCCATGCTCGGGTGCTCGCGAATATCCACGCCGGCTTCCTGGAGCGCCGGGAAGAACGCCCGGACAGCGGCCTTGGCCGGGAACGACTTGGGATCGGCCGGCACGATCACGCGCACGTCTACCCCGCGTCGGCCTGCCTCGACGATCCCCTTCAGGATCGCGCGATCGGCGAGGTACGGGTTGATGACGTACAGCCGGCGCGTCGCGCCGTCGATTGCCGCCTGGAACGCCGGCGCGATCGGCAGATGCTTCTCGGCGGGGTTGTTCAGGAGGATCTCCATCTCCACGCCTGGCCCGTCGGGCTGGACCGGGAAGTAGCGATCCAGCTCCGCGGCGGTCTCCGGCAACGGCCCGCCCTGGAAATGCCACGACAGCAGGAAGACGGCCTGCAGCTGGCTGACGATCGGGCCTTCGAGGCGGAGCATGATGTCGTGGAACCGGTCGTCGTTGTAGTGGTCCTCGATCCCCGGTCCACCGACGAACGCCACGCGCCCGTCGACGACGACGATCTTGCGGTGGTCGAAATGGCCGAAGTCATCGAACCGCCAGTCGATCTTGCGCTCGCCCAGCAGGCCGTCGAGATCGAGGAAGCCACCCTGGTTGGCCACGATCTGGACGCCACCCTCGCGAAGCTCGCGGTACAGCGCGCGTGACCCAAGCCCGGGCTGACTGTAGAACCCTTCGACCATCAACCGGACCGGGATCCCCTCCCCCACTTTCTTGATCAACAGGTCGCGGAAGCGGCTGCCGATCTCGCCGGCCTTGAAGCCGAAGATGATGATGTGGACGTCCGACTGCGCGGCCTCGATGTCGGCCAGCATTCGAGGAAAGAACGCAGGCCCGTCGATGAGCAGCTCCCATGCCGTCGCTGTCGCCGGGGCGAAGTCGATCGACAGCGGGCGACGCTGCGGCCGCTGACCAAGGACGGCTTCGACCAGCGCCCGCGCGCCCTCGGGCTGGACACCCCCGGGCAAGCCCGTGTCCCCGCCTGCGCCGGACGCATCCGCCTCCGCCTCGCGGGTAGCCTGGCGGCGTCGCAAGGCAAGGATGCCGGCAACCGCTGCCGCGGCCAGCAGGAACAGTCGAACGATCACGGGGCCAAGGATAGCGCCAGCCGCGTGGTGCAGGATCGCTGGACGTAGCGGGCTCGGACGCGGGAGAATCCCTCCGTGGTGGTGCGTTTCGTGATCGAGGCCTGAGCGTGTCGACGAGGCGCGTCGCATGGCGACGTTCGGACGAGGTGGCGACCGACGAGCATTGCACGCTGACCCAGCGGGACAGCGGCCTGTCGCTGGTCGGGACGGTCCTCGGCTCGGAGGGTGGCGTCCCGGTGCGGATCGAGTACCGCGTCCTGACCGATGCGGAGGGGCTCACCACGGCGGCGCACGTCCGCGATCTGCGCGGGTTCGAACAGCGGACGCTCGTGCTCGAACGCGATTCGAAGGGCGGTTGGTCCGTGGACGGCAAGACCGTCCGAGGGCTCAAGGGTGCGACCGACGTGGACCTGGGCTGCAGCCCGTCGACCAATACCCTGCCGATTCGCCGGCTGCGGCTTGGGCTCGGGGCCTCGAAGACGATCAAGGCCGCCTGGGTGCGCTTCCCCGAACTGACCGTGGTCAAGGCCGACCAGAAATACACCAGGCTCGACGAGTTCACGTACCGCTACGCGAGCGGGGACTTCGAGGCCGAGCTCACGGTCGACGACGAGGGCCTCGTCGCGGCGTATGCGGAATGGGCGCGGACGGGCGTCGCCATCGGACCCGGCGACACCGAGCCATTGGACGCCCAGCGCTGAGCAGCGACGGACGAGGGAGCGGCATGGAATCACTCCAGGACCAGGTCGTCGTCATCACCGGGGCAAGCGCCGGGATTGGCCGCGCCACCGCACGTGAGCTGCTCGGTGCAGGCGCCCGGGTTGTGCTCGGCGCCAGACGGCGGGAGCGACTCGACGAGCTTGAGGCGGAGTTCCCGGACCGGGTAGCCGCCGTGACGATGGACGTCCGGATCCCGGCCGACAGCCAGCGCCTGATCGCTGCCGCGCTCGAGCGCTTCGGCCGCCTCGACGCCCTCGTGGCGAACTCGGGGATCGGGATGTACGGCGGGATCCTCGACAACTCGGACGAGGCACTGGCCGCGATGCTCGACACGAACATCGCCGGGACGGTGTGGCCGATCCGGGCTGCCGTTCCGCACATGATCGAGGCCGGTCGCGGCGACATCGTGATCGTGGCGTCGGTCGCCGGGTTCCGCGGTGGCGCCGACGAGGCGGTCTACGCCGCGACGAAGTTCGCGCAGGTTGGTCTCGCCGGCTCCCTCGATCGCGAGCTGCGCGAGAAGGGCATCCGCGTCACGACCATCGGGCCGGCCGGCACGTCGACCGAGTTCGCCATCGGCGCCGGACGGACCGAGGACATGCCCGAGCTGCAGACGTACCTGCACCCGGAGGACATCGCCTTCGCGATCCGCACGGTGCTCGAGCAACCGCGCCGCCTGCGCACGCAGTACTGGACGATCTGGAGCATGGCCCAGGGCTCGTGAGCATCGAACGCATCCTCACCTGGTACCGGGTGGGCTCATCGGTCGGGGCCGTGGTCGCGCTGATCGTCGCGAACCTGATCCCGCTCGTCGGCGTGCTGTTCTTCGGCTGGAGCGTCTGGAACATCCTGATCGTGTACTGGCTGGAGAACGGGATCGTCGGCGTCTTCAACGTCCTGAAGATGGCGACGGCGCAGGGAACCGGTCTACCCGAGGGGCTGACCGCGAACAACCGCCCGGTCGGCGCGGAGACCAGGAAGTCGCGGCTCATCCCGTTCTTCATCGTCCACTACGGCCTGTTCTGGGTGGTGCACGGCATCTTCGTGCTGACCCTGCCGTTCCTGTTCACGGGAGAGCCCGGTTCGGCGTCAGGTGTCAATCCGGCCACGATCCTGTTCGCGGCGATCGTCCTCGGGATCAGCCACGCTGCGTCGTACTGGTGGAACTACCTGCACGGTGGCGAATACCGCCGGATGAGCGCCGCACAGCTGATGTTCGCGCCGTACGGTCGACTCCTCGCCCTCCACATGACGATCATCCTCGGCGCCGTCGCCATCGGAACCACGGGTGCACAGTCGGCGGCCGTGGCAATCCTCGTCGCGATCAAGATCGCCATCGACCTCGGGCTCCACCTCGCCGAGCACCGTGGCGAAGCACGGACCCCCGAAGCGGTGGCCGTCCTCCCGTGAGCCCGCTCGCCGATGCCCCGGAGGTATTCGTCGAGGACCGCGCGACGTGGCGCGCGTGGCTCGAGGGCAATCACGACACCTCGTCGGGCGTGTGGCTCGTCACGTGGCGAACCCGCTCCGGCAAGCGGAGGTTCCCGTACGAGGAGGCTGTCGAGGAGGCGCTCTGCTTCGGCTGGGTCGATGGCACCGCCGGCACGATCGACGAGGAGCGCGGCAAGCAGTACTTCGCGCCGCGCAAACCGAACAGCGGCTGGGCGGCCACCAACAAGGCCCGCGTCGAGCGGCTCATCGCCGAGGGCCTCATGGCGCCGGCCGGCCTTGCCGCCATCGAGCGAGCCAGGGCGAACGGGTCGTGGGAGCTCCTCGACAGCGTCGAACGGCTGGAGGTGCCGGCCGACCTTGCCACCGCGCTGGACGGGCACCCCCCGGCGGCGGCCAACTTCGCCGCCTTCCCTCCATCGGTCCGCAAGCAGCTGCTGACGTCGATCGTCATGGCACGCCGTCCGGAAACGCGTGCGGAGCGCGTCCGGCGGATCGCCGAGGCCGCTGCGCGGAACGAGCGAACCCCGGCCTGATCCGGGCCCGCGGTGGGAGAATCGCTCAATGAAGGAGGCCGCATGAACTTCAACAGCATCCTTATCGGCTCCGAGAACCCGGCCAGGCTCGCCGAGTACTACACGAAGCTCTTCGGCAAACCCACCTTCGAGGACGGTGGCTACACCGTGTGGCTTGTTGGCAGCGGTGCGGTGACCGTCGGTCCACACAACGAGGTGCACGGCACGAACCCGCAACCTGGCCGGCTGATCTGGAACATCGAAAGCGACGACGTCCGAGGCGACTTCGAGCGGTTCAAGACTGCCGGTGCCAGCGTCGTCCGCGAGCCATACGGCTTCGAAGAAATGCCGGACTCGCTGATCGCGACCTTCGCCGACCCGGACGGCAACTATTTCCAGCTCCAGACGCCGATGGGGCCGCCGGAGGGCTAAACGACTCGAACGCGCTCAGGTCTGCAGCCAGACCGCCGTATCCGGCGGGAGGCGCGAGTCCTCCAGCGGACCGCTCGAGAGCAGGACCTCACGGTGGCCCGGCAGCTCGAGTGACGCACCCTCCACGTTCACGACGAGCAGGAACCCGCCCTCGCGCGCGATCGACAGCACCCCGTCCGGGGCTTCCTGCCAGCGCATCGGCCCCGAACCGAGACCGGGATGGGCCCGCCGGATGCGGAGCGCCGAGCGGTACAGCTGCAGCATCGAGGCGGGGTCGCCTGCCTGCCGATCGGCGGCCATCGCGGCCCAGCCGCGCGGGTTGCGGCAACCAGGGTCGCGCGCCAATCGACGGCCCGAACCCGAACGATGGACCGTCCGCCGTCCACGGCAGCGGCACGCGCGCCCCATCGCGACCGCGCCGTGTGTGTCCGGAGCGCTCCCAGATGGGATCCGCCAGGACCTCGTCCGGCAGGTCCAGGACCTCCCAGAGCCCGAGCTCCTCGCCCTGGTACACGTACGCGCCGCCCGGCAGCGCGAGCATCAGGAGGGCCGCGGCGCGAGCTCGGCGGGTGCCGAGGTCGAGGTCGGGTTCGACCGTCGCGTCCAGCTCGACCTCGCGCCGACTCCGTTCGTTGGGCTGCGGCACGCCGAGACGGCTGACGACGCGGACGACATCGTGGTTCGAGAGCACCCATGTCGGTTCGGCGCTGACGGCACCGAGCGCGACGAGCGCCTCGTCGATGCTCGCCCGGAGCAGGGCTGCCCGCCACGGCGTGAGCAGGAAGTCGAAGTTGAAGGCGCTGTGGAGATGATCAGGGCGGACGTAGCGGGCAAGTCGTTCCGCGGTCGGGACCCAGGCCTCGGCCACGAACATCTTCGGGTCCGGATACGAGTCGGCGACGCGGCGCCACTCGCGATACACCTCGTGCACGGTGTCGCGGTCCCAGAACGGGTGGTCCTCCTCGCCCTCCCCTTCGTCCGCGGGGCGCCCGGACCGCTTTCCGAGGTCGGGCAGATCCGCGTGCTTGTGCAGTCCGTTGGCGACGTCGATCCGAAAGCCGTCGACCCCGCGATCGAACCAGAAGCGCAGCACCGATTCGAACTCGGCGTGGACGTCCGGCTCCGTCCAGTTCAGGTCCGGCTGCCCGGGGTCGAACAGGTGCAGGTACCACTCTCCCGGCTTCCCGTTGGGCTCGTGGATCCGCGTCCAGGCGGACCCACCGAAGACGCTCTCCCAGTCGTTCGGCGGCTGCGAGCCGTCGCCACGCCCGGGTCGGAACAGGAAGCGCTCACGCTCGTGCGACCCCGGCCCGGCCGCGAGCGCGGCCCGAAACCACGGGTGCTCGCTCGACAGGTGGTTCGGGACGACGTCGAGCAACACGCGCAGGCCCAGTGCTCGCGCGTCCGCGATCAGCGCTTCGGCCTCCGCCAACGTTCCGAACAGCGGGTCGATCGCACGGTAGTCGGCGATGTCGTAGCCGGCGTCGGCCATCGGTGACGGGTACCACGGGTTCAGCCAGATCGCGTCGACGCCAAGGTCCCGGATGTACGGCAGGCGGCTGCGGATTCCCGCGATGTCCCCGATGCCGTCGCCGTCCCCGTCGGCGAAGCTGCGTGGGTAGACCTGGTACGTGACGGCAGCGCGCCACCAGGCGGCGGAATCGGTGCGGGACGAGGTCATGCGGGCTTCGCCTACGGGACCGGGTGCGTGTCGTATCGCCCGGACAGCTCGAGCATGACGTCCGGCGCCGCGCGGCCTGCGGCCAGCCCCTCGGCCATGTCTCGGAAGTAACCGTCCAGCCCAGCTGGCGTGACGACGATCAGGACCCGCGACGGCACGACAATCGTGCGGAAGGCGTGCCGGATACCGGGCGGGACGAACAGGAAGGCTCCCTCGCCCACCTCGGTCTCGTCCTCGCCACGGACGAAGCCGTAGCGACCCTCGAGCACCAGGAATCCTTCGCCATGCTCGCGATGAACGTGTGGGGCCGGTCCACCCAGGACCGCCCGCGTCTCCTGGATCAGCTCGAACGCGCCGCCTGTCTCGGCCGCGCCGGCCACGACCAGCCACTGGGGAAGGGTCACCCGCGGGCCTCCTGCTGACACCTCCGCGCAATGGCCCGGAGTCCGCCTCCATTGTGGCCGCGATCACTCGGCCGTGACGCTGGTCCAGCCGATATGCGCGCGCTCGATGCCGCAGCAGTCGCGCGACACCGGGGAGAAGCCCTCATGAGGCTCAAGGGACAGCAGTCCAACACAACGCTGCTGCTCATCACGCTCGTTGTGGTCGTCGCGCTACTGGCAGCGGGCTACGTCCTGTTCGCCGTTCCGCGGTAGAAGGGAGAGACGAATGCGCAAGGGAAAGTCGGTTATCGGCAAGAACGTTCTGTCGTTGGAGGACGGAACGCGGCTCGAGACGGTCAGCGACCTCATCGTGGATCCGGGCGGCCAGCGCCTCGTTGCGCTCGTCGTGGACGAGGGCGGCCTCATGTCG
This sequence comes from uncultured Chloroflexia bacterium, assembly GCA_963721655.1. Taxonomy (GTDB): domain Bacteria; phylum Chloroflexota; class Limnocylindria; order Limnocylindrales; family CSP1-4; genus DASTYU01. The sequence goes on along the minus strand of CAVRKH010000013.1, from coordinate 8,933 downwards.
CCGTCCCGCGTGGTGCCGATCGGCGAGGTGACGGGCTTCGGGAAGGACGCGGTCATCGTGCGCGGTCAGGGCTCGGTCATCACCGCAAATCAGGACGACGCGCTCCGCGCCATCGTGGACCAGAAGGAAAAGATCCTCGGCAAGAAGGTCTATACCGTCCAGGGCGACGATCAGGGCCAGATCGCAGACATCTACTTTGACGAGCCAACCGGGACGGTCATGGGCTACGAGGTTTCTGGCGGGATCCTCGGCGATGTCACCAAAGGAACCTCGTTCCTTGCAACTGCAGACATCACGTCAATCGGAAACGACGTGATCTACGTGCAACCTGAAACCGCGACTGTCCTCGACCAGCAGGTCGGGGGGCTCCAGGGTGCGGTGCGCGACGCGGGAGATCGTATCAGCGAGGCCGGCGGTCGGGCATCGTCCGACGGGGCGGCCGCGGCCGACTCCCTGGTCGGCAGGCGGACTGGTTCCGACGTGGAGTCGGAGTCAGGATCGGTGATCGTCCCGAAAGGCCGCGTGGTGCGCCCCGAGGACGTCGAGGCGGCACGCGAGTCTGGCAAGCTCCAGACGCTCATTGCGTCGGTCACCCTCGGCGAGACGCAGGCCGCCGGCGCCGGCGCGAAGGACGCACTAGGACAGGCTGGTGATACCGCCGCGAATCTGTGGGATCGGTTCACCTCGAAGATTGGCGAGATGACCGACGCGACCGGCAAGCGCGCCGACGAGGAGATGACCAAGCGGCGCCTGAATGACATCGCCGATGCGATCGGCCGGCCCGTGACCAAGGTAATCCTCGATCGCGAGGACAATGTGGTCCTGAACCTCGGCGACGTCATCACCCACCAGGCTATCCAGCGGGCCCACGACGCCGGCGGCCTCGACAGTCTGCTCGGGTCCGTGTACAAGGCAAACGTCGAGTTCACAAAGGACGAAATGCGCGCGCCGAGCGCCGTCGAGGCGCAAGCGACCGTCGACAAGTCGAGCGGCGGCGCGCACGTCGTCGAGGAGCTCGAAACCAAGGTGGAGGCTGCGGAGCGCGAGCGCCAGGCCGAGGCGGCACGCAAGAAGGCTGACGACGACCGCCAGCGCGAGGAGCGTCGTCAGGCGCGCGAATCGAAACAGCGCGATCGCGAACGCGAAGCCGCCGAGCGTGAGAAGGTCACCACGAAGTCGACATAGCGGGTCGAGCGTCCGGCGCCGAGGCTCACAACCAGCGGCGGGCGCGGGCGATCAGCAGGATGAGGACTGCGAAGAGGACGACTCCCATGACGACGAGCCACCACATCAGCGGGTCGTCGTCGGGAAGCGGGATGATCATGTTCATCCCGAGCAGGCCGGCAACGAGCGAGCCCGGCAGCAGCAGGACGGTCGCGAGGGCGAGCACCTTCATCACGTCGTTGGTCCGCTGCGCGGTCCGCGTCATGTAGACCTCGAACGAACCGATCAGGACCTCCCGGCTGTCCTCGACTGCGCCGATCGCCGAGTCGAAACGCTCGGATACCGACTTGAACGCCGCGGCGGCGTCGGGATTCTCCGTTAGCTGCGCAAGCTCGGCCCCCCCGAGGGAGGCGAACAGCTGGCGCTGATCGGTGAGCACCCGTCGCAGCCGCGCGATCCGGCGCCGTACGACCACCAGATCGTCGAGGAGCTGATGACGACCGTCGTCGCGCAGCGACTTCGCGTCGAGCACATCGACGTCGTCCTCGATCGCATCGACCGCGCTGAAGTAGCTCGTCACTGCGGCGCCGAGCAGCGAGGCGATGAACGTGCTCGCATCGAGCAGACCGAAGGTGGTATCGGCTTCGATGCGGTCGTCCATGTCGTCGAGGAACTGGATCGGCTTGCGATGGCTGGTGATGACGACGTTGCCCCCGCCGATGATGTCGAGCCACGGCGTCGCATCCGGCTCGCGATCGTTCGGTTCGACCCCGACGCGGATGTGCAGGTAGGAGCCGTGGACGCCCAGGTGCGGGACGTCGCCAGGGGTCTCGAGGGCACGAACCGTTGGCGGATCGAACTCGAACGCGTCCGCCATCTGCTGCGCCTGTGCCGGATCGATCTCATCGGCGATATCGATCCAGAGCAGCTGGCGGTCGGTCGGCTTCGCTTCGAGCGCATCGTCGAGCTCGAGCGATTGATCGTGCCGGTCGGCATCGAACTGCCGGACGCGGACGCTCCCCTGCGCCGGTGCCTCGGCAGTCGGTTCGAGGGTGGCCGTCATGAAGCGCGAACGGTACACGCCGTCGCTGGCATGACGTACTTCTCCCGCGGGGTCGCGCGTTGAAATGCGTTACAGGCGGACCGGACCGCACCAGCGCAAGCCTGGCGGTCGGCGATACTGCGGCCATGCCCGAGCACGGATCGCCGGTCCCCGAAGTGACCTACTACGCCAACGGCAAGGTCAAGTTCCGCGGGGCACACCTCGACGGCGAGATGCATGGCCCGTGGGAGTTCTTCCGGACCGACGGGTCGCTGATGCGGGCCGGGAGCTTCGAGCGCGGCCGGCAGGTCGGGACGTGGCAGACCTTCGACCGCGACGGGCGCGTCGTCAAGGAGACCGAGTTCGGATGAACGTGGCCGCCGGCGGCGACCGCTGGACGAGCGGCGCGGCCTACGAGGGATACATCGGCCGCTGGAGCCGGCTGGTCGCGTCGAAATTCATCGATTGGCTCGAACAGCAGGCCGGCCGCCGCTGGCTCGACGTCGGGTGCGGCACCGGGGTCCTCACGCAGACGATCCTGGACCACGGCGACCCGGCTTCCGTCGTTGGCGTCGATCCCTCGCAACCGTTCGTCGATCACGCGCGGGAGGCGGTCCCGGACCCGCGCGTCACGTTCCACGTGGGGAACGCGGACGCGACCGGCTGCGAAGACGCCTCGGTGGACGCCGTGGTGGCCGGCCTCGTCCTCAACTTCGTGCCGGACCTCGGCGCCGCCCTCGCTGAGGCGCAGCGGGTCGTTCGGCCGGGCGGGATCGTCGCCGGCTACGTGTGGGACTACGCCGCCGGCATGCAGCTCCTGCGCCGGTTCTTCGACACCGCTATCGCGCTGGACCCCGCTATGCGCGCCCATGACGAGGCCGTCCGCTTCCCGATCACCCATGAGGGCCGTCTCGCCGGGGCGTTCGAAGCCGCAGGTCTGGTCGACGTCGACCACCGGCCGATCGACGTGCCCACGGTCTTCCGCGACTTCGACGACCTCTGGACGCCGTTCCTCCGAGGGACCGGCCCGGCGCCGGCGTACGTCGTCTCGCTTGACGAGCCGGCACGCACGGCCCTGCGCGACCGGCTTCGGGCGTCGCTGCCCGAGGAGCCCGACGGGACCATCCGGCTCACGGCGCGGGCGTGGGCGGTGCGGGGTCGTCGAGGCGCCCAGGAGTGCGGGCTAGTCGGTTGATGCGTCCCTGGCCTCCACCTCGGCCACCCTGATCTTCACGATCCGCTCGACGAGCCCGAATGGGATCGGCTGGTCCGCCGGGAACCGGATCGTTCCCTTGCCCGCCAGGAAGGGTCGCAACTCGGCGCCCAGCTCGGCCGTCATCTGGGCTGTCGACGGGAACAGGCTGTAGTGCGCCTTGAACGCGTCGTACGAGACGAGGAAGCGGCCCGCCGGGCTGCGGAACGCGGGCATCGCGTACGCGATCGTTTCGATGGCTGCGGGCGCGGCACGACGGATCGTCCGCCGCAGCTCGTCCATCGGACCGCGCCGCCCCTCTGGCAGTGCGGCAAGATACTCGTCGACGGTCCTGGCCGGCACGTGAACCTCGGCGACTCCCGCTCGTCTTGACAATTGAATTGGTGACCGACGACCCATTTAGGGACATTGCCCGATGCTGCCCGGCCACCTTTAGTGTGAGTCTGGTTCCTGCCGACGCGAACAGCAACACAAGGGGATGCACATGGCCATAGCTCCAACTGGCGGGCCCGACCTCGCCGCCATCAAGCAGCGCCAGCAGGCGACCTGGGCGAGCGGCGACTATCACATGATCGGCACCCAGATCCTGCTTGCCGCCGAGCAGCTGATCGAGTCGCTCGACGTCCATTCCACGGACCGCGTGCTCGACGTCGCCACCGGCAGCGGGAATGCGGCCCTCGCAGCGGCCCGCCGCAGTTGCGAGGTCGTCGGCATCGACTACGTGCCGTCCCTGCTCGAACGGGCGCGAGAGCGCGCCATCGCTGAAGGCGTTCAGGCGCAGTTCGAGGACGGCGACGCGGAGGCGATCCCGTTCGAGAACGACAGCTTCGACGTGGTGACGTCGGTCTTCGGCTCGATGTTCGCGCCGAACCAGGAGGCAGCCGCATCCGAACTTGCCCGGGTCACCAGGCCCGAAGGCAAGATCGGGCTTGTCACCCACACACCGGAGGGCTACATCGGGAACCTGTTCAAGGTGATCGGCAAGCACGTGCCACCGCCCGCGGGCCTCCGCTCCCCGATCCAGTGGGGAACCGAGGAACGCCTTCGCGAGCTGTTCGGAGATGCAATCGCCGAGCTACATGTCGAGAAGCGGCACATGACGTTCCGCTACCGCTCGCCACAGACCTGGGTCGATTACTGGCGGCGGTACTACGGTCCGACATTGAAAGCGTTCGAAACCGTCGGCGAGGAGGGGCGCGCTGCCCTCGAGGCAGATCTGCTCGAGAACATCGCGCGTTTCAACCGGGCCGACGACGGCACGATGGTCGTGCCGAGCGAATATCTCGAGGCCGTGATCGTCACGCGCTGACCCTGCGTCCCCCGGAGCCGTGAGCTGAAGCTCGCGGCTCCGAACGCTCACCCCGTCGAGCGCCAGGGCGACCGGGCCATCCACGCTGCGAGGTCGGTGTCGTTCAGGAGTCGTGCGCTCTGGCAGTCCCGGCGCATGGCCACCTCGCGCCGAATAGCGTCGAGGAAGTGGCGGTCGAACGCGCCGCGTGGATACGCACGCATGACCGCAGCACGGACGTCGTGCACGAGCTCGAACTCCGCGCCCCGAACATCCAGTCCGGTCGCCCGGTCGAGCAGGACGGCCTCGACGCCGTCGTCGAGCGTCACCCCGGGCTGCATGTGGAGGATGATCGCGATCGCCACGCGCTCGGCCTCGTCTCGCGGCATCCCCATCGGTTGGAGGAGGCGCTGCGCGAGCTCCGCCCCTCGACTTCGAAGCACATCGTGTTACGGCCGAGGCGGCGCAGGCCGTTGTCGTGGAACAGCGACGACGTCCAGAGGACGCGCCGGTCGAAGCGCCAACCCTCAACTGCGGCGATCGCGGCGCCCCAGCAGTACGCCCGGATCGAGTGCGCGAGCAGGTAGCGCGGCAGGGAGCGGTTGGCCCAGGCCCACGTCGCGGCCGACACCTCGTCCTGCGGGACCGCGAAGCCCCCGATCCGCCTAGGCAACGACGGCACATCGCTCATTGCGGGATCATGATGGGCGGCGGCTGCCCTCGCCATCACCCCGGAGGCCCAACATGAAACCCTGGTTCGGCCTGCACCTTCCGCTGTACACGTTCCCCGAGGCACCGGACGAGCGCCTCTTCGACCGGGTCGTCGAGCAGGCTCAAGCCGCCGATCAGGCGGGCTTCGGCCTTGTCACCGTCATGGATCACCTGTACCAGATCCAGGGCGTCGGTCCCGTTACCGATCCGATGCTCGAGGGCTGGTCGGTCCTCGCCGCGCTGTCCCGCGAAACGAGCCGCGTCCGGCTGGGCACGCTCGTAACCGGCGTCACGTACCGCAACCCGGCGCTGCTCGCGAAGACCGCGACGACCCTCGACGTCATGTCGGGTGGCCGGGCGATCTTCGGGCTCGGCGCAGCCTGGAACGACGTCGAGCACGCGGGCTACGGCTTCGACTTTCCGCCCCTTCGCGAGCGGATGGACCGGCTCGACGAGGCGCTCACGATCGTGCGCGCGATGTTCACCGAAGACCGCCCGTCGTTCGAGGGTCGCCACTACCGGATCAGCCAGGCGCTCAACGTGCCGCGCCCAATCCAGCCAAAAGGACCACCGATCCTCGTTGGCGGAGGCGGCGAGCAGCGAACCCTGCGGATCGCGGCGAAGCACGCCGACATGACGCACTGGTTTGCCATCGGCCTTGATGCGCTCCGCCACAAGACCGAGGTCCTCGAGCGGCATTGCGCCGAAATCGGACGTGACCCCCGGACGATCGAGCGGACGATCGGCGCGCCGGTCATCGTCGCCGCCGACGACGTGGAGGCGCGCGCGATCCTCGGGCGCATGCCTGAGGAACGCCGACCCTTCATCAAGATCGGCACGCCAAAGCAGATGGTCGACGAGATTCGGCCCTACCTCGACGCTGGTTTCACCGGTTTCACGTTCAACAACGCCCTCTACCAGACGCCAGAGCAGATTGCCCGCGTTGGCGAGCTCCTCGCCCTCATCGACTGACGTCTTACCTGGTCCCGGTCTCGGATCGCCGAAACATCTGGCGTTGCGCTGCGTCTCAATGTCAAGGCCGCGCACACCGGCCGGGAGACGCCCGTTGACCGAAAGCACCACCTTCCGCCAGGACGACTGACCGGTCGAATTCGGGTGGACGACGGGCCGATGCTGCCGTCACAATCGTTGAACAGGGGCCCAGGAGGGGGCGGACCATGACCGCCGTCAGCGACATTCAGCAACCGGCAATCGAGACGCCGGTTGGTAAGGCGATCCGCCGCAGCAGGGCGCGCGTTGTGCGGCGCCTGCTCGTCGCGTTCCTTCTCGGGCTCGCCCTGTCCTTCGCCCTCGCGGCTGCTGCGCTCGTTGCCTGGGACCTCAGCTACGAGAGCCGCGTCCTCCCGGGCGTGCACGTGGGCGCGACCGACCTTTCGGGGCTCGATCGAGCGGGTGCAACGGCCGCGCTCGAGGAGGCGTACAGCGGGTATGGCGAGGGCCGGGTCCTGATCAGCACGATCAAGGGTGACGTCGCGGTGGACTACGGCGCGTTCGCGCGCCGCGCCGACATCGGTCCGCTCGTCGATACCGCGCTGCGCACCGGCCGCGACGGGAGTGTCGTGGAGCGCGCCCTCGGCGAGGTCCGGCTGGCGCTGAACGGCACGCAGCTCGCACCCTCCGTCACATTTGACGAGGCGGCGCTGCGCAGCGCAATCGCGGCGGGGCTCGCTCCACTCGGCGCACGCCCCATCGACGCCGAGATCGGGATGGGCCCGCGCGGTGTGCGGGTGCTCCACGCGCGTCCGGGCTGGACCTTCGATGTCGCAGCCGTCCAGTCGAGCGCAGTCGCGCTCGTCGGGAGCGCGGATGCCCCGCCGGAGATCCCGATTCAGGCCGCCGCGGTCCCGGTCGAACCTGACCGGAGCGACGAGGATGTGCTGCAGGCGCAGAAGGCGGCGACCTCGGTCGGCAAGGCAGTTATCGTCAAAGGGGCCGGCGGACGCTGGAAGATCCCGGCCGCCAAGGTCCGCAGCTGGATCTCGTTCGCGGCAGGGCCCGGGGGCGCGGTTCAGCCGGTCATCGACGAGGCCGCCATCCCGAAGGCGTTGCGCGCCACGAAGAAGGACGTTGCCAGGACGCCGATCTCGGCCCAGTACCTGCGCAGCAAGTCCGGGTCGATCTTCGGGGTGATCGCGGGGCACGACGGCCGAAAGCTCGATACGAAGGCAACGGCGGCTGCGATCGTCGCAGAACTGGAACGACGCGCCGGTGGCGAGGCGCCCAAGGCAGTCAAGGTCGTGATCGCCCACCAGGCTCCGAAGCTGACGACCGAGGAGGCCACGAAGAAGGCGCCGCTCATGACGCGGCTCGGCTCATGGCAGACGTACTTCCCGATCAGCGAGCGCAACTACTTCGGCGCCAACATCTGGCTGCCCGCGCAGATCATCAACGGGACCGTGCTCAAGCCGGGTCAGCGCTTCGAATGGTGGAGCGGCCTGGGGCCGGTGACCACGGCTCGCGGGTTCGGCCTCGGTGGCTTCATTGCCGGCGACCACACGGATCCGACGGGCGCGATGGGCGGCGGGATGTGCTCGGCTTCGACGACGTTGTTCAATGCCGCGCTCCGCGCCGGGCTCACGATTGGCGCGCGCGACAACCACCGCTACTACATTTCGCGCTATCCCCTCGGTCTCGACGCCACGGTGTCAAACGCCCAGACAATGTCCTTCACGAACGACATGAAGACCGCGATCCTGATCAGAGGCGTCAAGATCAACGGCGGCGGCGGCGCAGGCTACGTCCGGTTCGAGATCTGGGGCACCGATGACGGCCGGACGGTCAGCATCGGTCAGCCTCAAGTGCGCAACGTCCGCCACGCAACGACGCAGACCGTGTCCGTCTCGACGCTCAAGCACGGCGAGCGCGAGCAGACGGAGTACCCGGCCAACGGCATGGACGTCACGGTGGGCCGCGTCGTGCGCGACTGGAACGGCAAGGTCATCCACCGCGACTCGTTCTTCACGCAGTACCAGCTTTGGAACGGTCGCATCGAGGTCGGCCGCTAGGTCCCTCCTACTTGGGCGGCAGGGTCTCGGCGAAGTCGGCGCCGGCGTCGACCCAACGGCTCAGCTCCGGATCCGTTGCGACCCCGGCCGGCGCGACGTAGATCATCCCTTTCATCGGCCGGTGGGCGAAATCCATCACGCGGACGTGCGGCTGTGCGAGCGCCTCGTCGTGGGCATCGGACCCGATGCGCACCATCAGGTCGTCGCGGATCACGCCGACGGCCATGTTGCCGCCGACCATGAACGCGATCCCACCGAACATCTTCCGTTCGGTGACACCGTCCCGACCGCGCAGCGCACCGCGGATCCGCTCGGCGAGCTGCTCGTCATATGCCATCTCGATCCTCCTGTTCGCGACCCGTTTCGACAGGGTTACGATCCACGAAATTGCAAGGTGACGCCGAGCCGGCGCGGGAGTAGTGTCCGTACAACGCTCGAGTCTGACGGTACGGGACGCGCCGGGAAGCGTGGAACGCGCAGAGGGACCGT
>CAVRKH010000012.1:0-185602 GCA_963721655.1 uncultured Chloroflexia bacterium | reverse complement strand
GGCGACACCCTGTCGGTCTCGGGCGTTTCGAACTCCCACGGGCGGCAGCGTCGACCTCACGGCCGGCGTCGTCACCTTCACGCCCGACGCCGACTTCTGCGGCGCCGCCGGCTTCGACTACGACATCAGCGACGGCCACGGTGGCACCGACAGCGCCAGCGTGACGGTCGACCGTCACCTGCACCAACGACGCACCGGTCGCCGTCGACGACACGGGCAGTGTCGCGAATCAACCCGCGCCCAACCGACTTCGACGTCCTCGGCAACGACACGGACGTGGAAGATGACACGCCTGAACCTGGTTTCGGCCTCGGTCAGCGCTCAGCACAGGCAGCGCCAGCGTGGTCGCGCGGCAAGGTCCGCTTCACGCCCCTCGGCGCGTTCAGCGGCCTGGCCGTGATCACCTACGTCGTCAGCGACGGCGACGGGGCGCGACACCGGCGCCCTCACGGTCACCGTTGGCCCAGACACCGTTGATCCGGTTGCCACGGCGCCGACGGTCCACTTCGGCACCGGCCGGGTGGACGAGAGTGCGCCCGCTGCTCGTCTCCTGGTCCTCCAGCGACGTTGGCTCGGGCGTCGTCTCGCACGAGCTCCAGGTCAGCATCAACGGCGGGGCCTTCACCACGATCTACTCCGGTGCAGGCACCTCGTACACCAAGCTGTTCCCCTTCAACAAGACGCTTGTCTGGCGCGTGCGGGCAACCGACGCGGCCGACAACGACTCTGCCTGGGCGACCTCTGCCTCCCGCAAGATCGTCCCCTACCAGCGGAACTCCAAGAGCGTGTCGTACACCGGCACCTGGACCAACGTGACCTCGGCAGGCTCGTCGGGCACCGGCTACGCATACACGAAGACGCTCGGCAAGCGCGCCCTGGTGACCTTCACCGGACGCGAGGTCCTCTACGTCGCGCCGAAGACGTCGGCCTCGGGGTACGCCAAGGCGTACGCCGACGGCACGCTGATCGGACGCTTCAACCTCCGCGCGTCGTCCACCCAGCTGGGCCAGATCATCACGCGGAAGACGTGGGGCACCAGCGGCTCCCACACGATGCGCGTGACCAACGACCAGTCGGGTCGGCGGACCAGCGTGGACGTCTTCGTCGTCCTCAAGTAAGTCACGGGTAGCCGCTCCGCGGCACCTTCCATCGAACTCCACGACGCCGCCGGCTCGCCCGGCGGCGTCGTAACGTTCCTGCGCATATCCGCTGATAGACTTCGCGAGCGGCGTTCCGAACGTCTCGAGCGGGAGTAGCTCAGTTGGTGGAGCGTCGGCCTTCCAAGCCGAATGTCGCGGGTTCGAATCCCGTCTCCCGCTCCAAATCCACATCCTTGCTCTGATCTGATTTCAGCCTGCCGGAACGCATCGCGCGAAACCCGCCCGGTCATGGCGGCCTCAACCAGGAATGGGGCCCCTCTCATGACGGGATGCCGCGATCCCGGATACCGTGCGCGCATGGCAGAACCCGGAGACTTGCTCGCCGGTCGCTACCGCCTCGACGAGCTGATCGGGCGGGGCGGCATGGCCACCGTCTTCCGGGCGTGGGACACGCAACTCGGACGGCCGGTGGCCGTGAAGCTGCTGCGGCCCGAGATCGTCACCGATCCGGACCTCGCCCTGCGGTTCCGGCGCGAGGCTCACGCGGCCGCCGTGCTCCACCATCCCGCGGTGGTTGGGTATCTCGGCTCCGGCACGGACGGGAACCAGCCGTTCCTCGTCATGGAGCTCGTCGACGGGGACGACCTCGCGACGCGCATCCGCCACGGAGCGCCGTTCCCGCCGAGGATGGCCGTGAGGATCGCCGCGGACGTGGCCAGCGGCCTCGCGGTGGCCCATGCCCGCGGCATCGTCCATCGCGACGTCAAGCCCGGCAACATCATCCTCGACGCTGCGGACCGGGCGCGGATCACCGACTTCGGGGTCGCCCGGATCGCCGCCGAAGCCGAGGCGACGATCCCCGGCACGACCCTCGGCTCCGTCCATTACTTCAGCCCGGAGCAGGCGCGCGGCCTCCCGACGACTCCCGCGTCCGACGTCTACAGCCTCGGGCTCGTGCTCTACGAGATGCTCACGGGCACGCGACCGTTCACGGGCGAGACGACCGCGGCCATCGCCCTCGCGCGGGTCGGCGCACCGGCACCGCACCCGCGAGCCGTCGATCCGACGCTCCCACCCGACGTCGATGCGGTCGTGGTGCGGGCCCTCGACCCGGATCCCGCGGCCCGATACGCGGACTGCGGCGCATTCGCCGATGCCCTGGAGCGGACCCTGGCGACGGCTCCCGCTCCGGCCCCGGTCGCGGTCGACCCGACGAGCACGACCGCCCGCTACGCCGTCCAGGCGCCAACGTCCGCCGTCGGCCGTTCGGACCGCGGGGTCCTTGCTCCGCTGCTGGGCATCGCCGCCGCGATTGCGCTGCTGTTCGGCGGCTTCGCCGCTTTCGCGGCGCTCGGCGCCGGCCCGGGCGGACCCGCCGTCCTGGCCGAGGCATCGGACGACCCGGGCGCCTCAGCGGTCGCCGCCCCGCCGAGCGACACGCCCGCGCCGGCCCCGTCGGACCCACCGGCGACGCCGGACCCGACCCCCGACCCGACGGCCCAGCCCGCGCCGGCTGGTCCGGGCGATCTGTGCGCGCCCGATCCCGGCGCGACCTGTGCCCTCGCGGCCGGCACCTACACCCCGTCGCAGTTCGAGCCCGAGCTGTCGATCGACCTCGGCGACGGCTGGGAGACCTTCCGGGCCGGCGAACGGCTCGTCGTCCTGGCCCGTGACGAGGGCTACCTCACCCTCGCCAGCTCGGTGTCGACCGTCTTCGACGGCGACCAGGCGTACGAGGTCCGCGCGAATGCCAACGACCTGCTCGACGCCTTCCGGGCGGACACGGCGGTCGTCGTGCTCGATCAGCGACGCGCCCGGGTCGACGGGCACCGGGCGGTCCAGCTCGATGTCGTGCCGTACGGCGACCGGGCGCCGCTCTTCGGCAGCGGCGACGACGTGTTCTACGTCGAGCCACAGAGCGTCACGCGCCTGTACGTCTTCGAGGTCCGCGGCGAGCCCGTGATCCTCGCCCTGGAGGGCGCCAACGGCGTGGATCTCGACGGCTTCCTGAACGCTGCGGACGGAGCCATCTCGAGCCTCAACGTCGGCTGATCGGGCGGTCCGCTGCAGAAACCATCCATCTGACGTAGCGTCAGTGGTACAGATGCAGGGTTGCTGCAAAAGGGGGCGCTTCCATAGCATCTGCATATCGATTTATCCCGCCCTCATCCCCGGTAACTGCCCGTGCGTGCGCCCGCCAGCGTCCTGCGCCTCTCCCGTACCCGACGTCCCCGCGGCCGATGGCCGATCGTCGCGGTTGCGATCGCGGGCGCGGCCCTTGTCTCCGTCATCGTCGCGGTTGCGCTGACGCGTTCGGCTGACACCCCGGCCGCCGCCGGTCAGGTCACCCTCGACAACGCGACGCTCGATACGCTCGAGCAGTACGCAGGCCCCGGCGGGAACGTCATCGTCGTGACCGGTCAGCCCGTCGCGACCGCCGTCGACCCGATCCGCACCGTCGTGAGCCTGATCGTTCCCCTCGCGCTGCTGGCCGTGCTGGCGTTCTTCGTCCTGCGCATGCACCGGGCCGGTTCGACGAACCGTGACACCTCGAGCGGGTTCCGGACGATCCTGCCCCCGGCCGCCGACGATCCGACTGCTTCGGCGTCGGTCGACCCCGGCGACGCCCGGCCGGTCCACCTGGACGATGTGGCGGGCTGCGACGAGGCAAAGCTCGAGCTCACCGAGGTGATCGAGTTCCTCCGCGCCCCCGAGCGCTTCCGCCTCCTCGGCGCCCACATCCCGCGCGGCGTGATGCTCCACGGCCCGCCTGGAACCGGCAAGACGATGCTCGCCCGCGCCGTCGCGGCGGAGGCCGGCGTCCCGTTCCACTACGCGTCGGGCTCCGAGTTCGTCGAGAAGTTCGTCGGCGTCGGCGCCCGTCGGGTGCGCGAGCTGTTCGCCGGGGCGCGCAAGCTCGGCCGCGGCGTGATCTTCATCGACGAGTTCGACGCGCTCGGTCGGAGCCGAGGCGGGCCGAACAGCCACGAAGAGCGCGAGCAGACGCTCAACCAGTTGCTCATCGAGCTCGACGGCTTCACGACGAGCGACGAGATCGTCGTCATCGCCGCGACGAACCGCGTCGACATCCTCGACCAGGCGGTCCTTCGTCCCGGTCGGTTCAACCGGAAGATCCACGTCGGCCTGCCGGACGTCGCCGGTCGCCGCGCGATCCTGGCGGTCCACGCCGTGCGCAAGCCGCTCGTGACCGAGGTCGATCTCGACGCGCTGGCTCGCCGCACCTACGGCTTCTCCGGCGCCCAGTTGAGCGACCTGCTCAACGAGGCCGCCATCATCGCCGCCCGAAGCGGCGCCCTGACGATCGGACCGGCCGACATCCACGCGGGCTGGCTGAAAGTTGCGGTCGGCACGTCCCGCCGCCGGTCGATGGACGATCGTGAGCGGTCGATCATCGCGGCCCACGAGATCGGCCACGCGATCTGCGGCCGCATCCATGGCGACAAGCGCAAGGTCGAGGAGATCAGCCTGTTCGCCCACGGTGACGCGCTCGGCGTCACGGTCAGCTCGCAGGAGGACAACGACCTTCCGTCCGAAACCGACCTTCGCGCCCGACTCGTGGCGCTGATGGGCGGGCGCGCGGCCGAGGAGCTGCTGTTCCACGAGGTGACGGGCGGCGCCGGCGACGATTTCGACAAGGCGAATCGTCTGGCGACGATCATGGTCACGAAGTGGGGGATGGGGCGCGACCCGGAGGCCACCGACGGCGGCACCTCGGGACGCGGCGACCTCGGGTTCCTCGTCGCGAGCCCGAGCGGGTCGATGCCGTCCGGCGTCCAGGCCGCCTCGACCCGGGCCATCCGCGCGATCCTCGACGAAGCCTACGAGAGCGCGTATCGCACGCTGGTCGAACACGTCGACACGCTGCGGCGCCTGGCGTCCTATCTCGTCGAGCACGAGCGGCTCGATGGAGAAACCTTCAACGACCTGTTCGAGGGCCGCATCGACGTGCCGCGCGCGACCGAGGAGTGGCGCCCCACGACCTCCCGACCGCGTGCCTGGGACGAAGTCGCGGTGCTCGCGGATCGCCGGTTCCCGCGCGTTGAGCCGGCTCCCGTCGCGATCGCCGCGAGCCAGGTCGAGCCGGTGGCAGCGGAGCCGACCCCCGCCGTTGCAATCACCGCGGCCGTCGCCGAAACCCCGGCCGCTGTCACGCCCCGCCGCCGGCCGACGATTCGGCGGCGGCTGCGCCACCTCGCCGCGGGCTACCTCGAGCAGGCCGAGGCCTGGCTGCGCGCCCCGGAGGCCGAGACCGACCGGCGCTGAGACCGAGACCTCGAGACGCCGGACACTCCCGGCACGGTACCCTCTGGGGCAATGCCCCTCATCGCCCTCGACGGACTGACCAAGCGCTACCCCAACGGCGTGACCGCGCTCGACGCCCTCACGCTGGAGCTCGAGCCCGGGATCATCGGCCTCGTGGGCGCGAACGGCGCCGGCAAGAGCACGATGCTCAAGCTCCTGCTCGGGCTCCTCGAACCGACCTCCGGCTCGGCGAAAGTGATGGACCTCGACGTCCGCGCCAACGGCCCGCAGGTCCGCGAGTTCGTCGGCTACATGCCGGAGCACGACTGCCTCCCGCCCGAGTCGTCCGCGACGGACTTCGTCGGGCACATGGCGCAGATGTCCGGCCTGCCACGGACGGCTGCCCGCGAACGGACCGCCGAGGTGCTGCGTCACGTCGGTCTGTACGAGGAGCGCTACCGGGCCATCGGCGGCTATTCGACCGGCATGAAGCAGCGGGTCAAGCTGGCCCAGGCGCTGGTCCACGACCCGCGGCTGCTGCTCCTCGACGAGCCGACGAACGGGCTCGATCCGGCCGGTCGCGACGAGATGCTCGACCTCGTCCGGCGAACCGGCACGGAGTTCGGGATTGCGATCGTCCTCGCGAGTCACCTGCTCGGCGAGATCGAGCGGGTGTGCACCTACCTCGTGGCCATCGATGCCGGCAAGCTGCTGCAGGCGGCGCCGCTCAAGACCTTCACGGAGCACACCGGCGTCCTGGCGGTCGAGGTCGAGGAAGGCGGCGAACGGCTGGCCGGCGCCCTGAAAGGCCAGGGGCTGGAGGTCGTCGAGGACGGCCGGCTTGTGCTCGTGGCGCTCGACGGCGAGCGGACCTACGACCTCGTCCGCGACGCGGTCGTCGACCTGGGGCTCCCGCTCATCCGTGTCGAGCAGCGCCGTCATTCGCTCGAGGACCTGTTTCTCGACGAGCCGCCGGAGGCACCTGCGGCATGACGGCATCGAACGCCCCGCTCCGTGCCTCGGGCCCCGGCGGCAGCATCTACGACCTCGGCTATCAGGGCTACTCGGGGCCGCGCCTCGGACGCCAGCACGCCATCCGGGCGCTCTTCGCCCATACGCTGCGCTCGGCGTACGGGATCGGTCGCGGTGGGCGGGCGAAGATCGTGCCGTTCGGGCTCGCTGCCCTGCCGCTCCTGATCGCGGTCATCGGGATCGGGATCGCGGCGCTCGCCAAGCAGGCCGGCGAGCTGGGCTCGATCGTCGAGGAAAGCTCGCCCATCCGCTACTCCGCCTTCGCCGGGCTGATCTCGACGTTCGTCATCCTGTTCTGCGCCGCGCAGGGTCCGGAGCTGCTCGGTCGTGACCAGCGCTACGGCGTCCTGCCGCTGTACTTCTCGCGCGCGCTCGCGCGCGTCGACTACAGCGTGGCCAAGATCGCGGGCATGGTGGCAGCGCTGCTGATCCTGATCGTGCTGCCGTACATCGTGCTGTTCGTCGGGCGGGTCTTCGTGGCCGACAGCCCGATCGACGGGATCTCGGCCGAGCTGCCGAGCGTGCCGCCGCTGATCATCCAGTCCGTGATGACCGCGGCGCTGCTCGGCTCGCTGGCCATGGTGGTTTCGGCGCACACGCCCCGTCGGGCGTACGCCACGGTCGGGATCATCGCCGCGCTCGTCATCCCGTCGATCGTCGTGGCCATCCTGCACGAGGACGCGTTCGGCGGGATCGGCGACATCCTCGTCCTGCTCAGCCCGACCGACGTGCTCGACGGGCTCAACGCCGCGCTCTTCGACACATCGGCCGGCAGCCCTGTGGTCGTCGATGTCGACCTGCCGGGGTACGCCTACCTCGCGTCGGCCATCGTGGGCACCGCGCTCTTCGTCGTCCTGACCATCCGCCGCTTCCAGCGGATCTCGGCATGACCGACACGGTTGCACCGCCGACGCCGCCGGCCACACCCGAAGCGGCGGCCACCGCCGCTCCCGCTCCGCCGAGCGGTCCCGCGCCGGCCCTCGCGGTCGACCACGTCTCGCGCTGGTACGGCAACGTCGTCGCGGTCAACGACATCTCGTTTGCGCTCGGCCAGGGAGTGACCGGCCTGCTCGGTCCGAACGGCGCCGGCAAGACGACGCTGCTCCACCTCCTCGCGGGTCTCCTCCAACCATCGGCCGGCACGGTCACGGTGGCCGGGCAGCGCGCGTGGGCAAACCCGCCGGTGTACCGGCACCTCGGGCTCGTCCCCGAGCGTGAAGCGGTGCACGCGTATCTCACGGGCCGGGAGTTCGTCCTGCTCAATGCGAAGTTGCAGGACCTCCCCGACGTCGACGACGCCGTCGCGCGGGCGATCGCGACGGTCGACCTGGTGGCCGCCGCCGACCGCCCGATCGGCACGTACTCGAAGGGCATGCGCCAGCGGATCAAGCTCGCCGGCGCCCTCGTCCACGACCCGCCGATCCTGCTCCTCGACGAGCCGTTCAACGGGATGGACCCCCGCCAACGGCTGCACATGATCGAGCTGCTGCGGTCCATGGCCGCCGCCGGTCGGACGATCCTCTTCTCGTCGCACATCCTCGAGGAGGTCGAGCGCCTGGCCGATTCGATCCTGGTCATCTATGCCGGTCGCCTCGCCGCTTCCGGCGACTTCCGCTCGATCCGCCGGCTGATGACCGACCGGCCGCACACGTTCACGGTCCGTTCGTCGAACGACCGCCGCCTGGCGGCCGCGCTGCCTGGGCGACCCGTCGGTCTTCGGAGCCGAGCTGTACGACGGCGTGCTGTCGGTCCGCACCTCCGACTATGGGGCGTTCACGCGGTCCGTCCCGCGGGTCGCGCGGGATGAGGGCATCACGCTGTTCGAGCTGCGCCCGGCCGACGACTCGCTCGAGAGCGTGTTCAGCTACCTGGTGCGCCGATGATCGCCACGATGCCGATCACCGCCGTCACGTTGCGCGGCCTGCTCGGCCGCCGCCGGACGCTGCTCATGCTGCTGCTCGTCGGCCTGCCGGTCCTCGTCGCGCTCCTCGGGCGCATCGCGGAAGGCTCCCTCGAGGTCGACCGAATCCTCGATCCGCTGGGCATCCGCACGATCCTGCCGCTCGTCGCGCTCGTGTTCGGGACGGCAGCGCTCGGGTCCGAGCTGGAGGACGGCACGGCGGTCTTCCTGATCATCAAGCCGATCCCACGCTGGCGGATCATCGGCGCGAAGATGCTCGTCGCCGCAGGCTTGACGATCGCCCTGATCATGCCCGCGATGGTGGCCACCGGGATCGTCGCCGGCGGGTTCGGGCCAGGTTCGCTCAGCACCACGTTCGCCTATGCGCTGGCCGCATCGCTGGGCGGCGCGGCCTACGCGAGCGCGTTCGTCGCCCTCAGCGCCTTCACGGGACGGGCCCTGATCATCGGGCTCGCGTACACCCTGATCTGGGAGGGGACCCTCGCCGGCCTCCTCGAGGGAACCCGCTTCCTGTCGATCCGCCAGGCCACGCTGGGGATCGCGGCCGGGCTGAGCGAGCCGCCCTTCGGCCAGACGCCGCTCGCGCTGCCGCTGTCGGTCGTGATCATCGCCGTGGTGATCGTCGGGTCGCTCGTGCTGGGGTCGCTCCGCCTGGCGCGGTTCGAGGTTCGCGGCGGCGACTGAGGCGGCGAGCCCGCCCTAGAACGGCAGGAACGCCCCGAGGTCCGGCAGGACCGCGTCCTGCCCGAACACGAACACGACGCCGATCGCGAGGCTGAACACGCCGGCGACCGCGCCGATCCCGACATACACGCGCTCGCGCGCCTGGCTCGACACGAAGCCGACCGAGCTGAACAGGACGATCGCGAAGTTCGACATCAGCAGGCCGATGACGAACGCGAACAGCATCGGCACGCCGAGGCCCGCGCTCGAGGCACCGCCGACCGCGGCAATGAGCAGGGCCTGGCTGCCGGTCTCCGCGCCGACGCCATGGATCATCCCGACGCCCAGCGCGGTGCGCGTGCCGTACGAGCTCATCTCGAGCGGCTCGACGTGCTCGTGGCCATGCAGCCGCGCCTGCAGTCGACGCCAGCCCATCCGCACGCCGTCGAACAGCAGCATCCAGCGGCTGCGCAGGTGGAACGCCTCACCGGCCCGCGCGTAGCGGTAGACGGAGTAGAGCACCCACAGGCCGAGGATCACGAGGGTCACGCCGACGACGCGGCCCATCAGCGGATCAAGCCACTCGGGCAGGAGCGCTCCGAACGCGATCGCCGCCAGACCGAGCACGATCACGACGGACCCGTGCCCGAGCGCATACAGCGTGCCCAGTCGGATCGCCTCGCCCTGCTCGGACAGGCGCCAGTTGCCGGCCACCCCGCCGCCCGTCGTTGCGGGAGCGAGGGTCGCGGAGCCGGGGCCCGCGTCGTGCGCGCGCATCTCCAGCTGCCCGCCGTGGCCGTGGTGCTGGCCGCTGATCTCGCGATGCTGCTCGACGTGCGCGGCCTCGGCCGTGCCCGCGGCCGCGGTCGTGCTGGTGATGTCGGTGATCGCCGCGATGTGATCCCAGTCGATCCCGTGGCGGATCCCGAGCAGCAGGCCGGTGACGAGCACGCCGATATTCGCGGCTGTCGGTGCGGCAACGGCGGCGATCACCATGGCGACCGGATCGGACATTCGGAACGGCTCCTCGGGCAGCGTCGAGCGTAGCGGACGAGGGAGCATATTGCAACGACTTGCAATTGAAGTCTCGCGCAAGAGCTTCCGGCTATAGTTCGTGCGATGGCAGTCGACGGATCACTTGGCGGGACCGGGGTCGCGAGCGGCGACTGGTCGACGATCCGCGAGGCGCTCCATGAGCGGGGCCTGCGCTGGACGCCACAGCGTCGGGCGCTCCTCGAGGTGCTGGCCGAGACCGACGGCCACGTGACCGGCGCCGAGCTCGTCGAGCGCTGCCGCGCGATCGACCCGGCGACGATCCCGTCGACCGTCTACCGAACGCTCGACGTGCTCGAGGAGATCGGCTTCGTCAGCCACAGCCACGCATCCGACGGGCGCGAGCAGTTCCACGTGCTGCCGGTGATCGAGCACGGCCACCTCGAGTGCCGGCGCTGCCACGCCAGCTGGGAGACTCCCGATCGAGGAAGTCGCCGAGCTCGTCGCGACCCTCGAGCGCAGTCGCGGCTTCTCCGTCGACCTGAACCACCTGTCGATCCTGGGGCTGTGCGCGACCTGTCGGGCCGCGGGCGACTGACCGATCAGATGTCGGTCGGCACGCCCAGCACGCTGAAGCCGCCGTCCACGTAGACCACCTCGCCGGTCACCGCGCTCGACAGGTCCGAGGCGAGATAGAGCGCGGTCTTGCCGACGTCCTCGATCGTGATGTTCGCGCGCAGCGGCGTCAGCTCGGCGAACGACCCGTACAGCTTCTTGAAGTTTGCGATCCCACTCGCCGCGAGGGTGCGCACCGGCCCGGCACTGATGGCGTTCACGCGGACCCCGTCCGGTCCGAGGTCTGCGGCGAGGTAGCGCACCGACGCCTCGAGCGCGGCCTTGGCGACACCCATCACGTTGTAGTTGGCGACGACCTTCTCCGCGCCGTAATAGGTGAGCGTCAGGATCGACGAGCCGGGTTGGAGCAGGGGACGGGCGGCGCGCGCCAGCGCCACCAGGGAGTAGGCCGACACGTCGAGCGCGAGCGCGAAGCCGTCGCGGGACGTGTCGACGAACTGGCCGGCGAGGTCCTCGCGCTTCGCGAACGCGAGCGCGTGGACGAGGATGTCGAGGCGGTCGTGCGTCTCGCCCCAGCGCTCGAAGACGCGCTCGATGTCGGCGTCGGACTGGACGTCGGCGGGCTCCACGAACGTCGACCCGATCGACTCGGCGAGGGGCTTCACTCGCCGATCGACGAGGCTCTCGATCGACGAGAACCCGACCTCCGCGCCCTCGTCGTGGAACGCCTTGGCGATCCCCCAGGCAATCGAATGATCGTTGGCCACGCCGAAGATCAGCGCATTCTTCCCGTCGAGCAGTCCCATCCAGGTCCTCCTGGCGGGATTGTGGCCTATCTCGCCGTGTGCCCGCCCGAGACCTCGGCGGCCGGCGCAGTGGGGTCGACCGAGTAGACCTGCACCGGCCGGCTGAACCCCTTGAGCGTCCGCTCTCCCGCGGGCTCGGCCGCGATCTGGCCGTCGTCGACCGCGGCGAACGTCCGCGGTGCGATGAGGATCTCGTTGGCCTCCGCCTCGCCGCTCAATCGGGAGGCGAGGATGATCGCGTTGCCCACGCCGCCGTAGTCGTAGCGACCCTCGAACCCGATCCGGCCCATCGTCGCGTAGCCGGTCGCGATCCCGATTCCAACCTGGAGGACATGTCCGCGCCGGCGCCACTCCTCGCTGATCTCCACGAACCGCTCACGGATTGCGAGCGCCATGCGGACCGCGCGCGCGGCGTGATCCTCCTGGGGAGCCGGGTCGTTGAAGAACATCATGATTCCGTCGCCCGCGAAATGTTCGAGGGTGCCTTCGTGCTCGACCACGAGCGCCCCGACCATCGTGTGGTACCGGCGCAGGAACCCGAGCACCTCCTCCGGCTCGGCTGTCTCCGAGAACGACGTGAAGTTGCGCAGGTCGCAGAACATCGCGGTGATCTCGCGGCGGTGGCCCGCCAGGAGCGCCTCGCCCTCGGGGCTCGACACGAGCGCCGCGACCTGTGGCGACAGGAACCGGGCGAGCTGACCTCGCTGGCGCTCGATCGTCTCCAGCAATCGGGCGTTCGCGACGCCGACGGCCGCCTGTTCCGCAAAGCCGGTCGCGAGCGCCTCTTCCGCATCGGAAAAGGGGTTGACCTCGTTGCGGGTCAGCGCAAGGACACCGCTGGTGGCGCCGTCCTGCTGGATCGGGACGCCGACGATCGTGCGGTAGCCGCCGACCTGTTGACCCGGCGTCGCGACGTATTCGCGGTCGGCCAGCACGTCCTCGATCTGGATCGCTTCGCCGAGCAGCGCCACACGCCCCACGACGCTGTCGCGCCCGGGCCGGAAGGCCTGATCGCGCTCCCAGCGGTCGAGCTCCTGCGTTCCGCCGGCCGACGCGGCGACGCGATACGCGTCGCCCTCGAGGATGTAGGCGACACCGTAGTCGGCCCGGCACAGCCGGACCGCGGCGCGTACGACGGCATCGAGCACGACCTGCAGGTCGAACGCGGACCGGCTCATGATCCCCAGGACCTCGTTCGTTGCCGCCTGCCGGTCGACCGCCTCCCGCTCGGCGTCGTGGAGCCGCTTCCGGGCGAGGGACGACGCGATCCGCGCCGCGAGGATTGCCGGGTCGACCGTCTTGGGCAGGTAGTCGGCGGCGCCCATCTCGAGGCATCGCACGACGCTGTCCAGCTCGTCGACGCCGGAGATCACGATGACCGGGATATGCCCAAGCGCCAGGTCGTCGCGGAGCGCGGCGAGCACGGCGTAGCCGTCCATCTCGGGCATGACGATGTCGAGGAGGATCACATCGATCGGAGGCTCGTTCGGGTCGCGCAGCCGCTGGAGCGCCTGCATGCCATCGCCGACCTCGACCGACTCGTGGCCGATGCCCTGCAGGAGTCGGGCGAGCAGCTGGCGGTTGAAGGCGGTGTCGTCGACGACGAGGATCCGGCCCGGCCGGATCGTGCCACCTCCGGCGGATGGCATCACGTGGGCCCTCCTGCCGCGGTTGGCGTCGTGGGCTGCGGCGCCGCTGACGGTCGGCGCTCCTCCACCGAGCATAGCGTCCGGCGGCGCGGGCTGTCGTACATTCAGGCCCCATGACGCTCTCCACGGCCGATCTCCAGGCAGCGCTCCACGGCGTTCGCGCCCTGCTGCTCGACCTCGACGGCGTGATCATCCTGAAGGGAGAGCCGGTTCGTGGGTCGGTGAATGCGATCCGTACGCTCGAGGAGCGGCGCATTCCGTACCGGATCGTCACCAATACCTCCCTGCTGAGCCGGGCAGCGCTGTCGCGCTGGGCCGCCAAGCTCGGCAACGACATCCCACCGGAACGGTTCCAATCCGCGCTGTCGGCATCTGCTGCCTACGCGGCGAAAACCTTCCCAGGCCAGGCCCTGTACGTCCTCGCCTCCGACGACGCGCGGACCGAGTTCGACGGCCAGCGCCTCCTGTCCCACGACGATGCCGGAGCGCCCGGCGCGCATGCGGCCGCGGTGATCGTCGGCGACTCGCCGGAGGAGCTCAGCCACGAGAACCTCAATCGCGCATTCCGCCTCGTGCGCGGCGGCGCGGAGCTGATCGGCATGCATCGGAACCCGTGGTGGCTGACGCCCGAAGGGCCGACGATCGATTCGGGCGCCTACGTCACCGCGCTGGAGTTCGCGGCCGGCGTGACCGCCCGGATCATCGGCAAGCCCTCGCCGGCATTCTTCTCGCTGGCGATCGACGGGTTGCGCGCAGACGTTGCGGGTCGGGGCGGCTCACGGCTCCGACGGGCCGAGATCGCCATGGTCGGCGACGACATCCGCAACGACGTGCTGGCCGGTCAGCGGGCGGGTCTCCGCGGCGTGTTCGTCCTCACCGGCAAGCACACAGCAGACGACCTCGAGCGAGTCCGCTCCGACGTTCGCCGCACTCGAATGCCAGACGTCATGGCCGGATCGCTGGCCGACGTCGTGGCGGCGCTAGACTGATCGCAACGTACTGCACGACGTTCTTGCACCACGAGGGACAGCTACGCATGACCGCCGAGTCGAAGCCGCGGATCAAGATCACCTACGCCACGCTGCGGGCCGACAACGAGGAGCTTCACAGCGCATTCGAGGCCGCCGCGGAGCATGTGCGCGCGACGCTCGGGCAGGGCCATCGCAACTTCATCGACGGGGAGTGGCGGGACGGCGACGGCACCTTCGAGGCACGCTCGCCGATCGACCGGAACATCCTTCTCGGAACGTTTGCTGTCGCCACCTCCAGCGATGTCGACGCGGCCGTGGCCGCGGCACGGGCCGCGCAGCCGGCATGGGCCGCGACGCCCTGGCGGGAGCGACTGACCATCCTGCGCCGCGCCGCCGAGCTCATCAGCGACCGGCTGATGGACTACGCCGCGATCATGGCCTTCGAGGTCGGCAAGAACCGGATCGAGGCGCTCGGCGAGGTCGAGGAGTCCGCGGACCTCATCCGCTACTACGCGCAGACCATGGAGGACAACGGGGGCTACGACCACCCGATGGGCAACCTCGGGGACGCCTCGGTCCACACCCGCTCGATCCTGCGGCCGCACGGCGTGTTCGCGGTCATCAGCCCGTTCAACTTCCCGATGGCGTTGGCCGCCGGCCCGACGAGCGCGGCGATGATGGCCGGCAATACGGTCGTCCTGAAGCCCGCTTCGGCGTCGCCGCTGTCGTCCGTCAAGCTGGTCGAGGCGTATCGCGATGCCGGCGTCCCGGACGGCGTGGTCAACCTCGTCATGGGCCCGGGCGAGGTCGTCGGCCAGGCGCTCCAGGACCACCGCGGCATCGACGGCATCGTGTTCACCGGCTCGTACGACGTCGGGATGCGCCTGTTCCACTCGTTCTCGACGGCGTGGCCGCGGCCGTGCATCGTCGAGATGGGCGGCAAGAACCCGGCCGTGGTCTCGCGCAACGCCGATCTCGAGGAGGCGGCCGAGGGCATCATGCGGTCCGCCTTCGGGTTCGGCGGCCAGAAGTGCTCGGCGAACTCGCGCGTCTACGTCGAGCGGCCGGTGCACGACGACCTGGTGCGGCTCCTCGTCGAGAAGACCGAGGCGATCACGATCGGTGATCCGGTCATCCGCCAGAACTGGCTCGGGCCGGTGATCAACGACGCGGCCGTGGCGAAGCACCAGGAGGCTGTCGCCGAGGCCCGCCGGGACGGGACCGTCTACGTCGGTGGCGAGCGGCTGACCGACCGCGGCATGGAGAACGGTTCCTACGTCGAGCCGACCGTCGTCGGCGGGCTGCCCGCGTCGCACCGGCTGTTCAGGGACGAGCTCTTCGTGCCGTTCACCGCGGTCCATCCCGTCGAGTCGTTCGACGAGGCCATCGCGCTCACGAACGACACGGTCTACGGGCTGACCGCCGGCGTCTACTCCGAGGACCCGACGGAGGTCCAGCAGTTCCTCGATCACGCCCAGGCCGGCGTCCTGTACGTCAACCGGCGAGCCGGCGCGACCACCGGCGCCTGGCCGGGCATCCAGGCCTTCGGCGGGTGGAAGGGGAGCGGCTCGACCGGCAAGGCCGGCCTGTCGATGTACTACGTCGCCCAGTTCATGCGCGAGCAGAGCCACACGATCGTCGACTGACCCGTGGTTCGCTGGGCGGAGTTCGAAGCCGCGGCACCGGAGATCGCCGCCGAGGGACGCCGCCTGATCTACGCACGCGGTGACGGCGAGGCCCTGCTCGTAACGGTCCGTGGCGCCGACCTGCCGCGCGTCCACCCGATCAACGTCGGGGTCGTCGACGGCGGGCTCTACGCGTTCCTGCTCCCGTCGCCCAAGCGCACCGATCTCGAGCGGGATGGGCGGTTCGCGCTGCACACCCACCAGGATCCGGCCGCGCCCGACGAGTTCTCGATCCGCGGGCGGGCGCGGGTTGTCGACGACGCCGCTACCCGGGCAGCGGTTGGCGATGCGTGGTTCTTCGAGGTGGACGACAGCTACCTGCTCGTCGAGCTCGACGTCGAGCAGGCGGTCCTGGGTCAACGGGGGGCCGACGAGTGGCCGCCGCGCTACCGCCGCTGGAGCGCCACCGGCGCCCGCTGACGACCGGCTGTTCCACTGCCGGCTCCAACGGGCAACGGCCTGACGGGTACGTCGGGCGGCGTCGTATTTCGTCGACGACCCCGAGTACATCCACCTGAGCGCGGAGCTTCCCGCCGGCACAACCGACGTCCGCTTCCGCTACTCGACCGACCCGGCGTACCTCGATACCGGCTGGTTCGTGGATGACGTCCAGGTCAACGGTTCGGCCGCGACCGTCAGCTCGCCCGATGGCGACTGGTTCGAGACGAGCGGCATCCAGGACAACAACTGGATCGCCCAGATCGTGTCGTCGTGCGACCTCACCCCGGGCACCACGTCCGCGGGCGAGACGCAGGACGCGGCGGGCTTCGTGTACCGCTTCGAGGGCGACGAGATCGCGCCAGGCGGGTTCTCGACCAAGTGCATGAACTCGACGAAGGCGAGCGTGCTGGTCGTGATCTCCAACCTGCCGACGGCGACCTGACGTACTCTCGACGCGGACTACACGTTCCGCCTCACCAACACCGGCAACAAGAAGTAGCCGTTCGCGCTCGCGGCGAAACGAACCGAGAGCCGGGTCCGACCAGACCCGGCTCTCGTGATTCCTGGGGGAGTGCCAGGCGGGCGGGGGGAACCCACCTGGCTGGAAGAACTGTAACAGTATCTATACGAGACGTGCAGTATCGAATCGGCTAAGGTGTCTTCATGTCCCGCAGCGCCCAGCTGAAACAGGACCCGGAGCACACCGACGGACGACCTCCCGGCCGCCCGCGTGACGCCGCGATCGACGAGCTCGTGCTCAGTGCCACCATCGACCTGCTCGCCGAGCGGGGCATGGAGGCCACGACGATCCAGGCCGTCTCCGATCGCAGCGGCATTGCCCGCGCCACGATCTACCTGCGCTGGCCCGGGCGCTCCGCGCTGATCCTCGCCGCCCTGCGCTGGGCGATCGGCCGGCCGCCGTTCGAGCTCAGCGGGGACATCGCCACCGACTTCCAACGCGGCGTCGAGCGTGTTCTGGGCGTCTTCTCACAGCCGATGTTCATCGTCGCGATGCCCGCCCTCATGTGGGCGTTCCTCGGAGCCGAGAGATCGGCTCCCGAGCTGACCTTCGACACGCTGTTCCCGAATCGACTTCGGTTGATCGACGAATTCGAGCGCTGCGCGGCGGAGCAGGGCTACCGCACCGACGTGGACGCCACCGCCGTGGTGGATGCCCTGCTGGGCAGCCTGTTCATGCACCTCATCACCACCGGCCGGCCGCCGACCCGGGCGTTCGGTCAGGAAGTGGTCGCCGTCCTGCTCGCCGGAGCCAGGACCGACTCGGCGGCGTAGATCGGGCAATCGGCTCGGCTATACTCGGCGGCGAATATCCAGACTGCATAGTCTCTATGCATCGCTCGCAGCCGAGGTGAGTTCTTGTCGCGCATCGCCGCCGGGCGTCCGGTCCCGCATATCGTCACCGAGATCCCCGGTCCGAAGGCTCGTGCGCACGTGGCCTACGACGAGACCTGGACGTCACCCAGCCTGCCGCGCGCCTATCCGATCGTTCCCGTCCGCGCCGAGGGTCTGACCGTCGAGGACATCGACGGCAACCTGTTCCTCGACTTCGCTGCCGGCATCGCGGTCACCTCTACCGGCCACGCCCACCCGGACGTCGTTGCGGCGATCGCCGAGCAGGCCGGGTCCGTCATCCACTTCAGCGCCTCGGACTTCTACCTCCCGATCTACGCGCAGCTCTGCGAGCGGATCGCGGACATCGCCCCGATCTCCGGACGCAAGCGCGCCTACCTCGGCAACTCGGGGGCAGAGGTGGTCGAGGCCGCGATGAAGCTCGCCCGCCACGCAACGGGCCGGCCCTACGTCGTGGCGTTCCTCGGCGGGTTCCACGGTCGGACGTACGGAGCGATCTCGCTCACCGCCTCGAAGGCGAAGTACCACGCGAAGTTTGGGCCCCTCGTCCCGGGCGTATACCACGCGCCGTACGGACACGTCGAGGACCTGCGCTGGTTCGACGAGGTCCTGTTCGACAAGCTCGTGCCGGCCAACGAGGTCGCGGCGATCATCGTCGAGCCGATCCAGGGCGAGGGCGGCTACATCGTCCCGGAGGACGGCTTCCTCGAGGGCCTTCGGCGCATCTGCGACCAGCACGGGATCCTGCTCGTCGCCGACGAGATCCAGTCGGGCGCCGGGCGGACCGGGCGAATGTGGGCCGTCGACCATTGGGGGGTCGAGCCGGACATCCTGCTGACCGCCAAGGGGATCGGCTCCGGGATGCCGATCGGCGGCCTGGTCGCGCGGGCCGAGATCCTCGAGGCGTGGGCGGCCGGCCACCACGGTTCGACCTACGGTGGCAATCCCGTCGCCTGCGCAGCGGCGCTGGCCACGATCGACCTGCTCGAGGGTGGGCTGGTCGAGAATGCCGCCGAGCGCGGCATCCAGGCGATGGCCGGTCTCCGGACGCTGCAGGAGCGCCATCCGCACCTCATCTGCGACGTCCGCGGCAAGGGGCTCATGATCGGCGTGGAGTTCGACACCGCCGAGCATGCCGAGGAGGTCCAGTGGGGCGCCTTCGAGCGCGGCCTGCTCGTCCTCGAGTGCGGACGCTCGTCCGTGCGCATGTCGCCGGCCCTCACGGTCTCGCCCGAGGAGATGGCCACCGCCCTGCGGCTCTTCTCCGATGCCGTCGCCGAGGTTGCCGGGCAGCACGACAAGCTGCACGCCGATGCCGTGGCGGCCGGTGCGCTCAACGAGGTCGAGGCGGCGGGCTGACGTCCAGATGACGACCAGCAAGGTCGCGTCCATGCGCGACGCGATCGCCGATCTCGTGCGCGACGGCGACGCGGTCGCGATCGAGGGGTTCACGCACCTGATCTGCTTCGCGGCCGGTCACGAGATCATCCGCCAGCGCAAGCGCGACCTGACGCTCGCGCGGCTGACGCCGGACGTCATCTACGACCAGATGATCGCGGGTGGGGTAGCCCGCAAGCTCGTCTTCAGCTGGCTCGGGAACCCGGGCGTTGGGGGCCTCGGCGCGATCCGGCGGCGCGTGGAGGGTGACATCCCCGACGAGCCGCTCGAGCTCGAGGAGTACAGCCACTTCGGAATGGTCGCGCGCTACACGGCCGGGGCGATGAACCTGCCGTTCTTCCCGCTCCGGAGCTACTTCGAAACCGACCTGCCGGCCGTCAATCCGCTGATCCGCCCGATCCAGTCGCCGTACGGAGACGGGACGGTGTACGCCGTGCCGCCGCTCCGCCCCGACGTGGCCATCGTCCATGCCCAGCGTGCGTCGGCCGCGGGCGACACCCAGGTGTGGGGCCTGCTCGGCTGCCAGAAGGAGGCAGCCTTCGCCGCGGATCGGGTGATCGTCGTCGTGGAGGAGGTCGTCCCGGAGGACGTCATCAGGGCGGACCCGAACCGGACGATCATCCCGGGGCTGATCGTGGACGCGGTCGTCGTCGAGCCGTGGGGGGCGCATCCCTCGTACGTTCAGGGCGCATACGACCGCGACAACCGGTTCTACCTCGACTGGGATCCGATCACGCGCGACGAGGCCGCCACCCAGGCGTGGCTGCGCGAGTGGGTGTTCGACCTCGACGGTCGGGCTGCGTACGTGGAGAAGCTCGGGGCGGAGCGCCTGGCAGGGTTGAAGCCTGGGCCTGCTCCGTCGGGCTCGGTCGACTACGGGGCGTACCGGTGAGTGAGCACGTGGCCGGCGGCAGCTGGTTCATCCAACGAACCACCGAACCAATGTCGGCCCTATCAGACGCTCCGAATCGCCAGTCAATGCCCGTTTGGCTCGCCCGACGAACCAAATCGCAGTTCTGGGCTCGTTCCGGGAGCCATCGGCGCGGTTCGTTGGCTGGTTGGTTCATCCAGCGAGCCACGAGCCAGGCGGGGCCGGCGCGACCGTGACCGAGGGCGGCTTCTCGAAGTCCGAGATGATGATCGTGGCCGCGGCGCGGGCGCTCGAAGGCGAGCATGTCTGTTTCGTCGGCGTCGGCCTGCCGAACATCGCGGTCAACCTCGCCAAGCGGACCGTGGCGCCGGACCTCGAGCTCGTCTACGAGGCGGGCGTATTCGGCGCGCGGCCCGCCCGCCTGCCGCTGTCGATCGGCGACCCGACGATCGTGACCGGCTCGACGGCCGTGGTCTCGATGCTCGAGCTGTTCGGCTATTACCTGCAGCGCGGGCTGATCGACGTCGGGTTCCTCGGGGCGGCCCAGATCGACCGGTTCGGCAACATCAACACGACCGTGATCGGGGACTACGCGCACCCGACGACGCGCCTGCCCGGGTCCGGCGGGGCGTGCGAGATCGCCATCAACGCCCGCCAGGTGTTCGTGATCATGCGCCAGAGCCGGCGCAGCTTCGTCGAGCGGATCGACTTCCGGACCTCGCCGGGCAACATGGGTGGCGCAGAGCAGGCCGAGCGGATCCGCCGCGAGGGCGGCTGGCTGGGCCGCGGGCCGTCGATCGTCGTCACGGACCTCGGCGTGTACCGCTTCGACGAGACCGGCGAGATGCGGCTCGAGGCGCTCCATCCCGGCGCGAGCTCGACGCCGTCCGCGAGACGATCGGCTGGGACATCAAGGTCGCGCCCGACCTGGCAGCGACCCCGGCGCCGACCGCGGACGAGCTGCGGCTGATCCGCGAGGAGCTCGATCCCGAGGGCGTCTACACGAAGTAGACGAGCGGTCAGTTCGGGACAGGCCCGCCCGAGCGGACCACCAGCACCGGGCACTGCGCGTTGCGGACGACGTGGTCCGAGACGCTGCCGATGAGGAAACGGCCCACCGTCCCGCGGCCGTGACTCCCGACCACGATCAGGTCCGCGCTCTCCGCCGTGGCCGCCTCGATGATCGCCTCGCCCGGGTCGCCCTCCCAGACGAGGAAGTCGACCGCCACGCCGGCCGACCGGCCGCGTGCCACGAGCGCCTGGGCGACGCGCTCCCGATCGCCGCGGACCTGGTCGACCCGCTGCGGGAATCGGCCACCCGGCAGTCGGAGGGAGCCCGGGTCGATGACGCTCACCGCCAGCAGCCGCGCGCCGAGCGTCCCGGCGAGGTCCAGCGCGGCGGTCGTCGCGGCCTCGCTCGTCGGCGACAGGTCGGTCGCCAGAACGACCGTCCGGAACCGGCCGGGATGCGGGCGCGCCCCGGATGGTGCCCATCGGGTAGGCGGTCATCGTGGCATCAGGCGACGAGCGACTGGACGATCGCATCGACGTCGGCCTTCGTGGGCACGACGATCAGGGTGTTCACCATGCCGAACATCCCGGCCATGCTCTCGGCGTGCGGGAGGATGTGGCAGTGGAACGCCCACACCCCGAGGCGTTCGGCGGTGATCACTGCGTCCCAGCGTTCCCCGGGGCTCACGCCGAACGTGTCGGCGCGGTGGGCGGCACTCCCGAGCGGGATCCCGTCACGCGCCACGAGCTCCATCGAAAAGCCGTGGCTGTGCCACGGATGCATCATCACGCCCTCGTTCATGAACCGGAGCAGCACGCGCTCGCCCTGCGCGGCGAGGACCGGGACGACCGCCGGGAAGCCATGGCCGTTGATCGTGAACCCGCCGAGCGTGTCGTTCGAGATCCAGAGGTACTCGCGGTCGTACTGCGTCTGCGGGTTGGGGCGGGTCGACGATGAACGCGCCGAGCAGCCCGCGGCCGACCTGGTCCGTGGCGTTGTGGTGCGAGTGGTACATCAGCGAGCCGGCGTTGTTGGCCGTGAACTCGTAGGCGTACTCCTCGCCGGGCACGATCGGCTTCTGCGTCACGAACACGACGCCGTCCTGGAAGAAGTCGTCGAACTCGACGCCGTGGAAATGGACGCCGGTCGTCTCCTTCAGGTTGTTCTTGAAGATGGCGCGCACCTTGTCGCCCTGGTTGACGCGCAGCGTCGGGCCCGGCCACTGGCCGTTGTAGCCCAGTGCCTTGACCGGTGGCGTGAGCTCGTCGACCGGGTGCTCGATCTCGTCGATCGTCAGGCGGAACACCTTCGTGTCGCCGTCGAGCTCGGGCGTCACCGGCGAGAGGGCGTCGGTCAGGACGAGGTTGGGGACCTGCGCGAACGACGGCTTCTGCTTGAGCTCCGGGTAGTTGTCCTCGACGCCGAGGATGTCGGCGAGCTTGGTCACGACGGCCGGCGGATAGATGTCTCCGAGCATCGGGACGAGGTTGCCGAGATAGCGGCGGACGCCGTTCCGGGCGGTGACGTCGTGCTCGGACCAGCCAGGCGGAATGTCGGTTCGAGCCGCCGGCGGCTGGCGTCGCCGGTGCCGCCGAATGCCCGGCGTCGTGACTCATGGCCGGGCTGGCCGCGGCTGTCGCGCTTGCGCTCGGCGCCGGGGCGTTCGGGTCCGCGGAGCGGCCAGGGCTGAACGTCCAGACCGGGGCGGCGCCCGGCGCGCACGCGGCGATGGACGCGGCCGCAAGGCCGCCTCCGGTCAGCGCGGCAACGCGCAGGAAGCCGCGCCGCGACAGCGGGTCCGCGATCGGGGCCGGCTGGGCGGCGGCTGGAGAGGTATCGGGAGCAGGGGACGGCTGTCGGGTACGCATGCGGCGATCCTCGCGATCGTCGAGGCTGCCCGGAAGTGACCTCCGGCCCGGAAGCGCGGGTCTTCTGTCCCTCCGTGGCTGCCGGCAGGCCGCGGTAGGCTTCGAGCGTGGCGTCCCCTGGATCGACAACGAACACCGGCTCGGCCTTCCCGGTTGACGCGCTCGAGGCGCTCGATGCCGCGACGCGTGCGATCGCGGGCGTGCTCGATCTCGACGCCGTGCTCCAGCTCATCGTCGAACGCGTGTGCGCCCTCGCCGACGCCCGCTACGCCGCCCTCGGGATCGTCGACGAGTTCGGCGGGATCGAGCGGTTCATCACGGTCGGCATCACGCCCGAGCAGCGGGCCCTGCTCGGTCCGCCGCCGGCGGGGCACGGGCTGCTTGGGCTGATCATCCGCGAGGGCCTGTCGTACCGGATCCCGGACATCGCGGCCCATCCCGAATCGTACGGCTTCCCGCCGAACCACCCGCCGATGCGCTCCCTGCTCGGGGTCCCGGTCACGGTCAAGGGCCGGGCGATCGGCAACCTGTACCTGACCGACAAGCGCGGGGCCGGTGAGTTCTCGGCCGCGGACCAGCAGCTGGTCGAGTTGTTTGCCCACCACGCGGGCATCGCGATCGAGAATGCGCGACTGCACGAGCAGGTCAAGCGGCTGGCGGTCGTGGAAGAGCGCGAGCGCATCGGACAGGAGCTCCACGACGGGATCATCCAGAGCCTCTACGCGGTGACGTTGTCGCTCGAGGACGTCGAGACGTTGATGACGGAGGACCCGGCCGAGGCCAGGGCTCGGGTCGACCGGGCGATCGACGCCGTCCAGGCATCGATCAGCGACATCCGCAACTTCGTCCTCGGTCTCCGGCCGCACCTCCTCGAACGGTCCGACCTCGTCGGTGGCCTCGCGGCGCTGGCCGATGAGCTGCGGCTGAACACCATGGTCGACGTCGAGGTCGATCTCGACGAGGGCATCGAAGCAGCCGCAGCGTTGAGCGACGGCCGGCGGGCGCAGCTGCTGCAGATCGCCCGCGAGGCATTGAGCAATGCGGCCCGTCACGCCGGCGCATCGCAGGCCCGGGTCGGGCTCAGGCTCGAGGACGGCACGTGGCTGCGTCTGACCGTCGAGGACAACGGCCGCGGTTTCGATCCGGACACGGCCCGCGGCGGCGAGCATCAGGGTCTGCGTGAACATGCGCGACCGCGCGACCCACATGGGCGGCCAGCTCGAGGTCGACAGCGCGCCCGGAACTGGCGCCCGTATCATCGTTCGCGTCCCCCTCTCGAATGGAGAACCTCGCACGTGACTGACGACGCCCGTCCCGTGATGCGGCTGCTGGTCGTCGACGACCACGAGGTCGTCCGCCAGGGGCTGGTTGCGCTCCTTGACCGCCGCGAGGGCTTCCAGGTCGTGGCCGAAGCCGGAACGGCGGCCGAGGCCGTCGAGCAGGCACGAAGGTTCGAGCCGGAGATCGTCGTCATGGACGTGCGGCTGCCGGACGGATCGGGCATCGAGGCCTGCCGCGAGATCCGGGCCGAGTACCCGAACACGCGGGTCGTGATGCTCACGTCGTACCCGGACGAGGAGGCCGTGCTGTCGGCCATCGTTGCCGGCGCATCGGGCTACCTCCTCAAGCAGATCCGCGCGCGCGACCTCGTCGCGGCGCTCGAAGCGGTGGGGCGCGGGGAGTCGCTGCTCGACCCGGCCGTGACCGAGAAGGTGCTCGAACGGATCCGGCGGATCGCCAGCGGTACGTACGCGGACGAAGTGGCGCAGCTCACATCGCAGGAGCAGAAGATCCTGCTGCTCGTCGCGGAGGGAAAGACCAACAAGGAGATCGCGGCCGACGTGTTCCTCTCGGACAAGACCGTGAAGAACTACGTGAGCTCGATCCTCTCGAAGCTCAACCTCGAGCGCCGCGCCCAGGCGGCCGCGTTCGTGGCGAAGCACCGGATCGACACGGGTCACTGAAGGTCGTGCCCCAGCGTCCACGGATCGTCGAAGCCGCGGAGGCCGTCGCCCACATCCGCTCGGGCGATCAGGTCTACCTCCAGTGCGCCGCGGCCGTGCCCTCGGTCCTGCTCGACGCGCTCGTCGCCCGGGCGCCGGAACTGCACGACGTCAGCATGGTCCACCTCCACACCGAGGGACCCGGGCCGCACCTGGCGCCCGAGATGGCGCCGCACTTTCGCCACCGAGCCTTGTTCATCGGCCCGAACGCGCGGCGCGCCGTCAACGAAGGTCGGGCCGAGTTCGTCCCGGTGTTCCTCAGCGACGTCCCTGGGCTGTTCGAGCGCGGCCTGCTCCCGCTCGACACCGTCCTGATCAACGTCACGCCACCCGACGCCCACGGGTTCTGCTCGCTCGGGACGTCGGTCGAGGCGATGCATGCCGCGATCCGGGCCGCGAAGACGGTCGTCGCGCAGTTCAACAGCGCGATGCCGCGGACCCTCGGCGACAGCTTCATCCACGTGAGCCAGATCGACGTCGCCGTCGAGGTCGATGTGCCGCCCTACGAGCACGCGGTCGGCGAGCTCGGCGAGGTCCAGCGTCGCATCGGCCAGTTCGTCGCCGACCTCGTGCCGGACGGCGCCACGCTCCAGCTCGGCATCGGCGGCATCCCGGCCGCGACCGCATTGGCGCTGCGCGACAAGCGGGATCTCGGCATCCACACCGAGATGTTCACGGACGCGGTCGTCGATCTCGTCGAGGCGGGCGTGATCACCGGGGCGCGCAAGGAACGCAACCCGGGCAAGCTCGTGACCGCGTTCCTGATGGGCACGAAACGCCTGTACGACTTCGTCCACGACAACCCGATGGTCGAGATGCGCCCGGTCGACTTCACGAACGACACACACGTGATCCGTGGGTTCAGCCGGATGACCGCGATCAACTCGGCGATCGAGATCGACCTGACCGGCCAGGTCGTGGCCGACTCGATCGGCCCGCGCATGTACTCGGGGATCGGCGGCCAGATGGACTTCATGCGCGGCGCCAGTCTGGCGGCCGAGGGCCGGGCGATCATTGCGCTCCCGTCGACCGCGGCCCGCGGCGCAGCCTCGCGCATCGTCCCGTTTCTGCAGGAGGGTGCCGGCGTCACGACCACCCGCGGTCACGTGCGAACCGTGGTCACCGAATGGGGCGTCGCGGAGCTGTTCGGCAAGACGCTCGGCGAGCGGGCGCAGGCCCTCATCGGCATCGCCCATCCGGACTACCGCGCGGAGCTCACCTCCGCGGCACGAGAGCGCCGCCTGATCTGACCGGGTGGTGCCTCCCGGCACCACGGTACTTCGGACCCATTGTCGCGGCGGCGGACGAACCTAGTCTCGGAGTCCCATCGTCCTAGGAGCCTCTCGATTGTCCGGTCGCGCTCCTCGCCAGGTCCGCCCCGTTCTCCTTCTGGTCGTCTACGGCGTGTTCCTCGTCGTGGTCGGCGTCACGGCCACGGTCCAGACGGCCCTGGTGTCGCTGCACTTCACGACCGCGGCGATCAACACGGCCGTGGCCGGCGACGCGGCCATCGTCCGGGCGTTCGTGAACGACGGGCTCGCGGCGAGCGACCTCACGGCGGCCGCCGATCCGGCTCGCGTGGAGCGGCTGAACGGCCTGCTGGCCGCGCTCGCAGGGAACGCCGGCCTGCGCCGGCTGGAGATTCGCGACCAATCCGGCTCGGTCCGGTTGACCAGCGCGGCCGACGCGCCGGCCGACCCCGCGATCGCGGAGCCGGACGCGCCGACCTTCGCCGCAGCCGCTGGTGGCCTGGCCCAGGCAGGCATCGTCGACACACCGGCCGGCGACGGAAGCCAGGTCATGCGCGCCCTGTTCCCACTGCTGGACGAGGCCGGGGAGACTCGGGCGATCGTCGGCGTGTGGCGCGACGCCGGCCCGATCCTCGCCCCGATCGCCGACGTCCAGCGCGACATGCTGGTCGTCACGCTCGCCGCAGCCATCGTCGCCGGCGCGATCCTGTACCTCGCCTTCCGATCCGCGCAGAGCAGGATCAGCAGACAGACCGAACAGCTGCTCGACGCGACCGAGCGCGACCCGCTCACCGGGCTGCTGAACCACGGCGCACTCGTCGTCCAGCTCGGGACCGCGCTCGAGCATGCCCGCGCCGACGGCACGCCGATCGGCATCGCCCTGGTCGACGTCGACAACTTCAGGCTCCTCAACGAAACGCACGGCCACGACGCCGGAGACGACGTGCTGCAGCGGGTCGTCGCGACGTTGCGCTCGCAGCTCGACGCGACGACCGTGCTCGGCCGGTATGGGCCGGACGAGTTCCTCGTCATCGCCCCTGCGGCGGCCATCGCCGCCCTCGAACCGGGTCTCGAGCATGTCCGCGACGCGCTCGTCGACGAGAGCCTCCAGCTCGACGCCTCGGAGCGCCTGCCGATGACGATCAGCGCCGGCATCGCGACGTACCCGAGCGACGCCGATTCGGTGACCGGGCTGCTGGCGGCCGTGGCGCAGATCCTGGGTGAAGCGAAGGCCGGTGGCGGCGATGCGATCCGCGTCTGCGGACGGGACACCGACGCGGGCGAGGACGCACGGGCCTTCAACGTTCTGCAAGGCCTCGTCTTCGCGATCGACACGAAGGATCGCTACACGAAGCGTCACTCCGAGGACGTCGCCCGCTACGCGGTCTTCCTTGCCGGCCAGGTCGGCCTCGAGCAGGGGCTGATCGAGGCGATTCGGACGGCCGGGCTGCTCCACGACGTCGGCAAGATCGGGATCCCCGACACGATCCTGCGCAAGCCCGCGGCGCTGACCGCCGAGGAATACGACGTCGTCAAGCAGCATGTCGCCCTCGGTGAATCGATCGTCCGCGACCTCGTCGCGATCGAGATCGTGCGTACCGGCATCCGTCACCACCACGAGCGCTGGGACGGGAAGGGCTACCTCGACGGCCTCGCCGGCGAGGAGATCCCGATCGTCGCCCGGATCCTGGCCGTGGGCGATGCCTTCTCGGCGATGACGACGACCCGTCCGTATCGCAAGGCGCTCTCTGTCGAGGAGGCGCTGCGCCGCCTCGGCGACGCGGCAGGGAGTCAGCTCGATGAGCGACTCGTCGGCGCGTTCATCGAGGGCATCGAGCACGTTTCGGATGCGCCGCGCCCCGACACGATTTCGAGGATCCCGCTGTGGCTGCCGGCGCACCGCGTCGCCTGATCGCGGCCCGTTGCGCGCGCATGGCGGGCGCGGTCGTGCTCGCGATGGTCGCAATCCTGCCGCGTCCGGCCCCGGTGGCGGCGGTCTCCCTGTGGGCGATCACGGCATCACCGGCCGTCATCCCGGCGAACAAGGACGCGGTCGTCCAGCTCACCGTGACCAACCTCGGAGTCCTGCTGGATGCTGGGATCGGGTGCGTCGAGGTTTCGATCCCGGGAGCCTTCGAGCTCAAGGAAGTGAAGCTGGTCTCCGTTCCATCCGGCAAGCACTGGAAGACGGGGCAGAGCGGCGGCACCGGGTCGTCGCGGGTCGCCGAGTACCGGGCGGAACAGGACGACGACGTGCTCGCCGGCGGGGAGACCGCGGTATTCAAGGTCAAGGTCAAGGCGGCCTCCGCCGGGGCGTTCACCTGGACCGCGCGCGCGTGGAGCAATCGCAGCTGCGATGGCGGCTCGTTCGTGTCCGTGCCCCTGGCGATCGTGGTCGGGCCGAACCCGACGCCCCCGCCGGCACCGACACCAACACCGACACCGACACCGCCCAAGCCGACGCCAACGCCGACCCCGGCCCCCACCCCCGCCCCATCGCCATTGCCGACGTCGACGCCGCGGCCTGGCGCAACCCCGACCCCGTCACCGCGTCCCGCCGCGACGCCGACGCCCACGCCCCGCCCGGGGAACACTCCAACGCCACAGCCGTCGCCGGCTGCATCGCCGACGCCCGATGCGTCGCCGACACCCCTTGCCACACCGCGTCCCGAGGCGACACCGACGCCGACGCCGGAACCCGGATCCGCCGTGCCGCCCGAAGGCTCCTGCGCCGCCAGGTGCAGCCACAGGTGGCGATCCGGGTGACGGAGGATCGGCGAGCCCGCTCCGGATGGGTCGTGATCGCGGGAACGGCAGCACCGGCTCGGAGCATCGATGTCTCGCTCGCCGCAGTCGGCAGCCTGGGCAACCTCAGTTGGGCCGTACCCAGCCTCGTTCTCGCGGTTCCAGGCCTGCTGCTCGTGCTCGCCGTGCTCGCGCAGGCCGTCGGGGGCGTGCTTTGGCTGCCGGTGATCCGCCGGCGCATCGGTTCGTTTGGCGTCAGGGGTCGGCGCCGCGTCTGAGACGGTGGATGCCGGGCGTCCCCTCCGACATCCACCGCTGCACCGATCCTAGGCACGGCCCTCGGCGAGTAAACGTGCCGAACGGCCCGAAAGGGGCGTGACGGTCTGACGCGACGAAATCTCGCGCCCCACAAAGTTGAGTCGCTTGGCGCGAATGCATCGCCAGATAAGGCATGAAGCAGCGTGCCATCCCTGCTGGCATGTCGATCGGCCGGGCCGTCGGCTGGCTCGCGATCGCAGTCGTCATCGGCGGCTGGGTGGCGCCCGTTCGCATCCAGTCAGACGAGACGCGCGTCCTGCCGCCCGCGAGCGCAGCGCCTTCGCCCGAGTCGACGGGCCGTCCCGCCCGCACACTGGCGCCGCTCGCCGGAACCCAGGCGCTCGCGACCCAGCAGCCGCAGCCGCCGGTTCCGCCGCCGTGCCGAATTCGACGATGAGCTGACCCGACCCGGCCCGGACGACGACTGGACGCTGGCCGTGGTCGACACGGCCCTGCGCCTGCCGGCCGGCCTCGCCCCGTCGGACCTCGTCCGGACGGAGACGGCCAGGATTGATGGTGGCGGCAAGATCAGGAAGATCGTCACGGCCGACCTCCGCGCGATGGTTGCGCAGGCACGCGCCGACGGCATCCCCCTGAGGATCCGGTCCGCCTACCGGAGTGAGTCGCGCCAGGCGGACGTGTTCGAGGGCTGGGCTCGGCAGGTTGGCCGCAAGAAGGCCCTCCGCGTCAGCGCGCGTCCGGGACATTCGGAGCACCAGCTCGGCACGACCATCGACTTCGCCCGGAGCTCCGCGGCTCCGTGGGACGGGAACTTTGCGGCCACGCCCACGGGCGCTGGCTCGCGCGGAACGCGGCCGATTTCGGGTTCGTGATGAGCTACCCGAAGGGTGCCTCCGACGTCACGTGCTATGCGGCCGAGCCGTGGCATTTCCGTTGGATCGGGCGGGATCGCGCAGCTTCGGTCGTCGCATCGGGTCTCACCCTCCGCGAGTGGTTGTGGCGCGAGCGGTCGGACACCATCGCCGATTGACCTTCCGCCCTACTCGAGCGACTCGGCGATCCGGATGGCCTCGTCGCGGCCCAACGAGGTTTCGATCCGGTAGGTCTGGGCGCCGCGCTGCCAGATCAGGGCATCGCCGACCCAGCGGCGACCCTCCTCCATGTGCTCGCCTTCTGGCGACATGTAGAAGAAGACGTGGGGGTCCCCGGTGATCCAGTACCCGGCGCCGTCGCCGACCTGCACGGGCTCGACCACGGTCCCGCTCGCGATCATCTTGCCGATCGGTTCGGGCGTCACCGATCCGCGGAACTGCATGATCAGCAGCCCGATGTCGGGCTCGACGGTCGGTGGCAGGTCGTCGCTGGGCGCCCAGACGAGCGCCACCTCGTCGCGCCGCGAGACATAGGCCGCGTCGGGCGGCCCGAGTGCCGGATCGCTCGGGAAGACGACCGGGAAGTCGACACGGTCCGCGAGGGTCGCAGGGTCGACCTGCTCGCCGAGGTCGATGCTCGATCCCGCCGGCGGCGCCGAGGCTCCGCCCGACGCCGGCGCAGTCGGCGAGGCAACGGCCGGCGGCGGCGACGCGCCCGGGTCGCCGAAGATCAGCCTGATGCCCGGGACGCCGAAGGCCACCGCGCCGGCCACCGCGGCCAGGACGAGCAGCGCGACGATTGCGAGCACAAGCGCGGGTCGCAGGCGCCAGCGTCGAACGGCGCCGTGCCGGTGGCGCCGCGACGAGCCGCGCGCGGACCCGCGTCGCGAGGTCCGGGCCGTCAGGCGCGAGCCGCGCATCCGGCCACGCCACGGTCGGCGCCAGGCCACGCAGCGCGGCGCCCAGCTCGTCGTCCGCGAGCTGGAGGAGGCGCTGCTCAGCCACGGGTCACCCCGTTCGCTTCGGCGAGCGCCGCGCGCAGCCGGCCCAGTGCCCGCGACGTTCGGGACTTGACCGTCCCGCGCGGGATGCCCAGCGCCTCGGCGGTCTCCGCTTCGCTCAGCTCGAGCAGGAACCGCGCGCCGATCACCTCGCGGTCCTCGTCGCGCAGCGTGTTGATCGCCGCGAAGAGCGCCGTCCGCTCCTCCGCGGCGAGGTAGCCGTGCTCGGGTGACGGTTCGACCGCAGGCCCGGCCACGTCCGCGGCCCGCTGCGCGAGCCCCGTCCGGCGACCCGCAGAGCGTCGTCGGTTGCGGGCCTCGTTGGCGACGATCCGCAGCAGCCACGGCCGGAACGGCGCGCCGTCGCGAAAGCGAGGGAGCGCGGCATAGCGCCTTGAGGAATGCTTCCTGGACGGCATCGTCGGCGTCGGTCTCCGGACACACGAGGTACGCGGTCCGCAGAGCGACGTCCTGATAGCGACGCACGAGCTCCTCGTACGCCGCGACGTCACCACCGCGGGCGCGCGCGATCGCTTCGGCGTCTTCCGTCGGACGGCCCTCCACGGCTCCACCGTACTTCCTACACCGGCCGGGGCGCGCGGGTTCCGAAGTCGTGCAGCTGCGGCGGCGCCGTCGGCTACGATCCGGGCGGTGAGCCCCGGCACCGTGTTCCGCCGTTCGACCCTGCCCGACCCACCCGTCGCCGTCGAAGCACACGGTTCGACGATCCGCGACGCCGACGGCCGCGAGTACCTCGACGCGGCCGGCGGGGCAATCGTCGTCAACGTCGGGCACGGCCGCGCGGAGATCGCCCGCGCGATGGCCGACCAGGCCGCGCGTCTCGCCTACGCCCACGGCAGCGCCTTCACGACCGAACCCGTGGAGGCATACGCCGCGGAGGTCGGCCCGTACCTGCCCGTCGACGACCCGGCGATCTACCCGGTCTCGGGCGGCTCCGAGGCCATCGAGACGGCCCTCAAGCTGGCGCGCGCGTACCACCTCGCGAACGGCGACCGCGACCGCTGGATCGTCGTCGCCCGGTGGGGGAGCTACCACGGCAACAGCCTCGGCGCCCTCGACCTGTCCGGGCGCAAGCCGCTCCGCCGGCCCTACGAGGGCTGGCTCGGACGGTTCCGGCACGTCTCGGCCGCGTACCCGTACCGCGCCGGGCTCCCCGGCTCGAACGCGCTCGGCACTGCCGAGGAGCTCGCCGCCGAGCTCGATCGCCTGATCACCGCCGCGGGACCGGACACGGTCGCCGCCTTCGTCGCCGAACCGATCGTCGGGGCGACCCTTGCGGCCGTGGAGCCGCCCGAGGGCTACTGGCCGGCGATCGCCGAGGTCTGTCGGTCCCATGGCGTCCTGCTCATCGCCGACGAGGTGATGACGGGCTTCGGCCGGACCGGGCGCTGGTTCGGGCTCGACCACTGGGGCGTGCGCCCCGACATCCTCGTGGCGGCGAAGGGGGCGACCTCCGGCTACTGGCCGTTCGGCTTCGTGGCCGCCGCCGGCCGGATCCACGACGCCGTCCGCGGTGCCGGGCCGTTCATCCACGGCTTCACGTACTCGCACGCACCGGTCGGCGCCGCCGTGGCGCGTGAGGTGCTGCGCATCCTCGAGACCGAGCGGCTCGTCGAGGCGAGTGCGACGAAGGGAGATCGGCTCCGGACCCTGCTCGCCACGCGCCTCGCCGAGCACCCCAACGTCGGGGAGGTTCGGGGCAGGGGACTGATGGTCGGGATCGAGCTGGTGGCGGATCGCGAGACCCGCGCCGCGTTCGCGCGCAGCGCGCGCGTCACCGAGGCGACCGTGGCCGCGGCCCTGGAACGTGGCGTGCTGCTCTACTCCGGAACGGGCGTGGCCGACGGCGTCGACGGCGACACGATCCTGCTCGGCCCACCGTTCGTCGTCACCGACGACGAGCTGGTCCGGATCGCCGACGTCGTCTCGGAGGCGATCGAGGCGATCACGTCGAGCAGCCCGGCGCCGCCGAACGGTGATCGGACCGATCGAGCAAGGAGTGTTCGTCTGCAACGGCGCGTCGGGCTCAATTGCGCCTTGGACTCGCTCGTGCCGACCGTCGGCGCTCCTGGCTCGTGGCCGATCGTCGGGATCGTGCTCATCGCCGGCCGTTACGGTCAGCTTGGACCTGCGACGAGGCGGTATACGCGTCTCAGGCTCGATCGTTCGTCTGCGGACATCCCGGTCTGACTGCTGGGCCAGCTGTACCGGCCGCCCGGGATTGCCGCTGCTTCGGCACGGTCGCCGTCGTCGGCCGGCCTCAGTGACGCTAGCGCTCCGGGTCCGTGACGCTTGTTCGACGGGTTGGCAACGCTTGCGATTGTCGTGGCTGGTCGCGCGCCAGTTGTGGGGACGCGAGCGCTGCACTGCTTTGCGATCCTCGCCGCGTGTCGGCTCCCCGGTGGTCATCTGAGCGAGCTTCCGCCTAGTTCCACAACGACCTCGCCGTCGACCGGCCTGCTTCTGCTCGCTGATGATGGATCCTGCTGTGGGATCAGTTCGCCGCCGAGGCCCGTCACCCAACCGCATGGCTGCTGCTTGCGGCCGTGGTCGCCGCGGCGGCCTTTTACGTGCGCTTCGGGATCGCCGGCGGGCATCGTCGGCGATCGGCGATGGCCACGCTCCTGCTGTGGTGGCATCACGCTGCTCTTGGCACATGCGCGTCTCGTCGGCCTGACTGTGCTGCTCGGCGTGGTCGCTGTTCCTGCACCCACTCTCGTGTTCGCGCTGTCCACGACCGGCTCGCCGATCGGCATCGTGACCGCGGCGGGCGAGCAGCGTGAACACGACGGGCCCGCGCCGTCGCCCAGTTTCTGAGCGTATCGTGAGCTGGGTCGTTCCGAGCCTCTTCGGTTCGATCCCGTGTCCGCGCTGTGCCTCGTGGCTGGGCTCGATCTACGCAGGGGCATCGTGGCTCGTCGCATTCGCCTTCCGCCGCGACGCTGGAGCCAGCCAGTTGCGGCGCCAACTCTGGCTGCTCGTGCCCGCCGGCCTGCTCTCGGCTGGCTCGATCGTCGCTGCGTCTCGCACGCCGAGCCCCGCTACATGCTGTTCCCCGTCCTCCTCACCATCATTTCCGGCGCCGGTGCGTTGTCGGCTGCAATCTCGCTGGTCGCCCGGCCGTTTGCCCACGCGCGCTCGAGCGGTGCGCGTCGTGGGCACGCTCGTCGTCGCAATCGGCCTCGCCGGGTGGGCCGGGCGCGTCGCCACCTCGCAGATTGGCAGTGCCGACGGACAGCCCGCGGCGTGGAAGGCCGCAGCCGAGCGGATCGCCGCCGATGCCGACGGCCCCTGCCGGTCATCGCCACGCAGCGGCCGCTGATCGGCTGGTACACGACATGCGAGATCGTCCGCATGGACGGCGCAGCCAGCGGCCGCCGCGCGTGCCGCCCCTCCAACGAGGACGTACGTGGTCTTCACCGACCGGCGACGCCGATCGTGTGCGGCCCGAACGAGCTCGCAGCGTACCGGGATCTGGCGCTGGGGGCCACGCGAGCTGCCGCCTCGGACTGGTGTCGGGGACGAGTACGAGATCTACCGCCTCGAGCCCTAGGCCGGCAGGCCTAACGCCGGCTTCCGAGGATCAGCCCGATCCCGAGCAGGACGAGCACGAGCGGGACGACGAGATCGCCGATCCCGAGCGTCACCATCTCGGCAACGCCGATGATCGCCAGCGCGCCGCCCAGCCATGCCTGCCAGCCGATCCCCCCGGACGTGGCGGCACGCACCACCGCGATGAACAGGAACGCGATCCCGAGACAGAGCGTCCCCAGCCCGTCGTAGGTCGCGTTCATGGCTTCCTCGATCAGCCCGGGGGCCGCCAGCGCGGTGATGATCGCGCCCGCGTACAGCGATCCGGTGCCGCGGTCGATCGCCCACTTGACGAGGAACGCGAGCCCGATCGCCACGAACAGCAGCGACCCGAGCGCGCGGGCCTCGGGGAACAGCTGCTGGATCAGCAGCAGCCCCCCGAAGACGAGGAGAAAGATGCCGATCCACGGCAGCCCCGGCTGACGGCCCGCCCCGGAACCCCACTCCCAGCTGTAGACGCGGACGGTCGGCTCGCCCGGCTCGCGACCGCCGCTGTCGGGTCCGAGCCGGGTCACCTGACCGTCGTGGTCATCCATGCTGGCCATCTTCCCACTCCCGTGGGACGGGCTCAACCGGGCGCGGGCGCCGGCCTGGTCTCCGGCTTTGGTTCCGGTTCCGGCTCGTCCTCGACGTGGCTGAACCCGAGCCGGTCGGCGAAGCGGGCCATGAAGCCCGGCGCCCACCAGTTCCACTTGCCCATGAGCCGCATCGTCGCCGGCACGAGCAGGACCCGGATGATCGTCGCGTCGATGAACACCGCGATCGCCATGCCGACGCCGATCGCCTTGATCGTGAGCACGTCGGCGAGGGCGAACGCCGCGAACACCGTGACCATGATCATCGCCGCGCCGGTGATGACGCCTGCCGTCTGGGCGAGGCCTTCGGCGACCGAAGCCCGGTTGTCGCCGGTCCGCCGGTATGCCTCCTGCATGCGGGACAGGAGCAGGACCTCGTAGTCCATCGACAGGCCGAACAGGACGGCGAACATGATGATCGGGTTGCCCGCGACCGTGTAGCCGATCGGGGTGAAGTTGAGGATGTTCGAGAAGTTGCCTTCCTGGAAGATGAACACGAGGGCGCCGAAGCTCGCCGTGATCGACAGCAGGGTCATGACGATCGCCTTCACCGGGATGACGACCGAGCCGAACAGCAGGAACAGGATCACGCCGCTCGCGAGCAGCGTCAGCCCGACGGCCCACGGGGCGCGCGCCGACTGCGACGCGAGGAAGTCGAAGCCGGCCGCCGTCGTCCCACCGACCGCGGTGGTGATGCCGTCGCCGGCGTCGACCGCGCGGATCGTCGGGATGAGATCCGTGGCCTTGGGCTGCGACGGCGAGATCGGACTGATCGCGTCGAGGCGGACCGTTCCGTCGCGGATGTACTCCTGGCGGAGCGCGTCGAGGCCC
Source organism: uncultured Chloroflexia bacterium (assembly GCA_963721655.1). Classification (GTDB taxonomy): domain Bacteria; phylum Chloroflexota; class Limnocylindria; order Limnocylindrales; family CSP1-4; genus DASTYU01. The sequence goes on along the minus strand of CAVRKH010000012.1, from coordinate 149,814 downwards.
GGCGGCTGCTGGTCGGCCGGCAGCGCGTACAGCGCGGCAACCTGCTCAGGAGTCAGCTCGGTGCCGGTCTGCGGGTCGCGGATCGAGAACGGGCCTTCGACCCGGTCGATGCCGTCGAGCCCGGCCAGCTCATCGCCGTAGGCGCGGAGCGCGGCGATGGTCTCGGCGGACGTGGGCGAGCCCGGAACGTCGGCCAGGATGATGATCGGTGTCGTCTCGCCGGCGGCGAATTCGGTGTCGAGCGCGACGTACGCGTCGCGGCTCTCGAGGCCGGGCGGGTTGACCTCCGGACCCGGCACGCCCTGCCGGAGCTGGAGGAACGGGATGCCGGCCAGCAGCAGTACCAGGAGCGTCGGGACGAGCACGGCGACCGGGTGGCGCATCACGCCGTTCGCGACGCGTTCCCAGCGACCGCGTTCGGCGGTGGTCGGCTCGTGGTCGACGGGCCGGAAGCGGCGCAGCAGGCCGCCCGGCGACCACGAGTTCACGCGCGGACCGACCATGCCGAGGAACGCGGGCAGGAACGTCAGCGCGAACAGCACCGACGTCAGGACCACGATCGAGCCGCCGATGCCGATCGAGCGGATGGCCGGGGCGGCAAAGAGCATCAGCCCGGACAGCCCGATCGCGACCGCGAGCCCGGAGAAGACGACCGCCTTGCCGGCCGTGGCGACCGAGCGCTGGACGGCGTCGCCGACGGTCCGTCCGTGGCGCAGCTCCTCCTTGAAGCGGCTGGTGATGAACAGTGAATAGTCGATCGCGAGGGCGAGGCCGAGCATCGTCGCGATGTTGAGGACGTAGATGCTCATCTCGACCTGCTGCGCGACCAGGTAGATCAGGGCGAGGCTGGCGGGGATCGCAAGGCCGGCAACGAACAGCGGCGTGCCGGCCGCGAGCACCGCGCCGAACACGAGAAGGAGGACGACCGCTGCGATCGGCAGCGACACGAGCTCGGCGCGTTGCAGGTCCTTCTCGGACTGCTCGGCCGACTCCACGGTCAGCGGTCCGTAGCCCGTCAGCTGGTACGTGTACCCGGCCGGCGGCTGGATCTTCTCGCGCAGCGCTGCGACCTGCTCAACGGACTCGTCGTTCGAGATGCCGAGCTGGACGACGACGTAGGCCGCGTCACCGGCGGTGCTGATGAAGCGGTCGTCGCCGGTCTCGGCATAGCCCACGACTCCGCTCACGCGCTCGTCGGCAGCGAGATCCGCAAGCGCGCCGGCGATCGCCGCCTGGAACTCCGGGGAGCGGGCGTCCGCGGCGGCGTCGTCGGAGCGGAACAGTGCGATCAGCGAGCCCTTGCCCGCGCCGAACTCCTCGTCGAGACGGCGCTGGACCGCGGCCGACTCGGAGTTGTTGTCGAGCCAGCCGCCGGAGCTCAGCGCCCCCGACGTTTGCGAGGCGAGGCTCAGCGAGGCGATCGCGAGCAGGATCGAGAAGACGACGATGAACTTGCGGAAGCGGTAGACGAGTGCTCCCCAGCGGGCAAACATGGTCGGGTTTCCTTCGCGGCGGGACGTCAGTTCGCAGACAATAGAGAATGGTCATTCTCCTTGTCAATGGACGAATGTTGCACAAGCCCCTGCGTGGCCGTATTGTTCGGGAAACAGTTGTTCCCTTTGGAGCCTTGGATGCCGCGAGTCAGCGCCGAGCACGAACAGGAAGTCCGCGAGCGGATCGTGACCGCCGCCATCCGCGTCTTCACCGAGCGCGGGTATGGCGCCACGATCCAGGACGTCGTCCGCGACAGCGGCCTGTCGGTGGGCGCGATCTACACCTACTTCACGAGCAAGGAAGAGTTGTTCCTCGCGTGCTGCGACGTGATGACCAGCGGCAGCCTCGAGACGCTGGGCCACATGATCGCCGGCAAGGCGACCGCCGCGGAGCGGCTCGAAGTCGCCATGCGCTTCTACATCGACTCGATCGACAGGGCACCCGAGGGTGGGCCCGGGCTCGTGACGCTCGTCCAGGCGTGGGCCGTCGCCGAAGGCGAACCGCGCATCCGCGAGATGCTGGCCCGGCGTCGCGAACGCTTCGTCGGCGCGGGCCAGGTGCTGTTGCGCGAGGGCGTCGCCCGTGGCGAACTCCCGGCCTGGCTCGACGTCGACGCGACCGCGCGTGGCTACATCTCGCTGCTCGACGGACTGCTCCTGCAGCGCATCGAGGCCGGCGAGCGCTACCGCCCGGCCGACCTCGAGCGGCAGGCGCGCGCGATCCTCGACCTGGTTCTGGCAGCAGCCCGCGCACCCGCCCCTGAGCTGAGCACCACGCCGGGGTAGCATCCCCCGGTGGGCTATGTCCAGACGGTGCTCGGGCGAATCGACCCATCCGAGCTCGGCGTCACCCTGCCGCACGAGCACACCCAGATTGCCCTGTGGCACGTCGAGTCGCGCTGGGACTACTGGCAGCTGACGCGTGACGAGCCGGTGATCCTCGCCGAGCTCGAACGCTTCGGGTCCGCAGGGGGCCGCAGCCTCGTCGACCTCACGGCGCCCGGGGTCGGACGCGATCCCGCGTGGCTCGCTGGGCTGGCACGCGCATCGGGGCTGAACATCGTGATGGGCTCCGGCTGGTACCGCGGGGCGTACTACCCGCCCGAGGCGCTGATCGACCGGCGCTCGGTCGACGACCTCGCCGACGAGCTCGTGCGCGAGGCAACCGACGGGGTCGGCGAGAGCGGCGTGATCCCGGGGATCATCGGCGAGATCGGCACCGACAAGCCGTGGGTGTCAGCGGCCGAGGAACGGGTCCACCGTGCCGCGGCCCGCGCCGCGAAGCGCACCGGCCGTGCGATCACGACCCATTCGATCCTGTCCCCGGTCGGGCTGGCCCAGCTCAGCATTTTCGAGGAGGAGGGCCTCGACCCCGGCCGGGTCGTCATCGGCCACAGCGATTCGTACCCGGTCCTCGACCACTACCTCGAGATCATCGGTCGCGGCGCGAGCATCGAATTCGACTTCCTCGGGATGACCTTCACCGCTGTCGAGCAACACGGCGAGGACCGGCTCGTCGAGATCCTGGGCGAGCTGCTGTCGCGCGGCCACGCGGACCGCGTCCTGCTGTCGCAGGATGTCTGCAGCGACGCCCAGCTGGCGCGCTACGGCGGTCACGGCTACGTGTATCTCGCCGAGAAGTTCCTGCCGCGGCTGCGCTACGCCGGCGTCACCGAAGCCGACATCGAGACGATGACGGTGGCGAACCCCCGGCGGATGCTGACGATCGAGGACTGACCCGCCGGGCTATGCGACGAGCGTCGCTTCGACGCTGAGCTCGACGTTGCCCTTCAGCGCCCCGGAGATCGGGCAGCCGTCCTTGGCCGCTTCGGCGATGCGCAGGAAGTCCTCTTCCGAGATGCCCGGCACCTCGCCGCGCACCGTCAGCTGGCTCGACTCCACCTTCCAGCCGCCCTCGACCTGCGCAAAGGTCACCTCGGACGAGACATCGAGCCGCGTCGGCGGCGTGCCGTTCCTGCCCAGTTGGGCCGAGAAGGCCATCGAGTAGCAGGCGGCGTGCGCGGCCGCCACGAGCTCCTCGGGGCTGGTCTTGCCTTCCGGGGCCTCGGTCCGCGCGGCCCACGTCACGGGCAGGTCGTGGAACACGCCACTGGACACGGCGCTCACCGCGCCGGACCCGGAGGTCAGATCGCCGGACCAGGTGGCCTCGGCACGACGGACAGCGGCCATGGGGGCAGTACTCCTCGGGCAGAAATCGGGCAGACGCCATCCTCGCACAGCGGTCGGTCATTGTCCGGTGCGGTTCGAGGTGGATGGGGGCGGTGCGTGGGCGAAACGACTCGTACCATCCGGTACCGGCGTCGGGACCCGGGGGCCATATCACCGCGCGGCGGTGGGGTTGAGTATCCACAGCGACGGATCGTCCGATCCAATCACCAGCAGACCCCACTGCTAACAGGGATTGCCTACATGTCCACCCGAGCCCGTCGTCTCGTGCCGCTCCTCATCGGCCTCGCGCTGATCCTGCCCGCCGTCGTGCCGGCGCCAGCTGCCGCGTCCTCCTCGGACGCCGAGGCGATGATCCTCAAGAAGATGAACTACGAACGGACGAAGCGGGGGCTCGTCGCACTGCGCCTCGACACGCGGCTCGCGGCCATCGCCCGCGACCGCTCCGAGTACCAGGCCCGCACGGGGGACGCGGACCACACCCAGGGCTCGAGGAACGTCTTCGACTTCATCCAGTCCGCCGGGATCAAGTGGTACGCAGCCGGCGAGATCATCGCCCAGAACCGCTACTACCCGAGCGTCGAGGACTCGGCCGCGGCCGCCATCAAGGGCTGGCTCGGCTCGTCGACGCACCGCTCGATCATGCTCTCGAAGGGCTACAACTACGTCGGCTTCGGCTACGCGATGAACCCCGACAACCAGCGCCGCTACTGGACGGGCGTCTTCCTGAAGGGCCCCGACCGCACGGCGCCCGTGGCCCAGATCGAGGGCGTCTCGAAGTCGGAACTCCAGCGGCGGCTACATCGCGATCAAGATCCGCTGGTCCGGCGCCGACCGGCGCCTGCAGGTCCTGACCTCCGGTCTCCGCTACTTCCAGGTCCAGCGGCGCCCCGCGGGCGGCACGTGGAAGTCGTGGCCAACAACGACGAGCACGTCCAGAAGACGATCCGCTAGTACCCGGGCACGGACAGGGACATTCCGCGTCCGATCCCGCGACAGGGCCGGCAACTGGAGCAAGTGGGATACGGTCAGCGTCGGCCTCTGACGCAGCTCATCCGCTGACCCGTCCACCTCGCCCGAAGCAGCTTCGACACCGCCCCGACCACGGGGCGGTGTCGTGCATTCCGGGGCAGCGCGATCCGTTCGACGCCGCCGAACTCGGCGTGTGCGCGAAGGGCGGCGGCGAAGGCCGGCACGAACGCCGGCTCGGCCAGGGGGTCGAAGCCGTCCTCGAACCACAGCCCGACGACCCGGAGCCGGTTCTCGCGCCGCTCGATCCGCGGCTCGATCCGGCCGATGAGCCGGTCGCCGAACAGGATCGGCAGCACGTAGTAGCCCCAGCGCCGCTTGGCCTGCGGCACGTAGACCTCCCAGACGTAGTCGAACCCGAACAGCTCGCGCAGCAGCGCCCGATCCCAGACGAACGGGTCGAGCGCGGCGAGGAACGCCACGCCGGGCTCGGCACGGCCGGGCGGCACACCGTCGCGGATCTCGGCCTCCGCCGCGTCCAGGGTCGCGAGCGCATCGCCCGGGAGATAGCGCGGACCGCGAAGGCCGTCGACCGCCACCTCGATCAGCGCCCCCGATGCGACGAGCTCGTCCCGTCGCTCCGCCCGTTCCGTCGCGCGGCGAGCAGTCCCGAACCACAGCTCGGCCTGGCCGCCGGTTCCCAAGAGGCCGTGCGCCCGGTAGCGGCTCAGCAGTCGGTGCCGTTGCTGCTCGTCCGGGGGCGGGCGTTCCGCCAGCAGGTCCGCCGGGAAGAGCCGCTCGGCGAGGTCATAGACGCGCCGGTTGCCGTCTCGTCGCGCGATCCCGAGCACCCCTGCCTCGGCCAGCGCCTCGAGGATGGCGCGGACCTGGTTCGTCGGTCGCCAGTACCACTCGATCGTGGCCCGCGGCTCGACATCGGACGCGCTCATCGGCCCGCCTGAGCGGATCCGTTCGAGGAGCTCCTCCACGAGCGGGGCATGCTCGTCGAACGTGCCGCCCCGGTGCTCCTCGTTGGCCCGATCCCAGGTGTGGCGATACCACGGCAACTCCGCAGTCGGGACCAGCGAGAGGCCCTTGTTGTACGTCTCGTAGACCCATCGCTCGTCGTACAGCAGCCGCTCGGTCGTCTCGCGCCGGTAGCCCGCGACCCGTGAGAGCAGGACGAGGTCGTGGTTGCGACCCGCCACGTCGATCGGATCGAACTGGACCGAGCCCAACCGCTCGAACACGCAGCGGACGCCTGCCTCGCCGGAAGGCAGCGAGCGCGGCGGCGCCAGGAAGTGATGGAGCGCGAGGTAGCGCCTGGCGATCGCCGGGTCGATCCGCTGAGGTTCGGGCATCGCCGTGATCGTACGTGGCGGGCGCGCCAGGAGCCGTCAGGTTCTGCCGTTCACGAAACGTTCGTGTTGCACAAATACTTCGGCTATGGCAAAGTATCTGGCAATGGCCAATGAGCAGCAAGCACCCCGAAGGCAGCGTCGAGCACGTGCTCGACGTCTTCGACGAGTTCCGCAAGCGGATCGAGCAGATCCACATGCCGGAGTTCCTGGGCATCGACGTCACGATGTCGCAGGCCAAGATCCTGATGCTGCTCGCGAACGAGCGCGAGGTGCAGATGTCGGAGCTCGTCCGCCGTCTCGGCATCTCCCTGTCGACCATGAGCGGCCACGTCGATCGGCTCGTCGAGCAGGGCTTCGTCGTTCGCCGCGACGATCCCGCCGACCGGCGCCACGTCCTCGTCGCCGCCACGCCGGCCGCGCTCGAGCTCGTCGAGCGCTTCCACGAGCTCAACGCCGCGCAACTCCGCCGGCTGCTCGACCGCATGACCCGCGACGAGCGACTCGACATCGTTCGCGCCTTCCACAACATCAACCGGGCGATCGAAGCCCTGCCGCCCGAGGCGGATGTCCCGCGAAAGGAATCGTCACGATGAGCCGCCTTACCCAGTTCGCCGTCTCCAAGCGCAGCGTCACGATCCTCCTGGCCGGGGCGCTCTTCATCGCCGGCATCTCGGCCTGGGGCAGCCTGAAGCAGGAACTCCTGCCGGACATCGAGTTCCCGGTCATCACGGTCGTGGCTCCGTACCCGGGCGCCGGCGCCGAGGATGTCGCCGAGCAGGTCGCCGAGCCGATCGAGCGCGCCATCTCCGGCGTGCCCCGCCTCGAATCGCTGCAGTCGACCTCCGCGAACTCGGTGAGCCTCGTCGTCGCGCTCTTCTCGTTCGGTACGGACGTCGACGAGGTCGAGGCCGAGATCACCGACAACCTGCGCAAAGCCGGCCTCCCTGCGAACGTCGAGCCGCAGGTGACGGCGCTCAACATCAACGCGTCGCCCGTGATCATCAGCTCGATCGCGGCCAAGAGCGAGGACGGCCTCGACGAGGTCGCCCAGCTGACCCGGACCGAGATCGTCCCGTCGATCGCCGCCATCGAGGGAGTCGCCTCGGCCGACGTGACCGGCGGCCTCGAGGACCAGCTGCTCGTCACGCTCGACCCCCAGGCGATGACCGAGGCCGGCGTCTCGGTCCAGCAGATCCAGGGCGTCCTCCAGGCGAACAACCTCACGCTCCCGTCCGGTCAGCTGACCGATGGCGGCGAGAAGATCCCGGTGTCGACGACGGCGAGCATCGCCACGGTCGAGGCGCTCGAGCAGCTCGTCGTCGGGGTGCGCACGGTCGCACCGCCCGCGCAGCCCGGCGCGTCCGCCGAGCCGGGTGCCTCCGTGGCGCCCGCGTGCCGCGCCCACGCCGGTGACGCTCGGTGACATCGCAACGGTCGAGCTGGCCGGTGTCGCGACCACGGGCTATTCGCGCACGAACGGCGAGCCGAGCCTGACCCTGACCGTCACCAAGACGTCGGCTGCGAACACCGTCTCGGTGGCGAACGCCGTCGAGGAGCAGCTCGACGCGTTCGAGGCCGAGCACGCCGACATCGTGACCATCACGACCGTGTCCGACCTGTCGTCGTTCATCAAGGAGTCGCAGGACGGCCTGGTCCGCGAAGGCGGCCTCGGCGCGCTGTTCGCGATCCTGACGATCTTCCTGTTCCTGCGGAGCATCCGCTCGACGCTGGTGGCGGCGGTGTCGATCCCGTTGTCGATCCTGACCGCGCTCGTGCTCATGCAGCTCACCGGCATCAGCCTCAACATCATGACCCTCGGCGGCCTGGCGGTCGCGGTCGGCCGCGTGGTCGACGACGCGATCGTCGTCCTCGAGAACATCTATCGCCACAGGTCATTGGGCGAGGACCGCCTCACCGCGGTCCTCAACGGACCGCGCGAAGTTGCGACGGCCATCACCGCCGCCACGCTGACGACCGTCGGCGTGTTCCTCCCGCTCGGCCTCGTCGGCGGGCTTGTCAGCCAGTTGTTCCTGCCATTCGCGCTGACCGTGACGTTTGCGCTGCTCGCCTCGCTGGTCGTGGCGCTCACCGTCGTGCCGGTCCTGGCGTACCTGTTCATCGACCGTGTCTCGCTGGCGGTCGACGAGCACGGCGAACCGAAGCGCTCGTTCTGGGTCAGGACGTACACGCCCGCGATCACCTTCGCCCTCCGCAGCCGGGTGACCAAGTGGGGCGTCCTCGCGGGCGCCGGCGTGCTGTTCTTCGCATCGCTGGCACTCGTGCCGCTCCTGCCGACCCAGTTCATCAACGCCGGCTCCGAGAAGATCCTCCAGGTGGTCGTCATCCCGCCGGCCGGCGCGACCTCGGAGGCGGTGCTCGAAAAGGCGACCGAGGCCGAGGAGATCCTGATCGGGATCGACACGGTCGAGCTCGTCCAGACGAGCATCCCCGGCGAGGGGGACACGAGCTTCCAGACGATCATCGCCGCACAGCAGGGTCAGCCGGCGAACTCCGCGACGATCACCGTCCGGCTCGATCCGTCGGTCGATCTCGCCGAGTCGACGCAGGAACTGTCCGAAGCCATGGCTCCGGTCAAGACCGACGGCTTCGACACGAACGTATCCGAGGCAGCGGGCTTCACGTCGAACAACCTCAACGTGATCGTCAGCTCCGACGACCCGGCGCTCGTCGCCAGCACGACCGACGACGTCCTCGCGTCGCTGTCCGAGCGCGACGACCTCATCAACCTCAAGAGCGACCTCGTGACGGCGACGCCGGAGGTCCGCATCACCGTCGATCCGAACCGCGCACTGGGCGTCGGCTCGACCGCGGCCCAGGTCGCCGGCGAAGTGCGAACGGCCCTCTCGCCGACCGTCGCGACGCAGGTCACGTTCGAGGGCGAGACCGACCCGGTCGACATCGTCCTGCGCCTCGACCCCGAGACGGTCACGAGCGTCGAGGACCTGAACGCGCTTCTCGTCGGGACCACGACCAAGGTGCCGCTCGGCCAGATTGCGACCGTCGAACAGGTCGACGTCCAGGGCAGCATCACCCGGATCGACGAGTCGCCGGCCGCCCAGATCACCGCCGAGATCGCCTCCGAGGACACCGGCGCGGTGTCCCAGGAGGTCGCCCTGGAGATCGACGCGCTCGAGGCGAACGGCACGATCCCGGACGGGGTCGAGGTCACCCTCGCGGGCGTCACCCAGCAGCAGAACGAGGCGTTCAGCGGCCTGTTCGTGTCGATGGCGGTTGCGGTCCTGATCGTCTACCTGGCGATGGTGCTGACGTTCAACTCGCTCATCACGCCGTTCATCATCCTGTTCAGCCTGCCGCTCGCCACGATCGGCGCATTCCCGGCCCTGTACCTGACCGACCGGCCGATCGGCGTCAGCGCGCTCATCGGCTTCCTGATGCTCATCGGCATCGTGGTGACGAACGCGATCGTGCTCCTCGACCTGGTCGAGCGGCTCCGACGCGAGGGCTACTCGACGTACGAGGCGTTGCTCGAGGGCGGCAAGACCCGCGTCCGGCCGATCCTCATGACGGCGATCGCGACGATCCTCGCCCTGATCCCGCTCGCGGCCGGGTTCAACCAGGGGTCGATCATCGCGGCCGAGCTCGGCACGGTCGTGATCGGCGGCCTGTTCAGCTCGACGTTCCTGACCCTCCTCGTGGTCCCCGTCGTCTACTCGCTCGTCGACGGCGGACGGCAGGCAATCGGTGCCCGGATGCGGCGCCGCCAGCCCGAACCGCCGGTGCCGGAGACGGCAGGCGCCTGACGCGCGGAACCGGTCCCGTTGCGTCGTGCGCGCAATCCGGGCCGGTTTCGCTACGTCCCCGTAACACCCGGTCGCCGGCGGGCGTGCCGACCGCGAGACAGCGGGCGTAGGCTGGACGCAATCAGACCGTCAGGAGGCCCGCCATGCCCGAATTCAAGCTGCCAACCTTCAAGCTGCGCGGATTTCGCGACATGACCACCGACGACATCAAGAGCGCGCTGTCGGAGGTCCCGCGACCGGACGTCAAGCTTGCGGACATCGCCGACGCCGCCATCCAGGCGACCCAGGCGGCTGCCAAGGCCGCGACAGAGGCGGCAGCCGCAGCGCAGTCCGCGGCGCAGAGCGCGAGCGCGAGCGCGCGCCCCGATCCGCGAGCAGCGCTCGCGCCGGCCGCTGTTCGTCCTCGGCGTCGTCGTCGCCAGCCTGGGCCTCGTGGCCCTGGCGAACGTCGACCGGATCCGGCCGCGCCTCGCCGAAATGAGCCGGCGGGCCCGCGAACGGATCGACGCCGAGCGGGTGAGCGGCTCGCTCGAGCGCCTCGGGAGCGACGAGGAGGCATACACGGGCAGCGTCGGGATCCCGATCCAGGCTGACGCGTACGCGGACACGCTGCCGCCCGCCGCCCCGTCCGAGCCGTCGTACGGCGAATCGAACGTGTACGGCGAGGGCGAGACCGTCCCGAGCGAGGAGAACCCCGCCGAGGCGTATCCGTACCGCGGCTAGGCCCGAACACTCCACGCAACCACGACGCCCCGGTCTTTCGGCCGGGGCGTCGTCGTACGCTCCGCGGATGAGCGACGACATCGGGCGGGCGTTGCGTGCCGCGCTGGGCGAGAACGCCGTGGTCACCGACCCCGGCGTCCTCGCAGCGCACGAGGTCGACTGGACGGGCCGTTTCCGTGGGCGGGCGCTCGCGCTGGTTCGGCCGGAGTCCGCGGCCGAGGTCGGAGAGGCCGTCCGCGCGTGCGCAGCGGCCGGAGTGGCGGTCGTGCCGCAGGGCGGCAATACCGGTCTGGTCGGCGGCGCCGTTCCTCATGATGCGGTGGTCCTGTCGACGGCGCGGCTGTCGTCGATCGGTGACGTGGATCCGGTCGCCGGCGCGGTGACGGCTGGTGCCGGCGTCACCCTCGAACGGCTTCAGCGCGCCGCCGCCGAGGCAGGCCTGGCGTTCGGAGTCGACCTCGCCGCGCGTGGCAGCGCGACGGTCGGCGGCATGATCGCCACCGACGCGGGCGGCATCCACGCGCTTCGCCATGGATCGATGCGGCGCCAGGTCGCGGGCATCGAGGCGGTCCTGGCGGACGGAACCGTGGTGCGCCAGAGAGCGGGCGGGACGGCGCCGGTGGGCGTGGACCTGGTCTCACTCCTGTCCGGCAGCGAAGGGACGCTCGCCGTCATCACCGGGGCTCGTCTGCGACTGGTCCCGATCCTCCCGGAGCGGGCAACCGCCCTCATCGCATTCGACGACGTCGCCGCCGCGGTTGTCGCCACTGCGTATGCCCGGGCGCGGCTTCCTGATCTCGACGCGGTCGAGCTGGTCGACGCGGCCTCACTCGCACTGGCCGCCTCGCGCGTCGGTCAGCCCGTCCCGTTCAACGGGTCGGGTCCGGCGCTCCTCGTTGAGACGGCTTCGACCCGGCCGATGCTGGACGACCTCGCCGCTGCGCTGCAGTCCATGCCCGGGATGCGCGACGCCGTCGTTGCCGCGGACGGCCCGGGACGGCGCCGGCTGTGGGCGCTGCGCGAGGGAGTGACCGAGGCCATCTCGTCCGTCGGCATTCCCCACAAGCTCGACGTCGGGCTGCCACTCGGAAGGCTGGCCGCCTTCGTGGAGGCGCTCGAAGCCACGGTCGCCGGTGTGGACGCCGATGCTCGCGTCTTCGTCTTCGGCCACCTGGCCCTCGGCAACCTGCACGTCAACGTGACCGGTCCGGCGCCCGACGACGAGCGCGTGGACGACGCCGTGCTGCGCCTGGTCCTCGACCACGGCGGCTCGATCGCCGCCGAGCACGGCATCGGTCGGGCGAAGGCGCGCTGGCTCGGCGCTGGCGCGCTCGCCCGAAGAGCTGGCGGTCCAGGCCGCGATCAAGCACGCGCTCGACCCGGCCGGGCTGCTCAACCCGGGCGTGCTCGATCTCGGGGATGAGCGCCCGGGTTGTCGGCCAGATATCAGCCGGAGTGATCAACGGCAAGCGCAGGTGGCTCGAATTGGGCCTTTTCTTGGCCATTCATTAGCCGTGGTGCTTGTTGGCCATCGAAGTTGCCCTTGCATGCAGCCAATATCGGCGATGGGATCGACTGGACTGATGCCGACTTCCAGGGGTCGGCCGAAGAATGTGCCGATGCGGGTCTGGCAGCAGGGCAGGTCCTCTGGCATTTCGTCCTGGTGCAGACCACCGCGCCCAAGGCCGGCTCTACGCTGACCGCCACCTTCGAGACAGCAGGTCCGCTCACAGTCGCCGCCGCCAAGAAGACGGGCGGAACCCTTCACTTCAACGTCGTGACGGGCCCCGACACGTTGCTATCCGCATCGACGAACGTGTCCGGCCGCAGACTGAACTTGAGCCACATCTGCGCCGGCCCCCCGCCGACGCCGACGCCGACGCCGACACCGGCGCCACGCCGACGCCGACCCACCGACGCCGACGCCGACACCGACGCCGACACCGACCCACCCCAACGCCGACGCCGACACCGACGGACACCCCCACCCCGACGCCGACGCCGACACCGGTGCGCCTCGCCGACGCCGACGCCGACACCGACGCCGACACCGGTGCCCTCGCCGACGCCGACGCCGACACCCATGCCCTCGCCGACACCGACGCCGACACCCATGCCCTCGCCGACGCCGACCCCGCTCCCATGCGGTGAGATCACGGGCACCGTGACGGATGCGTCGACGGGTCTGCCACTCGCGGGCGCGTTCGTTACCATCGTGGGCGCGAACCTCACCGCCGGTACAGCAGCAGACGGGACCTTCACCTTCCTGTGCGCCCCTGCGGGAGCACAAACGCTATCGACTGCGCTGACCGGCTACGGGACGCGGACGGACCCTGTGACCGTTCCGAGCGCTGGAACCGTCGACATCGCGATTGCGCTGAACCCCGTTTCGAGTTGCGCGAGTGCCAACGAGGTCAAGATCGTGCTGACATGGGGTGCCAGCCCGAGCGACCTCGATTCGCATCTTTCGGGCCCCGACATCGAGAACGTGGGACAGACCCGCTTCCACCTTGCGTACTACAACCCGGATCCGGTTACGTACGCGTCACTCGACGTGGACGACACCTCCTCGTTCGGGCCCGAGACGGTGACAGTGGGAAGGGTCGCCGCAGGCTTTGTTGCTGGCGACTACCACTACTGGATCGACAACTTCAGCCGATCGCCGGAGTACACGGGATCCAGCGGGGTCGTGACCCTCTCGCAGTGCGATGCCAGCCTTGACACCCGTGCAGATACAGCAATTCACGGTCGCCAACGCGACGGGCGATCCGGCGCTCGACCTCTGGCACGTCTTCGACTTTTCGCTGTCGTCAACCGGGGCGCTCACGGTGACCTCGGTCCAGACGATCGTGGCTGGAGACGACTCGACCGAGCTGTAGCGCGCGGCCCGCGGTCCGACCGCACCTGCGCTTCGACGACCGGGACTCGGCTGCGCCGGGTCCCGGTCTTTCGTTGCTTGGCGTCGTCCCACCCGCGTCGATCCCGACGCCGGCGAATGACAGGTCACGTGGCACGCGAAGGACAGGCCGCCCGCGGGCGATCCTGGAGGCCCACGCCGGCCCGGTCATTGCGGGTCCGGCTCGAATTCCGATACAATGACTCGGAATTAGAGGAGAGCCATGACTGCCACCCGCGACATCGTCAAGGACCGACGCGACGAGTACGCCTTCCACGATGACATCGTGTACCTGGCGGAGACCAAACGCGGCCTGACGCGGGAGACCGTCGAGGAGATCAGCCGGTTCAAGGACGAGCCGGACTGGATGCTCCAGTACCGCCTGCGCGCGTACGACCACTTCATGAAGCGGCCGTTGCCGACGTGGGGTGGCGACCTGTCGAAGATCGACTTCGCGAACATCGTCTACTACCGCAAGCCGTCCGAGCGCGAAGAGAAGTCGTGGGATGACGTCCCCGACCAGATCAAGGCGACGTTCGAGCGGCTCGGGATCCCCGAGGCGGAGCGCAAGTTCCTGGCCGGTGTCGGTGCGCAGTACGACTCCGAGGTGGTGTACCACTCGGTCAAGGAAGAGCTGAGCAAGATCGGCGTCGTGTTCATGGGCACCGACCAGGCGCTCAAGGAATACCCGGAGATCTTCCGCAAGCACTTCGGGACCGTGGTCCCGGCCGAGGACAACAAGTTCTCCGCGCTCAACGCCGCGGTCTGGTCGGGCGGCTCGTTCGTGTACGTCCCCAAGGGCGTCGAGGTGCCGCTGCCGCTGCAGGCGTACTTCCGGATCAACGGCGAGAACACCGGCCAGTTCGAGCGGACGCTGATCGTCGTCGACGAGGGCGCCAAGGTCCACTACATCGAAGGCTGCACCGCCCCGATCTACGCGACCGAGTCGCTCCACGTCGCCGTCGTCGAGGTCATTGCGTTGCCCGGCGCGCAGGTCCGCTACACGACGATCCAGAACTGGAGCAACGACGTCTACAACCTCGTCACCAAGCGCGCCCACGCGCACGAGAACTCGACCGTCGAGTGGATCGACGCGAACACCGGCTCGCGCCTGACGATGAAGTACCCGGCGATCTACCTGCGCGGCGAGGGCGCCACGGCCGACATCATCTCGGTGGCGGTGGCCGGCAAGGGCCAGCACCAGGACACCGGGGCGAAGGCCGTCCACCTCGCGCCGAACACACGCTCGCGGATCGTGTCGAAGTCGGTCTCCAAGGACGGCGGCCGGGCGACGTACCGCGGCAACCTCAAGGTCGCGCCCGGTGCCACCAACGTCGTCGCCAGCGTCCGCTGCGACGCGCTGATGCTCGACGACCAGAGCCGCAGCGACACGTACCCGTACATCGACATCCAGGAAGACGACACGACGATGAGCCACGAGGCCACCGTCGGGAAGGTCAGCGCCGACCAGGTCTTCTACCTGATGAGCCGCGGCCTCACCGAGAACGAGGCGACGAACCTGATCGTCCAGGGCTTCCTCGAGGTGTTCACCAAGGAACTCCCGATGGAATACGCCATCGAGTTCAACCGGCTCGTGAAGCTCGAGATGGAGGGGTCGCTCGGATGACGGCCCCGACCGGGGAGGCGGCACCGACCGAAGGGTCCGCGCCGGCTCCGCGGCAACGGCCCGTGCGCCGGGCACTCGACGACCTCGGACTCATCGTCACCGCGGAGCACGTCGAGCAAATCGCTGCCGACGAACCCGCCTGGCTCGCGGACGATCGGCGAGCCGCCTTCGAGCGGTACACGGCGCTGCCAGGCGAGTCGAACCGTCTCTACACGCCGTACATCGACCTGCGGGCAGCGCAGCTGGCCGACGCCGCGCTCGCGATCGACGGTCCGGCGACGGCGGCACCGAACGAGCTGACCGAGGGCACCGACGTCCTCGCCGAGCTCGTCGAGGGCCGCGACGTCGCGATCGAGCTGTCCGACGCCGCGCGCCAAGCCGGCGTGACCGTGCGCCTCCTCCACGCCGACCTCGACGCGGTGCGCGACCTGCTGACCCGCCCCGACGCATTGCCCGCCGACGACAAGTTCGCGCAGCTCACCCGGGCTGCGTGGACGCAGGGGCTGCTGATCGACGTGCCCGCCGGCGTGCAACTGGACCACCCGATCGTCGTCCGCTGGGTGCTCGGCGAGGGGGATCGCGCGCTGCTGACCCGGACGCTCGTCCGGCTCGGCGAGAACGCCCACGCGTCGGTCGTCGAGGAGCTCGTGCCGTCCGATCACGCGACGGGCGTCGGAGCGCAGGCGTTCTTCGCCGGCACCGCGGAGGTCATGCTCGGGCCGAAGGCCAGTCTCCGCCTGTCGAGCCTCCAGGAGCTGCCGTCGAACCTCGTCGCGTTCCACCACCGAACGGCGAGCATCGGCGAGGGGGCTGAGCTCCGCTGGGCGCTTGCCCAGCTCGGCAGCCGGCTCGTGCGCAGCCGGGTCGACAACCGCCTCGAGGGCGACCACAGCTCGGTCGAGCAGGTCGAGATCGTGTTCGGTGGCTCCGATCAGCTGTTCGACCTGACCTCGTACACGACGCACATCGGGCGCGACACGACCGGCAACCTGCTGTCCAAGGGCGCGCTCCTCGACCAGTCGCGCAGCTACATGAAGGGTCTCATCACGATCGAGCGAAGTGCGATCGGCACCGACAGCTACCTCGGCGAGTTCGGGATGAACCTGTCGAAGGCGGCCCGCGCGGTGGCCATCCCGTCGCTCGAGATCGACCAGCCGGACTGCCGCCGGGCAGCCCACTCGAGCTCGGTCGGGCCGATCGACGAGACGCAGCTGTTCTACCTCGAGAGCCGCGGCATCCCACCGGACGAGGCGCGCAAGTTCATCGTGCTCGGGTTCCTCGAGCCGGTCGTTGCCCGGGTGCCGCTCGCCGACGTCCAGGATCGCCTGCGCGAGCTGCTCGAGGCCAAGTGGGCGGCCGGCACGGTGGACAGCGCTGCCGCGTGAGGCGCGTCGACCTCATCGGCGTCGATGAGGTCCCCGACGGGACCATGCAGCTTGTCTGGGTCGACGGCACCGACCCCGTGCTCGTCGTGAACGTGGGCGGTGAGATCCGCGCGATGCAGGGCATCTGCAGCCACGAGTACTTCGAGCTCGACAAGGGCTTCCTGACCCGAGGCTCGCTGACGTGTGCGTTGCACATGTCGCGCTTCGACCTCGAAAGCGGGGAGGCGCTCGACCCGCCGGCCGAGGAGCCGCTCGAGCTCTACCCGGTGGTCGTCGAGGACGGCCGGATCGCGATCGAGGTCCCCGACGGGCCGTTGCCCTTCAACGGGTAGGTCGGGCCGCACTCACTCCGAGATCATGCGGCGGGCGCCGGCGCCCGTGGCGGCCGGGGTGCGCGAGCGGTCGATCCGGAAGCGCGTCTCCTCTCCCTCGGCCACGTGTCCGTCGAGCAGCCGGGTCACGTAGCGGCCGATCGACGGTCCGTGCTTGAAGCCGTGGCCGGACCCACCCCCGACGAGCCACACGTTGTCGAACGCCGGATGGCGGTCGATGACGAAGTTCGTGTCCGGGGTCGTCTCGTACTGGCAGGTGCGGGTCTCCAGGATCGGCCCGTCGGCGAGGTCCGGGAAGCGGCGCGCCAGGTAGCTGCGAGCGAGGCGGATCGAGTCGGGGTCGACAAGCCGGTCGTCCGACGATGGATCGAACGGCTCGCCGTAGCGGTCCGGCGCGATCTTGAAGCCCCGCCCGTCGACCGCGGGGACGCCGTAATACGAGGCGTCGTAGTCGATCCAGCAGGGGAGTGAGCCGGCCCCGAAGCGGGTGTCTCCGGCGCGTGGTCCGACGAACACGACGTCCTGCTTGGTGACCGCGATGAGATCGCCCGCGACCTCGGGGAACAGCGTCGGCAGCCACGGTCCGCAGGCGAACACGAACTGCTCCGCCGCGACCCGCCGGCCATCGCCGAGCTCGACATCGATGAGTCGCGAGCCCTCGACACGGCCGGGTCGCGCCTCGGCAACCTCGGAGGCGCCGCCCAGCTCCGCCACGCGCCGGGCAACCGCCGCGACCCCGCGGCGCGCCATGAGCAGGCCGCTCTCGGGCTCGAGGACCGCGAACGCCACGTCGTCGAACGAGACCTGCGGCCAGCGACGCGCCGCCTCGTCGATCGCGATCCGCTCCGCCGGCACGTCCATTTCGCGCAGCGTGGCCAGCGACGTCGTCTCGAAGCCGTCCTCGCGATGGGCGAACCACACGACGCCGGCCTCCACGAAGCAGGGCTCGCCGACCTCGTCGCCGAAGGCAATCCATTGCGCGCGCGCCTCGCGCGACCAGCGCACGTAGAACCGTGTCGAGCCCGTGCGACGCGCGCGAGATCCGTGTCTCGTCGCCCGACGTCGCTCGCGGGCTGCCCGCGCCGAACGCATCGACGAGCGTCACGCTCCGACCCCCGCGGATTGCCTGGAGTGCCGTCCACGCACCCATCGTCCCCGCGCCGATGACGACGAGGTCGCTCACGGCTGGAGGACGAGCGTCTCGGCCGCCGCCTCGTCGATGGCCGCCTGGGTAAACGGGAGCGGCACCGTCTCGCCGTTCCGCCACGGATCGATCATGTCGTTGTAGTGCCGGTCGAACGGGTTGCCGCTCTGGCCCGTCGTGATCACGATGCGGGCGCCGTCCAGGTCGGTCATGTCGATCGCGAAGCGCAGGCTGGGCAGGTTCGTCACGTCGAACACCCGGTCAGGGCCGACCGGGTCGTAGTCCGGGTCGAGCGGGTCGGGGTAGGCCCGCGAGAACCGGTAGTAGGTGTTGTCGAGCGCTCCGTAGGCCCCGGCGACCGCGTGCGGGCCGTCGTTGAAGTACCACTCCAGCGGGGCGATCCCGCTGGAGCCGATCGTCGCCTCCTGGAAGGTCGCGGTGTGCACGCGGCCCCAGGTCCAGTTGGTCGGGGCGCCATACGACGTCGCGAGTGCTGAGCCGGCCTCGTCGAGGGCGCGCGCCACGATCTCGGCCGAGGTCTCCCGGTTCGGCGTTGACACGTCGTCCCACCAGGTCGCTTCGGGGTCGTCGAACAGTGCGTCGATCAGCATCTGGGCGGGCGGCGTACCGACGTAGTCGCGCGCGAGGGGTCCGAGGTCGTCGTCGAAGACGTCGCGGTGCAGCCGGTACTCGAACATCGACCACGCGGCGCAGCCGAGGCTGTCGATGTCGCACGCGCCATCCCAGTCGAGGATCCGCTCGAGCACGATCCGCCCGTCGTCGGTCGCGGGCTCTGCCGACATCAGCCAGATGGCCGCGTTGCGCGCCCGGCCCATGGCCGTGTCCATCTGGAGCTCGGTCATGTCGTCGAGCGTGAGGCCGTCCTCGCTCCGCTCGAGCAGGCCGTCGGCGGCCCGCTCCGCCCGGAAGCCCGGGTCCCAGTGGTCGGCAAGGTAGTACGGGTACGAGGCATCCACGATCGCATTGTTGGCCGTCACGATCGTTCCCGCCTCGGGGTCGAGCAGCGACGGGAGCTCGTCGAACGGGATGCTGCCCGTCCATTCGTGCGTGCCGTCGTCGCCGGGGCGTGGCCGCAGGCTGGTCGGGTCGCCGTCGCGGATCGGGAACGTGCCGGGCAGCTGGTAGCCGATGTGGCCGTCGACGTCGGCATAGATGAAGTTCTGGCTCGGCGTGCCGTACAGCGAGAGGCTCTGCCGGAACTCCTCGAACGAGTCCGCGGTGTTGAGTCCGAGGATCGCCTCGAACGTGCGATCGGTCTCCGCGATCGCCGTCCAGTTCAGGCTCATGAGCGGCGCATCGGCGAGGCGTTTCTCGACGTCGTTGAGGATCGGTCCGTGGGCGGTCAGACGGACCTCCTGGAGGACCGGCTCGGACGCGCCCTTCACCAGGATCTCCTCGGTCCTGGTCTCGAACGGGCGGGATCCGCCATCGAACAGGTAACGAGTGGGGTCGGCCGGGTCGGCCTGCTCGATGAACAGGTCCTGGGCGTCCGTCCCGGCGTTCGTGGCGCCCCACGCGATGCGCGCGTTGTGACCGAGCGCGACCGCCGGGACGCCCGGGAACGAGGCGCCCGCCACGTCGTACGGGCAGGCATCGGTGACCGGCGCGCAATGGAGTCCGTTCAGGAACCAGATCGACGGCATCGAGATCCCGAGGTGCGGGTCGTTCGCAAGGAGCGCGCCGCCGGTCGTGGTCAGGCCCGGCGCGACGACCCAGTTGTTCGAGCCCACGCCATGCGTGCCGACCATGCCGTCACCGAGGTCCAACCCCGCGATGCGCCCGATCGAATCGCCGAGATCGGCGATCGAGCGCCAGCCGGTCGCTTGCGTTTCAGGCGTCTCGCGACGGGTGACGGTTGGCGCGACAGCCGGCGCGTCCGCCCGCTCGCGCCGTCTCGCCCGGGCCGGGCACGATCACCGGCGCGCCGTCCGGATAGGGTGGAAACAGCTCGTCGGTGCGCGCAGGGTCGCCGAGGCGGGCGTCGGCGAGGTACCGGAACAGCTCCTCGTCCATGTTGGCGCCGACGTTCCACGCCTGGACCTTCTGCCAGCCGACCGAGTCGAGCGGCGTCCACGGTTCCGGTTTCGTGCCCGTCAAGCAGGAACGCGAGACCGAGACTGTCTCGCTCCTGGTCGAGCCACGCGTTGACGCCCTGTGCGTACGCGTCCAGGACGGCCCGAGCGTCTGGCGTCATCGCCGCCAGGTCGCGCTCGGTCGCCTGCCGCCAGCCGAGCGTCCGGATGAAGCGGTCCGTGTCGAGCTGGCTCTCGCCGAACATCTCGGCGAGGCGCCCGGCGGAGATGTGCCGCCAGACCTCCATCTGCCACATCCGCTCCTGCGCGTGGACGAAGCCCTGGGCCATGAACAGGTCGTGCACGGTTTCGGCGCGGATGTGGGCGATGCCGGCGACATCGCGGACGACGGTCACGGGCCGCTCGAGTCCGGGAACGGTGAGCGTTCCGCTGGTCTGCGGAAGCGCCCGGCCGGTGAACCAGGCAAGGGCCCCGACGCCGGCACCGACCACGACGAGCACGACGACGAGCAGCACCGCCAGCACCCGCTTGAGCCGCACCCTGCTCCCTCCAGCCCGGTCGCTGCTGCCCCCGGATCGCGCGATCCTACGCGGTCGAAGGAGGCGTCAGCGCGGCAGTTCGACGCCGAGACCGCGCTCCGTCGCCCGGCGCACGATCGCATCCGCGAACACGACGTCGGCGAGACCGACACCGAGATGCGAAACAACGACGCGCCCGGCGGCCGGCCGTTGCATTCCGCCCAGGATCGCCTCACCGAGCGTCGCCCGCGGTTCCGGGTAGCCATCGAACAGCCCCGCGTCGCGATTGGCGAGGAACTGCTCGCGATGGTCGACGAGGAAGAGCGCCGCCCCGGCGGCCACGGTTGCCGAGCAGTACGTCGCGTAGTCGACCGGCACGACGAGCGCATCGGGTGCGAGCCAGTCCGGCGTCATCACCTGGCGGAGCGGGCCGAACGAAGCGGCGGTCACGACCACGTCCGCTCCGTCGACGGCGGCCCTTGCCGTGGGGGCGGTGGTGGCCGACGCGATCCCCTCGGTCCGACGGGCTTCGCTCGCCAGCGCCTCAGCGCGCTCCGGGTGTCGATCGAACACCGTGAGCTCGACGCCCGGCAGCACGTGCCCCAGGACCGGGACGTGGCTGTGGCCCTGGACCCCGCCGCCGATGAGCGCCGCGCGGACCGGCCGGCCGGCGACCTGCGGCGCGAAGCGCCTGATCGCGACCCCGGACACCGCCGCGGTGCGCTGGGCGGTGATCGGACCGCCGTCGAGGATTGCCACGGGCAGGCCGGTGCCGGCGTCGTTGAGCACCACCACGGCGTTGATCGCCGGCAGGCCCAGCGCGTTGTTCGTCGCGAAGCCGGCGACCCACTTCATCCCGACGAGGTCGTCGCTGCCATCGGTGGCCGCGCCCCGCAGGTGGGCCGGCATCGCATGCACGAACGACCCATCGGGTCGCGGGTGCACCGCGATCTTCGGCGGCAGCTGCGCATCGGTGACGAGCGCCGTCAGCGTGCGCTCGGCCAGCTCGAGCCGTTCGGCGAGCGGCGGCATGGCGGCCGCGACGTCGGCCGCGGCGAGGTAGCGGATCGGGCGCCCGGGCATCCGGGGGAGTGTACGCGGCACCTCGGCTAGCATGGCCCGATGGTGACGACCGACGAGGCTGCCCTGCGCGACCGGCTCCAGGCCGAGGGCCTCGCTCCATCCGCGTGGGGCAACGGCCCGCACGACCGCTACACGGCGCACGAGCACGGCTACGACAAGGTCATCGTGGTCGCGGCGGGCTCGATCCGATTCGGCCTCCCGGGTTCCGGCGGTGGCCAGGACCTCGCCATCGGGGATCGCCTCGAACTGCCGGCCGGAACGGTCCACGACGCGGTCGTCGGGCCGGATGGAGTCAGCTGCCTCGAGGCGCACCTGGTGGCGGGCACGTTCGACGCCGTCGTCCGCCGCGCCGCGGGCTCGTGGTGAGCGGGGTGGCGGTCGGAGGGTCCCGTTCTGGCGAGGAATTGCCGAGCCGACCACAATGCGGAACTCTGATGAGCCGAGCATCCGTGTCCCGCGCCCACCACCCGCTGCCGAACGCCGAAACCGCCGGGCGCTGCGGGACGTAAGCATGGCAGGGGAACGGTCCAGCCAGCCCACGGAGACAGCCCTCGTCCAGGCGATCGCGGGCGGGTCGCACGAGGCACTGGCCGCTCTCTATGACCGTCACGCGGACGCGGTCTATGCGACCGCGAGCCGGTTGACCTCGGATCGGCAGGTCGCCGAGGAGGTGGTACAGGAGACGTTCCTGGCGCTCTGGAACCGGGCAGAGAGCTTCAATCCGGCAGCCGGCTCGCTACAGGCCTGGCTGCATACGATCGCGCGCAACCGAACCGTCGACCGCCTCAGGGCGGCCGGCCGGCGACCGGGCCTCTTCCCGTTGTCGGCGGCGGCGGGGGAAGGGGAAGATGACAACGGGGCTCTCGAACGGCTTGCCGCGACCGGGATCGTCGTGGGGGCGGGGACAGGCCCGGCCAGCCCGGACTCGGCGGTCGTCGCCGGCGAGGTCCGCATGATGCTCCAGCACGCGGTCTCCGGAATGCCCGAGGATGAGCGCACCGTCATCGTGCTGGCGTATCGCGAGGAACTGACGCAATCCGAGATCGCCGATCGGTTGGGGTGGCCGATCGGAACCGTCAAGACCCGGACCCGGCGCGCGCTGCGCCGGCTTCGGGAGATGCTCGCCGACGAGTTGGGGCCTGCGGCGGCCGTCGATGAAGTGCCGGTGCCCACCGGCGAGGGACGCTAGAACCACGCATGGACCACGACGAAGTACGAGAGCAGCTCGAACTGGCGGCCACCGAGCCGGCCGGCATCGACCGGCTGATGGCCGGCGATACGCCGCTGGCCGCGGCAATCGCCGCGCACCTGGCCGGCTGTTCCTCCTGCACGGACGAGCTCGATCGGCTGCGCCGCGCCGCCATCATCATCGGGGACGCCGTCCGGACGACCCCGCCTCCGGAGCTCCGCGAGCGGACGCTCGCGTTCGTTCGCGACGTCGGGCGGATCCGGGAGCCGACCCTCGAAACGGCACCGGCGCCCGTCGCGTCCGTGGCGGCCGCCATGCCCGTCGCGGTGTCGGCCGCCACCGCGCCGTCGGGGTTCGGGCGCGGCCTCGCGTGGGTCGGTGCAATTGCCGCGGCGGTCCTGATCGCCGTCACCGCAACCGCGTTCGTGCTCGACCGCCAGTCCGGCGACCGGTTGGCCGTCGCACAGGCGGAATCGGCGGGGCTGGCCCATGTCACCGCAGCCACCCTGGCGCTTGGCCGGCGAGCCCGACGCCGAGCACGTCCAGCTCGCAGGAACCGATGACCGCTGGGGCCGCGTCGTCTATTCGGCCGACAAGGGCGAGCTGGCGGTGATCGCCAACGGGCTCACCGAGCCGGCAGGTGACCGCGAATACCGCTGCTGGGTCGAGATCGACGGGCAGCGCACGCCGGTCGGCAAGATGTTCTTCGGCGGTGACCTGGCGTTCTGGGCCGGCCCGGTCGAGACCATCAGCGACCTGCCGCCGGGGTCCACGTTCGGCGTCAGCCTCGTGGACACGGCCGGCTCGGACGTCGGCGAACCACCCGTTCTGACAGGTGACGTCGCCGAGTAGGATTGACGCGATGCGCGACGGCAACGAGGTCCCGCGCGACGACGTTGCCAGCATGTTCGACGACATCGCGCCCGTCTATGACCGGATGAACACGATCATGACGTTCGGGCTCGACAACGGCTGGCGTCGTGCCGCCGTCGAGCAGACCGGCATCGAACCGGGCGCCTCGGTCGCCGACGTCGCCTGCGGGACCGGCAAGCTCACGGGCGAGCTCGCCGAGCGGGTCGGACCGTTCGGCAAGGTGATCGGCATCGACCTGTCCGGCGGCATGCTGGCGCTCGCCGAGGCGGAATACCGCGACCTGGTCCAGGTCGAGTTCCGGAAGGGCGACGCGCTGGCGCTGCCGATCGACGACGACGGCGTCGATGCCGCGACGATCGGGTTCGGGATGCGCAACCTCGCCAACTTCGAGGCGGGCTTCCGCGAGCTCGCGCGGGTCGTCCGGCCGGGCGGCCGCGTGGTCTGCCTCGAGCTGACGATGCCGCGCCCGCGCTGGTGGGGCCGGCTGTACCAGGCGACGTTCCGCCGAACCGCCCCGCTCGCCGGCTCGCTGATCGGTCGACGCAAGGCGTACCGCTACCTGCCGGCGTCGCTCGAGGGGTATCCCGACGCGGACCAGCTCGCCCAGACCATGCGTGGTGCCGGCCTCGTCGACGTGTCCTACCGCCGCCTCGGGCTGGGAATGGTCGCGCTCCACCACGGCATCGTCCCGGCCACCGAGGGGAGCTGCTCGCTAGCCGCCTCCGGCTTCGTGCCGGACGCCCGGCTCGTCGGGCGCGGCCAGCTCCGGCGCCGGCTCGTCGGGCGCGGCCAGCTCGGGCGCGCGCCAGCTCCGGCGGCGGCTCGCCCTCGGGAGAGCCCGGCGGCGGGTTCTTCCCACCCGGCGGTCCGCCAGGCGTCCTCGCTCGTCAGGGCGACCTCGTCGGGCCGCCACGTCGTCGGCCGCGTCAGCGGGCGGAACGACCGCCAGATACTCCCGGTGGAGCTGCACGACCCGCTCGATCGTGTCCGGGGAGACCTCGCGGCCCTCCTCGGCGAGCCGCTCCTCGAGCCAGACTGCCTCGTCGACGAGGTCCTCTTCCTCGAGGTCCTGCTCGCGCCGGCGGGTTTCGGCCATGACGAGCCACGTCAGGCCGCCACCGACCGCCAGGCCGAGCAGCAGCAGCCACCAGTTGAACTCGGAGATCATCGTGGCCAGTGTATCGACGGGGCCTTTGCCGCGATCCGGCCGGTACACTCTGCCGAATGCTCGACCTGACCCCCAATCCCGTCGCGCTTCAGATCGGGCCGTTCCCCATCTACTGGTACGGGATCGGCTATGCCGTCGGCCTGGCGCTCGCCTACCTGCTGATGGTCCGCCTGGCGAAGCGCGCCGGCGAGGACCCCGACGTCGTCGGCAACGGGATCATCATCGTCGCCGTCGCGGCGCTGATCGGCGGGCGGCTCTACCACGTCATCGACCAGTGGGCGCTGTACAAGGACGACCCCCTCAAGATCGTCATGCCCCCGTATACCGGCCTCGGGGTCTACGGCGGGATCATCACCGGCACGGTCGCCGCGTTCCTGTACGCGCGCTACAGGCGCGTCCCGTTCCTGCGCTGGGCGGACATCGTCGCGCCGGCCCTGTTCGTGATGCAGGCAGTCGCGCGCTGGGGCAACTTCTTCAACCAGGAGCTGTACGGCACGCCCACGTCGCTCCCGTGGGGCATCCCGATCGACTGCGCCCACCGCGTCGCCGCGTATCCCTGCAGCGAGTTCCCCGAAGCCACCACCGCGTTCCACCCGCTGTTCCTGTACGAATCGATCTCGGGGGTCCTCGGCGCGCTGGCGCTGATCTGGATGGGCTATCACCTGCGCCACCGCCTCCGGCCCGGCGACCTCCTGCTGACCTTCTTCATCTGGTACGGGACGGTCCGCTTCTTCCTCGAGCCGCTGCGCCAGGAGAACTGGACGTTCAACGGCATCCCGACCGCCATGCTGGTGTCGATCGGCTTCATCGCGGTCGGCGTGATCGCCTTGCTGTGGCGCCACCGGCCAGGCCACGAGAGCGACCAGCCGGCCACCCTGTGGCGGCACGCGACGTGGGGTGCGCTGGGCGCGATCCCGGAGGGGGCGGCCGCCGACGACGAGGACGACGACGACGAGTACGACGACGACGAGTACGACGACGACGACGAGTACGACGACGACGACGACGACGACGACGAGGCGGACGAGGCGGACGTCGACACCGGGGACGCGGCTGGCACGACAGGCGACCGGCCGGACGAGCCCGAACCGCTGACCTGACATGGCGGAGGCGCCGACTCCGGGGCGCCGTCGCCCGCCGCCAGCGCGCCTCTCGCCGCAAGCCATCGCCGACGCGCAGGGCGGCGCCCGCGAGGGCCTCGCGTGGCTCGGGCGCGTGCCCGAATCGCGAGCCTCCATCCTGGTCCGAGCGCTGCGGCTGCTGGCCAGGTTCGTGTGCTTCGGCCTGCTCCGCTTCCGGATCCGGACGTCCGGCCGGGAGCATCTGCCGCGGGGCGGCTACCTCCTCGTGGCGGCGGCGCACCGCGGCTGGATGGACCCGTTCGTCGTGATGCACGCGCTCCCCGTGGAGCCCCGAGCGTGGTTCCTCGGCAGCGCGCCCGTCCACGTTCACGTCGCGCAGCCGCGAGCGGCTCGTCCACAAGGTGGGCGGCCTGCTGCCCGTGTGGCGCGGCGGCGTGAAGATCGACCAGCACGTCGAGTCTGCTCGGGCGGTGGTCGGCAACGGCGGCGTCTTCGTCCAGATGCCCGAAGGCACCGTGAGCGGTCCTGCGGGTACCACCGGGCCGTTCAGGATCGGCTGGGCCGTGATTGCCCTGCGCACCGGCGCGCCGATCGTGCCGTTCGCGATCGCCGGCACCGAGGAGCTGTATGTCGGCCGGCGGATGGTGTCGCAGGTGCTCCCCGTCCGGACTGTCGGCGACTTCATCCCGGACTGGGACGGCGTCGTGCCCGAGCCGGGCTCGCGCGAGGAATTTGACCTGGCGCGCCGGATGACGGCGGCGCTGGAGGCCGAGTTGCGGCCCGTCGTCGAGGCGCTCCATCCGGAGACGGTGGACCCGCCAACGCGGCGGCGCTGGCTGCGCAACCGGCTGACGTGGCTGCTCCTCCGGCCGGGCCGGTTGGACCGAGCATGAGACGGCGACTGGCGGTTCTCGCGTCCGTGTTCCGCAACCCCGCCCTGCGCCGCGTCGCGGGCGCGTTCCTCGCGTTCTCGATCGGCGAGTGGGCGACCTGGGTGGCGGTCATCGTCTATGCGTACGGGCGGGGAGGCGCGGCCGAGGCCGGGTTCGTCGCCTTCATCCAGCTGGTTCCGTCCGTCGTCATGGCACCCGCGGCAGGCACGCTTGGCGACCGCTTCTCGCGCAAGCGGGTGCTGCTGACGGCGTACGTCCTCCAGACCGGGGCGATGGCGGCCGCCGCGCTCGCCCTGGCAACCGGGGCGCCGGCTCCGGTCGTGTACGCGCTCGCGACCCTGACGGCCACGGCGATCACGATGACGCGACCGGTGCAGTCGGCGCTGCTCCCGGATGTCGCCACGACCCCCGACCAGCTCACGGCCGCCAACGTGGCATCGGGCACGATCGAGGGCGCCGGGACACTGCTCGGGCCGGCGCTCGCGGGCGTGCTCACCGCCGTCGGCGGCCCGGCCCTCGTATTCGCGGTTTCGTCGGTCGGCCTGTTCCTGGCGACGCTCTCGATCCTGCCCCTCGCCCGCCGCGACATCCGCAGTCGCGCACGAGGCAGGTCACGCAGAAGGCGAGCCGCTCGGCCGCATGCTCTCGCGCGGGTTCACCGAGATCGCCTCGGATCCGCGGCTCCGCGGCATCGTGGCCGTCTTCGCTTCGGCGTCCCTGCTGACGGGCGCCCTCGACATCTTCTACGCCGTGCTCGCGCTCGACGTCTTCGGGCTGGGCGACGGTGGGGTCGGGTTCGTCGGGGCAGCGACGGGGTTGGGCCTGCTCGTGGGCGGGACCCTGGCGGTCTCCCTCGTCGGACGGGCTCGTCTCGGTCTGCCGATCCTCGCCGCGGCGACGGTCTTCGGCGGAGCCGTGGCCCTGGTCGGTCTCAGCCCGCAGGTCGGGCTGGCGCTCGTCCTGCTCGGCATCGCAGGCATTGGCTGGGAGTTCGTGTACATCGGCATCCAGACCATGACCCAGCGCATCGTCGACGACGCGGCGATGAGTCGTGTCTTCGGCGTCTACGAGGCGCTGATGCAGGGTGCGACGGCCGTCGGTGCACTGGCCGTCCCGGCTCTCATCCTCGTGCTGGGAACGACCGGAGCGTTCCTCGCCGCCGGGCTGTTCGTGGTGCTCGTCGCGGTCCTTGCAGGCCCCGCACTCCTGCGCGCCGATCGAACCTCGGTCTTCCGCCTCGAGGAGCTGCGTCTGCTGCGCTGGAACCCGATGTTCGCGCCGCTTTCGGCACCGGTCCTCGAGTCGCTGACGCATTCGATGCGTCCCGAGTCATTCGAAGCCGGGGAGGTGATCATCCGCCAGGGCGACCCCGGCGATCGCTACTTCCTGATCGCTCGGGGCGCGGTCCGCGTCGAGATCGACGGCCGGCTGGTCCAGACCGAGGGCCCCGGCGAGGGCTTCGGCGAGATCGCCCTGTTGCGCAACGTCCCGCGCACCGCGAGCGTGATCGCGATCGACGCCGTCGAGGTGTTCAGCCTCGCGCGCGACCCGTTCCTGGCCGCACTCACCGGCGTGCCGGCCAGCCGGGCGGCGGCCGAGGCGGTCGTCCGCGAGCGGCTCGCCGCAGGGCCCTAGCCCGCCGAAGGCCCTCCGTATACTCGGGCCGATGCAGTACGCCGAGTCGATCCTCGACCTCGTCGGGCAGACGCCGCTCGTCCGGATCGACCGTCTGCTGCGCGGGCTCGGTCCCCCGGACCGTCTCCCGCTCGTCCTCGCCAAGCTCGAGATGCTCAATCCGGGCGGCTCCGTCAAGGACCGCATCGGGCTCCCGATGATCGAGGCAGCCGAACAGGCCGGGCTGCTCAAACCGGGCGGCACGATCATCGAGCCGACGTCCGGCAACACCGGCCACGGGCTGGCGATCGCGGCCGCGCGGAAGGGCTACCGCTGCATCTTCGTGATGGCCGACAAGCAGTCCGCCGAGAAGCAGGCCCTGCTCCGGGCGTACGGCGCCGAGGTCGTGCTGTGCCCGACCAACGTGCCGCCCGAATCGCCGGAGAGCTACTACTCCGTCGCTGCCCGGCTCGCGCGGGACATCCCCGGGGCCTTCAAGCCGGACCAGTACTGGAACATGGAGAACACGCGCGCCCACGAGCGGACGACGGGACCCGAGATCTGGGAGCAGACCGATGGTCGCCTGACGCACTTCGTCGCAAGCGTCGGCACGGGCGGCACGATCTCGGGAGCGGTGCACTTCCTCCGCGCGAAGAAGCCCGACCTCGTCGTGGTCGGCGCCGATCCCGAGGGCTCGGTGCTGTCCGGCGACACCGCCCGCCCGTACCTCACCGAGGGCGTCGGCGAGGATTTCCTCCCCGGCACGTTCGACCCCGCGACGGTGGATCGCTGGGTTCGGGTGTCGGATCGTGACGCATTCGCGATGGCCCGCCGGATCACCCGCGAGGAGGGGATCCTCGCCGGCGAGTCGTGCGGGACCGCGATGATCGCCACGCTGGATCTGGTGCGCGAGCTGGCCGGCGACGGACGGCGGCAACCAGGCGGTCATCGTCACCCTCCTGCCCGACGGGGGCCGCAACTACCTGTCGAAGCTGTACAACGACGAGTGGATGCGCGCGAACGGGCTGCTGCCGACGACCGGCGCGATCGTGCGGATCTCGGAGCTGCTGCGCGACCGGCATCGCGACCCGGAGATCCCGGACGTGGTCATCGCCCGCACGACCGACCGGGTTGGCGCCGCGATCGACCTGCTCCAGCTGTACGGGATCAGCCAGCTGCCCGTGTCCGAGCAGCCCGAAGGCGACGACCTGACCGGGATCGTCGGGTCCGTCAGCGAGCGCGGCCTGCTCGACCGGGCGTATCGCAACCCGTCGGTCGTCGAGCGGACCATCGGCGAGATCATGGATCGGCCGCTGCCGACGCTCGGCGTCGAGACGACGCTCGACGATGCGTTCGCGATCCTGTCCGACGGCGCCGACGCGCTGCTCGCGCTGCGCGGGGAGCGGCCCGCGGGGGTCGTCACCAAGCTCGACCTGCTCGAATACATCGCGCACCGCGGCGACAGCGACCATTGAGCGACGCCACCCCGTCCGACGAGGTCCCGCCGATCCGGACCGCGCGCCTCGAGCTCGTCTCGATGACCGTGCCGTTCCTCGAGGCGCTCGCGGGCGGCGACGTCGAGGAAGCCGCGCGCGAGGTCGATGCGATCGTGCCGGAATGGCTGCCGGAACAGCTCGAGCTGTTCGTCCAGTACCGGCTCGCGACCCTGCGGGTCAACCCCGCTGCCCGACCGTGGCTCGGGCGCTCCCTGGTCCTGACCGAGGCGGACGGCGCGCGCCGGGTGATCGGTACGGTCGGCTTCCATGCCCCACCGGACGAGGCGGGCCGGGTGGAGATCGGGTACCGCGTCGATCCCGATTACCGCCGGCAGGGGTACGCGCTCGAAGCCGTCCGCGGGCTGATGGACTGGGCGGCCGCCCGGGGCGTCCACCGCTTCGTGGCCTCGATCTCGCCCGACAACAAGGCGTCGCTGTCCCTTGCGGCCAAGCTCGGCTTCGAGCGGGTCGGCGAGCAGATCGACGAGATCGACGGCCTGGAGTACGTGTTCGAGACGATCTGGCGCCCGGAGGAGCGGTGAAGTCGCGATGACCGTCACGATCACCGGCCGAACGCTGACGCTCGACGAGCTCGTGCGTGTCGCCCGCGATGGCGAGGCAGTGCGCCTCGACCCGGCCGCGCGCGAGGAGATGGGCCGGACACGCGCCGTGGTCGAGGACGTGCTGGCGTCCGGCACGCCCGCATACGGGCTGACCACGGCCGTCGGCGTGCTCAAGCGCGTCCCGCTCGAGGGGCCGGACGCGGACGCCTACGCGCAGCGGATGATCCGCCACCACCGGGTGGCACAGGGCCCGCTCGCTCCGGCCGACGTCGTGCGGGCGACGCTCCTGCTCCAGCTCAACGCCTTTGCGAGCGGCCTTCCCGGCGTCCGGCCGCTCCTGGCCGAACGGCTCGTCGAGATCCTTGCGCTCCCGGAACCGCCGCCGGTGCGCGTCCTCGGCTCGGTGGGCCAGGCGGACCTGGCACCGCTCGCCGACCTGTCGGGGGCGGTGTTCGCCGACGTCGAGCTGGCAGCGGGCGAGGGTCTCGCGCTCATCACCGGCAACCCGTTCTCGACCGCGTGGGCAGCGCTTGCGCTGGCCGACCTCGGCCGCCTCCTCGATGCGCTCGACGTGGCGGGTGCGCTGAGCCTGGAGGGGCTCGGCGCGAACCTGTCGGGCTTGCATCCGGCGGTCGAAGCCGCCCGCCCGCACCCGGGCCTGGCGGTCAGCCTCGGGACATTGCGTCGCCTGCTCGCGGGGAGTGCCGCCTGGGCGCCGGATGCGTCGCGCAACCTGCAGGACCCGCTCACGTTCCGCAATGTCGCCCACCTCCACGGCGCGGCCCGGGACGCCCTGGCCCACGCCCGCAGCGTGCTCGACGTCGAGCTGAACGCGTCGCAGGGCAATCCCATGGTGGTCGCCGCGGAGGGCCGGGTCGTCTCGGTGGCCAACTTCGAGATCTCGGGCCTCGCCGCCGCGCTCGACTACCAGCGGATCGTGCTGGCGACGGTCCTCGCCGCGTCCGCCGAGCGCGTCGTCAAGCTGCTCGAAACGACCTGGTCGGGGCTGCCCACCGGGCTCGCCGCGTCCGATGAGCCGAGCGACGCGGGCCTCGAGTACCTCGGGATCGCGGTCCAGGCACTGGCCGCAGAGGCGCGGCTGCTTGCTGCGCCGGTCTCGTTCGAGCTGGTCTCGACATCCCACGCCGAGGGCATCGAGGACCGGACCACGATGGCGCCGCTCGCGGCGCGGCGCACGGCCGAGATGGTCGGGCTCGGGCGACGGATCGTCGCCGTCGAACTGACGGTCGCGGCCCAGGCCGCCGAGCTCCGCGGCGTCGACCGGCTGGGTGCCGGGACGGCGGCCGCGCACCGGGAGGTCCGCGGAGTCATCCCGTTCGTCGGTCCCGGCGACGTCGTCCCCGACGTCGAGCCGCTCGTGGATGCCGTCGCGCGCGGGGCGTTCGAAGCGGGACGCCTGATCGAAGGCTAGACGGGGCCGGCGCTCACGTCGGGGATGGTCGTTTCCGTCGCCATGCGTGCCATGATGCGCCGATGGAGCCACCCGAGCGCGAGTACGCCTTCGACACCATCGCGGTCCACGCAGGGGCCGAACCCGACCCGCTGACCGGGGCACTCGCCCCGCCGATCTACCAGACCAGCACCTACGCGCAGGACGGCGTCGGGCGCCCGCGCGACGGCTACGAGTACGCCCGCGCCAGGAACCCCACGCGCGAGCGGCTCGAACGAGCGGTGGCAGCGCTGGAGGGCGGCCGCCACGGCATCGCGTTCGCCTCGGGTTCGGCCGCGACGGCCGCGCTCGCGGAGCTGGCGGCCCCCGGCGACGAGATGATCGTTGGCGATGACGTGTATGGCGGCACGTACCGCTATCTCGAACGCGTCCACCGCCCCAAGGGCATCGGCACCCGCTACGTCGACCTCACGGCCGGGCCGGACGAGCTCCACGAGGCGCTCAACGAGCGGACGCGCGTCGTCTGGTTCGAGACGCCCACGAACCCACTGCTCAAGATCGTCGACATCGCAGCCGTCGCGCGGGTCGTGCACGACGCGTTCCCGGGCGGCGGGCGCCCGCGGATCGTCGTGGACAACACGTTCGCCACGCCGGCGCTGCAGCGGCCACTCGAGCTGGGCGCGGACGTCACGTTCCACTCGTCGACGAAGTACCTCGCGGGGCACTCGGACACGCTCGGCGGCGTCGTGGTCACCAACGACGACGCCATCGCGGAGCGGCTGCGCTTCCTGCAGAACGCGATGGGCGGCGGTGCCCGGACCGCTCGACTGCTTCCTCGCCCTGCGCGGCCTGCGCACGCTGCATCTCCGCATGGAGCGGCACACCGCGAACGGTGGAGCGGTTGCGGCCTTTCTCCGCGCCCGCGACTGACCTTGAACGGGTGGCGTACCCAGGCTGGGGCGGCATGCTGTCGTTCGTGCCGCTGGCGGGTGGCCGCCACGGCCGCGACGCCCGCGAGCGCGCCGTCGCGATCTGTGAGGGCGTCCGGCTGTTCACGCTGGCCGAATTGCTCGGCTCGGTCGAGTCGCTGATCGAGCTGCCGGCGGTCATGACCCACGCTTCGGTCGCGGGGACGCCACTCGAGGTGCCCGAGGCGCTCGTGCGCCTGTCGGTCGGGATCGAGGCCGTCGACGACCTCGTGGCCGACCTCCAGGGAGCCCTCGACGCGGCCTGAGCGCGCTCAATCACGCTCGCCGGACGTCCGCAAGCTCATGGTACGAAGGTTGCGATCCGGATTCGATCCGAGTGCGCTACCCTGTCCCGACACGACTGTGGAAGCCGACTCCTCCGCGTGCCCTCGGGCCGCGGTCCACGCGCGGCCGGTCGATCGATCGAGATCGCCTGCGCCAAGGAGTCCACGCTGATGGCCACGTCCCTCCCCCCAAGTACCTCGCGGATCCGTCCGGCGATCGGACGCCGCCTCCTCGCGAATCGCTCCAGCGCGGAGCTCTACGAGGACGCGATCCGTGCGGGGGAAGGCGTGCTGGCCGCATCGGGTCCGCTCGTGGTCCGGACCGGCAAGCACACCGGCCGCTCGCCCAAGGACAAGTTCATCGTCCGCGAGCCGTCGAGCGAGTCGAAGATCTGGTGGGGCGAAGTCAACCAGCCCATCTCCGAGCAGCACTACGATCGGCTCAGGGCTCGGCTCGTCGCGCACGCCGCGGAGCGTGACCTGTACGTCCAGGACTGCCAGATCGGCGCCCACCCGGATCACCGGCGCAGCCTGCGTGTCTACACCGAAACCGCCTGGGCGAGCATCTTCTCGCGCAACCTCTTCCGCCGGCCCACGGCCGACGAGCTCGCCGCCTTCCAGCCGAACTTCACGATCATCTGCGTCCCGTCCTTCAAGGCCGATCCCGAAACCGAGGGGACCCGGACGGAGACGGCGATCCTGCTCCATCTCGCGCGGATGGAGGTCCTCATCGTCGGGACCGAGTACGCCGGGGAGATCAAGAAGAGCGCCTTCACGGTCATGAACTACCTGCTCCCCGACGAGGGCGTGCTCCCGATGCACTCGGCGGTCAACGTCGGCGAAGCGGGTGATTCGGTCGTGTTCTTCGGGCTGTCGGGCACCGGCAAGACGACGCTCTCGGCCGACCCGAAGCGGAGCCTCATCGGCGACGACGAGCACGGCTGGGGAGCGGACGGCGTCTTCAACTTCGAGGGCGGCTGTTACGCCAAGACGATCCGGCTCTCGTCGATCTACGAGCCCGACATCTTCTCGACGACGAAGCGCTTCGGCACGGTCCTCGAGAACGTCGACCTCGACCCGGTCACGCGTGAGCTCGATCTCGACTCGGATCGGTTCACCGAGAACACCCGCGGCGCCTATCCGCTCGAGTTCATCGGGAATGCGGATCCGACCGGCATGGCCGGCCACCCGCGAAACCTCGTGCTCCTCGCCGCCGACGCGTTCGGCATCCTGCCGCCGATCAGCCGGCTGACGCACGAGCAGGCGGCGTACCACTTCCTGTCCGGCTACACCGCCAAGCTGGCCGGGACCGAGGTCGGGGTGAAGGAGCCGGCGGCGACGTTCTCGACCTGCTTCGGGGCGCCGTTCATGCCCCGCCACCCGGGCGAGTACGCACGGATGCTGGTCGAGCGGATGGAGCGCTGGGGCGCCCAGGCCTGGCTCGTGAACACCGGCTGGACCGGCGGGCCGTACGGAACGGGCGAGCGCATGAACATCAACCACACCCGCTCGATGGTGCGGGCGGCCCTCGAGGGTCGCCTCGACGACGTCCCGACGGTCACCGACCCGATCTTCGGCGTCGAGGTCCCGACGAGCTGCCCGGACGTCCCGAGCGAGGTCCTCCAGCCGCGCACGACGTGGCCCGACCCCAAGGCCTACGACCGGCAGGCGAAGCGACTCGCCGCGATGTTCGTGGAGAACTTCGAGCGCTACGCCGTGGGCGTCGGGGACGACGTGCGGGCGGCCGGCCCCCGCATCGCGGCTGATCGTCAGGCCGGCGCTGGGCGCAGGAGCCGCGTCGCGCGAGCCGGGTTCGTGATGCGCCAGCTCGCGTCCGGCAAGCGGCGCGGACTCCGTAGAGCCCGGCGCCGCCGTGGACAGTCGCGCCGTCCTAGAATTCGATCGCCCGCAACCCGCAGCACGAAGGAGTCCTGAGGTCATGCCCCGCAACAAGGTCACGGTCATCGGCGCCGGCAACGTCGGCGCGACGGCCGCCCAGCGCATCGCGGAGTCGGGCATCGCCGACGTCGTTCTCATCGACATCGTCGAGGGGCTGCCGCAGGGCAAGGGCCTCGATCTCGCCGAGGCCGCGCCCGTGGTTGGGCACGACGCGCGCGTGATCGGAACGAACGACTACGCGGACACCGCCGGCTCCGACATCGTCGTCGTCACATCGGGCCTCGCCCGCCAGCCGGGCATGAGCCGGGACGACCTGCTCGCCAAGAACGCCGGGATCGTCCGGTCCGTCGTCGAGCAGGCCGTGCGCCACTCGCCCGACAGCATCCTGATCATCGTCACGAACCCGCTCGACGCGATGTGCCACGTTGCGCACCAGGCATCCGGCTTCCCGCGCGAGCGTGTGCTCGGCATGGCCGGCGTGCTCGATTCGGCGCGCTTCCGCACGTTCATCGCCGAGGAGCTCGGCGTGTCGGTGGAGGACACCCACGCGTTCGTCCTCGGCGGCCATGGCGACACGATGGTTCCCGCTGTCGCGCTACTCGACGGTCGCCGGCGTGCCGATCACGGAGCTGCTGCCGCCCGAGCGCGTCAGGGCGCTCGAGGAGCGCACGGCGAACGGCGGAGCGGAGGTCGTGGCGCTCCTCAAGACCGGCTCGGCCTTCTACGCGCCGGCCGCCTCGACGTTCGAGATGGTCGAGTCGATCCTGCTCGACCGCAAGCGCGTGCTGCCATGTGCCGTGCTGCTCCAGGGCGAGTTCGGCGTCGACGGGCTGTTTGTCGGCGTGCCGGTCGTCCTCGGCGCAGCGGGCATGGAACGCATCTTCGAGATCGAGCTGACGGCCGACGAGCGCGCCGCGTTCGAGCGTTCAGCGGCAGCCGTCCAGGAGCTCGTCGACACGCTTGACGACGTCCGCGCATCGCCGAGGCCCTGTGAGCCCGTAGCCGCCTGGCCAGGTCGATTCGCCCGGGCTGACAACCGGGTCGACGCCAGCCGCGGACCCAGTCCACGAGGAACTCCTTCGGATAGCTGTCGGCCGCTGATCGCGAGCGCCGGTCCGTCGGCGAACTCGTAGACATTGAGCATCAGCTGCATCGGGTAGGCAGGGGATTGCGCGACCTCGCGCACGAGCTCCTCGTCCACGAAGAAGCGGATTTGTTCCGGGGTCCAGTCCGCCCCGTAGTCGTGGAACTCGCCGGCATCGAGCTGCAGCAGAAACGCGCTCGAAGTCGTCGGTGATCGATGGGTCGCCGAACGGATGCACGCCCATGCCCACGAGGGCAGTCTCCGCGGTCACGTCGCGCCCGAAGATCTCGAAGATGCAGATCTCCGCCGGAACGCTCCGGTCGGTCCTCGTAGCCGATCATCCAGAGCGCGACCATGTTCGCCGGGTCCGCCACTGCACTGGCGCGACACTCGATCAGGCCGTACTGCGGCGTGTAGAGCGCCAGCAGGCTCCTGGGCCTCCCGGACGACGACGTCCCGGCGCGAACCGATGCTGGCCGATCGGGCTGCCCAGCGGCCCGGCGAACACTCCCGTCTGCAGCGTCGCAATACGCCGGTCTGCAGTGACGAGACACGCAGTTCGCCGTCCCATTCGGGACACCACGGCCGCTTGGTCGCGGTCGATTCGCAGGCGAAGGATGCTGTCGACAACCTCGTAGCGCGCGGCCGAGGCGGCCCGAGAGCTCCACTGCGGCAGGTAGTGCGGCAACCAGCGAGTTCGATCCAGGGGCTGTCCCTCGAAGTCGTCCTCGAATTCGAGCCGGTAGCCCGTCCGGTCCAAACGCACGGGCGGCACGTCTGGCATGACTCGATCGTAGCGGGCGCGGCGGCGCTCGCGCGCGAGGATCAGGCGTTGACGGCGACGAGCGTCGGCTTCGAGACCTGGCCCAGTGCGGCCGCGCGGGCGCGAGAGCGCTCGAGCGTGTGGACCAGCGCCAGGCGGTAGGTCGCTTCACTCTCGGGCAACGGTTCCACGCCGAGCTCCCGGTCGAGCACGGCGCGCAACCGGCGGTACTGACGCACGACCTGCGACCGGGAGCCGATCAGGCCGTGGATCGAGATGAGCAACGCGTGGGCTTCCTCGCGGAGTGGATCGCGGGCGAGCAGCTCCTCGGCTGCGCGCCTTGCTCCGGCGAGGTCGCCCCGCCGGAGCCGTTGCTCACCGACGTCGCTCAGCGCGTCCTCGAAGAGGTCCGACAGACGTTCCCGCTCGGCAGCAAAGCAGTCGTGACCGAGTCCTTCGGCGAGGTCTCCGCGGTACAGCTCGACGGCCGTCTCCGTCGCGCAGTCGGGGTTGAGCACGCACTCCTCGAAGCGGTCCGTGTCGAGCTCGATCCGGGCGTCCGGTTGCAACCCGATCGTCTCTGACTCGACCTCGAGGACCGCATCCGGGTCGAGCCCCGCCCCGTTGAACGCGTTGCGGACCAGCCACAACGCCTGGCGCAGCGCGGCGGAGCTCGTTCCGTCCGAGTCGGGCCACAGGTCCGTGGCGAGGGCATCCCGCGACCGGGGTCGGCGCGACAGGACGAGGAGCGCGAACAGTGCCTGGGCGTGGCGGCCGCTCAGCCGGACGGGTGTTCCGTCGTCGGCTGAGACCTCGACACGACCGAGCAGCTGGACGTGGAGGGCAGCGCCCGGGCAGCGCGCGATCATACGCATGTGAACCCCCGTTTTCGGTGGCCCCCGGGCCGGTCCGAGCCCCCCCGGACCGGTCCCGAGGACCTGTCGTGGCAGACCCCCCAGTCCCCACGTATGCCCCCCACCAGCTCGATCCCGAACCCCAGCACGGGCCCAAGCGGTTGTACGCATTTTCGCCCCCGCTGCAACCCCGGTTGAGCGCCGATAGGACAGCCCGGGTGTCGGCTAGCCGACAGGTCCGTCGGCTACACTCTCGACCGTGCCGATCGCCGTCATCGCGCTCGACTTCGATCCGGTGCTGCGCCTCGGCGACGTCACGATCCGCTGGCAGACGGTTGCGCTGGCCGCGACCATCTTCGTCGCGTTGTGTCTGGCGGCCGGCGTGGCCCGGCGTACCGCCATGCGCCCCGACGACCTCCTGTTCGTGGTCGTGGGGATCGTCCCCGGGGCGGTGATCGGCGGGCGCATCGGTGCGGTCCTCGCGCACGCGGACTTCTACCGGAGCCACCTTGGCTCCGTCCTCGACCCCGGCCAGGGGACCCTCACGCTGTCACTGGCCGTGGCCGGCGGGACCATCAGCGGCGCGATCGTCGCGCGCCTGCTGGGCACGCCTGTTCGCGCATGGCTCCACATTGCGGCAATGCCCGCTGCTGTTCGGGATCGCGTTCGGGAAGCTCGCGATGGTGCTCTCCGGGGCCGGCCAGGGTGTGCCGTCCGAGCTCGCCTGGGCCACCGCCTACCTCGGTCCGGGACCGTGGAGCACGCTGGCGCCCGAGGTCCCGTCGAATCCGTCGCAGGTCTACGAGGCGATCGTCGCCCTGGCCGTGCTCGCGCTGATCGCGATCGCGTTCTCGTTCGACGTCTTCCGCGAGCCCACGGGTCGCGCGCTCCTCGTCGGGGTCGCCATCTGGGCGTTCGGCCGGGCGATCGTGGGGATGGTCTGGCGTGATGCCGACGTGGTCGGTCCCCTCGGCGTCGAGCAGCTGCTGACCCTGGCAGTCGGCGCCGTCTTCCTCGCCCTGGCCTTCGTCCCGGCGGTACCGGCAGACCGGACGCTCCGCCAGGCGACGCGACAGTCGGTCCCGGACTGGCCCGATCCCACGTCGCGGCCGCCCTTCTGACCGACGGCGTATCCTCGGGGTTCGACGACACGTGCGAGAACGCCGCCCCGGGCGGCGTGGCAGGAGAGGATCGCCATGACGCAGATCGCAGAGCCGGGCACGACCCGGGACGAGGCCCCGTCCGCGGGACGCATCAGCCACTGGATCAACGGCCGCGTCGTGGCGGGCACGTCGGGTCGCGAGGGTCCGGTCTACAACCCGGCCACGGGTGCGGTCGCGAAGCACGTCGACTTCGCCTCGGTCGACGAGGTCGGGGCGGCCGTCGCCGCGGCGAAGGCGGCGTTCCCCGCCTGGCGCGCCACGTCGCTCTCGAAGCGGACGGACATCATGTTCCGCGTCCGGAACCTGGTCGAGCAGCACCGCAAGGAGATCGCCGCGCACCTGACCGCCGAGCACGGCAAGGTCCCCTCGGACGCGCTGGGTGAGGTCGCCCGCGGGCTCGAGAACCTCGAGTTCGCCACCGGCATCCCGAACCTGCTCAAGGGCGGCTTCAGCGAGCAGGCGTCGACCGGCGTGGACGTCTTCCAGATTCGCCAGCCACTCGGTGTCGTCGCGGGCATCACGCCGTTCAACTTCCCGGCGATGGTCCCGATGTGGATGTTCGGGAACGCGATCGCCTGCGGCAACACGTTCATCCTGAAGCCGTCGGAGAAGGATCCGTCCGCCTCGATCTTCATCGCCGAGCTGCTCGCCGAGGCGGGCGTGCCCGAGGGCGTGTTCAACGTGGTCCATGGCGACAAGGTCGCCGTCGACGCGATCCTCGACCACCCGGACATCGCGGCGGTGAGCTTCGTCGGGTCGACCCCGATTGCGCGCTACATCTACGAGACCGGAACGCGCAACGGCAAGCGGGTGCAGGCCCTCGGCGGCGCAAAGAACCACATGATCGTGCTGCCCGACGCCGACATCGACATGGCGGCCGACGCCGCGGTGTCGGCCGGCTACGGCTCGTCGGGCGAACGGTGCATGGCGGTGGCCACGATCGTGGCGGTCGGCGACGTCGCGGATCCGCTCGTCGGCGCGATCCAGGACCGTCTGCCGAAGGTGAAGGTCGGCCCGGGCTCGGACCCCGAGGCGGAGATGGGGCCGCTCGTGACGAAGCAGCACCGCGACAAGGTCGCCTCGTACCTGGATTCGGGCCCGGCGCAGGGCGCTCGGGTCGTCGCCGACGGGCGCGAGCACCCGCTCTACCGCGAGTCCGACGGGTTCTTCCTCGGCGCGTCGCTGATCGACGACGTCACGCCCGAGATGGACTGCTACCGCGACGAGATCTTCGGCCCGGTGCTGACCGTGGTCCGGGTCAAGACGTACGACGAGGCGGTCGCGCTCGTGAACGACAACCCGTACGGCAACGGCACCGCGATCTTCACCCGTGACGGTGGGGCGGCCCGCCAGTTCCAGTTCGAGGTCCAGGCCGGCATGGTCGGCATCAATGTGCCAATCCCGGTGCCGGTCGCGTACTACAGCTTCGGTGGCTGGAAGGCGAGCCTGTTCGGCGACCTGCACATGTACGGCCCCGAGGGCATCCAGTTCTACACGCGGGCCAAGGTCGTGACGCAGCGCTGGCCGGACCCGGGCACCTCGAAGATCGATCTCGGGTTCCCGCGCACGAGGTAGCGGCCCTCGGGCGTCAGCCCAGCGCCGCGGCCAGCCGCTCGATATCGGCCGGTCGGGTGCCGCAACAGCCGCCGAGCCACTCGGCCCCGAGGGCCGTCCACGACGCCACGACCGCGGGGTTCCACGACCCGGCCTTGTCGTTGCGCCATGTGCGCGTTTCCGGATCCCACGTGTCACCCCGGTTCGGGTAGGCGACGAGCGGGAGATCGGTCGAGGCGCGCGCGATCTTGAGCAGCGAGCGCACGTGCTGCGGGGCGGTGCAGTTGACGCCCACCGCCACGACGTCACGCCCGGATCCCGCCAGGGCGATCGCCTCGGCGAACGGCTCGCCGGCGGCGGTCGCTGGCGCCGTCACGTCCGGTGTACGAGATCCACGCCGGGACGCCGGTCTCGTCGAGCAGCCGGACGAGCACGCGCGCCTCGCGGACGGTCGGGATCGTCTCGACGGCGAGCATGTCCGCGCCGGCTGCGACGAGCGCGTCGATCCGCGGCCGGTGGAACGCCTCGAGCGCCGCATCGCCCGGGTCGTAGTCGCCGCGATACTCGGAGCCGTCCGCGAGCATCGCGCCGTACGGCCCCACCGATCCCGCGACGAGCACCCGGCCCGGGTCGCGGCCCGCGGCCGCCTCTTCCTCGAGGAACCGTTCACGCGCGCGCTGCGCGAGCTCGACGCTGCGCCGGATCGCCTTGAGCGCCGTCGGCCGGTCGAGGCCGGCCGCGGCGAACCCCTCGACGCTGGCCTGGTAGCTGGCCGTGATCGCCACCCGTGCCCCCGCTCGGAAATAGGCGAGGTGGACCTCTTCGATCGCGTCGGGCTCGCTGAGCAGGAGGCGCGCCGACCACAACCGGTCGGACAGGTCGTGTCCCCGCGCCTCCAGCTCGGTGGCGAGGCCGCCGTCGAGAACGGTCGTCACTCGCGGGCCGCCCGTCAGGTCGCCGGCAGCCGCCGGATCGCCACGATCGTGATGTCGTCGACCGGCGGGGATGGCTCCTGGAACGCGCAGACCGTGTCGGCGAGCGCGGTGACCAGCTCCTGCGCGCTCCCGCCCCGGGCTGCCTCGATGGTCTCGAGCATGCGCCACTCGTCGAACCGTTCGCCCCCGGGCGAGCGTGCATCGGTGATCCCGTCCGTGTACAGCAGCGCCAGGTCGCCCGGCTCGAGGTCGACCGTGATCTCCGGGACGTCGAGTCGGTTGAACGCGCCGACCAGCGGACCCGCCCCGTCGAGCCAGGTCGGGGGCGATCCGTCGGCGCGGATCGAGCAGCGGCGGTTCGTGGCCGGCGTTCGCGAGGCGCAGGTGGCCGGTCCGGACGTCGAGCCGCCCAGCGAGCGCGGTGATGAACAGCGACGAGCGACGCTCGTCGACGAGGATCCGGTTCGTGCGCTCGAGCGCCTCGGAAGGGCCGGTCGTGTGGTCGATCGCGGCGTGCAGGAGCGGCCGGACGAACGCCATCAACAATGCCGCGGCGATGCCCTTGCCGGTCACGTCCGCGATCACCACGCTCAGCGGGCGGCCGCGACGACGCAGCCGGAAGAGGTCGAAGAAGTCACCACCGACCTCGCGCGCGGCCTCGTAGTGGGCGGCGATGTCGTAGCCCGGCACGTCCGGTGGCGTGAGCGACACGAAGCTGCGCTGGAGGCGCCGGCCGTGGGCCAGCTCCTCCTCGAGCCGCCGGGCGTCCGCGGCGTGCTGGGCCGCGATCGCCAGGTCGGTCACCGGCGCCGCCGCGAGCGCGGCCGCGAGCGATTCGGCCACGGCCGCACCGAGGCCGCCACCGGACGCCGCGCCCCACACCCGGATCCGGCCGCCGACGAGCGCGCCGGCCGGGATCTCGCGCGTGACGGCGTCGCCGTCCGGTCGCGCGAGCGAGGTGCTCGCGATCGGCGTTCCGTCGGCGCCTTCGATCGCCAGGCACAGGCCGGGATCGAGATCGCGGAACGGCGCGACGACCGCGTCGAGGTCGAGCTCGGGCGCGGCCTCGGTCGTCATCGCCGTGCGGGGGCCGCCATCAGGCAGGGGCGCTGGCCGCGTCGATCGCCACGTATCGGTCCGCATGGACGACGAACATTCGATCGAGACCGGTTCGCGTGAGGACCCGTTCGACCGCGGGCTGCGGCCCGGCCAAGCGGACCTCCGTCTGCTGCTCGCCACCGATGCTGTGGAGTGCCCCCCAGCCGCCCTCCGGATCCAGCGGTTCCTCGCCATGCATGATCTGAACGATCGAATGAAGGGCGACGAGACCCGAGCTCGCCATGAAGCGCAGGCCCGCAAGGTCGATGATCAGCTGCCGCGTGCCCTTCGCCATACAGGCGCCGGACGGTGTCGATGAGCTCCTGGAAGTTGGAGGCGTCGAGCTCGCCCTCGAGCGCCAGGACCGTGACCGGAACGGCACCGTCGACCTGCTCGACCGTCGTCTGCATGCTCATGAACGCTCCTCCTTCGGGCGTGGATCGAGGCGCCGGTCCAACGTCAGGATATTGCCGCCGCCGGGTCGTGGCTCGTGTTCGAGGCGGTCGGTCGCCTCGCGGATGAGGTGGATGCCCATCCCGCCGGGCCGGCGGCGTTCGGGCGGGATCGACAGATCGGGTTCAGGAACCCGGGTCGGGTCGAACGATGGCGCCTCGTCCGTCACGGTCACGACGATCCGGTCGCCGATCCGTTCGGCGGCCACGTCGACCCAGCCGGGTCCACCACGGTAGCCATGGAGGATCACGTTCGTCGCCGCCTCGTCGACCGCCTGGACGAGGTCGTCCATGCACGGTTTCGGCGCGTCGCACGCGCCGGCCACCTCGCGAATGAGGTCGCGCACGTCGGCCACGTGGTCAAGCTCTGCCGGGATGCGCAACGACCGGCGCGTACCGAGCGTCATGCGAGGCGCGCGAAGTCCGCGGTCGAGCGCTTGATGAACCGGCCGTGGCCCTTCCTGCCCGTGAATTCGCCGTTCCGCACGATCACCGAGCCGCGCGACAGGACGACGTCGCTCGCGCCCTGGACCTCGCGGCCCTCGTAGCACGAGTAGTCGACGTCCATGTGGTGGGTCGTCGCCGAGATCGTCCGGCGGCGGTTCGGGTCGTAGATCACGAGGTCCGCGTCGGCGCCGACGCTCACCGAGCCCTTGCGTGGATACATCCCGAACAGCTTGGCGGGCGCCGTCGAGATCACCTCCACCCAGCGCTCGCGGGTGATCCGGCCGCCGACCACGCCGCCGTCGTGCAGCAGGTCGACCCGGTCCTCGACGCCGGGCAGCCCGTTCGGGACCTTGCGGAAGTCGCCCCGGCCGAGTTCCTTCTGGCCCTCGAAGTCGAACGGGCAGTGGTCGGTCGACACGACCTGCAGGTCGTCCTTCACGAGGCCCTTCCACAGCTCCTCCCAGTGGTCCTTCGGTCGGAGCGGTGGCGAGCAGATGAACTTCGCCCCTTCGAAGCCGTTGCCGAGATCGTCGAGCGACAGGAACAGGTACTGCGGGCACGTCTCGGCGAACGCCATCGAGCCGCGGTCGCGAGCCGCCCGGACCTCGGTCAGCGCGTCCTTGGCGGACAGGTGGACGATGTAGACCGGGACCCCGGCCGCCTCGGCCAGGCGGATCACGCGGTTCGTCGCCTCGCCCTCGAAGACGGCCTTGCGGGCCAGGCCGTGGCCGATGGGATCGGTCGTGCCGGCCTCGACGGTCTGGGCGGCCACGACGTCGATCGCCATCCCGTTCTCGGCGTGCATCATGATCAGGCCGCCGTTCTTCGCGGTCTGCTGCATCGCCCGGAAGATCGCCCCGTCGTCGCTGTAGAAGACGCCCGGGTAGGCGGTGAACAGCTTGAAGTCCGGCACGCCCTCGGCCACGAGCGCGTCCATCTCGGCGAGCGTCGCGTCGTTGACGTCGCTCATGATCATGTGGAACCCGTAGTCGGCGACGGCGTTTCCCTCGGCCTTCGCGTGCCATGCGTCCAGTCCCTCGCGCAGCGAAGCCCCGCGCGACTGGACGGCGAAGTCGACGA
This sequence comes from uncultured Chloroflexia bacterium, assembly GCA_963721655.1. GTDB lineage: Bacteria > Chloroflexota > Limnocylindria > Limnocylindrales > CSP1-4 > DASTYU01. The sequence goes on along the minus strand of CAVRKH010000012.1, from coordinate 105,390 downwards.
TCGAGGTCGTCCCGCCGAACGCCGCGGCCCGCGTGCCGGTCTCGAACGTGTCCTTGGCGAACGTGCCGCCGAACGGCAGCTCCATGTGCGTGTGCACGTCGATCGCGCCGGGGATCACGTACTTGCCGGTCGCGTCGATCGTTTCGTCGGCGGCGATCCCGGCTCCCTGCAGGTCCGCGCCGATGAGCGCGATCGTCTCCCCGTCGACGAGGACGTCGGCGACCGAGGAGCCGTCGGCGGTGACGATCGTGCCGTTGCGGATCAGCGTGCGCATGCTCCCTCCTCGAACGCGGACGGGCCAGGGGTCAGGCGGCCGGAGCGCCGCGCATGGCCGGGATGATGTCCCGCCCGTACAGCTCGAGCTGCTCCTCCTCGTTGCCGTTCATCAGGTACAGGTTGAACTGGTCGACGCCGGCCCGCTCGAGCTCGCGGAGCCGGACGAGGTGGTCCTCGGCCGAGCCCACGAGGCAGAACCGGTCGACGATCTCGTCGGTCACGAACGCGGCGTTGTCGCTGCCGACCTCGGCGTGATGGTGGTAGTCGTAGCCCTCGCGCGTGCGGACGTACGTCGTCAGCTCCTCGGGCAGGTCCTCGCGCGGGTACTTGTTCACCAGGTCGACGACGTGGTTGCTCACGAGCGCCGGGAACCAGCGGGTCCGATCGCGGCCGTCGGCGAGGTCGCCGATGTGGGCCGGCGCGGCGGCCATCACCTTCACCGAACCCGGGTCGCGGCCGGCCAGGACGGCCCCGTCGCGAACCTGCGAGACGAACCAGCGGACGAGGTCCGGCGTCGCCGATCTGGAGCATGGAGCCATCCGCGATCCGGCCGGTGAGCTTGAGCGCGACCGGGCCGTAGCCCGCGATCCACACCGGGTAGCGGGAGGCCCGGGCTCCACGTGAGCTCGAGCATCGTGCCCTCGTACTCGACCGAGCGGCCCTCGACGAGCGCGCGGATGACGTGGACGGCCTCCTCGAGGTCCTTCATCGACGTCGGCGGCTTGCCGAGCACCCGGCGGGCCGAGTCGCCGCGCCCGATGCCGAGGTCCATCCGGCCGCCCGACAGCTCGTTGAGCGTCGCCAGCAGGGAGGCCGTGACCGACGGCTCGCGCGTCGCCGGGTTCGTGACGCACGTACCGAGGCGCAGTCGCGTCGTCGCCTGGGCCATGAGCGTGAGCAGGGGATAGGGATCGCGCCAGAGCACGTGACTGTCGAAGAGCCACGCGTAGTCGAAGCCGGCCGCCTCGGCCTGCTTCGTCAGCGCGATCGTGCGTTCGATGGAGTGGCCCGGCTTGAGCGTGAACCCGAACTGCATCGTCACGCCTCCTCCGCGCCGGAGACGGAAGGGCTCGGCTGCCCTCCTCCAAGCAGCCGAGCCGCGCCGGATGTTACCCGAGACCGTCATCGGGTGCTGCAAATCCCTACGGGCGGACGAGATCGTCGTATGCGTCGGGGCGACGGTCGCGGAAGAACTGCCACGTCTGGCGGACCTCGGTGATCCTGTCGAGGTCGAGATCGCGAACGATCAGCTCCTCGTCGTGGGCCGAGCCGAGGTCGCCGATGAACTGCCCGCGCGGGTCGACGAAGTAGCTCTGCCCGTAGAAGTCGTCGTCGCCGAGATCCTGTTCGATGCCGACCCGGTTGATCGTCCCGACGTAGTAGCCGTTGGCGACCGCGTGGCTGACCTGCTCGATCCGCCACAGGTACTCCGACAGGCCGCGGCTCGTGGCGCTCGGGATGAGCACGATCTCGGCGCCGTTGAGACCGAGCGCCCGGGCGCCCTCCGGGAAGTGGCGGTCGTAGCAGATGTACACGCCGACCTTGCCGACGGCCGTCTCGAACACCGGGATAGCCGAGGTTGCCCGGGCCGGAAGTAGAACTTCTCCCAGAACCCCTTGACGTGCGGGATGTGGGTCTTGCGGTACTTCCCGAGATACGTCCCGTCGGAGTCGATCACGGCCGCGGTGTTGTAGTAGATGCCCGAGGCCTTCTCGTCCTCCTCGTACATCGGCGCGACGACCACCAGCCCGGTCTCGCGGGCGAGTGCCTGCATCCGCTTCGTCGTCGGGCCGTCCGGGATGAGCTCGGTGTAGCTGTAGTACTGGGCGTCCTGGACCTGGCAGAAGTAGGGGCCGTAGAAGAGCTCCTGGAACAGGATGAACTGGGCACCCTGCTTCGCCGCTTCGTGGGCGTGGGCCTCGTGCTTCTGGATCATCGATTCCTTGTCGCCGGTCCACGTGGCCTGGACCAGCGCACCGCGAACGATTCGGGACATGCCTGGCGACACCTCGCTCGGATGTGGCAGAAGAGGCATGAGGGTACACCGCGAGCGCACTACGCTGGCCGTGATTCGCCCGATTCGCGAGGGGAGATGCCCGCCATGTCCGACACCGCAGACCTGCTGCGCCAGCACCGCGGCGCTCGCGATCGACTACCTGGACGGGGTGGGGGATCGCCCGGTTGGCCGGCCTGTCGCCGCGGACCGGCTGCGCGATGCGCTGGGGCGAGGACCGCTGCCCGCCGCGGGAGAGGATCCCGCGGAGATCGTCGCCTCGCTCGCGGCCGCCGTTGAACCGGGGCTCGTCGCCTCCGCCGGGCCGCGCTACTTCGGGTTCGTGGTTGGCGGCTCGCTTCCGGCGGCCCTCGCGGCCGACTGGCTGACGAGCGCGTGGGATCAGAACGCCTTCTCGTACGCGGCCAGCCCGGCCGGTTCGGTCGTCGAGGAGACGGCCGGCCGCTGGGTGCGCGAGCTCCTCGGGCTGCCGCCGGAGGCGAGCACGGGTTTCACGACCGGAGCGACCGTCGCGAACGTGGTCGGGCTGGCGGCCGCGCGACACGCCGTGCTCGCACGGGCCGGTTGGGACGTCGAGGAGCGCGGGCTGATCGGTGCGCCGCCCATCCGGGTCCTCGCCGGCGACGAGGTCCATGCGTCGGCGCTGCAGGCGCTGCGGGTCGTCGGCCTGGGCACCGGGGCGGGGGCGCTCGAGCGCGTGCCCGTCGACGGGCAGGGCGCGATGCGCGCCGACGAGGCCGCCAGGATGCTGCGCGGCACGGACGGCCCGGCCATCGTCCTGGCGCAGGCCGGCAACGTGAACACCGGTGCCTGCGACCCGCTTGGCGAGATCGTCGCAGCGGCACACGGCGTCGGAGCGTGGGTCCACGTCGACGGCGCGTTCGGCATGTGGGCCGCCGCATCGCCGCGCTACCGGCACCTCGTCGCGGGGCTCGAGGAGGCCGACTCGTGGGCCCTCGACTGCCACAAGTGGCTCAACGTGCCGTATGACTGCGGGTTCGTCGCCGTCCGCGATCGGGAGGCGCACTACGCCGCGATGCGCATGAGCGCGGCGTACCTCGTACCGGCCGTCGGCGGCGACCTCGACCCGTTCGATTGGGTCCCGGAGGGCTCCCGACGAGCGCGCGCCATGCCGGTCTACGCGGCACTGCGGTCGCTCGGCCGGGACGGGGTTGCAGACCTGGTCGATCGCTGTTGCTCGCTCGCACGGCGCACGGCGGAACGCCTGGCGGCAGAGGACGGGATCGCGATCCTGAACGACGTCGTGCTCAACCAGGTGCTCGTCCGCTTCGGCGACGACGACGCGCGCACCCGCGCGGTCATCGCTGCGGTGCAGGAGGACGGCACGCTGTGGGCCGGTGGCACGACGTGGCACGGCATGGCCGCCATGCGCATCTCGGTCTCGGGCTGGGCGACGACCGAGGCGGACATCGACCGGTCGGCCGACGCGATCATCCGCTGCCCGCGCGTCGCCTGACGTTCCCGGCTGGGTCGCAGGCGACAGATGGGCGAGGGGGCCCTCGCTCCGGACGCTGGCGCGATCGTGTCACGGAAGCCGAACGACCCTTGGACGGATCAGGCGTCCGTGCTCCAAGCGCGAGGACGTGCGCCGCGGCGGCCCTACTCCTCCGGGACCGCCTCCGGGCGTTTCCGCATGTAGTACTCGGTGTATTCGCGGCAACGGCCGTCCGCATCGAAGCGGCACACGAAGACGTTGGCGAACTCCCGGTCGACGGCCGACCGATCGTCAGTCAGGTAGCGCGTGCGGCCGTGGGCGACGAACGTGTCGCCGTCGACCGCGAGCACCTCGTAGTCGGCCTGCCACGAGCCGGGCTCGTCGGGATCGGCGAGCCACGAGGCGACGATCGCCGGCCGGCCGACGACGGCCTCCTCGAACGGGTCGTAGGCGTAGCGTGCGTCGGCGCTGAACAGGTCGCCGATGGCAGCCGCGTCGTTCAACCGCCACGCGTCGACGTAGCGCTCGAGCCATCCCGCGAAGGCGCTCCGGTCCATCGCCCCCAACCGTACCGCAGGTCGGCCGACCCGGCCATCCCGAGCGGCCGGTGTGGTGTAATGGCGCCCCAAACGGAGGGGTCCAGGCGACCCGTCGCGATGCCCCGTGCGCCGGCCGGGGAGCGGTCCGACTCGAGGTGATCCATGGGTATCAGCACCGCGCCCGGAGCGATGACCGGCGACGAGATCGTCGAGCTGACCAAGCGCCACACGATCTTCGAGTGGTCGGCGCAGGCCAAGGTCGACCCGATCCCCGTGGCGGGCGCCAAGGGCTGCTGGTTCTGGACACCCGAGGGCAAGCGCTACCTCGATTTCAACAGCCAGCTGATGTGCACGAACATCGGCCACGGCGACGAGCGCGTCGTCAAGGCCATCGCCGAGCAGGCGGCCACGCTGGCGTACGCCAACCCGTTCATGGCCACCGAACCGCGCGCCCGGCTCGGAGCGAAGCTCGCCGAGCTCACGCCCGGCGACATCGACACGTTCTTCTTCACGAACGGCGGCGCCGAGGCGAACGAGAACGCGATCAAGGTCGCGCGGATGTTCACCGGCCGCCACAAGATCGCCGTCCGCTACCGCGCCTACCACGGCGGCACGGCCGGGGCCATCACGCTGACCGGCGATCCGCGGCGCTGGGCCGCCGAGCCGGGCATCCCGGGCGTCATCCGCATCCCGGATTTCCACCGCTGGGGACAGAAGGACCCGGATCCGGTCGGCGAGGTCCTGCAGGCGACCGAGGACGTCCTCATGTACGAGGGCCCGAAGACCGTCGCCGCGATCCTCGTGGAGACCGTCGTCGGCACGAACGGGATCCTCATCCCGCCCGACGGCTACATGCAGGGTCTGCGCGAGATCTGCGACCGACACGGCATCCTGCTCGTCGCCGACGAGGTCATGGCCGGCTTCGGGCGCACCGGCAAGTGGTTCGCGATCGACCACTGGGGCGTGGCGCCCGACCTCATCACGATGGCCAAGGGCCTCACGAGCGCCTACGTCCAGCTCGGCGCGCTCGGGCATGCGCCACGACATCGCGGCACACTTCCGGGACAACGTCTTCTACGGCGGGCTGACCTACAACAGCCACCCGCTGGCGTGTGCCACGGCGCTCGCCACGATCGACGTGATGGAAGAGGACGGCCTCGTCGAACGGGCGGCCCGGCAGGGCCTGCTCCTGCGCCAGCTCATGGACGAGATGACCGAGAAGCACCCGTCCGTGGGGAGCGCTCGGAACATCGGCCTGTTCGGCATCTTCGACCTCGTGCGTAACCGCGAAACGTACGAGCCGATGGCGCCCTACAACGCCACGAGCGACGAGATGGCGGCGCTCGGCAAGCACTTCCGGAACGAAGGCCTGTACACGTTCGTGCGCTGGAACAACTTCTTCACGAACCCGCCGCTGATCGTCACCGACGAGGAGCTGCGGCACGGGTTCGACATCATCGACCGCGGCCTGGAGATCACCGACCAGGGGGTGCGGAGCTAGCGCATGGCGACGAGCGTCCCGGAGCCCGTCGCCCCGCCCGTAACCGGACGACCACGCTCGTCGGCGACGCTCGATCAGGCGCGGATGTCCCGCAGCCGGCGGATCGCCCTGTTCGTGGCGTTCGGGGCGGTCGTGCTCTTCCTGTGGGAGGCCGTCAAGTGGCTTGGCGGCGTCCCGTGGCGGTACGAGAACGTCCTCGGCCTGGGCGTCGACTACTTCCACGACCCGCCGTTGCGCCTGGCGTTCGCGACCGACCTCAACCTGCCCCACTGGTGGGAGATCTTCGGCGCCCTGGCGGCGCCGGTGCAACGCAACCAGGAGTCGTCGCTGCTCCAGTTCCTGGTCGGCGCGTCGTTCTACACGTGGCGCGAGGCGGCACTGGGGTTCGTCGTCGGGACGCTGCTCGGGCTGCTGCTCGCGACGCTCTTCGTCCATTTCGGACTGCTCGAGCGTGCGTTCGTCCCGTACGTCGTGGCCAGCCAGACGATCCCGATCGTGGCGCTCGCGCCGATGATCGTGTTCGCGTTCGGTCCGTCGGTCACGTCGGTCGTGGTGATCGCGACGTACCTGACGTTCTTCCCGGTGACGATCTCGATGATCCGCGGGCTTCGCTCGCCTGATCCGCGCGCCATCGAGCTGATGCGCTCGTACGCGGCGTCGAAGTGGCAGATCTACCGGCACGTGCGCCTTCCCGCATCCATGCCGTACCTGTTCACCGGCTTGAAGATCGCGGCGACCGCCAGCATCGTCGGCGCGATCATCGGCGAGGGACCCGGTGGCATCCCGAACGGGTTGGGGCGCGCGATCATCAACTTCAACCAGCAGTACATCACCGGGCCCGAGAAGCTGTGGGCGGCGATCCTCGTGTCGTCGCTGCTCGGCGTTGCGTTCTTTCTGATCATCCGCGCCGCAGAGCGGTACGCGCTTCGGAACAGGCCACTGGCGGCCCAGGGATGACCGATCAGCCGGGCGCCGCCGTCGTTCGCATCAGCGGGGTCGACAAGCTGTTCGGCGCCGAGGGCGGCACGATCACGACCGCCCTGCAGGACATCAACCTCGACATCCGGCGCGGGGAGTTCCTGTCGCTGATCGGCCCCTCGGGCTGCGGCAAGTCGACCCTGTTGCGCATCATCGGGGACCTCATCCAGCCGACGACCGGCACGGTGACGGTGAACGGCAAGCTGTGCGCCCTTGCGCGCCGCGATCGCGACTACGGGATGGTCTTCCAGGCACCGGTGCTGTTCGACTGGCGGACCGTCGAGGACAACGTCAAGCTTCCGCTCGAGCTGATGGGCTGGGACAAGGCTCGTCGAGATGAGCGGGCGCGGGAGATGCTTGGGCTCGTCGAGCTCGGCGACTTCATGCGCCACTACCCCTACCAGCTGTCGGGCGGCATGCAGCAGCGCGTGGCGATCGCGCGGGCCCTCTCGTTCGAGCCGTCGATCCTGCTGATGGACGAGCCGTTCGGCGCGCTCGACGAGATGACGCGCGAGCGGATGAACCAGGAGGTGCTGCGGATCTGGGAGCGCACCGGGATCACCGTGGTGTTCGTCACGCACTCGATCCCGGAGGCCGTCTTCCTCAGCTCTCGCGTCGTCGTGATGAGCGCGCGGCCCGGGCGGATCACCGACGTCATCGACATTGACCTGCCGCGCCCGCGCGACGTCGACACCCGCGAGCAGCGCCGCTACTTCGAGCTCGTCACCGCCGTCCGCGAAGCGCTCCGGCGCGGAGGGCGACCATGCCGAGCCCGGGCATCCGGTCGTGGAGGACGTGGCGGCAGCGGCCTCGGCCGAACGCACGATGGCCGAAGGCGGGATCGGGTGAGCGTCGCTGCCACCGCTCCGCGCGGCGTGCCCGGTCCCGCCCGCGCGCGTCGTCGCGCTGGGCACGGCGGATCCGCTTCTACGCGCCGACCGTCCTCGTCTTCGTCGCGACCATCGCGCTGTGGGAGGTTGCCGTCCGTTCGGGCGCCACCGGTCGCATCCCGCTGCCGGCACCGACCCAGATCGTCGACGGCGCTGGGGGAGAACTGGGCCGCCGGGCGCTGGCCGCTCGCCAAGGCCGCCGCCGCGACGCTGTTCGAGGCGGTCGGCGGTCTCGTCATCGGGACCGTGGCGGGCGTCCTCGTGGCGTTCGCGACCGCCCGCTACGCGACCGCCCGCGAGTTGCTGCTGCCGCTGGCCATCGGAGCCAGCGCGGTCCCGATCATCGCCTTCGCCCCGCTCATGAACAACTGGTTCGGCGTCATCAACCCGCTGTCGAAGATGATGATGGTGGCGGTGCTGGTCTTCTTCCCGATCGTCGTCAACGTCACGCGCGGGCTGACCCAGGTCGAGCCTGCGGCGCTCGAGCTGATGCGCTCGTACGCCGCGTCCGAAGGGACGATCCTGCGCGTCCTGCGCATCCCGAACGCGCTGCCGTACTTCTTCACGGCGTTGAAGATCGCGGCGACGCTCAGCCTCATCGGCGCGATCGTCGGCGAGTACTTCGGCGGCATCGAGCGACGTGCTCGGTCGCGTCGTCGTCGCAGAGCGCGAGCGCGCTGCGCTTCGACGTGACGTGGGCCGCCATCCTGCTCGCAGCCGCGACCGGCATCGCCTTCTACCTGGTGATCGTCGCCATCGAACGACTCGTCATCCCGTGGCACGCCTCGATGCGTGCCAGCGAACCGTAGGGAGGAACGCGCGCCCGACGGTCCCGGCTGTGGGCGAGCCGTGTGGAGGAGCCGATCCCAGCGAGGGTCAATTCGAGGAGGAGACATGAAGCGATCGAGAACATTCCTGGCGCTGGCCGTGGGGGCCGGCTTCCTGTTCGCGGCCTGTTGCGCCGGCACGGCGTCGCAGGCGCCCGCCGAGACAACCGACGTCCGGCTGCAGCTCCAGTGGGTGCCGCAGGCGCAGTTCGCCGGCTACTTCGCCGCCGCGGCGGAGGGCTATTACGAGGACGAGGGGCTCAACGTCACGTTCGTGCCGGCGGGCCCCGACATCACCCCGCAGGTGGCGGGATCGGCCGCGGACGGGCCCGAGTTCACGATCTCGTGGGTCCCGAAGGTCCTCGAGGCCAGGCTCGGCACGCCCGCCGTCCGACCTCGTCAACATCGCGCAGATCTTCCAGCGCTCCGGCACGAAGTCGGTGTCGTGGAAGGACTCGAACATCACGAGTCCGGCCGACTTCGCCGGCAAGAAGGTCGGTGTCTGGGACTTCGGCAACGAGTTCGAGGTCACGGCCGCCGCTCGCAAGGCAGGGCTCGAGGCCGGCACCGACTTCGAGAAGGTCATCCAGACTTCGACATGGCCCTGCTGCTGTCGCGCGACGATCGACGTCGCCGAGGCGATGATCTACAACGAGTACGCGCAGGTGCTCGAGGCGGTCAATCCCGATACGGGTGAGCTGTACCAGCCCGAAGACCTCAACGTCATCGACTACAACGCCGAAGGCACCGCCATGCTCCAGGACGCGCTCTTCGCACGGAAGGCGTGGCTCGATCAGGAGGGCAACGAGGACGTCGCGACGCGCTTCCTCGAGGCGTCGTTCCGCGGCTGGATCTTCTGCCGCGACAACCCCGACAAGTGCATCCAGTACACCGTCGACCAGGGTTCGACGCTGGGTGCCGGCCACCAGGCGTGGATGATGAACGAGATCAACCCGCTGGTCTGGCCGTCGCCGAACGGAATCGGGATGATGGACAAGGCGCTGTGGGACCAGACGGTCGGCGTCGCCACCGAGGCCAAGATCATCCCGGAGGCGCCGCCGGCCGAGGCCTACCGGACCGACCTGGCCGAGGCAGCCCTCGCCAACATCACCGATGTCGACACGAAGGGCACGGACTTCAAGAAGGGGTCCGTGGAGGTCACCGAGGGCGGCAACTAGCCACCCGCGCGACCGTCACACGCAAACGGGCCGGCCCGCGAGGGCCGGCCCGTTCGATTCCTTCGGTGGCGGGAGGCGGTGGGTCGCCGGCGACCCTACCGGCGAACCGATCGTCACATGGCACGCATAGCGGGCCATCCGACGTGGACGATCGGCGCTGAGCGTGCGTTGGAACGTCGGGCGGGTCCACTGGACGAACGCGCCGCTCGAAGGAACGGCCGCCGTTCCGCGCGTGGCCCCGGATGCGAGGACGGCGGCGAACAGCCGAGCACGATGAGGCGCAGTCCGGTGGGGTTCGGCGGACTTCTCGCGTGGCGATGCGCCGCGTACCCTCTTGCGACGGCGTCGAAGGACGGCATGGCACGATGAGGGGATCAGACGTGAACGAGACCGAGTCAACGCCCGCCACCGCCACGCCGGCCTACGTCGCACTCGATCCGGCAGTCATCAGGCCGACCCCCGCCGCGACACGGGCCACGGGCCGCAAGCGCCTGGTCATCATCTCGCGGACGACGCTGATCATGCTGTTCATCGCCGCGCTGGCCGTCCTCGCCATGGGCGTGCTGGTGGTCATCCGCGGCGACCCACCCGAGGTCGACGGCTGGCTGCGCTACCTGTTCGGCCGCGTCTTCGGCGTCGTTGCCCTCGGCCTCGCGGTGGTCCTCGGCGTCCCGTCGGCGATCGGCCTGTGGGCGATGGCCGGGTCGACGGCACCGGATGCGGTGCCGGCATTGCCCGAAACCCCGCGGCGCATCCTGGCCGGCGTGGCGGCGGTGACCGTTGCCGTGACCGCGCGTCGTGCTCCTGGTGACCGGCAGCGCCGCGCTCATCCTCAACCTGGGCCTGCTCGGCATCGTCGGCCTCGCGGCGTTCGGTCTCGCCGGCGCCGTCTCGTTCTCGCCGCATCGATGGCGCGCCATCCTGTCGGGTGTCGCGCTGGTCCTCCTGGCGATCGGAACCGCCTGGGTGCTGGGCGGGGCGTTCGTGGGGACGCCGGGCGCCTAGTTGGAGCGCTGGATGCGGCCTCGGTTGCCGTAGCCGCCGAACCAGGCGAAGAGGTCGAACGCGACGGCGATCGCCAGCCAGAAGTAGTCGAACCCGTTGATCCCGCCGGGGAAGACGGCGACGTACATCAGGGTCGTCCACGGCAGGACGAGGAACCCGAGGAACGGCCACAGGAAGGTCTCGAAGGCCGCGCCCCAGCGGATCGGCTCGATCAGCCACCAGACGAGGATCGCGGCTCTCGGGCCGAAGGCGAACAGGATCGCGACCGCGCAGCACATCGATCGGCCCTCCCTGTCAGGTTCGCCCGGCCCAGACCCCGACGGGCTCGAACCGCAGCGGCACGTCGACGAGGATGAGCTCCGATGTCGCATCGGCACCGATCGTGAGCGAGGGCTGGTCGGTGACCTTGGCCGCGTCACCCGTGCGCGACTGCCTGGCCGTCGAACGTGGCCGCGCCGTCGATGAGGTACGCGTAGACGCCGCGCCCCTCGCCGATCGGATGGCGCACGTCATGCCCGGGCTCCAGCCGCGCAACGTGGACCGAGGCGTCCTGGTGGATCTTGACGACGTTCCATCGCCGAATGGCGAACACGAAGATCGGCACCCAGCTCTCGATCACGGCCGATTGCGCCAGCCCGAATGCGTTGCCGAGGATCCCGTCCTGGAACACGGCGACCATGACCCCGAACGCGGCCGCCGTTGACAGCAGGTTGAGGGCGATGGCCTTGATCGGGATCACCAGCGAGTGGAAGACGACCAGCAGCAGCAGGAACGACAGGCCGAGGACGAACGCGAACACGAGCGGGATCGCGTTGAGGTAGATCTGCGTGACGTCCAGGGCGCTGGCCGCGTTGCCGGTGACGTAGACCTGGACCCCGGGCAGCGATCCGAACGTCGCCGGCACAACCGTCGAGCGCATCTGGCGAACCGTCGCCTGGGCCGCCGGGTCGTTCTGCTCCCCGGCGATGGTGAATGACACGAGCGCGACCGTCCCGTCGTGTGACGGGATGACCTGAACCGGCCCGCTCAGCCCGGGTACCGCGAGGCCGGCCGTCTTGAAGGTCTCGATCGCGGCCTTCACATCATCGCGGTCGTAGCCGGTCACCGCGACCTGGAGGTCCTCGAAACCGCCCTGTGGCCACTTCTCGTTGATGACCTTGACCGCCTGGACACCGTCGATCTCGTCGGGGAACGAGGTGAAGTCGGTCAGCCCGATGCGGAGATGGATCCACGGGTACGCGAGGACGAGCATGAACGCCGTGGCCAGGATCGCGTAGCGCCACGGATGGCGCATGACCGCCAGCACGAACCTCGCCCAGATCCCGTTGGCCGCGTCGCGATCGCGACCGAAGAACGGGACTCGCCCGGTGTTGATGCGGTCACCGAGGATGGCGAGCGTCGCGGGCAGGAACGTGAGGCTGCCGATGATGGCGACGAAGATCACCCCGATCGTGCCGATTGCCATCGAGCGGAAGATCGAGACGTCGATCAGGAACAGCCCGGCGATCGAGATCATCACGGCGATTCCGCTGAAGAACACGGCGCGGCCGGCGGTGCTGCTTGCCGTCTCGATCGCGAGCAGCTTGGGTTTGCCCTCGCGCCGCTCGGAGCGGAAGCGCGTGATCATGAACAGGGAGTAGTCGACCGAGACGGCCAGCCCGATGAGCACGACAAGCTGCGTCGCGTATGGGCTGACCGGCGTGACGACCTGGCTGAAGATGCCGAGGATGCCGAACGCCGCGAGCAGCGCCGATACCGCCAGGACGAGCGGAACGACCGACGCCACGATCGCCCCGAACGTGATGAGCAGGATGATGAAGGTCAGGCCGATCGTGATGAAGGTCCGATCAAGGCCCTCGTTGATCAGGTTCGTGATGTCCTGGCTCGTCAGCGTCTGGCTGATCGAGTGGACGGTGAACCCGGAGGTGTCGGACTCGATCGCGGTGATCGCGTCGCGGACGGGCACGAGGTAGTGCTCCACCTTGGCCTGGTCGCCGGTGATCCGCCCGGTGACCCGGGCCGCCGACAGGTCGCTGGAGATGAGACCGGCGGTCGGCGGTGCGGTCGCCGGATCCTGGATCTCGTCGAAGACCGGGACGGTCGCCCCGCCGTCGGTCACGGTCAGGCCCTTGAGACGGGTGACGATGCCGGCCACGAAGGCCTGGTACGCCGGATCCGTGACCTTGAGGCTCGGGTGGGTGATGACGATCGTGACGTCTTCGGTCGGCGTGTTTTCCCCACCGGCACCGAACACGGCGTACGCCTTGGCCGATTCGGTCTGAGCCTCGTTCGGGTTGCCGTTCGGGTCGTCGGCCTTGATGCCGCCCATCGCCTGGCTCAGGACGAACAGGCCGATCGTGGCGATGAACCAGCCGGCAAACACCGGCCAGCGGTGGCGCGAGCTCCACATCGCGACGCGAACGGTCGCGGGCTCACGAGACGTGGTGACCGGGGACGCCTTGGACATCGGGAACCTCCGGCGACAGACTGCCACCGATCGGCATGGGTGTCATCAACGCCCGTTTAGCATCGCCGCGAATCAAGGTCCACCTGCGACCCCGGGTTACTCGCTCCGCCCGGTCCCGAACTGGCGGTCGCCGGCGTCGCCGAGGCCGGGCATGATGTAGCCCTTGTCGTTGAGCTGGCGGTCGAGCGCCGCGCAGTGGATCGCGACGTCCGGGTGGGCTGCGCTGACCGCCTCGACGCCCTCCGGCGCGGCGATCAGGTTCACCAGCTTGATCCGCACCGGGGTGACCGCACCCCACTTCTTGAGGACCTCGATCGCGGCCGTGGCGGAGCCGCCGGTCGCGAGCATCGGGTCGAGGATGAGGCAGAGGTCGACGGTCGCGGAGTCGGGCAGCTTGTTGTAGTACTCGACCGGGCGGAGCGTGTGCTCGTCGCGGAACAGCCCGAGATGCCACACCTGGGCGGTCGGCATGAGCTCCAGCATCGCGTCGACCATGCCGAGCCCCGCCCGCAGGATCGGAACGAGCCCGATCCGCTCGCCGAGCTCGCCGGCCTCGGTCTCCTCGAGCGGGGTCTTCACGGTGATCGGCGAGACGCGCACGTCCTGCAGGGCCTCGTAGCCGAGCAGCCACGACAGCTCGCGCACGACCTCCCGGAACTTCTTGGGCTCGGTCTTCTCGTCGCGCAGGATCGCGAGCTTGTGGAGGACGGCCGGATGCCGCGACACGTGGAGATTCGGGGCGGGCACGGGGACCTCCGGCGGCGATGTCGGAACCAGCGGGGACGGTCCGCAGCATCGTAGCAAAGGCACCGCTGCGGCCTGTCGGCAGGATGACAGGAGATTTCGATTGACGCGGTGACCGGCCGGGAAGTAGCGTCCGAAACGCGGCCGGGTGGGGGTCGCCGGATGGCTCGACGCTGTGCCCGCGTCAGGTTGCCCGGCCGAGCATCATTCCGGCCGTACTCCGTTTCCCGCGGTATGCTCGGGCTCCCTCGCAGCAGGAGACCGAATCGATCCCGTGACCGCCACGGCAGCCCGCCCTCGCAAAGCCGGCGCGAGAACCAGGATCGTCCCGCCGATCCTCGTCCGCCAGGTGCGCAATGGCATCGAGGAGAGCGTGCACCGCGGCGACATCGTCGAGGTCGACGCGACCGGCCGCGTGCTGCGTGCCATCGGCGACGTCGAACGGGTCGTGACGCTCCGGTCGACCGTCAAGCCGTTCGGGCTGGTGGCCCTCGTCGAAGCCGGTGGCATCGCGGAGTTCGACCTGGATCCTGCCGAGCTGGCGATCATGGCCAGCTCGCATTCCGGCGAGGATCTCCACGTCCGTACGCTGCAGGGCGTCTTCCGTCGGGCCGGCATCAGCCAGTCGCTGCTGGCGTGCGGCGTCGAGGGGATGCCGCTGGACGCGTTGACGGGCGCGCGGCTGGCACGGGACGGGGAGCGGCCCGGACCGATCCGCCACATGTGCTCCGGGCAGCACTCCGTCTACCTGCTGCTCGCACGGCTCAAGGGCTGGGACCCCGCGAACTACTGGACCGATGAGCATCCGGCGCAGCAGGCATACCAAACGGCCGTGGCGCGCGCGTACGACATCCCGCCGGCCCGCCTGCGGACCGCGATCGACGGCTGCGGCCTGCCGACCTACGCCTTCCCGCTCCGCGCCGTCGCCCGTGCGTACGCGCTCCTCGCCGATCCCGCCGGGATCCCGGCATCGGATCCACGAAGCTCGCTCGCCCCGGCGCTCCTGAAGATCCGCGACGCGATGCTGGCGAACCCCGAGATGGTCGGCGGCCGCCACGACCGGCTGGATACCTCGCTGATGAAGGCGGCGCCCGACAGGCTCGTCAGCAAGGCCGGGATGGAGGCGCTGCGTGGCGTGGCGATCCTGCCCGGTCCCCGCGTCGGCATCCACGACGAGGCGGCGTCTGGTCTCGCGGTGAAGATCGAGGACGGTGACGGGTTCAATCGCGGGACGTGGGCGGCCTCGATCGAGGCGCTGCGGCAGGCCGGCGTGCTCGACGACCAGGCGCTGCGCTTCCTGGCCCATTACCACCGCCCGCCATCACGTGACCCGCACGGTCGGCTCGGTGCCGAAGCGATCCCCGAGTTCGAGCTCGCCCCGATCGGCGAGCTGAGCCGCTGAGGCGGGAGCGGCAGCCGGCGATGGCGCAGGTCCACGATCCGTACCGCGTCCTCGGGCTGCCGCGCGGCGCTTCGCTCGACGAGGTCAAGCGGGCGTATCGCCGGCTCGCCAAGCAGCACCACCCCGACTCCGGCGGCCAGCGAACGCTGGCGCGCTTCCTCGAGATCCAGGCGGCCTACGAGCAACTCGTCGGTGGGGGACCGGGCGGACCAGGAGGACAGCCCGGATCCACGGGTCCGCGGACGCCGTGGTCGGCGGACGCGGCACGCGCCGACGCGACCCGGCGGGCATACGGGACACGCTCCCGTCGCACCGGTGCGCCTCGGGACGACAGCGGCACGAGCGGCCGGCCGGGCAGCCGACCGCCGGGCAGCCGACCGCCGGGCAGCCGACCGCCGTCGTCCGGTGAGCCCCGACGCCCGGACGCGGAGAAGCGGCGTGGCCCGCGCAAGGCGACGCTCGGCTCCACCAGCTACGACGAGGCCGTCGACCAGCCATTCGACCCCGACTGGGCCGGCAGCAGCTGGTACGGCACGACGTCGGGCACGTACTGGACGCTGAACCCACGCGAGTACGCAGACCCGCGCAAGCACGGACCGGAGTACCAGGCACGGGCGCGCCGCGCCGCCGAGGATCCGGCCCATCCCGACCCCGAACCCGCCACCGAGCCCGAGTTCGCCACCGAACCCGAGACCGATCGCCAGCCCGAGGCCGCGTCCGGAGAGGATCCGGCCCTGGATCCGGAGCCGGGGCCGGACGACGCCCCGACCGGTGCCGGTCCCGGATGGCGACCGGCCGCGGAGACATCGGCTGGGGCCGAGTGGTCGGCGACGCCCGGCTCGATCGACGACGGGACGGGAAGCCGCCGTCCAGGCGCGCCGCCCTGGCCGGGCGACAGCCGTCCTCCACCCGGCGACGACGAAGGGATCGGCGCGTCGCCGTTCGAGCCCGGCTCCGTGCTCCCGAACCTCGCGCGCATCTTCGATCCGCGGATCCCGCGACGGCCGGTGGCCCGCCTCGCGCTGGCCCTCGCCGGCGGCATCCCGGTTGCCCTGTGGCTCGCCTGGCTGCTCGGCGAGCTCAGCGGCTGCGGCCGCTTCGCCGCATCGTGCGAGCCTCGGATGGTGGGGGTCGCGTGGCTCGTCGGCCTCGTTCTCGTCGGCGCGCTCGTGCTGGTTCCCGCCATCGCGGCCCTCCTTGCCGCCGGGGCGGCCGGTGCGCTCGTGGCGGCAGTTCCGGCCACGTTCATCCTCAGCGCGACCGGCGGGGCGCGGATGCCCGAGGAGAGCAGCCTCGTCCTCGGCGTCGCGCTGATGACCGGCTGGCTCTTCGGTGTCGGTGTTGCCACCAGACGTTGGCTGGGCAGTTCGGGCCGGCCCGGTCCCGTATCCTGAGCCCATGCCCCGCCGCCAGGACCCCCGCGACCTCTCGTCCGCGGCCCAGGAGTACCTGCTCGCGCTGCGCGTGATGGCGGCCGACGGGTCGAAGGTGACCGCCGCCCAGGTTGCGCGGCAACTTGGCGTCACCACGCAGGCCGCGAGCGAGATGTTCCGCCGGCTCGTTGCCGACGGGCTCGTCGCACACGCGGACAGCCGGGAGCTCCACCTGACCACGGCCGGCCGGGCGGCCGCCGACACGATCTTCCGGCGCCACGCCCTGATCGAATGGCTGCTGACGTCGGTCGTCGGGCTCGGCTGGGCCGAATCGGACGAGGAGGCGATGCGTCTCCAGGGAGCCATCTCGCCACGGGTCGAGGCGCGCCTCGACGAGATGCTCGGTCACCCCGAGACGTGCCCGCACGGCAATCCCATCGACGCCGCAATTGCGGCGCGCCGTCCGAAGGGCATCCCGCTCAGCGAGATCGAGGCAGGCGAGCGCGCCACCGTCTACCGCATCACCGAGGAGGCCGAGGAGGATGCCGGCCTGCTGTCCTACCTCGAGGCCAGGGCGCTCCGGCCCGGCGCCCACATCACGGTCCTCGCCCGCTCGGGTTCGCTCGATTCGCTCACGCTCGAGGGTCCGCGCGGGCGCGCCACGCTGGGACTGCATCCCGCGGCGCTCGTCCACGTCCTTCGCGGCGAGGCCGATCCGGAACTCTTCCACGTGGTGCCGCCTGTCGGGAGCTGAGGGCCTGCGCCGGCGGACTTGCTAGGCTTCGAGCATGGCAGACGTCCGGGTACGCATCGCGCCGAGCCCGACCGGCCCGCTCCACATCGGGACCGCGCGCACGGCGCTCTACAACTACCTCCATGCCCGCCACGTCGGCGGGACGTTCATCCTGCGCCTCGAGGACACCGACCAGGCACGCTCCTCGATCGCGTACGAGAAGGACATCCTCGACGGGCTGCGCTGGCTCGGCCTGACCTGGGACGAAGGCCCCGAGGTGGCCGGCGACGCGGCGCGCGGCCCGCACGCGCCGTACCGCCAGATGGAGCGCCTGCCGCTCTACGCCGAGGCGGCCGAGCGCCTGCTCGCCGAGGACAAGGCGTACCCGTGCTACTGCACCTCCGAGGAGCTGGCGGCCGAGCGGGCCCGCCACGAGGCCGCGAAGGAGCCACCGCGCTACTCGGGACGCTGCGCCAACCTGACCGCGGGCGAGCGCGCGGCGTTCGAGGCCGAGGGCCGAAGTCCGGCCATCCGCTTCCGCGTGGGCGAGGGGATCGTCGCCTTCGACGACGTGATCCGCGGCCACGTCGAGTTCGACGTTGCGAACCTCGGCGGCGACTTCGTCATCGTGCGCGCCGACGGCTCGCCGCTCTACCACTTCACGGTCGTGGTCGACGACGCGGCGATGGGCATCACCGACGTGATCCGCGGCGAGGACCACCTGTCGAACACGCCGAAGCACATTCTCCTGTTCCGGGCGCTCGGTCATGAGCTGCCGCGATTCGGCCATCTGCCGCTGATCCTCAATCCCGACCGCTCGAAGATGAGCAAACGCAAGAGCCAGACCGCGATGAGCGACTACATCGCCCAGGGCTTCGTGCGCGAGGCGCTCGTGAACTACCTCGCGCTCCTCGGCTGGGCGACTGGCACGGAGGAGGAGATCCTCGGACTCGACGAGATCGTCGAGCGGTTCGACATCGACGATGTCCACAAGGGCGGCGCGGTGTTCGACCGCGAGCGGCTGGAGTGGCTCAACGGCCAATGGATCCGGCGCCTGACCCCGGATGACCTCATCGACCGCCTGCGCCCCTTCGTGACCGCGGAATTCGAGGCCGGCCGCATCGATCGCATGCCGTCCGACGAGGAGCTCGCCGCGCTCCTGCCGGTCGTGCACGACCGCCTGCCGACGCTCGGTGCGATCGGCGAGCTCGTGGGGTTCCTGTGGGTGGACCGCCTGGCGATCGAGCCGGAGCTCCTCGTTCCAAAGCGCTGGGACGCGGCAACCACCCGCGAGGCACTCGCCGCAGCCGCCGAAACGATCGAGGCCGTCCCGGCCGTCGTGTTCGAGGCCGACGAGCTCGAGCCGCCGCTCCGGGCGCTTGCGGAGGCCCGCGGCTGGAAGGTCGGCGACCTGTTCATGGCGATCCGCGTTGCGGTGACAGGGCGGACGGCCACGCCGCCGCTGTTCGACACGCTCGTCGCCCTCGGGCGGGAGCGGACGCTCGAACGGCTCCAGGCAGCGATCGACACGCTCGATCGGGCGCCTGCGACCGTTGACGGTGCGTGAACGAGTCGTTAACGCACCCCGGGCTATGCTGAGCCCGGATGGCACGCACGATCCTCGTCGTGGACGACGAGCCGACGCTACGCGAAACGGTCGTCGACGCGCTCGAGGCGGATGGCTTCCGGGTGATCGCCGCGGCCGACGGACGCGAGGCGCTGACCCGCTTCCGCGCTGACCAGCCCGACCTCATCCTGCTCGACCTGATGCTCCCGGAGCTGTCCGGCGTCGAGGTCTGCCGGATCATCCGCGCCGAATCCGGCGTCCCGATCGTGATGCTCACGGCCAAGGACTCGGAGCTGGACAAGGTCGTTGGGCTCGAGCTCGGGGCCGACGACTACGTCACGAAGCCCTTCAGCCTGCGCGAGCTGTCGGCCCGGATCCGGGCGATCTTCCGCCGCTCCGAGCAGGCAGCGGTGACCGAGCAGCCGCCCGCGAACGTGGAGATCGGGGACGTCCAGGTCGACCTCGGCGGTCACCGCCTGCTGCGCGATGGCGTGCCACTGCCGGTGAAACCGAAGGCCTTCGAGCTCCTGTCGTTCCTCCTGCGCCACCCCGGCCAGGTGTTCACCCGTGACCAGCTGCTCGAGCGGGTGTGGGGCTACGACTACGCGGGCGAGACGCGGACGGTCGACGTGCACATCCACTGGCTGCGCAGCCAGCTCGAGACCGACCCGTCCGCGCCGCTGTTCATCCACACCGTCCGCGGCGTGGGGTACGTCTTCCGCCGCCCCGCCTGAGGGAGCAAGGCGCGCGGGTCAGCTCCCCTTGTGGAGCATCCGCTCGATAGCCTCGGCGGCATCCTCGGCCGCATCGATCGCTTCTTCGAGCCCCTGGTAGATGTCGCGCCACTTGATGACCTCGATCGGCTCGACACCGTCACGGAACAGGCGACCCGACCGCGGCGCGCGACAGCGCATCCGCCTCGTGCTCGAGGGCCGTGACCCGCTCGAGGTGCTCCGCGACGCCCTTCATGCCATCCAGCTTGCGGAGCGCTGCTGCCAGTTCGACGCCCTGCTCGCGGAGGATGACGGCGAGCCGCCGGCATTCGTCGGTCGGCGCCTTCACGGCGTAGATGACGAACGTTTCGGCGACGGCCTGGATGCCGTCGACGACGTCGTCGAGGCGGACAGCCAGCTCGTGGATGTCCTCGCGATCGAACGGGGTGACGAACGCGTCCTCCAGCCGCGCGTTGATCTCGCGGTCGATCTCGTCGCCGCGCTTCTCGAGTGCCTGGATCTCGGCGATGCGCTCGTCGAGCCGGTCGTAGCGGTCGACGAGCTCGGCCAGCCGCTCGGCTGCGGCGGCGAGGTTCTCGCCGTCAGCGATGAACAGGTCGAAGAACTTGATGTCCCTCGGGATCAGGCGGAAAGCCATCGGTGAAACCTCCGTTGGGCGTGCATGGCTCAGCCGAGCCCGAGAGCCGACAGGGCGATCCACGCCAGCGCGGCGACGAAGCCGGCCGCGGGGATCGTGATGATCCAGGCGAGGAGGATGCTGCGGGCCACGCCCCAGCGAACGCCGCGCACGCCGCGCGCGGAGCCGACGCCGATGATCGCGCTCGAGATGACGTGGGTGGTCGAGACCGGCATTCCCAGGCGTGCGGTCATGAACAGGACGCTGGCCGCGGTCGTCTCGGCGGCAAAACCGTGGACCGGCTCGAGCTTGACGACGCGCTGACCCATCGTGTGCATGATCCGCCAACCGCCGATGGCCGTCCCGAGCGAGAGCGCGGTCGCGGACACGACGATCACCCAGGTCGGCACGACGACGCTCTCGATCAGTCCCGCCGAGAACAGCGCCAGCGTGATGATGCCCATCGTCTTCTGGGCATCGTTCGAACCGTGCGCGAAGGCCATGAACCCCGCCGACCCGACCTGCAGCCGGCGGAACGCGCCGCTGACCGGGCGCCGCGGTGAGCGATGGAAGGCCCAGTACAGCACGACGATCAGGGCGAACGCGACCGTGAAGCCGATCAGGGGTGAGGTGAACATCGGGATCAGGACCAGGTTGACGATGCCGTTGACGTTCAACGCGCTCGGGCCGGCCGCCACCAGCGTTGCCCCCAACAGGCCGCCGATCAGGGCGTGACTGCTCGAGCTGGGCAGGCCGAAGTACCACGTCAGCAGGTTCCAGGCGATCGCCCCGATCAGCGCCGCCGCGATCACTGCCTGGGTCGTCGTGTCCTCGTCGACGAGACCCGATCCGATGGTCGTGGCGACGGCCGTCCCGGCGAAGGCGCCGATGAAGTTGAACGCTGCCGCCATCGCGATGGCCTGCCGCGGATGGAGCGCCCGTGTCGCCACCGACGTCGCGATCGCGTTCGCCGTGTCGTGGAAGCCATTGATGTAGTCGAACACGACCGCCAGCGCGACGACCGCGACCAACATGAACGTGATGCCTTCCACGGCGCGGTCCGACTACCTCCAGGTGGGAGCCTCGGGCAGGGCGATTCGCCAACGGCCGGCTCGGATGGCCGATGGCGAACGTTGACGTGACGATAGCGTGCCGTTGACAGGCCGACCGCACTGTTTGCCCATGCCAGTCGCCGTTCGCCGCACCAGCGACCAGTCGATCGGCTTCTCGCTGTCCGCGGTTCTCCTCCCCACGGACGGCGCTCGCGTTCCCGTCCAGCCGCCGGCGCCCGGGGGGACGCTGGCGGCTGAGGCGCTCCGCCTGCGACGTCGACTCGCCGACCCGGCTGCGTTGCCACCGGCCTGGTCCGAGCGGGCGTTCGTGCGCGAGGTCGGGCTCGTGCGGGCTCACCTCGCCCCGATCCGCAGCCGCGCCGGACTGGCCGCCTCGTTCTCCCGAGAGGCGTTCCACGTCGTGCCTGCCGACGAGGTCGGCGAGGCCACCGGCGCGGTGCGGGTCGCCTACGCGCTCCGCTGGCTGGAGCTCGGCTCCGGGCGGGCATGGCCGTCCTGGCCACCGTTCGGCGCTCGCGGGATCACGACCCGTCGCCTGACGCGAGACGGCCGGGATCGGTGCCCGGCGGCTATCCTTCGCGCCATGCGTCTCTCCCAGCTGTTCTTCACCACCCTGCGCGACGATCCCAGCGACGCCGAGATGCCGTCGCACCGCCTGCTCGCTCCGGGCGGGCTACGTCCGCCAGCTCGGCTCCGGGATCTACTCGCTGCTGCCGCTCGGCAAGCGGGTCAACGATCGCGTCGAGCAGGTCATCCGCGAGGAGATCAGACCGCGATCGGCGGCCAGGAGATGGAAATGCCGGTCGTCCACCCCGCCGAGGTGTGGAAGGAGAGCGGGCGCTACGCGAGATCGGGCCCGAGCTGGTCCGGTTCAAGGACCGCGGCGAACGGGACATGGTCCTGGCGATGACCCACGAGGAGGTCGTCGCGCTGCTGCTGCGCGACATCGTCCAGAGCTACCGCCAGCTGCCGATGATCGTCTACCACTTCCAGACGAAGTTCCGCGACGAGCCCGCGCTCGCGGGGCGGCCTCATCCGCGTCCGCGAGTTCGTGATGAAGGACTCCTACAGCTGCGACCGCGACGCAGGCGGGCCTCGACGTCGAGCTACGACAACCACTACGCGGCCTACGAGCCGCATCGTTCGAGCGGCTCGGGCTCGAGGCGATCCCGGTCCGGTCGGACGTCGGGATCATGGGCGGCAGCCGGCGCCCATGAGTTCATGGTCCTCAACGACTTCGGCGAGGACACCCTCGTCCTGTGCGACAACGTGCGACTA
Organism: uncultured Chloroflexia bacterium; assembly: GCA_963721655.1. Lineage (GTDB taxonomy): Bacteria > Chloroflexota > Limnocylindria > Limnocylindrales > CSP1-4 > DASTYU01. The sequence continues at coordinate 82,739 of CAVRKH010000012.1, read as the reverse complement.
CGCCGACAACCAGCAGATCGCGGTCGTGCCAAGCCCGAGCCCGGAGCCCGAGGAGCCTCCTGCCGATGGAGGACGTCGAGACGCCGGGGACGACGACGATCGCGTCGCTCGGCACGTTCCTCGGCATCGGCCGGAGCGGACGGCCAAGGCGGCGTTCTTCGTGACCGGCGACGGCCGGCTTCGTGATCGCCATCGTCCGCGGCGACTACGACGTCAACGAGACGAAGCTCGCGAACGCCGTCTCGGCGATCCGGCGGGCTCCGGCCGGCCACGGTCGAGGAGATCAGGGCAGCCGGCATGGAGGCCGGGCTACGGCTCGCCGATCGGTGCCCACGACACCGTCGTCGTCGTCGACGACCTCGTCGCCCGCTCGCCGAACCTCGTCGCCGGCGCGAACCGCGATGGGCTGGCACGTCCGGAACGTGAACGTGCCGCGCGACTACACGCCGGACGTCACGTCGCCGACATCACGAACGCCCGCGAGGGCGATCCCTGCCCAGCCGTGCGGCGGCGCGCTGATGCTGCGCAACGGGATCGAGGTCGGCAACATCTTCAAGCTCGGGACGACGTTCACCGACGCCGTCGGGGCGACGTACCTCGGCGAGGACGGCGAGGCGCACCCCATCGTCATGGGCTCGTACGGCATCGGCGTCGGCCGCAACGTGGCCTGCATCGTCGAGGCGCACCACGACGAGAAGGGCATCGCCTGGCCGGCGCAGGTGGCCCCGTACGCCGCTCACCTGGTCGAGATCGGCGCCGCCCGCGAGCCGCGCGTGTCCGAGGTCGCCGAGCGCCTCCACGCGATCGCGGCCGAGGCCGGCGCCGAGCGCGAGATCCTGTGGGACGACCGCGACGAGTCGCCCGGGGTCAAGTTCACCGATGCCGAGCTGCTCGGCATGCCGTGGATCCTGACCGTGTCGCCGCGCTCGCTGGCCGCCGGCGGGGTGGAGGTGACCGAACGCGCGACCGGGTGCGCGCTCGACCCAACCGATCGAGGCGGTCGAGGCGTTCCTCCGGGGCGACGCCGCCGAGCCCGGTCCGGGACGAGGTCCCCGCGTAGCATTCCGGGCATGGCCCCGCGTCTCCTGCTGCCCGCCGACGACCTGTACGCGCGACTCGAGGTCCCGGCCGACGCGACCCCCGAGGCGATCGAGATCGCCTGGCGGGCGCTGCTCCGACGTCATCACCCGGACGTGGCCGGCCCCGACGGCCTCGCCACCGCCACCGCGATCAACGTCGCCCACGACTGGCTGAGCGACCCGGAGCTGCGCGCCCGGTACGACCGGGAGCGCGGGATCCGGACCGGCCGGCGAGGGCGCGCAGCCGGCTGGGACGACCTCGGTGGGCCCGCTCGCTCGACGGCCCCGACCCGGCCGGCCGCCCGCCGTGCCCCGCCCGATCGAGGAGCGGCGCTCGCGGCATTCCTCGAGCGGGTGACGCGGCTGAGCGCCGACGAGCTCGACCGGCTCGACTGCGCGGCCGCGACGCCGATCGCGTTCGTCGCCTCGATCGAACGCTTCCTGTCGAAGGAGCAGCGTGCCGCCGTGGCCACCGTCGAGGCCGAGCTTCAGGACCCGCCTCCCCGAGTCGTCCTGGCAGCGTCCGCACGTCCGCGACGCCGTCCTCGGCGCGGCGCTGGAGCACGTGCTGGGCGAGTTCCTCGACGAGCACCTCGACGAACCGTTCCGTGGCCGCGTGCGCGAGCGCCTGACACGAGGCTGGGACGCGGCGGTCGGCCAGCCACGCTACGGGCCGGCCGGGGCCGACGTGGAGGCGCTCATCCGGCGGGTCGAGCTGCTCTCGCCGGCCGGGGTGCGCTCGCTCGCGGCAGCCGGCACGCCCGAGGTGCTGGACGCGGAACCGTGGCCGGCCGACACGACCCCCGAGGACGACGAGGCGCTGCGCGTGTCGTCGGTGCTCGCCGCGCGCGACGTCGCCCGCGTGGTCGAGTGACCGTTCGCTCGACAGGGCCACGCTCGAGCGAGCGCGGCAGTCGGCGGCCCGCCTCGCGCACCTCGTCGTCCTGCGCTCCAGCTACCCCGCCGCGGAGTGGGAACGACTGACGCGGCCGTGGCGAGTCCTGCTCACCGACGATCGACGACGGCAGCCCTCGGTGCAGCGCCGCCGCTGAGCCGCGAACGGGTCCGGCCCGTATGCGATGCTCGGCCCGTGGATCCCTGGCCCGTCATCGCGATCGCGCTGGCGATCGGGTTCGTCGTCGCGCTCGCTGCGCATCGCCGGGCGGACGTCACCCTGCGGAGGGTCCGATCGCTGTCGGGGGTCGGGGCCGAGGGCGACCCGGTCTACGGCGTCGAGCAGCTCCGGGCCGACAACGCCCGGCTCGAGCGCGACCTCGCGGATCAGGCGCACGATCGCCAGTTCCTCGCCGATCTCGTCGACATTGCTGTCGTCGATCTCGACCCGCAGCTGGAGGTCGTCTACGCGAACGCCGCGGCGCATGCGCTCGTCGATCGGGCGCCCGGGATGTTGCTGGGCCTGGACCTCCTGGAGGTGTTCCTCGATCCGCAGATCGAGGCGCTCGCCCGGACGGCCCTCGACCAGGGCAACGCGTCCGGCGAGGTCCGCCTGCGCGGCGCCGACGGGCCGGCGCTGCTCGTCCGCGCCCGGCGTTCGACGGCGGGCGGCGTGTGGCTCGTGCTCGCGGACGTGAGCGAGCTCCGCCGTCTTCAGCAGATCCGGGCCGAGTTCATCGACAACCTGTCGCACGAGCTGCGGACGCCGCTGACGACTGTCGGCCTGCTGGCCGAGACCCTCAGCCGCGACGCAGACGCGGCCGGCGACGGCGATCCCGCCCGAAGATGCGCGACCGGATCGCCAAGATCGAGGTCGAGACCGGCCACCTCGTCCAGATGGTCAGCGAGATCATGGATCTCTCGCGGATCGAGAGCGGCACAGGCCTCACGCTCGTCGACGACCTCGATCTCGGCCGGCTGGCGACGGCCTCGGCCGAACGGTTGCGCCTCTTCGCCGAGCGGCAGGGCGTGACGCTGCGCGTCGACGTCCCGGCAGGGCTGCCGCGCACCCGGGGCGACGAGGCACGCCTTGGGCAGGTGTTCGTCAACCTGCTCCACAACGCGGTCAAGTTCAGCCCGAGCGGCAGCGAGGTCGTGATCGGGGTGCATCTCGTGGACCGCGAGCTGGTAGCGTCCGTGCAGGATCATGGGATCGGCATCCCGCGGGCCGCGCAACCGCGGATCTTCGAACGGTTCTACAAGGTCGACCGGGCACGGGTGCGCGGGGAGACGCCCGGTGGGAACCGGGCTCGGCCTGTCGATCGCGCGGCACGTCGTCGAACAGCACGGCGGCCGGATCTGGGTCGAGTCGACCGAAGGGGAAGGCTCGACCTTCTCGTTCGCCCTGCCCCTCGTCCCGGAGGAGCCCTGACCGGTGGACCAGCTGCACGTCGCGACCCTGAACCTGCGCAACCTGGCCGACCGCTGGGACGAGCGCCTGCCGCTCCTCCTCGCCGACATGGCTGCGCTCCAGCCCGACCTCCTCGGCCTCCAGGAGTGCGTGTATCCGCTCCAGCAGGACCGGCTGCTCGGCGCGGCGGGCGCGGGTCACTACCGGGCGGTCCGCGGCTGGGCGGGCCGGCCGGAGTACGGCAACAGCATCCTCGTCCGCGAGTCGCTGGCTGCCTCCGAGCCGGAGCGCGTCGACCTCGGGCGGGACCGGTCCGCCCATCGCGTGGAGGTGACCCTCCCGCACGGCGCCGTGGTCACCTTCGCGGTCACGCACCTCCACCACCTCGTTCCGGACGCGGCCGTACGCGACGAGCAGGCGGCCGCGCTCCTCGACTGGCTCGACGGAGCGGGCGAGGATCGCCCCACGATCGTCGTGGGCGACTTCAACGCCGATCCGGCCGAGCCTGCCTACGCCCGGATGACCGGCGCCGGCTACCGCTCCGCCTACGCGGAAGCGAACGGCGCGGAGCCGGCAGTCACGTGGCCGAGCGGCCTGCAGGGCCCGGCGATCGACGACGATGGCGATCCCGGGCTGCCTCGACTACATCTGGGTGCGCGGCGCGATCCGCGTGGTGAGCGCCCGGCTGGCGTTCGACCGCCCGGCCGTGGACGATCCGGGTCTCTACCCGAGCGACCACGTGGGCGTCGCGGCGCGGGTCGAGATCGGGTAGGGAGGTCGTCCGCGGTGACCGAATCTGCAGACCTGGTCGTCGTCGGCGGCGGGACGATCGGCGGCTGGGCGTCGGTCTTCGCGAAGGCCGCGGGCCTCGAGCGCGTTGTCGTGCTCGAGCGCGGCCTTCTCGGGATGGGCGCCTCGTCCCGCGCGGCAGGCATCGTCCGGGCGCAGGGCGGCACGCCGGCCACGGTCGCGCTCGGCCGGTGGACCGTGGCGTTCTATCGCGGCCAGCAGGCGGCCTACGGGACGGATTCCGGCTTCCGCGAGCTCGGCTACCTGATCCTCGCGGTCACCGACGACGACGAACGTGCCGGGCGCGAGCGCGTCGCGATGCAGCGCGGCGAGGGGCTCGACGTCCGCTGGCTGTCCCGCGAGGAGGCGGTCGAGGTCGTCCCGACGCTCGCAGCGACCGGTCATCGCGGGGGCAGCTTCCTGTCGACCGACGGCGCGATCGACCCGCCGCGGAACGTCCGCGCGTACTCGCTCGCGATGCAGGCGGCGGGCGTCGAGCTGCGCGAGCGGACGGCGTTCCGAGGGCTCCGCCTCGACGGGTCCCGGGTCGTCGGGGTCGAGACCGACGCCGGCCCGATCGCGACCGAGCGCGTGCTGCTGACCGGCGGCCCGTCGCTGCGCGAGGTCGGCCGGCTGGCCGGCCTGCGCATCCCGGCCGGCGCGGCGCGCCACTCGGTCGCGGTGCTCGAGGCCCACGAGTCCTTCTCCGTCGAGCGCATGCCGATGGTGTTCGACATCGGCGCCGGGCTGTACTGGCGGCTCGAGGAGGGCGGGCTCCTGTTCGGCTGGAGCGACCCCGACGAGCAGCCCGGCGAGGCTCGCTCGATCGACTGGGCCGCATTCGAGCGCTGGCGCGAGCGCCTCGCGGGGTTCGTGCCGCTGACGCGCGATCTCGGCGTGCGCCGCGTGTGGTGCGCCACGATCGACTACACGCCCGACCATCTCCCGATCCTGGGCCCGGCGATCACCCCGGACGGCGACCGCATCGACGGCGTCACGATCGCCTCGGCGGGCGGGCACGGGATGATGTGGGGACCGGCGGTCTCGCGCGTCGCGGTCGACCTGGCCCTGCACGGGGCGACATCGCTGATCGACGTCACCGACCTCGGCCTGGACCGCTTCGATGCCGAGGGTCGCAGCCGCCTGGCTCCCGACCCGATCGCGCTGCCGTTCCCCGCTGACAGCCGACTGAGGGTCAGCCGGGCTTCAGGAGATCGGGCGGCACCAGCCAGCGCAGGTCGCCGCGCCCGGCCCCGACCGGCCGGTCGACGTCGATCCGCGCCAGTGCGCCCTTCTTCATCTCGACGTTCCGCGCGACGCACAGCGACTGGACGAGCGACGAGAAGTCCGGGTCGTGGCCGACGAGCACGACCCGCCGCGGGTCGCCGGCGTCGCGCAGGATCGCCTCGACCACGACATCGTCGACGCCGCCCGCCAGCCGCTCGTCGAGCGTCACCGGCACGCCGAGCTGGCCCGCGACGATCTCGGCGGTCTGCGAGGCGCGCAGCTTTGGCGAGCTGAGGATCGCGTCGGGCCGGAAGCCGATCCCGGCCAGGAACCGCCCGAGCCGCTCGGACTGCTTCTCGCCCTTCGAGCGACAGCGGCCGAGCCGCGTCGGGCCCGTCCCACGTCGGCCGGATCGCCGGCATCCGCATGGCGCAGCAGGTACAGCTCGACGACGTCGGTCACGGGGTCAGCATATCGAACGGCCGGCCGGCTCAGGCGATCGTGGTCGCATCAGACCTCGGCGCGATGCTTGCGCGCGAGCGGGATGAACGCCCCGATCCGCTCGCTCAGCTGGATGAACACCCGGCGGAAGACGGCCAGCCGCTCCTCCTCGGTGCCCTCGGCCTCGGCCGGGTCCTCGTAGCCCCAGTGCAGCGATTCGTGGACGCCGGGGAACACCGGGCATTCCTGGCGAGCCTCGTCGCACACCGTGATCACGTAGTCGAACGACTGGCCGAGGTACTCCTCGACCGACTTGGAGCGCGCCCATGAGGCGTCCAGACCGGCGTCCCCGAGGACGCGCAGCGTGAGCGGGTTGACACCCCTCGGGTGCGTGCCGGCGCTGTGGACCTCGAACGCGTCGCCGCCCTTCGAGCGGAGGAGCGCCTCGGCCATCAGGCTTCGAGCCGAGTTGCCCGTGCACACCACGAGCACGCGGATCGGATCGCCGTCGGCGTCACGGGTTCAGGTCCTCCACCTCGCCGCTCGCGAGGAAGACGACGTCTTCGGCGATGTTCGTGACCCGGTCGCCGATCCGCTCGAGATAGTGGGCCGCGAGCAGGATCCGCGCGCCGCGCTCGACGTTGTCGGGGTCCTCGCGCATGAGGTCGATCAGCTCGGCGAACGTCTTGTGGTAGAGCGCGTCGATCTCGTCGTCGCCGGCCGCCACAGCCCGGGCCTGGTGCTGGTCGATGTCGACGAGCGCGCGCAGGATGCCGTGGACCAGCTCGGCGCCGAGCTCGCCCATCCGCGGCAGGTGCACGTATTCCGCGAGCGGCGGCTCGGGCGCGAGCTTGCGCGCCTGCTTGGCCACGGAGGCCGCATGGTCCCCGATGCGCTCGAGCTCGTACGTCACGTGATCGAGCGAGAGGAGGAAGCGCAGGTCGCGAGCGACCGGCTGCTGGGTGGCGATCGTCCGCGAGATCGCGGTGGACACGGCGCGCTGCGCCTCGTTGATCCGGCCGTCGCCCACGATGACCGCGAGCGCGGCCTCGGTGTCGTGGTTCACGAGCGCCGCGATCGCGGCCCGGATCGCGTCCTCGACCAGGGCGCCCATGCGCAGGACGTTGAGCTTGATCTCGCGCTGCTCGCGATCGAGCGGCTCGCGCGCGGGGTGCACCTCGCTCGAGGTTGGCGGGCCGTCCGCCGCCGCCAGCAGCTCGTCGAGCTGGTCGCTCAGGGCTTCGGCCGTGGCGCGCTCCGGGTCGGTCATGTCGTTCGGCTCCTCCGGCCTCAGCCGAACCGACCGGAGACGTAGTCCTCGGTCAGCTGGTTCTGCGGGTTGGTGAAGATCTCCATCGTGTCGGCCTGCTCGACCACGAAGCCGGCGCGATCCTCGGCCATCGTCATGAAGACGGTCCGGTCGGACGCCCGCGCCGCCTGCTGCATGTTGTGGGTCACGATGACGATCGTGTAGTTCTTCTTGAGCTCCGCCATGAGCTCCTCGATCTGGAGCGTGCTGCGCGGGTCGAGCGCGGAGCACGGCTCGTCCATGAGGATCACGTCGGGGTCGGTGGCGATCGCGCGGGCGATGCACAGCCGCTGCTGCTGGCCGCCCGACAACGCGAGGCCGGACTGCTTGAGCTTGTCCTTGACCTCGTCCCAGATGTGCGGCGCGGCGCAGGCTGGACTCGACGAGCTCGTCCATGTTGCCCTTGTAGCCGACGATCCGCGGCCCGAATGCGACGTTGTCGTAGATCGACTTCGGGAACGGGTTCGCCTTCTGGAAGACCATGCCGATCCGCCGGCGGACCTCGACCGGATCGACGTCACGGCCGTACACGTCGACGCCGTGGTAGAGCACCTGGCCGTCGACGCGGATGCCGGGGATCAGGTCGTTCATGCGGTTGATCGTCCGCAGCAGCGTCGACTTGCCGCAGCCCGACGGCCCGATGAGCGCGGTGATCTCCTGCGGCCGGACGTCGATCGAGATGTCCTTCACCGCGCGGAACGACCCGTAATAGAAGTGCAGGTTCCTGAAGCTGATGACCGGCTCGGCTGCGATCGGCGTCCCGTGCGGGGAGCGCCTCCGCGTCCGTGGGCCACCGCGACCCGAACCGGCGGAGCCTCGGTCGGTGGCGCTGGTGCGGTCTGGGTCATGTTGTCTCCATGTGGATCGTCGAAGGGGGCGCGTCGGCGACGCTCTCGTCGGGCATCACCAGTTCCGTTCGAAGCGGTTCCGCAGCAGGATCGCGACGGCGTTGGCAAACAGGGTGACCGCGAGCAGCACGACGATGGCGGCTGCCGCCAGCTCGCGGAACTCGTCCTGCGGCTGCTTGGCCCACTGGAACACGGTCAGCGGCAGCGCGGTGTAGTTGCCCAGGAGCGTGTCGACGGCCGACTGCGCCCTCGGGCGTCGAGAAGCCGCCCACGATCCCGCCGACGAGGAGCAGCGGCGCGGTCTCGCCGAGTGCCCGGGCGAGCGCGAGCACCGTGCCGGTCAGGATGCCCGGGACGGCCGCCGGCAGCACGAGCTTGCGGGTCACCTCCCAGCGTGAGGCTCCGACGCCGTAGCCGGCTTCGCGGATCGTGATCGGGACGGCGCGGAGCGCCTCGGCGGTCGTGATGATCACGATCGGCAGGACCAGGACGGCCAGCGTCACGGCCGCGGCGAGGAGGTGGCGACCGTCCCGCGAGCCGCCCAGCCCGATGGCCTCGAAGAAGGCGACGAAGATCGCCAGCCCGAGCAGGCCGTACACGATCGAGGGGACACCGGCGAGGTTCCGGATGTTGATCTGGATGAACCGCGTCAGCCGGTTGTTCGGCGCGTACTCCTCGAGGTAGACGGCGGTCGCGATGCCGAACGGGAACGCGAAGATCGGCACCAGGACGGCCAGCACGATGGTCCCGAACAGGCCCTGGGAGATCCCGGCCTGCGCCGGGTCGGACGACAGCGGCGAGGTCAGGAAGTCGATCCCGCGGGTCTGGAAGACCGGCCACGCTCGTGTCAGCACGTTCAGCAGGAGGATGGCGAGCACGGCCAGCGAGAACAGGAGGCTGGCGAGCAGGAGCAGTTGGAAGATCATGCCCCGCACGTCGGGTCGGGTCGACGTGAGGCCGCGCCGGACGGCGGCCCCGGTTGCGGCGGGTGCAATCAGGCTCATCGAAGCATCCCTAGTACCGCTGCCGCGTCCGACGGACGAACGCGTCGCCGATGACGTTGAGCAGGAGCGTGATCACGAACAGCACCGCGCCGACGAAGAACAGGCTCGGGAACGCCAGGTCGTCGCCGCGCACCCGGTCGCTGCCGATCGCGAGCGAGGCCATCGCGGCGGTGAGCGTCTGGCCGACGTTGAAGATGTCGAACGAGCGGGCGCCGCTGCCGCTCGCCCCGGCTGCGAGCGCCACGACCATCGTCTCGCCGATCGCCCGGCTCGTCGCCAGGATCAGGGCTGCCACGATCCCCGAGATCGCAGCAGGGAAGACGACGCGCATGCTCGTCGTCAGCCGCCGGGCCCCCAGCCCGTAGGAGGCTTCACGGAGCGACCGCGGCACGGCCCGCATGGCGTCCTCGGAGACCGACGCGACGAGCGGGATCGACAGGATGCCGACGGCGATGCTCGCCGCGAGGATGTTGAACCCTGACGCCTGCGGGTTGATCCGCTGGACGATCTCCGGGCTGATGACCGCGATCGCGAAGAAGCCGAGCACGATGCTCGGGATGCCGGCGAGGATCTCGAGGATCGGCTTGACGAAGCTCCGCGTGCGGGGCGAGGCGTACTCGGCGAGGAAGATCGCGCTGAAGAGTCCGATCGGGGTGGCCACGAGCATCGCGATGGCCGACACGAGGAACGTCCCGATGAGCAGCGTCGGGAGGTCGAACAGCCCGCGGCGTGGAGCCCAGCCGGCCGAATTCAGGGCGCTGAGGTCGACCGCGGCCAGGAACCGCAGCGCGTCGACGATGAGCGTCACCACGATGAACGCGCTGATGGCGACCGATGCAAGTCCGGCGCTCAGGAGGATCGCCCGCACGGTCCGTTCGCGACGGCGGCGGGCCGCACTGCCGCGCAACGCCGTCCGCAGGTCCGCCGCGTCAGTCGCTTGCGTCATCGCTCGATCGGGCCTCCGAAGTGGACGTACAGGATAGGCGAACGGGTCGAGGCCTCCGAGCTGGCCCGACCCGTTCGCTGGGAGGAGAAACTGCTACTTCTGGGTCATCACGGCGATGCCGTCGATGGCGACCTTGAGCTCCTGGTATTCGATGCCTGCCTCCTGGCAGAGGGCGATTTCCTCGTCGCTGATCGGACGCGAGGCGTCCGCGATGTCGATATCACCGGCGCAGAACTGCGGCGAAGCCGTCGCCGGTACCCGGACCTTCAACCGTGTAGCTGAAGCCCGCGTTCTCCGCGTTGAACTGCTCGGCCACCTTGTTCGAGATCGGCTGGACCGTCGATGATCCACTCACGGCGATCGTGCCGTCAGGGGAGGCGGCCGTCGAACCCTTGAACGTCTCCCACGCGGTTCGCGACTCGGCGAGGACCTCGGGCTTCAGGGGAACGTAGGGCACCGTCTCGAGGACGCCGTCGATCGTGCCCTCGGCAAGGTAATAGTCGACGTAGGCGGCGATCGTCGGGTTCTCGGCAAGCTTCTGCTTGCTGACGTAGATGTACAGGTCGCGCGAGATCGGGTACTCGTTCGACGGCGATCGTCTCGGCCGTCGGCTCGACGCACGTGCCGTTCGGCTCCGCGGCGATCGTGAACGCGCGGACGCGATCGAGGTTCTCCTCGTAGAAGGCGAAGCCGACCCAACCGAACGACCCGGCCGAGTTGGCGATGCCGTCGATGATCGCGTTGTCATCCGCGCTCGACTGGTAGTTGCTGAGGCGGGTGGTCGCGTCGCCCTGCTCGCGCTCTTCGAGGTAGTCGCCGAGGACGATGTCGACGAAGCTGTCGAACGTGCCCGACTCTTCGCCGGGCGCCGTGATCGCGATCGGCAGGCCGGCGGGGAACTCCGTGTTGGAGCCGAGCTCACCGGCGATCGTGGCCGCCTGATCCCAGGTCTGGACGTCTTCCGACTCGGGGCCGACGAGCGCGTAGATGTCGGCGAACGAGAGGCACTCCGGCGGGCCGCCGGCAGCGGTCGCTTCGGACGCCCCGGTGCGCTGAGGACCCGGGGGCCATGGATTCGGCGGCCGGCTGGGACGCTGCTGGCGCGGCGGTCGAGCTGCCGCTGCTGCAAGCGCCGATGGCGAAGACCGCCACCAGTCCGAGCGCCGCGAGGCGCGTGCGCGAGTTGATGCTCACGTGGGTTGTTCCTCCAAAGGTGCCCGCGCTCGGCGCAGGCGGGATCCGAGGATCTGCACTCCCCCTTGTTCAACACCCGGATCGTCGGAGCCGGGCATCAACGGTCCTTTGCTACTCCGTTAAGCGACTGTTAACGCCCGGGTGGATCGAGCCGGTAGCCGACCCCGCGAACGGTCACCAGGTGCGCCGGCTGTTCGGGTTCGGTCTCGATCTTCGAGCGCAGCCAGCGGACATGGACATCGATCGTCCGCGGGTCACCGTCGTGACCGTGGCCCCACGCTCGGTCGAGGAGCTGGCGCCGCGTCCAGGCGCGTCCCGGGTGGCTGGCCAGGACGGCGAGCAGATCGAATTCCTTGGGCCGCAGGTGGACGAGCCGGCCGTCCCGCCGCAGCTCGTGCGCGAAGAGATCGAGCTCGCAGCCAGCGGCGATCGGAAGGCTCCGGCCGGGGCGGGTGCGCGCCCGCTCGTCGAGCAGGGCGAGGCGGGCCGCGAGCTCGCCGGGTTCGATCGAGCTCGGCACTGCCTCATCGAAGCCGAGTCGCAGGGCCTCGAGACGGACCTCCACGGCCTCGGGCGCCGAAACCTGGACGACCCGTAATCCGTGCCGGCGCCGCCGCTCGCGCGCGACGAGCTCGGTCTCTGCCGGGCCGCCCGGCGGTGTCCCGAGGAGACAGATGCGAGGCCGCGCCTGCTCGAGGAGGGTGACGAACGATGGAACGTCGGGGACGACACGAACCGGCGTGCCGGCGGCGAGCCCCGGCAGATCGAGGGCAGGCCCGTCGACGGCAAGCGCGAGCCAGCCCGACGAGATCGATCGGCCCGGCGCGACGTGGTCCTCCATGGACGCAGCGTCGGGCGGAGACGATAACCGGATGTTGGGCCGTCGTTAACGAAGGGTTATGCGGCGTCCCGATGGCCCTGCAGGTACCGGCGAGTTTCGCGTCCTGCTTGCGGACGATGGCAGACTTGCAGGTCTGTCGCCGCTCCGTGGCACACGGCGCGCCGATCATGCTCTACGAGGGCACCCGCAGCGTGCGGGCGTGAAGGGGGCAGGGAAGGAGAGTTCGTGGCGAAGTCCGGCAAGGGTCAGTCAGCCGGTACGGCAGGTCGCCAAGAGCGCGGCCAAGGACGCAGGCAAAGGAATTGGCGCGGCTCGAGAAGCGCCTCCAGAAGGCCCGCGACGTCGAGGCAAAGCGGAAGAAGCAGGCGTCCGAAGCACGCGCCGAGGTTGCCCAGCTGACGGCCCAGATCAAGGAACTCAGGCCCGCAACCCGCGCACGGTCGGTCGACGGCGCCCGCCTCGTCCCGTGCCGCCTCCCCTGCGCGATCGAGGGCGCGGGCGAAGCCGGCCGCTGCGAAGCCGGCCGCTGCGAAGCCGGCTGCCGCCAAGCCGGCCGCTCCGAAGCCAACGGTGGCGGTCGCGTCGACCGCGACGAAGGCGACGACGCAAGGCACGTCGACGTCGACGCGGCGGAAGACCGCGTCATCGTCCGCCACGCGAACGCCGCGCACGCGGAAGACGGTTCCAGCCGACGGATCGGGCGACGGCACTGGCCCGACCTGACGCGACCAGCCCCGCCAATCGGCCCGGTCGGCGGGCCGCCATCGGGGCGGCTGTCGACCTCGGCTCGAACTCGGTTCATCTGCTCGTGGCCGCGGTTGCCGGCCACCGGCTGGAGCCGCTCGTCGACGAGTCGGTGTTCCTCGGCCTTGGTGACGCCGTCCACGACGGACAGCCGCTCGGCTCAGCCGGCCGCGGCGAGCTCGTCGCCACGCTCGTCCAGTACGTGCAGACGGCACGGCGCCTCGGGGTCGCTGAGATCACCCTCCTGGGCACCGAACCGCTGCGCAGAGCGGCTGACGCGGCGGCCATCGTCCACGAGGCCGGGGTGGCGACCGGCGCGCCGCTCCACGTCCTGTCACATGAAGAAGAGGCGTACCTGACGCTGCTCGGGGTGACGGAGGGGCGTCCCGTCGAGCGCGAGACGCTGGTCGTCGACATCGGCGGTGGCAGCTCGGAGTTCGCGTTCGTGGGACCGGACCGCCCCGCAGCCGCGTGGGGACTCCAACTCGGATCGGCCCGGCTGACGAGCAGGCACGTGACGCACGATCCGCCGGCCCCGGACGAGGTCGCGGGCATGCTGGCAGAGGCGGACGAAATCCTGGCCGGCGCGACCGACGCCGGGCCCCGCGACCTTGTCGGTGTCGGCGGCACCGCCTCGAACCTGATCAAGGTCATCCCGGCCGCACTGCTCGATCGGACGCTGACGCGTCGCCGACTGGCCGATATCCAGGGGATCCTCGCCGCGGAGCCGGCCGAGCTGGCCGCCGAGCGCCATCTGATCAATCCGGTTCGCGCGCGCCTCCTGCCGGCAGGCGGGGCGATCGTGGCCGCCCTGCTCGAGCGATACGGACTGGACCGCATGCGCGTGTCGAATGCGAGCCTGCGTGAGGGCGCGATCCTTGCGGTGCACCATGCCGGGCTCCGCCTGGCGTGACCGCCTGCCCGACCTCGCCCACGGCTGGCGCGGCTGAGCGAACGTCAGAGTCCGGCGACCACCCGTCCCAACGCGCGTCGGAAGCCGACGCCCGCGACGCCTCTCCACGGTCTCCCGATCGTCCGCCGCAGCCGCGCGACGTCGCGTTCGCGGTCCACGAGGTAGCGGCCGATTGCGGAGCTTTCCTGCGAGCTCAACTCGCGAGCCATGCTCGACCAGGAACGTGCGCGCCATGTGGGCAGCCACGTTCGCGTCGTTCATCAGTCCGAGGTGGTCCTGGAGCGCGACGACCCGTGTGATCAGCGGCGTCGCATCCGGCCCGAGTGGCTCGCGCACGAACTCGATGGTGTAGCGCAGCCACTTGCCGGCGATCCGCAACTCGTGGAGCGTCTCGACGTCAGCCCAGCGGAGCACGGCCTCGTAGCCGCGGACGTGCTCGTAGGCGGCCCAGATGCGGGATGGTGCCGTGTCACGGACGCGATGCGGCTCCACCGGGCCCACCGGGATGACCGCCGCGCCCTCCGTCCGCACGAAGTCCCGGTAGTCATCGACCCAGCGCCGGTAGCCGTCCGAATCGAGCTCGCGCGTGAGCAGCACGCGCGCGTCGTCGCGATGCTGGCGCCAGCTGCCGAGCAGCGGCTCGAGGCTGCGCTGGTCGACCTTCGGCAGGTCCGCGCGGTACAGATCGGCCGCGTCGAGCAGGACATCGAGATCGCGCACGGCCCCGAGGCGGGATGCGATCTCGCGCAGGCCCGAGCGGTAGCGCTTCGTGCGGCCGCGACGGAACGCATCGCCGAAGACGCGCCACGCGGCTCGCTGGCGGCGGGTCGCAACCCGCATTGCGTGGAGCTCCTCGTTGTTCGTGCCTTCGCGTGTGCCCGCCTCGCGAGCGAGCATCCGGGCGAGGTGGAAGCGCAAGACCTTGCGAGCTGCCTCGGCCACGTGGTCGTCGGCGGTGACGCCGGGCGTCTTGATGGTCGGCAGGCCCGTCGACTCGCCGGGCGCTTCGACCTGGTCTTCCTGGAGCTCGTCCGACGTCGAAGGCACCGGCTCGATATCCGGGCCGATCCCGTCCGATGCGCCCTTCCGACTCACCGCGGCGAGCGCCGACTCGAGCTTCGACAGCGTTGACGGACTCAGGCCCGGGTCGGCCCGCAGCACGCCGTCGAGCTCCGCCAGGCGCGCCTCGTCGCCCTTGAGCAACTCGACCTCGAGCTCGGCGAAGCGGTCCACGACCTCGCCCCGGACCACGACGTCGACGTCATCGAGGGTCAGCTCCACTCGGGTATCCCCGTCGCGCAGCTCGCGTCGCCGGCGGAGCTGGCGAACGGTGACCAACTCGAGCAGGGGTGCATCGCCGGCAAGCTCGAGCACGAGCGAGCGGGCGTCCGACACGGGCCACTCGTGCGGCCCGGCCGATTCATGGGCGGGGCCTTCGAGCTCCTCGCGCCGGTGCGTGGCCGAGCCGTCGCCGGCGGCACCCGGTCCGCCATTGAGCGACTTCAGGCCGACGCTCGTGCCCTTGTTCGTCCGGCGCAGGCGCGCCGCAAAGCCGGCCTTCGCGAAATCGCCATCCGCCGTGTCGACGTAGCGATCCTCGACCTTCCGCGGACGCATCGTCGAGGCCGAGACGAACGTGGCCAGCGTGTCGGCCTCGAGGTAGCGCTCGGCCGCCGGGCCGTCGTGCACCCGGTACTTGAGCTCGATCTCCACAGGCCGAGGCGAACGGGTCGTCGTCACGCGCGAGGATCCAGCGAGCCGGCGCCGGCATGCGGACGCCGAGGCAGGTGGGACTCGTCGTCCATCGCCAGGGCCCGCTCCTTGAGGACCTCGAACGTATCGATCGTCCCCTCGCGTCCCTCGAGCTCCTCCGTCCGCTTCCACGTGCCGTCGGGCAGCAGTTGCCAGGAGCGGCGGTCATCGGAGAGCAGGACCTCGACGATCCCGGCGAGCCGGTTGCGCGCCTCGGCGTCCTCGACCGGCACGACCGCCTCGACCCGCCGGTCGAGGTTGCGGTCCATGAGGTCGGCCGAGCCGATGTACCACTCCGGGTCGCCGCCGTTGGCGAAGCCCCAGATCCGGGAATGCTCCAGGAACTCGCCGATGATCGATCGGACGCGAACGCTCTCGGACAGGCCCGGCACGCCGGGCTGGAGCGAGCACGCGCCGCGGACGATCAGCTCGATCCTGACCCCGGCCCGCGCCGCCTCGTAGAGCGCCTCGATCACCGCCACGTCCACGATCGCGTTGAGCTTGAGGATGATGCGCGCCTCGTGCCCGAGACGTGCGTGCTCGACCTCGCGGGCGACGAGCTCGAGGAACCGGGAGCGGAGGCTGTGCGGAGCGACGAGCAGCCGGCGGAACGAATGCTGCCGCGACAGGCCGGTGAGCACGTTGAACAGGTCGGTGACGTCCGCGCCGATCTCGGGGCGGGCGGTGAGCAGGCCGAGGTCCACGTACAGGCGGGCGGTCTTCGGGTTGTAGTTGCCGGTTCCGATGTGCACGTAGCGGCGCAGCCCGGATCCTTCCCGGCGGACGACCAGCGAGGTCTTGCTGTGGGTCTTCAGCCCGACCAGCCCGTACACGACGTGCGCTCCGGCGCGCTCGAGCTTGCGGGCCCAGACGATGTTCGCCTCCTCGTCGAAGCGGGCCTTGATCTCGACGAGGACGACCACCTGCTTGCCGCGCTCGGCGGCACTGATGAGCGACTGCACGATCGGCGAGTCGCCGGAGGTCCGGTAGAGCGTCTGCTTGATCGTGAGGACATCGGGATCGTCGGCGGCCTGCGCGATGAACCGCTCCACCGACGCCGCGAACGACTCGTAGGGGTGGTGGACGAGGATGTCACCGGCACGGATCGCCGCGAACACGTCGGCCGGCTCGTCCTCGTCGGGCGGGACGAGGCGCGGCGGCGTGACCGGCGCCCACGGCGCCACCTTGAGGTTCGGCCGGTCGAGGTCCATGAGCTGGCCCAACCCGGTCAGGTCGAGCATCCCGCTGATCTCGTACTCGTCGTTCTCGCGCAGCCCGAGACCGTCGAGCAGGATGCGCCGGGTCATCGGCGGCATCGATCGCTCGACTTCGAGCCGGACCGCTTCGCCGAAACGCCGCCGCCGCAGCTCCTCCTCGATCGCCATGAGCAGGTCGTCGGCCTCGTCCTCCTCGATCGCGAGGTCGGCGTTGCGCGTCACCCGGAAGAGGTGGTGATCGAGGATCTCCATGCCGAGGAACAGGGCATCCAGGTTGGCCTCGATCACCTGGTCGATGAGCACGAACCGCGACGGCTCGACCACGATCAGGCGGGGCAGGATCTGGGGGACCTTGACGCGCGCGAAGCGGCGCTCGCCGCTCTCCGGGTCGCGCAATCCCACGGCGATCGACAGGCTCAACGTCGAGATGTACGGGAACGGATGCCCGGGGTCGACCGCGAGCGGCGTGAGGACGGGGAAGATCTCCTCGAGGAACCGCTCACGGAGCGCCTGGTGGTGCTGCGGGATCGCGGCGTAGTCCACGATCTCGATCCCCTCCTCGGCGAGGGCTGCGCGCACGTTGAGCGAGATTCGCGAGTGGTCCGCAATCAGCTCGAGCACCCGCTCGCGGATCGCTGCGAGCTGGTCTTCGGCCGTCCGGCCGTCCGGCGACAGCGCGGCCTTGCCCGCCTGGACCTGCTGGCGCAGGCCGGCGACACGGACCTGGAAGAACTCGTCGAGATTGCCCGCGAAGATCGTGAGGAACTTGATCCGCTCGAGCAGCGGGTTGCGCTGGTCACGAGCCTCGTGCAGGACCCGCGCGTTGAATTCCAGCCAGGACAGCTCGCGATTGATGTACGGGAGCGGGGCCTCCGCGCGTGCGGGCCGCCGCGCACGCCGAACCTGCGGTCGCGAGACGGTTCCGGGTTGGACGGCAGCCATGCGCTTCGGCTCTGCCTCTCAGGTGGATATCGCGTGGGCGATTGGGCCGACCACGGGCGGGCGAGGATAGCACGCGCGTTTGATCAGTCCGCCCATGACGATCATCGGTCCGCCCGGTACCGCCGGTCACCGGACGCCTTGTCCACCCACACCACCATCGTCACGCCGGTGGTCGGGTCCACGAAGCGTTCGGTCGTCGGGCTGAAGCGCGGCTCGAGCGGCTCGTCGAGCGGCTCCCCGCCGCCGGGACCGGGCGGCTCCGGGCCGACTTCGGCGGCCACGGAGCGGTAGCGCCGTCGCTCGAGCAGGATCGCCGCCACGATCACGAGTCCGCCCACGACCAACCACAACCCCCACAGACCTACCCAGCCTCCGACCGCGATGGCGGCAAAGCCGCCGAGGATGAGGAGGGCGCCGAGCCCGAGGATCAGCGCGCGCAGGATCATCATCGCCGCGTCACTCCGACGACTGGGTCGCACCCGCGTCCGGCTCGACCACGACCGCCGTTCCGTACGCGACGATCTCGCTCATCGTGCCGGACAGCTCCGAGCTGTCGAAGCGCATCGAGAGGACCGCGTTCGCGCCCATCAGCGTCGCGTTCTGCACGAGGCGGTCGAGGGCCTGCCGGCGGGTGTCCTCGAGCAGCTCGGTGTACTCGTGGATCTCGCCACCCCCGAGCGACCGCAGCTGGGCCATCACGTTGCCGCCGAGGCCGCGGCTGCGGACCACGAGGCCGAAGACCATGCCCTTCGACTCAAGGACGCGGTTGCCGGCAAGGAACGGGGTGGTGACGACGATCATGTCGAATCTCCGTGGTGATGGGCGGGTGCTTTTGGCTCGTCGGGGTCACCAGCACCGCCGGCAGCTGTGCAGACGGGGCACGGGCAGCGGGCGCGCAGCATCGCGAACGAGTAGTAGCCGGTTCGGTGGCCGTCGCCCCAGGTCGGGCAGATCGCATAGCTGCCGACCAGCTGCACGTCGACGAGCCGCATCTGCTCATCCGTGAGCGTCGGCGCCGAGTCCAGCCAGCCGGGCAGGCCCGCCTCGCCGCGGCAGAACGCACACGGACACATCCAGCGCAGCGAGCGCGCGTCGTAGGCGGTCTGGTGGCCGTCGGCCCAGTCGACCGTCAGGCTGCCGGCCGCACGATCTGCGTGGATCCCGGTCGGGGTCGCGCTCGGCGCGCCGGACGAGATCGGTGTGGTCACGTTCCGCATTGTCGCACGCTGCCCTGTGCCCGCCCGCGGATCGGGCCGGACGGCACGTGGCGAATTGGCGCCGATCGCCGATCATGAGGACATGTCCGCGAGCTCCCAGGCGTACTCGCTGCCCGACGCGCACGCCCTGCCGGCGGCGGCGGTTGCCGATCGGCTGGCGGTCGACCCGCCCGCCGGCCTCGAATCCACCGAGGCCGCGCGGCGCGCCGCCCGGATCGGGCCCAACCAGCTGGAGCCGCCGAAGCGGACGAGCGTGTGGCGACTCGTCGTCGAGGCGGCCACGGAGCCGTTCGTGCTCCTGCTCCTCGCGGCGGGCGCCGGGGCCGTGCTGCTCGGCGAGGCGCGCGACGGGCTGCTCGTGCTCGTCGGCCTGATCCCGATCGTCGGCGCGGACGTCATCACCGAGTACCGCGGCGAGCGGGCGCTGGAGGCGCTCCGCGATGCAAGCGCACCGATGGCCCGCGTCCGACGGAACGGGACGGTGGTCGCAGGTCACCGCCGCGAGCATCGTCCCGGGCGACGTGGTCCTGTTGTCGGGCGGCGACGTCGTGCCGGCCGACCTGCGCCTGATCCGCGTCGACCGCCTGCAGCTCGACCGCAGCGTCCTCACCGGCGAATCGATCCCGGAGCAGGGTCGCACGGAGCCTGATGTCGGGGACAGCGACCTCGCCGACCGGCGGTCGATCGCCTACGGCGGAACGAGCGTCGTCGGCGGGCGAGGGGAGGGGATCGTGGTCGCCACCGGCGCGTCGACCGAGCTCGGCCGGATCGCGGGTGGGCTGGCCGATCGCGGTCGGCGCCGGTCGCCGCTGCAGGCCGAGCTCGACCGGCTCGTCCGCATCCTCCTGTGGGTGGCGATCGGGCTGATCGCGATCGTCATGTCGCTGGGGTTCATTCGGGGCCAGGACGCAGGCGCGACGATCCTCGCCGGCATCTCGGCCGCGATCGCCGCAATCCCCGAGGAGCCGCCGATCCTCCTCGCGGTCGTTCTCGGCCTGGGTGCGTACCGCCTCCTCAAGCGGGGCGTGCTCGTGCGCCGGCTCAACGCGGAGGAGTCCCTCGGGGCGGTCGACCTGATCATCACCGACAAGACCGGGACGTTGACCCGCAACCGCCTCGACGTGGCATCGGTCCGGACCCCGGCCGGCCCGGTCGAGGACGCCGACGGCCGAGCGGCGATCCTGCTCGATGCGCTGCGCGCGGAGGAGGACGCCTGGGCGATCGATGCCGGCTCGCCGCCAAGCTCGTTCACGCGCTCGCTGATGCGGGCGGTGGCGGAGGACGGGCCGGCGGCGCGCCTCGATCCTGCCGAGCTCCTCGACGCGGACCCCGTCTCCGATGCCCATCCGTTCGCCCGCACCAGGGCGCGGCGGGACGGCCGGGTCGAGACGCTCCTCATCGGCGCGCCTGAGGCCGTTCTCGCCGAAGCGAGCGGGTCACGGATGACGAGGACCGCGTGGGAGGTCCTGATCGAGGGTTCCGCGGCCACCGGGGAGCGGACCGTCGGCCTGGCCCGCCGCGAGGGCGACGGCCAGACCGAGATGCGAGCGCTCATCGGCTTCGCTGACCCGCTCCGCGACGGAATCCGCGAGGCACTGGCGACGGCCCGCAATGCCGGGATCCAGACGATCGTCGTGACCGGCGACCATCCGGCGACCGCGGCGGCGATTGCCCACCAGGCCGGCCTGGAGCATCCGAAGGTCGTCGTTGGACGCACCATCGAGTCCTGGGACGACGCGGAGCTCGCCGCGGAGCTGGACAACCTGCAGGTCGTCGCCCGATCGACGCCAGAGGGCAAGGAACGGCTGGTCCGGGTCGCCCGCGAGCACGGCCGGACGGTCGCGGTCACCGGCGACGGCGTCAACGACGCGCCGGCGCTCAACCGCGCCGACGTTGCCGTCGCGATGGGCTCCGGCACGGCCGTGGCGCGCGAAGCGGCGGACCTGGTGCTCGGGGACGATTCGTTCGCGACGCTGATGTACGGCCTGCGCGAGGGCCGGCGGATCGTCGACAACGTGCAGAAGGGCCTCGTCTTCATCGTCTCGACGCACGTCGCCCTTCTGGGATTCATCCTCATCGCCACGATCTACGGGTTCGGCCAGCCGCTGCTGCCGCTCCAGATCCTGTGGCTCGAGCTGTTCATCGACCTGTCGACGTCGGTCGCCTTCGAGCGCGAGCCGGCGGAGCCAGGCCTGATGCACCGCCCGCCGCGTGATCGGCGCATCCCGCTCCTCAGCCGGGAGATCCTGCTGCGGATCACGGCCGCGGGCGGGTTCAGTGCCGTCGCGGCCCTCGTGATCATGGTCACGCACCCCGGATCGCCCGACCACACGCGCTGGCTTGCCTACACCACGCTCGTCGTCGCGCAGGTCGTGCGGGCATACGCCAATCGCAGCCTGACGATCCCGCTCCACCGCCTGGGGCGCAACTCGTTCCTCCTGCTCGCCGGGCTGCTCGTCGTCGCCGTCCAGGTCGCGATCCCGCACATCACGCCGCTCGCCGAGGCCTTCCGGGCGACGCCGCTCGAGCCAGACGACTGGTTGATCGTGGCCGTCGTGGCGCTCGCGCCGGCCGTCCTCGCCGAGGTCGTGCGCACGGTCCGCGGGCGCCTGTGGATCGCCTGAAGGCCGCGCCGCCGAGGGGAACTCCCCGATCGGTCGCGGAGGCGCCGCGGACTATCCTGACCCGGTGAGCCTCGAGATCGATCGCGTCACCAAGCGCTTCGGGCATGTCACCGCACTCGACGGGATCGAGTTCAGCGTCCCGCGCGGGGCGATCTTCGGCTTCCTGGGTGCCAACGGCGCCGGCAAGACCACCACCATGCGGATCTGTCTCGGCATCCTCGAGGCGGATTCCGGCGAGGTGCGCTGGGACGGCACGCCCAGCAACCAGCTGTCCCGCCGCACGTGGGGCTACCTCCCCGAGGAGCGCGGGCTGTACGCGCGGCTGCCGGTCCTCGACCAGCTCGTCTACTTCGCCGAGCTGTATGGCGCATCGCGCGATCGTGCCCGCAGCGAGGCCATGCGCTGGCTGGTCCGCTTCCGCATCGCCGAATACGCGAACCGGCGCGCCGAGGAGCTCTCGAAGGGCAACCAGCAGAAGGTCCAGTTCATCGCCGCGATCCTCCACGAGCCCGAGGTCCTGCTCATGGACGAGCCGTTCACGGGCCTCGATCCGGTCAACCTCGCGCTCCTGCGCGAGGCGTTCCTCGAATTGCGCGACCAGGGCCGCACGGTGGTCTTCTCGACCCACCAGATGGAGCTCGCCGAGGCGATGTGCGAGTCCGTCGCGATCGTCGACCGGGGGCGCGTCGTCGCCGGTGGGACGATCCGCGACCTGAAGCGGTCAAGCGGCCGGCGGATCGTGCGCATCGGGCTCAACGGATCGGGGGACCATTCCTGGCTCGAGCGGCTGCCCGGCGTCCTCGTTCGCCGATCTGGCGTTGACCGGACCGAGCTCGAGCTCACCGACGGCATCGAACCCGACGCGGTCCTCGCGGCCGCCGTGCGTGGCGGCTCGACGGTGACGCACTTCGAGCTCGACGAACCGTCGCTCGAGACGCTGTTCATCGAGCACGTCGGGCGTGCTCCCGATGATGGCGAACGGACGCTGGCGCCCTGATGGCCCGCGTGGACCCGCTCCTGCCCAATGCCGCGATCGTTGCCCGGCGCGAATACCGCGACCGGGTGCGGAGCCGCCTGTACCTCATGTCCACGCTCATCCTGATGGCGCTCGCGCTCGGCGTGGCGCTCACGCCCATCGCGGTCCGCTATCTCGACGCGCGGACGGTGACCCAGCTCGCCATCGTGTCGCCTGACGCCGCCCTCGGCGAGCGCGCCGTCGGCGTCGTCGACGCCATGCTCAACAACCCGCCGCAGGGCGTGGACCAGGCAACCTGGCAGAAGCCGTTCGGGTTCGCGGTCGTTGGTGATCCGGCGGCTGCCGAAGAGGGCCTGTCGAACGGCGCCTACGCCGGCGTGATCCTGGTGGACCGTCAGGACGATGGCCGGCTGCACGTGACGTTCCGGACGCCGGGCATCGCCGACGCGACGCGCGCCCAGCTGGTCGGCTTCGCCGCCATCGGCCTCGCGGTGCTCGACTGGACCGCGAACCTCCCCGATGACGCCCAGCTCGACCCGTTCCAGGCGCCGCAGTTCGACCTCGAGTCGGCCACGGCGCCGACGAGCGACGGCCGCCCGGTGAGCCAGCAGGAGATCGCCAGCCGCGGCTTCGTCGGGACGGTCTTCATCGTGCTGATGTTCCTGTCGATCCTGATCTACGGGATGTGGGTTGCGACCGGCGTCGCCGCAGAGAAGAGCAGCCGGGTCATGGAGCTGATGATCAGCGCCGCATCGTCGCGCCAGCTCGTGATCGGCAAGGTCCTGGGGATCGGCGGCGCGGGGCTCACCCAGTACGTCGCGATCGCGCTGCCGGCGCTGCTCGTGCTCGCGTTCCAGGACCGGATCGCCGCGGCGGTGCTCGGGCCGGCGGGAGCCTCCGGAACGCCGATCACGGGCCTCACGGCGGGCCTGCTCCTCGCCTACGGCACGTTCTTCCTGCTCGGCTTCGCGCTGTACGCCTTCGTGTACGCCGCGGTCGGCTCGTTCGTGAGCCGCCCCGACGACCTGCAGACGCTGTCGCTGCCACTGAGCCTCCTCGCGATGGTCGGCTATCTCGGCGCGCTGCCCATCCTGCTGACCGGTGGCGCCGGACCGGTCGCGCGGCTGATGTCGCTCCTGCCGCCGTTCAGCCCGTTCGCGATGCTGGCCCGCCTCATGGTCGGCCGGGTCCCGCCGTGGGAGGTGGCGCTGTCATTGGGCCTGCTCGTGCTCGCGATCGCGGCCGTCGCCATGGCGGCGATCCGGATCTATTCCGCGGGCGTGCTGCTGTATGGGCAGCGCCCCGGCCTGCGCGAGTTCGTGGCCGCCGCGACGCGCCGCTAGCCGCGCCGGAGGGTCTAGTCCTCGAGGTCCAGCGGCAGGCGCTCGATGAGCGCGAGCACCGGTGCGGCGGCGGGCCGCGACGGTTCGTCTTCGACCGGTTCCGCGGTCTCGGCCACGGCGCCGGGTCGTGCTTCGATGAACCGCCACAGCCGGCTCCGGACGCCGGCCAGGTACGGACTCGCGCGCTGACGGGCGAGCACCCCGGCCAGACCCTGGGCGGCGACCGCATCCCACAGCGCGCGGCCTTCGGTTGCGATGGCCGGTACCGCGACGACCTCGTCGCCGGGTCGCAGGACGCGCCGCAGCGCCTCGTACCGCTTGGTCAGCGGCTGGCCGAGCAACGACCGGCCGTCGATGTGGAGCAGATCGAGCGCCAGGAAGGCGACGGCCCGTCCCGCGCGTCCCTCGAGCCGTGCCGCCATCGCGGCCGGATCCGCGCGCCCCGACGCATCGACGACCACGAGCTCCCCGTCCAGTACCGCCGAGCGGGCATCGACCCGGACGGCCAGCCCGGCCAGCTCGCGCAGATATCGGGTGAGGTCGGCGCCATCCTCGTCAACGACGCGGACGACCCCGCCCCCGGCCAGGTCGGCCGGGCCCACGTAGATCAGCGCGCGGCGCCCGCCCCACCACGGCTGGAACAGGTGCTCGTCCGAATCGAATGGCTCGGCGAGGGGCCGCGGCAGCATCGGCCGGAGGTCGGGCAAGCCCGGCAGGACCGGTTGCTCGGGCTCGAGCCGGAGCGAGAGCTGGTCGGTCATCGTCGGTCGATGGTAGCCGGTCACGTTCCCGGGCCCGCGGTTGCGCACGCCGACGACTCGGCCAATCGCGCGTATCACCCATCCCGAATGATGCCGTGAGGCCTCGACCGTGCGACCGTTGCTTCGCCGGCTCGCACCGAGCCCGGCGATTGGAGGCACCATGACAGACAGAACGCTCGACGAGCTGGGGCCCGTCGACTACGTGATCGTCGAGTTTCCGGCGGGAGCGCAGAACTTCACCGGTGAAGGAGCCGACGAGCTCCTGAGGCTCCACGACGCCGGGATCATCCGGGTGATGGACATCCTGATCCTCGCGAAGGGCGAGGACGGCACGGTGATGGCCCAGGAGCTGGGCGACCTCGAGGACCTCGGTGAGCTGGGCCGCCTCGAGGCGGAGCTGGCGGAGACCCTGGCCGAAGAGGACGTGGACAACCTCGCCGCGGCGATGGAACCGGGCAGCATCGCGGGCGTCCTCGTCTACGAGAACCTGTGGGCCGCGCCGTTTGCGTCGGCGATTCGACGCGCCGGCGGCCAGCTGATCGCGAATGGACGCATCCCCATCCAGGCCCTCATCGCCGCGATCGAAGCCGACGAGGCCGAGGCGGCGCTCGAACCAGCAGGAGTCTGACATGCCACTCGGACCACGTCGTGCCGGAAGGGGAGTCATCGGCGCCCCCGTCGCCAAGGCAGCTGTCGTCGGCGCCGCCGTCTCGCCCGGTCCCTCGCCGGTCGCCAAGGCCGCCGTCGTCGGCGCCGCAGTCTCGCCCGGTCCCTCGCCGGTCGCCAAGGCCGCAGTTGTCGGTGCCGTCGTCACGCCCGGTCGCCGCCGGTTCTGATCCTCAACCCGAAATTGGTCGGCCGCTGACCGGGGTCGAACCCGGTCGCGGCCGCCCGGATCTGCACGGAACCGGGTGTATCCTCTCCGTCCCATGGTCACCAGCCACCGCACGGACAGCGTCGCCCGCGAGCGCGCCAACGAGCTGATCCGCTCGTGGGATTCGCGCCCGGGGCCGCTCGGCAGCCTGCTCGGCCGGGTCACCCCCGTCGACCAGGTCGGTGTCGACCAGCGGGTCGACGCGCTCAAGCGGCGCTCGATCAAGAAGGCGTCGAAGCTGTGGGCGCTCGAGCTCGCGATCCGGATGATGGACCTGACCACCCTCGAGGGAAAGGACACGCCGGGCAAGATCCGCGCGCTGTCCGCCAAGGCCATGCGGCCGAAGCCCGGCGATCCGACGATCCCGTCGGTGGCGGCGCTGTGCGTCTATCCGGCGCTCGTCGCCGAGGCCAAGGAAGCGCTCAAGGGCTCATCGGTCAAGGTCGCGAGCGTCGCCACGGGCTTCCCGTCCGGCCAGACGTTCCTCGACATCAAGCTCGCCGAGACCCGCCAGGCCGTGGAAGCGGGTGCCGACGAGGTCGACATGGTCATCGACCGCAGCGCGTTCCTGACCGGTGACTACCGGACCGTCTTCGACGAGATCGTGGACGTCAAGGAGTCCTGCGGTGACGCCCACCTGAAGGTGATCCTCGAGACCGGCGAGCTCGAGACGTACGACAACGTGCGGCGGGCCAGTGTCCTGGCCATGGCCGCCGGTGCGGACTTCATCAAGACCTCGACCGGCAAGGTGCAGCCCGCGGCGACGCTGCCGGTGACGCTCGTCATGCTCGAGGCGATCCGCGACTTCGAGCGGGCGACCGGCCGGCAGGTCGGCATGAAACCGGCCGGCGGGATCCGGGTGGCCAAGGAAGCGATCCAGTACCTGGTGGTGCTGTACGAGACGCTCGGTCCGCGCTGGATGAGCCCGGACTGGTTCCGCTTCGGCGCATCGAGCCTGCTCAACGACGTGCTCATGCAGATCGAGTTCCAGCGGAGCGGGCGCTACCAGGACCCGGACGACTTCACGCTCGACTGACGCGGTGCCGGTCGAGACGCGTCGCTTCGACTCGGTCGAGGCGTTCCTCGATATCTGTGGGTCCTTTCTCGAGGCGCGCGAGCCGGAGCATCAGTTGACGCTCGGCATCCTTGGGGATGCGCTGGCACGCGGCGGCTTCCCGGAGAGCGGCGCGCTCGTCGCGCGCGCTGACGGACGGACGAGTGGTGGCCACCGCGATCTGGACGCCGCCGTGGAACGTGATCCTGTCCGAGGTGGACGACGAGCAGGCGATCGCACGCGATCGCGGACTCGCTCGCGGGGGACGACCTGAGCGGCGTCGATGGCCCGGCGGAGCACGCCGAGGCATTCGCCCGGGCATGGTGTACGCGAACAGGGCGGACCTACCTGCCGGGCATGCGTCAGCGGAGCTACGCGCTCGAGTCCGTGACGGCGCCAGACGGGGTTCCGGGATCGCTGCGCCGCGCGCAGGTGCCGGACCGCGACCTGATGGTGGACTGGATTCGCGCGTTCGATGCCGAGGCGATGGGTTCCGAGGCGGATTGGCGGGACACGCGCGCGTTCGTGGACGACATGTTCTCCCAGTCGACCCGGACCGGGTACATCTGGGAC
This sequence comes from uncultured Chloroflexia bacterium, assembly GCA_963721655.1. Classification (GTDB taxonomy): domain Bacteria; phylum Chloroflexota; class Limnocylindria; order Limnocylindrales; family CSP1-4; genus DASTYU01. Next base: position 55,766 of record CAVRKH010000012.1, on the reverse strand, counting down.
GTCGATGGGAATCCGGTCTCGATGTGTCAGTCGACTGGGGCGACGCCTCACGGGATCCGGATCGGGGCCGTCTACACCCCGCCGGAGCTCCGCCGCCGCGGCTATGCCAGCGCCCTCGTGGCGGCCGTGAGCCAGGCGGAGCTGGACCGCGGGCGGCGCTGGTGCTTCCTGTTCACGGACCTCGCCAACCCGACCTCGAACCGGATCTACCAGGCCATCGGCTACCGCCCGATCCGCGACGTCCGCATGTACCGCTTCGAGCCGTCCTGACGCGACGCGGGCAATCGATCGCCCGCTAAGCTGCGCCCATGTCCAACGCCCTGATTCCCTCTGAGCAGACCGCCCGACATGCGCTTTGAGAAGTCGATCGACATCGATGCTCCTCAGCAGCGCGTCTGGGACGTGCTCAGCGACCTCGATGCCTGGCCGCAGCGCATCGAGACCGTCGACGTCGTCGAGCTGCTGACCCCTGCGCCGATCACCAAAGGCAGCCAGGTGCGCCTCAAGCAACCCAAGCTGCCCGAAGGCACCTGGGACATCACGGTCTGGGATGCGCCGTCCTACTTCGAGTGGACGCAGAAGACCACCGGCATCACCAGCGTCGCGGGACACCGGGTCGAGGCGCTGGGCGAGGGCCGCGCGCGTCTCACGCTGACGCTCGACATGCGCGGCTTCCTCATCCCAGTCGCCCTGGTTCTACAAAGGGCTGACCAACCGCTACATGAACCTCGAAGCCGAGGGCATGAAGCGGGCCGCCGAAACGTCCTAGGCGCCGCCCTGCGCCGCTGTGAAGTGAACGCAGGCGATGTCGTACTGCGACACCGCGTGCTCGCTGTTCGCGTGGAGCAGCGACGGCGTGCCCTCGCTGCCGGCGTAGCGGGCTTCGGCGTTCGCGAACCCGTCGGTCAGGAATCCGGCCGGCTCGAGTTCGGCTCCTTCGTCACCGCATTCGGCTCCCGGCTGGCCTGTGCCGGCCGGATTGCCATGGCCGGCCGCCACCGGTGCAGCGGCCAGGACGAGGAAAAGGGTGGCTGTGCCCAGGGCGGTGAGTGCTCGTCGGATCATGACGAACTTCCTTTCTCCCCGACGGTGTGACCATCCACTCGGTACTACGTTCGGCGGCCGGCCCTCGGTTCGGAACCGGCCTTGCAGGTTCGTCAAGAAATGGTCGCCGCTCAACCTTTACGTAAACGTCAACCTTGACGTAGAATAGGCAGGTGACGACGACCCAGCCCCGGGCGTCGGACGATCCCGGACTCCTGCGCATCCAGGAGGTCGCCGCAGAGGTCGGCCTGACGCCCCGTTCCATCCGCTACTACGAGGAGATCGGGCTCCTCGAACCCGCCGCCCGTTCCGAGGGCGCCTACCGCCTGTACGACGAGTCGGACATCGCGCGGCTCAGGTTCATCCGCGGCCTCCGCGACGACGCGGGATTCTCGCTGGCCCAGATCGGCCAGCTGCTCGAGGACGAGGCCGCCCGCGAGCGCAACCGCGAACGGTTTCAAGCGACCGAGGACCCCACCGAGCGCCGCGCGATCCTGATTGACGCGTTGGCGCGCGTCGATGGTCAGATCGACACGCTCCGAGACAAGGCGGTCCGCATCGCGGAGATGATCGACGAAGCCGAAGCGCGCCGGCGCCACCTGGCGGACCACCTGGCCGGCATCGAGCGGTCGCCGAGGGCGACCAGGACCGGGCGCGGCCGATGACCGTGCACTCCGTCCGAGGGCTGCGCGCCTTCCGCCACCGCAACTACCAGCTGTTCTTCGGCGGCCAGCTCATCTCGCTGATCGGGACGTGGATGCAGCAGGTCGCCCAGGCCTGGCTCGTCCTCGAGCTCACCAACGATGCGTTCTGGCTGGGCGTGGTCGCTGCCGCGCAGTTCCTCCCGGTCATGGTCTTCGGCCTGTTCGGCGGCGTGCTCGCCGACGTCCTGCCGAAGCGCCAGACGATCTTCGTCGTGCAGGCCGTGATGATGGTGCTCGCCGCGATCCTCGCCGTGCTCACGCTGACCGGTGTCGTCGAGGTCTGGATGATCATCGTCCTGGCGCTGCTCCTCGGCACCGCCAACGCGATCGACATGCCCGTCCGCCAGAGCTTCGTGGTCGAGATCGTCGGGCGCGGCGACATCGGCAACGCGGTCGCCCTCAACTCGGCGATGTTCAACGCGGCGCGCGTCGTCGGCCCGGCCGTGGCCGGCCTGACGATCGGAGCGTTCGGCTCCGGCGTGGCGTTCGCCATCAACGCGGCCAGCTTCGCGGCGGTGCTCGTCGCGCTCGCTGCCATGGACGCCAGCGCCCTTCGAACGCCGGAGTTGCCGCCACGACCGCGGAACGCCCCCGAGGTGATCGCGCAGCTCCGCGAAGGGATCGGTTACGTGCGGCACACCCCGCCGGTGCTCCTCGGGATCGTCGTCATCGGCCTGGTGAGCATCTTTGGCATGAACTTCACGGTCGTGATCCCGGCGCTCGCGCGCGACGTCCTCGGCACCGATGCCTCCGGCTATGGCTTCCTGATGACCGCCTCGGGCGTCGGCTCGCTGATCGCGGCGGCCTGGCTGGCGGTGTCGGGTGGCATGCCCCGCGTGGGCCGGCTGGTCGGTGGCGCGATCGCCCTCGGGCTGGCCGAGGTCCTGCTCGCAGCCTCGAACCTCTTCTCGGTGTCGCTCCTGCTGATGGTGATCGTCGGGTTCGGGGCCATCACGATGGCCGCCACCGCCAACACGATGATCCAGCTCAACGTCCCGGACGCCCTTCGCGGTCGCGCGATGAGCGTCTACACGACCGTCTTCGCGGGCACGACGCCGATCGGTGGCCTGCTGTTCGGTTGGCTCGCCTCGGCAGCGGGCGTCGCCGTGGCGGTCGCGATCGGGGGGATCGGCGCAGCCGTGGTCGGCCTCGCCGCCTTGCTCTGGATGCGCGGCCAGGTCGGGTTCGTGACGGTTCCTGAGCCGATTGCGCAGGCGTGTCGAGGCGCGGCCCGCCGCGGCGCGGCCTGCCGCTGTCGCGCCGACTCCGGTCGAGGGCGGCGTCGTCGAGGCGATGGTCGGTCCGGGGGCCCGGCCGCGCTGAGCCGCGCCGGGACTCAGCCGTCCGGCGCCCCGAGCACGACCGCGGCATTCAGGCCGCCGAACCCGAACGAGGTCGACAGCACCCGGCGGTAGGTCCCGGGGCAGCCCTCGCGGAGCAGCATCGGCAGGATCGCCGCGACGTCGGGGTCCGGGTCGTCGAGGTTCACCGTCGGGGGCGCCCAGCCGTCGCGGATCGCGAGCGCGGCGATGGCACCTTCGATCGCGCCCGACGCCCCGAGTGGGTGGCCGTAGTACGCCTTCGTGCCACTCACCGGGACGCTCGTCGCCCGTTCCCCGAGGGCCAGCGCGATCGCCCGGGCCTCGGCGATGTCACCGATCGGCGTCGACGAGGCGTGGGCGTTCACGTAGTCGATCTCGGCGCCGTCCACGCCGGCGTCCTCCAGCGCGATCCGCGCGGCTCGGCCGGCCTCGCGCCCGTCGGGACGCGGCTGGACCATGTGGTATGCGTCGGAGGTCGCCCCGTAGCCGAGCAATTCCGCGTAGGGCTCGGCGCCGCGCGCACGGACGATGTCCTCGGTCTCGAGCACGAGCCACGCGACGCCCTCGCCCATGACGAAGCCATCGCGGTCACGGTCGAAGGGCCGGGCGGCACTCCCCGGATCGTCGTTGTGGGTCGACGAGAGCGCCCGGATGATGTCGAAGGCACCGAACGCGAGGGCGCTCAGCGGCACCTCGCAGCCCCCGGCAATCGCCGCGTCGACCCGCCCGTCGCGCAGGTCCCCGAGTGCCTCGCCGAGGGCCACGCTCCCCGAGGCGCACGAGTTGGCCGTCGACAGGATCGGGCCGCGCACGTCGAGCGCGATCCCGAGATTGGCCGGGGCCGCGCCGCCGAACACGGCCAGGGCAAGGTTCGGCGCGACCTGGCGGATGCCCTTGTCCATGTACCGCTCGTGCTGCGACTCCGCGTAGGCGATCCCGCCGAGCGCGCTGCCGAGGTAGATCCCGATCCGTTCGGGGCTCGGGTTGTTCGGGGCGCCGGGGACGAGGCGTGCGTCCTCGAGGGCGAGCCGCCCGGCGACGAGGCCGAACTGGCTGAACCGGTCGAGCTGCCGGGCGACCTTCGGTTCGAGCCACGCCAGCGGGTCGAAGTCGTCGACCTGGGCCGCGACCTGCGAGCGGAATTCGGACGGATCGAAGCGGTCGATCCGCCGGACCGGGGAGCGGGCGGCGCGCAGCCCGGCCCGGAAGGCGTCGACGCCCGTGCCGATCGGCGTGATCACGCCGATCCCGGTGACGAACACCCTGCGCCGCGTGCTCATGCTGATCTCTTCGACGCCGGCGGGCTCTCGGAGTCCGCGCTCGGCACCGGCGGGCTCTCGGAGCCCGCGCCCTTCGTCGGACGCGAGCTGCGGCTCGCGAACGCCTCCGTCGCGGGCGCGGCTCCTGCGCTCGCCAACGCCTCCGCGATCGCCTTGAACGTGGCGAGCGTCCGTCCGGCGATCGGTCGGGTGAAGAACCGTGTCGATGAACGGTGCCCACGGCGCGAACCGCGGCCGGAAGTCGTGCTCGATCGTGACCCGGCAGCCCCCCTCCGGTCGACTCGATCCGCCACGTGACGTCCATCCCGTTCGTCGCGCCGCCCTGGTGGACGAACCGGATCCGGCAGGTCTCGGGCTCGCTCCATGTCCGCGACCGCCACGCCACCGGCAGGCCGATGCCGAGCAGCCCGAACACCGGCCGTCGAGCGATCATCCGGGCGACCACGCTGCCATCGGGCCGCCGTTCGAGGATCCGGACGTCCTCGTAGTGGGCGAGCAGCCGCGGCCAGCGCTCCACGTCCCGTGCCAGGGCGAACACCACCTCGGGCGGCGCCGCGACATCGATCGAGATGGCGCTCTTCATGCGAGCGCGCCGGGCCACACGAGACCGATCGCGTGCCGTGCGACCGACACCAGCTTCAGCTGGGCTACCTCGTCGCGACCGAACCAGCCGCAGCGGTCCGTGGAGCCATCGACCTCGTCGGTCAATCGTCCGCCGGTCACCTCGACGCGGTACAGGACGCCGAGGAAGTGCAGGTCGGCGCCGCTCGCGTACTGCGAGGCGGGGTAGAGGTGCGAGAACACGCCTTCGACTTCGGCGATGCGCCCCGTCAGCCCGCTTTCCTCGCGCAGCTCGCGGACGACGGCGTCGTCAGGATGCTCCCCGAAATCGACGCCACCGCCGGGTAGCGTCCACGCTCCCGGCTCGGGCTCGTTCGAAGCAAGGCGGCACAGCAGGATCCGGTCGTCGCGGTCGAGGCAGATCGCATAGCTCCCGAGGCGCGTTCGTCCGCTGGCCGGGCGCGGGGTGGGTTCGCTGACAGCCGGATCGGTCACGGGCGAAGGAGCGCGCCGAGGATAGCGCGGGTCGAGCGCACGGGAAGCGGGCACGAGATCACCCATGACAAGGCCCATCGTCTCACGGACGGCGCTGCGGGCCGCGATCCGGCGGGCGGCGTACTCGAACAGGGCGGGTCGCTCCAGGAACACCTGCACGAGCCACGACACGACGTCCTTGGCGGCGAACCGGCGGCGCATGGCCCGGTCGTAGGCGGGGAGCGCCCGCGGATTGCCGCGGAGGGCCGCGGCGACGGCCCGTGCGGCGAGCTCGGCCGAAACGACCGCGCGATGCAGTCCCTCGCCGGTGAACGGGTCGAGGAACCCGGCGGCGTCGCCGACCACGAGCCACGTGGAACCGGCGCGCCTGGTCACGCGGTGGCCGAGCGGGCTGGCGCCGGCGACGCGGTCGAGGCGAGCTCCAGTCCGCCATACCGCGGGATCCGGCGGCGAGCCGGCGGCACCATCGAGTACCGGGATGCCGGAGACGACCTCCTCGGCGATCGCTTCGGCTCCGTCGGCCGCAAGACGCGGGCCCCAGCTCCGGCCGAGGACGATCCCGACGTTCACCCGTCCGCCGGGAACCGGGGCGACACCGACGTAGCCGTCGCGGAACACGCGCATCCGGGCATCGGCGCCGGGATCGCCGGCACGGTCTTCGAGGTGGAAGGTGAGGCCCACGCGCGGGGCGAGCTGGGCGGATCGAGCGACGCGCGCGGCCCGGGCGACGATCGAGTTGCCGCCGTCGGCCCCGACCACGAGCCGGGCCGTGTGTCGCTCGAGGCCCTGCGCTGTGCGCACCTGGAGCACCGGCCGCGGCCCGTCCAGGTCCACCGCCTCGACCCGGGCGCCCGTGCACACCGACGCACCGGCCGCCCGCGCCTCGTCGAGGAGCGCCGGATCGAGCGCCGAGCGGTCGAACCCGACCGGCTCCCCGTCGCCGTACGGCAGGCGGAAGGCGATCCCGGTGGGTGTCTCAACGCGCATTGCCGGGATGGGCCGGGCAACCCGGGCAAGCGTCGCCTCATCCAGTCCGACCCGGCGGAGCGCCGCGACCGTGGCGGGCGACGCGAACACGCCGCAGGCTCGCCAGCGGTATGCCGGGCTTCGCTCGAACAGGGTGACGTCGTGGCCGGCGCGGGCCAGCAGCGACGCGACGATTGCCCCGGACGGCCCGCCGCCGACGATCGCGACGTCCGGTTCCGTCACGGGTCGGCGGCTGCGGGAGCCGTGGCGCGCTGCCGGGACCGCGACCACCGCGTAGCGCTGGCCGAACGCGGCCGTCCGGCGATCGACCGGCTCCAGCCCGGCCCGGCGCAGCAGCCCCTCGACCTCCGCGAGTGTCCAGGCCCGTCGGACGGACAGCAGCGAATCGTCACGCGTGTAGCGGTTCCGGGTGAGGAACCGGCCGGCGAGCCATGCGCCGATCAATCCGAGGTGACCGCGGTGCAGGTCGTTGACGACGATCCCGCGCCGGCTGACACGGCCGAGCTCCGCGAGAAAGCGGACGGCCTCGGCCTCATCAAGGTGATGCACGACCAGCGACGCGTGCCCGACGTCGAACGTCTCGTTCTGGTACGGCAGGCGCTCCGGGTCGACGAGGGCCAGCCGCAAGCGCTGGACGCGATCCAGCTTCGGGCGGGCGACGCGCGCCGCGCTGAGCACCTCGGCCCGGCTGTCGACGGCCGTGATCTCGAGAGGTCGTCCGCGCCAGACGGAATCGGCCAGCAGCGCAACCGGGATGTCGGCGCCCCCGGTGCCCACGTCGATCAGCGTCGTCGGCTCGGCGGTCCCGTCGAGCAGCCGGTTGACGCCCCAGCGGCTCAACGCGACGCCCCCCGACAACCGGTTCAGCCGGCGCAGGTCGCGCAGGTTGCCGACGAGCGTCGGCTGGTCGTCGAGCGGACCGTCGAGGTGCTCTTCGGCACCGTCGCGGCGATCCATCGGGCAGGTCTCCAGGTGGCGGGTCGATCGGCCGCGTTTGGTACCGGCCGGGTGCTGGCGTACTCTAGCCCGCCGGATGCCTTCGCTCGCTCGCCGCCCGCGCCGCCCCGCACGCCGCCTGCTGCCGATGGTCGGGGCGGTGCTCCTCCTGCTCACGGTGGCGGGTCAGGTCGCCGCCCTGTCCACCTACTGCACGTCCGCTACTGCGAAGCGTGGCACCCGCTGATCGCGTATCGCTGCCCGGCTGCGTCCGCCACAGCCAGTCCGTCAGGGCAGCTGCAGTGACTCGACCGTCGGGCTGACGAACAGGCCGGGCTGATCGCCGCCGAGCGCGACGTAGGCCACGCCATCGACGACCGCGGCACCCAGCCCGTGCCGCGGGTGTGCCAGACCCGGCAGCACCGCGACGTCGCCGTCCTCGTCGATGCACTCGACCTGTGGGTTCGTACCGCCGGGTGACTCCCCGCCGACAAGGCACGCCCCGAGGGTCGGCCACCAGAACGCAGCGACACCGCCGCGCCGCGTCGGCAACTCGCCGATCGTCTCCGCCGTCGTGCCCCGCACCAGGTCGGCCGTGGCCAGGTTGCCGTCGAGGCCGCCGACGCGCCCGCCGACGACGTACGTGCCGCCCTCCCCGTCGGAGGTGGCCGCGAGGTGCTCGCGCGGGTTCGCCAGCCGGGCGACCTGGCTCCACGCACCGTCCTCGAACGCGAACACGGCGCCGGAGACGGCCCCCGGCTCGACCCCGCCCGCGTACACGATCCGCGATCCGTCCCAGGCCGCCGCCCCTGCCGCGCGCGGCTCGGGGAGCGGCGGGTCGTCGACCCATGTCGATGCCCCGTCATCCAGACGGCGAACAGCCGGCGTCGGGTTGTCGAACGTGCTGCCCGCAAAGCCGCCGAGGAGCCGCAGCGACTCGCCGTCGCTCACGAGCGTCGAGTGATGAACGGCCTCGGGCAGGTCGGGTCCCTCGGTCCAGGCATCGGTCGCCGGGTCGTACACGAAGACGTCGGTCGAGCCCGCTCCGCCGGCGGTGAGCCCGCCCGCCACCCAGATCCGGCCGTCGTGCGAGGTCACCGCCACCTCGGTCAGGGCGACCGGCGCGTCGGCCCGTCGCTCCCAGGCTCCGCCGAGCACGGTCGAAGGTGGGCTCGGCGTGGCTGTCGGAACGCACGCCACGGGGATGGCCGCGAACAGGAGCAGGCGCAGCGCGGCGCCACGCGCCGTGCGGGGCGGAAGCATGACGAGTGCCATAATGCATGGGATGGCCACCGACTCCGACACGCGCGTCGCAACCACCGGCGAGCGTGCCCCGAACAGCTGGGGCCTCGGCGACGGTCAGGCGATCCCCTGGGAATATGCACCGGCGCCCGAGGCGCGTGACATCGTCACGCTCAAGGAGCGTTACGGGCTGTTCATCGGTGGGCGCGAGGTCCCGTCCTCGGATGGCGCCACGTTCACCTCGATCGACCCGTCGACCGAACAACCGCTCGCCCAGATCGCACGCGCGACGCCGGCCGACATCGACAAGGCGGTCCGCGCCGCGCGCCGTGCCCAGCGCCGGTCGTGGGGCAGCCTCCCCGGGAAGGAACGCGCCAAGTACCTGTTCCGGATCGCGCGCATCCTCCAGGAGCGCAGCCGGGAGTTCGCGGTCCTCGAGTCGATGGACTCGGGCAAGCCGATCAAGGAGAGCCGCGACGTCGACGTGCCGCTGGCCGCGGCCCACTTCTGGTACTACGCGGGCTGGGCCGACAAGCTCGAGTACGCGTTCCCGGGCCGCGTCGCGAAGCCGCTCGGCGTCGCCGCCCAGATCATCCCGTGGAACTTCCCGCTGCTCATGCTTTCCTGGAAGATCGCCCCGGCCCTTGCCGCCGGCAACACGGTCGTCCTCAAGCCCGCGTCGACGACCCCGCTCAGCGCGCTGCTGTTCGCCGACGTCTGCCGCCAGGCCGACCTGCCGCCGGGCGTGGTCAACATCACGCCGGGGCCCGGCGAGATCGGGACGGTGCTGGCGATGCACCCCGGCGTCGACAAGGTCGCGTTCACCGGCTCGACCGAGATCGGCAAGAAGATCCAGCGCGGCGTGGCCGGCACCGACAAGGCGCTCACGCTCGAGCTCGGTGGCAAGGCCGCCAACATCGTGTTCGACGATGCGCCGCTCGACCAGGCCGTCGAGGGCATCGTCAACGGCATCTACTTCAACCAGGGCGAGGTCTGCTGCGCCGGGTCGCGGCTGCTCGTCCAGGAGTCGATCGCCGACGCACTGATCGACAAGCTCAAGGACCGCCTCGCGACGATCCGCGTCGGCGACCCACTCGACAAGAACACCGATGTCGGCGCGATCAACTCGAAGAGCCAGCTCGAGAAGATCACCGAGCTCGTGCAGGCCGGCGTCGACGAGGGCGCCGACCTCTACCAGCCGCCGTGCGACCTGCCGGAGCGGGGCTATTTCTTCCGGCCGACGCTGTTCACGAATGTCGCGCAGAGCCATCGCATCGCGCGCGAGGAGATCTTCGGGCCGGTCCTCTCGACGCTGACGTTCCGGACGCCGGACGAGGCCGTCGAGAAGGCCAACAACACGGTCTACGGGCTGTCGGCCGGCATCTGGACGGAGAAGGGGAGCCGGATCCTGGCGATGGTCTCGAAGATGCGTGCCGGGGTCGTGTGGGCGAACACGTTCAATCGCTTCGATCCGACGTCGCCGTTCGGCGGCTACAAGCAATCCGGCTTCGGGCGCGAGGGCGGCATGCACGGGCTCCACGCGTACGTCCGCCTGGAGGACCGCTGATGGCCACGCGCCCCTCGTCCGCGTCCTCGAACGGGCGGAACGGGACGTCGCGCGCCGTCGCACGGCGTGCGCAGACGGCGGCCACGGCCGCGACTCCGGCCCGGATCGCCGTGCGCAAGACGTACAAGCTGTTTGTCGGTGGGGACTTCCCGCGGTCCGAATCCGGCCGCTCGTACCTCGTCTCGGCGGCGGACGGCTCGCCCCTCGCGAACGCGGCTCGCGCCTCACGCAAGGATCTGCGCGACGCGGTGCGTGTCGCGCGCAAGGCGTTCCCCGGCTGGGCCGCCAAGACCGCGATGAACCGCGGCCAGGTGCTGTACCGCGTCGCCGAGCTGATGGAGGGCCGGCGCGACCAGTTCGTCGACGAGGTCGCGGCTGCCGAGGGCCTGCGCCAGCCGGCCGCGGCACGGGCCGTCGACGCGGCGATCGACCGCTGGGTCTGGTACGCGGGCTGGGCCGACAAGATCGGCCAGGTGCTGGGCTCGTCGAACCCGGTGGCTGCCCCGTACTTCAACTTCACGATCCCGGAGCCGACCGGAGTGGTCGGCATCGTGGCGCCGGAGACCTCGTCGCTCCTCGGGCTGGTCTCACGGCTCGCCCCGCCACTCGTCGCCGGTAACGCGGTGGTCGTCCTGACGTCCGAGACCCGGCCGCTGCCCGCGGTGACGCTCAGCGAGGTGTTCGCCACGTCCGACGTGCCCGGCGGCGTCGTGAACGTCCTCACCGGCCTGAAGCCCGAGCTCGTCCCGGTCCTCGCGGGGCATGCCGACGTCGACGCGCTCGACACGTGGGGCGTGCCTGACACCATGCGCATGGAAGTCGACTTGCTTGCGGCCGACGACGTCAAGCGGGTGCTGCGCCGCCCGACGACCGTGTCCGAGGCTCGTTTCGACTGGCTGGACGACCGTGCCGCCGAGCGGCCTGAATGGATTGCCGCCTTCATGGAGATGAAGACGGTCTGGCACCCGATCGGGGTGTAGCGATGGCTGTGGGAACGAACAGACAGACATCTTCCCGTTCGGGAAGGCTCGACCCGGGGGCGGTCGAGCGGCGCGTCTTCGTGAACGCGTCGCCGCGAATCGTGTGGGCGACCCTGCACGATCCGGCCAACGCCGGTGCGCTCTTTCCGCAGCTCCGGCTCGACCCGCCCGCCCCGGACTGGCCCGCGGCTGCGTCGACCCGCCGTGCCGAGACCCGCGTGGGCCTCCTCCGCGATACGGCCCGCGTCGAGAGCCTCGAGGCGCGTCCGCAGTCGAGCTTTGCGCTGCGGGTGACCGGCGCCGGGTTCAGCGGCGAGTTCCGCTGGTGGTTCGAACCGCTCGCCGGTGGCACCCGGGTGGTCCACGTCGCGACGTTCGATCCGCACGACCGCTGGGCCGGGATCCTCATGAAGCTGAGCCGCGAGTCGCTCGCGAGCCGCGTCGAACACCATCTGCGGACGCTGAAGGAACGAGCCGAGGCGACCGGGGCAGCCGAGCGTCGCCAGGCGCAGCCTTCCTGATCCGGCCGGCCGCGCTCCGGCCGCGGCCGCTCCCTAGACTGCCGGCGTGGAGCCGTTCGTCATCGCTCTCGTCGCGGGATCGGCGGTCCTCCATGTCGCCTGGAACGTCCGGCTCAAGTCAGCCGGCGACACGCTCCTCACCGCGACGATCGGGCTGCTGGTCGGGGCGCTCGTCATCGTCCCCGTCGGCACCGCCGTCTGGTGGCTGGACGGCGCGAACCCGCTGCCGCCCGAGGGCCTCGCGCTCGGCCTCGTCTCGGGGCTGATCGAGGCGATCTACTTTGCGCTGCTCGCCGGCGCGTACCGCCGGGGTGACCTGTCGGTCGTGTACCCGATCGCACGGGGTACCGCGCCGCTCATCCTCGTCGCGGTCGGCGTGGGGCTGCTCGGCGAACGCCTCGGCACTGCCGGATGGATCGGCGTGGCGTGCCTGCTCGCCGGCTTCCTCGCGCTCCAGCGACCCTGGCTGGCGGTGCGGTCTGCGCTCGCGAACGGCCGCCGGCCGGGTGCCCCTGGTCCGATCGCCTTTGCGGTCGCCACCGGCATTGCGATCGCGGCCTACTCGACGGTGGACCGCGTCGGGACGCGGCTGATCGATCCGCTCCCGTACGCCGCGCTCATCTGGCTGAGCGGGTCACTCATCCTCGCGATCGGCGTCGTGGCCGCCGGTCGTGGGACCGGCTGGCGCGACCCGGAGGTCGCCCGCCGTGCGGCGGTCGGCGGGATCCTCACGCTCGTCGCGTACCTGCTCGTGCTGTACGCGCTCAGCGTGGCGCCGTTGACGGCCGTGGCGCCGCTGCGCGAGTCGGCCACGGTCGTTGCTGCCGCGTGGGGCGCCGTGCGGATGGGCGAGGCCGTCTCACGGGGCGACGCGACGCGAAGGATCGTTGCCTCGGCGGTCATCGTGGCGGGGGCGATCCTCCTCGCCATCGACGCCTGAGCGGTCAGTCGACCGCCGGCGCCGATCGCTCGAACAGGCGCCGCGCTCCGAACCGTGCGTTCACGAGCGCCACGCCGCCGACGATGAGCGCGGTCCCGAGCAGCACGCGCGAATCGACCGTCTCGTCCAGAACGGCAACGCCGAGGAGGATGCCCCAGACCGGGAGCAGATAGGCGACCAGCGACGTGCGCGTCGGGCCCCAGGCGCTCAGGAGCCGGAAGAACAACAGGTACGCCATGCCCGAGCCGAACAGCCCGAGCCACACGACCGAGAAGGCCGCCGCGGGCGTGATCGAGGCGCTGAGCGGGTTCTCGATCGTGAACGCGAGCGTCGTCACGATCGCGAACGCAAACAGCACCTGGAACAGCGCGATCGTCATCGGCGACAGGCCGCGGGCATTGCGCCGTGCGTAGACGGCGCCGACGGCGTACGACACCGCGGACAGGAGCAGTGCCACGATGCCAAAGCTGATCCCGCCGGCCGAGCCCGACCCGCCGAGGTCGCCGCTGGTGAGCACGATCACGCCCACGAACCCGACCGCCAGGCCCGCGAGGCGGTTCAGCGTGATGTGCTCGTCGATACAGGAACAGCGGCGCGATCACGATCGTGAACAGCGGCACGGTCGAATTGAGGATCGCCGCGACCGAGGAATCGACGCCGCTCCCTTCGCCGTACGTGATGAGCCAGAACGGGATCACGATGGAGAACAGCGACATGACCAGCAGGTGGCCGTACGTGCGCCGGCTCGTCGGGAGCGCCGGACGGACGACAACGAAGACCGCGGCCAGCAGGAGCGTCCCGAACAGGAGGCGCAGCATGATCAGCGTCAGCGGTCGCAGCCCCTCGTCGACGCCGATCTTGATGAACAGGTAGCTGCTGCCCCACATGAACGACAGGAGGACGAACAAGCTCCAGTCGAGCCGGGTCCCGGAGGTCTGCGACGGGGTGGCGACGGGCTCCGGGGGACGCTGGGACGACATCGCCATGATCATAAACCTCGTTGGCCTATCGGTCTAGGCCAAAAACGAGCAGGCGCACCCGGGTAGGATGGGCGGCCACGAACGCACGGAGGACGGATGCGGGTCTGGGGAGGACGGTTCGGCGAGGCGAACGACGAGCGCGTCGCCGCGTTCACGCGATCGATCGACGTGGATCGCGAGCTGGCCGCGGACGACCTGGCGGGCTCCATCGCGCACGTCCGCGGGCTTGCCCGCGCGGGGCTCATCACCGAGGCCGAGCTGGCGACGCTCGTCGAGGGCCTGAACACCCTCGTCGCGGACGTCGCGGCCGGCTCCATCGAGTGGGATCCCGAGCTCGAGGACGTCCACCTGAACCTCGAAGTGGCCCTGACCGAGCGCGTCGGGCCGGTGGCCGGCAAGCTCCACACCGGCCGCTCGCGGAACGACCAGGTCGCCACGGACCTGCGCCTGTGGCTGCGCCGCGCGATCGACCGGCTCGACGCCTCGCTCGTCGCGTTCGAGCGCGCGTTGGTCGGTCTGGCCGAACGCGATGGCGACGCGGTCATGCCCGGCGCGACGCACATCCAGCCCGCCCAGCCCGTCCTGTTCGCGCACCATCTCCTCGCCTACGTGGAGATGGCCGAACGCGACCGTGGCCGGCTTGCCGACGCGCGGCGGCGGCTCAACGTTTCGCCGCTGGGGGCCGGCGCCCTCGCGGGAGCGGGCTACCCGCTCGATCGCGAGGCGACCGCAACGGAGCTCGGCTTCGACGGCGTCACCGCGAACTCGCTCGACGCGGTCTCGGACCGCGACTTCGTGGTCGAGGTCCTCGCGGCCGTGGCGCTCGGGATGGTCCACCTCAGCCGGCTGGCGGAGGAGCTCACCTGGTGGTCGAACCCGCGCTTCGGGTTCGTGCGGGTGTCGGACGCGTTCTCGACCGGCAGCTCGATCATGCCCAACAAGAAGAACCCGGATCCTGCCGAGCTCGTCCGTGGCCGAGCCGCCCGCTCGATCGCCGCGTTGACCGCGGTCCTCACGATCCTCAAGGGCCTCCCGCTCGCGTACCAGCGCGACCTGCAGGAGGACAAGCCGCCGCTGTTCGGGGCCGTCGGCATCTTCGAGGCCAGCCTCGGCGTGCTCGCCGGGATGCTCGACACGCTCACCGTCGATCGGGAGCGCATGCGGGCGGCCGCCGCGGAGGGCTTCACGACGGCGACGTCGGTCGCGGACACGCTCGTGCGCCAGGGTGTCCCGTTCCGCGCGGCTCACCACGTCGTCGGCACGCTGGTGGCGGGCGCCGAGAAGGCCGGGATCGGGCTCGAGGCGCTGGACGACGACACGATCGCCGCCGCGCTGGCGGCCAGCGACGATCCCGGGGCCACGGAGCTCGCCCGAAACCCCTCGATCGGGACGACGGTCCGGGCCGCAGCCGACATCGACGCCGCCCTTGCGAGCTGTGACGTGATCGGCGGGACGGCGCCGGACCGCGTCCACGCGGCGCTCCGCGCGGCTCGCGCCCGCATCGACGCCGAGGGCTGAATCGCCGCGCGGTACCATCCGCAAACCTGTATCTGAGGGCCGCGATGCCGACGCTCGAGACGATCCGCCAGGCGCCGAAGGCGCTCCTCCACGACCACCTCGACGGTGGCCTGCGCCCGGCGACGATCGTGGATCTCGCGCGTGAGTACGGCTACGCCGACCTGCCCACGACCGACGCCGACGAGCTCGAGGCGTGGATGCGCCGCGGTGCGGATCGCAAGAGCCTCGAGCTCTACCTGGAGACGTTCGCCCACACGATCGGCGTCATGCAGGAGCGCGACGCGATCATCCGCGTGGCCGCCGAGTGCGCCGAGGACCTCGCCGCCGACGGGATCGTGTACGCCGAGGTCCGCTACGCCCCGGAGCTGTCGGTCGAGCGCGGTCTGACGCTCGACGAGGTGGTCGAGGCGAACCTCGAGGGGTTCCGGATCGGCGCGGAGCGGGCTGCTGCCGCGGGCCAGCCGATCGTCATGAAGGTGCTCGTGACGGCGATGCGCCAGTTCGCCCGCTCGCTCGAGGTGGCCGAATGTGCGGTCCGCTGGCGCGACGCGGGCGTCGTCGGCTTCGACATCGCCGGCCCCGAGGACGGCTACCGCCCGACCCGCTATATCGAGGCGTTCGACTACGTCCGCCGCGAGAACTTCCACATCACGATCCACGCCGGCGAATCGTTCGGGCCGCCGTCGATCTGGGAAGCGCTCCAGTTCTGCGGTGCCGAGCGGCTCGGGCACGGCGTGCGGATCGTCGACGACATCACGATGCGGCCCGACGGCTCGGTGGAGCTCGGGCGGCTCGCCGCGTTCGTCCGCGACCGGCGCGTGCCGCTCGAGATGTGCCCGACCTCGAACGTGCACACCGGGGCGGTGCAGTCGGTGGCCGACCACCCGATCGACCTGCTGCGCCGGTTGCGCTACCGGCTGACGGTCAACACCGACAACCGGCTCATGAGCGGCGTGTCGCTGTCGAGCGAGTTCGCGGCGCTCGACGAGGCGTTCGGGATCGGGCTCGGCGAGATGGAGTGGCTGACGATCAACGCGATGAAGAGCGCGTTCGCCCCGTTCGACGAGCGGCTGCGGATCATCAACGAGATCGTCAAGCCGCGCTACGCGCACCTGCGCGCGAGCGAGACCCAGGTCGTGCTCGGCCGCGCCGGCCTGAGCGGCGTCAGTCCGTGTGGAACACCTCGCGGAGGGTCTTCCACCACGTTCCGGGCTCGCGGTCGGGGAGGGGATCCTGCATGGCGTCGGTGAGCTTCCACCAGCGCTGCGTCTCGGGGTCGGCCGCCATCGCTGCCATGTCGGCCTCGAAGTCCTGGCCGACGTAGTCGAAGGCCGCGAAGAGGTCCGTCCCGTCGCGCCAGATCGTGTAGTTCCGGATGTTCGACCGCCGGATCTGGTCGAGCACCCCGGGCCACGGATCGGCGTGCAGTCGCTCGTACTCGTCGATGGCCTCTGGACGTACCCGGATCCGCTGCCCGAAGCGACGGACGGTCATCGGCTCGCGCCGGCCGTCGCCGAGGCGACCGCGGCGGCGCTGACGTCGTCCGCGATCCCGCGCCACTCGTCCCCGTCCGGGAAGCGGTAGCGAGCCAGCGACTCGGGCCTGATCTCGGCGCTGTAGCCCGGCCGCGTGGGCACCTGGTAGCGCGCGTCGCGAATGACGACCGGGTCGACGAAGTGCTCGTGCAGATGGTCGACGTACTCGATCATCCGGCCGTCGAGCGAGCCCGACACGCACACGTAGTCGATGATCGAGAGGTGCTGCACGAGCTCGCACAGGCCGACCCCGCCGGCATGCGGGCAGACCGGCACGCCGAACTCGGCGGCCATGAGCAGGACGGCGAGCACCTCGTTGACGCCGCCCAGCCGGCACGCGTCGATCTGGCACACCGAGATCGCCTCGGCCTGCAGCAGCTGCTTGAACATCACCCGGTTGTGGACGTGCTCGCCGGTCGCGACACGGATCGGGGCCACGCCCCGGGCGATCGTCGCGTGCCCCAGGATGTCGTCCGGGCTGGTCGGCTCCTCGATCCAGTACGGGTCGAACTCCCGCAGCCGGTCCATCCATGCGATCGCCTCGGCGACCCCCCAGCGCTGGTTGGCATCGACCGCCAGGATCCGATCGGGACCGATCTCCTCGCGCACGATGCGCGCCCGCCGTCGGTCGTCATCGATGTCGGCGCCGACCTTGAGCTTGAAGGCGGTCCACCCTTCGGCCAGCGCCTCGCGGCAGAGCCGGCGGATCTTGTCGTCGTCGTAGCCGAGCCAGCCGACCGAGGTGGAGTACGCCGGATACCCGGTGCGGAGCAGCTCCGCCTCGCGTTCCGCGCGCGTCGCCTCGAGGCCCCGCAGCCGCTCGAGTGCCCGCTCCGGCGTCAGGGCGTCCGAGATGTAGCGGAAGTCCACGAGCGCGACCTGTTCGCTCCGGCGTCATGTCGCAGACGCAGCTTCCACAGCGGCTTGCCCTCCCGCTTCGCGAAGAGGTCCCAGACGGCATTCACGACCGCGGCGGTGGCCAGGTGGATGACCCCCTTCTCCGGCCCGATCCAGCGCAGCTGGCTGTCGCCGACGAGCGTCCGCCAGAAGGCGCCCATGTCCGCGAAGAGTTCGTCGGTCCGGCGTCCCACGACGAGCGGTCGCAGCGCCTCGACGGCGGCGACGACGATCTCGGTGCCCCGGCCGATCGTGAATGTCAGGCCGTGGCCCTCCGGTCCGCCGTCGGTCGGAGGTCGCGCACGATCACGTACGCCGCCGAGTAGTCCGGATCCAGGTTCATCGCGTCGGAGCCGTCGAGGTTGCGCGACGTGGGGAAGCGGACGTCGAGGACGTCGAGGTCCGTGATCCGGATCGCGGGATCGCTCACGCCTGTCGCCGGCGACGGACGATGTCGAGGTAGACCGCCAGGATGACGATCCCGCCGGTCACCACGGTCTGCCACTCCTGGGGGACCGACAGGATGCGCAGGCCGTTGGTGAGCGTGCTGATGATGAAGGCACCGATGACCGTGCCCAGGATCGATCCCTCGCCGCCACTGAGCGACGTGCCGCCGATGACCGCCGCCGCGATCGCGTCGAGCTCGTAGCCCTGGCCGAGCGATGGCTGGGCCGAGTTGAGCCGGGCGGCGATGACGACGCCCGCGAGACCCGCGAAGAGGCCGCACACGACGTACACGGACGCCTTCCAGGTGACGACGTTGACGCCCGACAGGCGCGCCGCCTCCTCGTTGCTCCCCAGGGCGAACGTGTACCGACCGAGGATCGTGCGCGACAGGACGAAGCTCGCGATCAACGCCGCCCCGAACATGACGAGGACCACGTTCGGGATGTCGAAGCCGGGGATGACGGACCCGATCAGCGAGCCCATCGCCCCCTCGTTGAACCCGGGTGCGTCGTTGAAGTAGATCGGCGTCAGTCCCGAGATCACGAGCGCCAGGCCCTTGGCGATGTTGAGCATGCCGAGCGTGACGATGAACGACGGGATTCGGAAGCGCGCAATGAGGATGCCGTTGGCGAGCCCGGCCAGTGCCCCGGTGAGCATGCCGGCCGCGATGCCGACAGGGATCGGCAGGCCCATGTTCGTGATGACGACACCCGTGATGACCGCCGACAGGGTCATGACCGTGCCGATCGACAGATCGATCCCGCCGGTGATGATCACGAACGTCACGCCGAGGGCCAGGATGCCGTTGACCGACGTCGCCAGCAGGATCCCGACAGCGTTGTCGAACGTCAGGAAGTTCGACGACAGGAGCGAGAAGACGATGATGAGCACGACCAGGGCGCGCGAACGCCAGCAGGCGCTGGACGGCGTCCGAACGGATGAGCGCGCGCGGCCGCGCCAGGGCCGTATCCATCGTGGATCTCATGCCGTGGCTGCCTCCGCGACCGAAGCCCGCTGGGTGGCGAAGGTCATGATCTGTTCCTGGGTGGCGGTCGCCCCGTCCAGCTCACCGGTCAGCCGGCCCTCGCACATCACGATGATCCGGTGGCTCATCCGGAGGATCTCGGGCAGCTCGGACGAGATCATGATGATCGACTTCCCGTCCCGCGCCAGCTCGTTGAGCAGGTGGTAGATCTCGCTCTTCGCGCCGACGTCGATCCCCCGGGTCGGTTCGTCGAAGATGAGGATGTCGGTGTCAGCGGTCAGCCACTTGGCGATGACGACCTTCTGCTGGGTTCCGCCCGACAGGTTGCGGGCGCGCTGGCGGACGCTCGGGGTCTTGATGCCGAGATCCTGCACGCGCTGCTCCGCCACCGCTCGCGTCCGGCGGGTGTCGATGCGGCCGAACGACGACATGAACCGGTTCAGCGAGGCGAGCACGATGTTGGTCTCGACGTTCATGCCGAGCGCCAGGCCGTAGCGCTTGCGATCCTCCGAGAGATAGGCGATGCCGAGCGTCGACCGCGTCGGCCGGGCTGTGGATGTCGACCCGCCGACCGTGGACCTGGATCTCGCCGGAATCCGGCCGGTCCGCGCCGAAGATCGCCCGAACGACCTCGGTCCGGCCCGCCCCGACCAGCCCGGCGACGCCGAGAATCTCGCCCTTGTGGAGCACGAACGAGACGTCCCGCACCATCCTGCCGCGGGTGAGGCCGCGGACCTCGAGGACGACCTCGTCCGAACGTTCGGGGATCTCCGGCGCCGCCTCGTAGATCGTCCGCCCGACCATCATGTTGATGACGACCGGGATCTCCGCATCGGCGGTCTCCAGCGTCGCGACGTAGCGCCCGTCGCGCATCACCGTCACGCGGTCCGAGATCTGCTTGAGCTCCTCGAGCCGGTGCGAGATGTGGACGACCCCGACGCCGTTCGCGCGAAGGTCCCGGATGATCCGGAACAGCTCGTCGATCTCGGTGTCGGTGAGCGCCGCCGTCGGCTCGTCCATCACCAGGACGGCGGCATTGAGCGAGAGCGCCTTGGCGATCTCGACCATCTGCTGCTGGGCGATCTTGAGGTCGCCGACACGGGCACGGGGATCGAGCTTGAGATGGAGGCGCTCGATCAGCTCCTGCGTCTGGCGATTGAGCCGCCGATCGTCGAGCAGGAAGCGCGGCCTGCCGCGCGGCTCGCGGCCCAGGAAGATGTTCTGGGCGACCGTCAGGTGCGGCGCCAGGTTCAGCTCCTGGTGGATCATGCTGATGCCGAGGTCCAGCGCCGTTCGCGGGTTGGCGATCTCGACCGGCTCCCCCTTGAACCGGATCTCGCCGGCGTCGGGCTGGTACACGCCGGCCAGGATCTTCATCAGGGTGGACTTGCCGGCGCCGTTCTCGCCGACCAGGGCGTGGACCTCGCCGGAACGGAGCTCGAAGCCTGCGTCGGCGAGCGCGTGGACGCCGGGGAAGTCCTTGGTGATCCCGGTCATCTCGACCAGCAGGTCACGCATCGGGAGCTCCTCGAAGCCTGCCGGCCTCAATGGGACGGGGCCGCCACAAGTATGCGGCAGCCCCGAGCCCGGTTATCCGGATCGAATGTCGGTTACTGGTACAGGACGGCCTGGATCTCCGGGTCGTTGATGTTGGTCTTGTCGTACCAGTAGAAGCCGGTATCGATGGTCTTCGGCACCTCTTCGCCGTTGATCGCCTTCACGGCCGCGTCGACGCACTGCTCGCCGATGCCGATCGGGTTCTGGGTGATCGCTCCGGCCATCAGGCCGCTGTTGATCGCGTCGATCTGGGCCTTGCCCGAGTCGTAGCCGATGACGACGAGCTCGCCGGCCTTGTTGAGCTCCTTCACGGCGTTGACCACGCCGATCGCCGAGCCTTCGTTGGCGCCGAAGAAGCCCTTGATGTCGGGGTTCGCCTGGATCATCGCCTTGGCCAGGTCCGTCGACTTGAGCTGGTCGCCGCCGCCGTACTGCGGGCCGATGATCTCGACGTCCGGGTACTTGGCCTTCATCTCGTTGATGAACCCGTCGCGCCGGTCGATGCCCGTCCGGCTCGTCTGGTCGTGGACGATCACGCCGACCTTGCCCGATCCACCGATGAGCTCGCCCATCTTGTCGGCCGCCATCGCCGGCGGCCTTGATGTTGTCCGTCGCGGCCGTCGTGATCGGGATGTCGCTGTCGACCCCCGAGTCGAAGGCGATCACCGGGATGCTCTTCTCCTGGAACTGCTCCAGCAACGGGGTTGCCGCCTGGCTGTCGAGCGCCGCGAAGCACAGGGCTGCCGGGTTCTTGTCGAGCTCCGCCTGGAGCATCTCGAGCTGCTTGTCGACCTGCGTCTCGGTCTCGGGACCTTCGAAGTTCACCGTCACGCCGAGCTCGGTGGCCTTCGACTCGGCGCCCTGCTTGACTGCCTGCCAGAACTGGTGCTGGAAGCCCTTCGACACGATCGGGATGTAGGCGCCCGCGGCGGCGCCACCGCCACCACTGGCGGCCGGACTGCCAGCAGCGGTGCTGGCGGCGGCGGACGGGGGCGGAGCGGCGCTTGCGGCGGGTGCGGCCGTGCCGCCGCCGCTGCTCGAGCACGCCGCGACGAGCAGCGCCACCGCTGCCAGCGCGTAGCGCGAGCGAATGCGTTCCGAGTTCATGCTCTCCTCCACGGTTCTCCGGAGTCACGACCCCAATTTCGGGCGTCGTCCAGTCCACTGGACAGCGCACGGTATCCTGAACGATAGCGCTGCCGTCAAGCCCGGACAATGACGCTGGCGGCAGCGAGTTCGTGGGCGTACAGAGGGGCAGTGAACGTCGTGAGTGACGAGATCGATGCAGGCGGATCGCTGGCCCCTGCAGTCACCCGCGCAGCGGCGATCCTCGACCTCCTCGCCGAGAACGGCAGCGCCCCGGTCGGACCGAGCGAGTTGGCCCGCCGGCTCGGATTGCCGAAGTCGTCGATCGCGAACATCTGCGCTGCGCTCGCCGACACCGGGCTCATCCGGCGCGTGGGGACGGGGTTCACGCTGGGCCGCAAGCTGGCCGAGCTCGGCGGCGCCTACCTGACGTCGGTCGACCTCGTCCAGGAGTTCTACGAGGCCTGCAACGAGCTCCCGGCCGGCTCCGAGGAGACCGTCCAGCTCGCGGTCCTCGACGGGGTCGAGATGACCTATCTCGCCCGCCACGACGGGAAGCAGCCGGTCCGGCTGACCTCGCAGATCGGGCGGCGGCTCCCGGCAAGCGTCACCGCGACGGGCAAGGCCGCCCTCGCCCTCATCGACGAGCGCGAGGTGCGGCGGCGGTTCGACGGGGTCGAGCTGCCGGTCCTGACCGGCCGCTCGCTCGCTTCCGTCGACGCGCTGCTCGACGACCTCGCGGTCGTCCGCGAGCGGGGCTACTCGATGGACGACGAGGAGACCGTCGAGGGCGTCGTGTGCTTCGGCGTCGCGATCCCGGGCCGGCGTCCCGGCGAGGGGCCGTACGCCGCGAGCATCACGTTGCTCAAGGTCCGGGCGACCGGCGACCGGGTCCCGGCGCTGGTCCAGGACCTGCACGTGCTCGCCCGCCGGATGTCGGACCCGCTCCACGTCGAGCCGCCGGCGCCATCACCGGCGGTCGCTCAGAGCCGGTAGACGCGGGCGGCCGTCCCGCCGAGGACCTTCGCCCGGTCGTCGTCGCCGAGGTTTGCCAGCGTCGATCGCGCCGCGTCGAGCACCTGGTCGTAGCCCGCCGCGAGGAGGCACACCGGCCAGTCGGAGCCGAACAGGAGCCGGTCCGGACCGAACACCTCGAGGACGTGGTCGACGTAGGGCTGGAGGTCGGCCGGCGTCCAGGTCGACCAGTCGGCCTCCGTGACCATCCCCGAGACCTTGCAGGCGACGTGCTCCAGCTCCCGGAACGGCGCGATGCGCGACGCCCATGGCTCGAGCTCCCCCGACGCGATCGGCGGCTTCGCGATGTGGTCGATGACGAACGGGACGTCCGGCAGCCGGCGGGCGAGGGCGAGCGCCGCCGGCAGCTCGCGCGACCGGACGAGCAGGTCGTACACGAGCCCGGCCCGCCCGACCGCCTGGATCCCGCGGATGACGTCGTCGCGCACCAGCCAGTCCGGATCCGGCTCGTCGTGCGCCTGGTGGCGGATCCCGACGAGGTACGCGCCGTCGGGTCGCGCCGCGGAGAGCGGCGATCGTGTCTGCCACGCCCGGGTCGGTCAGGTCGACCCAGCCGACGACGCCACGGACGAACGGCGTGCGGTCGGCGAGGGCGAGGAAGTCCTCGGTTTCCTCGAGGCTCGACCGGGTCTGGACGAGGACCGTGGCGTCGACGCCGTTCGCCCGCAGGGCCGGCTCGAGGTCGGCCGGCCCGAACGCGCGGCGGATCGAGGCGAGCTCGTCGGTCAGCCACGGATAGTCGGTCGCCGCCGGGTCCCAGAAGTGGTGATGGGCGTCGACGATCAAGCGCTCGTCCCTCGCGGTGTCGGGGCGTCCAACCGGAGCAGGCCCTCGGCGCGGAGGTCGTCCCACAGGGCTGCCGGGATATCGACCCGGGCGAAGGCCGGGTACTCGTCGAGGTGGGGGACGGTTCGGACGCCGACCACGAGCGAGGCGACGACGGGGTGAGCGAGCGGGAACTGGATGGCTGCGGCCCGGAGCGGGACGTCGTGCCGGTCGCAGACCTCGCCGATCCTGCGGGCGCGTTCGACGACCTCTGCCGGCGCCGGCGTGTAGTTGAACCGGCTCCCGGCCTTCGGACCGGTGAGCAGACCGCTGTTCATCACCCCGCCGATGAGCACCGAAACGCCGCGCTGCTCGCAGGCCGGCAGCAACTCGTCGAGAGCTCCCTGTTCGAGCAGCGTGTAGCGCCCGGCGAGGAGCACCGCGTCCATGTCGGTTTCGCGGACGAAGCGGGCGAGCATCTCCGACTGGTTCATGCCGGCTCCGACGGCCCGGATCACGCCCTGCTCGCGGAGCCTGGCGAGGGCCGGGTACGCCCCGTCAAGCGCGGCCTGCCAGTGGTCGTCCGGGTCGTGGATCAGCGCGATGTCGATCCGGTCGAGCCCGAGCCGCTCCAGGCTCTCCTCGATCGACCGCCTGACGCCGTCTCCGGAGTAGTCGAAGACGATGCGCTCGGGCCCTGAGCGGACATAGAAGGCGTCGTCGCGGCCGTCGAAGCGCTGAAGGTCGCGCTCGTCGCCTGGGCCGATCGCGTCCGGCGTCCGAACGAGCCGGCCGACTTTCGTCGAGAGCACAAACGCGTCGCGCGGCATGGCGCGCAGCACGCTGCCGATGTGCCGCTCCGCGTCGCCGTAGCCGTACAGCGGGGCCGTGTCGAAATAGCGGATGCCGATGTCCCAGGCGCGCTGGACCATCGTCCGCGCGTCATCTTCGGTGACCGCGCTGAACAGGCCGCCGATCGACGCGCTCCCGAAACCGAGCCTCGTGACCGAGAGCCCGGTCCGACCGAGCGGGACGCGCGCGACGGGATCGAAGGCCACTGCACCCTCCTGATGGTTGACGCAGACGATGACCGTATCGTATCGTCCAGTCCTCCGTCCACCGGCCAGAATACTGAACATCTGGAGCCGTTGTGCGCTTGATCTCCGCGAGAACCCCCGCCGGCGAGACGCTCGGAGTCGTCTCCGGGGAGGCTTGGCGGGCAGCCTGCGATGTGCTGCCTGACGGCCCGCGCACCATGGCTGACCTGATCGCTCTCGGACCCACAGGGCTTACCAACCTCGCGGCCGCGGCGTCGGCGACGAATGTCTCCTCCTCGTCGCCGGCGTCGCAGGTCGTGCCGCTTTCCGGGACCGAGCTGCTGGCCCCGCTCCCAAGGCCCGGCAAGGTCGTGGCCATCGGCCGCAACTACCGCGAGCACACGGACGAAGAAGGAGTCAGCGCGCCGGCGGCGCCACTGGTGTTCGCCAAGTGGCCGAGCAGCGTGGTCGGCCCCGAAGCCGACATCCGCTGGGATCCCGGTCTGACGGGGCAGGTCGACTACGAGGCGGAGCTCGGGGTGGTCATCGGTCGGACCGCTCGGCATGTGACCGAAGCCGACGCACTGGACCACGTCCTCGGCTACACCTGCATCAACGACGTGTCGGCCCGGGACCTCCAGTTCGGCGACGGACAATGGGTCCGCGGGAAGTCCCTGGACACGTTCTGCCCGATGGGCCCGGTGCTGGTGACCGCCGACGAGATCGGCGATCCGCAGGACCTCGCGATCACGTGCCGGGTCGGCGGTGAGCTCGTCCAGGACTCGCGCACGTCCGAGATGTACTTCTCCGTTGCCCAGATCATCAGCTTCCTGTCACGCTCGTTCACGCTCGAGCCCGGCGACGTCATCGCGACCGGGACACCGGGCGGGGTCGGCGCGTTCCGCGATCCGCCGCGCTTCCTCGGGGACGGCGACCGGGTGACCGTCGAGATCGAGCGCATCGGCCGCCTCGAGAACACCTGCCGCTTCGAAGACAACGGGCAGCGTTCATGACCGAGGAGCGGTTCCTCGTCACTGGCGCACTCGGCTGCGTCGGCGCGTGGACCGTGCGCGAGCTGGTGCGCGAGGGCACGCCGGTCGTCGGGTTCGATCTCGGGCGGAATACGCGGCGACTCGCCCAGATCCTCGAGCCCGACGAGCTCGAGCGCGTACCGCTCGTCGCGGGCGACATCACGGACCTGCCGGCGCTCGAGCGCGTCCTCGACGAGCACGGCATCACGAACGTCATCCACCTGGCCGCGCTGCAGGTTCCGTTCTCTCGCGCGGACCCGCCGCTCGGCGCGGCGGTGAACGTGGTCGGGACGGTGAACGTCTTCGAGGCCGTCCGACGCCAGGGCTCGATCGCGGCGCCGGTCGTCTACGCGGGGTCGATCGGGATGTACTCGCCGTCGGACGTCAACGCCGTGACCGGCCGGCTCGAGGAGGACGCAGAGGCGCACCCCGGTAACCACTACGGCGTCTACAAGCGGGCGAACGAGGGCAACGCCCGGATCTACTGGCAGGACTCCGGCGTGCCGAGCGTCGGGCTGCGCCCGATGACGGTGTATGGCGTTGGACGCGACCAGGGGATGACCAGCAGCCCCACCGTCGCCATCGCAGCCGCGGTCCTTGGCCGGCCGTTCGAGATCACGTTCGGCGGCTCGACCCTGTTCCAGTACGCCGAGGACGTGGCAAAGACGTTGCTGCTCGCCAGCCGGTCGGAGCCGGCCGGCGCCCGCGTGTTCAATCTTGGTGGCGACGCAGTCGCGATCGCGGATTGGGTCGCGGCGATCGAGATGGCGGTGCCGGAAGCTGCCGGGCTCATCACGGTGGCGCCGACCGAGCTCCCGTTCCCCGCCGCGATCGCTCACGAATCGCTTGCCTCCCTCGGGAAGGTCCCGGTGACGCCGTACCGCGAGGGCATCGCCGCGAGTGCCGCGATCTACCGCCGCCTCGCCGACGGGGCGCGGCTCGTCGCTACCGAGCAGGGGCTGCCCGCACCGATTCCCGCGGCCTGACCGGCCCGCTCAACCCTCGGCGGGCAGCGCCACGATGAAGCGGCTGCCGCCGTAGCCATTCGGCTCCAGCCAGACCCGCCCGCCCATCGCGTCCATCAGCCGGCGCGCCGCGAACAGCCCGATCCCCGAGCCGCGGCTGCGCCCCCGCCCCTCGATCCGGACGAACGGCTCGAAGACGCTCTCCCAGTCCTCCGCCGGAACCCCGGGGCCGTCGTCGGTGACATACACCTGGATCTCGCCGGCACGCCGCCAGACGCCGATGCTCACGCCGTCGGCCGTCGGTGCGTACTTCGAATTCGTTCTCGAGCAACTGCTCGAGGACCTGGCGGAACCGTGTCTCGTCACCGATGGCGGCCATCCCCTCGGACGGTCGCTCCCAGCGGATCGGGTGAGGACGGAGGACCAGGCGCAGCGTGTCGACGGTCTCGCCGACGGCCGCAACGGCGTCGAATGGCGCCCGCGACAGCCCGGTCAGCCCCTCCCCGCGGACCGACGCGAGGATCGAATCGACGAGTCGATCGAGCCGCGACACCTGGTCCAGCGCGGCGTCATGCCACTCGCGCGCGTTGGCCTCCGTTGGGCTGGGACTCGTCCCGGCGGCTGCCTCGCCGAGGAGGTCGACGTACGCCCGGACGACCGACAACGGCGTGCGCAGCTCATGGGTGACGACCGACAGGAGCTCGGCACGCGCGGCATCGAGCGCCGTCAACTGCTGCAGGCGGCCCTCGATCTCGGCCTGCAGCCGGCCCTTCGCCACGATGCCCGCGAGGAGCGCGGCGATCGTCGTCAGGAACTCGATCTCGGCGCGACGGAAGTTGCGCTTCGCCAGCGTCTGGACGTTGAGCACGCCGACGACCTCTTCGTGCCACACGAGCGGCACCGACAGCATCGCGTGCAGGCCGCGCATGTCGAACCCGCGGACCCACGAGAAGCGGCGGTCGGCGGTGACGTCGCGCACGGCGATCGGCAGGCGGGACGCGGCCGCGCGACCGGTGATCCCCTGGCCGACCGCCAGGCTCACCCGGCCGACCTGGCTGCGGTCCAGGCCGTTCGTTGCGGCGAGCGTCAGCCGATCCGCGTCCCGGTCGGACAGGTAGAACGAGCAGACCTCGACGCTCATCGCCGCCGTCGTCCCGTCGACGATCGTGCGCATCAGCTCGTCCCAGTCGCGTGCCTGCGTCGCGAGCCGCGCGATCTCGTGGAGGAATGCCAGCTCGTCGAGACGGCGCCCGGCGGCGGAACGTGGCCGCGAAGGTTGCGTGATGGGTTCGGTCGTCGTCACCGGCCGATCATGGCGCATCGGGCCGGGGTGCGCGGAGCAGCGTGCGCTCGGCCATGGCGGAGCCGGTCGGTGACGCCCGCGGCGCTCAGCCCGCGCTCGCGAAACAGCTGGTCGCACCCGAGGAAGGTACCGTCGTCGCTCCGGCATCGGTCGCGTAACCTTGGCCCTCCGAACCCGCTGCGAGGATCCGATGCGCCAGCTCCGATTCGCCGCCACGGTGTTCGGTCTGGCGCTCGCCCTCGCCTCGTGCAGCGCCGCGGCTCCCGAGACTGCGTCACCTTCTTCGTCGGCCGTTGCATCGCCGGCGGCGCCCTCGGCGGCGCCGTCGATGCCCAGCACCGTCCTCGGCAGCCGCCTCGCACGCGCCGTCGCCCGCCGTCTCCGTCGAGCCCGGCGGCCCCGCGCAGGAGGTCCTCGACGCAGCCCTCGCGACGCTCGCCGAGGAGACCCTCCGCTTCGCGGTCGACGTCCGTTCGGCCGATCCCGACGACACCTTGCCCCCGATGACCGGCACGGGCCAGGTGTCGTTCGGCGACCCCAGCCAGTTCCGCTTCGCGTCACCGGGCGTGGCTGGGACCGTGCCTGCGTCCGAGGTCATCTACGACGGCGAGCACGTGTTCACTCGGGGTCGCGACGCGCCCTACCTCCCGGAGCACACGTGGGTCGTCCTTGACATCAAGCCGGGAACGTTGGGACAGGACATGTTCATTCGCCAGAACGGCGACTACTCCCTGGTGCTGGTGGCGCCGCTCGGCGTCACGAGCGCCGACGCGGCGGGCGAGGAGACGATCGGCGACCGGGCAGTCACGCGCTACGTGGCGCAGGTCGACATCGAGGCGGCGCGCCCGCACATCCCCGAGTCGCTGCTGCCGGCCTACGAATCGCACGTGAACGGGTTCAATGCCGCCGGCGTCCCATTGACCCACGAGCTCGAAGTCTGGGTCGACGCGGATGGGCACATCGCGCGGACGCGTTACGAGCAGGAGCTCCAGGGCCAGGACATCGACGCGCTGGTCGTGACCTACGACTTCGAGGACTACGGTGCGCCCATGGAGGCCGAACCACCAACCGGCGACGAGGTCCTGACCGTCGACGAAGCGCGCGAGCGCTACCAGGAATCGGTCGAAAGCCCGAACCCGGGCTGACCGCTCAGACGGTGGCGGGCTCCGGGTCGGTGACGGTCGTCGGCAGACCCTCGAGGAGCGGGTCGGTCCAGGCCCACGCGGCACCGTGGAACCGCCCGACGGCGCCGTGCCGCGCGGCCTCCACCCGCAGCGGCAACCCGAAGATCTCGATGAAGCCGACCGCCGCTGCGTGGTCGAACGCGTCACCCTCGTCGTACGTGGCGAGGCTCTTGTCGTACAGCGACAGCGGGGAGCGCCGCCCGCTGACGATCGCCTGCCCGTGGTCGAGCCGGATGCGGACCTCGCCCGACACGACCCGCTGCGACGAGGCGGCGTAGCCGCGCAGGTCGCGCGACAGGGCGCTGAACCACAGCCCGTCGTAGACGAGTCGAGCCAGCTCGTCGGCGACGAGGCGGTTGAAGCGGAGCGTGTCGCGAGTCAGCGTCAGCCCTTCGAGCGCGCGATGCGCCTCGTGCAGGATCGTCGCGGCGGGCGCCTCGTAGATCTCGCGGCTCTTGATCCCGACCAGGCGGTCCTCGACGTGGTCGATGCGCCCGACGCCGTGCGCCCCGCCGAGCTCGTGCAACCGGTCGACGAGCTCGACCGGGGGCAGCCGCTCCCCATCGAGCGCAACCGGGATCCCACCCTCGAAGTCGATCGTCAGCTCGATCGGATCGGGCGCATCGGCCGGTGCGACGGTCCACTCGTAGGCGTCGGCCGGTGGCGTGACCCACGGGTCCTCGAGCACACCGGTTTCGCACGAGCGGCCCCACAGGTTGACGTCGATCGAGTAGGGCGACTGCTTCGTGATCGGGATCTCGATCCCGCGCTCGGCGGCGTAGTCGATCTCCTGGTCGCGGGTGAGGCCCATCCCGACGCGCATCGGTGCGATGACCTCGAGCCCCGGGTTCAGGGCGTGCGTCGCGACATCGAAGCGGACCTGGTCGTTGCCCTTGCCGGTGCAGCCGTGCGCGACGGCGTCGGCGCTCTCCTTCGCCGCGACCTCGACGAGCAGTTGGGCAATGAGCGGCCGGGCCAGCGCCGTCGCCAGCGGATAGGCGCCCTGGTAGAGCGCGTTCGCCTGGAGGTGCGGCCACACGAAGTCGGTCACGAAGCGCTCGCGCGCGTCGACCACGTAGGCGCGGGACGCGCCGGCCGACATCGCCCGCGCCTCGACGCCCTGGCGCAGCGAACCGCCACCGACGTCGACAGTGAGCGTCACGACCTCGGCCCCGTACTGCTCCTTGAGCCAGGCAACGGCGACCGAGGTGTCGAGACCGCCCGAGTAGGCGAGCACGACCTTCTTCATCTGCGGGAACCTCCGGGAACGGCTGGGACGGGCATTTCGGACGGCACGATGGACGCCGGGGTGGGGAGGCCCTGCAGCCGGCGGAACCGCTCGAGCCAGCGCTCGAGGCGCTCCTCGTCGGCGAACAGGACGAGCAACGTATTGTCGCCCGCGAGGGTGCCTTCCTGCTCATGGAGGGTCGACTCGTCGATCGCCTGGGCCACGACGCTCGCGGTACCCGGCGTGCCGGTCAGCACGAGGATCAGCCCGCTGCGCCCGACGGTGATCGGCACGTCCTCGAGGATCCGCCGGAGGCGCTCGTCGGACTGCGGCCGGACCGCGGGCGCCACGTCCTGCGGTGCCACGTAGACGTGCGCGCCACCACGCGGCGCCTTGAACAGCCCGAGCTCCCCGATGTCGCGCGAGACCGTCGCCTGCGTGACGTCGTAGCCCTGCTCAGCGAGCGCATCGACGAGCTCGCGCTGGCTGGTCAGGGGCCGGCTCGTGACGAGCTGGCGGATCTGTCGCTGGCGAAGCCGCTTCGCCTCCGGGCCGCCGTTCACGCCGCGCCCACGTTCGCCGCCGGCCGGCTCGCGGTGATCCGGGTGCCGAACGTCTGCTCGCTGAGCGACCGCTCGAGGGCGCGCTCGGCGGCCGAGTCGGCGATGATCGCCTCGGATCCCTCCCACGTGACGGCGGCCAGGGCAGCCCGGATCTTCGGGACCATCCCGCCCTTGATCACGCCGCTCTCGATGAGCGCCTCGGCCTCGCCGACGGTCAGCGTGTCGAGCCGCCGGCCCTCCGCGTCGCGCACCCCGTCGACGTCGGTCATCAGCACGAGCTGTCGCGCGCCGAGCCCCGCCGCGATGCCGGCCGCGGCGTCGTCCGCGTTCACGTTGCAGACGATCCCGTCCTCGTCCCGCGCGAGCGGCGCGACCACCGGGACCTGGCCGCCGACGAGGATCGCGTCGAGGAGGTCGCGGCGAAGCCCGACGATGCGTGCGACGAGCCCGAGCTCCGGGATGCGCTCCGCGATCAGCAGGCCGCCATCGACCCCGGACAGGCCGACGGCGTCGACGCCGAGGGTGCGCAGACCCGAGACGAGCTCGCTGTTGACCACTCCCCGGAGAACCGCCGCGGCCACCTCGAGCGCCGCCGGGTCGGTGACCCGCAGGCCGCCCTCGAAGCGCGAGGGAACGCCGAGTCGTTCGAGCCACTCGGTGATCCGCTTGCCGCCACCGTGGACGAGGACCACGGGACGCTGGCGCGCGACCGCGGCCACTTCCTCGAGCACCTGGGACTGCTCGGCGATCGTCGTACCACCCAGTTTGACGACGAGAATCTCGCTCACGTCGTGTACTCGCTGTTCTCGATCACGTACTGCTCGGTGAGGTCGCACCCGAACGCCTCGCCCGTACCGCCGCCGAGCCCCAGGTCGAGCCGGATCAGGAGCTCCGGGTCATCCATCTCCGCGCGTGCGGCCGCGCGGTCGAAGGCAACCGGGCCGCCGGCGGTGCCGTCGAACACGAGATGGCCGGCGATCGCGATCCGCAACCGGTCCGGGTCGAGCGCGACCGGGCTGCCGGCACGTGCCGCCGCCTCATCCGCGGGGAGTCCGCCGGCCTCGAGCACCGCGGCATCGGCCAGCACGCCGTTCCCCGCCGCGCCTGCGATGCGGCCCCAGTTCGGGTCGCGGCCGTGGACCGCCGCCTTCAGCAGGCTCGACGACACCACCGCCCGTGCCACCGCCCGCGCCTCGGCATCGTCGCGGGCTCCGGACACCTGGCAGGTGATCAACGTTGCCGCACCCTCGCCGTCGGCGGCCTGCTGCCGTGCCAGGTCGCGGGCGACCGCCTCGATCGCTGCGCCGAGCGCCGTCGTCGCCGGCGTGCCTGCGCTCAGCTCCTGGTTGCCGGCCTTCCCCGACGCGAGCACGAAGACCGTGTCATTGGTGCTCGTGTCGCCGTCGACCGAGAGCTGGTTCCAGGTCCGGACGGCGGCCGGCCGCAGGAGGCCGGCCAGCACCGCGGGCTCGACCGCGGCGTCGGTCAGGACGACGGCGAGCATCGTGGCCATCCGCGGGTGGATCATCCCGACGCCCTTGGCGATCCCCGAGACCGTCACCCGCACGGTCCCGCCGTCGGCTGGCCGGCAGCTCGACGCTCGTCGTCGCGAGCTTCGTGACCGAATCGGTCGTCCGCAGCGCCTCGGCCGCCGCCGCCAGCCCGGCATCGGCGGTGGTGAGTGCCGGGAGGTTCGAGGCGACGCCCTCGGCCACCCGGTCGAGCGGCAGGCGCGTCCCGATGATCCCGGTCGACAGGTGGAGCACCCGCTCCACGGCTACGCCTGTGGCCGCGCCGACGATCCGGCCGATTTCGGCCTGGTCCGCGTCACCCGCAGGACCGGTGGCCGCGTTGGCGGAACCGCTGGTCGAGATCACGACCTCCGCCCAGCCGTGCCGTCCACGCGGATCGCCCGACGTCGCGGCGAGGTTCGCCTGCGACTGCTTCACGGGCGCCGCCGCAAACGCATTCGGCGTGAACACCGCGGCAGCGGCCGCCGGCCCGTCGGTCGTCCGGATCAGCACCAGGTCGGGCCGTCCGGAGGCCTTGATCCCGATGGCCGCCCCGCCGGCCGCAAAACCGGCCGGCAGGGCGGCCCGCCGCTCGACGAGTGGGAGGCTCGTCGGCAGCTCCGGGATTGGGCGAGTCGCATGGACGGTGGTCATCGCCGTGTGATCCGGTGGAGCTATGGCGCCAGCGGCAGCTGCTCGAGACCGGCGGTCTCGGGCAGGCCGTGGACGATGTTGAATGCCTGGACGCCCTGGCCCGCGGCGCCCTTGACGAGGTTGTCGATCACCCCGATCGCGAGGATCCGGCCGGTCCGCTCATCGAGATGGACGTGGACGCGGGCCTCGTTCGAGCCCGTCACGTGCCTGGTGGCCGGCGGCGGTGGCGACGACGCGCACGAACGGTTCGTCTGCATAGGCCTCGGCATACAGCCGGTCGAGCTCGGCCTGGCTGATCGGTCGCGTGGCACGGACGTGGCATGCCGACAGGATGCCGCGGTTCATCGGGATGAGGTGAGGCAGGAAGTCCACGCCGACCGCTCCCGGATTGGCCGCCACGTCGCCACCCAGCGAGGCGAGCTCCTGCTCGATCTCGGCCACGTGGCGATGCCCGCCGATGCCGTACGCCTTCACGCTCTCGTTGACCTCGCCGAACATCATGTCCGGCTTCGGGTCGCGGCCGGCGCCCGAGACACCGCTCTTGGCGTCCACCACGAGGTCTTCGATGAGCCCGGCACGGGCCAGCGGCGCGAGCGCCAGGAGCGTCGCGGTCGGATAGCAGCCCGGTGCGCCGACGATGGCAACGGGCGCATCGACGAGGGCCGCGAGCTCGGCGCGGTGGAGCTCCGGCAGCCCGTACGTTGCCGCGGTCGCGAGCTCCGGGTGGGGATGCTCGAACCCGTACCAGCGCGGGTAGTCGGCCGGGTCGCGCAGCCGGAAGTCCGGCCCAAGGTCGATCACCGCGGTCCCGTCACGCGCAATCTCGGGGACTCGCGCCGCGGCAGTCCCGTGGGGCAGCGCCAGGAACACGGCGTCCGCCTCGGGCAGTGCCGAGTCGACGGTCAGGCCCGTACCCGCGAGATGGCGGTGCGTGTCCTCGATCGGCTCGTTGTCGCGATCGCGGCCCTGCAGTCCCACCAGCTCGACGTTCGGGTGGCGCGCCAGGATGCGGATGAGCTCGGCGCCCACGTAGCCGGTCGCGCCGACGATCGCGACGCGGACGCGCCGCTGCCCGCCGTCGGCGGGGACGCCGCGAGCGGAGCGGGGGAGGCCAGTCGGGCGGTCCGTCGCGATCGGAGCCGGTGCGTCGATGCCCACGCTCACGGGCGTGCCAGGCCCCTCACGGGGGGCAGGCTCGCGGTTCGGATCGGAGGGACCGCCGACATGGTTCGTATGACTATACACATCGATGCATACTCATGCAAGAACAGACCCCGAACGGGCGGACAGCATACCGATGACGCAGCCCACAGCCCATACCCTAGTAGACCACTAGGAGTTGTGGTAGTCTCTGCCGCCTCGCGTCCCGATCCTCCGCGGTCCACCCCAGATCCGCCGCGCTCCCAGGAGACCACGATGCCGAACGCCATCCCGGCCGGAGCCGAATCCTCGCTGCCGCCGGCGCGCATGATCGACCCGCGCGGCCATCGGTTCGGAGCCGGACTGTCGGCGATCCTGCTCATCGCCTCGTTCGCGGCTGGGTGGGTCCCGGGCGTGTTCCTCGCCCTGCTCTCGATCGGGACGAGCGCCGCGTTCGGCCTCAAGTACTCGATCTACGGCGCGATCTGGCGCCGGATCGTCCGGATCGCCCGGCTCGGCAAGACCGAGCCCGAGCACGAGTACCCGCCGCGCTTCGCCCAGACGCTGGGCAGCATCGCGCTGATCCTGTCGCTGCTCGCGTTCGTCGTGGGCTGGTCCACGCTCGGCTGGGCCTTCGCGCTTGCCGTGGCCGCGCTGCAGAGCCTGCTCGCGTTGACGGGCTACTGCCTGGGTTGCCGGCTGTACTTCCTGCGCTGGTGGGTTCCGTCGGTCGCGACGTCGCTCTGGACGCGCGGCCGCGGGACGAAGTCCGAGGAAGCGTTCGGGGGTCCGTTCTCCTCGCGCTGAGCGCGACGGCTTACGACTCGATCGGGTCCGCGGAGCGATACGGCCCGGTCACGAGGACCTCGCCCTCCTCGACCGGCTGGTCGGGGCGCACGATCCGGTAGGCGTGGTGGATCTCGGTGGCGCCCGAGGAGAGCATCGCGCTGACCGGGCAGTATTTCGTCGCCGACAGCTCGACACAGCGCTTGATCGCCTCGGTATCGATCGATGACCCGACGACCTCGTGGACGAGATCGATCCGCGTGAAGATCTTCGGGTACTCGTCGCGCTGCTCCGCCCGCGCATGGACGACGTAGCGCTCGACCCCTTGGCGCTTCTTGAGCGCGATCGAGATCACGTCCATCGCCGTGCACGCGGCCAGCGAGCTGAGCACGCTCTCGAGCGGGCCGATGCCACCGTCGGGATCGTCGTCGTAGGCGAAGTGCCGGCCGCTGCCGGTGTCCGCCTCGAAATGCAGCCCCGCGGTGAAGGCCACCTCGGCGGTCTTGATCGACACGCTCAGACCCCGGCCTCGCTTGCCACGGGGTGCTCGGACAGGAACTGCTCCCGGTACAGGCGGGCGTACAGGCCGCCCCGGGCCAGGAGCTCGGCATGCGTGCCCTGTTCGACGATGCGGCCGCGCTCGTAGACGAGGATCCGGTCGGCACGCAGGATGGTCGACAGGCGGTGCGCAATCGCGATCGTGGTGCGCCCTTCCATCAGGCGTTCGAACGCGGCCTGGATGAGCCGCTCCGACACGGTGTCGAGCGCGGAGGTCGCCTCGTCGAGGATGAGGATCCGCGGATCCTTCAGCAACACTCGGGCGATGGCGATCCGCTGCTTCTCACCGCCCGACAGCTTGTAGCCGCGCTCGCCGACGAGCGTGTCGTACCCCTCGGGCAGTTCGACGATGCGGTCGTGGATCGCCGCGGCGCGCGTCGCCACCTCGAGCTCCGCGTCGGTGGCGTCGGGCTTGGCGTAGTGCAGGTTGTCGCGGATGGACGCGTGGAACAGGTACGTCTCCTGGGTCACGACGCCGATCACCTGGCCGAGCGATGCGAGCTTGATCTGCCGGACATCGACGCCGTCGATCTCGACCGCGCCGGAGTCCACGTCGTACAGCCGCGGGATCAGGTACGTCGTGGTGGTCTTGCCCGAGCCGGACGGACCCACCAGCGCGACCAGCTCGCCCGGTTGCGCCTCGAAGTCGATGTGCTCGAGTGCGAACGGCTGGACGAGCTCGATCGGCGGCGCACCACTGTCGAACGGCTCGAAGGCACCCGCCTCGACGGCTTCCATCGCGGCGATCGGCGTGACCTCCGCCAGCTCCTCCAGCTCCTCGAGCTCCTCGGCGGCGTGCGTGCCGTTGCCGGCCTCGTCGACCACCACCGGCGGCGGCACCGGCGCCGACGGGTAGCGGAACGACACGTCGCGCATCCGGAGCCCGCCATGGACCATTGCCGGGTCGAGCGCCACGGCGTCGGGCGCGTCGACGATCTCGGAATCCATCCCGAGGTATTCGAAGATCCGGTCGAACAGGGCCAGCGAGCCCTGGATCTCGACCTGGACATTGAGCAGCTGGCCGAGGGGAAAGAACAGGCGGCTCTGGAGGGTCGTGAACGCGACGATCGCGCCGGCGGTCGGGGCATTGGGATCGCCATTCGCTGCGAGCGTCCCGGCGAGCCAGTACACGAACGCCGGCATGATGCTGAAGATCGTCCCGATGATCATGAAGAACCAGCGCCCGACCATCGCCTGCCTGATCTGGAGCCTGGCAAGGTTCGCGTTGATCGCCCGGAACTTTGCGATCGAGTTCTCCTGCTGGCCGAACGTCTTGGACAGCAGCATGCCCGACACGCTGAGCGTCTCCTCGGTCGTCGCGCTGAGCTCGGCGAGGGACTTCTGGGTCTCGGTCGACACCTCCCGGCGGACCTTGCCGACGCGGTAGGTGAGGTACATGAAGAACGGCAGCAGCCCGAGTGACAGCAGGGCCAGCTGCCAGCTCAGCAGGAACATCGCGATGATCGTGCTGACCGCGATCGCGAGGTTGCTGGTGATCGAGCTCGCCGTGTCGGTGACGACGGACTGCACGCCGCCCACGTCGTTGGCCAGGCGGCTCTGGATCTCGCCGGTTCGCGTCTCGGTGAAGAAGCGCAGCGGCATGCTCTGGAGGTGCGCATAGAGCGCCCCCCGCAGGTCCTGCATGACGTTCTGGCCGATGACGTTGTTGAGGTAGCTCTGCCCGACGCCGATCAGGCCCGTCAGGATCGGCAGCACGATCATCAGCCCGACATACAGGTTCAGCTTCTCGTAGTCGCCGCCGATGATCACCTGGTCGAGGAGGACACCGAGCAACAGCGGGTTCACCAGGCCGATCAGGCTGGTCAGCAGGATCGCGACCAGGACGACGAGCACCTGGAACCGATACGGACGGAAGAAGGCGACGATCCGCCGGATCGTCGCGTCGCGCCGCTCCGGCGGCACCGGGACGAACTCCTGGGTGGGGCCGCCCCACATGCCCCCGCCCATGCTTCGGGTCCTGCCCCCGCCGCCGCCACCGGCCGCGCCGCCGGTTGCGGCGCGCGTGCGACCACGCGGAAACGCCATCAGGTCCTGCTCTCCATCAGACCGACGCTAGCACGAGAGGTCCGAATGCGCCGGGGAGCTCGAGCCGGGACTTCGAGCCGGGAAGTCACCTTCTCCCGGGATGCAACTTCCCGGCATTTCTGATGCAACTTCCCGGCATCGCTGGGTGGGGTGGCTGCGGAGGCAATCGGCGGATGAGGCCGGATGAAGCGCCGTCATGTACGAATGCGCCATGTACACGCCACGCTCGTTCCCGAAGGCGGGGCGCGGCTCGATGGACTTTCCCAGCGTGTCCCTGGCCGGCATGGCCGCCATCGGTGAGTCGGTTCGCGAGGCGAGGCGTCGAGCCGGACTGAGCCAGCGCCACCTCGGGAAGCTGTGCGGGCTTGACCAGTCGGTCATCTCGCGACTCGAGAACGGAAAGCTCGCGAACCTGCGCTGGTGGCGATTCGCGGCCCTGGTCGGTGTGCTCGGGGACACATGGGATCCCGGGTCGCGCCGGCCGCCTGGAGGCTGGTGGTGATCTGGACGCCCCGACGCCGTTGATGCCGGGAAGTCGCATCGCAGGGGAATGGTGATTTCCGCGCCGAACGTGAAAAGCGCAGTCAAGCGCCTGCGCTTCCGCGCGACCGCGAGGATCGTGGACCGGCGGCTCGGGCTGCCCTGCGCGATCAGGTCGCCGGCCAGCCCCAGGGCGAACGTCGGCAGGCGCCGGCCCCACGCCCGGGCGAGGTTGCCGACGGTCTCGAGCTCGATCTCCTCGAAGCCCGCGCCGGCCAGGGCCGCCGTGACCGCCTCCGGATCGTTGCATGCCCCGACGAGGGGGTGGGCGTCCGCGGCGGTCTCCTTGATCAGCGGCTGGATGCGTCGGCGAGCGCCGTCCGGGATGCCGAGGTACGCCGCGACGAACGGGTGGCGCCGGTTCACGGTCGTGATGACCAGCGTTCCGCCCGGCCGGAGCCAGCGGTAGAGGTTCCCGAGCGCCGCAGCGGGGTCGGCGAAATGCTCCACCGTGAAGTTCGACAGCACCACATCGAACGAGCCTTCGGCGAACGATGCGCCGTCGCCGCACAGGTCGACGGTCGCGAACTCGTCGAGATAGGGGAGCGGGGTCGCCGGGGCATGGATGTCGACGCCAACGAAGCGATCGATCCGGTCGCGGAACGAGATCAGCGGCGACGTCCGTCCGCAACCGGCGTCGAGCACCGTGACGTTCCCGGGCGAGCGCGCCGCCGCGGCATCGACCGCCGGCCCGAGTGTTCCCTTCAGACGCGCGGCGACCGTCGGCTCGATGCCGAGCCGATGGACCAGGTCGTTGCGTCGTCGCTTCGCGGAGGTCACCAGGCGGTCGAGGTGGCAGCCTCTGCGATGCCCTGCGACTCGAGCCAGCGCTCCGCGTCGATCGCGGCCTTGCAGCCGTCAGCCGCCGCGGTCACGGCCTGCCGATAGCGGTGGTCGTGGACGTCGCCGGCGATGAACACCCCGTCGATCTTCGAATTCGTCTCGTCGTGGACGACCAGGTAGCCCCCCTCGCCGACCTCGAGCCAGTCGCGGAACGCCTCGGTGTTCGGCCTGTAGCCGATGGCGACGAACAGCCCCTGGACCTCCATCTCCTTCGTGTCGCCGGTCTCGGTGTCGCGCAGTCGGAGGCCCTCCACCTTGGCGTCGCCGAGCACCTCGTCAACAGCCGTGTTCGGGTGGATATCGATCTTCGGGTTCTCGCGGGCGCGGTCGATCATGATCTTCGACGCCCGGAACGAGTCGCGCCGATGGAGGAGATGGACCTTCGTCGCGAACCGCGTCAGATAGGTCGCCTCCTCGAACGCGGTGTCGCCGCCGCCGACGACGGCGATCTCGCGGTCGCGGAAGAAGAACCCGTCACAGGTCGCGCACGCCGACACGCCGCGGCCCCGGAGGCGGGTCTCGCTCTCGAGCCCGAGCCACAGCGCCGACGCACCGGTGGCGACGACCACCGA
This sequence comes from uncultured Chloroflexia bacterium, assembly GCA_963721655.1. GTDB lineage: Bacteria > Chloroflexota > Limnocylindria > Limnocylindrales > CSP1-4 > DASTYU01. The sequence goes on along the minus strand of CAVRKH010000012.1, from coordinate 16,421 downwards.
ATCCGCGCGGTACTCCGTGCCCCGGGCCCACAGGCGGAACGGGCGCTGGCTGAGATCGACCTTGTCCACGTCGACGTCGACCATGCGCGTGCCGAAGCGGGTCGCCTGGTCGCGCATCGTGTTCATCAGCTCAGGGCCCTGGACGCCGTCCGGGAAGCCCGGATAGTTCTCGACGTCGCTCGTGAGCATCAGCTGGCCGCCCGGCGCCGAACCGGCGAGGACGATCGGCTTCAGGTTCGCGCGCGCAGCGTAGATCGCGGCGGTCAGCCCGGCCGGGCCCGATCCCACGATGACCATGTGGGACTCCGTCCGGCCGTCGTCATGGTCGGTCTCGTGCGGTCCGCCGGGCTGCGTGGCGACGGCCGCCACGGGGGTCGCGAACGGCGAGTCGGCGGCATCCCCGCCGAGCCAGTCGAGCGTGATCCCGGCAAACGGATCGTCGTCCTTCGATGCCTGCCCGTTGCCGGCGGACTGATCGGTCGTCTTTTCGTCGGTCATTCGGCATCCATCGTAGCAGAAGTCGATACCCCCCAGGAGTATCAGAGCGGTCGCAGGTGCGGGATCACGTCACGGCCGATGAGCTCCAGCATGCCGGGGTCGTGGACGTTCCGCACGTTGAAGATCACGTGCTGGGCGCCGGCGTCGTTGAGCTCGCCGAAGTGGTCGACGACCTGTGCCGCCGTCTCCGTTCCGGGGCTCCCGTCCTCGGAGATCGCCACCGACTGGAGCGTCGTCCGCTCGATCTCCTCGAAGTTGCGGCCGATGGCCTCACAGTGCTGCTCGAGGATGCGGTACTTGCGGGCGATCGCCTCCGGGGCGCCGAACACGTTGGTCGCATCCGCGTAGCGCGCCACCAGCCGGAGCGTCTTCCGCTCGCCGCCGCCGCCGATCATGATCGGGATGCGCGGCCGCGACAGCGATTGCGGGGAGTTCAGCAGGCGCGCCGCCCGGAAGTGGCGGCCCTCGAACCGGTCCTCGCTGCCGTGTTCGCCGTTCCACATCTGGTGGGCGATGGCCAGCGTCTCCTCGAGCAGCTCGAAGCGCTCGACGAGCGGCGGGAACGGGATGCCCAGGTTCTCCGCCTCCTCCTGGTTCCAGGCCGCGCCGATCCCGAGCCACGCCCGTCCGCCGGACAGCACGTCGAGTGCCGTCGCCGCCTTGACCCAGACCGCCGGGTAGCGATAGGGCACCCCGCCCACCAGCAGCCCGAGACGCGCGCGGCTCGTGTTGGCCGCGATCCAGCCCAGCGTCGTCCAGCCTTCGAGCATCGGCTCGTGCGGCTTGCCGACGCCCCGGATCTGGATGAAGTGGTCCATGAGCCAGATCGAGTCGAACCCGACGTCATCGGCGGTGCGCACGATGCGGCCGAGGGTTTCGGCGATCGCGGCGGGCCCGCCCGGCCACGTGAAGGAACGAATCTGGAGGCCGAGCTTCACGGCCGCGATGCTACCCGGTTCGCCGATCAGCGGAAGAGGTCGTTCTCCGCCGGCATCACCAGTTCGCGGATCGAGCCCTCGCCACGGACGAAGGCGGCGCCCCGCACGAGGGCGGCCGGCCGTCCCGCCGTCTTGCCCAGCGCCAGCTCGGCCGCCGACGCGATCTCGTCGGCGACGGCGCGGACCGTGGACTGCATGACGCGGCCGTCGTGGTCGGGCGTGCCGCGGAGGTCGTCGAGCGGGTGCATGCCGGATACGCCGAGGGCGACGTCGACGATGCCCCAGCGCCACGGCCGGCCGAACGAGTCCGACACGATGACGGGGACGTCGACGCCGAAGCGGTCGTGGATTGCCGTGCGGATGCGGCCGGCGGACGCATCGGGGTCCTCCGGCAGCAACGTGACGAGCGAGCCGGACTGCGGCCCGACGTTCGACGCGTCGACACCGCCGTTGGCGCACACGAACCCGTGCCGCGTCTCGGTGATCAGCACCCCGCGGTCCATGCGGACGATTCGGCGCGCCTCCCGCATGACGACCTCGACCTGGCGCGCGTCGCGGCCGAAGCGCTCGGCGAACGCCGCGGCCTCCGGGCGGGGCTCGACCGTGGTCAGGTCGACCACCGCGCCCTCGGCCTTGGAGACGACCTTCTGGGTGACGACGAGGACGTCCGCATCGGCGAGGGGCAGGAGGTCCGGGTGCCGTTCGAGCGCCTCGCCGATCAGCGCCCCGAGGTCGTCGCCGGGCTCGACCTCCGGGATCCCGTCGAGGGCGAATACCTCGACCCTGGCGGCGTCATTCGTCATCGCGTGCGCCCAGCTCGCCGGCCTGGACGAGCAGCAGGTCCTCGGGCGTGTCGATGTCGAGCGACAGGGGTCCGTCCAGCTCGATCACCTCGGTCGAGGCGGCCGCGGCGGCATGCTGGTGCGCGACGCGGCTGTCGCCGCCGAATGCGAAGTCGATCACGTCCGGTGGAGCGAGCAGGAGGCTGTTCGTGCCGCGCCCGTGTCGATCGGGGACGATCGCGACCAGCGGCGAGCTGCGCCCCCGCGAGAACGCCGAGCAGGTCGGACACGGCCGCGGGCGACACGGCCGGAAGGTCGGCCGGGAGCACGAGCAGGGCCGTGGCGCCTTCGTCGAGTGCCGCGGACCGGGCCTGCGCGAGCCCGTGGTTGAGGCCCCGATCCGCCTGGCGGATGACGCGTGCCCCGGCCGCGTCCGCGAGCGATGCCACCTCGTCGTCCGGCGTCACCACGATCGTCTCGGCAATCCCGGGCGTCCCGAGGGTGGCGGCGAGGGTGCGCTCGAGGAGACCGATGACGAGGTCACGACGCTCCTCGGCGTCGAGCACCTCGCCGAGCCGCGACTTCGCGCGCTCCAGGTGCCCGACCGGGACGACCGCGACGACGCGATCCCTCATCCCGCCACCGCGAACTCGAGGACCTCGGCAGCAAGGCGGGCTCGGGCCGCGTCGTCGGTCATCACGGTGTCCGTGACCCGGGTCCGCATGCCGAGCTTCTGGATCTCTGTGTCCAGCTCGCGGTCGACCGTGTCCAGCACGAAGCGGTCCGCGATCCCTGCGTAGATGCGGGCGACCCCGAGCGCTGTCGGCTCGAGGCCGAGCGACGCGAGCATCCGGTCCGCCGGGCCGCGCAGCGCCCGCCCGCCGACGATGCCGCTCACCGCGACGATGGGTGTCCCGGTGCCGGCCGCGGCGGCGAGTGCCTCACGCACGCCGGGCAGGGCCAGGATGGGCCCGGTCGACACGATCGGGTTCGACGGGGCGATGACGATGACGTCGGCCGCCTCGATCGCCGCCGTCACCTCGGGAGTGATGCAGGCCGCCTCGATCCCGCGGAAGCGGACCTCGAGGACCTCGGGAGCCTGCCGGCGATGGACGAAGTACTCCTGGAACTCGAGCCAGCCGTCTGGCGTGCGGATCTCGGTGCGAACCTCGTCGTCGGTCATCGGCAGGATCGTGGCCGGGACGCCGAGCGACGCCCCGAGGGCGCGTGCCACGTCGGTCGGCCGCTCCCCGCGGCCGAGCCGCTCGGTGCGCACCAGGTGCGTGGCAAGGTCGCGGTCGCCGAGGCGGAACCAGGCGTCCTCGCCTCGCGCGGCGAGCGTGTCGATCACGGTCCAGCTCTCGTCCGCGAGCCCCCAGCCGCGCTCCTCGTCGTCGAGGCCGGCCAGCGTGTAGGCGACGGTGTCGTGGTCCGGCCAGATCTGCAGTCCGTGCCGTTCGAGGTCGTCGCCGGTGTTGACGACGACGGTCAGGTCGGCGCCCACGACAGCCTGCAGCCCGTCCGCCAGCTTCGCGCCGCCGACGCCTCCGGCCAGCTCGACGACTCGTGGCACGTCAGTCGAGATGCTGGTGCACCGCGCGGACGCGGATCCGGAAGCTGATCCGCTGCTGCTGCTCGAAGTCGCGAATCTTGCGCTCGGCGGTCGCCGGGTCGTCGTGGTGGTAGCGCCGCGCCATCGTGGCGATGTCGGCCTGTGCCTGTGGCTGCTCCTCGACGGGATCGGCGGTCCCGAGCAGGCCCACCCAACGCAGCGGATCGCGTTCGTCGAAGACCGCGACGTACACCCGCGGATCTCGGAGCAGGTTCGTCGGCCAGCGGCGGCCCAGGCGGCTGTTGATCACGAGCTCGTCGCCGTCGAGCAGGTACCAGATGATCGCCTGCCGGGGCGAGCCGTCGGCATCAACGGTCGCGACGGATCCGAAGTGGGGTGCCGCGATGAATTCGCGGACATGGGTCGGGAGCGCGATGGAGGGTGAGCCTGCAACGTTCATGCCCGCGATGGTACGCGAGGCGCGGCTCGAGCCACGGCCGCGCCCACGGCCGTCAGGTCCGGTTGCGCCTCCCGGCGCCGACGAGGATCCACGCCCCGATCCCAATGAGGATCAGGGGCCACAGGCCGCCCCAGTCGATTTCGGGCAGGTTGAACCCGAGGGTCCGATCGAGGAAGAACCACACGCCGATCGCGATAATGATCAGCCCGAACACGATCGTGGCGAGACGGCCCGGGTCCGGATCGCGCGGCTGCGGGCGCGTCTCGAACGACTGGTTCGGTTCGGGCTCCGCCATGTTGGCCATCGTACTGGAGCCGACGCCCCTAGAATCCGGTTTGATCGAGCGGCAGATGGGAGGCACGCGTGACCGACACGGCGGAGATCGGCGTCTTCGGAGGATCCGGGTTCTACTCGCTCCTCGACGACGTGCGCGAGGTCAAGGTCGACACGCCCTACGGTCCGCCGTCCGATTCGTTCTTCCTGGCGACCGTCGGCGGCCGGCGCGTGGCGTTCCTGCCGAGGCACGGCAGGCGCCACACGATCCCGCCGCACCGGATCAACTACCGGGCAAACGTGTGGGCGATGCGCTCGCTCGGGGTGAAGGCCGTGATCTCGCCGTGTGCCGCGGGCTCGCTCCAGCCGAACGTCAAACCCGGCGACTTCGTGGTATGCGACCAGTTCGTCGACCGCACGAGCGGCCGCGCCGACACGTTCTTCGACGGCCCGATCGTGACCCACCTCTCGTCGGCCGCGATCTACGACCCGGTCCTCCGCGACCTGGCCATCGCCACGATCCGCGATCACGACATCCCGGTCCACGAGACTGGAACGGTGGTCGTGATCAGCGGGCCGCGCTTCTCCACCAAGGCCGAGTCGAAGTGGTTCAGCGACGCCGGCTGGGAGGTCATCAACATGAGCCAGTACCCCGAGGCGTGGCTGTGCCGCGAGCTCGGGATGGCCGTCGTCAACATCGCCCTCATCACCGACTACGACGCCGGCGTCATCGAGGGCACCGAGGCGGTCGACGCGCGTTCGGTGCTCGAGGTGTTCGCCCAGAACGCGGAGCGGATCCAGAAGGTCGTGCTCGAGATGATCGGGCGCTTCCCGGCGGATCTCGATGCGCTCGGGGCGCGGGCCGCGCTCGAGCACACCCGGGGAGACGGCCACGCGACGTCGCCCGAGGACATCCGCCTGTTCGAGACGGGGCTCTAGGCGTCGTGGGCGACCCGCTCCCCGCACCACCCGGCGCTGCGCGCGACGCGGCCTCCTTCTCGATCGGCATCGACATCCGCGCGATCCGCGCGGAGCCGGTCTGGTGGCTCGAGAGCGCGGTTCGCCTGGACGAGGCCGGCTATGCCGGACTGTGGTGCTGGGACCACTTCATGGGCCGCGGCGATCTCACGGTCCCGGTCGTCGAGTCCTGGACCATCCTCGCGATGGCCGCGGCTCGGACGCGGCGGGTGACGGTTGCGCCGTTCGTCGCGAACGTGATGAACCGCCACCCGGCGCTCCTCGCCCGGATGGCCGGCACCCTCCAGATCGCGAGTGGGGGTCGGCTGATCCTGGGGATGGGGATCGGCGGCGCGCCGCGGGAGCACGCCGCCTACGGCATCCCGTTTCCCGAAGCGCCCGAGCGGGTGCGCCACCTCGAGGAGGCGGTCGCGACGATCCGCGCCCTGTGGACGGGCGGTCCGGTCAGTCGCGCCTCGGAGCTCTACCCGCTCGAGGAGGCGACGGCGTTTCCCGTCCCGGATCCGGCGCCCCGAATCGTGATCGGCGGAGAGACACGCAATGGGGCTCGGCTCGCCGCCCGGATCGGCGACGGATGGAGCGCGTTCGACGAGAACTTCTCGACGAACCTCCCGCTCTACCTCGAGACCCTCGAGGCCGAAGGGCGGCAGCGTGACGACCAGCTTGTCCTGTGCGGGTTCCAGGGAGACTGGCTCGGGGACGAACTGGCTGCCGACACCGAATGGGTGCGCGATCCACGGGGGGCGCGCGAACGCTGGGCGGCGGCCGGGGCCGACGGCGCGATCGTCCTTGCCCGCAACACCGCCGACGTCGACGCGCTCGTCGACGCCGCCGGGCGCTGGTAGGCGACTCGTTCGGCGGATCGTGTCACCATCGAGTCGATGGCCTCCGACCCAGCGTCCCTCCCGTCTCCTGCGCCCGCGGCGCCGACCCATCCGTGTGTTCGCTGCGGCCGGCCAACCGCCATCGATCGCGGCCTGTGCGAGGAGTGCAACCCGCTCGGCCTGCGCGACGCGTCGAGCTCGCAGGTCCACGGGACGGTGTTCATCGGGGTGCTGGTGGCGGTGGTCGTGCTGGCGGTCCTCGGGCGCGTCGCGCTGAGCGGCGTCGGGCCGTTTACTGCGGTGATCGGCAGCGTCCAACCGGCGGCTGAGGGGCTCACGGTCACGTTCGAGGTGACGAACACGGGAACGTCGTCGGGTCAGACCACGTGCAGCGTCACCGACGCGTCGCCGCGGAGCAGGGGAGCCGTCGCGGTCGTCCAGAGCCCTCGCATCGAGCCCGGTGAGACGCGCTCGTTCACGCGCGAGCTGACCGAGTTCGGGTCCGAGGCGCGTGAGCTCGCCGTCGAGTGCCACGCCCCGTGACCGCGGCCGAACCCGCCGCTCGGCCGCGCTCCGTGTTCGCGGACGAGCTCGCCTTCGCCGAGACGCTTGCCGCGCGCGCCGGCGAGCTGCTGATGGAGCGCTACGAACGGGTCGAGCGCGTCGACTACAAGAGCGCCCGCGACGTCGTGACCGAGGTGGACCACCTCTCCGAGGAGCTGATCATCGCGGCGATCCGGGCGCGCTACCCGGACGACGGCATCCTCGCCGAGGAGAGCGGCGAGCACGTGGCGGTTGCCGGGGAGGCGCCGTCGTCGGGACAGGGCCGGACCTGGATCGTCGACCCGGTCGACGGCACGATCAACTACGCCAACGGCATCCCGTTCTTCTGCGTGTCGATCGGCCTGGCGGTGGATGGCCGCCCTGCCGTCGGTGTCGTCCACGATCCGAGTCGGCACGAGACGTATGCGGCGACGGCCGACGGACCGGCCACGCTCGAGGGCCGCGTGGTCGTCGTCTCGGAGAAGGACAAGCTGAGCGACTTCGTGGTGCACCTCGCGCTCGGCGGGCGGCGGCTCGCGACCCGGATGCGCCAGACCCGCAAGCAGATTCGGGTCGGGCGGACGATGGGCTCGGCGGCACTCGCAACCGCGTACGTCGCCGGCGGGCGGTTCGATGCCTTCGTCCAGGAGGGCGGCCTGTCGAACTGGGACATCGCCGCCGCCGGCCTGATCGCCGAGCGCAGCGGTGCCCGCGTCACCGCGATGGACGAGGGCCCGTGGTTCGACATCGGGCGCGGAACCCGTTCGATCGGGCTGATCGCCGCCCCGCCGGCCCACCACGCGGCGATCCTGGAGCTGGTCCGCTAGACCCCTCCGCCGCTTCCGTGCCACCAGCGCCTGCCGTCCCTGGCCGTCGCCGCCCCTTGGCTGCTCGCTGGGCGAGCGCTCGGGAGGTTCGCGGCTGCCGCGTTCTCCAATGTGCTCGCTTATCGCGAGCAGGATGAGGGCGCAGCCTCAGAACTGCTCGCTGGAGCGAGCAGCTTGAGGAAGCAATCTCTGTAGTGCTCGCCACGCGAGCGAGCGAGGTGGGCCGCGCGGAGCACGCGCGCCTGCCTAGTCGAGCCAGCGGTGGGGGCGGTCGCGGAGGCGCGGCAGCCCCCACTCGTCGCAGAACGCCTGCCAGCGCGCCTTCGGTGCGCCGTCCCAGCGGAGCTCGTCGGGTTGCTGCTGGGGAATGTCGACACCGTCGTCGGCGGTTCGAAGGATCGCCAGTGACCGATACAGCTGGGCTGCGTCCCACTGCTCCGAGAGGGTGGCGGCGAGTGTCACCGCTCCCCGGAGACTCGGCACGTCCCACTCGCTCCCGCGGCGCGGGATCATCTCGAGGTGCCCGTACCGTCGGAGGACGGCCGCGGCCGACTTCGCGCCCCAGCCGGGCAGGCCCGGGTAGCCGTCCGAACTGTCCCCGACGAGCGCCAGCCAGTCGGGGATCGAGGGTGGCTTGACGCCCCACTTGGTCAGCACGCCCGGCTCGTCGTACACGATCTGGCGGCGTCGGTCCCACAGCACGATCCGCTCGTCGCGCACGAGCTGCGCCATGTCCTTGTCCGGGGTGCAGATCACGATCTTGTCGACGGCTTCGTCTTCGGCCCAGCGGGTCGCGGCGGCAGCGATCGCGTCGTCCGCCTCGAACTCGACCATCGGCCACAGCACGATCCCGAGCGCCTCGACGGCGGCCTCCGCGATCGGGAACTGGTCGAGGAGATCTGCGGGCATCCCGAACGACGACTTGTAGCCAGGAAAGAGATCGTTGCGGAACGACTCGATGACGCGGTCCGTGGCGCACCCGACGTGCGTGGCACCTTCCTCGCGGAGCAGGTAGAGCAGCTGTTCGACGAGCCCGCTGACGCCGCTCAGGACGATCCCGTCGCGGCCGAGGACCGGCGGGCGGGGCGCGTAATGCGCCCGGAACAGCTCGTAGGTCGCGTCGACGAGGTGGAGCTGCACGCTCGTCAGGATGTGGGCCCGACGACTTCGACGCCGGCCGATTGCATCTGTTCGATTGCCCGCTTGTCGTCGCCGGCTCGGAGGTTGACCGGCATGCACAGGTGGGCCAGCACGGAGGTCTCGAACCCGAGCCGTCGCGCGTCAATGGCCGTGGCGTTGACGCAGTAGTCGGTGGCGAGACCGCACACGAAGAGTCGCGTGATGCTGCGCTCCCGGACGAGACCCTCGAGCTCGGTCGGCTTCGTTTCGCCGGTCGTCGGGTCACGCATCGTGAAGCCCGAGTAGCCGTCCTCGCCGTTCGCCCCCTTGCGGACGATCGGCCCGTCGACGATGAGGTCGGGATGGAGCTCGGCGCCCCACGTATCGGCGACGCAGTGGACCGGCCAGATCCCGCCGTCCTTCGCGAAGTGCGGCGTCGACTCCGGGTGCCAGTCCTGGGTGTAGAAGATGCTGGCGCCCGCCTCCCTTGCCATCTCGATCTCTGTGTTGATCCGCGGAACGATCCTGGCGCCCCCGGCCACCGCCAGCCCGCCGGCGGGATCGGCGAAATCGTTCTGGACGTCCACGACGATGAGGGCCGTGGTCGGGTCATAGCGCTGCATGCGCTGAGCGTATCCGGTTCGCTCAGACGATGACGATGCCGCTCTGCTCGGGGAGCACTCCCCGCCGAAACGCGTCGAGCACCTGGCGGCTGTCCAGCGGCAGGAACCCCCGGAACTGCTCGCGATGCTGCTCGAGAAAGCGTCGGTTGGCGGTAGTGTCGGCGACCACGAGGAGCACGATGTCCACGTCACCGTCCCGGTGCTTGAGCGTCAGCCGCCGTTCGAGCGCCTGGACGTCGTGGAGTCGTCGTTTCGAGCTCGGACCCGGCGCGCCTCCCGCGAAGTCGCGGCGACGCCGTCCCACGCTCGATGATCGCCGGGGATCGGGATGGGCACCTCGGTTCGCCACGTGGCGTCGGGCGGAAGCCGCCTGCGGAACCGTTCACCGAGCGCAAGGTGTGCGGCATCCCTCGCGGGATCTCCGTCGGGGTATGTCTTGACCACGAGTCGCAGTCCGACCGCAGCGGCGGCTCTCGAAGCCTGGTCGATTGAGAGGCTCCGAACCTCCGCGCGTTCGATCCGACCAAACTGAGCGCGTGACATCCGGGCGGCACGCCCGGCGGTTTCCTGGCTGATGCCAGCCTGCCTGCGCTCGATCAGCAGTTCCCGGCCGAATTCCGTCCGGATGCGCTGAGCGGCGCGGCGCCCGCGGAGTTCGTGGCCTTCATGCACGGGCATGACCTCAGCATGCCGAGCAGGACTCACCTACGGCTCAACTGCTCGCCCAGCGAGCGGTCGGGAGAACCGTTCCTCGAGCTGCTCGCTCGGGCGAGCGGTTCTGAGGCTGCGTCGTCGTTTTGCTCGCTCAGGCGAGCAGGATGCGCGACCTGGGCGGTCCGAAATCGCTGGAGCGCTCGCTGGGCGAGCGGCCGGGCCTGGCGCTGGCCGGCGGGGCACGCAAACGGGCCGCCGGCCCGGAGGCCGGCGGCCCGTGTGATACGTTGGAACGGACCTAGCCGATCAGCGCGGCGCGCTCGTCGACCGGGGCCTCGACTTCGATTTCGGCCGGTGTGGCGGGCGGCTCCACGTCCAGGAGATAGCCGATGCCCTGGAACGTCCGGATCCGGCCCGGCTCGCCCGGGGCCGCGCCGAGCTTGCGGCGCACGCGGGACACCCACACGCGCAGGTACTGCAGGTCGTCGCGGTACTCCGGGCCCCAGACCTTGGTCAGGAGCTCCGTGTGGAGCACGACCTTGCCCGCGTTGGCCGCCAGGTGCTGCAACAGCAGCCACTCGGTGCGGGACAGCTGGACGAGCTCCCCGCTCCGCGTGACCATGCGCCGCTCGAGGTCGATCTCCACGTCGTCGAACTTGACGACGCCGGCGCCCGGCTGCGCGCCGGACGAGCGGCGCAGGACCGCGCGGACGCGGGCCGCGAGCTCGTCGGGGTGGAACGGCTTGGCGATGTAGTCGTCGGCGCCGAGGTCGAGGCCCTTGGCCTTGTCGGCGGTCGAGCCCTTGGCGGTCAGCAGGATCACGGCGACGGGGCGTCGCTCGCGGAGCTGGCGCATGACCTCGATGCCGTCGAGGTCGGGCATCACGATGTCGAGCAGGACGATGTCCGGCCGGACTTCCTCGGCCTTCAGCAGCGCCTCTTCACCGCCGTTGGCGGTGACGACGCGGAACCCCTCTTCGCCGAGGGCGATCGACACGAGCTTGGTGATCCGGGGTTCGTCATCGGCGACGAGGACCAGCGGTTGGGTGCTCACGCCTGACCTCCGTTACGGACGTCCATGGTGATGGACGACGCGCCCGACGTCATCAGGCGCGTCATCCAGGTGGTGCGAGCGATCACGAAGCTGCCGGCTCCACCGGTTCGACCGGGACTTCGATGTTCACGTCCGGGTTGTTCTCCTGGGTCGTGGTCCCGCCGCCTGGAGCCGGGCCCCATTGCGAAGTACCACAGCCCGGCGAGCACGATGATCACGGCGAGGATGCCGAGGATCATCCCGGCGCTCGAGCCGGACTCCTTGACGACGACGGTGTCGTGGTCGTTGCCATCAGTCATTCGTTTGAGCCTCCTTCAGTCGACCGCCTGGGCGGCCAGTCCGCGAACGGATCGGCCGGTGCGGCCGCGGTTGCGGTGCCCATCCTTGGCGAGGCTTGGTGCCGGGCGTGGTCCGCTGACATTGCAGAACCGTTGCACCGGCATAACAAACGGCGCCGAGAGCTTCACCAGCACCACCCGATGACGAGATGGGCTACGCTCATGACGTCACCCAAGCGACCCCACGCGGAGCGGTCCGTATCCCATGTACTTCGATGAGTTCAAGCACCAGCTGCCGGACATCGACCCGGACGAAACCCAGGATTGGATGGAGTCGCTCGACCAGGTCGTCGAGCAATCCGGCGAGACGCGTGCCCGGTTTCTCGTCTACAAGCTGCTGAAGCGCGCGCGTCAGCTCCAGATCGGGCTGCCGCCGCTCACCCAGACCCGCTACATCAACACGATCAGCCCCGAGCAGGAGCCGTTCTTCCCGGGCGACGAGGAGATCGAGCGGCGGATCCGCCGGCTCATCCGCTGGAACGCTGCGGCGATGGTGCTCCGCGCGAACAGCCGTTTCTCCGGCATCGGCGGGCACCTCGCCACGTACGCCTCGGCGGCCAGCCTGTACGAGGTCGGCTTCAACCACTTCTTCCGGGGCAAGGACAACGGCCAGCCCGGCGACCAGATCTTCTACCAGGGCCACGCCGCCCCCGGGATCTACGCCCGCGCGTTCCTCGAGGGGCGGCTCAGCGAGGACCAGCTCGACCACTTCCGGCGCGAGTCGGTCCCCGGCCAGGCCGGGCTGAGCTCGTACCCGCACCCGCGGCTCATGCCCGACTTCTGGGAGTACCCGACGGTCTCGATGGGCCTCGGCCCGATCAGCTCGATCTACCAGGCCCGGTTCAACCGCTACCTCCAGAACCGCGGCATCCTCGACACGAGTGGATCGCGCGTCTGGGCGTTCGTCGGCGACGGCGAGACCGATGAGCCCGAGACGCTCGGTGCGCTCCACGTCGCGGCGCGCGAGGGCCTCGACAACCTGACCTTCGTCGTGAACTGCAACCTGCAGCGCCTCGACGGCCCGGTGCGCGGCAACGGCAAGATCATCCAGGAGCTCGAATCCGCCTTCCGCGGCGCCGGCTGGAACGTCATCAAGGTGATCTGGGCGCGTGAGTGGGACGAGCTCCTGGCCCGTGACGTCGACGGCGTCCTCGTCCAGAAGATGAACGACACGCTCGACGGCGAGTTCCAGAAGTACTCGGTCGCCGGCGGGGCGTACATCCGCGAGCACTTCTTCGGGCCGGATCCGCGCCTGCGCAAGCTCGTCGAGCACCTGTCCGACGACGACCTGGCCAAGCTGCGCCGCGGCGGGCATGACTACCGCAAGGTGTACGCCGCGTACAAGGCCGCCGTCGAGCACACCGGCGCTCCCACCGCGATCCTCGTCAAGACCGTCAAGGGCTGGACCCTCGGCCCGGGCGTCGAGGCCCGCAACATCACGCACCAGGCCAAGAAGCTGTCCGAAGCCGAGATGAAGATCTTCCGCGACCGGCTCGAGCTGCCGATCCCGGACGAGCAGATCAAGGACGCCCCGTACTACCACCCCGGCCCGAAGTCCGAAGAGGTCGAATACCTGATGGAGCGCCGGCGGGCGCTCGGCGGGCCGCTTCCGAAGCGGGTCGTCCGCTCGAAGCCGCTGCCGCCTCCGGGGCCCGAGGTCGACGCCGAGTTCGCCGGTGGGAGCCAGACACCCGTCTCGACGACCATGGTCTTCAGCCGGATCCTGCGCAACCTGATCCGCGACAAGCAGCTCGGGAAGCACATCGTGCCGATCATCCCGGACGAGGCGCGCACGTTCGGCATGGACCCCCTGTTCAAGGAGGTCGGCATCTACTCGGCGCTCGGCCAGCGCTACGAACCGGTCGACTCGGATCTCGTGCTGTCCTACCGCGAGGCGACCGACGGCCAGGTGCTCGAGGAGGGCATCACCGAGGCCGGCTCGATGGCGAGCTTCCAGGCTGCCGGGACGTCCTACTCGACGCACGGCACCCCGATGATCCCGTTCTACATCTTCTACTCGATGTTCGGGTTCCAGCGGACCGGCGACCAGATGTGGGCATTCGGGGACGCCCGCGGGCGTGGCTTCCTGATGGGCGCGACCGCCGGCCGCACGACGCTCACCGGCGAGGGCCTGCAGCACGACGACGGCCACACCCACATCCACGCCTCGACGATCCCGAACATCCGGGCGTACGACCCGGCGTTCGCGTACGAGCTCGCGGCGATCGTCCGCGACGGCGTCGAGCGCATGTACGTGAAGGGCGAGGACGTCTTCTACTACGTCACGATCCACAACGAGAACTACGTCCAGCCGCCGCTGCCCGAGGGTGACGACGTTCGCGACGGAATCCTCCGCGGGCTGTACCGCTTCGCCGCTGCGCCGGACGTCGGGAAGGGTGCACAGGCCGCGCGCCTGGTCGGCTCCGGTTCGATCCTCCAACAGGTGATCGCCGCTCGGGACCTGCTTGCCGAGAAGTTCGGCGTCGCGGCCGAGATCTACAGTGCGCCGTCGTTCCAGCTGCTGCGCAAGGACGCCCTCGAGGCCGAGCGCTGGAACCGCCTCCATCCGGATGCCCGCGAGCCGCGCGTTCCGTACGTGAGCCAGGTCCTGCCGCACGAGGGCGGGCCGATCATCGCGGCGACCGACTGGCTGAAGGCGCTGCCGGACATGGTCGCGCGCTGGCTGCCGCCGTACTACGTGTCCCTCGGCACCGACGGCTTCGGCCGGAGCGACACGCGCGAGAACCTGCGTGCGCTGTTCGAGATCGACCCGCCGCAGATCGCTGCCGCGACGCTGGTCGGCCTCGTCCGCTGCGGGGCGCTCGAATCGAAGGTCGCGAGCAAGGCGATCCGCGAGCTCGGACTCGACCCCGAAAAGGTCGATCCTGTCGCCCTCTAGCCGACGGTTCGGGCCAGGGTCCGGGGGTCGGTGTAAGGTGGAGGCCTTGCATCGCGGAACCCAGCCATGACCCGCCGCCTCCGGATTGCCCAGATCGCCCCACCCTCGGAACCCGTGCCGCCGCTCGGCTACGGTGGCACCGAGCGGATCGTTGCAGCGCTGGTCGACGAGCTGCTCGCACGCGGTCACGACGTCACGACGTTCGCCAGCGGAGATTTCACGGTCCCCGGCCGGCTCGTCCCGACGGTGGCCCGCGCCCTTCGAGCGGACGGGTACAGCGGTGATGCGTCGCCGTGGTTCTACGCGACCATCCGGGCCGTCCTCGAGCGCGCCGCCGACTTCGACGTGATCCATTCACATCTCGAATGGGCGAGCGCCGTCCTCGCCATCCAGAGCCCGACGCCGGTCCTGTCAACGTTCCATGGCCGGCTTGATCTGCCGTGGGCGGCGACCCTGCTCGAGGGCACACCCGGCCTCATCGCCATCAGCCGCAGTCACGCCGCCACCCACCCGGACGTCCGCTGGGCCGGCATCGTCTACAACGGGCTCGACCTCGCACGCGCACCCGTCCCGACGCACCACAACGACGAGCTCGTGTTCCTCGGGCGGATCGCGCCGGAGAAGGGGATCCTCGATGCGATCGAGGTGGCGCGCATCACCGGGCGGACGCTGAAGGTGATCGCCAAGCGACCGGTGGTGCCCAACGAGGTGGAGTACTTCGAACAGGTCTTCGTCCCTGCGCTCAAAGCCGCCGGCTCGTTCGTCGATGACCTGGGCGAGCTGAGCGGCCAGGATCGCGACCGGATCGTCGGTGCCAGCCACGCGATGCTGATGCCCGGGACGTGGCCCGAGCCGTTCGGGCTTGCGGCCATCGAGTCGTTGGCTTGCGGCACGCCGGTCCTCGCCCGGCGAGTCGGCGCCCTGCCCGAGATCATGCGCGACGGGATCGACGGCTTCTTCGGCGACGACGTCGAGCACCTCGCCTTCCTCGTCGATCGGGTCGACACGCTGGACCGCGATGCAATCCGCGCGTCGGTGATCGAGCGGTTCTCCGCAACCCGCATGACCGATGCCTACGAGGAGCTCTACGAGCGGGCCATCACCGAGGCAGCCGAGCGGGCCGTCGTCCGCGCACCGGTGTCGGTCGGGCCCGGCTGGGAGATCCCGACGCCGTCGCCACTGCCCGGTCTGGACGCCGAGGAGCCACAGCCACTGCGTGAGGCCGGCGTCCGGACGGCGAAGATCGAGCCGCTTCCGCGCCGCGGCTGACGACCGCGACGACCGCGACGGCCGTCAAGCCGAAAACGCGCCATCAGGCGCGCGTCATCGACCGACGCAGGGCAGCCCAGGAGATGAACAGGGTGATCGCCGCGATTGCCGCGAGGGCGCCGAACTCCCACAGGTAGAGCGTCGATCCGCGGAGCATCACGTCCTGCATGAGCCGGATCGCGTGGGTGACCGGCAGGAGGAACGCGATGATCTGGACCGGCGTGTTGAACTCCTCGAGCGGGAGCACGAACCCGCTGAAGAACACCGACGCGAGCAGGATCAGGAGCGACAGCTGGACGGTCTGGCGCTCCGAATCGGAGACCACCGCCACCACGAGGCCGAGGCCGATCGAGGCCAGCAGCAGCAGGCCGACCACGGCGGCGAGCATTGCCCAGGTGCCGAGCACCGGGATGTGGAAGGCGACGATCAACAGCGTCAGGCTGATCGCCGCGATCGCCGCCCCGAGGACGCCGTACGCGAGCACCTTGCCGGCGATGATCTCCGCCGAGCTGATCGGCGCGATCCGGAACAGCTCAAGGACGCCGCTCGTCCGTTCGCGGACCAGCGACATCGCGACGAGCGTCACGCCCAGATGCTGGAGGATCAACGCGAGCACCGCGGGACCGAAGAAGGCGACGACGCCCGGCGTAAGAGGTGCGATGTTGATCAGCTCCGTCCTGGTCGGCGAGGCGACGATCTCGGGCGGGACCTGCGCGAGCTCCTCGCCACCGGCCGCGACCGCGTAGCCCTCGCCCTCCTCGGCGACCCGTTCGATGATCTCGCGGTTCAC
>CAVRKH010000011.1:0-83695 GCA_963721655.1 uncultured Chloroflexia bacterium | reverse complement strand
TCGGATTGCGGCACCGCCGGATGTGACGCGGGCGGCACGCGAGGCGGCGGCCCATACCGGCGGGCCCGTGGAGCTGCGTCGCGCCGATGCCCGGGGTTGTCCTCGCAGTGGAGGCTGCCCTCGGCGAGGCCGTCGTCGCCGGTGAGGCGATCGTGACCCTGGAGGCCATGAAGATGGAGCACGGCATGGTCGCGCCCATCGCGGCTGGCGCCTCGACCAGCTCCGGATCGCGGCCGCGACCAGGTGACCGCGGCGGGTCCGCGCGTCGTCGAGCCCTGACGGCTGCGCTACGCTCTCAGCCGAAGAGAGGAGTCAACGAGCCGAATCGGCCAGTACGCACAAGGACGAGTCCAGGAACGCCAAGCACGTCCACCGGGGCCCGGTCAGCAGCGACGCCGAAGCTCCCGGTACGCGCGAGAGCTGCTCGAGTCCACCGCACGACGCGCAAGCGCGGAACACCGCGCCGGCACGGGAGCGAGGAGCACCGCGCTGCCATCGACCTGGATTTCCAGCGGATCGAGGTCGAGGTCGCGCGGATCGAACGCGCGATCGATCCGCGCCAGGGCTCATCACGTGAACGACGCTGAGCGGTCCGGGTCTGCATCGGCCCCGACGGCCTGCGGACGGGCCACGCCAATCCCGACGAGGCGAGGCACGGTCCGTCGCGCTTCCTCGTCGCGGCCGGTCTGCGTGAGATCGAGCGACAGCTCAGTCTCCCCGAGCGCCATCCCTCGGCTCGCGGATGCCGACGCGCTCGATCGTCTTGCTTCGAATCGGCCTACAAGGCGTCGCTACCCGTGCTCGTCCCGAACCATCGTGGCCTGGATCGCGCCGAGCCGCGGCGTCGATGCGATGCGCTGTTCACCGCCGCGAACGACGCCTTCACGGCGCGAACATCGGATCACGTCGAAGAGTCACTGACGACGGTTCGCTCCCTCTTCGTCGTGCCCACGACCTGGCTGGTGGACGCGCGGCTACGTCTCGACGGCGTCGGCTACCGTACACCGCCGCGTCGAACCCTGGCGAGCCGTCAGGTCGCGGTCCGTCTGCGTCGACCTCGGCGTGGACGAGGTCTGCTTCGGCGACACGATCGGCGTCGCACGTGCCCGGTCAGGTCGAGGAGCGACGGCTAACGGCCCAGGCGGTATCCCCCTCGACCGCGTCGCATACCACTTCCACGACACCGGGCACGGCCCTCGCAACGTGGTGGCCGGACTGCGATCCGATCCGCTGCTGAATTCGGCCGCGGGCGGTACGGGGGGCTGTCGTACGCGCCCGTCGCGGCCGGCGACCTCGCGACCGAGACCTCGTGTACCTGCTCGACGCGGAAGGTCGAAGACCGGGCGTCGCTTGCGCGGCGTCCTCGAGGCCGCTCGGTTCGTCGCGGCGCTCGGCAAGCCGCTTGCCACGAAGGTCGGCCAGGCCGGGGGATGGGACCCGGCGACCGGCGCGCCGTCGCTCGCGGCTAGGAGCGCACGGGAGGCCCATCTGGCGGGCCCCTCGCCCAGCCAGCACGAACGCGACGTTCTGCTACATTCGGCCGGATGGACGGTGTCGTACTCGTTCTGAACCAGAACTACGAGCCGCTCAACGTCTGCAACCTGCCACGGGCCTTCCGGCTGTTGTTCGGTGAGAAGGCCGAGGTGATCGAGTTCGACCACCAGATGGTGCGGACGCCGCGGGTCGAGTACCGCGCGCCATCCGTCATCCGCCTCCAGCACATGGTTCGCCGCCCGCGTCCCCGGGTGAAGCTGTCGCGTCGCGAAGTCTTCAGCCGTGATCGCCGCACATGCCGGTACTGCGGCCGGCAGACCCACGACCTCACGCTCGACCATGTCATGCCGCGCCATCGCGGCGGCGGCCACACCTGGGAGAACCTCGTCACCGCCTGCAAAACGTGCAACCACCGCAAGGGCGGCAAGACGCTCGAGGAGGCGCGCCTCCGGCTCCACCGCCCCCCGTATGAGCCGCGCAACGACATCTACTCGCTGTTCACCCCGTACCTGTCGGACGAACGAAACGAGGCGTGGCGGACCTACCTGTTCCTGGGTCGAAACTGACCGACGAGGCGTCGCTCGCGGCATCGATCCCGGGTCCCGTCCACGAGATCATGGGGCTCCTGTGGTCGGCCGGGCAGGCCGCCTACGTCGTCGGCGGCCACTGCGCGACGCGCTGCTCGGCAGGCTCGCGTTGGACTGGGACCTGGCCACCGATGCACGTCCCGACGAGATGCTTCGCGTGTTCCCGGAGGCCGTGTATGAGAACGCGTTCGGCACCGTGGTGGTTCGCCACGGCGGCGGCCTGTTCGAGGTGACAACATTCCGCACCGACCACGACTACGCGGACTACCGGCGGCCACATCGTGTCGAGTTCGGTGACTCGGTGGAGGTCGACCTCGCGCGGCGCGACTTCACGGTCAACGCGCTCGCCTGGGGCGCGCCCGCTGGCGCGCAACCCGCACTCGTCGATCCGCACGGCGGCCGCGAACATCGCCGCGACGGACGCTCCGCGCGGTCGGCGACCCAAGGAGCGCTTCGAGGAGGACGCGCTCCGGATGGTCCAGCGGTTCGCCTCGCGGCGACGCTGGGCCACGGATCGACCCACCACGCTGGCCGGCATCGCGGCGAACGCGGACCTCGTCCGCTACCTGTCCGGCGAGCGGATCTCGATCGAACTGTCGAAGCTGCTCGCGGCCGACCGGCCGTCGATCAGGCTCCGGCTGCTGGCCGATAGCCGGCTGCTCGAACGGATCGCCCCGGAGCTGGCGCGGCAGCGTGGCGTGGCACAGAACAAGGTTCCGGGCGAGGACCTCTGGGATCACACGGTCCGCACCGTCGACGCCGCTCGCGTCGACCGGCCGGTCGTCAGGCTCGCGGCGCTCTCCACGACATCGGCAAGCCGGCGACATACTCCGACGGCCATTTCTCGGGCACGACGTCGTCGGGGCCGCTGCCCGGCCGGGCTGCTCGATCAGCTCCGTTCACCGCGTCCGGTTCGCGAGCAGTCGTCCACCTGGTCCGCCGCCACATGTTCAGCTACAGCCTGCCTGGTCCGACACCGCAGTGCGCCGGTTCATCGGGCGGATCGGGTCGATGCGTCGACGACCTGTTCGCGCTGCGCGAGGCGGACAACGTCGGCAGCGGCCTGCCGCCCGCTGCCGGAGAGCTCGACGTGCTGCGCGAACGCGTGGCGCGCGACCTGGCCGCCGAGTCGTCCTCGACCGCGGCCGGCTCCAGATCGACGGCAGGACCTGATCGAGGACTCGGCCTGCGCCAGGGCCCGCTGCTCGGCCGGACCTGGACGAGCTCGTCGAGCGGGTGATCGTCGATCGAAGCTCAACGACCGGGCGACGTGCTGCTGCGCGCGATCGGCCAAATCGCGGACGAGCCGTGAGCCGCCCGTGATCGAGCTGATCCTGCAGGCCGAGCGAAGCCTGTCGGTCGGCGAACTCGAGAAGGCCGAGCGGCTGTACGCCAGGCCGCCGAGGCCGATCCGCGGAATTCCATTGCGGTCGTCGGATTGGCCCGGGTCGCGCTCGACCGGGGAGACGATCGCGGTGCCTATACGCTCGCGCGGCGGGCGCTCGAGATCGACCCGGAGAACGCAGCCGCGCAGCGACTGGCCGATCGGCTCGATGAGGTCATGCGCTACCGGGGCGAAGAGCCGCCGGTGGTCGAGGAGACGCCACAATCAGTCGAGGCATCCAAAGCCGAGGCGCGCGCACCGGCCGCGCCGCCTCCAGTGCCCGCACCGCCCGCGCCCACTGCAAAGGGGCCGCCGCCTGCAGCGCCCCTGCCGCCCGCACCCCAGCAAAGGGGCCGCCGCCGCTCGCGGCCAAGCCGGCGGCCGCCCCGCGCCCGCGCCGTCGCTCGCTCCTCGACCGCATTCGCCGCCGGCACTGACGGTATCGTCCGGGGCATGACACGGATCCTCGTCACCGGTGGGGCCGGCTACGTCGGCTCGGTCTCGGCCGCAGCGCTCCTCGCGGCGGGACACACGGTCATGGTGCTCGACGACCTGAGCACCGGCCACGCGGCAGCCCTCCCCGAGGGCGCCCGCCTGTACCGCGGGTCATACGGTGACGAGGCATCAGTCCGCAGCCTGCTCGTCACCGGGCGGATCGAGGCGATCCTCCATTGCGCCGCCCGGTCGCTCGTCGGCGAGTCGATCCAAAACCCGGCCACGTACTACCGCGACAACGTCGCCGGAGGGATCGCTCTGCTGGAGGCGGCGCGCCAGACAGGCGTGCAGCGGTTCGTCTTCTCGTCGACGGCCGCGGTCTACGGCACGCCGGATGAATCGCCGATCCCCGAGGACGCGCCGCTCCAACCGATCAACCCGTACGGCGAGACGAAGCGCACGCTCGAGACTGCGCTCGAGTGGTACGGCCGCGCGCACGGGCTGCGCAGCGTCACGCTGCGTTACTTCAACGTCGCCGGGGCCACAACGGCACTCGGCGAGGACCACGACCCCGAAACCCACCTGATCCCGAACGTTCTCGCCGCCGCCGAGGGAGGACCGGCCCTGACGGTCTTCGGCGACGACTACCCGACGCCCGACGGGACCTGCGTCCGGGACTACATTCACGTCGCGGACCTCGCCGATGCGCACCTGCTCGCGCTCGATGCAACCGCGCCGGGGGACCGCCGAACGGACACGGCCCTCGTCTGCAATCTCGGCAACGGCGGCGGCTTCAGCATCCGCGAGGTGCTCGACGCGACCGGCCGGCTTGTCGGCCACGAGGTCCCGCACGCGATGGGTCCGCGACGTGCCGGAGACCCGCCCGTCCTCGTCGCCAGCGCCGAGCGCGCCCGCGACATCCTCCGCTGGCTGCCCAGGCGACCGTCACTCGACGAGATCATTGGCTCGGCGCTGGAGTGGCGCCGGACGCACCCGCGCGGCTACCGCTCCTGACGCGCGAAACGCGGGGAGCTACGGGCCGCCGGACCGTGGCTCGATCGGTGCCGAGGCCGGCGCCAGCCGTTCGGGCAGCGTCCCGGCCTGCGACCCCGCGAGCTCCCCACTTCCGGTCCAGCGATCGCTGACCGGGAGGAGCAGCCACGCCCCGACGAGCATCGTCACAAGCAGGCTCAGCACGGCGAGCTGGTACGCGGCCACGCCGAGCACCGGCTGGAACAGCAACAGGGTCACGCCGAACAGCAGCTGCCCGATGACCTGCGAGCCCTTGCCCACGAGCCCATAGAGGCCGAAGAACTCGCCGAGCTTCTCGGCGGCGACAGCCGCAGCATCAGCACGCGGTCGGAGACCTGGACACCCCCAAGCCCGCTGCCGAGGATGGCCCCGGCCAGCAGGAACATCGCGAGCCCTACGGACCCGTCGACGCCGAGCGAGATCCCGCCGATGACGAGCCCGATCGCCCACGACGAGAGCACGATCATGAGCGTCCGCTTCGGCCCCAGTCGGTCGACCGTCCAGCCCCAGCCGAAGCTCGCCAGCACCGCGACGATGGCCAGCGCGAGCAGGATCAGGTTGGCCACGGTGTTCGTCAGGCCCATCGCCTCGGTGGCGACGATCGCCATCACGACGATGATCGTATTGACCGCGTCGGAGTAGAAAAATCGCGCGACCAGGAAGCGGGTCAGGCCCGGCACCGTCCGCGCGTCGAGGATCGTCGCCCGCAACTGCCCGAGCGCGGCGATCGCCTCGCGCAGACCCGGCTCCGGCGTACCGGGCGGCGGCACCGGCTCGCGGACCACGAGGAACAGCGGGATCGCGAACAATCCGAACAGCGCGGCCGCGACGAAGAACACGCTCGCGATCGGCAGGTCGAGCAGGAAGATCAGAACCCCGATGAAGATCGTCCCGCAATAGCCGATCGCGACGCCGATCCCGGACAGCTTGCCCCGCGTCTCCGGGTAGCTGACGGTCTTCAGCGTCGCGTCGTAGTAGATCAGCGCCGACTGGTAGGCGAAGTTCGCAATGATGAAGAGCGTCAGGCCGGCGAACGCCGGACTCTGGCCGATCAGCGCCGTCGGGACGATGCAGAGCAGCGTGAAGAACAGCAGATACGGCAGGCGTCGGCCGCCGGCGCGGTCGCTCAGGGCGCCCAGGATCGGCGAGACGAGCGCGTTGATCCCGACGCTGACCGCGATCGCGACGCTGAACGCGAACGGCCCGTACGCCTTCCCGAACTGCGTGTCCTCGACCAGCCACAGGCCCATGGCGTACGACACGACCGCGTAGCTGTAGATCGTGTTGGCGAAGTCGTACAGGGCCCAGCCGGACGGGACGACAGCGCGGCCGCTCGGAGTCAGGCTTCCGAGCCCGAGGCGCCGGCCGGGGACGGGCCCGGTGGTCACGCCGCCGATCATGCACCGCGAGACACCCCTTGACCAGCCGGTACGATGATGCCGTGGACGCCATCGATCCAGTCATCGATCTCCTGGAGGACCTGCGGCCGCAGCCCTATGGGCTGGTGCGCTCGGACCGAATCGCCGACCCCATCGTCGAGCCGCAGTGGGCCGGGCTTCGCGTGCTCGCCGCGGTCGAGGACCGCTCGGTCGCACTGCGTGACGAGGCGGGCGAACCGGTCACCGAGCGTCCCGAGGTCGACCGCGCGCTCGGCTCGGCTGTCCGCGCGGGCTCGGCGATCTTTGACGGATTCCTGACCAAGCAGCCCACCGCCGACATCGTCTACGCGACGCCGTCCGGCGACGTGCCGTCACCAGGTGCATTGATGGCGAAGCCGTTCATCGGCATGCGCCGCGATCGAAGTAAGGAGGCGGAAGCGGAGCGGGCAGCTCTAGCCGAGGCGGCGACATTCCGCGAAGAGGATCAGGTCGCATTCGTGGCCACCGATCTCCTTCGCATCGACGGTGACTCCCTGCTCGACGTTCCGCTGCTCGAGCGAAAGCGGCTCCTCGATTCGGTCATCGACCCGGTCGATCTCGTCCGTGTCGGCGCCTACGTCCGGCCCCCGCTCGAGAGGTGGATCGGCACGTGGCGGCGGCTCGGGTTTCTTGGGCTGTCCTTCCGCGCCGCCAACTCCCGCTACCACCCGGGCGAGAAGCACGACGACTGGACCCTCGTCCCGATGCCACGACGCTGACACACCGGCGCGAGGCTGCTACGGTTGCCTCGTGCCCCCCACGGTCCTGACGCCGGCCATTCGAGACGAAGTCGCCCGGTTGGGAAAGGCCGACATCATGGTCGGCATCCCGAGCTTCAAGAACGCGGCGACGATCGGCTACGTGGTGCGCGCCGCGCAGGCCGGGCTCGTGCAGTACTTCCCCGACCTGCGGCCCGTCCTGGTCAACTCCGATGCGGGCTCGCCCGACGGCACGCAGCGGGTGGTGATCGACACCGAACCGCCCGACTACGTCGAACAGATCCTCCTCGTCCGACCGACGAACCGGCTCGACCGCGTCTCGCTGACCTACCCGGAGATCGAGGGCACCGGCGGCAAGGGCGCCGCACTGCGGACGATCTTCGAGATGGCGGCAGCCCTCGATGTTGAGGCGCTCGTCGTCGTCGACTCGGACCTGCGCTCGATCGTCCCCGAATGGATCGAGCTCCTCGCCGGACCGATCCTCAAGGGTGGCTACGACTTCGTCGCGCCGCTCTACGCACGCTACAAGTTCGACGGGACGATCACCAACACCGTCACGTATC
Organism: uncultured Chloroflexia bacterium; assembly: GCA_963721655.1. Classification (GTDB taxonomy): domain Bacteria; phylum Chloroflexota; class Limnocylindria; order Limnocylindrales; family CSP1-4; genus DASTYU01. The sequence continues at coordinate 76,063 of CAVRKH010000011.1, read as the reverse complement.
CGCTTACCCGGGCCCTCTACGGGCACCGCATCCGTCAGCCGATCGGTGGCGATTTCGGCGTTTCGGGCGACCTGGTCCGGCACTACCTCGCGCTCGACGACTGGACCGACGACATCAGCAAGTTCGGCATCGACATCTGGATGACGACATCGGCGCTGGCCGGCGGGTTCGCCGTCTGCCAGACGCGGCTCGGGGCCAAGATCCACGACCCGAAGGACCCGGGCTCCGACCTCGGGCCGATGTTCCGCCAGGTCGTCGGGACGATCCTGCGGCTGGCCTCGACCTACTCGGACAAGTGGCTGGCGATCCGCGGCAGCCACGAGGTCCCGGCGTACGGCTTCGAGCGGATCATCGACCCGCCGCCGCTCGAGGTGAACACGATCCGCCTGTTGTCCGAGTTCCACTCGGGCTCCCTCACGATGGGCAGCACCTGGGAGTCGATGATCGCCGCGGACAACGTCGAGACCGTGTTCGAGCTTGCCGGCGAGGCCGGGCGACTGGCCGACCACGCGCGCACGAAGCTCGGAATCGGTGGGGACGTGTCCTCCACCCGGGCGACGACGGCCGAGATGGCCGATGCTCTCGCGGCGTTCCACTTCCCCGACGACCTGTGGGCGCGGGTCATCTACGACCTCGTCCTGACGGCCCGCGCCCGGCCTGAGGACGTCGAACGGTTCGTGGCCGCGCTCGTGCCGATCTACTTCGGCCGCGTCGGGAGCTTCGTCATCGAGAACCGCTCGATCACGACCGAGCAGGCGGAGGATCGCGTCGAGCGCCAGGCGCGCGAATTCGAGCTCCTGAAGCCGTACCTCGTCGAGCGCTGGACCGGGAAGCCGGTGAAGAAGGCGCAGGCAGAGGTGCGCGCATGAGCCACTCGCCGCTCCCCGCGCGGATCCTGATCCCGGTCGCCAACCCGCTCACCGCCGAGGAGCTGATCAAGCTCGGCGCGGCGATCCTCGACAAGCGCGGCGAGCTGACCGCGCTCGGGATCGTCGAAGTGCCCGAGGGGATGCCGCTGTCGGAGGGGGCGACGCGGGCGCGGCACGCCCGCCGGCTCCTCCAGCGCGTTCTCGACTTCGCGCCCGAAGGCACGACGATCCATCCCATCGTGCGCATCGGCCGGCGGGCGGCCGAGGGCATCATCGAGGCTTCCGGCGAGCAGGAGTCGGACCTCGTGATCTTCGGCTGGGGCGGCAAGGCGCCGAACGCCCGCAACGGCCACGGGCCGGCGGTGTTCTCGCCGACGATCGACGAGGTGGTGCGCGACTCCCCGTGCGACATCGCGGTCGTCAAGCAGCGCGGCGCGACGACGATCCGGCGGATCCTCGTGCCGGTCCGCGGCGGACCGCACGCCGAGCTCGCGATCCGTTTCGCCGACGCGATCGCCCGCACCCACGGGGCGACGGTGGCGGTCCTCCATCTCGTCCCGCCGGGGATCACCGCCACCGTGCGAGCCCAGGCGGAGCACGCGCTGGCCGCCTTCATGAAGGAGTACCTGCACGGGGATGGCGAGGCGCTCCTGCGCGAGGCGCCGAACGTCCGGGCAGCGATCCTGCGCGAAGCCGAGAAGGCGGACCTCGTGGTGATGGGCGCCTCGGCGCAGCCGTTCGGATCCAACGGCGAGCCGTATCTGTTCGGCGCCCTCCCCGAATCGATCGCGGCGCGCGCGAAGCCGACCGTCATCGTCGTCAAGACCCGCGAGCAGATCGCCAGCGCCACGTTCGACCAGCTCGCCGCCCGGGCCGAGACGCTCGCCGCTGCCGACCGGGCGGCCGAGGCGGTCCGCGCGGTGCCGGCGCGCGTGGACCGCTGGTTCGGCGAGTCGAACTTCCACCATTCGGAGTTCGGCGACCTGGCCCGATTGACGGCGCTCAAGACCAAGCAGGGCGCGACCGTCAGCCTCGTCCTGCCGACCCTCAACGAAGCGGAGACGATCGGCCCGATCGTGGAGCGTGCGATCAAGGAGATGGTCGAGCGCTTCCCGCTGCTCGACGAGATCCTCGTCATCGACTCGGATTCGGACGACCGCACGCGCCAGATCGCCACCGACGCGGGTGCCCGCGTCGTTTCCCACTCCGATGTTCTGCCCCGCTACGGCACGTTCCGCGGCAAGGGCGAGGCGCTCTGGAAATCGCTCTACGAGACGACCGGCGACATCGTCGTGTGGGCCGACACCGACGTGCACAACTGGCACCCGCGACTGGTCTACGGGACGTTGGGCCCGCTGCTCCACGAGCCGCGCCTGCAGTACGTCAAGGGCTACTACCAGCGCCCGATCGTCGAACGCGGCGTGCTCACCGAGGGCGGCGGCGGCCGGGTGACGGAGCTCGTCGCACGGCCCCTGATCAACCTGTTCTTTCCCGAACTGTCGGGGCTCATCCAGCCGCTCGCCGGCGAATACGCCGGACGTCGCTCGCTGCTCGAGTCGATCCCGTTCTTCACCGGCTACGCCGTCGAGATCGGCCACCTCATCGATATCGCAGAGCGCGTCGGGCTCGAAGGGCTGGGCCAGGTCGATCTCGAGCGCCGGGTCCACCGCAACCAGGAGCTCGAGGGGCTGTCGCGGATGTCGTTCGTGATCCTCCAGGCGATCATGAAGCGGCTCGAGGAGCGACGGCGCGTGCGCCTGTTCGCGGAGCTCGGCTCGACGATGAAGCTGCCGCGCTCGGGCAGGAACAAGCTGTCGCTCGAGGTCATCGAGCTTGCCGACCAGGAGCGCCCGCCGATGATCCGCATCCCCGAGTACCTCGAACGTCGCCAGCAGGCCGAGGCGGGGACCGAACCGGCCGTCAAGTGACCGCGGTGCGGCTCGTGACGTCGGCGGAACGGGCCCGATCTTGGCCAGATATTCACCCCGCGACTCAAAGGCACGAGTCGAAGCGTCTTGGACCGTCACAGTTAGCCAGAACTGGCTACATACAGGCCCAACTGCCTCTTGTTTGGCCCGATTTGGGCCGTTTCGGCCGCCTCCTAGTCATGGGGCGACTATCTGGCCACAACCTTGGGCCCAATGCCTGAATCGCCGGCCCTCACCATCGCCGCGCTCGACGTCGAGGCGTACCGGGCCGCGATCCCGGAGCTCGCCGGGCTGATCGTCGACGCGGTTGCGAGCGGGGCCGGCGTCAACTTCCTCGATGGCGTCACGCTCGACGAGGCGGCGGCGTGGTGGCGCGCTCGCGAGGGCGACGTTGCGTCTGGCCGGACGACGCCGTTCGTGGCCGTGGAGGGCGGGCGGATCGTCGGCTCCACGCTGCTCATCCGCTCGGTCAACCAGAACTCCCCGCATCGCGCCGAGATCGGCAAGGTCATCGTCCTGGGTTCGCACCGTCGGCGAGGATTGGCGTCCGCGTTGATGCGCGCCGCCGAGGATCGTGCCCGCGAGGAAGGCCGCTGGCTGCTCGTCCTCGACACCGTGGCCGGGTCGGCGGCCGATGCCTTCTACAGATCGCTCGGCTGGCAGGAGACTGGCGTCGTGCCGAACTACGCCCTCAACCCGGACGGCCAGCCGTGGGCGGCGACGTTCTTCTGGAAGGACCTCCGATGAGCGGCGAATCGCGGACGGTCCTGATCGCACCCGATTCGTTCAAGGGGTCCCTGAGCCCTGTCGCGGTCGCATGGGCGATCGCTGATGGCTGGCGCCGGGCGCGGCCACATGACAGCGTGCTGCTGTCGCCGCTCGCCGATGGCGGGGAAGGCACGCTCGTGGCCGTGGAAGCTGCCGGCGGCTGGGAATGGCACGAGGTCGCGGCAACCGACCCCATCGACCGCCCGGTGCGGGCGCGCTGGCTGCGATCGAGCGACGGCCGGCGGGCGGTCGTCGAGCTGGCCGAGGCCTCGGGGTTGTCACGCCTGGCGCCCGAGGAGCGCGACCCGACGGGCGCCTCGACCTACGGCACCGGCGAAGTGCTGCGCGCGGTGATCGAATCCGGCGTCGAGCAGGTCACGATCGGGATCGGTGGAAGCGCCACGACCGATGGTGGGTACGGGATCCTCGTAGCGCTCGGCGTACGGAGCGAACCCGCGCGGGACGGCTTTCTGCATCTCGACCAGCTCGACTATCTCGCGAACGTCGACCTGCGGGTCGCCTGCGACGTCACCAATCCCCTGCTGGGTTCGCGCGGAGCGGCCGCGACCTACGGCCCGCAGAAGGGCGCCTCAACGGAGCAGGTGAACGAGCTCGACGCGCACCTGGCGCGTTTCGCCGACCAGCTGGCCGCCGCGGTTGGGCGCGACGAGCGCGAGACGCCCGGCGCCGGTGCTGCCGGCGGGGTCGGGTTCGCCCTGCTGTCGATCCAGGACCGGTTTCGGTCGTTCGCGCTGCGGCCCGGGGTCGATCTCGTCATGGAGCTGACGGACTTCGAGGAGAAGCTCGGCCAGGCGGACATCGTGATCACCGGGGAGGGTCGGATCGACGCCCAGACCGCGTTCGGCAAGACCGCGCTCGGGGTGGCGCAGCGCGCTTCGGCGGCCGGCGTGGCGTGCGTGGCAGTCGGCGGCGGGGTCGAGCCGGCCGGGATCGAGGCGCTGGCCAAGCTGGGCGCGGTGGCGGTGCCGGTCGTCGAGCGGCCACAGTCGGTCGAGGAGGCGATGGCCGCCGGCACGGCACCGCTCGAACGATGTGGGGAGCGAATCGCACGGTTGATGTCGCTGTGGTGACCCCGGGCATGACGCCCAGGCCTCGGCCAAAGCCGAAGCGGCCGAAGAAGCGGCGCTACTCGAACCCCGCCGCGTCGTATGCCAAGCGGCTCGAGCGCTACCGCCCCAGGCTCGTGCCGTTCGTGCTCGACGGGCTCGCCTCGATCTACGGCCACCCGGTCTGGGAGCGCCGCCAGGACCCGACGAGCGAGCTGATCCTGACGATCCTCACCCAGAACAGCGCCGACGTGAACGCGGAGGTGGCGTTCGAGGCGCTGCGCACGGCATATCCGTCAGGGCTCCCGGCGCAGCGGCACATCCCCGGGGAGGGCTGGGGCGGGGTCGGGCTGTCCGAGGGGGCGCCACCGGACTGGGAACGGGTCGAGTTCGCGCCACTCCCCGAATTGACCGACGTCATCCGGCCGGGCGGCCTGCCCAACATCAAGGCGCCGCGCCTCCAGGCGACCCTGCGCAGGATCCGCGAGGAACGGGGCGACTACTCCCTCGAATTCCTGGGCGAGATGTCGGCGCTCGAGGCCCGCGACTGGCTCACCCAGATCGACGGCATTGGCAAGAAGACCGCCTCGGTGCTGCTGCTGTTCTGCTTCGGCTCACCGCTCCTGCCGATCGACCGCCATGTCGACCGGGTGATGCATCGCGTCGGCATCCTGTACCCGGACAACCTCCCCATGGAGGACGCCCACGAACTCGTGCTTGGGCTGTTCGAGCCGGACCAGATGTTCGAGGCGCACGTCAACCTGATCCAGCACGGCCGCAAGATCTGCCACGCCCAGCGGCCCGCTCACGAGCTGTGCCCGCTGCGCGACCGTTGCCGCTTCGTCGACCCGAAGGCTCCGTAAGCCGCTCGCCCGCAGAACGCGGCTCCTTCCCGCGATGCGACTTCCCGGCATCACGCCCCCGCGAATCGAAGAGGCCGGTCCCCCCAGAGACCGGCCTCTTCTACCCCCGGACGCTTCTACTTCTTCGGCTGGAACTGTGCCTTCGCGATGATCGGGCCGCTCGTGCTACCGACGCGGATGCGGATCGTGTAGTCCTTGCCCTGCTGGACACGGCTCCGGCCGATTTCAGGGGTTGCTGTGATCAGCGGATCACTGCTTCGCGTCGAACTCTGCGACGACAGGGTTGATCAGCGCGCCGGTGATCGTCAGGCGGTAGCTGCCGGCCGTCAGATCACCACCAGATGTGCAGGGCGCGAGGGTGCTGCACAGCTGGCTTCGCTTCGTGGACAGGTTGTAGATATACCCACCCGGGCCGTTCGCCCGCATCGTCTGGCCGACGTCAGGGACGCTGGCCAGAACCGTCTCGTTCGTCGGGACGGCGCTGCTGTCGAGCTTCACGAGTCCGGCCGTCAGCGTGAGACCGGAGATGAGATTTCCGGAGCAGTCGACGATCTCGAGCTTGACCGGGATGGTGCTGCCGATCTTGAAGCTCGAGCGGGTCCCGGTGCCGTTGATCGGCTGCTGAATGCCTGTGGAGGTGTAAAGGAACGAGAACGAGCTGCTGGCGCTCGTCGTGGTTCCCGGCGCCCGCATCACTGTCGTTGACCGTGACCGAGATCAGGTAGGGACCACCCGCCACGTAGGTGTGTGTCAGACCGCTTATCGGCGAGACGACACCCGGGACCGCGAGGACGGTGGTGTGGTTCCCGTCGCCCCAGTTGACGTCATATCCGTACGTGTCGTTTGTGCCGGCCGGGTCTGTCCAGAGAAGCCCAGGGTCACGGTGTTGCCGCTCAAGCATGCCGGACCGCTGTTGCCCGTGAGCGATGTGATCGTGGGCGTCGGCTTCACGTTGTTGACAGTGACGTAGATGTTGCGGGTGTTGCCGGGGTTGTTGTTGCCAGGCGCGTCGTCGTCGGTCGCGTAGACCGAGACGGTCGGGCTGGCCGGGCCGTCGAGGAACTTGCACTTGAACAAGCCCGCGGTGTTGGTGTTGCTGTCGGAGCCGACGACCAGCGTCCCGCCCGTGCCGCAGCTCGGGTGGGCGGTGACGGTGTCGGTGCCCGGATCGAAGAGCGTGTACGAGTAGCTGTGCTCGGTGACGCCCGACTCGTTGACTGTGGCGTCGCCGGTCAGCGCGCTCGTGGTCGGGGCGACGTTGTTGACGTGGACCGAGGTGTCGTCGTCGAAGGCGCCCGTCCTTGTCGATGATCCGGCCGGTGATGGTGTGGTCGCTCGGGCCGTCGTCGAACGGGCAGTTGACCGAGTTGGTCGTCGTGCCGTCGGCGTAGGTCTTGGTCGACAGGTCGGCGCCGCTGCAGCTGAACACGTAGTGCAGGCTGGCCGTGTCGGCCGTCGAGGGATCAGACACGCCCGTGAAGCTGGCCGTGGCCGAGCTGCCCTCGTTGATCGTGCCGCCGTTGACCAGGTTGCCGGTCGGGGCGACGTTGTTGACGACCAGGCTGAAGGTCGCGATCGCGACCGGAGCCGCGACGTCGCCGTCGTCACCGTAGATCGTGACGGTCTGGCTGTCGTCGGGGCCGTCGGTCGTGGTGAACGACCAGCTCCACGTGCCATCGTTGTTGTCGACGACCGAGCCGACCGAGGCGGTCAGCGAGACCGTGTCGGCGCCCGGGTCGAACTACGTGCCGGTGTTGGCTGCCGGATCGCCCTCGTCGACGGTGACGGTGGCGTCGTCGGCCGTGCCGGTCGGGGCGACGTTGTTGACGACCAGGCTGAAGGTCGCGATGGCGACGGTGCCGCGACGTCGCCGTCGTCACCGTAGATCGTGACGGTCTGGCTGTCGTCGGGGCCGTCGGTCGTGGTGAACGACCAGCGTCCACGTGCCGTCGTCGTTGTCGACGACCGAGCCGACCGAGGCGGTCAGCAAGACCGTGTCGGCGCCCGGGTCGAAGTACGTGCCGGTGTTGGCGGCCGGATCGCCCTCGTCGACGGTGACGGTGGCGTCGTCGGCCGTGCCGGTCGGGGCGACGTTGTTGACGACCAGGCTGAAGGTCGCGATGGCGACCGGCAGCCGCGACGTCGCCGTCGTCGCCGTAGATCGTGACGGTCTGGCTGTCGTCGGGGCCGTCGGTCGTGGTGAACGACCAGCTCCACGTGCCATCGTTGTTGTCGACGACCGAGCCGACCGAGGCGGTCAGCAAGACCGTGTCGGTGCCCGGGTCGAAATACGTGCCGGTGTTGGCTGCCGGATCGCCCTCGTCGACGGTGACGGTGGCGTCGTCGGCCGTGCCGGTCGGGGCGACGTTGTTGACAGTGACGCTTTTGTCCGCCGGCGAGACGGAATGTCCGTGGCCGTCGTCAACGACGAGGTGAAGGACGACCGTGCTCGGGCCATCGCCGAAGTCCATCGTCACTGACGAGCTCGTGGCGCTGCCGTTGATCGTGCCGTTGCCCGACGTGATCGACCACAGGTACGTCAGCGTGTCCCCGGCATCCGGATCGGAGGCCGTCGACGTGTAAACCCACCCAGACGACCCTTCAGTGACCGGGCTCGCGCCGTTGATCACTCCGGGATTTGGCGCGACATTGGTCGAGACAACCGTGAAGGTCAGCGTGTTCGAGTTCGTCGGGCCGGCGGTGAGGGTGGCGCTGGCTCGCAGGGTTACCGACCCGCCGAGGACGCCGGTGACGGTCACCTGGGCCACGCCGCCGACCGCGGTGACTGAGGTAAGGCCGCTGACCGAGCCGGTCCCAGCCGTCTGACTGAAGGTCACGCTGCGCGTGCTGTCGGCGCCGGTTGTAACCGGGTTGCCGTTCGCGTCCTGGATGGTCGCGGAAACACTCGGGTCGAGCCCGAGGTCAGGTTCGTGACGGCACCGGACAGCGCGATCTGGGTCGCAGGTCCGTGCGTGACCGTGATCGTGCCGGAGTTGCCCGTGAACACGTTCACGGCACGGATCGTGGCTGATCCGATGACGTGACCGGTGAAGGTTGCACTCGTGCCGGTCGTGGGCGTGGATGAACCAACGAGATCGCCAGCCACGACGCCGCCGGTGATGCTCACGAGCGACCATGTCGCACTGACGTTGGCGATGAAGTTGCCGGCCGCGTCACGGCTGATCGCGTAGACCGTGATCGAGTGCCGGCCGCCACATTCTCGGCGGGCACGACCGACCCGGAGCCGTCCGCTGCCGTCTCGACCCTGATCTGGGTCGCGGCGCCAGCGACAACCGTGAAGGTCAGCGTGTTCGAGTTCGTCGGGCCGCTGATCGAGACACTCGCTTGCAGGGTCACCGACCCGCCGAGGACGCCGGTGACGGTCACCTGGGCCACGCCGCCGACCGCGTTGACGTTGCCAAGGCCGCTGACCGAGCCGGTCCCCGCGGTCTGGCTGAACATGACGTTCTTCGTGCTGTCGGCGCCGGTTGTAACCGTGTTGCCGTTCGCGTCCTGGATGGTCGCGGTAAACATCTCGGGTCGAGCCCGAGGTCAGGTTCGTGACGGCACCGGACAGCGCGATCTGGGTCGCGGCGCCAGCGACAACCGTGAAGGTCAGCGTGTTCGAGTTCGTCGGGCCGGCGGTGAGGGTGGCGCTGGCTCGCAGGGTTACCGACCCGCCGAGGACGCCGGTGACGGTCACCTGGGCCACGCCGCCGACCGCGGTGACTGAGGTAAGGCCGCTGACCGAGCCGGTCCCAGCCGTCTGACTGAAGGTCACGCTGCGCGTGCTGTCGGCGCCGGTTGTAACCGGGTTGCCGTTCGCGTCCTGGATGGTCGCGGAGACCTCGGGTCGAGCCCGAGGTCAGGTTCGTGACGGCACCGGACAGCGCGATCTGGGTCGCAGGTCCGTGCGTGACCGTGATCGTGCCGGAGTTGCCCGTGAACACGTTCACGGCACGGATCGTGGCTGATCCGATGACGTGACCGGTGAAGGTTGCACTCGTGCCGGTCGTGGGCGTGGATGAACCAACGAGATCGCCAGCCACGACGCCGCCGGTGATGCTCACGAGCGACCATGTCGCACTGACGTTGGCGATGACGTTGCCGGCCGCGTCACGGCTGATCGCGTAGACCGTGATCGAGCTGCCGGCCGCCACATTCTGGGCGGGCACGACCGACCCGGAGCCGTCCGCTGCCGTCTCGACCCTGATCTGGTTCGCGGCGCCAGCGACAACCGTGAAGGTCAGCGTGTTCGAGTTCGTCGGCCGGCGGTGAGGGTGGCGCTGGCTCGCAGGGTTACCGACCCGCCGAGGACGCCGGTGACGGTCACCTGGGCCAGCCGCCGACCGCGGTGACTGAGGTAAGGCCGCTGACCGAGCCGGTCCCAGCCGTCTGACTGAAGGTCACGCTGCGCGTGCTGTCGGCGCCGGTTGTAACCGGTTGCCGTTCGCGTCCTGGATGGTCGCGGTAAACACTCGGGTCGAGCCCGAGGTCAGGTTCGTGACGGCACCGGACAGCGCGATCTGGGTCGCAGGTCCGTGCGTGACCGTGAAAGCGAAGAAGTAGTCGAAGTTGTTCGCCGCCGGAGTCGACGAGCCGCCGGTCTGCGAGAGCCTCAAGACCCGTGGTAGGTCCCGACCGGCAGCGACGCGGTTGTGATGAAAAGAGCAACACAAGTCGCCAGGGTGCCGCCGCCAGTAAACGTTCCGGACGACGGAGTAATCGTGGTCAGCGGGCTGAGGGTGGCATTGCTCGTCCCCGCTCCACCATATGCGAGCGACCAATTGACGGTGCTCGCACCTGAGACGTTGCTGGCGGAAGCAGTGAGGCCGGTGCCGCGAGGGCACGTCAGTGCAAGACTGGTGCCCTGAGTGACCGAGCCGAGGTTCTCCTCGGTTGCGGTACTGACATGGGTTGTCGCGTTGTCGCTGCCTGCGAGGCTTATCCGCCGAGTAAATGTGGCAGTAAACGTCTCCGGGTTGCTGTTCATTCCAAATGAGCATGGATTCGACGTGCCGGTGGACCCGTTGGAATTCGTAGCGGTGCAGGTGTTGGATGTTGGCGGCCCCTGCGATGGCGAACCGCCAATAGTCAGCGTCCAGCTCGTGAAGACAGAGCCTGATGTTCCGGATGCAGTCAGCGACACGCTGTCGTCGTTGCCGGGAGTGCTGAACGTGCAGCTCGATGTGCACGTAATACCGGTCCCACTCGTCGTGTCTGAGATGATGACCTGACCGCTACCTGTTCCAGCGAAATTGATGGTGAGCGTTCTTGCTGCCGCGGTATACGGCCCGACGAACGGGCCGCCGTCGCCGACGGGCGCCGCGCCGACGGGCTTGACCGCCTCGGCCGACGTGTCCGCGAGGGCACGTGCCAGGTTCAGACGGCCGTTGCCGGTCTCATCGGCGGTGCCGGCCGCATCGGCGGACTCGGCGAGGCGGTTCACGATGACGCCGTTGGGCGCGTCCGGATCGTTGGCGCGGAGAAGGGCCGCCGCGGCGGCCACGATCGCGGAGGACGCGGACGTCCCGGTGATCGAGGTGGTGCCGCCGCCCGGGGCGACCGTCGTGATGTCGACCCCGGGGGCGGCAAGGAACACGGCCGCGCCGTAGTTGGACGACGGCGCGAGCGTGTCGGACTGGTCGGTGGAGGAAACGCCGATGACGCCGCGGTCGCCGGCCGGGAACGTGCGGCGGAGGAGCCATCGTTGCCGGTGGCGGCCACGACGACGACGTCGTTGTCCCAGGCGTAGTCGACGGCCGCCTGGAGGGCGGACGAGTAGCCCGGGTTGCGGAAGGCCATCAGGATGACGTCGGCGCCGTGGTCGACGGCCCAGACGACGCCCTCGATGATGTCGCTGTCGCGGCCGAGGCCGTCGGCGCCGAGGACGGTGACCGGCATGACGCGAACGCCGGCATAGCCGACGCCGGCGATGCCCGTGCCGTTGTCGGTCTCGGCAGCGACGATGCCGGCCATCGCGGTGCCGTGGCCGTTCGGGTCGGTCGTGCCAGGCGGAGCCGTCGACGAAGCGAGGTGCCGGCGACGATGTGGCCGTCGAGGTCCGGGTGCGAGGCGTCGACGCCGGTGTCGAGGACGGCGACGACCGCGGAGCCTGCAGGCGTCGACGGTGCCGTAGGCCTGGTCCCAGCCGATCTTCGGCAGGGCCCACTGGTCCGCATAGCTGGTGTCGTTCGGGGTGCCTCGACGGCGCGGCTGCGGTCGAGCTCGACCGAGCGTCACGGCCGGATCGTCGCGCAGGGCCGCGACCGCCGCGTCGGATGCGTCAACCGCGTGGATGCGAAGGACGGCGATCGTGTCGGTCGTCGTCGCGCCGGCCGCCAGCGACGCCGCTGTCTGGTCGCTCGAGGAGGTGCCGGCCTCGAAGCTCACGACGTAGGCGCGCGTCGGCGCGGGGGTCGCGCTGGGCTCCGGGGTTGGCTCGGGAGTCGCCTCGGGCGGGTTCGGCCGATGGCTCGGCCGTCGGCTCAGTCGGTCGGTTCCGCGGACGGCTTCGCGGCGTCGGCTCCGCGCGTCGGCTCTGGTGTCGCTTCGGGAGTCGGCTCCGCGCTCGGTTCGGCCGAGGGCGTCGGCGATGAGCTCGGATCGGCGCTCGGCTCTTCGGCCAGGGCGGCGATCGGCGCGACAAGGCTCGCGACCAGCAGGAATACCTGCAGGGCCACGAGCAATCGGAGGAGTGACGGGCGGGCGGATCGGGGCACCTGAGTCCTCACGCTTCCCGGCGCCTGCCAGGACCGCGATCAGCGGCACAGCCACGACGTCACCGGACGTCGGGCGTGGTCGAAGCAATGAGGCGACGATCGAACAGGGATCGAAATAGATGACCGAATAAGTGCTGCGCGTCGACCGTCCGCCCCGGTTCGCTGCGACCCCCCGGCTCGGACACCTATGCAGATCGCTCGGATGCCCGGCGATCGAATGGACGCCAACCGTACTGCCGGTTCCAGCCGAATCAACTACTCCGCATTGACTATTTCGGCCCCGAACCGCGTTACAAACATCCAAGTGGTGACAGGGGGCACCGATCCGGCCTCGAACCCGCGCGGTACCATCCGGCCATGTTGAGCGGCGTGCCCGGAGGACCAGGCGGCACGGCGCCGCGGATCCTCATCGTCGACGACGATCCGAACCTGCTCGTCCTGCTCGCCGAGCAGCTCCGCTCCGACGGCTACGAGATCGCCACGGCCCGTGACGGGGAGGAGGCCCTCCGCCGCCTCCAGGCGAGCTGGCCGGACCTCCTGATCATCGACATGATGATGCCGCGCATGGACGGCCTGTCCCTCGCGCGCGAGATCAAGTCACGCGCGGACCTCCCGATCATCGTGCTGTCGGCGATCGATGCCAGCGATTCGAAGGCGGACCTCCTCGAAGAGGTCGCCGAGGACTACATCACCAAGCCGTACCACTACCCGGAGCTCCGGGCGCGCATCAACCGGGTGATGCGTCGCCTCGGCGACAAGGTTCCCCGCCAGAGCCTCGTCCTCGGGCCGGACCTCACGCTCGACCTGTACCGCCGCGAGGCCACCGTCGGCGAGACCACCGTCCAGCTGACGCCGACCGAATCGCGTCTGCTCTACGCGCTTGCCGCGAACATCGGCCAGACCGTCTCGACGGAGACGCTCCTCGTCCGCGGCTGGGCCGAGACCGAGGACGCCGACCCCTCGTATGTCTGGGTCACGATGCGCCGTCTGCGCCAGAAGATCGAGGTCGACGCCAACCACCCGAAGCACCTCGTGACAGTCCGCGGCGTCGGCTATCGGCTCCTCCGGTCGAACGGCGAGAACGGCGCCGATGGATGACCCTGGCGTCGAACCAGCCGAGGGCCGCGGCCTCTCGTTTCGCACCCGCCTGACCGTCGCCCTTGTCGGAACGGCGGTGGTGCCGCTGTCCGTGTTCGGGCTCGTTGCGTACCTCACCAACACCTTCGATCCGACCGTCGGGCGGCTCCTCCTGTTCGCCCTGGTCGTCACGATCCTCATCGCCGTCCTCTTCTCCTACCTCGTGGCCACCGATCTCACCCGCCCATTGCGGACGATCGCGTCGGCCGTCGATCGCGTGTCGGCCGGCGACCTGTCGACGCCCATCCAGGTCCCGGGCGACGACGAGCTGGCGCGCCTCGCCGAGAGCCACAACCGCCTGGCCGCGGACCTCGACCGCCGCGATCGCGAAGTGGCGCAGATCAACGCGGCGATTTCGGACGTCTCGGTCCGCGACGGCGTCACGTTCCTGGTGGCACGCGGGGCGGCCGAGGCGAAACGGATCTTTGACCTGGCGGAGGCCCGCCTGCTCCTGGGCGACCCGGACGACTTTCCCGTCGAGGAAGTGGTGCCCGGCGAGATGCGCCCGCTTCGCGCGGTCCTGCGGGCCGGCGACGAGTCGATCGGGCTGCTCCTGGGTCGCATGCCGCCACTCCGGCCCTGGGCTCGCGCCGATCAGGACCTGCTCGAACTGTTCGCCAGCGAGATCGCCGTCGCGATCCGCAACGCCGAGCTCTACGAGCGCGTCGAGGCGCAGAACGCCCAGCTCCTCGAGCTCGACGCGGCGAAGGACGACTTCCTGCGCGGGGTCAGCCACAACCTGCAGACGCCGCTGACCAGCATCCGGGCGCACGCGGACCAGCTGCGGCGCGACCGGCCGGATCGCCGGCTGGAGGTCATCGAGGAACAGGCTGACCGGCTGTCACGCATGGTCCGCCAGCTCCTCACCGTGACCCGGCTCGAGTCGGGCGCGCTGCGTCCGCGTCTCGAGGTCGTGAGCCTTGCTGCCCGGACCCGGCGAGCCTGGGAGGCGCTCGCCGCCGAGGTGCCCTTCCGGCTCGACGACGATGCCGAGGGCTGGCTGGCGATCGCCGACGCCGACCAGCTCGACCAGGTGCTGTGGGCCCTCCTCGACAACGCGCTCAAGTACGGACGCGGCACGCCGATCGACGTGGCGATCGTCCCCGACCCCGAGACGAACCGGCTCCGCCTGACGATCGTCGACAACGGACCGGGCGTCCCGGAGCAGGACCGCGAGCGTCTCTTCGGCCGCTTCGTGCGGGGGAACGAAACCACGCCGGACGAGGGCAGCGGCCTCGGGCTGTTCGTCTCTCGCGAGCTGTGCCGCGCGATGGGCGGCGACCTCGTCCTCGAGCCGGCCGACGAAAGCCGCGGCGCGGCCTTCAGTGTCTACCTGCCAGCGGAGCTCGCCGAGGAACTCTGACCCAGGAGCGTTGACCCAGCGGACGTTCTGCTGCAGAAACGAGGAGAGCCGAGTGTCGGGGGACACTCGGCTCTCGATTCGTGGAGCGGGGAGGCTCAGGCCAATTCGGGCGCTGTCTCCACCGTGGCGGACGCGACGACGGCCTTCGGAGCCGGGCGAGTCCAGATGATCCGGAGCGGGTCCCCGACCAGGAGGCCGGCCGCGGCGACCCCGATGATCGGGCCGATGACGGGGCTGACGCCGAAGATCTCGGCGAGGAACGCCCCGGCATACCAGCCGGTGTAGAACCACAGGAACGCGGCGGCGACGCGCTTGGTCATGGCCAGAGGATCACGCGCGCGAAGCTCCTTGACCACCGGCCTAGTGGTACCGGCCTCCGCCGCCGACGGTCCGGTGCGGCGCACCACCGCACCAGCGGCAATTTGGGCTGCAAGGTAGCGCCCCCAAGATACCGGGACGAATCTCCTAGTCCCGAGGGGTACGAATGCGCCTGCCCTCCCGCCGCAAGGCCGGACAGCACAAAGACCGATCGCGCGGCCAGAGCCTGGTCGAATTCGCGCTGGTCCTGCCGATGATCCTGCTCCTGATGCTGATCGCGATCGACTTCGGTCGCGTGTTCCTGGGCTGGGTCGGGCTGAACAACGCCGCGCGCGTTGCGGCCAACTACGCCGCGATGCATCCAAACCCGAGCGACTGCGACCCTGACGCCCCGGCTCAGGCTGAATATCGAGCGCCTGATCGACGCGGAGACGCAGAAGCTCAACTGCACACTGCCGGCACGTGCCCGATCCGACATTCCCGATCGGCAACGGACATCGGCTTCCCGGCCCGCGCCGTGATCACCTGTCAGTTCGCGATCATCACGCCGATCATCGGCTCGATCCTTGGCCCGGGCCTTCCGGTCACGGCGTCCGCCTCGTTCCCGATCCGCAATGGAGCGATCGGCGGCGTTCCCGCGGACCCGGTCATCCCGCTGCCGACTCCGACGCCAACCCCGACGCCGACGCCGACGCCAACGCCGACGCCGGATCCGAACGCACGCCGACGCCGACGCCGACGCCGGATCGCGAACGCCACGCCGACGCCGACACCGACGCCGTCACCGACGCCGACCGCCGATCTGCATCGTCCCGAACCTCGTCGGAGTCAGGACGAACCAGGCGCAACAGAAGTGGGGCACCGGCGGTCAGGGAGCCGGCTTCCAGTCGAACGTCATCTTCGTTCCACTTGCGTCCGCCCCACTACACGATCGTCTGGCAGTCGCTAGCCGGTAGGCCAGTCGCTGCCCGTGCGGCCGACGACCCAGATCACCGTCCGGGCGACCCTGCCATGACGAGGCGCCGCACGCATCGGTCACGGCGACGAGGGCAGGCCCTCGTCGAGTTCGCCCTCGTGTTCCCGATCCTCGTGCTGATCCTGCTCGGGATCTTCGAGGTCGGGCGGGCGGTGTTCGCGTACAACACGATCGGGAACGCCGCCCGTGAAGGGGCGCGCGTCGCCGCGGTCAACCAGATCCAGACGAGCCCGGACTGCGTCAATGACCGTCCGATCGTGAACCCGGCAACTCCCATTGGTCGATCAAGCGGTGCGCGGCCGACTCGGCGCTGACGCTGGGCGTCACCGAGTCCGACGTGACCGTGGCGTATCAACCCGCCCCCGGGGGTCACCTACACCTGCTCGCCGACCCTTCGAGTCGGCTGCCTTGCCACCGTGACGGTCCAGTACACGTACCGCGCCACGACTCCAATCATCGGAGACATCCTCGGCCCCATTGCGCTCGAGGCGGTTTCCGAGATGCCAATCGAGAGGGTGTTCCCATGAGCTTGACACCGTCGCAACCGCCGGCACGGCGGTTCCGACATCAGAGCGCGGGCAGGTGCTCGTGCTCATGGTGGGCGGCCTGCTGGCCGTGGTGATCCTGGTCGGGCTCGTCGTCGATGGCGGCAACCTGTGGGCCCAGCAGCGCATCGTCCAGAATGGGGCGGACGCCGCCGCAGAGGCCGGCGCGATCGTGATGGCTGAACGGCTGGCTGGCGCAACCGAGCCGTGCCGGCGGATGGGACGCCCGCGTCGAGGACCGGGTGGACGCCTCGGCGACCGCGAACGGGCTGACGTCACACATCGCGTACTACACCGACATCTGCGGGATCCCGCTTACGTCCACCGGCGACTGCTGCACTCAACGCGGCGGCACCGAGAACCTCGCTGTCGCGGCCCAGGTCGGGTTCGGGATCCCGACAAGCACGGCCGTCGCGCCCGACTGTCCGGCGCGGCTCGTCGGACCTCCGGCGGGCGTCCTCGTGCTCGGCAACAAGAGTGCGAGCACGTACTTTGCATCGGCGATGGGATTCGGCGCGATCGGCGTCGGGCAGCGCGCCACTGCGGTCGCCGGCTACCTGCAGGGCGTCTGCGACGCCGACCGAAGGCAACGCCTGTGCGCTGCTGCCGATCACGATCCCCGTCAACAGTGGTCACGTGCGACGGACAGAATCGGCCGCTCAACACGAGCATCCAGTGGGCGCGCCACGTCGTCTACAAGATCCCGCTGTGCGGGAACAGCCCAGGCAACGTCGGCTGGCTTGACTGGTTCCCGCCCGGCGGGCGGCGTGAGCGAGCTCGCCTGTGCGATCGAAAACCCGAACAACCCGCCGTTCGACCTGCCTTCGTGGCAGTTCGTGATGCAGCCTGGCAACGTCAACGGCGGTGGCGGAACCTGCGACGGCGAGTCGACTGGGCTCGGTGGAAGACGAAGTCCGGGAATACAACGGACAGATCGTCTACATCCCGATGTTCGACGTCATGTGCGGGGGTCTGACGCCGAACCATCAGCCAGGTCGCAGGTTCCGTCGAACTACGGCTGTCCGGCCAATCGAGCTCGACGGCGGGAACGGCAACAACCTCTGGTATCGCTTCCCGAGCCTTGCCTACTTCGAACTGTGCGATCCCAGCACCCCTGAATGCAACGGGGCGCAGGGTGCGTACATGCAGGGCAACAACCGAGCTGAGTGCGAGTCCGGCGGCAACGGTGCGACGTCATGCCTCGTCGGCCAGTTCGTCGACATCCTGGGCAGCGGCACCGTCGGGGCCGGCGTCGGCGGTGGCACCACCTCGGCCAAGGCGCTCGGAGTGCAGCTGATCAAATAGACGCCTGCCCTCGCGGCAGGCAAACAGGAACAGGATCGGAGACGCCGCGCCGAAAGGCGCGGCGTTTCTGTTTGGGCTGACCATCGTGTGCCCCCGGCTACCCCCTTCGGGCTATGCATCCGCGCACCGATTCAAGGGAGCGTGTAAGTCACCGCGCCGAGCATGCGCGTGGCACTCACGCCAAACCCACATCGGTGACCCAGATGAACCTGTTCGAATTCTTCGCTCGCCGGCGGCGCCGGACCCGATCCCGGGGCCAGAGCCTGGTCGAGTTCGCACTCATCCTGCCGCTGCTCATGGTCTTCCTGGCGACGATCCTCGACCTCGGCCGGATCTACTACGCGAACATCTCGCTGCTGAACGCCGCGCGCGAGGGCGCCTTCCAGGCCTCGAAGACCCCGGACTCCTACGCAGTACGACCAGCCGTGCAACACGACCACCAACCTCGTCGTCTGCCGGGTCCAGCTGGAGTCGAAGGGCTCGATGGTCGAGGTCGACGAGTCCGACATCGACATGAGCTGCAGCAAGAGCGGATGCCCGCTCGAGGCGAACAGCACGGTCACCGTCCACGTCAGCGGTCAGTTCCAGCTGATCACGCCGATCCTCGGGTTCATCTTCGGCGGCCAGACGCTCGACCTCAACACGGCCGCGACCCAGCAGATCGAGTACTTCCCGGTCGGCGGCGTGTCGACGCTGCCGCCGACACCCGGTCGCGGCGTTCACCGCGAGTGACCTGACCGGTGAGGCGCCGTTCGCCGTGTCGTTCGACGGAACGTCGTCGAGCGGCAGCCCGACGGACTGGGTCTGGGACTTCGGGGACGGCGAGTTCGCCTTCGGTAACGCTCAGGTGACGCACGTCTTCGACGACCCCGGCACGTACCTCGTCACGTTGCGCGTGATCAACCTGGCCGGTGACGACACCTCGTCGATGACGATCGAGATCACGGCTCCGAGCGCGACGCCCACGCCAACGCCGACGCCGGGCGGTACGCCGACGCCGACGCCGACCCCGTCGCCGACGCCCGAGACGTGTGCCTTCCCGCCAAACGTCATCGGCAATGAGCCCGAGCGCTGCGGAGAGCGCGCTGTCCGGGTGGACCCACATCATCTACGGCGACCTCACGAAGGGCACGAAGAACAAGATCCAGGCCCAGAACCCGGACTACAACAACTGCTCGATGAAGAGCCTGGTCACCATCATCGCCCACTACCGGCCGGGCGCGTGAGGTGCGTGACATGACGAACCTTCACGTCCGCTTCCGCCGCCGGCGGGCCCGCAGCCGCGGTCAGTCGCTCGTCGAGTTCTCGCTCGTCGTCGTCCCGTTCGTGTTCATCATGATGGGCATCTTCGACCTCGGTCGCGGCATCTACATGATGAACGGCACGGCCGAGGCCGCCCGCGAGATCGCACGCGTCACCAGCGTGCACTCGGGCTGCCCGCTCAACGCCGTCTCGTGCGACCTCGGCTCGAGTACCGAGACCGCGAACGTCCTCGCAACCCAGCGCCGGCTCGTCCCGGGCCTCGCGATCAACACCGCGACCGATATCACCTGCGTCGACATCAACGACGTCGTCAAGGCCGACAACACCTGCCGCTGGGGCGTCGACTACGTCCGCGTTCGCGTGACCTCCAGTTTCGTGCCGATCACGCCGATCGTGAGCATGTTCGGCAGCCACGTCTTCGAGTCGTACAGCCGGGTGAGGTACTACCCGTGAGCAAGGAGCGCCAGATGGACCACGAACCGGCCCGGGAGCGCCAGCAGGGCCAGGTGATGGTCCTGTTCCTCCTCGCCATCTTCGCAATCATCGGCATGGTCGGGCTCGTGCTCGACGGCGGCAGCGTCTTCGCGCAGCGTCGCGATCAGCAGACCGCCGCCGACCTCGCCGCCATGGCCGGCGCCGCCGCCTACCTGAACGCGACGGGCACGGCCGACGAGCGCGCTGGCGTACGCGGAAGGCGTCGCCGACATCGGTCGCGACCGCCAACGGCTACGTCGAGGGGACGAGCGGCGTCGACATCGAGTTCTCGATGAACGCCGGGTCGTTCTTCAACGAGGTGACCGTCGATCTGGACAAGCCGCACCGCAACAACTTTGCCGCGATCCTCGGCATGCCGACCTGGGACGTCGGTGTCACAGCCACCGCTCGATCGACGTTCCAGGCCAACGGCGCCCGCGGCGCGATGCCGCTGCTGTTCAACGCCGAGGCATTCCCGGGAGCCGTCTGCAACGAGGCCGCGGGTCCCTGCACGCCGCAGGTCTACCAGCTGCCCGGCAGCGGGAGCGAGGACGTGCCGCAGGACGCCACGCAGTTCAACTGGACGATCTTCTGCACGGCAAGCGGCAATCCCGTGCAACGCGAACTCGAACGATGTCGACGCGCTCATCAACGGCCACGGCGCCAATACCGTGGTCTACCTCGACGACGACATCGGCCCGCTCAACGCCGGCACGCACAACACGCTGTTCGACGAGCTTTTCGACAACGCGATCGGGGACCTGTTCCCGGTGCCGGTGGTCGACGATGACGGCCTGATGGTTGGCTGGGGATACTTCAGGCTCCTCTCGGCCGAGGGCAGCAGCGACAAGGTGATCACCGGCTACTTCGTCTCGCCGGTCAACGGCGAGGAGCTCGTCGTCAACGGCGGGCCACAAGAGCGGATCGCTGTTCACGGGCGCCTACTCGGTTCGCCTGACGAACTAGCCCTCAACCCAGCTCCGATACACGACGGCCCCGGGCAGCGCCCGGGGCCGTTGCACGTTCAGCGAATGCCGGTGTCGTACGACAGCTCGACGGTCACGTCGCCCTCGCCGACCTCGACATCGACGGGTCCTGGATTGCCCATCAAGCCCTCGACGGGCTGGCCGACGACCGTGTAGACGCCGGGCGGCAGGGCGACCCGGAAGCGGCCCGCCGCATCGGTGACGACGTAGGCGACGTCCGAACCCGTCGCGTCCCGGATCACGATCGTGGCGCCGGCCACCGGCCGGGGCGCGCAGGCCGGATCGCCGGGGCGCTCGACGGGACACGTCGGGCCGGCTTGTGCGATACCGCTGATCCCGCCCACAGGAGACGCGGCTGGCGATTGCCCGGGACCGCAGGAAGCGAGCAGGAGGGCCAGGGCAACCAACACCAACGATGCGCGATGACTCATGCCCCTCCGACGCTCGGCGCCGTCCCCGCGTTCCGTGGGCACGATACGATCGTGCCGTGATCGATGACCGCCTCGGGGATTTCGGGCGCTTTGAGGCGCTCACGTTCGACTGCTACGGCACCCTGATCGACTGGGAGACCGGGCTGACGAATGCATTCGTGCCGATCTTCCGGGGTCGCGGCGTCGAGGCCGCCGGCCGACGAGGTGCTCGAGCGCTTCGCCGTCCATGAGGCGGCCGCCGAAGCCGGCCCGTACCGGCGCTACCGGGACGTGCTGGCGGCCGCCCTTCGCGGCGTGACCGCCGAGTACGGCGTCGAGCCGACGGCCGACGAGATCGAGGCGTTCTCGGGCTCGGTCGGCGATTGGCCGGCATTCCCCGATTCGGCCGCGGCCCTTGCCCGGCTGAAGGAGCGCTTCAAGCTCGGCGTCATCACCAACTGCGACGACGACCTGTTCGCCGCGTCGCTGCCGAGGCTCGGCGTCGCGTTCGACTGGGTGGTGACCGCCCAGCAGGCCGGTGCGTACAAGCCGAGCACGCGCAACTTCGAGCTGGCCTTCGAGCGGATCGGGCTCCCGCGCGACCGGATCCTGCACGTCGCCCAGAGCCTCTTCCACGACCACGCTCCCGCGCAGCGCCTGGGCCTGACGAGCGTGTGGATCGACCGCCGCGGAGATCGCCCGGGTGCGGGCGCAACCCCGCCTGCCGAAGCGACACCGGACGCGACCTTCCCCGACATGGCCTCGTTCACGGCGGCCGCGACCGCCTGACGTCGGCGGTGAAATGTGCCGATCGGTCCTCTCCTTTCGGGTACGATCGGCAGCGGCTTCGGGCGCGCCTGTCGGTCGACATCGCCGGCGGCGTCCCGGAAGGGGACGGACATGTCAAGTACGTCATCGCGCTGGTCCTGGTGGCGCACGGGATCGGCCACAGCATCGGCATCATGCAATCGCTGCGGATCGCGACCATCAATCCGGAGTGGAACGGCGATTCGTGGCTCATCACCGGCTTCGCCGGAACGAGCGTCACCCAGGCGGTCGGCGTGGTCGTGTGGACCGTTGCGCTGATTGGGTTCGTGCTGGCTGCCGCCGTCGTCGTCGGTTGGCTCCCCGAGACCTGGTGGGCGCCACTCGCCGTCGGATCAAGCCTGCTATCGCTTGCTGGGCTGCTGCTGTTCCCGGCCGCCTTCCCGATGACGAGCACGCTTGGCGCCCTCGTTGTCGACATGGTCGTGCTCGCCGCGGTCCTGTGGGCCGACTGGGCGCCGAGCGACCTTCCGGCCTGAGCGCGATACGCTGGAACACCGCACCAGGAGCACCGAGCCCATGACCGGTGACCGGCGCCGTCGAACCGGCGGCGCATCCGATCGTCATCGGCCATCGCGGCGCGTCGGGCTACCGGCCGGAGCACACGCTCGCGAGCTACGAGCTGGCGATCGAGCAGGGCGCCGATTTCATCGAGCCCGACCTGGTGTCCACGAAGGACGGCGTCCTGGTCGCGCGGCACGAGAACGAGATCGGCGGCACGACGGACGTCGCCGCCCATCCCGAGTTCGCGGACCGTCGAACGACGAAGGTGATCGACGGCGTTGCGCTGACCGGCTGGTTCACGGAGGACTTCACGCTCGACGAGCTGCGAACCCTTCGGGCGCGCGAGCGGCTTCCAGAGCTTCGGCCGGGCAATGCCGCGTTCGACGGCCAGTTCGGGATCCCAACACTCGAGGACATCGTCGACCTGGCCCGCCGCGCCGGGGAGCGCCGCGGGCATCCGGTCGGCCTCTACCCGGAGACGAAGCACCCGACCTACTTCCGCTCGATCGGGCTTCCGCTCGAGGAGCCACTCGTGGCGACTCTGCACGCGGCCGGATACCAGGCCGAGGACGCCCCCGTGTTCATCCAGTCGTTCGAGGCCGACAGCCTGCGGCGGCTCGCCGGAATGACGTCCCTGCGACTCGTCCAGCTGCTCGCCGCCGGCCCGCAGGCAGCCGAACGCACCGATGCGCGGGCGCTCGCCGACGTGGCCCGCTACGCACGCGGCAATCGGTGCGGACAAGGACCTCGTCATCCCGCGCGACAGCGCCGGAAACCTGCTCGCGCCGTCGTCACTCGTGGCGGACGCCCACGCGGCCGGGCTCCTCGTCCACGCCTGGACCTTCCGGGCGGAACAGACGTTCCTCCCCGCGAACATCCCTGACGCAGCCGCGGAGTACGCCGTGTTCTACGCGACCGGCCTCGACGGCGTCTTCACCGATCAACCCGACCTGGCCGTCGCCGCGCGGGCACGTTCCTCGAGGTAGCGTCGCTCGGGGATGCTCAGGGTGCGGCGTGCAGCGCGCCGGTACGCCTCGGCCGCAGCGTCCGCGTTCCCTACCTCCTCGAGCAGGTGCGCGCGGACGGCATCGACCCGGTGATGCCCGGCGAGGGCCGGGTCCGCCTCGGCACGCTCGAGCTCGGCCAGGCCGGCCTCCGGGCCGCGGACCATCGCCAGCGCGACGATCCGGTTGAGCGTGACCATCGGGCCGGGTGCGACCTTGCCGAGCAACTCGTACAGGCCGAGGATCTGGCGCCAGTCCGTGTCCTCCGTCGACGGTGCCTCGTCGTGGACCGCCGCGATCGCGGCCTGGAGCTGGTACGGGCCGATCGGCGCCTCCGCCAGCGTCGCGCTGATCAGCGCGGTCCCCTCCTCGATCGCGCGGCGGTCCCAGAGCGTTCGATCCTGCTCGGCGAGCGGGACCAGGGAGCCGTCGTCGCGGACGCGCGCCGGCCGGCGGGCGTCGGTGAGCAGCATCAGCGCGAGCAGACCGGCGACTTCACCGTCGTCGGGCAAGAGGCTCCGCAGCTGGCGCGTCAGCCGGATCGCCTCCGAGCTCAGTTCGACCCGCTGGAGCGCCGGACCCGAGCTCGCGGCGTAGCCCTCGTTGAAGATCAGGTACAGGACGTTGAGCACGGCGCCGAGCCGGTCGCTGCCGTTCCGCGGGCGGGGGCATCCTGAACTCGGCGCCGCTCTCGCGGATCCGTTGCTTCGCCCGGCTGATCCGCTGGGCCACCGTCGCCTCGGGCACCAGGAACGCCCGGGCGATCTCCGCGGTCGTCAATCCGCCCACGGCTCGCAGCGTCAACGCCACCTGGGACGATGGTGTCAGCGACGGATGACAGCACAGGAACACGAGCGCGAGCGTGTCGTCGCGCGTCGGGCCGGGATCGGCCTCGCCCTCATCCAGTCCGGCCGCAGACTCCTCGCGTCGGCGCCGGGCGGTCTCGCTGCGCTGCTGCTCGATCCAGCGCCGTGATGCCACGCGGACGAGCCAGCCGGTCGGGTTGGCCGGAACGCCTTCGGCCGGCCACTGGAAGGCCGCCGCGACGAGTGCCTCCTGGACGGCGTCCTCACAGGCGTCGAAGTCGCCATAGCGGCGGACGAGGATGCCGAGGACCTGCGGCGCGAGGTCGTGCAGCAGGCCCTCGATCTCCCCCGATGCCGTCGGCGTGGTCACATCTCGAGCCCGCTGTAGGTCAGGATCGGGCGGACCTCGACACCGCCGATCGCGGCTTCCGGGATCCGTCCCGCGATCTCGATGGCCCGCTCGCGGGAGTCCACCTCGACGAGGTAGAACCCGGCGAGGTGCTCCTTGGTCTCGACGTACGGGCCGTCGCCGGCCACGGTTCGGCCGTCGGTCACGCTCACGCGCGAGGCCGCCGACGGATCCTCGAGCGCCTCGGCGACGATCAGCTCACCGGACGCGGCGAGGTCGTTGTTGAGCGCCGCGTAGAGGGCCAGGCCTTCGGCCTTCTCCTCCTCGCTGAAGCTCTCCCACATCTGGCGAGCCTGGGGGTTGTGGTAGATGAGCAACAGGTACTTCACGCCTGCCTCCTTGGCTGTTCGAGAGGAGTGTCTCTCACCGGTCATGTCGAGACTGACCCGACCTGTCTCGACATCCCTGCAGAGACCCGCCCCGGCGGGACGGAGATGAGGAGAAGACCGATGATTGCCACGATGCCGACCGACCAGCCGCGGCCCGACCACCGGCCACGACCGCGCGTTCTGGTTCGCCGAGCTGGACGCGTGGGGTGCAGCGGGCCGGCCCTACCGCGAGATCGCCGACTGGCTCACCACGGAGCAGGGCCTCAGCGCCTGGTGGGCGCAGAAGCTCATCGTCGAATACGAGGAGGCGCGCGGGCTGCGCGACCGTGGCGCGCGGCGCGACGGCACCTTCTCGGCCGGCGCGAGCCGGACGATGGCCGCCCCGGTCGAGAGGGTCTTCGAGGCGTTCACGGACGCGACCGCCCGCGAGCGCTGGCTGCCCGGCGTCGCCGTCGAGGTGCGTGCGGCGCAGCCCAGGGTCGTCCGCCTCGGCTGGCCCGACGGCACGCGCGTCCAGGCGCAGTTCGACGCCAGGGGCCAGAACAGGACGACCGTCGCCGTCGAGCACCAGCGGTTGCCGGACGCGGCGCTCGGTTCCGACGATGCGGACCTACTGGCAGGACCGGCTGGAGGCGCTCAGGTCGCTTCTCGAGGAATGATCACCTCGCCGGCGGCCGTGAGCCAGCGGGCGCCTTTGACCGCCAGCCGGCCGGCCTTGACCATCGGGTCGGTGTTGGCCATGGCGAGCGCCTCATCGAGCGGCACGCCGTAGATCCCGATTCCGCGGTAGCTGACGTCGGTCTGCTCGTCCAGCGGCCCGTTGGCGAGGAGCACGCCCCGTCGCTTGAGGCTGCGCAGGTGCGTCAGATGCTCGACCTGCAGCCGGTCGAGCTCCTCGTCCTGAACTCGGGCGCGTCCGGCGGACGGACGAGGAAGATGACCGTGCGCTCGTCGAACCGCTCCGGGATCAGCGCGTCGCCGTCGGGGTACGCCTCCTCGCCCATCAACCGCTGGCAGGGCTGGCTGGGCCGGGTTCTGGCCGCTCCTCTGAGGGTGCCTTTGTTCTTCCAGGGCGTCCCGAGCAACGGCAGCAGGTAGCGATCCAGGCCGTAGTAGCCGGCGACCTTCCAGGCGAGCATCAGCCCGACGGCGAGCGTGAACATGATCGGGTTCGTCGACGCGGATCCCGCCAAGCAGGAACGTCATGTTCAGCAACGCGC
This sequence comes from uncultured Chloroflexia bacterium, assembly GCA_963721655.1. Classification (GTDB taxonomy): domain Bacteria; phylum Chloroflexota; class Limnocylindria; order Limnocylindrales; family CSP1-4; genus DASTYU01. Next base: position 49,972 of record CAVRKH010000011.1, on the reverse strand, counting down.
CGAAGAACGCCGCGAAGCCGGTCAACACCCCGAAGATCAGGCCGAGGCCGACGGCGAACTCGCCGATCGGGATCACGTAGGTCATCCAACTTCTCGGCGCCGTTGTCGATGAGGAACTGGAGGAACGTCCGATACCACTCGTAGGTGATCGCCGCGTGGCCCTCTTCGGGGATCGCCACCGCGTTCTGCCAGAACCCGAGGATCGCGGTGCCGGCCTCGGTCGCCGATCCAGGCCGGACTCGTTGAGCTTGTGCCACCCGGCCTCGAGCCAGGCGAACCCGACGAAGAGGCGGATCGGAAGCCAGAAGAGCCCGGCGCGCGGGTTGCTGAACAGGTACCGCGTGAAGGTCGGGCCTTCGACCTCGATGTTCTCGGCGTCCGGGTCGTCGCGAAGGCTGAACAGGATGATCAGCAGCAGGATGAACGACACCCAGAAGCCGATCGTCACGATCTGGCTGATCGCCCCGTCGAGCACGATCCACGGGTTGACGAGCAGGAACAGGAGCACCGCCGCAAGCACGCCGATCGGCACGGCGAGGGTGCGAAGCTGCGCCATGAGAAACCTCCGCGCTCTCAGTTGCGTGCGCCGTGGACAGGGACGGCGGGCGCGCGACAAAAGTACTCCGCCGCGTCAATGCCGCTTCACCCGATTCGGGCGACCCTGTTGACACCGCGAAAGGCAGGCGGTCCGTGTGTCGATCGTCCGAACCGGGCCTGGACGCAGGCTCGCGGAGCGCCGCGGGGCAGGATCCCCGGGGTGCCCCGACGTCGGTACCGACCCCCAGTGAAGGCACGACGTCGGAGCACGCCGGAGCTGGAGCATGCGACGCTACACGGTCATCGCTGTCCGTGTTCGAAGCGGGATCTCTCCGCGGATGCGGGTGCCCGCGCCGACATGTGAATCAACGGTGAGACGGCCGTCGAGGGCCCCGACCCGATCGGCCAGGTTCTGGAGCCCTGCCCCCGAGCGGGCCCGTCCCGCCTCGAACCCGACCCCGGAGTCCTCGACGACGAACGAGACGCTCGACGGGCTGCCGCGCAACCCGATCCGGACGAGCGCGTTCGGGCCGCCGTGCTTGACGCTGTTCTGGAGGGCTTCGACGCAGGAGTAGTAGACGGCCCGCTCGATCTCGGGCGGGTAGCGGCCGAACGCCGTCCGCATCGATCTGGACGGGAAGCGCTGCCTGAGCGGTAACCGAGCGCAGCGCCTCCGCGACCCCGAAGCCGGCGAGCGTCCGCGGAGCACCGTCGCGGGTCACGCTCCGGATGTCAGCGAGCGCGTCCTCGAGGCCGCGCCCGAGCTGGTCGATCGAGGCGCGATCGTCGTCCGATGCAGCTCGCTCGGCCAGCAGCCCGAGCTGGATGCGGACGCTGACCAGGCGCTGCTGGGCGCTGTCGTGCAGGTCGCGCTGGATGCGACGTCGCTCGAGGTCCCGTTGCGTCGAGGGCGCGGACACGAGCCTGTCGGAGGTCGCGCTGCAGGCCTGCGGTCCGGACGAGTACCCAGACCATGCCGCCGAGCCCACAGCGCGAGGAGCAGGACCGCCGGCGCGGCGGGTGCCTGCAGGACGGGCACAGCGAGGAGCACGCCGAGAGAGATCAGGATGCTCAGCAGCATCACCCGCATCACGCCAGTCGGTACCGCTCCGGCGGGCATCCGGAGTGCACCGAGGCGCGCTTCGAGCTCCCTCGTCGTGCTCACGATTCGCTTCCCCCAGCATGTCGCCGTGCGGGTCCGCGCGGCCAAGCCGGTGCCGCCGTCCCCGGCGACACCAGAAGCGGAGTCTTGCGACGGCCCGGATGCTCGTCATCACACGGATCGGGAATCACCCGGGTGATTCGAGTCGCGCGGCGGGCTACTCGATCAGTCCGGCCTCACGCGCGCGGATGAGCGCGTCGGAGCGCGAGTTCACGTCGAGCTTGCGGTAGATCGCGCGGACGTGCGAATGGACCGTGTTGAACGACAGGAACAGGCGGTCGGCCGCCTCGCGCTTCGAAAGCCCCTCGGCGAGCATCGCGAGCACTTCGAGCTCCCGCGCCGACAGGTCCTCGTGGGCGCCCGTGGTGAACGCGGGACGAGTCGTCGCGAGCGCCGCACGAGTGTCGCGCACAGCGCCCGGATCCACCGACCGTTCGATGATCTCGTCGACCTCGCGGAGGAGCACCGCAGCCTCCCGTGGGCGGCCGCGGATCAAGCGGGCCTGCGCCATCGCGAGCAGCACCTCCGCGACCGACAGCGGCTGGTCGAGGGCGCGAATCCCGGGCACGGCCTGGGCCAGCCATCGCTCGCCGGCCTCCACCTTGCCGCGCCGGACGAGCACCGTCCCGAGCATGGCGCGGGCGTAGGCGTCGGTCGGGGTCTGGCGGAGCCCGTGGAGCTCGCCCATGCCGATCGCCTCGCGGGCGATGTGTTCCGCACGCGCCGCATCGCCGACCTCGACCTCGGCGCGGGCGAGCAGGCTGCGGGAGCCGACCGCGTCCATCCACGAATCCGAGGCGACGGCGATCTGCGTGGCAGTCCTGAGGGGGGCCATCGCCTCCGCATAGCGCCCGGCCCGGACCAGCGCGAACCCGAGCAGGCCGTGGACGGTGACGCGCCAGGGCGAGTCCCGGCTGCCCTCCAGTGCGTAGGCGCGCTGCGCGCATTCGAGCATCCGCCCCACGTCACCACCCGGGAAGGCCGCGCCGACCAGTGCTGCCGTGGCCTCGATCGAGCTGGCCCCGTCCGGCATCGCCCCTCGCCCCGGTGCCCGGCGCGCCGCCGCGAGGGCCGCATCGCCCTCGGCGTGGCGGCCCAGGAAGTGCATCGTCCAGGCCTTGACGACGCCGAGCCGACGATCCGCCGAGACGGCGGCGGGACCGAGAGCGTCCAGCCAACCGGTGAGGGTCGCCATCCGTCCCCACTGGATCGCCTGGAGGTAGTTCCTGCCCACGATGTCGGCCGCGAGGTCGGCATCGCCGGCCTTGATCGCGTGGCGAACGGCGCGGTCGGCATCGCCGGCGCGGTCGTACCAGTTGGCGGCACGCCGGTGCAGGACGGGCAGGCGACGTGGCTGCCGTCGCGCGAGCTCCAGCTGGAGCAGGTCCGACAGCAGCGGGTGGTAGCGGTACACCTCGCGCCGATCGTCGAGCGGGGCGATGAACACGTTCGCCCGTTCGAGCGCGGTCAGCCGCTGCGCCGACCCGGACTGCTCGGTCAGCGCGTCGGCGAGCGAGCCGGAGATCGTGTCGACGATGGACGTCGTGAGCATGAACTGGAGCGTGTCCGGCTCGAGGGCCGTCAGGACCTGCTCGGTGAGATAGTCGAAGACGTGGCGGTTCGAACCGCCGAACGTGGCGACGAACTGTTCACGGTCCTCGGTGGCCCGCATCGACAGGTAGGCGAGATACAGCCCGGCCGGCCACCCGTCGGTCCGCTCGTGGAGCGTGCTCACGCTGTCGGCCGCCAGCCCGAGATCCAGCGACGTGTTCACCAGCACGGCCGTCTCCTCTGGCGTGAACTGCAGGTCGGGCGCCCGGAGCTCCACCAGCTGCTCGGTGGCACGGAGCCGGGCGATCGGCAGCGGCGGATCGGTGCGCGACGAGATGGCAAGCTCCACGCCCGGCGGGGCGCGCTCGATCATGCGCATGACCGTCTCGTGGCATTCGTCGGCGTCGATCAGGTGGTAGTCGTCGAGGACGAGCACCACGCCGGCCGCGGGCGTCTTCAGCTCGGCGAAGAGCGCGGCTGCGGGATCGGGTTCGCGGGCGAGCGCCCCGAGCCGATCCGCGGCCTCCTCACCTTCGGTCGCCAGCCCGAGCGCCGTACCGATGTACGTCCAGAGCACGGTCGGGTCGTTGTCCTGCCGATCGATCGCGACCCAGGCAAAGGGGCGGGGATCGATGTCCGCCCAGTCGGCCAGCAGCGACGTCTTTCCGAACCCGGGCGGCGCGACCACCAGGGTCAGCGAGGGCCGGGCAGCCACGAGCGTCCGTGTCAGTCGCGCCCGGCGGACCGTTCCGTCGCGCAGGACCGGTTGATGCAGCTTCGTTGTCTGGAGGACGGGCCCCCGGGCGGTCTCCCGTCCGGTTTCGTGGCTCATGCAGGCACGCGACCCCGACTTCGCGCGCTCGAGGCCCCCAAATTCAGCCCGACGATGGGCGCTACCACAACGTACACCACGCTCGTTCGCTGGACCAGCCCGGGCCGCGCACGACGTGTGCGCTACGATCGGGTTCGGCACGTCGAGCAGCACGTGGGGGAGCAGATGACCGAGCCTCGAGGCAACGGCCGGCGAACGTCCGTGGCGGCTGCGCTGGCACACGCCCGTGGGGCCCGCGCTCGGACGGCAACCGCCTCCCCGGACCGTGACGGCCCGATCCGCGTCGTCCTCGCCGACGACTCGTACCTGATCCGCGAGGCGGTCCGGGAGATCCTGGCGCCGGTCGACCAGGTCGAGCTCGTCGCCACGTTCGGCGACGGCGAGAGTCTCCTCGCCGCGGTGGAGACAGAATCCGCCGGACGTGATCATCACCGACATCCGCATGCCACCCGGGGGTGACGACGAAGGCATCCGGATCGCACGCGAGGTGCGCGGCACGCACCCGACGCTCGGCGTGATCGTCCTCAGCCAGTACGCGGACGCCGCGTATGCCCTGAGCCTGCTCGAGGACGGGGCCGCCGGACGCGGCTACGTCCTGAAGGACCGCCTGCACGATCGGGCGGAGCTGATCGCCGCGATCGAGGTGGTCGCACGGGGCGGCACGACCATCGATCCGGGGCTCGTCCACGACCTGCTCGCCGCCGACCGGCCCCGCCAGCGATCCCCGCTCGACGAGCTGACCCCGCGCGAGCGCGAGGTGCTTGCCGAGATGGCCCAGGGCAAGAGCAACGCGGCGATCGCGGAGTCGCTGGTCCTGACGAAGCGGGCGGTCGAGAAGCACGTCGGTGCGATCTTCCAGAAGCTGGGGCTCGAAGACGACGAAGTCGTCAGCCGGCGCGTCACCGCCGTTCTCCTCTACCTCGCGTCGGCGAGCGTGTAGCCCGCTCGTCCCACGGTGCCCACCCGAACACCGATGGGCCGGTCGGCGCCATTGGCGGGGCGGAACCGGAGGCACACCCTGCACGAACGCGAGGTGTGCGGTGACCTCAGTACGGGTCCTTACGGTCGACGATCACCCGGCATTCCGGGACGCGGCGCGGGCATTGATCGACGCCACGCCCGGCTTCGAGGTCGCCGGCGAGGTGGATTCCGGGGAGGACGCCGTCGGGGCGGTCATGCGGCTCCGACCCGACCTGGTGCTGATGGATGTCGGGTTGTCAGGCATCGATGGGTATGAGGCAACGCGCCGCCTCCGGTATGTCCGTCCGGCCACCGTGATCGTGCTTGTCTCGGCGTCCGACGACGCGCTCGAGGGCGAGACCGCGGTGACCTGTGGTGCTGTCGCGTGGGTCCGCAAACAGGATCTCCGGCCGCGCCTGTTGCAGGAGCTCTGGCAGATCCACGGAACATCGCGCGGATGAGCCCGCGCGGACGCTACGCTTCAGGCTGAACTTGTAGTGACGCATCGAGGAGGGAACGTGCGCGACCGACCAATAGGGGTCTGGATCATCACCATCCTGGCCGGCATCCAGTTCGTGCTGGCCATCGCCCACTTCCTGCAGGCGCTGGGGATCGTCCCCTACGTGTCGGGTGGGAACGACTACGGTGACCACAAGCTGTTCTACGTGATCGTCTGGGCGCTCCTCATCTGGGTGTGGGGATGGGTCACCTGGGCGCTGTACTCGCTGAACCCCCAGGGCTGGCTGGTCGTCCTGCTCGCCAGTGGCTTCGCCGCGATCTTCAACTTCATCAACATCGCGTTCGCGACGCAGGCAACCCCGGACCTGACCCTGACGTTCATCGTGGACGTGGTGATCTTCGCCTACGCGATGCTGCCCAGCACGCAGAAGGCGTTCGGGCTCAAGGACAAGCTCCCGCCCCTGAACCCCTGAACCTAGTCGGTGGGGCCGCTGCTGCCGCCGCTGTAGAAACCGCCGGACCGCTCGCGATTGCCCCCCACTGCCGACGAACCAAGGACGCCCAGGTCGATGAGGAACGCCAGGAAGAGCCAGAGAAAGTCCCAGCCCGAGAGACCGTTGCTGGTCCAGAGCAGGACGTACGTCAACGTGGTGAACGGCAGGATGAGGATGCCGATGAGCGCCACGAACGCGGATCCGATCGCCTGCTCGAAGTAGATCGGCCGCGCGAGCCAGATGAAGATCACGGCCAGTCGGGGGAAGAACGCCCCGAACATCACCAGCAGGCAACCCACAGTGCATCCCTCCTCGATCCCTCGGGCTCGCAGCCTCGTTGACCGCCCGCCGTGGCGGGAGCGTACTTGGAAGCGGGGGGCGCGACAAGCAGGCGGGCGCGCTACCGAACCGCTCGGGTGCCGGCGCCATGTCCTCGAATCGAGGGACGTGCGACCATCTGGCAGGTTCGCGACGGGCCGACCGTCCACGCCGCCATCGGCGCACAAGAAGTCCGGAGGAACCGCATGAGGGCTCACCGTCGGTCGATCCGGCTGCTTCCCGCCTTCACGCTGCTGGCCGCGCTGCTGGTGCCGGGCCTGGCGGGATCAGCCCTTGCGACGACGACGGTGCTCGAGGGGACCATCGCCGCCGACGACGGCGTGACCTGGTCGGAGGACGCGGTCGCGGTCGTGACCCTCGTCGACATGTCAGCGAAGCCGGAGGCCGGGGCCATCCTCGGGCAGCAGCGGATCGACGACCCGGGTGCCGGGCCCATCGCCTACGAGGTCCTGTACGACGACGCGCGCGTCGATCCGAAGGGCGCCTATGGCGCCTACGCGACCATCGTCGATGGCGATTCGGTCTACGCGACGCCACTCCCGGTGCCCGTGCTGACCGGAGGGCCGGACACGGGCGTGGAGCTCGCCATCGCGGCGGTCCCGGACTATCCGGCGAGCATCACCGGTTCCGTGACGCCACCGGCAGGGATCTCGCTGAGTCCAACCGCCGTCACGACCGAGGTCCTGGTCAAGGAGTCGACGGGCACGCCGATCGGCGTCCGGACCATCGTGGAACCGGCGAGCGGACCGATCCCGTACGACGTCGGTTACGAGCCCGACCTCATCGATCCGAACGAGACGTACGTCGTCAAGGCCGCGATCGTCGACGACGGCAACGTCTGGGGGATCCCGGAGGGCGTTCCGGCAATCACCAACGGAGAAGCCGTTCCCTCGGTCGACGTGACAGTCCACGCCGTTGACGGGATCCCGGTCGGCGGGGCCTCGGCCGGACCGTCGGCGCCCCCGTCGGCGCCTCCAACGCCATCGGTCGAACCATCGGCCGCGCCTGAGCCGACGCCGTCGCCCGTTGCGAGCCCGTCGCCCGAACCCAGTCCGAGCCCGACGCCCACGCCTGAACCGAGCCCGACGCCGTCGCCGTCCGCCGTCGCCGGAGGCGAGCCCGACGCCCACGCCGTCGCCGGAAGCGAGCCCCACGCCAACTCCAACGCCATCCCCGTCACCGACGCCATCTCCGACACCGACGCCATCTCCGACACCGACACCGACGCGCCACGCCGACGCCCACCCCGCAGGCGACACCGACGCCGACGCCCACCCCAACGCCGACTCCCACGCCGACTCCTACCCCCACGCCCACGCCGACACCAACGCCCACACCCACGCCGACGCCGACACCGACGCCGTCTCCGCAGCCCGTCCCGACGGCCGGTTCCGTGACGGGTTCCCTCACCTTTGCCGAGCGTGCCGAGCTGACTCCCGAGGCGCAGGCGATCGTGGTCCTCGTCGAGCACGCCGGCAACCCGATCACGGCGCAAATCGTCGAGAGCCAGCTGATCCCCGACCCCGGCCAGGTGCCGATCGCGTTCGAATTGCATTACACGGCCGAGGAGATCGATCCGGAGGCGCTCTACACCGTGAGCGCCGCGATCGTCGACGGAACGCGGCTGTGGGCCTCGGACGACGGCACGCGGGTGATCACGTATGGCAACCCGACCGAGGTCGATCTGGACCTCGTCCTCCAGTCGGACCTGCTGAAGGGCCAGGTGACCGGTGAGATCAGCGGGACCGACGTGACGCTGGCAGGCACGGGGTTTGCGGCCGCGGTGGTGTTCGACGAGACATCCCAGGTGGCCGTGGGGACGACCGTGGTGCCCGCTCCGACCGGTGTCCCGATCGCGTTCAGCGTCCCGTTCGATCCGGCCGAGATCGACGCCGCGGCCGAATACGTCGTGGTCGCGGGGATCGTCGAAGGCGAGAGCCGCTGGGCGAACCGCGACGGCGTCCCCGTCATCACCAACGACAACCCGTTGACCGACGTCATCGTGCCGGTCACGGCCGTGACACCGCCAGATGAGGCGTGGGGACCGTTCGGTCTGGGATGGCTCGGCTGGCTGATCGTCCTCGCCATCATTGGCGCGATCGTTGCGGTCGCGATCTGGTACTGGCGATCACGCCAGGCGCCGCCGCCTGACGATGCGGGCGGTCCCGCGCCCTACACGCCGATCACCACGGAGGCTGGCGAACCGCCCGCGGAGCCACCGGGGGGCCGCCGACCGCCTAGGCCGATGGGTTGACAACCGGCGTGTCCCCGCGCTTCGCTGCGCGGATGGAGGCGCAGCGGTTCACCGGCCGCATCCGGGACGTCGCGGAGTTCGCGATCACGCGCGTCGGCGGCGACTGAGCCGATGGCCTGGGTGCCACCGCAGGTCGGTCAGCGCGCGTCCTGGACGCGGACGATCGGTCCCGAGGATGTCGAAGCATTCGCTCGGATCTCGGGCGACCGCAACCCGCTCCATTTCGATCCCGACTTCGCCGCGCGGACCCGCGCCGGACGTCTGATCGTCCAGGGCGGCCTCACCACGGCACTCTTCAATGCGCTCGTCGCCATGGAGCTGCCGGGTCCCGGCTCGGTCTTCCTGCACCAGGAGTGGGACTACCCGGCCCCGGTCTACGTCGGCGACACGGTGACCGCCGAGGCCGAGGTGATCGAAGCCCGCCCCGACAAGCCGATCACCCGCCTGCGCTGTGTCGCCCGGCGCCAGGACGGCGTCGAGGTCCTGCGCGGCGAGTGCCTCGTCTACACGATGCTGCCGGACGGCCCGGTTGCAGCCGGAGGCTGAGGCAGCCGGACGCTGGCGGATCCTGACGGTCGTCGCCGTGGGCGAGCTGCTGGCGATGGCACCGTGGTTCAGCGCCTCGGCCGTCGCCTCGCCGCTTGGCGCCGAATGGGGACTCGGCCGGCTCGGCCTGCCGACGCTGACGATCGCGGTCCAGCTGGGCTTCGCGCTCGGAGCGCTCGTGATCGCGGCCACCGCCGCGGCCGACGTGATCTCACCGCGAGCCCTGTTCGCGGCCGGGGCGACGGTCGCCGCGCTCGCCAACCTCGGGTTCGCCTTCGTGGCATCGGACGTCACGACGGCCGTGCCGTTCCGCTTCGTCACCGGGCTTGCGCTGGCCGGCGTCTACCCGATCGGGCTGAAGCTGCTTGCTGGCTGGTTCCGCAGGGAGCGCGGCCTGGCGATCGGGGTGCTCGTCGGTGCCCTCACGATCGGCTCCGCGTTGCCGTACCTGCTGCGCGCGATCGGCGCGAGCCAGGGCGTCGACTGGCGGGCGACCGTGGCAGCGGCCAGTGTCGTCGCGGTCGTCGGAGGGGTGCTGGTGCTGGCGGCAGGATCCCGCGGTCCATGGGATGCGCCGGCGCCGCGATTCAGCCTCGATGTTGCCCGTTCGGCGCTGCGAGAGCCATCGGTCCGGCTCGCGAACCTGGGCTATCTCGGCCACATGTGGGAGCTCTACGCGATGTGGACCTGGGTGCCGCTGTTCCTCGCAGCGAGCTTCGCCGCGGCCGGGACGCAGGATCCCGCGGCGGCCAGCGCGGCCGCATTCGCGGTCGTGGCCTCGGGCGGCATCGGTTGCGTCCTCGCCGGCCTCCTGGCCGACCGTCTGGGGCGGACGACGCTCACGATTGCCGCGATGGCCGTATCGGGCACGAGCGCCATTGCCGCAGGGTTCGCCTTCGGCGCCCTGCCGGCGATCACCGTCGCGATCGCGATCGTGTGGGGTGTCACGGTGGTCGCCGATTCGGCCCAGTTCTCGACGGCGGTCTCGGAGCTGGCCCCGGCAGGGACGGCGGGATCCGCCCTCGCCCTGCAGATGGCACTCGGCTTCCTGCTGACCGGCATCACGATCCTTGCCATCGGCTGGCTCGACCCGGGGGACGGCTCAGCGTGGCGGGTCGCGTTCGCGCTGCTCGCGCTCGGCCCCCTGGTCGGGATCGTGGCCATGTGGCGGCTTCGACGGCGGCCCGAGGCCATCCGGATGGCGAACGGCCACCGGTGAGAGGCGCGGCCGTCCGATCGGAGCGTGACGGGAGTGACGGCGAGGGTCCGGCCCTCAGTCCCCGCTGAACGACACCGTGTTGATGATCGCGCGGAGCAGGATCGCCGTGATCGTCGAGACCACAGCGGCGATATAGATGCTGGCAACGGGGTCGACCTTGACCACGTTGACCAGCACCCAGCCCGTGATCCGGCGGCGATCAGGCCGATGGCCAGGCTCGGCATCCAGCCGCGGAGCGTTCGACCGCCCGCGATGATGCCCGAGATGATGCCGGCGATCAGCCCGACGACGATCCAACCAACGAATGTGAGGTCCATCGCGCGGGAGTATGGCATGGCGCGCAAGCGTGATCCGCCCGAAACCGCACGTTGCCGGTCGCAGGCGTGCACGCGCGCACCGCGTTCCGGGCATGCTTCACCCTTCTCGGGGGATGATGGACGCCGCCAGATCCAGCAGCGTGACACGGAACGAGGACTGGGAGAGTAGCTACATGGCCGAGAACGACCAGGTCGCCGCGATCGCCCGGTCCCACGCGGAGTGGGCCAGCCTCCGGCGGCGTCTCGAGACCGTGACGCCGGCCATGCTCGCCCGCGCCGGGCTGACCGTGGGCGCCGGGCTCGTGGTGCTCGCCGTCGCTGCGGGACCTGGCCGGCGCTCATGCCGTTCCTCGTGGGCGCAGTCATCGCCTACTCGGTCCTGCCGCTCGTGAACCGTCTTGACGCCATCCTGCCGCGCGGCCTGGCGGCCCTCGTGTCGGTGCTCGCGGTCGTCGGCGTGCTCGTCGCCATCGTCGCGGTCGTGCTGCCGCCACTCGTCGCCAGCGTCGGCCAGCTCGCGACGTCGCTGCCGGGCCGCGAGGACGTGGATCGGGCGCTGGCCGACGCCGAGTCATGGCTGGGTGGCCAGCCGCTCGGCAACGACGTGCTCGCGCCCGCGTTGACCAGCATCGTCCTCCGGATCCGCGAGACCATGCAATCCGCATCGGGCGGTCTCGACGATGCGGCGGTCGGAGTCGCCGCCGGCCTGGCCTCGGCGCTGGGTGCGGCGCTCGGGCTCATCATCCTCCCCACCTGGATGCTGACCGTCATCAGCGACCAGCGCCGTGGACAGGCCGTCCTGAACCGACGTCTGGCGCCCTGGCTCCGCGCCGATTTCTGGGCGGTCGTTCGCATCGCCGATCGGATTGCGAGCACGTACATCCGCGGGTTCCTCCTCGTCGGCGTGGTGGTGGGCGTCCTGACCTATCTCGGAGTGCGGCTCTCCGAGCAGGCCGGCGGGCCGGTCTTCCAGGAACCACTTGCCCTGGCCGTCTTCGCCGGTGCGACGCAGCTGGTCCCGGAGATCGGGCCGTTCATCGGGTTCCTGCCCGCGCTGTTGCTGCTGCCGGTCGCCCCGGAGCGCGCCGCCGTCTACCTGGGCGTCTACCTGGCCTCGCGCTGGCTCGGCGCTGGAATGGTGGGCGGTCGGCTCCTCGAACGCCGCCTTGGCGTCCATCCCGCCCTGTTGATCCCGTCGATCGTGATCCTGACCCAGCTCGACTGGATCTGGCTGTTCATCGCCGCGCCCGTCGTCTCAATGGCGGTCAACACCGTGCGCTACCTCCACGGGCGGCTGTCCGAGCCGCCGCGGCCCGCCGGCGTGCTGCCATGGGATCCCGTTCCGCAGACCGCTGCAGCGAGCGCGCGCGGCCGGGCGGCGGCGGGTGCGCATGTGCCGGCTGTCTATCGATCGATGACGTCTGCGAGGTGACGAGATGACTGAGCAGGCCGTACCGCCGCCGCCCTCCGACACGCCTCCCCCCGAGGCTGCCCCGCCGTACATCCAGTTGACCCAGGCGCGCGTGCCGCTCGACCAGGCGGACGAGGCATTCGGCGTTCCCGACGCGACAGGCCGTATCCCCATCGTCCTGTTGCCTTCGGCGCCGAACCGCATCAGGAACTCGTTCCTTGTTGCGGGGATCATCGTCGCCATCGTCGGGCTGATCCTGGACGTCCAGCTCGTGCTGCGCGGCGGCCTGCTCGCCGTGGGCGTCCTCCTGGTGTTCCTCGGCATTTTCCGTTCGTTCATCGTGCCGGTGCCCGAAGGTTCGAAGGCGATCCTGCTGCGGCGCGGGCGCATCGACCGGACGATCGGCCCGGGCAACCACGTGATCCCGCCGTGGATCGCGGTCTCGCACCTCGTCACGACCCGCGAGATCCCGTTCGACGTCCCGGTCAGCGAGGTGCCGACCCAGGAAGGCCTGCGCGTTTCGGTCGACGTCCTGCTGACCTTCCGCATCACGCGTCCGGAACAGTTCGTGTTCGCGATCTCTGCGCCCGATTTCGACCAGGTCTGCCAGGCGGCCGGTCAGGACGCGTTGCGGATGCTGATCCGGTCGACGACCGCCGAGCACGTCCTCGATCTCGCCGGAACGGAGTCCGCTCAGCTCGCGGCGACGACCGGGCGCGCGCTCGCCGGCTACGGCGTCCAGGTCGAGCGCGTGGTCATCCTCCACATCCGGCCGCCCGACGAGTTCATGCGCTCGCTCGAAGGCCGCCGGATCGCCGCGGTCCAGCGCGACGAGGAGGTGGAGCGTCACGCGCTCGAGCAGCGCCGGCAGGAGGATCGGGAGTCGCTCGAGCGCCAGCGCGTGGAGTCCAGGCGCGAACTGATCGAGATCGAGGCCGCCAACGAGGCGCTCCGCCTGGAACGGCTCCAGGAACGGCTGGCCGCCTATCCCCAGGCGTCCCGCTACGACCTGGAGTCGGCCCGGTTGGACGTCGCGAAGGCGCTCGCCGGCAACACGCGCGCCATGCTCCAGGTCGGATCGGGCGGCGACATCGCGAGCGCCCTCGTGATGCGCGACCTGGACGACGAGCCGGACGGCGTGGAGCCGGCCCCGACCGCTAGCCCGGCCCGGTCTCGCCGGCCGCGGTAAGTCCGGCCGGAGCGACCTCCTCCGGTTCCGCTTCCGGTTCCGGTGGCGGCGGCGGCCCGGACGTCAGCGTCCGCTTGCGTCGCGAAGACCTGCAGCACGGTCCGCCACGTCGCGGCGATCACGCCGAGGAACGGCACGGCGAGGAACATCCCGAGGATGCCGGCGACCTCGCTCCCGGCAGGGATCGCCATCAGCACGACCGCCGGGTGCAGGCTGACCGTGCGGCTGTACACGATCGGGGCGACGAAGTTGCCCTGCACGATGTTCATCACGATCGTGTAGATCGCCATGATCGCGATGTCCTCCGGGGTCCCGACGGCGATCGCCACGAGGAACGCCAGGCCCGTCGAGACGAAGCTGCCGATGTACGGGATGAACCCGAGGATGAAGGCGAGGACCGCCAATGGCAGGGCAAGGGGCAGGCCCAGCAGGACCATGATCAGGTACTGCGTGACGGCCCCGAACAGCGACACGCCGCCGGTGCCGACCATGTACCCGCTGAGCACGTTGACCGCGCGGCCGGCCGCTGCGTCGATCTCTTCCAGGCGATCGCCGTGGAGCCGCTGGCGGACGTTTCCCCAGAAGCGCTGCCCGTCGAGCAGGAAGTAGAAGCACAACAGCCCTGACAGCAGCAGGATGACCCCGAGGGTGGCGATCCCGGACACGACGCTCGCAATTCCGGATGCGATACCCGCGCCGGCGCTCTCAACGACGGAGACGAGCGGACCGATCGCGCCACCGACGGCGTCGCTTGCATCCTGTGCACCGGTCGTGGTGGTGGTGGCGATCGCCGCACCCTGGTTGATCAGCGAGATGACCGCGAGGATCACGACCACGATGACGGCGAGGAAGATTCCCGCGGTCGTGACGGCCGATGCCGGCCCGCGGTGCCATCCGCGTCGGACGAGCGCCGCAACGAATGGCCGGAAGGTCGCCGCGAGCACCACGCCGAGAACGATCGACACGGCCACGGTCGGGATGAGCGTGATGATCTGGATCGCGACCGCGACGACGATGATCAGCGCGAGGAGGCGCACGCTCCACTGGGCGAGCCGATCGAGCCAACCCGGAACGAGGTCGGGCGTCTCGTATTCCGGGCCCGGATCGAGGATCGTGAGCAGCGCACCCCAGACAGCGAGCACGATGGCAACCAGGGGGATCGCGACGAAGAGGCCGATGATGCCGGCAATCGCCGCGCCGGCCGGCAGCGAGACCAGCACGAGCGCCGGGTGGATGCTGACGGTCTTGCCGTAGATGACCGGGCCCAGGATGTTGCCGTTGAGGACGTTGACGATCGTGATCCCGATCAGCAGGAAGATGACCGCACTGATGCCCTGCGTCGACAGCGTCACGAGGACAAGGATGGTCGTCGTGATGAACCCGCCGACGTACGGGATGAACCCGCCAATGAAGACCATGACGGCCAGCGGAGCCGCAAGTGGCACGCCGAGCAGGGTCAGGTAGACGAAGTCGCTGAGCCCCTTGATCGCGGCCAGCACCGCCATGCCGCGCAGGTAGCCTCCGACCCGCTCGAGCGCGTCGTTGCCGGCCGATCCGATCCGCTCGCGCGCCTGGCCGGTCGTCGCCTGGAATGCCCAACCCCATGCCCGGTCGCCGTCCTGCAGGAAGAAGAACGTCAGGAACAGCGCGAGGAGCCCGATCGTGGCCACCATCGCCAGCTGTCCCACGATGGTCCCGATCGCTGCCCCGATCGCGGCTTGGACCTGGGTCGAGGCGTCCTGTGCAGCGTCGATCGTCTCCTGCGGGATCGACGCACTGGTCAGGTCCTGGCGAACCGTGGCGATCCCCTGCTGAACGCGGTCCGCGACCTCCGGCACGTACGGCGCGAGCGCCAGCGCGATGAGCGCCAGCGTCCCGAGCACGATCAGCACGGCGACGACGGTGACCAGCGCCGCTGAGGCTGTGCGCGACCAGCCGCGATTGCGCAGCCCGATGACGAACGGTGAGAAGGTCGCCGCCAGGATCACCGCGAGGAGCGCCGACGCGGTAACCGTGAACAGCTGCCGATGCGATGAGGACGAGGACGCCGGCTAGCGCGACCGCCGCCAGCACGCGCCACGCGATGGCGCCCGCGTTGATCAGCCAGTCGGGTACGACGACCCGGACGGGCTGGCTCGGCTCTTGCAGGGTCACCTGGTTGGATCCTCCCCAACGGCGCGTGGCCGGAATGCTAGCGCCCTCGGGAACGCTCACGACGGCCGCCGCCCCTGCTGCTCGATCCGCTCGAGCCGATCCACCAGGTCGTTGAGCCTCGCTTCGAGACGTGCTCGATTGGCGGCCTCGTCGGCGTCCGAGCTCGCCCGGCGCTCGGCCTGCCGTGCCTCGACGAAGGCCGACGTGATGAACGCCGTCAGGATGCTCAGCGAAGCGATGGACACCAGCATGATCACCGCGCCCACGGACTTCCCGACCGGATCGGTCGGCGTGGCGTCGCCGTAGCCGACCGTGGTGATGGTCTGGAGCACGTACCAGAAGGCAAGCCATGGATCGGGGTAGTCGTGCGGATCCACCAACCAGATGACGAGTCCGCCGATCACCATCGCGGTGACGTAGGCCGCGATGATCACGCGGATGGCCTTGCGTACCGACGCCGGGTGGACGATGAAGTTGTTCCAGGCGCGACCGACGGGGACGCGACCCGGGACCGGTCGAGCGAGGGACGGCGGCGGGGCCGCCTGGTCGCGGTCGTCGTCGCCATCAGGTCGCAGCCACCGGTTCGGCGGCAGCCGGTTCGACGGCCGGGGCGGCGCGCGGGCGCCTTGCCGAGCCGGATGCCGATCGACTCCAGCCAGCGCCTGATGTTGCGGTAGATCGCGGGCGCGCCCAGCGGGACCTCCTCGTCGAGCGTCCACTCGGCCGGGTGGAGGATGAACGGCTGGGTCTGCGGGCCGCCAAGGCCACCGTGCGACCCGATCAGCTCCTCGAACGCCGCCACTTCGCCCATGACCGGGTCGTACATGCTCAGCAGGAGGAGATCCGGCGCATGGGTCATCGCGTCCTCGCGCTGGAGGCTCATGACGGTGTGCGGGCCGAAGATCGTCGTCGGATCCTCCCCTTCGACGCGCTCCTCGTCGAGATAGTGCACGCCCGCCGGGCCGAAGGCGACGGCGCCGTGCTTCGACGAGCGGACCATCAGCAGCCCGACGCCCGGGTGCGCCGCGAGCCGCGCGACCAGGCCCGGATGGAGCTCCTCCAGCTCCTCCACGGTCAGCCGGTGGTCGTTCCCGGTGAACCAGACCAGCCCCAGGTTGCCGGATCCGACCACGGCGATCGTGGACTCGTCGGCGGGCGGCGGCACCTCCTCGTCGTCGAGGTCGACGACGCCGTCGTGCGTCTTTCCGGCAAGCGCGGCCCGCGCCACGGTCGGGCCGACTCCCTGGCTGCGGGTGATCTCGGACAGGAAGGAGTTCACGAAGGTGGACCCCTCGGCCTTGGTCGTCGTCTGCATCACGGTGGCGCGCCCGGCCATCAGGTCGCGCACGACCTCGCCGAGGCTCTGCCCGTAGCGCTGCTTGAACGTCAGGCCGAGGCTCTGCCCGTGGTCGGACAGGACGATGAACTTGTACGGCCGGGGCGCGTCCTCCGCGGCCTTGGCCAGCGTCCCGATCGCCTCGTCGACCCCATCGAGCGCCTGGAGCGACTCGACTCGCTCCGGGCCGCAATGGTGGGCGAGCTCGTCGTAGTCGGTGAAATCCGTGTAGATCACGTTCGCGCCGCGGTACATCTCCTCGATGATCAGCGAGACGTTGACGTCGCGCAGGAGCACGTTGCTCGCGGCCCGCATGCCGGCGTACTTCATGCCGCGGTGCATCTGCGGCGTGACCCCCGAGCGGCGGGTCCTTCGTGCCTGGTAGCGCTCCTTGAGGAACTCGCCCAGGAAGAGCGTGAACGAACGGAGGTAGCCGCTCGGGCTCAGGAAGAAGCCCGAGGAACGCCTTGCTGTCCCCGATGCCCTGCGCTTCGTCCTTGATGGCCGCGGTCGTGACGTACGCGCGCGTGGCGTCACCCGTGACGAGATTGCAGATGCTGACGCCGTTGTTCGACAGGAGGCCTTCGCCGTTGGACACGCGCCTGACGATCTCCGCCGCGTCGACGGGGCTGCTCGAGACCATCAGCTTCTTTCGATCGCGCTCGTACCAGCGGAACGCCGGGATCCCGTCGTTGTTCCCGTGCAGGATCCCGGCCTGGCTGGCCGACGTCATCGACGGCAGGATCGCCTCCCACGCGCGAGAGGACGTGGCTGCCGCTGCGGATCCAGCCGGCGAGCGTGTTGACGGAGCCCGCCCGGACGCGTCCGGCGAGGATCGGGTGCGCGAGGCCGTCGATCTGGATGATGACCACGCCCGGCTGATCGGTCTTCGCGGCGGCGCCCGATGACAGCAGGTTCGACACGAGCAGGCCGAAGAACGAACCGCCCCGATCCACGCCGAGGATCGCCGTGAGCGTCGTGTTGATCGCGGCATAGATGAACGACCCGATCAACGCGGACAGGAACGTATCGACCTGGACGCCCGGCGCGATCGGGGCGACAACGAGGAAGACGAGGACCTGGAGGACGATCACCAGGATCCCGGTGAGCACCAGCGACCGCGGCGCGACGATCGAGAGCAGCAACGGCCTGACGAGGACGTTGAAGAGCCCCATGAGCGAGACCGCGATCACCGCGTCGACCACGCGGACAACGGCGATGCCGGGCACGATGAAGGCCGTGGCCATGAAGGCGACGGTCGCCACGAGCAGCGTGATGATGATCCGCTTCGTCAGCGCCCACCACCCGCCGCGCCAGTTCCACAGGATCCGGACCTGGGTGCGGTACAGGTTGAGCAGGTTACTCATGCCGGCGAACCTCGGGACGTGACGGGGCGTCGGCGACAGCCCCCCTTGACGGAACGGAAGGATCGATGATCCGCCGCCCAAAGTCTACGTCCACAAGGGATGAGTTCAGCCGTGCAGAAAGCGCGTTGCACGCGCTGCTCGGAGGCGCTACGCTTCAGTGCGGCAAGGTCCGGCGTCGCGCCGGATCCACGATGGAGGTCTCGATGAATTGACCGATCGGGGTCACGCTCCTGGCAATCGGTGCCGGGCTGGCGGGTCTCTACGAGATCTGGCGGGCGCTCGTGTTCATGGGAATCGTCAACTTCACGTTCCTCGGCAATGAGGTCTCCTTCCCAACCGCGCAGTGGGGCCAGACCATCTGGGCGCTGATCATCGCGGCGATCTGGTTCTGGGTCGCAGTCGGCTTCTGGAACGTCCGCGCCTACGCGTGGAGCTTCGGCATCTTCATCTCGATCTTCACGCTGATCTTCGGCTTCATGTCGCTCTGCTCGGTGGCGGTTCGACGATGGAATCCGAGTTCGTCGGCTGGTTCCTGGCGCTGCTGATCTTCTTCTACCTGAACTACCCGGGTGTCCGCGAGCACTTCGTCAAGACGGAGTTGGCGATGCTCACGCCCGAGCAGCGTGCCGCCTATGACCAGCTCCAGGCCGCGAACATGGCCGCAGCCCAGGCCAATGCAGCTGCTGGCGCGCGGCACCGGCCGCTGCGCCGGCACCGGCCGCACCTCCACCGCCGGCCGCTCCGCCGCCGGCTGCCCCGCCGTCGGACGCGGGAGGCGCCACGAGCTAGGACGCGCGGCCGGTCGCCGACGAGTCAGTCGAAGACCGGCCGCCAACTCATTCGGGTGAGCTGGCGCGGCGGGTCGGCTGGTTACGCGTCGAACCCGCCGAAGTCGCCGCCGCCGAAGTCGCCGCCGCCGAAGTCCCCGCCGCCGAATGTCGCCGTCGCCACGTCTCCGCCGTCGCCGGCATCGCCGTCCCCGGCATCGCCGTCGCCATCGTCGTCGGAGCCGTGAGTCCGGGCCGGCCGGATCGCCGGGCGGGTACCCGTAGGAATCGAACAGGGTGTTGGCGATCGCCGTGCCGACGAACGCGCCCGCCAACGTGTTCAGGAACGTGCCGCCGAAGCCCAGCCCGCCGAGGAAGCCGCCGCGCGCGGGCATCTGCCCGTACACGCGCTCCATCGTTCCTGGCTCGCGCAGCTCGGCCCTCGTCGCGACGCGTGCCAGGCGGTCCGGATCGTCACCCGCGGCCGCCAGCTCGCTCTCCGGAGTCGTCGACGCGAGGCCCTCGATGACCTTCCGCCGCTGTTCGGGCGTCAGGGCGGCGAACGCCTCGGCGTGCGCCCGCTCGATCTCCTCGGGCGGGGCCGTGCGGAGCAGGTAGCGGTAGCGCTCGATCGCGAGCTCGTCGGAATCTCGGGCCATCTGCGTGTCCCCCTTGGTCGATTGGCTCCCGGAGCGTACAGCCAGCCAGCGCCGGGAGGTCAGCAGCCGCTCCGGCACTCCCAGCCATCGGCCCATTCCCAGGTGTCGCCCAGCAGGCCGCCGTCGGCGCCAAAGCCGCCGTACAGCACGAACGTGCCTCGACCCGGGTCATAGCCCATGGCCGGTGAGCCGCGCGTCGACGGACCGTCGCCCTCGACTTCCTGCCATTGGCCGTCGGTCAGCTGCCACGTGTCGTCACGCAGGGATGTGAACGTCGACGGACCGCTCGCGCCGCCGAACAGCAGCAGATCCTCGTCGCCCGCGGCCAGCCCGAGATGCGAGCGTGGACCGGGGCCGGGGAAATCGATCTCCGACCAGCTCGATCCGTCCCACGACCAGAAGTCGTCGAAGACGGCGCTGCCGTCGTACCCGCCGTAGATGAGCGCCTGCTCGTGGCCCTCGTCGTACACGAAGCCGAAGTGGGCCCGGCCCGACGGGCCTTCCGAGGCAAGCTGCTGCCACGTGGCACCGTCCCACGCCCACGTCTCCGTGATCAGGTTGCCGGCATCGTCGCCGCCGCCGAACAGCAGGCTGCGCTGGCGCGTGGCTTCGTGGACCATGAACATGTGGTCGCAGACGGTGGGCGGGTCCACATCCTTGCTGGCCCAGCCCGCGGCGCTCCATTCCCAGGTCTCTGTCGAGCAGTCGTTGCTATCGAGCGGCAACCCGCCGTAGCGGACAGCGGCGCGTCGCTCGGGGTCGTACGCGACCCCGGTCACGACCGTTGCCGGCGGACCGCCGTCGTCGACCAGGCTCCACGCGCTGCCGTCCCACGACCACACCTGCTCGACGCTCCCCGGATCGGTTTGGTCGACGCAGTTGAGCAGGAGCATTGCCTGTGACGAAGGGTCGTAGGCGAACGTCGCCTCGGTGCAGGCCGGCGGACCGGTTGGAGCGGCGGCTGCCGGTGACCCCGGCTCCGGCGAGCCGGGCGAGCCGGGCGAGGCGGCGATCGGCGCCGATGCCTGGACCGACGACGCGCTGGGTGCCAGGCTCCCAGGGGACGCAGGGGCAGGCCCCGATGCGCAGGCGGCCACGAGGACGCAGCCGAAGATCGCCGGAGCGACGCGCCTGATGCCGGGGGCCATCGGAGCCAAGACGCCGAAAGCGTTCGTTTGGTTGCCTCCCAGTCATTTCGTTGACGCCCGGCACCGGACCGCTTGCGTCGTCCAGCGTCCTGGTGACACTACAATCCAACTGCGAAGCACACGCGACGCGTTAGCAGGGGGCCCGACCTGCGAGCCATCGCGGTTTCGTGCGCCAGCAACCAGGTTGTTTTCTTGCACGTGGACGTCATGACAGGGCTTCATCGGGCATCTCGTTTCGTCGCTATCGCCATCGCCGTCGCCGGCCTGCTTCTCGGATCTGGCGGCGTGCGATCGGCTTCGGCCGCTGAGACAACGCCCGACAGCTCCGACGTCGTCCTCGGCCTCGACTTCTCGGCGTCCATCCTCAACGACGCCAGGAACCGCGCGCGCTTCGCGGGTGCACTCGAACGGATGGCCGACCGAGTCGATGCACTTTCCGCCGATCTCGTCACGGGCGACACCACGGTCTCGCTTGTCCAGTTCGCGTCGAAAGCGAGGGATGTCGAGGGTTGCACCGACCTGCATTTGCTGAACGACCCGGAGGCCGTCGCGACCTTCGCTGATTGCCTGCGGACCGTCGGCGCGGCCTATCGCAGGGGCCTGAGCCCCAACCTCGAGGATGCCATCGGCATCGACACGAACTACGTCGAAGCGATGGAAAAGGGCGCATCGCATCTCCCCGACGACTCCGAGCGACCCACCATGATCCTGTTCACCGACGGCCGTCATGACGTCGCCGGCGTGCCGCGCAGTGAGGTTCCGAAGGCATTCGACCGGCTCTTTGGCGATCGCTCGCCGGTTGCGCTGCTCCCCGTCGGGATGGGGCTGGCCGCGGGAGATCGTGAAGAACTGACCGCAGGCCTCGAAGACCTGCGCGTCGTCCGCGACATGCCCCCGTGCGTGAGCGGGACCACCTTCGAATGGCCGAACGTGGTGTTCAACTCGCCGGATGCGGCCGGCAACGCGGTTGCGGCGGCGCTGCAGGCGGCGACCTGCACCTTCACGGTGGCCCCGACCGAGCCGCCCACGACACCGGCTCCACCCGCGGCACCCGGCGCCCCGCGGGATATCCGGCTGACGCCGGGCGACGGGTTCATCGACATGGCCTGGTCGCCCCCGGCCGAGGGAGCGGATGCCGTCACCGACTACCGCGCCCGATGCATCAGCGACGACGGGACGATCGAGTCTGCCGAGGGGGTGTCGGCGCAACCCGGGGCACGGGTAGAAGGGCTGGAGCAGGGCCGCGAGTACCGCTGCGAAGTGGCGACGGTCACCGCTGCCGGCGACGGTGACTGGGTCCCCGCAGGAACTGCCAGCCCGCTCGGGATCCCGCCTCCGCCGGCCATAGCCGAGCGTCGTCGCGTTCAACGGCGCGATCGAGATCGGCGTCGAGCCCGCGACCGGCGTCGCGGAGTATCGCTACGAATGCTCCGCGGACGGGGGCGCCACGTGGGAGGAGTCGACCGCCGTCACGTCGGCGAGCACGACCGCCCGGATCCGCGACCTGGCAAACGGAACCGAGTACGTCTGCAGGGCGTTCGCCGCGAACGAGATCGGCCTCAGCGACGCCTCCGCACTGTCGAGCTGTCGTCCGGCCCTGCAGCGGCCTGCTCGACTGCAACCCGGTCGCCCTGCCGATCGTGGTCGGCACCGTGAGCCTGCTGAGCCTCGGCATCCTCCTCGCGCTCTTCGGGATCTACCGCGAGCGGTCGCAGGGGTACGTGCTCGCCGTGCTGGACGGGGTCCATAGCGCCAACATCGGGAAGCGCTCGCGCCTCGGGATCGAAGTCGTCCGCCCACCAGGGAGCCGGCAAGTAAGCGAGATCGTCGCCAATCGGGGCAAGAAGGCCGACATCCACGTCACGATGCGCCGCGGCGGTAAGTTCCGGGTCACCGACAACGCACGAAGCCAGGACGTCGCATCGGGCGGCATGGTCGTCGTCGTCGACTCGATCGGCGTGCGGCACCAGCTCGTGCTGCACGCGTTCTCGACGAAGTCTGCGTCGGCGGTCGCCACCCGGCGCTGACCTGGAGGAAGCGGTTCGGGTGCGAGCCCCATCGACATGACGGGGCCGGCCGTCCTATCGTTGTCGGCGATCGTTGGCTCCATGGGTCCGCCAATGAATTTCCCTGGTGACCCTGGCCGACGTGTTCCGGACGGCTGGGATGCCGGTGGGGCCGCGGCGGCGAGGTTGCCGCCCTCGACGTTCCGTCGACGCACCTGGCCGCCTGCGGGTAGCGAGGAGGTCGCCATGAGCACCACCGCCGAGACGCCATCGAGATCCGCCCATTCCAGATCGACATTTCCGACGACGCGCTGGCTGACCTTCGACGCCGCATCGCCGCGACACGCTGGCCCACCAAGGAGCTCGTCGGAGATCGATCGCAGGGCGTGCAGCTCGCGACGATCCGGGCGCTCGCGGACTACTGGGCGAACGAGTACGACTTCGGGCGCGTGGAGGCGCGGCTGAACGCGCTGCCGCAGTTCACGACCGAGATCGACGGGGTCGACATCCACTTCATCCACGTCAAGTCGCCGCACGAGAACGCGTTGCCGCTGATCATGACCCACGGCTGGCCCGGCTCGGTCATCGAGCTGCTCGAGACCATCGGTCCGCTCACCGACCCGACCGCGCACGGCGGACGCGCCGAGGACGCGTTCCACCTCGTGCTGCCGTCCATCCCCGGCTACGGCTTCTCCGCCGAGCCGACCGAGCTCGGCTGGGGCCCGATCCGCATCGGACGGGCCTGGCACGAGCTGATGCAGCGGCTCGGCTACACCCGCTACGTCGCCCAGGGCGGCGACGTGGGCTCCCAGGTCACCGACGCGATGGGCCGCCTGGCGACTCGACGGGCTGATCGGCATCCACACGAACCTGCTCACGCCGGCGCTGGGCGACGCCGTAGCTCTGAGCGCGTCGCCACCATCCGAACGAAGAACGTGCTGCGCTCGACCAGCTCGACGCATTCCATGCGACGGGCACCGGCTACTTCGTGGAGCAGGCAACGCGCCCGCAGACGATCGGCTATGCCCTGCTGGATTCACCCATCGCCCTCGCGGCCTGGATGATCGATCACGATACGGACGCCTACGAAAAGATCGCCCGCGCGTTTGTCGACGGGCAACCCTCGGGCAACCTCACCCGAGAACACATCGTCGACAACATCACGCTGTATTGGTTGACAGGCACCGGTGCCTCGGCGGCGCGCTCGTACTGGGAGGAAGGAGCAGAGGGTGCTCGCGCAGCCGGCCAGCGCTCCCCGCCGGTCTCGGTTCCGGTCGGCTTCACCACGTTTCCCGGGGAGATCTGGCGGACCCCGCGCAGCTGGGCCGAGAAGAGCTACCCGACCCTCACCTACTTCAACGAAGTCGACAAAGGCGGCCATTTCGCCGCGTGGGAAGAGCCGCAGCTGTTCAGCGAGGAAATTCGCGCAGCGTTCCGGCCGCTTCAACAGGGACATTGATCACTGGGCCCATCCCATGGAGGCATCGCATGGCCGACGACGGCAGGAACACCGATCAGGCGGGAAGCGTGGCCACGCCGAGCCGCCCTGGCCTCCTCCGTTCCATTACGCATCGGCTGTCGGGCGAGTCACCCGTCCTGCCCGTCGAGGGTCACCTGCCGGGGTTCGACGGGGCGACCGGCTGGCTCAACTCGGAGCCACTGACCCCGGAGGGTCTCCGCGGGCGGGTCGTCCTCGTCGACTTCTGGACGTACACCTGCATCAACTGGCTGCGCACCCTGCCCTACCGGCGCGCATGGCACGAGAAGTACGCCGACCTCGGCGTGACGCTGATCGGCGCGCACACCCCTGAGTTCGGGTTCGAGCGGAACGTCGACAACATCGTCCCGCGGGCGCGGGAGTTCGGCGTCGAATACCCGATCGCGATCGACAGCGACTACGGCGTCTGGCAGGCGTTCGCCAACCACTACTGGCCGGCGCTGTACATCGCCGATGCCGAGGGCCGCATCCGCTATCACCACTTCGGCGAGGGCGAGTACGCCATGTCCGAGATGGTCGTCCAGCAGCTGCTCCTCGAGGCGGGTATCGACGGCTTCGATCCGGAGCTCGTCGCAGTGACCCGAAGGGCTTCGAGGTCGCAGCCGATTGGTGGACCCTCGGATCACCCGAGACGTACCTCGCCTACGGCCGGAGCAGCGGCTTCGCGTCGCCGGAGCACGAGCGGTTCAACGAGCAGCACCACTACCCCGAGACGTCGCGGCTCGACCTCAACGAGTGGGCGCCGATCGGGCACGTGGACGCTCGCGCAGCACGCCGCCGTGCTCAACGAGCCCGGTGGACGGGTCGCCTACCGCTTCCGGGCCCGCGACGTCAACCTGGTGATGGGCCCCGCGACGCGCGGAGCGTCGATCCCATTCCGCGTGCTGCTCGACGGGACGGCACCGGGTGGCGACCACGGGGACGATGTCGACGAGGCGGGCAACGGCACCCTCACCGACCAGCGCCTGCATCAGCTCATCCGGCGAGGAGACGCGGACGGCGATCGCCTCTTCGAGATCGAGTTCCTCGACGCGGGCGCCGAGGCGTACTGCTTCACCTTCGGCTGAACTCGCCCGGAGATCAGGCCGGCAGGCTGAACCAGAACGTCGTCCGGCCGTCACGCGACTCCGCGCCCACGCTGCCGCCGGCCGCTTCGACGAGCTGACGGACGATGGCCAGGCCGATGCCGGCGCCGCCGCGCGCCCGATCACGTGACTTCTCGACTCGATAGAAGCGCTCGAAGACGTGCGGCAGGTCCTCGCTGGGGATCCCGTCCCCGGTATTCGTCACCGACACGAGGACGTCGCCCGGACGCCGTTCCGCCCTGACGTCGATCCGGCCGCCCGGCGGGGTGTAGCGGACCGCGTTCTGCAGCAGGTTCGAGAGCACCTGGGCGAGCTGGTCCGGATCGCCACGAGCCGGCAGGTCGGTCGGAACGTCGACGCTGAGTTCGAGACCGCCCGAGACGATGCCCGGCCGTGCAAGGTCGACCGCCGATCGGATCAGCCGCGCGAGGTCGAGATCGATCGTCGCGGGCGCGCCGCTGCCCGCGTCACCGGCCGCCAGCGTGTCGAGGGATCGCGACAATCGAACAAGCCGTTCGGACTCTTCCAGGAGTGACTCGAACGTGGCTGGATCGGCATCGATCACGCCGTCGCGAAGCGCCTCGAGGTAACCCTGCAGGTTCGTGAGCGGCGTCCGAAGCTCATGCGCGGCGTTGGCGATGAACTCGCGCCGCATCCGTTCCTGTTCCTCGAGTGCGGCTGCCATCTGGTTGAACGAGTCCGACAGGCTGACGATCTCCTCGGGCCCCTTGCGCGGGATCCTCGCTCGATAGTCCCCTGCCGCGATCTGGCGGGCCGCGTGATCCATGTCGCGCAGCGGCAGCGCGAGGCGCGCGCCGAGGAGACTGGCAACCGACATGGCAACCGCGACAGCGACGATGATCGTGCCGACCACGACCCAGCCGACGCTGTCCATGAACATCTCACGGCTCGAGTCGGTGCTCTCGCCGTGCTCCGCCATCAGATTCGGCGAAGCTCTGCCCGCCGACGACGAGGACGCCGACGACGAGGATCGCGATCGCAGATGCCCGCCACGAGCAGTGCGGCGAGCGCGATCTGCGAGGCGATGCCGCCCGGTCGCCTGATCACGGCCCTGTCCCGGTTGACGCCGCGCCGTCGGGCGGCGCGACGGGCGCTGCACGATAGCCGGCGCCTCGGACCGTCGCGACGTAGCGCGGCTGCTCCGCGTTGTCGCCCAGCTTGTCCCGCAGCCGACCGATGTGGACATCGACCGTGCGATCCAGGATCCCGGCCTCGTCCTGTCCGTATACGGCATCCAGCAATTGATCGCGGGTCAGGACCCGACCGTCCGCCTCGAGCAGCGCCACGAGGAGCCGGAATTCGATGGAGGTCAGCCCGACAAGCTGGTCGCCGACGCGAACCTCGTGGCGATCGCGATCGACGACGAGGTCACCGTGGTGGATCGGGCCCTTGACGGCGCGGAGCGGGCTGGTTCGGAGCGTTCCAGGATCCGTTCGACGCGCAGCACGAGCTCGGCCGGCGAGAAGGGCTTGGGGAGGTAGTCGTCGGCACCGGCGGTCAGGCCCGCGATGCGATCGTCGACCAGGCCACGCGCCGACAGGATGATGACCGGCGTCCGATCGGTCCGGCGGACCGCGCGCAGAACGGCGAGGCCATCCACCTCCGGCAGCATGACGTCCAGGACGACGAGGATCGGCATCTCGAGCGTGATTGCCGCGAGCGCACTCCGGCCGTCGGTCGCCTCCACCACGCGATAGCCCGCCCGCTCGAGATACGTCCGCACGAGGCGGACGATCTTCACGTCGTCGTCGACGACGAGGATCGGGCGTCGATCGGCGCGGCCGGTGGCTGCCATGCCGGCCATCGTAGGACCTTCCGGTGACGATCCGGTTGCGGCCGGCTCGGGAGGGTCAGTCGTCGAAACGCCAGCGGGTGGCGCCGCCGGGCTCCTGTCCCAGCACGCCGAAGATCGTGGTCGGTGTGATCGCGTACAGGTTCCACGGCGGGGGACCGGCGCTCGGTGCGCTGTATTCGTGGGTGAACGCACCATCCTTGACGGTCGGCGCCCAGCCCCCGTCGGCGTAGCGCTTGGCGAGTCGCTGGAGCGTCTCGTCGTCCGTCACCCGTTCGGCCGTGCCCTCGATGACCAGGTCGATGCCCGGCTTCGAAATCCCGACGGCGCAGTTCGGGTTCTGGGCCAGGTTCTGACTCTTGCGCGTCCCGTCGCCGCTCACGACGTAGACCTTGCCGTTGTCCCAGACGGCGCCGACGCCGGCGACGTGCGGGCGGCCGTCGGGTCGAGTGGTGGCAAGGAACCACGTGTCATTCGTGTCGCGTTGGTCCGACTCGAGCGCCTCGAGCGCCCGCGACCACGGGATGGGATCGAGGCCGTACAGGTCGGCCAGGTTCTTCTCGTGCATGTTGATGCCTCCTTCGCGATGTCCGGCGATGTCGATCATGGTTGTCACATCGGCCCGGCGCTCGGGGTCATCGTGATGACACCGCGCAACCAGAGGACGTAACAGATGGACGAAGGCGCCTGGCTGGCTGAGCGATTCGAGGAGAACCGCTCTCACCTGCGCGGCGTCGCCTATCGGATGCTCGGATCGTTGACCGAGGCGGACGACGCCGTCCAGGAGGCGTGGATCCGCCTGAGCCGCACCGACACGAGCGATGTCGACAACCTGCGGGCGTGGCTGACAACGGTCGTCGGGCGGGTCTGCCTCAACATGCTGCGATCCCGCAGGACGCGCCGTGAAGCGTCCCTGGAAACCCACGTCCCGGATCCCGTCGTGAGTCCGGAGGGTGGACTCGATCCCGAGCAGGAAGCCTTGCTGGGCGATTCGGTCGGGCTCGCCATGCTGGTCGTCCTCGAGTCCCTGACGCCCGCCGAACGGGTCGCGTTCGTGCTGCACGACGTCTTCGCCGTGCCGTTCGACGAGATCGGGCCGATCGTCGGCCGTACGCCGACGGCGGCGCGGCAGCTCGCGAGCCGTGCCCGTCGCCGCGTCCAGGGTTCGCCCGTGCCAGACGTCGATCTCGATGGCCAATGGGCTGTCGCCGACGCCTTCCTCGCCGCGGCGCGTGCCGGTGACTTCGAGCGCCTCATCGCTGTTCTCGACCCGGATGTCGTGGTGCGCTCCGATGGTGGGGTGGCGCGCCCGGAGCTTGTCTCCCTGGTCCACGGCGCGAAGGCAGTAGCAGGCCAGGCCATGGCCTTCCGGCGCTTCGCCGAATCGGCGACTCGGGTTCTCGTGAACGGGATCCCCGGGGGCGTTGCCTGGGCGGCCGACGGGACGCCGTTTGCGGTCGTGGCCCTCACGGTCCGAGGCGCGAAGGTCGTTGCGATCGACGTCCTTGCTGATCCTGACCGGCTCGCCCAGTTGGACCTCACCGTGGTGGCGAGCTGAAAGGTTCGTGTTTCGCGACGGCGGTCACGTCCGCGTGCTGGTGAGGGTCATCTCAGTAGAAACCTCAAAGGCACACGCGATGGAGCGACACATGACCGATCGAATTGGCAGCGCCGCCGACGTACCGATCCGGCGCCTTCCCTGGTATGTCCCCCTCTTCGGCCCGGTCGCCAGGTTCCTCCTGGCCGCCGGCGTTCCGCTGGGTTTCAACGGGCTCATCACCATTCGCGGCCGGACGAGCGGCCTGCCTCGAACCACTCCAGTGGCAATCATCGAGGTCTCGGGCAGGCGTTGGGTCTGGGCGCCGTGGGGCGAGGTCCAGTGGGTGCGCAATCTGCGCGCCGCCGGCCGCGCGACGATCACGTTCCGGCGCCGCGAGGAAGCGGTCAGCGCGATCGAACTGGACGCGACGCAACGCGTCGAGTTCTTCCGCGACGTCCTCGGTCCGCTCGCGCGAGGCATCCCGTTCGGGGTCTGGTTCATTCGCACGGTCGACGGCGTCGATCTCGACGATCCCGTGGATGCCGCCGCAGGTCGATCGGTCTTCGAGCTACGCCCGCCACACTAGCGCGCGCCCCGCTCGATGCCGGCATCCGCATGTCGGACAACTGGGTGTCGGCGGTGATGTAAATCAATCTTGACATCATGTCAGGCTCGCCTGTACATTCCGCGGTGTCAAGCAAACTTTACATCGGAGCGGATATGTCCAGCGAGGAACGGGGCCAGTGGGTCTACCTCGTCGCCATCGTGCTGACCTACGGCGCGTACGTCGCCATCGTCCTGGGACAGGTCGCCCAGACCCCGGTCGCTGACGTCGACTACATCCCGGTGATGCTGGGGGCGATCGGCCTCGGCATTGCGCTCTCCATCGTCGGTCGCATCGTGGTCGAGATCGCGGGGCAGATCAGGGAGCCGAGCGACCGCCACGAGACGGACGTGCGAGACCGCGACATCGGCCGCTTCGGCGAGTATTTCGCCGGCACGATCCTCGGGATCGGCATGGTCGTGCCGTTCGTCCTCACGCTGGCCGAGTTCGAGTACTTCTGGATCGCGAACGCGATGTACCTCGTGTTCGTTCTCTCAGCCCTCGTCGGCGCGGCGGTCAAGCTCATCGCCTATCGGCGAGGCATCTAGGTCGATGGGCAAGCCCACGAGGGTCAGCAATCAGATCCGGCGTCTCCGGTTCGAGCGCGGCGAGATGACGCAGGCCGAGCTGGCCGATCGCATCGGCGTCACCCGCCAGACGATCATCGCCATCGAGCATGGCCGCTACTCGCCCTCCCTTGAGATGGCATTCCAGATCGCCCACGCGCTCGACGTGACGCTGGACGAGGTGTTCCAGTACCAGCAACCAGAAGGAGCCACCTGATGACCTCCCCGACAACGGCCGACTCCGGACGCCGGGCGCCCCTCCCGCCGCGCTGGGTCATCCGCGCCGCGTGGACAGTCCACCGCGCGCATCTACTCCCTCACGCGCGGTCGGCTGGGGCTGCGTCGACAGACTCCCAAGCGGTGGGGGATGATGCGCCTCAAGACCATTGGGCGCCGCTCGGGCAGGGAGCGGCATGCCATCCTCGGCTATTTCGAGGACGGCCCGAACCTGATCACCATGGCCATGAATGGCTGGGGCGAACCGGAGCCGGCCTGGTGGCTCAATCTCCAGGCGAACCCGGACACCACCGTTGAGCTGCCGGAGGGGCTGCGCGCCGTCCGCGGACGCGCCGCCACAGCGGAGGAGCGGCCCCGCCTGTGGGCCCGGTGGGCGGAGTACGACGGCGAGGAAGCCCTCGAGAGTTGGGCGGCGCGTCGTTCTCGGGAGACGGCTGTGGTCATCCTCGAGCCACGCGCCGAGCCGCCGCGACCGGCCTGAACGCGTCGGTGCCGAGCCCGCGTGCAGGCTCGGCACCGTGGAGGGGGAAGATCTGCCTGCCGCTAGCGCGGTTCGATCTCCAGCGAAGCCACCATCGCTTCGAGCTGGGCATTGACGTCGGCCGGAGTGCCCGGAGCGTTCGAGACGACGACGAGCTGGCGCTCTCCGTCAAGATCCAGGATCCACATGTCGTCGGTCTGGCCGGGCGCCTGATACCAGCGGCCACTCGAGAGGGTGTAATTGCCTCGCGTCGCAGGCTGGGGAGTTGACGTCGACGTCCATGGGCACCGTCAGTGCCACGCGCTTGCCGTCGTAGCCGCTGACGGTCACGTCGGCCGGCGCCGTGGCCTCGAAGTCCTCGAGCGACGCCAGCGCGTTGGCCAGGTCGTCGACCGACGGGCCGGGGGCAAACTCCGTACCGGACGACTCGCAGGCGCGCCGGTAAAGGCTGGACATGTCTTCGGCGATCCAGGAGGGCCAGAAGATCGCGACCTCGCTGTCTATCGCCCTGATACGACGCCTCCGGCAGTCGGCATCGAAGGTCCACCCGGATTCGGGGACCGTGAACGTAAACCGGTATCCGCCGACATCCGTGAAGTATCGACCGGGCTCGACAGCGCCCTCGGTCAGCTGGCTTGGGGCCGGCGTGGGGCTCGGCGTCGGGCTCGGAGCAGCTCCGATGCCGGAGGTTCCGCCGCCGGACACGATTCCGAAGCCGATCACGGCGACCAGAACAATTGCCGCCACTGAACCGGCGGCGACTACAAGTCGGTTCATCGTTTCCCTCCGCGGAAGCCATGACAGCCTCCGCTCGTTGTCATCAATCGATTGGACGATGCGGGAAACGGCCTGGTCAGGCAGTTCGCTGGGACCATCGGCCAGCCAGGAATCAAGGAGTTGGTCGAAGTCGAACTGCGTGCTCATGCCAGTCCCTCGCCTGCGACCGGGCGCGAATCGGCCTCGATCGTTGCCCGCATCTGCTGGCGGGCGTAGTGGAGCCGTGACCTGACGGTGCCGGCCGGCAGGTCAAGAATCCTGCCGATCTCGTCGCCCGAAAGGCCCATGTAGTGGTGCAGCACGATGACGGCGCGCTGCTCCAGATGGCAGCTGGCGGAACGCTCGCTCGAGCTCATCGCGTTGAGCGAATGTCCGCTGCATGTCATCGACGTGTTGGTCGTTATCGGTGACTACCCGAAGCCCCCGTTGCCAGCGTCCGACGCTCCGAATCTCGGCGCGGCAGGCGTTGACCAGGAGCGTGAACAGCCACGCTTCGAGTCGTTGTGGGTCGCGCAGGCTTGGAAGCTCGCGCCAGGCGATCAGGAACGTTTGCTGGACGGCGTCCTCTGCTCGTGCCGAGTCGCGCAGGATCCGATACGCGACGGCGTAGAGCCGATCGCCAAAGCGATGGACAAGCGCGGTAAACGCCTCCTTGTCCTTTCGCTTCGCGCGTTCGACGAGGTCGATGTCCACGGTCCCTCTCACCTGAGTCCCGCGCCCTGGTTGGGCGCGTTTGTCGAATATGAGTGCGCAGCGGAGCGTCTTGCTCAAAATTGCTCAGACGGCCCCGCGCGAGGGGCACCGACGGAAACCGCTGAGGGCGCCGTCAGGCGCGTGGAACTCGATCGACACGACGGTCGCGCTGCCGCCTCCACCGCCCTGTCGAAGTTCGATCTCCGGCAGCAAAGATGGCAGCCAGGATCCGCATACCCTTCGGGAGTCTCGAACAGTTCCGAGCCGTACCACTCTTCCGTCGCCTGGCCGCCGAGCAGCTCGGAGTCGGCCATCATCAGAGTTCATCCCGAGCCGTCGTGGCGCGTCGGTTGTCGGCTGCACTCCCGGGCCCTGCGGGATCAGGCCGCCTGCCGGGTCGTCTCCGAAGACCCACGGGTGGGCGGCGTGCAGTGTCAACTCGCCGTCAAAGTAGTCGTAGGTCACTGCCACGGGCTGGCCGTCCTCGGTCGTTGGCGCGATGTGGGTCGCAAAACCGTGCGGCTGATACTCGAGCCCGAGGCGACCGTCTGCCGGGAACCATTGCGGGTCGTCGTGGGGCATGAAGAAGAGCTGCTCAACCACCGTGTCCCCGGCGAACAGCCGAACCTTGAACGCCATGAAACCGTACGGCCACTCGATGCCAGGCACTGGCTCGAATTCGGCCCGCTCGTATGGGGCTCCCGAGCTAGTCGCGTAGAGGAGCGGGATGTCCTCCCAGGGGACTTCCGGGTAGAGGCTGTTCAGGTACTGCTGTGCCCCCTCACCGGCGATTTCGGGACTCGAGGAAGCCGTTCAGGAGCTCTGTGTACTTCCGCCTCGGAGGGCGGCGCTTCCGTTGGTTCGACCGTGGACGTCTTGGCCGGCTCAAGCGAGGGCGACGGCGGCGGCGTTGACTCGACCGACGGCGACGGCGTGCCCGGATGCCACGGCCCCGCGGCCCCGAAGTCGAAGGTCCGGACGTTGGAGCCGTCCGCATCGGCGATTGACAAGCCGGGGGTTCCGGGCATGGCCCCGTACGCGATCTGCGACCCGTCGGGCGACCAGTGCGCGCCGGACCCACCGGTGATCACTTCCGTGAAGTCCGAGCCGTCGGGGGCGAAGGTGTAGATCGCCACGTGGCCCTCGAGGCCGTTGTCCAGTGCGATGCGGTCGCCCGCCGGAGACCACGCGAGGCTGAACATGGCCCTCGGCCAGGGCCGGCTCGTCCGCCAGGATCTCGTGTGCGTCGCTCCCGTCTGCGTTGGCAACCCAGACGTGGGCTCCGGTCCGCCCGGAGGAGAGGTACGCGATCTGTGTCCCGTCGGGCGAGAAGGTCGGTTCCTCCCCCTGCGCGATCCGAACCGGTTGGCCGCCTTCGGCGTCGACGACGAACAGGCTCGGGGGCCGCGATAGTCCCCGGCGGCGAAGACGACGCGCGACCCGTCGGGCGCGATCGTCGCGCCATACGTGTACTTCGCGTCCCTGTTCAGCTGGGTCTCGGTCCCATCCGCGCGGAGGATGTAGAGGTGGTCGGGACAGCAAAGCCCTTGGTAAGTCAGATCTTTACGGATGAACAGCACTTCCGTCCCGTCGCTCGACCAGCCGAGCGGCTCGGTGCCCGATGCACACTGGCCGTCGGCGTCGGCGGTTCCCTCGAAGCGCGCCAACGTCGAGGCCGGGGACTGCGCGTTCGGGTCGACGGCCCAGAGGCCGGAGTTCGAGCAGTAGACGATCCGACCCGCGACGTGGCGCGAAGATTCCTAAGCCGCGCGAATCAGCGTCCGGCCCGCCTAGGCGCTGTTGACTAACGAAGGCGTTCACCGCCAAAACGGCGACCACAACAACGACGGCCGTGCCCCAGAGCGCGGGCATTACCCGCGGCATCTGAAGTCTCCCCAGGAGGGCGCGCCAGCCAACCTGTTGCCTCTTTCGACGTGTCCGCTCGAAGGTGGCGGTCAGCACCCGCTCGGGCAGCCGCTGTGGAGCCGTCTCCTCCAACCACCCGCTGATCAGTTCGTCAAAGCGCTCGTCTGTGGCCATCACGCAGTCCTGTTCTAGGCGACAACTGGCTGACGCGCGTCGGCTTCGAGCGCCGCACGCATCGCCTCGGTCGCGTAATGAAGTCGTGATCTGGCGGTCCCCTCGGGAATGTCGAGAATCCGTGCGATCTCGGCTGCCGAGAACCCGCTGTAGTAGTGGAGGACGACCACGGCCCGCTGTTCGGGCTTCAGTCGACTGAACCCCCGCTCCAGCTGCTCCCGATCGGCGACCGAACCGGTGTCGTCGCTGATCGACGCCTCGAGCGGGAGCGGCCGCACCTGCTGCGACCAGCGCCGCACCTGGCGGGCCTGGTCGGCACAGGCGTTGACCACCAGGCGATAGAGCCAGGCGTCGAACCTGTCCGGATCGCGCAGCGAGGGAAGCTGTTGCCACGCGCGAACGAGCGCTTCCTGCACCGCGTCCTCCGCCAGGTCCGCCGACCGGAGGATCAGGCGAGCGACCGCGTACAGGCGATCGCCGGCGGAGGTCGCGAGGACTTCAAATGCCTCGTGGTCTCCGCGAGCTAGCCGCCTCGACGAGATCGCGCCTCATACCCTCTCCATCACCAGCACGGCCTCACTGGCTCGCGCTATTGGTAATGACGGAGCGGCAAGGCGAATTACTCAATAACGACCGCGAGCCGTGGCTATCGCGCAACTCGATAGCGAAGGTGCGTGACGCCGGGCGCCGGCACGATGCGGATGATCTCGAGGTCGGTGGGCTCGATCGTGAGGTGATCGAACAGGCGAATCCCCCGGCCAAGAAGCAGCGGGACGAGGTCGATGTGGATCTCGTCGACCAGACCGGCGTTGAGGGCCTGCTGGAGCACGGTCGGCGTGCCGATCTCGACGTCCTTTTCGCCCGCAGCCTGCTTCGCCTGGCCGATGGCACTCTCGATGCCATCGGTGACGAACACGAACGGCGATCCCTCATGCGCCCAATCATCGGGGACGGAGTGTGTCAGCACGAAGCAGGGTGACGTCGGCGGGTTGCCGCCCCAGGCCTGTGCGATGTCGAAGTTCCGGCGACCGGTGACCATCGCCCCGCCCGTCCGGCTCGCGTCAAGCAGGATCTCGGCGCTCTCCTTTGAGACCCGGAGCGTCGGCGACCCTGGGATCGGAATCTCGGTGTCGCCGCTGAAGTACCAGCGAAACAGCCGGTCAACCTCGTCCGCCGGTCCGGCGACGAACCCGTCGACCGAGACCGTCATGTAGAAGAACACCTTGCCCATCTCGACGTCCTCTGCTGGCCATTGGCGACGCGCACCGTCAACCATATGGACGGCGCGCGGACACCCGCCTCATCGCCCGCCAGGCGGGTTCGTCAACAAGCGCAGGCCGGGAAATCTGGGCGCGACCTACCGGTCAGCAGGAATTCGAGAGGACCAAGAGGGGCGGCCGAGCCGACCGTCCGCCGGGCATGTCAGCTCTGGTTCGTCCGCTCTTCCGCCACTTGCTTCTGGACCTCGGCCTGGATCTCCTCATCGCGCTTGTTCTTGCGTCGACGGACGAACCAGAGCCCGATCAGCCATGGGTACAGCGCGATCACCGCCAAGCCGATGATGATCGCGGCGAAGTAACTCGGCTGCGGGTCCCCGATGATCGTACTGGCGTTCAGGATCAACCAGATCGTGATCCCGCCGAGGATAAATCCGATGATCCGCTGAATCATCCCGCCCTCCGTTCATACGGGAAGCGCACGTCGCGGATCCGATCTCCGCGGGGCGCCGATCCCTTCGATCCCGAGAGTAGCACCGAAGGACTCGCCGGCCACAAGGGTTTCACAGGCTCGTCCGCCCGTGTCTCGGGTCACGCCCATAGGACGACTGTCGCCCGACGTTGTTACCGAGCGTTCACGGTCCTGCGCCCCCATGGCGGATCCAGAGGCCGACCGTCACGGGCGCGACGGTCGCCGCGATGACCTGCCGTACTTCCGCGTTGAGGTTGGCGAGGTCGACCTCGTCCTGCAGATGCGCTGCTGAAGGCGGCGGCCGTCCGCTCGGCGTCATAGCGCGAGCGGTTGAAGCGCCGATCGACGACCGACTGGACCCGCCGGCGCAGCGGTTGAAAGATCGCGGCGACGACGAGCGTGGACGCCGCGACGGCCACCGAGCTGCCGCTGAAGAACGACGCGAGCACCGTCTGCGAGCCAAGGATCGTCCCGACGAACACGACCGCCAGGATCCCGGTCACCGCGCCGTACGAGCACCGTCCGGCTGATGATCCGGTCGATGTCGTAGAGCCGGTAGCGAAGGATGGCGATGCCGACGGCGATCGGGAGGAGGACGAGGCCCAGGATCCCGAAGAAACCGCCCACGGCGCTGATCGGTGCGATCCCGACGGCGCCCGCAATGAAGCCAGCGACCGTCAGCAATGCCACCGCACCGAACCACTTCAACTGCTCCCGGATCGTGGAGGATCCTCGCCGGTACTTGAGGATGGTCGAGGCGATCGCCAGCGGCAGGACCACGACCCCCAGCAGGACATTCGCGAGAGCGAGGAGCCCATCGAGGTCTTGGAATCCCGGGATCCCGAGCGGGTTGTCAATCGCGGTGTTCCCGAGTGAGCCCGGGGCGAACGCCGGCTGCAGGATCCCGACGATGATTCCGAACGCCGCGATCCACACCACCCAGCGCCAGCGGCGCGACGGGAGCCGCCCGTCCGGAAAGTAGAGCGGCATGACCCCGGCGAGGAGGATGATCGCGGGACCGAACGCCAGGCTCTCGAGCCACGCCGTCGCGACGGTGAGGGGGAGCGCCCCTCCGAAGTCCGTGACGCTGAGCCGGACGTAGTCCTCGCCCGCGACCGACAGGGTGACCATTGACGCCGAGACCAGGAGGATCCACCCGACCGGGTCCCGCGGCTTGCGCGTGGCGACGAGGGCACCCACCCCGCCGAGGGAAGCGACCATCGCGGCAAAAAGCGCGGGCACGAAGGCCGGCGTATCGGGCCAGGCACCGGCGACCAGCCCGACACCGATCACCAAGGCGAGGTCGAGGCCGAACACGGCCCACACGAGCCAGGCGCGCCACCGGCGCAGGCGGCCGTCGTCGGGGCGGGCCGTCACGGGACAGGTCCCGCCACGATTCGCTTGATCGAGTCGATGGAGGTCATCATTGCGGGTCGGCAAGGGCGAGTCGGTTGCCGACCAGCTGCGGTCGTTCCGCGGTCGCGAATGGGGCCGCCTTCGCCTCGGCGATCGTCATGCTCGTCACGATCCTGCGCTCCCATGGCGGATCCAGAGGCCGACCGTCACGGGCGCGACGGTCGCCGCGATGACCTGCCGTACTTCCGGCGTTGAGGTTGGCGAGGTCGACCTCGTCCCGCAGATGCGTGCTGAAGGCGGCGGCCGTCCGCTCGGCGTCATAGCGCGAGCGGTTGAAGCGCCGATCCACGACCGACTGGACCCGCCGGCGCAGCGGTTGAAAGATCGCGGCGACGACGAGCGTGGACGCCGCGACGGCGACCGAGCTGCCGCTGTAGAACGACGCGAGAATGGTCTGCAAGCCAAGGATCGTTCCGACGAACACGACCGCCAGGATCCCGGTGACCGCGCCGTACGAGACCGTCCGGCTGATGATCCGGTCGATGTCGTAGAGCCGGTAGCGAAGGATGGCGATGCCGACGGCGATCGGGATCAACGGCGCGAGGACGATCGCAGCGAGGGCGTCGAACGGCGGCGGGAGCGCGACCGATGGCGCGGACATGACGAAGATCGCTGCGAACTCAACGACCGCTGCGCTCGCGAACCACTTGATCTGCTGGTGCTCCGCCCCGACCGAGCGGCGGAACCGGATGACGATCGCAGCGACGCCCGCCACGGCCACGACCAGAGCCACGATCAGCCCGATCCCCTGGAGCAGATCGGCGGTTGCGGGGGCCGGGTCGCCGGCCGGGATCTGCGCGTCCGACAGGACGAGGAGCGGTCCGCGGTACGGCCAGTAGGCGATCGCGGCCGGGACGACCATCAGCGCGAGGGCCAGGCTCGCGATCCAGACGATCGGCCGCCATCGCCGCGACGGGAGTCGGCCATCGGGAAAGACGAGCGGCAGGAGGATCAGGAGCATGTACGCAGGAGCCCAGATCAGAGTCCGAGAGCCAGGACATGACGTCGGCAAGCGGCAACGATCCGGGGGCGACGACGAGTCCATAGACCGCATAGGCCGCGGAGAACTGCGTCAGGGCATAGAAGAACCCGATCGCGAGGAGCATCCAACCGATGCGGTTCTCGGGGCGCCGGGTCGCGATCAGCCAGCCGATACCCGGCAGGGTCAGCGTGAGGACCAGGCTCCCCACCCCGTTGAAGCCCAGCGGCTGCAGGTCCGCCTTCGCCTCGTTCGCGACGACGTACAGCGCGAGGGACCCGACCGGTATCGCCGCCGTGAGCAGCGCCAGGGTCGTCGCCAGCGCCCGCAAGGCGCGCCGGCTCACAACCGGCCGTAGGTGGTCTGCGGGACGCTCACAAGACCATCATCACCGCGCACCGTTCGGAGATCGTTACGAGAGTCGCTGGCAGCGTGATGCCCACGAGCATCGCTGCGGCTCGACGCCGATCAAACCGTAGAATTCGCGGGTGAAGAAGATCGGCTTCCTTTCGTTCGGGCACTGGTCGGCCTCGCCCTACTCGGAGGTGCGATCGGGGTCGGACGCGCTCATCCAGTCGATCGAGCTCGCCGAGGCGGTCGAAGACCTCGGGGCCGACGGGGCCTACTTCCGAGTCCATCATTTCGCCCAGCAGCTTGCGTCGCCGTTCCCGCTCCTGGCGGCGATCGGGGCTCGTACCAAGCGCATCGAGATCGGGACCGCCGTCATCGACATGCGTTACGAGAACCCGCTGTACATGGTCGAGGACGCCGGCGCCGCCGATCTCATCGCCGGCGGTCGCCTGCAGCTTGGGATCAGCCGCGGCTCGCCGGAGCAGGTCATCGATGGCTTCCGATACTTCGGCTACGTGCCACCCGAGGGCAAGACCGACGCCGACATGGCCCGCCAGCACGCGGAAGTCTTCCTCCAGGCCCTGTCGGGCGCCGGGTTCGCCGAGCCCAACCCGTCGCCGATGTTCCCGAACCCGCCCGGGCTGCTTCGCCCGAGCCACATTCGCCCGGCCTCCGCGACCGGATCTGGTGGGGTGCCGGATCACGCGCGACGGCGGTATGGACCGGGCAGCAGGGCATGAACCTGATGTCGTCGACGCTGCTGACCGAGGACGCCGGCGTGCCGTTCCACGAGCTCCAGGCGGAGCAGATCCGGCTGTTCCGTGAGGCGTGGGCCGAGGCCGGCCACGAGCGCGAACCGCGGGTGTCCGTCAGTCGAAGCATCTTCGCGCTGGTCGACGATCGGGATCGCGCCTACTTCGGGCGCGGCAACCAGGCGACGGATCAGGTCGGCTACATCGACCCGCAGACGAAGGCGATCTTCGGGCGTTCGTACGCCGCGGAGCCGGACGTCCTCGTCAAGGAGCTCGCCGGGGATACGGCGATCCAGGCCGCTGACACGCTGCTGCTGACGGTCCCGAACCAGCTCGGCGTCGAGTACAACGCCCACGCGATCGAGAGCATCCTCAGGTTCGTGGCCCCGGAGCTCGGCTGGCGATAGCGGGCGGTCGCAGCGCGCTTGAGGCAGCACGCGGTCTTCGATGCGAGCGTGTCGTGGACCTCGCGCGTGCCAGCTGGTTGCGGGCGGCGCGGATAATCGGACGGCAGTTGCTCGGTTACGGCGAGGCACAGATGAATTCCGCGGCGGCCGGTTCGCTTGAGCTAGGCAGGGACGCCGTCAAGCGCCACGCCTGGACGGAGGCGCTGGAGGCATTCGCCGCGGCCGACCGCGAAGGTGGCCTGTCGCCCGACGACCTCGAGCGGATGGGCGAGGCCGCCTGGTGGGCGGGCAAGCCCGATGAGGCGTCCGATACGCTCGAGCGGGCGTTCACCGCCTACGTCGAGGCCGGTCGACCGATCGAAGCCGCTGGCGTGGCCTTTCTTCTCGCGTACATGTTCTTTCGCCGCCAGGCGCCATCGGTCGGCGGAGGGTGGTTGGGGCGCGCCGCGAGTCTCCTCGAGGGCACGCCCGAGTCGGGGATGCACGCCTGGCTCCATCTGTTCGCCGGCATGAGGGCCGTGTTTGACCATCGGATGGTGGACGGCCTCGCCCACGCGGATCGCGCCATCGCCGTGGCCCGGGAGCACGGCAACGCCGACGTGCAATTCATGGCGACGAGCTTCAAGGGCTACGGCGAGATGCACCAGGGCAACATTCCGGAAGGTCTGGCGTTTCTCGATGAGGCGGCGGCGGCGGCGACCTCTGGCCAGCTCGGTCTCCGGGTCGCGAGCGACATCCTGTGCAACACGATCGCCGCCTGTCGGAACATCGGCGATCTGAAGCGAGCGGGCCAGTGGGCCGACGAGGGCGAGCGCTGGATGCGCCGTCAGGGAGTGGGCGGATATCCGGGCGTCTGCCGGGTTCATCGAGCGGAACTGAAGATGCTCCGCGGCCAATGGCCGGAGGCCGAGCTGGAGGCGCGTCAGGCCTGCGAGGAGCTCCAGCGGTTCGGCCTGAACGACAGCCTCGGATTCGCCCACCACGAGATCGGGGAGATCCGGCTTCGGATGGGCGACCTGCAGGGCGCGGCCGATGCCCTCGAGCGCGCGTACGAGCTCGGCGATGACGGGCAGCCCGGCATGGCGCTTCTCCATCTGGCCCGCGGCGAGCTCGAGGATGCGTGGCGCTCGATCGAGCGGTCGCTGGCTGCGACAACGACGGGCGAGGGTCCGGTGGATCAGGCCACGCGGGGACGTCTCCTGCCCGCGGCGATCGACATTGCCCTTGCCCGCGGCGACCTGGACGCTGCGCGCAACGCCGTCGAAGAGCTCGAGTCGATCGCGGCGGGGTACAAGCGACCGCTGTTCGAGGGGGGCGCCCTGATGGCGAAGGGCGAGTTGCTGCTCGGGGAGGACCGGCCCTCGGAGGCGTCCCCGATCCTGGGTCGATCGTGGCGGCTGTGGATGGAAAACGATCTCCCCTACGAGAGCGCGCGAGCTCGACTTCGCTACGCCGAGGCGATCGCCGCCGAGGGCGATCAGGCGACAGCCCGGAGGGACCTCCGGGCGGCTCGTGCCGTCTTCGAGCGGCTGGGCGCGACGCTCGACCTGCAGCGGGTGGACGCGCTGCTCGGGGAGGAGCAGGCGCCCGCGGCCTCAGCGGCGCGAGTCACCAGGACGTTCATGTTCACCGACATCGTCACCTCGACGGACCTGATCGGACTCGTGGGCGACGAGGCCTGGGCAGAGCTCCTCTCGTGGCACAACAGGGAGCTTCGGTCGGCCTTCGCAAGCCACCGCGGCGAGGAAGTGAAGAGCACCGGCGACGGCTTCTTCGTGACGTTCGACAAGGCTGCCGAGGCGATCGAATGCGCGATCGACATCCAGCGGCGGCTGACACGACACCGCCGCGAGCACGGGTTCGCGCCCTCGGTGCGGATCGGTCTGCACGCAGCCGAAGCGACGCGGGATGGCCGTGACTACAGCGGCCGGGGCGTGCACGTCGCGGCCCGCGTCGGCGAGCGCGGCATCCGGCCAGGAGATCCTGGTCACCACCGAGGCCTCTCGAGCAGGCCGGGCAAACCCGGTTCAAGGTCTCAGAGCCGCGCGCGTTGACCCTCAAGGGAGTCCGCGAGCCGGTCGAAGTTCGCGCCATCGACTGGCGGTAGCACTCATGTCGCGGATCAACCCGTTGAAGGTCCGATTTGCCGTTCGCGGAGCCCGTTGACCTCGCAGTGGAGGATGTCTTGGACGCTCGCTCCCGCACACTCCCGCTCGTCGGCATCCTGTTGTTCGACGAGGTCGAGGTCCTGGACTTC
This sequence comes from uncultured Chloroflexia bacterium, assembly GCA_963721655.1. Lineage (GTDB taxonomy): Bacteria > Chloroflexota > Limnocylindria > Limnocylindrales > CSP1-4 > DASTYU01. The sequence continues at coordinate 8,080 of CAVRKH010000011.1, read as the reverse complement.
GCCGGCCCCTACGAGGTCTTCTCGGGCACCGAGGGTCCCGATGGTGAGCCATTCGTCACGGTGGTCACCGTTGGCCCGACCGAGGAGGTGACGGCGCGCGGCGGGCTCAGAATCAGGCCCACCCATCTTCTAACCGACTGCCCACCTCTGGACGCCCTCATCGTCCCCGGCGGCCCTGGAGCTGACCTGCCGACACCGGTCCAGAGGGACCACCTGCTTCCATTCCTGCGTGAGCGTGCACCGCTGACGCCTCTGACCGCGTCCGTCTGCACGGGCGCGTTCCTCCTTGGCCGCGCCGGGCTGCTCGACGGACTACGGGTGACGACCAACCATCACGCTCTCGATGCCTTGGCCACGGAGTTCCCGGCTGCACGAGTGGAAGGCGGCAAGTTCATCGACACGGGCCGTCTCGTGACCGCGGCGGGCGTCAGCTCAGGAATCGACCTCGCCCTGCATCTCATGCAGCGATGGTTTGGTCCGGAGGCACGAGAGCGTGCGGTCGACGGGCTCGAGGGACCGTGGTCGTAACAAGGCCTCGAGTCCGCAGGCGTAGCCGGGGTCAGGCTGCCTTGTGTAGATGATCAGCGGGCTGCCTCCGCTTCGCGCTCGCTTCTTTGGCGAGACGCCGGAGTGCACCGAGGCGCCATCGACATCTGGCATCCGTCCAGTTAGCAGGTCGTCGCCAGTTAGCGGGCCTTGTCCGTCGCGAAGACCGTGCTAACTCCAGACAGCAGCTCGTCGTGAGCACGAAAGGGGGAGTGGAGCCGACACTCGGATTTGAACCGAGGACCTGCTGTTTACGAAACAGCTGCTCTACCACTGAGCTATGTCGGCTGGACGCCAAATATAGCCGATGCCTTTGCGTCACTGCGGAGATCGACCAACCAACACCACCTGGGTGGAGTCATCCAAAGCACAAGCCAGCAAGGAGTCGGCCAACGAACGTGGTCACCGTCATCGGGGCATCGGCACTCGAGGCCAGCAAGACGGCCCTGATTGAGCGTGCCCGGCACGGTGACCATGACGCGTTCGCCGGCCTCGTCGACGATCGGCTTGAGGGGACCTTCCGGACCGCCCTCGCGATCCTGGGCAACGAAGCCGATGCCCGCGACGCAACTCAGGAGATCTTCCTGCGAGCGTGGCGCAACCTGCCCGAACTGCGTGAACCGGACCGATTTGACGCCTGGTTCGGAAGGATCGTCGTGAACACCTGCCGCTCGTCGATCCGCGGACGCCGGCGGCGGATCGTGCGTGAGATCTCCGTCGGGGCACTGCCCGGCGCGGGCGATCAGCTGGAGTCGCGGGAGAGCCCTCACGACGATCGAACCGCCGACCTCGACACTCTCGAGCGAGCGCTCGGCCGATTGTCGGTGGCCGACCGGACGCTTCTCGCCCTCCATCACTTCGACCACCGCTCCCCGGCGAAATCAGCGAACGGCTCGCCGTGCCGACAAAGACCGTGAAGTCCCGTCTCTTCAGCGCTCGTCGCTCGCTCGAGCGCGCGCTCGCGGTGGAACGACGATGAACCAAAACGATCTCCTCACCGACGACCTGATCCGGGCCGCGTTCGAGCGGCGTGCGGGGCGCGCGGACACAGCCGGCTTGCGAGACGACATCCTCGCGCTGACGGCGACCGCCAACCAGCGCGCCGCCTGGCGGCTGCGGCTCACCCGCGCCTTCGCCGCGCCGGCCATGCGGCCAGCCTGGGCCGCGCTGCTCGTGGTAGCTGCGCTTCTCGCCATCGCTCTGGCCATCGTCCTCGTCGGTCAGCGGCCACCCTCGACTCCCTTCCGCAATGGCCTTCTCAGCTACACGCAGGACGGCGACGTCTATTTGGCGAACCCCGATGGCAGCAACGCGATCAAGGCGGTCCACGACCCCGGTCGTCGTGTTCTGGGGGCCCACCTGGTCGCCCGACAATCGGTGGCTTGCGCTCAATGGCAGCGGTGGCGTGTTCATCCTCGATCCGGCGACGCTCGAGTTGCGACGTGTGGGCACGGGAGACGGCGCTGGCTGGTCCGCCGACGGCCGGTCGCTCGCGTACGTCACGCCGACTGCCAGTGGGACCGGCCGCATCGAAATCGTCGCGATCGACAGCGGCACCGTTCGCGACGTGCAACCGACCCTCGGCGCGGCGCCTCACTCCGCTTTCCTCTGGAATGGTCGCCGGACGGACGATGGTTCCTGACGGCGTCAACGCATCAGGCATTCACCTCGTCCGGATCGATGCCCGGACCGGCGAGAGCGTCGAGGTCGCGGAGATGCATCATCTCGCCGAGCCGGGTGCCCATTGGTCACACGACTCAAGGCGGTTCGCCTTCGCGCGTACTGAGGCATGTGACGAACCTCCGTGCCTGAGCTCGATCGTCGTACAGGACACCGACCTGTCGCATCAGGTTCAGATCAGCGATCCGGGAATGATCTCCACGAATCCGGTATGGTCGCTCGACGACACCTGGATCGCCTTTACCTCCCGTGACCGCGGGGAGTCCAACACTCGCGCGACACTGTCGATCGTGCGGCCCGACGGACGAGATCTTCGTGCCATCGCCGAGACGGAGAACTTCGCCGGCAACCTATCGTGGAGCGCAGACGGGACAAGCCTCGCGTTTTCGACCGTTGAACCGGGCACGTTCATGGCCAGCGGCCTCACCGACCTCCGGATCAGTGACAGCGTCCTCCGTCCGGTCGCGCTCGCCGGTCAAGTCGGTGGGTACGCATGGCAGGCGGTTGGCTCCGAAGGATCGGTGGCCGCCGTCCCGTCGGCGCCAGCACTGCCGAGCGCCATCCCTGGCGGCATCCCGGCCTTGCGAACGCCGCAGCTTGCCCCTCCGGCGGACCCAAGCGGGGAGTGGTCCGCCCTTGCGGTCGATTCCTATTGCGACGCAGGCGTCCTCGACCTGCAGACGCTAACGCCTCGATTCATCGGGTCGCGATGTTCGACCTCTGATGGCGACATCTCTTTCGCGCCAAGGGCAACGGCGTATGCGATCTCCAGGATGGATGGAAGCGTGACCGTCGTGCGAGCTGATGGCACGAGGACCAGCGCCCTTCCGCCGATCGAGTCGCTCGCTCCAGGAGCGTTCGTCGAGAATCAGCTGGCCTGGTCGCCTGACGGTCGTTGGCTGTCGGTGAGGCGATGTACCGATGACTGTGTTCATCCTGAGGACATCGTTGTGAGCGCCGACGGGCGCAGCCTGCGCCCGCTGCCTTCCAAACCGTCGTGGTCGCCCGACGGGCAGCACCTGGCAGTGCAGGCCCTCAACGGCGACCTTCTGGTCGGCACCGTTGGCGGCGACGACCTCCGTACCATCGGCACGTTCCCGATTCCGTCCAGCTGGTCACCGGATGGGACCCAGTTTGCCTTTATCCGCGACGGCGACGCTTGGATCGTGAACGCAGATGGGACCGGCGAACGCAACGTGACGAACGCCGCGACCGGCGGCACCGTCGCGGCGATCTGGTCGCCAGACGGTCGGTACATTGCGGTCCTCCAACAGTCACAACTCCAGGTCATCACGCTGCAGACTGGGGAGCCGCTTCCGATCGATCTTGGGCCAGGTCGCGATTCCTTCTATAGCGTCCAGTGGTCGCCGGACGGCGCGCGACTCGCCGTCGTTGTTGACTCCGGCGAGAATCCAGCCATGGTGATCGTCCAAACCGACGGATGGACCGCCACCGCCATGAGGGGTGCGGGGATCGACGACATCACGTGGTCGCCAGACGGGCGGTTCATTGCGTTCTTGGATACCTCAGGCAGCCCCGGTAAGATCGACGTCGCGAACAGCGATGGGTCGGGCCGCCACACGATCTGGATGTCGTCGGATGGGTCGAGCAAGATCACTTGGGTCCCGTGAGTCAGCCGCGGGACCGCCGAGCGGGACGGCGATGAGTCCGCCAAGCTCGTGCATTGCCGGCCCTGGTTGGGGCCAAGCTCGACCATGACGACGATGCCTGCGCTGCGGTGAGCCGCGCGCACCGAACATGGCAGCAAGAAGCCCCGGCGTTGCCGCCGGGGCTTCGATGCGATGTCGTCGCGACGACTAGGCCGTGACGGGGACCCGCACGGGTGACTCGATGACGCCGAGCTGGATGAGCATGCTCAACTGGTCGATGACGCCCCAATGCTCGGTCAGGCGCCCGTTGACGACCCGTCCGATGTGGATCTCGGTCCAGGTCGCGTGCTTCCCGGTCGCCGGCATGCCCCCGAACTCACCCTTCATGGTGCCGCTGGCGGTCAGGCGATGCACGATCCGGTCGCCGCCGTCGACCACGTCGTCGATCGTGTAGTGCAGGTCGGGAAAGGCCTTCTTCAGCGCGATCGCAGTCTGCTTGAAACCTTCGCGCGTCGGGGGAACGCCCGGCTGGGGCGTGTGCTCGACGTAGTCCGTCGCGTAGAGCTCGTCGATGAGCTCGAACTTGTTGTTGTTGATGACCTCGAGCGGAATGCGCTCGATCATCTTCTGGGTTGCCGTGGTCATGGTGGACCACCTGTGCTTCGATCCGTGCCACCGTGCGAGTCCAGATCAGAGCCCCTCGACGGGCGCCCACCGGGTATGAATTTCCCCGGCACCTGGTCGGTTGGGGGCGGTACGGAATAGTTCGAAGTGTATGGTACATTCCGCACTATGTCAACGGAACGCCTGACGCCGACGTCGTACCTGGTCCTCGGGCTCCTTGCCCGCGAGGGACCATCGACGCCGTACGACCTCGAGCAGCATGTCAAGGCCACGCTCGGGAACTTCTGGTCGTTTCCGCACACCCTCCTGTACAGCGAGCCGCCCCGCCTGGGGGCCCTCGGCCTGGTCACCGAGACGCGTGAGACCGAGGGTCGACGTCGACGCGTCTTTGCGATCACGCCCGCGGGTACGTCCGCCCTGGGCGCCTGGCTCGATCGACCGTCGGGTGCGCCGACGGAGCTTCGCGATCCGGGGCTCCTTCAGCTCTTCTTCGCGGACATGGCGTCCGATGATGCGAAACGTCGACTCGCCGAGCGGCAACTCGCGATCCACGAGGCGAAGCTCGCCGCCTACCGTGAGGCCGATCGGTACGAACGGCGCGCGGATGGACCTCAGCGGGGCCAGCGGACGGTCGAGCACTGGCGCGGCGAGACCCTGCCGATGGGTCTGCGGTACGAGAGCGCGGCGGTCGATTTCTGGACCGACGTCGTCGCGAAAGCCGGCGCGGCCGCCGAGGCGAAGCCCGGCCACGACTGACGCCTGGTGGCCGCCGGCCTTCACCTGACTCCGTCCGGCACGGAATCCAAGGAGCCTGATCTCACACTCGATGGGGCGTGGTGTGGGTCCCCGGTTGACGAGATTGATTTAGTGCTAAATAATGCCTCGAGTCGGCCAGACCCGACAGCACATCCAATCCAAGTCCGAAGGGAAGTCATCAGTCATGAAACGATCCATCGCCTTCCTCGTGCCAGCGCTCGCGATCGCGATCGCAGCCTGCTCCGCCGCTGCATCGCCGAGCGCGACACCCACCGGCGCGTCGACGCCGAGCCCGGCATCCACCACCGCCGCATCCGCAAGCGCGGCGCCTTCGGCTTCGGCAGCCGCCATGGCCAAGGACATCGTCCAGACCGCCACCGAGGCGGGCTCCTTCTCCACCCTCCTTACCGCAGTCAAGGCCGCCGGGCTCGTGGAGACGCTCCAGGGCGAGGGTCCCTACACCGTGTTCGCGCCGACCGATGAGGCCTTTGCGGCGCTGCCAGCCGGCACGCTCGAGGGGCTGCTCGCCGACAAGGAGGCGCTCAAGAAGGTCCTGCTGTACCACGTCGTCTCGGGGGCCGTGTCATCCGATCAGGTCGTCGGGCTCACCTCCGCCGAATTCGGTCGAGGGCTCGCCGATCGCCATCACCGTCAAAGACGGCATGGTCTACCTGAACGACAGCGCGAAGGTCGTGACTCCCGACGTGATGGCGTCGAATGGCGTCATCCACGTCATCGACCAGGTCCTCCTGCCGCCGACCGACTGATCCCACAGACCACCGCATGCCACCCGAGGGTGGGGCCCTGTCTCCTCCAGGCCCCACCCTCGTTCCGAGAAGTACTGCCGCTTGAACGCCACGAACCGACTGATCTCCACGCCGACTGTCCAGCTCGCTGCGTCGCGGTCCGGGGCATTGCGGCCCTGGAACCTCGGGCTCGGCCTCGTCTATGCACGCGATCTTCGTGTCGCTCTTTCTCTTCTTCAGCATCTTCGCCCTTAGCATGTGGCTCCAGTACCGGCGGGTCGGTCGGGGGAAGTCGTCCATCTTCGGCGAGAGGGTTTACTTCATGCTCAGCCTGGTCGCGAAGTCGGCCCTCGCATGGCAGGTATTCGCCTGGACGCTGGCGGGTTGATCCCGTCGGACGCTGCCGGCCATCTCAGCCTGCACGAGGCGGCCGATCTTCTCGGGGTCCATTACATGACGATCTACCGTCGCGTCAGGTTGGGGATCCTGCCGGCCCGGAAGATCGGCGGCACGTGGATGGTCGATCCTGCCGATCTCGTGCGGGCCACGACAACGCCGGACCGTGGCCGCCGCCGCCGCGGAAGCCATCCGCGGGTATCGACCTGGCAGGAGCGACTCCGCGCGCGGATGCTCAGCGGTGACGTCGCCGGGAGCTGGCAGGTCATCGAGGCCGCCATGGCCTCGGGGTTCGAGCCAGGGGAGATCTACGTCCGCGTCCTCGCGCCGTCGCTGCACGCAATCGGAGCGCTGTGGGGATCGGGTGGCATCTCCGTTGACCAGGAGCATCTGGCGAGCAGTGTGGCCACGACGCTGATCGGACGCCTGGGCCCTCGGTTCGTGCACCCCGGCCGCAAGAAGGGCGTCGTCATCGTCGCGATGCCGCCCGGAGAGCGTCATGGGCTCGGGGTCGCGATGCTGGCCGACATCCTGACCGACGCCGGATATGGTGTCCTCAACCTGGGCCCCGACACGCCGACCGCGTCGCTCGCCGCCGCGATGCGCGATGCCGGACCTCTCGCAGCGGTCGTTGTGAGCGTCGTCGACATCGAGCGTCGTCCGGCAGCCGGACGCCTCTTGGCCGCCGCGCGTCGGGAACGACCGTCGGTTCCGCGCCTGGTCGGCGGAAACGCGGTTCCGGACGAAGGCGTGGCGCTCGATCTTGGTGCGGACGGGTGGGTCGCGGATCCGCGAGGGCTTGGCGACCTGATCGAAGCGCTACGGGCACGAGCATGACGATCCCCCTGCCCGCTCCCGTTGCGGGTGTTCCGTTCGATCTGGAAACTGCTGCCGGTCGGGTCACCGGCTACCGACTGGGCGAGGGTCGGACGGTCCTGCTCCTGCACAGCTTCAACGCAGCCGGTTCCGGAATCGAGCTCGCTCCGCTGGCGTCACGGCTGGCTCGGCACCGACGAGTCGTGCTGGTCGACTGGCTGGGATTCGGAACATCGGATCGGCCCGACGCACCGTACGGCTGGGCACTCTACGGCGAGCAACTCGAGCGCATCCGGTTTGCCGCGATGCAGCCCGGGGAAACCTCCGTCGATGTCGTCGCGCTCTCGCTGCCGGGGCAGTATGTCGTCGTCGCCGCCGCGGATCATCCGAAGCGCTTCGGCCGCATCGTCCTCATCAGTCCGACCGGATTCGGCCGCTTCAAGGGTAGCGCCGGCCCTGCATCCCGGTACATCGACCGGTTCCTGCGCCTGACAGGGATCGGTCGGCTGCTGTTCGCGGTACTCGCTCGGCGCCAGGTGATCCGCTGGTTCCTCCGGCAGGTCTTCGCGGATCCGGAGCAGGTCCCGCGGGCGTACGAGCGGTACTGCTGGCGGACCTGCCAGCAGCCTGGCGCCTTCCGGGCTCCGCTGGCGTTCGTCTCCGGGTTGCTGAATGACCCCCGGGCGGAGGGCGCCTACCAGCGGCTCGCGAACCCGACGCTCCTCGTCTTCGGGGGTCATCCGCGCTTCACCGACCCCGCGGCCGCGGAAGGGCTCGTCGCGGCGAACGGCCATCTGAAACGGATCACGATCGCGCACGCCGGGGATCTCCCCCAGCTCGAGGAGCCGGACGAGACCGCGGCCGTGATCGCCCGGTTCCTGGCCTAGTTCTCCGCGAATTATCTGC
>CAVRKH010000010.1:0-93905 GCA_963721655.1 uncultured Chloroflexia bacterium | reverse complement strand
TGGGCATCCTCATCCTGGTCGAGGGCCATTACTACAAGGGCGACTGGATCGCGATCGGCGACCCGCTCGGCCCGGTGCAGGGCGAGGTCGAGGACATCGGCCTGCGCAAGACCACGATCCGCGACGCCACGGGCACCGTCCACAACGTCTCCAACGGCCTCATCCGCCTGTCGTCGAACCTCACGCGCGTGTATTCGGTGGCGAGCGCCGAGGTCCAGGTGCTGCACGCCGAAGACATCGACCGCACGATCGAGATCGCGGCTCGCGTCGGCAACGAGCTGTCGGCCGACCCCAAGTGGGCCGGGGTCCTGTTCGATGCGCCGATCCAGACGGCGGTGACCGGCCTGGCCGCGGACGGGGTGACCGTGCGGGTCTCGCGGCGCGTGCCGCCGGAGGCCCGCTTTAAAGTCGCCAGCGACCTCCGGCGGCGGCTCGCGATGGCGCTTGCCGAGGAATCAATCGGGACCCGGCGCTGGGACCCGTCGGACACGCCGGGCAGCGGCTTTCCCGGATATGGCGCCGGCCCCCGGCCGGACGCAGCTTCGCGGACGCGAACGCCGTCCGGCTAGTCCAGCAGCCCTAGGCGGAAGTGCCCGCCTCGGCTTCGGCGGGAACGAGCCGAAGCCGGAATGCGATCGCCGCCGCCTCGCCGCGCGTCGCGACACCGAGCTTGCCGATGATGTTCGAAACGTGGACCCCGGCCGTGCTCTCGCTGATGAACAGGCGCTCGGCGATCTGGCGGTTCGTGCGGCCATCGGCGACCAGCGCCAGGACCTCGCGCTCGCGTGGGGTGAGCCCGAACGGGTCCTCGTCGACGGCTGGCTCGGGGGTGCCGTCTGGCGGCGCGCTGAGGCTGATCCGCGCTCGGCGTGCCAGCGCCTCGATCGCGTCGCGAAGCGGCCGGGCGCCGAGGCGCTCCGCGCCGGAGTGCGCGAGCCGCAGGGCATCGGTTGCGGCGGTCCGATCGCCTGCACCGAGTGCCGCCTCCGCCTCCCGCCAGTGCGCGTACGCGGCGAAGTACGGGCGCTCGAACGCTTCCCATGCCTCGGCCACCGCGCGCCATGCGGCCGGTTCGGATCGTCCCTCGACGCGCGCCGCTTCCGCCACGGCCGTCATCCTGTTGGCGGCCAGTTCGCGACCGCCATCGGCACCCGCGAAGCGCGCTTCGAGCTCGTCGAGCCGCGCGGCCAGGCGGGCGAGTCGGACACGTGCGTCGTCGATCGCGCCGCTGTCGCGCGTTGCCCGAGCGGCTTCGCCCAGGTCCGCGGCAGCCCACACGGCGACGCGGCAGAGACGCATCGTCTGGACCCAGTCCTCGGTGGCGGCCATCCAGTCGATGCCGCGTTCGGCCAGCGCCAACGCATCGAGCGGTCGATGGCGCCACAGCTCGCGTTCCGCTGCGGCAGCGTGGATCGGGCCGATGAACTGGGCGCCCGAGGTCGCGTGGAGGAGGTCGAACGCCCGGGCGAGCCCCGCGTCGACGGTCTCGAAGCTGCCTTCCGCGACATGCAGCACCAGCGTGTTGGCGAACCGGTAGAGCTCGGCACCCCAGCCGGTCGGAGCACGGGCGACGGCCTCCTCCGCCCACGTGCGGGCGAGATCCCAGCGCCCGACGGCGTACGCGCAGACCGCTCCGTTGAGCCGGATGTAGTGGCCGTACAGGTCGGCCATCCCGAGCTCGTCGCTCGTCCGGATGCCATCCACGGCGACCTCGATCGCCCCGCCGGTGTCGCCGCAGTCGTAGAGCGACTCGACCAGGTTCACGTACGCGCGGCCGATGTCGTCCGAGGTCCGGGTCTCGCCACCCGATCTCGAGCGCGTCGCGGATCGCGACCATCCCGTCGGCGCACGTGCCGAGCAGCGTGAGGTCACGCCCGTAGGAGTTCAGGGCGTGACCCTCCTGTGCCCGCGCATCGACCTGCCGGGCGACCGCGATCGCCTCCTGGCAGAGGGCGGCCGATTCGGTGTAGCGATCAACCAGCATCAGGATCTGGCCGAGGCCCGAGAGCGCACGCGCCCGTTCGGCCGTCGGCCGGTCGGCCGGGGTGATCGCCACGGCCTCGCGGTAGGTCTCGAGGGCGCCGGTCACGTCGCCGAGCACCCACAGGCCACGCCCGAGCTCCTCGCGCAGGATGCCTGCTCGGAGCGGGTCGGCGACCCGGTCGACGCCACGGTCGGCTTCCTTGCGGTGCGCAACGGCGCGCCGGTAATCGGCCGACAGGTACGCCGCCTGGCCCGCCTTGCGCAGCAGCTCGACCCGGTCGAAGCCGGTGACTGCCGCTGGATCGTCGACGTCGTCCCAGAGATCGAGCGCACGTTCGTACTCGATCAGCGCGGCACCGAACGCGTACGACCCCATCGCCGCCTCGGCGGCGCGGACGGACGCTGCGAACGCTCGGTCGTTCTGCCGGGCGGCGGCCCAGTGGTGCGCCAGCTCGGCCCAGCGGCCCGCTTCCGCAGCGCCGCCGACGGGCGTTCGCTCCTCGAGCGCCTCGGCGAAGGCCCGATGCAGGGTGCGTCGCTCGCCGGGCAGCAGGTCGTCGTACACGACCTCCTGGACGAGCGCGTGGCGGAATGCATAGCGCTCCACGCCGTCGCCGGTCTCGACGACGAGGAGATGGCCGCCGACCGCGGCGCGGAGTCCGTCGAGCAGTTCGTCCTCGGGCAGGCCGGCGACCTCGGCGAGCAACTCGTGCTCGACGCGGCGGCCGGCGACTGCGGCCACGCGCAGCACGGACGTTGCTGTCTCCGGCACTGCGGCGACGTGAGCGAGGAGGATCTCGCGGAGCGTCGGCGGGAGGCGCGGGCCGGCGCGGCCCTGGCGGCTCGCAGCCAGCAGCTCCTCGGCGAAGAACGGGTTGCCGTCCGAGCGGCTGTAGACATCCGCCACGAGCTCGGCGTCGGGCTGCGCGCCGAGGATTGCGTTGAGCAACGTGGCGACCTGGGTGCGGCCGAGACGGGCGAGATCGACCCGCTCGACGCGGCCCCCGCGATCCAGTTCGGCGAGCCACGGCAGCAGCGGGTGGCGACGGTGGAGCTCGTCACTGCGGTACGTGCCGATGAACAGGACGGGCACGTCCCGGAGGGCCCGGACGAGGTACGCGATGGTCTCGCGGGTTGCGCTGTCGGCCCAGTGCAGGTCCTCGACGATCAGCAGCACCGGCGAGCGCTCGGAAAGCCGCTGGAACAGGCCGAAGAGCGCCTCGAACAGCCTGGCCTGCACCCAATCCGACGGTGACTGGGCCTCATCGAGGGTGCCGAAGGCCGGCACGAGGCGCGTCAGGTCGCGGGCAGCGGGTCCTGCCACGGCCGCGGTCTCTGCGGGACCGAGCTCGATCGCCAGGTTGCGCAGGGCCTCGACGAACGGCCCGTACGGGAGGCTCGACCCACCGACGTTGCCGCAATCGCCGCGCAATACGCGGTACCCGCGGTCGCCGGCGAGGCGCGCCGCCTCGCTCGTCAACCGCGTCTTGCCGACGCCGGCCTCGCCGGCGACGAGCAGATGGACGGTCTCACCGCCGGCGGCGCGATCCAGCGCGCTCTCGATCGTGTGGAGCTCCGCATCGCGGCCGACGACGACCGGGCTGCTGACGCGGGTCGCCATGATCGGGAGGATACGCGCGAGCCGGGCGGATCCGACAATCGTCATACGTCCAGAGCCTCGGGCTAAAGGCCGTAGGCCGCATCGAGCATCCTGGGTAGACCTGACGGCGCTCGCGGCATCAGATCGACCGATGATTCGACCGCCCTCGCACGTTCCATGGTCGTGAACCGACATACCATCCGGCGCCGGTGTTACGGTCGCCGTCCGATGACCGTGATCGCCGACGATGCAGCCTTCGCCGCGTCCGCCGAGCCGTACCGCCGCGAGCTCCACGTCCACTCCTACCGCATGCTCGGCTCCTTCGAGGAGGCCGAGGACGCCGTCCAGGAGACCTTCCTGCGCGCGTGGCGCAGCCGCGAGACGTTCGACGGCTCGGCGTTCCGGGCGTGGCTCTACCGGATCGCGACCAACGTCTGCCTCGACCTGATCCGGCGCAACAACCGCCGCCCGCGCTCGCTCGACTCGCTCGGCGAGGTGCCGTGGCTGCAGCCCTACCCGGACCAGCTGCTCGACGAGGTCGCGCCGCGCGAGGACGAGCCCGATGCCGTGGCGGTCCAGCGCGAGACGATCGAGCTCGCGTTCCTCGCCGCCATCCAGCTCCTGCCGCCACGCCAACGGGCGGTGCTCATCCTGCGCGACGTCATCGAATGGTCGGCAAAGGAGACCGCGGACCTGCTCGACATGTCGGTTCCGGCGGCGAACAGCGCGCTCCAGCGTGCGCGGGCGACCATGGCCGCCCACCGGCCGCACGGGCGAGTCGGCCGCCCGCCTCCGGACGTGACACCCGAGGAACGGGCGCTGCTCGAGCGCTCGATCGCGGCACACGAGGCGGCTGATGTGACGGCCCTCGCCGAGATGCTCCGGGAAGACGTGCGGATCGCGATGCCGCCACTGCCGTTCTGGTTCAACGACAAGGCCACGTTCCTGCCGGGCCTCGGGCCCGGGCTGCGCGAACCCGGGGAGTGGCGGCTCGTCGAGATCCGCGCCAACCGGATGCCCGCCGTGGCGAGCTATCTGCGGCCGTGGGACGAGACGGAGTTCCAGCCCTTCAAGATCGACGTCATGCGCATGGAGGGCGGTCTCGTCGCCGAGATCACCACGTTCGATGCGCGGCTGTTCCCGGCGTTCGGGCTCCCGCCGACACCGCCGGAGCGCTAACGCGACGTTAACCGTCCGTTGAAGATCGACCCCGACGATCTGCGCGGGGGGAACCCACCTGCCCGTGCCTGCCTCGTTCGGGGACGAGGAGGCGCACGCATTCCGGCACCCTGGACATCGTCCGAGGGTGCCGTTGTGTGTGAGCCGGTTTACGGGAAGCGGTTGAACCAGTGCGCGGCGAGCGCGCCTCCGACGAGCACGAGCAGCAGGCCCGCGGCGGCGAACAGCTGCGTCACCTCCGTCTCCTCCTGGACGTAGCCGACCTTCGAGCCGAGGCTCTCGTAGATCGACGCGAGGTCTTCGGCGGTCGGTGCTTCGAAGAAGCGTCCGCCCGTCATCTCGGCGACCTTGGCCAGCGTCTCGGGATCCGGCGGGACTTGCAGCGACTGGGGCATGCCGAACATGTTCGGCACCTCCACCACGCCATCCGCGGTGCCGAGCGCGATCGTGTAGACGGGCACGCCGAGATCGGCGGCGCGCTGGGCGGCCTCGATCGGCTCCAGCGTTCCCGTCGAGTTGGCGCCGTCGGACAGCACGACCGTCGCCACGACCGGAGGCTGGTCGGCGTCGGGTGACGCCGACGCATCCGGCGAGGCCGACGCATCCGGAGTGGCCGAGGCATCCGGGGTGGCCGACGGCATCCGGAGCCGCTCGACGGATCGGGGCTCGGTGTGGCCTGGGCCTGTTCGATGCCGGACGCCTCGAGCGACAGCGCGATGGCGTCACCCATGGCGGTCCCGCCGTCTGCCGTCAGCGAGGCAAGCGCCTCGTGGATCTCGGCACGGTCGGTGGTCGGCTGGACGAGGAGTCGAGCATCGGTGGAGAACGCGACCAGACCGATCTTGAACTGCTTCGGCAGCCGGTCCACGAAATCGGTCGCGGCCTTCTGGGCGGCCGCCAGGCGGTTCGGATCGACGTCGGTGGCCAGCATCGAGCGGGAGACGTCCATCGTCAGCATGATCGTGGCCTCCTCGCGCGGCACGGCCAGGACCAGCGAGGGCCGGGCGAGGCCGATCGCCAGCGCGGCGATCGCGGCGAGGTAGAGCACGGGCGGGAGGTGGCGCCGCCAGCTTGGCGTGCGCGGCGCGATGTTGGCCAGCAGGTCGACGTTGGTGAAGCGGACCGCGTAGCGGGAACGGCGCCGCTGAATGAGGAGATAGCCGATCAGCGCGAGCGGCACGATCAGGAGACCGAGCAGCAGCTCGGGACTGGCGAAGCTCATGCGGCCCTCCCGAGGACGCGCAGGCGCGTCGCGAGCGTCAGCAGCCAGTTGCCCGAGGTCGACAGGACGACGTGATCGACGCCGAGCCGGCGCAGGGAGATCTCGAGTGAAGCCCGCTCATCGGCGGCCGCGGTGGCGAACCGCTCGCGGAGCTGTCGCGACGAGGTGTTGACCCGGACCTCTCGGCCCGTCTCCCCGTCGACGAGCGTGAGGTCGCCGACGTCCGGCAGCACATCCTCGCGCGGATCGCGGATCTCGACGACCAGCACGTGGTGTTTGGTGGATGCCGCAGCCAGCGGCGCCTGCCAGTCGCGCGGGCCGCGGAGGTCGGAGACGAGGACGAGCAGCCCGCCACGCGGCGGAACGCCGGTCACGAAGCTGAGCGCGTCGGCGGGCGTGACCGCGCCGGCGGCGTCGACCACGCGGGTCTCGGCAGGGAGCGCCGCGTCACCTGCGGCACGGGCGGCGACCAGGCTGGCCAGCAGCCCCTGGCGGCCGGCAGTCGGCGGCAGCCGCCGGTCCGACCCGCCACCGAACGTGACGAGGCCGAGGCGGTTGCCACGCTGCGTGGCGAGATGACCCACGGCGATGGCCACGCCTTCGGCGACGTCCGCCTTGCGGCGGTCGGCGGTGCCGAACGTCATCGACGGGGAGACGTCGAGCAGCAGCCACGTCGTCAGGGCGCGCTCCGGGACGAACACGCGTACGTGCGGGATGGTTGTCCGGGCCGTCACGTTCCAGTCGATGCGGCGGACGTCGTCGCCGGGCTCGTACGGACGCACCTGGGCAAGCTCGAGGCCGCCCCCGAGGTCGCTCGCGCGGTACTCCCCGGGGACGAGGCCACGGATGCGGCGCCCGACGCTCAGGTCGAGCGCGCGGATCAGCACCTCGGGCGTCGGACCGGGTCCGGGCCGCTCCGGGGTGCGAGGCGCGGCGAGAAGGCTCACGCGGAGATCTCCGCGCCCGCCAGCTGCGGGACCGGGACGGCGTCGATGAGCCGCTCGAGGATCATGTCCGCCGAGACCTGCTCGGCGAGGGCGGTGAAGCTCGGGACGATGCGGTGGCGAAGGACGTCGGGCGCCAGCTCGCGCACGTCGGACGGGAGCACATAGCGGCGGCCGCGGATGACGGCCAGCGCGCGCGCGGCGTGGACCAGGTTGATCGAGCCGCGCGGGCTCGCCCCGTACGAGAGGTACGGCACGATCTGCGGATGGCCGACCGCGGCCGGCTGGCGCGTCGCCGCCGTGAGCGCGACCGCGTAGTCGATGGTCGTCCGGTCCACGTACGCGTCGCGTGTCAGCGTCTGCAGCTCCGCGAGCGCCTCCGTGGTCAGGATCGGCAGGACCTCGGCCTGGGCGCGCAGCGAGCGCTCGACGACGACCGCTTCCTCTTCGCGCGTCGGGTACCCGACGACGACCTTCATCATGAATCGGTCGACCTGCGCCTCCGGCAGCGGGTAGGTGCCCTCGGACTCGATCGGGTTCTGCGTCGCCATGACGAGGAACGGGCGCGGGACCGCGAAGCTCTCCGGGCCGATCGTGACCTGGCGCTCCTGCATCACCTCGAGCAGGGCGGACTGGACCTTGGCCGGCGCCCGGTTGATCTCGTCGGCGAGCAGGAAGTTGCAGAAGACCGGTCCGAGCTCGGTGTCGAACGAGCCGCGGTCGGGGCGGTAGATGCGCGTTCCGACCAGGTCGGCCGGGACAAGGTCCGGCGTGAACTGGATGCGCTTGAACGACCCGTGGAGGACCTCTGCGAGGGTCTTGATCGTCAGGGTCTTGGCGAGTCCGGGCACGCCCTCGAGCAGCAGGTGGCCCCCGGCAAGCAGCGCGACGAGCACGCGTTCGAGCATCGCGTCCTGGCCGACGATGACGCGTCGGATCTCGTAGAGGACGGCCTCGCTCGTGGTGCGCGGATCGGTGGACGGCTCGGGACGGAGCTCACGAATTGGTTCGGTCACGGTACGACCTCATGGACCCGTGGGCTCGGGAAGGAATGCGGAAGTGGCCGCCATCCTCCCCGCGGACGATGAGAAGTTCCTGAGAACGCCTAGCGCCAGGTTCTCGAATGCGTAGATGAGGCGCTGGCGGTAGCCCGGGTTGCCGACGATCACTCGTGTCGGCTCGATCGGCGCGAACCACGACAGGACGCGCTCATGCGTGATGCCGTGGTGCGGGTTCCTCGGGTCGTCCATCTCCCACTCGATCGGCAGGGAGATGATCGCGTGGCGGGCGACGCGGCGACCTCCGCGAAGGCCGCCCGCTGCGATGAGCCGAGGTGCTCGAACACCTGGAGCGCGACGAACAGGTCGTAGCGCTCGCCGGGATGGGCCACGGCGTGGTCGTCGCATCGTGCAGCATCACCTGCCCGCAGGCCTCCAGCCCCGGGCGTTCGACGCGGTCCATGACGTCCGCCCCGCTCATCAGCGGACGGACGTTCGGCCCGAGCTCGAGGGCTGTCGTGACCCCGAAGCGCTCGATGAGGTCCGACGCGAGCCACGCCGCGGCGCCGAGGTATCCCTGCCGGCCGCGGTAGTAGGCATTCCGAGCGGCGAGCTCATCGAACTCCGCCCGCGTCATGGGCCGGATCGGCCGATCCAGCCGGATGGCGGGGAACGATCCGCGGGCCGCTCGGCATCCGGGCTGGCCCGTCGATCAATCGCGTGCCACAGCGGCCGCAGCAGTGGTCGCACGGGCGCGGCGCGAGTCGGACCGAGCGGTAGAGCCGGCGCATGCCGGCATCCACGGCGGAGCGGGAGCGGTCCGTACGCGTGTGAGGAAGCCGCCGCGCGCCCTCCTGCAACTGCAAGGTGCCCTCCGTGTCGCTGCTGACCACGTGCTGCCAGCGTCGGGAGGCGGTGTTAACCCCGGGGCATCCCGCGCGTAAACAAGCGATGACACGGGATTTGGCGCGACGACCGCCTGAGCATCACGTTCGCGAGGGACGGCTCCGCTCAGCGGTTCAGCGACCGATACTTCCGGACGGACAGCGGCCCGAAGATCACGATGAACAGGATCACCCAGCCGATCGGTCACGAGGCCCGGCTGCTGGCCGGCCAGGCTGTCCGAGGCGATGGGGTTCGGGTTGCCCCACAGCTGACGGAGCGTCGCCGTGAGCGTGCTCGTGGGGTTCCACTCGGCGATCGGCTGGAGCCACTCGGGGAGCGTCGGCAGCGGGACGAACACGTTCGAGATGAACACGATCGGGAAGAGGACCGTGAAGATCACCTGCTGGGCGACCTCGACCGTCGGGACGTGCATCCCGAGGTAGACGCCGAGCCAGGTCATGCCGTAGGCGAAGAACAGCAGCAGGGCGTAGCCGAGGATGAGGTTCGGGATGTTGTCGACGCGCCAGCCGACGACGACGCCGGTCACCATCAGGACCAGCAGGATGCCGCCGTTGTAGATCACGTCGGAGAAGGTCCGCCCGGTGAGCACGGCGGAATGCGACATCGGCAGCGAGCGGAAGCGGTCGACGATGCCCTTGCTGATGTCGTCGGTCATGCCGATCGCCGTGGTACCCGCGGCGAACACGATCGTCTGGGCGAAGATCCCGGGCATCAGGAAGTCGACGTAGTTGCCGGGCCCCGAGATCGCGATCGCGCCGCCGAACACGTACACGAACAACAGCACGAACATGATCGACTGGAGGATCGCGAAGATCGCGAGCTCCGGGATCCGTGGGATCCGCTTGAGGTTGCGCCAGCCGATCAGGAGCGCGTCGGTGATTGCCTGGGTGCGGCTGTCGGCCGGCGCCGGGGCAGTTGCCGCGGTCGCGGGTGCGGTCATCGGGTCCTCCCCGCCGGGGCCGCCTCGGCCTCGGGCTTCTCCTCGGCGATGTGGCCCGGTCAACGACAGGAAGACGTCGTCGAGCGTTGGTCGGCGGAGCGCAATGTCGTCGATGGCGATCGAGGCATCGTCGAACGCGCGAACGACGGCGACCAGCGACTGCGCGCCACCGTGCGCCGGCACGGTCAGCCGGCGCGTGTGCTCGTCGAGGGTCACGTCGTCGCTGCCGTCGACGAGCAGCTCACGTGCCCGCGGGATCATCGCCTTGTCACGGACAATGACTTCGATTCGCTCGCCGCCGACCTGTGCCTTGAGCTCGTCGGCGGTACCGCGCGCGATGATCTTGCCGTGATCGACGACGGCGATCGTATCGGCCAGCTCGTCGGCCTCCTCGAGGTACTGCGTCGTCAGCAGGAGCGTCGTCCCTTCCCGGACGAGCGCCCGGATGACGTCCCACATGCCGAGCCGGCTGCGCGGGTCGAGCCCGGTGGTCGGCTCGTCGAGGATCAGAAGTCGTGGCCTGCCGATCAGGGCACTCCCCAGGTCGAGCCGACGCCGCATCCCGCCTGAATAGGTCTTCACGACGCGGTCCGCGGCGTCCGTCAGGTCGAACTGCTCGAGCAGCTCGTCCGCCCGTCGGCGCGCTTCAGCCGACGACAGCCGGTAGAGCCGCCCGAACAGCCACAGGTTTTCGCGGCCGGTCAGGTTCTCGTCGACGGCCGCGTACTGCCCGGACAGGCCGATCACCCGGCGGATCTCATCCGGCTGGCGGACGACGTCATAGCCGGCGACCGTGGCGCGGCCGGCGTCGGGCTTGAGCAACGTCGCAAGGATCCGAACCGCGGTCGTCTTGCCGGCGCCGTTCGGGCCGAGCAGACCGAGGACGGTGCCTTCGGCCACCTCGAGATCAATGCCGTCGAGGGCACGAACCTCGCTCTTGCGGCTCTTGTAGATCTTGACCAGGCCTTCGGCCTGGATCGCGTGCACGGTCACGGGCATCACCGTCGCGGGTGGATCGGAATGGGCGGTCGATGGTACCAGCCGCACGTTTGCGGGCACGGATGGCGCATCGGGCGTCGGCGTTCTCATGGCAGTTCAGACCCGGTTCGGTCGATGAATTCATCGGTCGACTGTTCGGCGGACCGTGGCGCCATCATATAAGGCGTTGACTTAGATAAGTCAACCATGAGAGTCAGTCGGGGCGTCGCTCCCCCGCTGCCTCCACCTCGGCCAGCCGACGCTCCAGGAACCGTCGCTCGGTTGCGTTCGTCGCGAGGGTGAGCGCGCGACGATAGGCGACCGCCGCCTCGGACCGGCGGTCGAGCCGGCGCAACAGGTCGGCCCGCGTGGCATGGAGATAGACGTAGTCGTCGAGGCGGCCGTCGGCGGCAAGGCCGTCGACCATCGCGAGGCCGACCGCGGGGCCGTCGCTCATTGCCACCGCGACCGCCAGGTTGAGCTCCACGACCGGCGACGGCGCGAGCGCCATCAGTTCGCGGTAGAGCAATGCGATCTGCGGCCAGTCGGTCGCGCCGGGCGTTTCGGCCTCGTCGTGGAGCGCGGCGATTGCGGCCTGCAGCTGATACGGACCCGGCCGTCGGGCGCGGAGCGCACGCTCGACGAGTTCGCGGCCTTCCTCGATCTTCGCCCGGTCCCAGCGCGATCGATCCTGGTCGTCGAGCAGGACCAGGTCCCCCTCCGCCGACGTGCGCGCCTCGCGCCGGGCGTCGTGGAGCAGCATCAGCGCGAGCAACCCGAGCGTCTCCGGCTCGTCGGGCATGAGGGTTGTCAGGAGCCGGGCCAGACGGATCGCCTCGGCACACAGCTCGCGGCGGACCAGCTCGTCGCCGGACGAGGCCGTGTGGCCCTCGTTGAACACGAGGTACAGGACCTGCAGGACGCCCTCGAGGCGCTCCGGGAGCAGCGCGGCCGGCGGTACGCGGTACGGGATGCCCGCGTCACGGATCTTGCGCTTGGCGCGCACGAGCCGCTGGGCCAGGGTGGGTTCGGGGACAAGGAACGCGCGGGCGATCTCCGGGGTCGTGAGGCCGCCGAGCGTGCGCAGCGTCAGCGCGACCCGGGCGTCCATCGCGAGCGCCGGGTGACAGCAGGTGAAGATCAGCCGGAGCCGATCGTCGACCAGCGGCATCTCCTCGTCCCCTCCCATTCCTTCGAGCGCGGCGAGCGCCGGGTCCGTGACGGTTTCGGCGGCCTCCTCGGCATCGCGGCGCAGCGCCTCGGTCTTCTCGAGCAGCGTCCGCCGGCGGCGGAGGCGGTCGATCGCCCGGTTCCGAGCCGTGGTCGTGATCCACGCGCCCGGATTGCGTGGAACGCCCTGCGTCGGCCAGGTCTCGAGCGCGCGGACGAACGCCTCCTGGACCGCTTCCTCGGCGAGGTCGAAGTCGCCGAGAACGCGGATGAGCGTCGCGACCGCCCGCCCCGATTCCTCGCGGAACAGGCGATCGACGAGTTCGTGCGCCTCGGGCGAGGCCGCGGTCGCCTCGGTCAGCGGACGCTCAGTTGGCCGAGGCCGAACCCGCAGCGGTCGGCATGCCGTATTCCTCGGGAAGCTCCCGGATCGGCCGGACCTCGATCGACCCGAACGCCGCGCCCGGGATCCCCGCCGCGTATTCGATCGCCTCGTCGAGGTCCTTCGCCTCGAGGAGGTAGTAGCCGCCGAGCGCCTCCTTGGTCTCGGCGAACGGGCCATCCGTCGTCAGCGTCTGGCCGTCGCGGACGCGCACGGTCGTCGCGGTCGGCGTCGGCTCGAGCGCCTCCCCGCCAAGGTACGCGCCCCTCTCCTTCACGTTCCTGGTGAAGGCGTCGTAGGCCTGCGTGACTGCGGCCTGTGCCTCCGGCGAGGGCTGCTCCGTCTGCTCGGCTCCGTAGATCAGCAACAGGTAGCGCATCGTCTGCCTCCATGGCGTCCCGGGCACGAGCCGTGCCCTTTACCCCCACGACGAACGGGGTCGGTGCGGATCGACAGACCCCGACTGTAGCGCCTCCGCGAACGCGGGCGCTATCGTGTCGCCATGGCTTCGAAGAAGGAAGTCCTCGAGATCGACGGCCGCGAGGTCTCGGTCAGCAATCCCGACAAGGTCTACTTCCCGAAGACCGGCTACACGAAGCTCGACCTCGTCCGCTACTTCCTCGCCGTCGCCGACGGGGCGCTGGTCGGGGTCCGCGGCCGGCCGATGGCGCTCAAGCGCTTCGTCGACGGGGCCGAGAAGGAGCCGTTCTTCCAGAAGCGCGCCCCGGACAGCCGACCCGACTGGATCCGGACGGCGACGCTCACGTTCCCGTCGGGGAGAACCGCCGATGAGGTCGTCGTCGATGACGCGGCCGGCCTCGCCTGGGTCGCCAATCTCGGCTGCATGGACCTCAACCCGCACCCGATCCGCGCGGACGACATGGAGCATCCCGACGAGCTGCGCGTCGACCTCGACCCGGTCCCCGGCGTGCCCTGGTCGCAGGTGCGCGACGTGGCGCTCGTGACGCACGAGGCCCTCGAGGCGGTCGGGCTCGTCGGCTGGCCAAAGACGTCCGGCTCGCGCGGGATCCACATCAACGTCCGGATCGAGCGGCGCTGGACGTACGGGCAGGTTCGCCGGGCCACCCTCGCGCTCGCCCGGGACGTCGAGCGGCGGGCACCGTCGATCGCCACGTCGAAGTGGTGGAAGGAGGAGCGCCACGGCGTCTTCCTGGACTACAACCAGAACGCGAAGGACCGCACGGTCGCCTCGGTCTATTCCGTGCGGCCGCTGCCGGACGCGCGAGTCTCGTTCCCGCTGCGCTGGGACGAGGTGGCCGACGTCGTGGCCGAGGACTTCACGCTCGCGACGGTGCCGAAGCTCTACGCCGAGCGCGGCGACGCCGGCGCCGGGATCGACGACGCGGTGGGCTCGCTCGACGCGTTGCTCGAGCTCAGCGAGCGGCACGAAGCCGAAGGCATGGGCGACGCGCCGTGGCCGCCCAACTACGCGAAGCAGGAGGGCGAGCCGCCGCGTGTCCAGCCGTCGCGCAAGCGGAAGGCCGACGCCGAGTACGAGGGCCGGGGCAAGGACGGCGGTCCCCCGCCCGACGTGGCCGCGGAACGCGCGGCCGCCGTGGCAGCCGGCGACCCGAACGCCGGACTGCCGACCGAGTGGGTCGGCACGCGCCCGACGCCCACCGGTCGCCGCAAGTCGAACATCCCGGTCATCGAGATCGCTCGTGCCGCGACCAAGGCCGAGGTCAACGAGGGACTCGAGCGCTGGAAGGCCCGCCATCCCGAGGTCGTCGAGCACCTCCAGCCGGCCGACATCCTGACCGACGGGATGCGCGGCCGCGCCTACGTCTGGTACCGGCTCCGGGTGAACCTGATCCACGTCCCCGAGGAGCTGCGACCCGCAGGAACCGCTCGATCCCGACTACGACCCGTGGGAGGGCTACGAATGGCCCGACCAGGCCGGCCAGCTGGAGCGGGCGCCGAAGAAGCCGCAGGCGTAGGGTGGCCCCGAGCCCCGCTACCCGTTCGTGCCGAAGTCAACGCCTACCTGCGGGCCGGGCAGTTCTGGGCCGTGCCGCTGTCCGACGGCCGCTTCGGGTGCGGCCGCGTCCTCGACGTCCCACGGACCGGGGATCTTCATGTCCCCGCGAACTCGCGGATGTTCCTCGCCGGGCTGCTCGACTGGGTCGGTCCGCGGCCACCCACGACGGAGTCGATCGCGAGCGCCGATCTGATCGCGCAGGGCTTTGCCCATATCAAGACGATCCTGACGACCGGCGGCGCGATCCTGGGCTGGCGCGACCTCGCGACCGATGCGATCGTCCCGGAGCGCTGGCGATCGCACGTCGCCGGAGGCACGGTCTGGCTGTACGAGGGCGCGCATCGCCTCCGTCCGGCGACCAACGATGACCGCGACCTGCCGGTCATGGGCACCTGGGGGTATTCGGTCCTTCGGCTGCTGGCGAACAGCGGTTCGTCGGCGACGCCTGAACGGTCAGCGGCCGAGCGCCAGGCGGTTCTCGCCATTTACGCACCGCGCGTGCTCGGCGCGATCGAGGACCGTCAACAGGGTCGGTTAGCCGAATCCGGCAACCTTCGAGCGCTTTGATGCCGAAAACGGCGCCTACCACGCGCTCCATGCGTAGGTGGCACAAACGTCGGTCGGTCAGCGGCCGAAGATCTGCTCGATCAGGTACGGCGGTGTCGTCTCGAGCTGGTCGTAGCGGCAGGTGTCCGGGGAGCGGTCGGGACGCCAGCGCTTGAACGTCGTCGCGTGGCGGAAGCGGTCGCCCTGGAGGTGGTCGTAGGCGACCTCGACGACGCGCTCCGCTCGAAGCGGCTCCCACGACAGGTCCTTGCCGCGGTTCCAGCGGGACGTGGCGCCCGGCAGGCGCTTGCCCGACGCGTCGGCCGAACCCATCTGCGCCCACTCGGCCCACTCGCCCCAGGGATGGCCTTCCAGCGCGTTCTCGCGCAACGGCTCCAGCTCCGTGACCAGCTCCGCCCGTCGATCCCACGAGAACGACGAGGTGATCCCGACGTGATGCAGGCTCCCTGCGTCGTCGAACAGGCCGAGCAGCAACGACCCGACGTGCGTGCCCGGACCGTTCTTGTGCCAGCGGAACCCGGCCACGACGCAATCGGCCGTGCGCTGATGCTTGATCTTCAGCATCGCCCGCTTGCCGGGCTGGTACTTCGCGTCGAGCCGCTTCGCCACGACCCCGTCAAGCCCCGCGCCCTCGAACCGGTCGAACCAGTCCGCCGCGAGCTCCCGGTCCGTCGTCGCCGGTGTCAGGTGCACGGGCGGTTCGGCCGCCCCGAGCACCGTTTCCAGCCGTGCGCGCCGCTCCCCTTGTGGCACGGCGCGCAGATCCTCGTCGCCGAGCGCGAGGAGATCCCACGCGACGAATGAGGCCGGTGACTCGGCGGCGAGCATGTTCACCCGCGACGCGGCGGGATGGATGCGAAGGAGCAGCGCCTCGAAGTCCAGCGCGCCGTCGCGCGAGATCACGACCTCCCCGTCGACGACGCAACGTTCCGGGAGCGCGGCGCGGAGCGGGTCGGCGAGCTCCGGGAAGTAGCGATCCAGCGGCTTCAGGTCACGTGACTGGGTGAAGACCGCGTCACCGTCGCGGAACACGATCGCCCGGAAGCCGTCCCACTTCGGCTCGAACAGCCAGCCGTCGTCGGACGGGAGGCCATCGACAGCCTTCGCGAGCATCGGCTCGAGCGGCGGTTCGAAGGGCTGGGGCATCGGCGGAACGATACCAGTCGAGCCGTCAGGAACCGGCGACCGACGTCCAGCGTCTGGGACTCGCCGCGGTGGCCACCGGCCGGCGCGAGTCGTGGAGGACACTTGCATGCGCACCATCCGACGAGTCGATCGGGCGCTTCCGATCGTGCTGGTCCTGCTCCTCGTATCGATCGTCATCGCCGCCTGCGGAAGCAGCGGAGGCGCGGCAGCGACGGCCGGCGCGGCCGGCGCCCCGGCCGACAACCTTGGCGGCCTGCAGGGGGTCGGATCAGCACAGGAAGGCGAGTCGGGCCAGCAAGCGCCGCAGCCGGCTGCCTCGGCAGGACCCGGCCAACCGGAGGTCGGCGCGGTCGACGACGCGAAGATCATCCGGACCGGGACCATCGACCTCGAGGTGAGCGACGTCCCGGGCGCCATCAGCGAGGCTCGCGACGCGATCCGCGGGATGGGCGGCTACGTCGGGGCCTCACAGACCTCGAACGTCGACGACAAGCCGTACGCCCAGGTCACCTACCGCATCCCGGTCGATCGCTGGGAGGACGCGCTCGACGCGCTTCGCGGCCTGAACGGAGACACCACGAAGGTCGTCTCCGAGCAGACCCAATCCGTCGACGTGACCAGCCAGGTCGTCGATCTCGACGCGCGGATCCGCAACCTGAAAGCCAGCGAGACCGCCCTCGTGGAGATCGCCGAGCAGGCGACGCGAGTCCAGGACATCCTCGACATCCAGGCACAGATCACGAACGTCCGTGGCCAGATCGAGCAGCTCGAGGCGCAGCAGAACCAGCTCGCCGACCAGACGAGCTACGCGACGCTGACGGTCACCTACCAGCTCCCCGCCGTGGCCGCGATCGAGGTCCAGGCCGAGGGCTGGGATGCCGGCAGGATCTTCGACGAGGCGACAGCCACGCTCGTCGGCGTCCTGCAGGCGCTGGCCGGCGCCGGCATCTGGCTGCTGGTCGTGTGGGTCCCGATCCTGGTCCTGTTCGCGTTGGCCGCCGGCATCGTCGCGTTCCTGTTGCGGCGGTTCGGCGTGCTGGAACGAGCCGTCCGCTCCTCGCCACCGGCGTCGGCAGGCGACTGACGTCATCCCGGTTCACCGGGGCGTGGCACCATGCCCCGGTGACCGACCAGGCCGAACGCTACGACCGGATCGCGGAGGGCTACGCACGGTGGTGGGCGCCGGTGATCGCCCCGAGCGCCCGGGCGCTCCTCGACCGGTTCGACGAGGCCCTCGACGGCCGGGGCTTCCGCCTCCTGGACGTGGGGTCCGGAACCGGGACGCTGTCGCTCGCCGCGCTGCAGCGCTGGCCCGAAGCGCAGGTGGACGCGATCGATGCGTCGCGCGAGATGGTTGCTGCCACGAAGTCGGCGGCCGCCGCGCTCCCGGGTGCGGATCGGCGCTTCCATGCGGCAACGGCCTTCGCGGACCAGCTCCCGTTCGCGGACGACACGTTCGACGCCGTGATGTCGTCGTTCGTCCTCCAGCTCGTGCCGAACCGCTTCAGCGCGCTGCGCGAGATCCGCCGCGTGCTGCGTCCGGGCGGCCTGCTCGCGTACGTGACGTGGGTCGCCGATTCGCGGCGCTGGCGGCCGGACGAGATCCTCGACGACCTGCTCGACGAGCTCGGCGTCGAGGATGGCGACGACGGCGATGACGAGCCGCCGCCTCAGCCGGGTGCGGGAGATCTGCCCTCGGTCGAATCGGCGGCCGCCGGCCTGCGCCGGGCCGGGTTCCACTCGGTGACGGCCGAGGGTGCTCACCTGCGGCACCAGTTCGATCCCGCGTCCTACACCGGCTTCATCACCGAGTTCGACGAGCAGGTGCTCGCGGACTCGCTCGAGCCCGACGTGCGTGACCGACTTGAGCGCGAGCTGATCGCGCGCCTCGGCCGCCTCGATCAGGCGGAGTTGATGCTCGAGTCGCCGATCGCGTATGCCACCGGGCGGAAGCCCGGACGGGGACGGACCTAGCTGTCCCCGCCGGCCCCGTCGCCGGACGAAGCCTCGCCGCCCTCCGCAGCCGGGCCACCCTCGCCCTCGGCCGCCTCGGCGCCCTCGGCACCCTCTTCCTCCTCGACCTCCGGGACCTCCTCGACCTCGATCCGCGGCCGCTGGACGGTGGCGATCACCTCGTCGAGCTCGGTCAGCAGCGTGACGTCGCCGGGGATCTCCAGGTCGGACACCTTGATGGCGCCATCGAAGTCCGTGAGCGACTCGATCGAGTAGCTCAGCGACTGGGGCAGATGGTCCGGGAGTGCCCTGACCTTCACGGTCTCGTTCGGATGGAGCAGCGTCCCGCCCAGCTGGGTGACCGCGAGGCTGTCGCCGGTCGCGACCAACGGGACGTCCACCGTCAGCTCCTCGGTCATGCGGACCGCGAACAGGTCGACGTGGAGCGGGCGCCGGTTGACCGGGTGGACCTGCACGTGCTGGACGAGCACGGGCACCGACTTGTTGTCGCCCACGGACAGGTCGATCAGCGCGTTCGGACCGACGTGCCTGCGGAGCTGCTCGAAGTCGTGGGTATCGAGCGTGACGCTGGCGGAGTCGAGGCCGTGTCCGAACAC
Source organism: uncultured Chloroflexia bacterium (assembly GCA_963721655.1). Taxonomy (GTDB): domain Bacteria; phylum Chloroflexota; class Limnocylindria; order Limnocylindrales; family CSP1-4; genus DASTYU01. Next base: position 75,321 of record CAVRKH010000010.1, on the reverse strand, counting down.
GACCGCCGGCAGGCGGCCTTCCTTGCGGAGGCGATTGACGGCCTTGCCGGTGACCTCACGGTTCGTGGCGGCCAGCGTCGGGCGGGCGGCGGTTGCCATTTGGAGTTCGGACCTCGGTTCGGATTGACTCGGTCGGGCTGCGACAGTGGCCGGCGGAACGGTCGGCGGCGCCCGGATCGGCCCGTAGGGTACCACGAGGTGGCTCGACGGCCCGCGAGGGCCGGAACCCCGCACCGGTGTAGCATCGCGGCATGGCTGCCACGATCCTCATCGTCGAGGACGAACATGCAGTGGCGCGAGGGATCCAGTACGCGCTGCAGCAGGAGGGGTACCAGGTCGCGGTCGCGCGCTCGGGCGAGGAGGGCCTCGAGTTCGCGACGAACCAGGCCCCCGATCTTGTCGTGCTCGACGTCCGGCTGCCCGGGATCGACGGCTTCGAGGTGCTGCGCCGCCTGCGCGCCACCGGCTCCAAGGCGCCGGTCCTCGTCCTGACGGCGCGCGACGACGAAGTCGACAAGGTGATCGGGCTCGAGCTCGGCGCGGACGACTACCTGACGAAGCCATTCGGCCTGCGCGAGCTGATGAGCCGGATCAAGGCGCTCCTCCGGCGCGCCTACGGCGACCTCGCCGATGCCGCCGGCGGTCGGGTGATCCGGCACGGCGACCTCCTGATCGACCTCGAGCGGCGGCGCGTCCAGCGCGGCGACCGGCGCATCTCGCTGACGCCCACCGAGTTCGAGATCCTCCGCCACCTGGCATCGCGACCCGGCCGTGTCTACACCCGTTCCGAGCTCCTCGAGCTGCTCCGCGACTATGAAGCCCTCGACCAGGACGAGAAGACGATCAATGTCCACGTCAGCCACCTTCGGGACAAGATCGAGGACGACCCCGCCACGCCGGCCTTCGTGATGACCGTCCGCGGTGTCGGCTACGCCTTTGCTGAGCGCTGACGCCGACCGACCGTCCTCATCACTCGGTCGCCGCATCCGGAACCTCGGCCCCAAGACCTTCCAGGCACGCCTGACCGTCGCGCTGGTCCTGCTGATCGCGGTGACGCTGGCGCTCGTCTCCCTGCTCGTCGTCAATCGGCTCGACGACTACTTCACCCAGCAGCAGCGGGCGGACCTCGAGATCCGCTCGGAGACGGTGCTCCGCTCCGCAAAGGCGCTCACCAGCGAACGAGATCTGCCCGACTTGCTTCGCCGTGCTCGACAACAAGCTGAACCCCGCCGTGTCCAAGCTGTTCGCGGGCGACGAAGCCCAGCGGCTCCTGGCTGACACGCTTGCCCAGGCCGATGTCCGCATCCGTTTCGGGACACTCGATCCGAGCACGGATATGGCGGTCTTCGTGCCGGCCGAGAACGGCGAGATCGATATCCCGCTCCGCGCGGTCCCAAAGGAGGGGCAGACCCAGGAGCGGACGACGGTCGGACCGATCTTTGCTTCGGCCGGCACCCTCCTCCAGCCGTACGCGATCGAGGTCACCCTCTCGAACCCGTACACGTTCCGTGCGACAGCCCTGTCCAACGTCACTGGCCTGCTCGCCGCGATCGCGCTCTTCGCGCTTGGTCTGAGCGTCGTGATCGCGTCGATCCTGACCCGGCGCTTTACCACCCCGCTGCGCCGTCTCACCGAGGCCTCCCGGGCGCTCGCCGAAGGTGACCTGAGCCAGCGCGTCCCGGCACGAGAGCTCGGCGCCAGCTCCATCGAGATGGCCGAGCTGGCGACCCAGTTCAACACGATGGCCGACCGGCTCGAGCAGAGCGTCGAGATGATCCGCAGCGATCGCGACCGCAGCCGCGACTTCCTGGCCGATGTCTCGCACGAGCTGCGCACCCCGATCGCGGCCCTGCGGACCTTCAACGAGCTGCTCAAGGGCCAGGCCGGGGCGGACTCCGACGCGCGCGCCGAGTTCCTCGAATCGGGCGGCCAGCAGATCGAGCGGCTCGATTGGCTGGCGACGAACCTGCTCGAGCTGTCGAAGCTGGATTCGGGGCTCGTGCTCCTCGAGCTGCGGCCGGACGATCTTCGCGCCGCGGTCGAATCGGCCGTCGAACAGGCCGACGGCGCTGCACGGAAACGAGGCGTCCGGCTCAGCCACCAGCTCCCGGACCAGCCGCTCCGGATTCGGCACGACCCGCAGCGCATCGGGCAGGTCGTCACCAACCTCGTGCACAACGCGATCAAGTTCACGCCGAGGGGTGGTTCGGTCGAAGTCCGTCTCGCACCCTCGGGGTCGGGTGCCCGGATCGACGTGATCGACACGGGTGTCGGCATCGACGAGGACGAACTGCCCCACGTCTTCGAACGGTTCTATCGCGGCTCGCAGGCCAACGAGGCGCGCGGCAGCGGCAGCGGTCTCGGACTCGCGATCGTCCGCTCGATCGTCGACATGCACGGCGGGGCGATCACCGTCGAGAGCCAGGTCGGCGCCGGGAGCCGCTTCACCGTGACGCTCCCGCCGGATCCGCGGATGATCGCCGGAACGCCTGCTGCGCAGCAGGCCGCGACCGAGGTCGACGCGGAGGCCGGATCGCCTTCGACCGTCGACGCGGCGCCCGGATTCGCATCGCGCGGCACCGTCGCGGGCTCGAGGAACATTCCGGAAACTTCACCGACCGACGGCTTGTAGGTTTATCCGCGGGGGCCACCCTAGGACCACTACAGCCCCAAGCTCGAGGCAACCATCCAGCGGTCGAGGGGGACCGCTTCCGTTTCCGGAGATCGAGACCACCCCATGAGCGACCCGCAGAACCCCAACCCCTACGATTCGAACGACCCCGCGGACCAGACGGAGCGCCACGCGCTGCCGCCGGCCCCGGGCGAGTCCGGCCGCTATTCCCCCGCGCCCGAGTCCCGGCCCGATTGGGCGGAGCGGGCCACCTGGTCGAGCCAGACCCACCAGCCCACGCAGGAACGCTGGTACGAGCCCGCGACGCCTGCCCCGGCCACGAACGTGACCCCCGAGCGGCCCCGCCGCGGTAGCGGAGCGGGCACGGTCGTCGGCGCGGCGCTGCTCGCCGCGGCCCTCGCGTCCGGCGGCACGGTCCTTGCGCTCAACGCGACCGGTGCCTACGACCAACAGGTCCAGTCAACCTCGTCGCCGGTCGGGGCGACCGTTTCGGCGCGCCAGCCCGTCACCATCGACGAGTCCTCGGCGATCATCGACGTCGCCGCCAAGGCCGGCCCCGCCGTCGTCAAGATCACGTCCAGCGGCAGCGCCACGACCGAGTTCGGGACCATCCCGGAGACCGGCGTCGGCTCAGGCGTCCTCTACAACCCGAACGGCTGGATCCTCACGAACCGCCACGTGGTCGAGGGCGGCAACTCCCTCTCGGTCGAGCTCAAGGACGGTCGCGTGTTCACCGGCGAGGTCTACGGCATCGACACACTGACCGACCTGGCCATCGTGAAGATCGCCGGCGCGGACCTGCCGTCGGCCAGCCTCGGCGACTCGGATGCGCTCGAAGTCGGCCAGCTCGTGATCGCGATCGGCAGCCCGCTCGGGACCTACTCGAACACGGTCACCAGCGGGATCGTGTCGGCCAAGGGCCGCTCGATCGCCGCCGAGGGCAGCACCGTGCCGCTCAACAACCTCATCCAGACCGACGCGGCGATCAACCCCGGCAACTCCGGCGGGCCGCTGCTCGATGCCGGCGGCAACGTGGTTGGCATCAACACCGCGATCGCCCGCGACAGCACGGGCATCGGGTTCTCGATCCCGATCAACATCGCCAAGCCGATCATGGACCAGGCGGTCGCCGGCCAGGAGCTGGCGCGGCCCTACCTCGGGGTCCGCTACGAGCCGGTCACCGTGCAGCTCGCCGAGAAGAACAAGCTGCCGGTCCAGCACGGTGCGCTCCTTCGCCCGGGCACTTCGGCCGACGGGTCGCAGCGGCCCGCGGTGGAGCCGAACGGCCCAGGCGACGCGGGAGGCCTGCAGGACGGCGACATCATCCTGAGCGTCGACGGCCAGGCGATCGACGAAGAGCACCCGCTCGACGCGACGCTCAGCCAGCACGCCCCGGGTCGCGCGGTGACCGTCGAGGTCCAGCGCGGCGACCAGACAGTGACGCTCCAGGTCACGCTCGGAACGCGACCAGCCGACCTCTAGGCGTCCCCCGCCACTCTCCATCGGCCCGCGGCCATCCATGCCGCGGGCCGACTCCTGTTCCTCGGGCCAACGTCGCGGCTCGCCTTCCCAGCCGGTGGGCGCTTCAGGCCGGTTCGGGCCCCTCGGCGGGCGTAATCCACGGCCAGATTCCCACGGTGTGACGGAAATGGCCGGATTCGGACCCAATTGGCCTCGCAGCCTGCCTACGTTTCCCCCATGGGAATTTGGCAATCAAGGTGGAGCCCGAGGGCCGGGGAGCGGCCCGACCTACTGCCTGCGTCGCCAGATTTCGACCGCCGCGTAATCGAGCGGTCCGCCGAGCTTGACGGCCGGCTTCCTGATGCGGACCCCAACCTCGAGGACGTCGAACACGGCCAGGATCTCGTGGCTGATCGCCTCGGCGAGCGCTTCGAGCAACCGGTACGTCGTCGACTCCATCACCCGTTTCACGATCTCGTACACACGCCCGTAGTCGATGGTCTTGGTCAGGTCGTCGTCGATGCCGGCCGGCTGCAGGTTGAGCCGCAACTCGATATCGACCTCGAACGGCTGCGCGATGTGTTGCTCGTACTCGTGGTAGCCATGGGTCGCCTCGAAGCGCATGTTCTGGAGCAGGATCCGGTCGGTCATTGCGCTCCCTCCTGCGGGCCGGCCGGTCGCCAGCCGCGCACGACCGCGTCGGTCATCCGGGCCGTACGAACGTTGGCACGAACGTCGTGGACGCGGACGACGTCCGCGCCGTTCGCGATGCCCAGGGCGGTCGTGGCCAGCGTGGCCTCGAGCCGCTCTTCGACCGGCAGGTCGAGCACCAGCCCGAGGGTCGACTTGCGGGACGTGCCGAGCAGGATCGGCCGGCCCAGGACGCGCAGGGCGCCGAGCTCGCGGAGCAATATCAGGTTCTGCTCGGGCGTCTTCCCGAACCCGAAGCCCGGGTCCACGATCAGGCGCTCGGAGGGAATGCCGAGCCGGACCGCTCGGTCCAGCGCGACGCGCAGGTCCTCGACGACCTCCGCGACGAGGTCGTCGTAGCGCGGCTCGGCGCGGTTGTGCATGACCACCAGCGGGGCATGGTGCGCGGCGGCGACCCGGACCAGGCCGTCATCGGCACCGACGCCCCACACGTCGTTCACCAGGTCGGCGCCGGCAGCGAGGGCCGCCTCCGCGACCTCGGGCTTCGTCGTGTCGATGCTGATCGGAGTGTCCGGCAGGGCCGCACGCAGGGCCGCGACCACGGGCACCACGCGATGCCGTTCCTCGGCCGCGTCGACCGTGGCGTGCCCCGGCCGGGTCGACTCGCCGCCGACATCGAGCAGGTCGGCGCCTTCGGCGACCATGCGGCGCCCTTGCGCGACGGCCGCGGCGACGGGATCGGACTCCGCCGCTCCGGCCAGGAGACCATCGCCGGAGAACGAATCCGGCGTGGCGTTGACGATGCCCATCACGAACGTTCGCGTGCCCCAGCGGAACTCGGCCGGGCCGATGCGAGTCGCCGGGAGGGTGTCGGTCACGGCGCCATCATCCGTCGCGCAGCGGCCGGGTCGTCCACGAGCCGGGCCCGAACCTCGCCGACGAGATACAGCGAGCCGGCGACCACGATCGGGCCGGGCGAGCCGCAGCGCGCCACGCCGCCCAGCGCCCGCTCGAGCGCCGCCTCGGGCGTGGCGATCGCCTCGACCGCCCCATCCGGCAGCAGGGCACGCCAGCGCTCGGCGAGCATGGCCGCGGGAAGGGCGCGGGGCGCATCGACCGCGGTCGCGAGGACGCGGGCAGTCGCGAGGGATGGTTCGCGAGCGAGGGCCGCGATGATCCCGTCCACGTCCTTGTCGGCCATCGCGCCCAGCACGAGCGTCACGCGGCCCGCCTCGAGGAACGGCCGGAGGTCGCCGACCGCCTCCGCGAGCGCGGCGGCGCCGGCCGGGTTGTGCGCCCCATCGAGGAGCACGTCGCGCCCACCGGCACGGACGAGCTCGAGCCGGCCCGGCCAGACCGCCCGGCCGTAGCCAGTTCGGCGGGCCGCCGGAGGCGTCGTCACGATCCCGGCAACCTCGAGCGCGTCGAGGACGGCGTCGGCGACCGCGACATTGGCGGCCTGGTGCCGCCCACGGAGCCCGACCTGCGTCCGACCCGAGGCGGGGCAGTTCGACGTCGATGCCGTTGCGGTCCCAGCCCAGCAGCGGCGCCGGCTCGACGACCGTCAGCGGCACGCCGAGCCGCCTCGCCCGTCGCCGGACGATCGCGAGCGCCGGATCTGTCGCACCGGTTACCGCGACGTCGCCGCGTTCGATGATCGCGGCCTTCTCGCGGGCGATTGCCTCGACCGTCGGGCCGAGCTGCTCCATGTGGTCGAGCGCGACGTTGGTGATCGCCGCGACGCCGCCATCCCAGACGTGTGTCGCGTCCAGCCGGCCCCCGAGTCCGACTTCGACGAGCGCGACATCGGGTTGCTCCTCCGCGAACCAGCGGAAGACGACCGCGGTGAGCAGCTCGAACTCGGTCGGGTCGCCGTACCGTCGGGCCACCCGGTCCGCGACAGGAAGGACCTCGTCGACGAGACGCGCAAACGTCACGGGATCGATCGGCCGCCCGTCGATCTGCAGTCGTTCGCGGTAGCTCACGAGGTGTGGCTTGGGCGTCGTTGCCACCCGGTATCCGGCGGCCTGGAGGGCAGCGCCGGCGAGTGCCAGCACGCTGCCTTTCCCGTTTGTGCCCGCGACCAGCGCGCCGCGCACGGAGCGCTCCGGATTGCCCAGTTCGCGCAGAAGAGCCCTCGTGCGCCCAAGCCCGAGCCGGATCCCGAAGCGGCCGCGGTCGGCCAGCGCTTCGAGCGCCGCCTCGTACGTCAGCGCCGCCATCGACCCGTCACTCGCGGGTCAGCTCGTCCTCGTAGAACACGCACTGGTTGAAGCGCGGCGTCAGGCAGACGTCGTTGACGTAGCCCTGCTCGAGATGGACGCCGCCGCGCAGCTGACAACGCGAGACGTTCGTGTCCTGGCGGATGAGTGCCTTCAGCAGGTGCGGTGCCTGGATGGGGATCGCCCCACGCGTCCCGGTCATGTAGAAGTGCGGACACACGTTGCGGCGGAGGTTCGGCAGCCCGAACCCGGCGCGCTGGACCATCGGCATGGTTGGCGCCTGCGCTGCGGCACGGGCCGCGAGCGGCGACGGCACGACCCGGGCAATCGGGCCGACACCAAACGACGGACGGCCCGTCGGGCTGCCCGATTGTCCCGACGCCGGGCGGCCCTGCTTCGGATCGCGAGCCTGCACGCACTCCCTCGGTTCGCGGCGCGCTGGACCAGACTGGCCGCGCGCGCCAAGCGGGCCCAGAGTACAACGCACCACAACGCTCCGGCAGTATCCGCCCGCACGGCGCGGCAGCACGCGGCGCGCCTCCGTGCACGGCGCCGCATGCGACAATCCGCCCGATGACCTCTCGCCGCGGCGGTCGACCGACCGCACGTCCGACCTCGACCGCCTTCCTCGGGCCGGCCGGCGCCTGCCACCGTCCGGACCAGGGGCCCCGCCCCGGGCCGGCTGGCGCGTCATCATCCGATCGATCGCGGCGGCCGCATGCCGGTCGCGTTCCGCTTGATGCTCGCCGTGGCAGTGGTCGCGCTTGGTCTCGGCGTGCTGTACGTCGGGGCGGGCGGCCTGAGCCGGGTCGCCGGCGCCGTGGGATCGTCGTTCGGCGGGTTCGTGGACGAGCTCGTCGCCACACCGCTACCGAGCGCGACCGAGATCCCGATCAGCGACGCCCCGCTCCTCGAGCCGCCTGCCGAGCCGTACACCGCCGAGGCAGAGATGGACCTCCTCGTCACCGTCCCGGCGGCGCTCGTCGGCGACGACACGCAGCGGGTCCGCGTCTTCCAGCAGCTGAAGGATCAGTCGCCGGTTGCCATCGGGGAATGGCCGATCGGCGCCACGCAGCGCATGGTCGTGCCGGTCGAACTCGAGAAGGGGATCAACGACTTCTCGGCGATCATCGTCGGCCCGTCCGGCAGCTCCGAGGCATCGGCAAGCATCCGCTACGTCCTCGACAACTCGAAGCCGAAGGCCAAGGTCACCTCGCCGAAGGACAACGCCCAGGTCAACCGCAAGGCGGTCGAGATCAAGGGCACGACCCAGTCGCGCGCGACGCTCATCGCCCGCAACGACAGCAACGACACCTCGGTGTCCGGAGTGGCCGAGGCCGACGGGACGTTCACGCTGAGCCTGCCGCTGGCCTCCGGGACGAACCACATCACGATCACCGCGACCGACCCCGCGGGCAACGTCGGCGAGTCCGAGTTCCGGGTCCGCCGCGGCTCGGGCAAGCTCAAGGTCGCCCTCGGAGCGAACGACTACCAGTTCCGGCGCCGACGCCTGCCGGATCCGATCCGCCTGACCGCCACCGTGACGGACCCGGATGGCAAGGCGCTCGAGGGCGCCCGCGTCACGTTCACGCTCAGCGTGCCCGGGATCGCGGCGGTCACCCGCACCAAGACGACCGACGGAAACGGCAAGGCGTCGTTCGAGACGACGATCCCGAAGAGCGCCACGGTCGGACCGGGCCTCGCCGCGGTCCTCGTCAAGACCGACGAGTTCGGTTCGGTCGACGACCGCGCTGTGATCACGATCGTCAAGTAGCGTCACGCATTTTCGGGTCGACAGCCGGCCTCCGCGCAGCTACGATTCGGATCGATGTCGATGTGGCGCTGCCCACACTGCGGGACCCCACAGGCAGAGTCGGCTCGGTGCTGGGTCTGCCGCCGTTCGAGCACCGCCTGCGGGACGTGCCGCCACTTCCGTCGCTCCGTCGCCGCCCAGCTGGGCTACTGCGGCCTCGATCGAAAGCGGCTGCCGCTGCGCGGTGACGAGATCCGGGCGTGCTGGGAGGGCCGACCGGGCGTCATCGCCGACGAGCAACCAGCAGCTCCCGTGCCGGTTCACCGGCTGCGCCTGGGCCAGGCCGCAGATCAGGACCGAACGGCCGTTCGCAAGCTCGAGTTCGTGCCGGTCGGCGAGGACGCAAAGCCGGCCCGGCGCGTCCGGAAGCGAGCCCGAACGATGAGGCCAGCGCCGAGCATCCGCGACAGCCCCGCACGTCCGGCGCGCCGGTTCCGGCAGAACCGGCCTGGAACCTCTGGGGCGATCTCGAGCCGTAGGGCCTAGCCGAGCACCAACTCCCGTCGCAGGAACACCGCCGGCGACTCCGACGGAGGCGGCGGAGTGGGCGTCGGAGTCGGCGTGGGCGTCGGCGTCGGCGTCGGCGTCGGAGTCGGCGTCGGCGTGGGAGTCGGCGTCGGAGTCGGCGTCGGCGTCGGCGTCGGCGTCGGCGTCGGTTCGGGTCCCAACGACACGACGTAGTCCACCTGGCTGAGCCCTTGAGCACGATCGAGCCCGGCGACGGGGACTGCGAGATGATCGAGCCCGTCGGAATGAGCGGATCGAACCCCTCGGTCCGCGTGCCGCGGGTCAGGTCGTTGTCGTTGATCACCTCGACGGCGTCGAGCTCGGGAAGCTCACGCAGGTTCGGGCACGGCGACCTCGCCCGGGCCCCCGGCCACCGTGATCGCCACCTCGCTCCCGACGTCCACCTCGGTGCCCGGCGCCGGGTCCTGCGCCAGGATCGTGCCGACTTCCTGATCCGACTCCTCGGTCGTCTGGACGAGGTCGATCCCGAGCCGCTCGGCCTCGTCGGCCGCCTCGGCCACGGTCATCTGTGTGAAGTCGGGCAGGACCACGGTTTCCGTGGCACCGCGGTCGCCCGGCGAGAGGATCTGGAAGACGAGGAAGCCGACGACCGCCAGCAGGATGATCGCGGCCACCCCGGCCACCCACACCCAGGGGCTGGTGCCTTCATCCTCGTCGCCGACGTCATCGAGGGTGCCCGTCCCCGGCGGCACCGTCCCGCTCCCGGCATAGGCGTCGGGCGCGTACGGGATCGGCGCGGGGTTCGACTTCGCGACGCCGGCGACCATCGTCGGATCGGCGGCGGCGCCCAGGGCCGCGGCTCCGACAACGGCCGCGCCCGCGGCACCCGCACCCGCGCCTGCGGCACCCGCAGCTCCGGCGGCGGCCGCCGCCTGCCCGGTGGCCAGCCAGCCGTCCAGCGCGTCTGCGAACGAAGCGGCCGAGCTCCAGCGGTTCGCCGGCTCGAGCGCCAGCGCCCGGTGGACGATCGCCGCGAGCTCCTCGGGAACCGACGGTCGGATCGTCCGTGGGTCAGGGGTCGGGCCGCTGAGTCGAGCGATCGCCACCGCAGCGGCGCTGTCGCCCTCCCAGGGCCGCTGCCCCGTGAGCATCTCGAAGAGCACGATGCCCAGCGAGAAGATGTCGCCGGCCTCCGTGGTCGTCTCGCCGCGCGCCTGCTCGGGGCTGAAGTAGTGGACGGATCCGAGTGCCGTCCCGGGCAGTGTCAACGCCGACTCGGCGACCGCCCGGGCGATGCCGAAGTCCGTCACCTTGACCTGGCCGTCGCGGCCGATGATGACGTTCCCGGGCTTCACGTCGCGGTGGACGATCCCCTTGGCGTGGGCGGCCGCAAGCGCCCGGGCAACCGCGGACGCGATCCGCGCGGCCTGGCGCGGAGGGAGCGCGCCATTGGCGCGCAGGATCGTCGCGAGGTCCTCACCGTCGACGAGCTCCATGACGATGAACGGACCGCTTGGATCCTCGCCGTAGTCGTGGACGCCGACGATGTTGGGGTGCGAAAGCGACGCCACGGAGCGGGCCTCGAACCGGAAGCGCGACGAGAAATCCGGGTCGCGGAGATACTCGGAACGGAGCAGCTTGACGGCGACGTCGCGGCCCAGCTGGGTGTCGGTCGCGCGATAGATGGTCGCCATGCCGCCCTGTCCGACCAGCTCGACCAGCCGGTAGCGGCCGCCCACCAACGTTCCGATTTCCGCCAAACGTCAGTCCCTCGTGCGGCGCCGGACCCCTCCCGGCGCGTCGGGCGGCATCGTACCGCAGGCCGTCCCGGTCACCCGCCTAGAGCGTGAGCTCCTTGAGGTAGGCCCGGAACTCGCCCTCAAGCTCGGGACGCTGGAGGGCCAGCTCGACCGACGCCTTCAGCCAGCCCATCGTCGTGCCCGCGTCGTAGCGGATCCCTTCGAACTCGTAGGCGTAGACGGCCTGCTCCTCCATGAGCTCAGCGATCGCATCGGTCAGCTGGATCTCGCCGCCGGAGCCGCGTGGCGTCTGCTCGAGCTTGTCGAAGATCTTCGGGGTCAGCACGTAGCGGCCGATGATCGCGAGGTTCGACGGGGCGTCCTCGGGCGCCGGCTTCTCCACCAGCCGGGTGACCCTGTGGAGCCGGCCGTGGTCGAGCGGGTCGTCGGTCGGCTCGGAGGCGATGACGCCATAGCGCTGCGTCTCGCTCGGCGGCACCTCCATGACCGCGACGACCGAGCCGTGCGTCTGGTGGTAGGCGTGGATCAGCTGCCCGATGCACGGTCGGTCGCCGATCACCACGTCGTCGGGGAGGATCACGGCGAACGGCTCGTGCCCGATCAGGTCCTTGGCCATGAGCACCGCGTGCCCCAGCCCGAGCTGCTCCTTCTGGCGCACGTACGCGACCTGGGCGAGGTCGCTGATGTGGCGGACCTGCCGGAGCATCTCGATGTCGCCCTTCTCCTCGAGCAGGGCCTCGAGCTCGAACGACAGGTCGAAGTGGTCCTCGATCGCGCGCTTCTGGCTGGAGGTGACGATGATGACCTGTTCGATGCCCGCCGCGACGGCCTCCTCGACCGCGTACTGGATGATCGGCTTGTCCACCAGCGGGAGCATTTCCTTCGGCTGCGCCTTGGTGGCTGGAAGGAACCGGGTGCCCCAGCCGGCGGCAGGGAAGACAGCTTTGCGGACGCGCATCGAACCTCGGGCATGTGAGGGGGCGGACCTTCGGAGTATACCCCGGGGGTCGGGGCCGACCGTCAGGAGCGGCGCCGCGAAGCCCGCGGAGCGTCGCCGTCGAGCCCCTGGTCGACCGCGTAGAGCGCGGCCTGCGTCCGGCTTGTCAGGCCCAGCTTGGCGAGGATGTTCGAGACGTGCGTCCGGGCGGTTCGTTCGGTGATTCCGAGGGCCTCGCCGATGGCCCGATTGGGGAGCCCTTCGGCGACCAGCCCGAGGACGTCGCGCTCGCGCGGAGTGAGCGACGACTCGTCGGCGGGGGTGACCGGCCCGCCCGGTGCGCGCAGCTGACGGGCGACAATCCCGGCCACCGCCGGGGCGAGATACATCTCGCCGTTGCGCGCGGCGCGGATCGCCGCCGCGACGTCGTCGGGCCCGGCGTCCTTGAGCAGGAAACCGGCAGCGCCCGCTTCGATCGCCGCCATGACCCGCTCCTCCTCGACCGTGCCGGCAAGCGCGACGACTTCGATCTCCGGACGCGCCACGCGGAGCTCGCGGATCGCCTCGACGCCGTCGAGCCGCGGCAGGTTGAGGTCCATGACCACGACGTCCGGGCGGAGGGATTCAGTCGCGCTGAGCGCCTCGAACCCGTCGGCCGCCTCGCCAACCACCTCGATGTCGTCGAAGGGCGCGAGGAACTCGCGCAGGCCACGGCGGACCATCGCGTGATCGTCGACGAGGAGCACGCGCGTGGGCGGACGCGCGCTCACCGGTGCGCGGACGCCTTGGGGCTCGCGTCAGGTGTGGCGGTGACCGGGAGGCCGGGCACCTCCTCGCCGGCACCGGACTGGCTCGCGGGGGACTCGCGCCGCCGGGTGGCAAGGCGGATCCCGGTGAACGGGACCCGGATCTCGCGGAAGACCTCGATCGAGACGAGGAAACCGATGAACAGGAAGAGCACGCCAAGGAACTTCCCGAGATGGAACAGCTCGGTGGATCCGAATCGGTTCAACGAGTCGGTGATGGCCGGGATGAACGCCCCGATCGCGATCAGGATCGTGGCCGGGACGCGGCTATGGATCTGGCCGGTGAAGAGCGCGCGTGCGGTCCCCGGCAGCGAGGCGATGAGGTTCACCGCGATCGCGAACGGGGCGATGAGCAGGTTGAACAGGAACTCGTCGCCTGGCTGGTTCGGGTCCAGCGAATACGGCAGCACCCGTCGCTTGGGCATGAACACGTAGGTCGAGAACACGGCGCCCAGGATGAGCGCAAACGAGCCCGTGATGTTCATGAACGGCGTCAGCAGCCGCAGCTGCGGCGGGATGATGTCGCCGACGGGCACGCCGGTCGTGGGATCGACCGCGAAGCCGGGTGGCGGCAGGGTGGCGGTGACCATCAGCACGAACGACAGCACCGTCGCTCCGACCACGGCGCCCGCCGCGAGCACCGGCCAGCGCTCGTTCTGGAAATACGTTTCGACGGCCACCGCGAGGGCGAGGATCGCGGCGGCGATGAAGTACAGCAGCGGCAGCGACCCGGCACCCGCGTACTCGGGGCGGTTGCGCACCAGGAACGTGAACAGCCCGGCCAGGAACAGGCACAGCGCGAAGGCGTAGCCGAAGCGGGTCTTCCCGAGCAGGAACGCCGTGCCGAGCCCGAGCCAGCCGACCGTCCATGCTGCACCCGTCAGGTACCACGTTCGGTACAGGGCCTCGTTCCAGCCGCCGAATGCGGCGATGGCCTCGGTGGCGGCCGCGATGCCGAAGAAGAGCATGCCGAGTCCCCAGGCCAGCTGGAAGGCACCGCGTCGCTCGCGCCACTGGTCGAACAGGGCCAGGGAGAAGACCAGGGCGAGAACCGCGGTCGCGGTGGTCAGGAACTCGTCGGCGGTCATGCCGCACCAGCCTCGTGGGCGGCGATGAAGCGGAGCAGCAGCCGGTCGAGAACGGACGAGGCGTCCTCGTAGAGCGCGCCGAGATGCGCGGGATCGAGCGTCCGCCGCCGGCCGATCCCTGCGAGCTCCGTGAGGAACGGCCGGCGCGCGACGACGAACTGGGCCACAGCGTCGGTCAGGCTGACGCCGCTTGCGGCGAGACGCCGGCCGAGATCGTCGACGAGCTCGGCTGCGGTTGCCTCGCTGCTTGCCCGGCGCCGGGCATCGGCGGGATCGGCGTCGAGATGCGCGACGAGCGCTTCGACCAGGCGGCGGCCGTCCTGGCGGTACGCCTCGCGGTCCTCGGCAGGCCCTCGGCCGAGGCGGGCCGCCTGGCCCTGGGCCTCGTAGCTCCGCCGGTATGCGCGCGACAACCGCTCCGGGGTCGCGCCCAGGCTGGACAGCGGCCGGAGATGCGGCCGACGGGCGTCGCGCATCCGCTCGAGCGCGTGCCGATCGAAGCGACGATGTCCGCCCGGCGTCGTGAACACGTCGACCTGGCCGGCATCGGCCCAGCGCCGCAGGGTGTCCGGGTCAACTCCCACAAGGCGCGCGGCCGGCCCCAGCGACAACCACGTGGTCGCCGGGTTCCTGCGTGATGCTGGGGCGGGAGCGGACGGCACGGCCGGTGATCCTCGGTCCGAGAACTTGGGCAAATCTGGGTACGGAGATCTGCCTCAGGCCGGGCGAGAATAGGGTCGCGCGGCGAGGGCTGTCAAACGCCCCCGGCAATCAGGCGGGAACGAACTCGTGGTCGTCCCGATGGATGCCGTCACACAGGCCGAATCGGCCGTCCTGGCCTGGGATCGGCACGGGGCGCATGATCTCGCGCACCTCGCTGCGGCGGCAGAACAAGTAGCCCTTGCGCGCCATCCACGTGCGGACGTGGGCGGGATCGCTGTGGAACTGGAACGGGCCCGGGTTGACGAGCGGGGTCTCGGTCCAGTCGACGGGCGATTCGGTGGCCACGATGTCCAGCACGTTCACGCGCCACGGCGTGCCCTCGATGATCTCGTTGCAGCCATCGCAGCGCGTCGCGACGTTGTCGCTGATGATCGTGCGGATGTCGACGCCCATGATCTCCATCGCGGGCGATGGTAGCAGGGGCATGACAGGTGGTGCCCCCAAGGGGATTCGAACCCCTGATCTCCACCTTGAAAGGGTGGCGTCCTAGGCCTCTAGACGATGGGGGCGGGGCCGGCCGAGTGTAGCAGGACGCGCGTCAGGCCCCGCTCAGGTGGAGCCGGCGAGCATGAACAGGATGACGGCTACGGCCAGGCACCCGGCGGCCACCATCGCCGCGACCCCGCCGACGATCCCGAGCAGGATCGCGCGGCCACCGCGACCGGTGGTCCCGGCCCGCCACACGGCCGACAGCGAATACAGCGCGAGCGCCCCGAACGCGATCCCGACGACGACCGCACCCGACGCGAGCAACGGAATCTGCGACGTGTCACGGACGGTCAGTGCGTAGATCCCGTAGACGACCGACAGCACGAGCGCGATCGCGAGGAACACCAGGCCCGGCGACAGGCGGAAGCCCTCGGAGCGGCCGGCCTGGCCGGCGTCGCCGCGCGGCGAAACCATGCTCTGGCGGCCTGTTCGCGGATCGGGGCTGGTCATCGGCGCGAAGCGTAGCAGGGCTCGGCGGCTCAGCCGCCCGGGACCGTAGCGCCGATCGTGCGGTGATAGATCGCGACGTTGTACGACAGTCGTGGCCGCGTCAACGCTTCGCCGAAGCGCCGCCCGGCCTCGCCGAATGCCTCGCCGAGAAACGCCCGCGCGTCGTCGACCGAGTCGAACGTCCACCAGCAGTGCACGACGCGGACCTTGAACCCGTTGCCGAGGAACGGGCCGTCGCGCCGGCTCCAGAGCCCGTATTCCGGGCGCTCCGGCCCGTCCGCGTTGAGCCGGGACACGTCATCGCGCCCGTAGTCGTGGACGACCAGCAGGCGTCCGCCGGCTCGCACGATGCGGTCGGCCTCGGCCATCTCTCCGGCGTCGAAGCCGCGGAACGCCGACCAGGCTGCGACGAGTGCGTCGGCCCACGGCTTCGGCGTCCGGGCGTGGCCCGCGGTGTCATCCCGCGAGACGGGCCGGATCCGAGCGCCGAGCGCGGTCAGCCGGTCGACGAGCACGCCCGTCTCCCCGTCCACCCAGGCGACGTCGCGACCAGCGAGCGGTCCGAGCGCGTCGAGCGCACGAGGAATCTTGCCCTCGATGTCGAGGGCGGCGGCGAGTCGCCGCGCGAGGGGGTCGGGCAGCGCGACGGGCAGGTCTGACACGAACGGCGAGTATAGGAGCCGGTGGAACGCCCGTCGGCGCGCAGGCGTGGCTGGCGTCCGACTCGACGCCGGCCGCGCGGTACGATCTTGGCCAATGCTCGAACGCGTGCGCGAGATGCCCGGCGGCATCCGCCTCTTCCTTCTCTATGCCTTCGGCATCCTCTTCCTCATCGGCTCGGCGTTGCGCTTCATCGTCGACCAGGCCATCACCGCGCCCGTGAGCCTGCCCGGTCTCGTCGCGATGGTCCTCCTCGCCTACACGATCTTCACGACGACGCTTGTCATTCAGCGCAAGCAGGCGGCCCGGCGACTGGCCCTCGGGCTTGCCTCGCTGACGATCCCGCTCGTGCCGCTGCTGGCGGTGAGCGGGCTCGCGATCGAAGCGGTCTTCATTACCGCCCTGGCCATCCTCCTGTTCCGCGGGCTGCTGCAACCGGAGGTCCGCACCTACCTGCGCGAGGTCTGAGCCCGCACGACAGCGGCCTTGACGGTACCCTCCACCTGACGCGGCCCTCGTCGCCGCCGGTCAGCGCCGTCCCGCGTGGCGCCGGCGACCCATCGACCGCACGTGAGGCAGATCAAACGTGAGCAAACGATCCCGCCGGGCGCGGCCCGGGAACCAGCCGGCCAGCCAGTCGGGCTCCCGTCCGCCCGGCCCACCCGTCAGCGGCTCCGGGTCGCCGTCGGGCGCCGCCACGCCGTCGGTCGTCATTCCGGCGTCGGGGAGCGCCAAGCCGACGGCCGCCACCGCCGCCGCGAGCACCCGCCCCGCCGGCGCCCGTGCCGGGCGCCGGGAGCGCGCTCGTCCGCTCGCCCAGAAGTCGTTCTTCGAGCGCTACCGCCTGCTGATCGTGGGCGCCGTCGGCGTGGCGGCCCTCGCGCTCATCTCGGTCTGGGCGTTCAGCTCGGCCTCAGCGGCGGCGTTCACCTGTTCCACCGAATGGGTGCCTGAACCGACGGCGTCGCCGCGAGGCAGGTGCCTCGCCCCAGCCCGGCTACCACCAGGAGGGGATGGGCAACACGCACGTCGGGGCCGGGACGAACAATCCCGGGCGACGTTACCTATACCTACTGCCCGCCGGCCAGCGGCAACCACTTCGTGCGAGGCGGCCCCATCACCCCGGGGTTCTACCCTCTGAACGACGTTCCGCTGCCGCAGGGCTGGGTCCACAACCTGGAGCACGGCGGGCTGGTGATCCTCTACCGCGGCGACCCCGACGACCCAGGGTTGTCCGCTGCGACCCAGGAGCAGATGCAGGCCTTCTTCTCGGGACTTCCGCCCAGTCCTGTCTGCGGGTTCCCGCCGACCCAGGAGGGCGCGGGCGTGGTCGTCGCCCGCTTCGACCAGATGGCGACACCGTTCGCGGCGCTCGTCTGGGAGCGCGTGCTTCCGCTCGACACGTTCGACGAGGAAGCGATCATGGAGTTCTGGAACACGTGGGGCGAGCAGACCAACCCGGAGAAGCTGTGCACGCCGCCTTCGCCGGCACCGTCGAGCCCGGTCGCTCCGGCCCCGAGCTGAGCCGGCCGTGCGCCGCTTCAGCTTCGGGGTCGAGGGAATCGGTCGGGTGGAGAATCGGGTCATAGACAGCGCCGCAACGGTCACCTGATGCTCGCTCTCGTGAAGACCAGCCCAGGTCCTGGCCTCAGCCTCGAGTCCGTCCCCGATCCGCGACCCGGGATCAACGACGTCCTCGTGCGCGTCCACAAGACCGGCATCTGCGGCACGGACCTGCACATCGATTCGTGGGATGCATGGGCTGCGACAACGATCAATCCGCCGCTCGTCGTCGGCCACGAGTTCGTCGGCGAGGTCGTCGAGGTCGGCAGCAACGTGTACGACTTCCACCCCGGCGACCTGGTCTCAGGTGAGGGTCACGTCGTGTGCGGCCTGTGCCGCCACTGCCTGGCGGGCCGGCGCCACCTGTGTGCCCACAGCATCGGTCTCGGGGTCGGGCGCGACGGAGCCTTCGCCGAATACGTCGTCCTGCCGGTGACCAATATCTGGCACCACGCGGCGGGCATCGACGAGGAAGTGGCCGCGATCTTCGACCCGTTCGGCAATGCGGTGCACACCGCGCTGTCGTTCCCCGTCCTGGGCGAGGACGTCCTCGTCTCGGGCGCCGGGCCGATCGGGCTGATGGCCACGGCCGTCGTCCGTCATGCAGGGGCGCGCCACGTGGTCGTCTCCGAGCCCAACCCGTTCCGCCGCGAGCTCGCGGTGCGGATGGGCGCCACGATCGCCGTCGACCCGCGCGAGCGCGATCTGGGCGACGTGATGCGCGAGCTCGGCATGGTGGAGGGCTACGACGTCGTGCTCGAGATGTCCGGCAATCCGCGGGCGCTGCGCGACGCGCTTGCCGTGATGGCCCATGGCGGCAACATGGCCCTCCTCGGTATCCCGTCCGAGGAGGTCGCCCTCGACCTGAACGAGATCGTGTTCAAGATGTTGACCATCCGGGGGATCTACGGTCGCGAGATGTACGAGACCTGGTACAAGATGACGGTGATGCTCCAGTCGGGGCTCGAGATCCGGCCGGCGATCACCCATCGCTTCGGGTTCCGGGACTTCGAGGCGGCCTTCGCGGCGGCGCGCTCCGGCGATTCCGGCAAAGTCATCATGGACTGGACGCAGTGATGGCACCAACCGCCCGCCCCGATCCGCTCGCGTTCCTCGGCGACGAGCTCGCTGCACTCCGCGAGCGCAACCTGTACCGGCCCCTCCGCGTGATGAGCTCCGCGCAGGGTCCGATCGTCTCCGTTGACGGGCAACGGGTCATCAGCCTGTCCTCGAACGACTACCTGGGGCTGACCCACCATCCGCGGCTCCGGGAGGCCGCGCTGGCCGCTGTCCGCGACTTCGGCGTCGGCTCCGGCGCGGTGCGGACCATCGCCGGAACGATGTCGATGCACGAGGAGCTCGAAGCCGAGCTGGCCGCATTCAAGGGCAGCGAGGCGGTCCTCACCTTCCAGTCCGGCTTCAGCGCGAACACCGGCGTCGTCCCGACGATCACGGGCGAGACGGACCTGATCGTGTCCGATGGACTCAATCACGCCTCGATCATCGACGGCATGCGCCTTTCGAAGGCGCCTCGAAAGGTCTATGCGCACGCCGACGTCGGCGCCTTGCGGGAAGTGCTCCGGGAGGCGGTCTCGGGTGGTCGGGGCGGGACCGGCGAGCCGTACCGTCTGATCCTCGTCGTGACCGACGGGGTGTTCAGCATGGACGGGGACATCGCGCCACTGCCCGGGATCGTGGAGGCAGCCGAGGAGGTCGGCGCGGCGGTCTTCGTCGACGACGCCCACGCGTCGGGCGTGCTGGGGCGGAATGGACGTGGGACCGTCGACCACTTCGGGCTCCATGGACGGGTTGCGATCCAGGTGGGGACCCTGTCGAAGGCCATCGGCTCCCTCGGCGGCTACGTCGCCGGCAGCCAGGACCTGCGCGACATCCTGATCCAGCGGGCCCGGCCGTTCCTGTTCTCGACCTCCCATCCGCCGGCCGTCGTGGCCGCGTGTCGCGCGGCCCTCAAGGTCATGCAGGACGAGCCGGAGCTCATCGAGCGGTTGTGGGCAAACACGCGTCGATTCAAGGCCGAGCTGACCCGCCTGGGGTTCAACACCGGGGTCTCGGAGACGCCCATCACCCCCGTGATCGTCGGCGACCCCGGCATCGCCGGACGCTTCAGCGAGCGCCTGTTCGCCGAGGGCGTCTTCGCCCAACCTGTCGTGTACCCGACAGTGGCGATGGATCAGGCTCGACTGCGCACCATCGTCACCGCGGCGCACGCTGACGAGGACCTCGACCGGGCACTGGAGGCATTCGCCACCGTCGGTCGTGAACTGGGAGTGACCTCGGGGTGAACCGCGCACCGGGGGGCGCATGGCTGGTTCTGGGGGCGTGCCGGTGATCGATCGCCAGGCGCGCAACCTTCCGCTCGACGCGCACCTTCATAGCAACCTGTCGCCGGACAGCGATGTCGAGATCGACGCGTACGCCGAACAGGCGCTGGAACGCGGGATCGATGAGCTGGCCATCACCGACCACGTCGATTTCGAACCGGGGACGCCGGCCTACGCCGCAACCACGTTTGCCGAGCGCGAGGCGGTCGTTCGCGACGCGGCCGAGCGCTGGGCGCCGCGTGGCGTTGCGATCGGTTTCGGCGTGGAGCTCACCTACGACCGCCGCTACGAGGCGGACGTGCGCGACCACCTGCGCCGGCATGCCTACGACTTCGTGATCGGTTCGGTCCACGTCTACCGGTCGTCGCCGTACGCAAGCGACCGCGTGGCCGCGTTCGTCGCCGGCAAGCGGCTGTCGGAGATCGTGGCGCCCTACTTCGACGAGGTCGCGGCGGCGGCACGCTCCGGCCTCTTCGATGCGCTCGGCCACCTCGACTTCGTGAAGCGGTATCTGCATCCCTACGTGACGCCCGCTCAACTGGCGGCCGCGCCGGAGCTGTACGAGCCGATCCTGCGGGCGCTGGTCGATACCGGCACCGCCCTCGAAGTGAACACGAGCGGCCTGCGCCAGGTCGCCGGCGAGACATACCCGTCTCCGGCGATCGTGGCCCGCTTCCGCGAGCTCGGCGGCGCGCGCGTGACGGTGGGTTCGGACGCGCACCGCGCGGACGCCTTCGCGTGGGGGCTGGCCGACGGCTACGACCACGTTCAAGAACGCGGGCTTTGCCGCCCTCAGCATCCGGCGCGGCGGCGCTCCGGAATCCGTTCCACTCGAGCGCCAACCTAACGCAGCGGGCGTTCGTTCGTTATGACTCTCGACGAAGCCGCTGTCGAGCGACTCGTGGGGGACGCCCAGGCTGGGGATCCGAGGGCGTTTGGTCGACTGTTCGACCACTACCACGCGTCGGTCTACCGCTACATCGTCAGCCGCGTCCATCGCCCATCGGACGCGGAGGACCTGACGCAGCTGGTCTTCGTCAAGGCCCTGGAAGCGCTCCCGCGCTATGAGACGCGGGGCATTCCCTTCGGGGGCTGGCTCTTCCGGCTGGCCAGGAACGCAGTCATCGATCATGTCAGGACCCATCGCGATCACGTCGACCTGGAATCGGCCATCGAACGGCCGGGCCGCGATGCCGGCCCCGACGAAATCGTGGCCGTCCGTCAGGCACTCGACGAAGTGGCCGCGGCATTGGAAGCCCTGACCGACGAGCAACGCGAGGCCATCGCCCTTCGCTTCTTCGCCGGGCTCAGTGCCCGGGAGGCGGCGGCGGTGATGGGCAAGCAGGAAGGAACCGTGCGCGGGTTGCAGTTCAGAGCAATCGCCGCCATGCGCCGTTCGCTCGGGGTCGACGATCCCGAGTCGATCGCCGCTGACCGGTCGTTCCGACCTGCCGGCGACGAGCCGATCGGGCCTTCGGGGATCGGATGATGGACGAGGACTTCGTCGAGCGCCGGCCGGCCGACCTGGAGATCTATCGGCGGCTGGACGCGTTCGCCCAGGTGCGTCTGACGCCCGATGCCACCGCAATGGCCCGGATCCGGACCGCGCTCATGGGCCAGGCGCTCGCGCTCGCCGACGCGCGCTCCGCTGCGCTCACCGCCCCGACGCCGCTTCCCGTCGCCCTTCCTGAGCGACCTGCAATCGTGTTCCCGCGCCCGCAACGCCGCGCCGCGGCCGCCGTCCTCGCTGCATGCCTCGTCGTGGGCATCGGCGCCGGAAGCGTCGCCGCGTCACAGGCGGGCGGGCCGCTCTACGGCCCGCGCATGTGGATCGAGGAAGCGACGCTGCCCAGCGATCCGATGGCACGCGCGAACGCCCAAATCGCACGGCTCGATGCGCGGCTCCAGGAGGTGCGCGTCGCCTCTGGGAGCGGCAATGCAGGGGCTGCCGAGGCCGCGCTCGAAGCCTACGCCGTCATCATGGCCGACCTCGACGCACAGGCCGCTGCGAACGGTGCAGTCGCCGCCATGGTCGACGACGACATGGCCCGCCGCCAGATCGTCCTGATGGGGCTGCTGGACGAGGTCCCGGCCCAGGCCCAGGACGCCATCCAGCACGCGCTGCAGCAGGGCGCGAACGCCATCGACGCGAACGGCGTGGATCCACACCCCGGCGATCCCAGACGACCCGGCGCCGGCGGTCAGGACGGGAGCCAAGGCGGGGGTGGTCAAGGTGGTGGCAGCCAGGGTCAGGGCCCGGGCACCGGCCAAGGCGCCGGTCAGGAGCAGGGCGCCGGACAGGGCAGTGGACCGAACCGCGAACCGACACCGGACCGGACGCCGAAGCCCACGAAGCCGCCCAAGGCACCGGCCGCTGATCCCACGCCGGAGGCGCAGCCGGCAACACCAACCGCGACTGGCGGCGGCAACCAGAACGAGAACCGTGGCTCGAGTCGCCAGGATGAGTTGGGCGGCGGCCATGGCGGTCAGGGCGATCCCGGCAGCGGGAGCGACAACTGACCCGTCGCCAGCCGGTGCGCGGAGGCGAGACGCGCTGCATGACGGCACAAGTACCCTTGGCGCATGCACGCCCGCTCTGACGCGCTCGACCTCACCGTGATCGGTGCGGGACCGGCGTACACCGACCGAGCGGGCGCCGTGGGTGCGGCCTACCTGGTCACGCACGGCGATACCCGGCTCCTGCTCGATCTCGGGCAGGGCACATTCGCCCGGCTGGCCGGGACGGTCGACCCAAGCACGCTCGACGCGGTCGTGGTCAGCCACCTTCATCCGGACCACTTCGTCGACCTCGTTCCGATGCGGCACTACCTGCGTTGGGAGTTCGCACCGCCGAGGCGAATGCGCCTCGTCGGCCCGCGCGATCTCTCCCATCGGCTCGATGCCCTGCATGCCGACGAGCACTTCAGTTCGGCTGCCTTCGACCTGGAGGCGCTCGACGAAATGACGTTCGAAGTGGGGTCGCTGACGATCACCGCGGGGCGAGTCCACCACATCCCGGACAGCTTCGCGTTCCGGATCGCGCCCCCCGGTGGTGGCGCCGGCCTCGTCTACACCGGCGACTGCGGCCGGGCAACGGACATCGATCCGCTGGTTCGCCCGGGCGACTCGCTCCTGTCCGAGGTCTCGTTCGGGCCGGGCCCCGGCGACCCCGGCGCCGCCCACCTCGACGGCCCCTCGGTCGGCGCACTGGCTACGCGGACGGGCGTGAGCCGCGTGCTGCTGACCCACCTGGGAATGCGCCTGGGGAAGGACGCCACGATCGAATCGGTCTGTTCCGAGTTCAACGGCCAGGTCGAGCTCGTCGAGCCGGGCATGGAGACCACGCTCGGCTGACGGCCGGGCGGCGAGGAGCCGCCGCACCACATGAAGAAGCCGGGATGCCGATTGGCATCCCGGCTGTTGTGTCTGGAGAGGCGCGCCTACCGGCGGCGTCTCGTCCGGCTCGGGGTCAGGACCAGGGCGCTCGCGAGGATCCCGGCCATCAGGGCCACCACGAGGCGCCAGCCCTCGTCAGGTGACGTTCCCAGGTCAGAGATCGTGTCGGTTTCCGGGGGCGACCCCAGGGGCGTCTGCTGGCCGGCACCCACACCGCCCACACCGCCATCGGGCGTCGGGGACGGATCAGGTGTCGGCGTCGGATCAGGTGTCGGGCTCGGCTGCGGCGTCGGGCTCGGCTGAGGCGTCGGCGTCGGGCGTCGGCGTCGGTGTCGGCGTCGGCGTCGGCGTCGGGGTCGGCGTCGGTGTCGGCGTCGGGCGTCGGCGTCGGCGTCGGGGTCGGCGTCGGCGTCGGGGTCGGTGTCGGGCGTCGGCGTGGGCGTCGGCGTCGGCGTCGGGTGTCGGGTGTCGGCGTCGGCGTCGGCGTGGGCGTCGGCGTTGGCGTCGGCGTCGGTGTCGGGGTCGGCGTGGGCGTGGGCGTCGGCGTCGGCGTCGGTGTGGGCGTCGGCGTCGGCGTCGGCGTCGGCGTCGGCGTCGGCGTCGGGGTCGGGGTCGGGGTCGGCGTCGGTGTCGGCGTCGGCGTCGGCGTGGGTGTCGGCGTCGGGGTCGGCGTCGGCGTCGGCGTCGGCGTCGGCGTCGGCGTCGGGTCGACGATGCGAAGGGTGAGCGTGTTCGACGGGCCCGTGTCGCTCGACCCCTGACATGCCCCACCTGGCGGAACGGAATCCAGTCCTGAGATGGTGAAGGTGTACACGCCGACGGCCGCCGCACCGGTTGCGATCTGCAGCGTGCTCGTCGCCGAGCTACCCGTCGTGGTTACGACAGGATTGGTGCCGAAGATCGTCGACGCGCCCGACGGGGAGTCCGACCGCGCTCAGCGTCGTCGTTACACGGCGAACTGTTGCCGGAGGATGTCACGGTGAGAAGGCCGAAAGAAGCGGTCGCACCCGGCGCGACCGTGACGTCGGTCGGCGCCGCCACCGAGATGCCGTCGGGGTTCGCGCTCAAGGCGGGCCGGGCGCCTGCCCATGGAACGAGAGCGAAGGCCAGCATGAGTGCGACAGCCAGCCAGCCGATGCTTCGCGGGCTAATGGTTCGAGGCAAGGCGGGCACGCGCGGGTTCGAATGCATGGAAGAAGCCCCCAAGGCTACGGACGCTCTGACGGATGGACGCGTCCGATCCACGAAGGAGCCGCCGTAACAAGCGGACGCTCCACCGCGCGACATGACTGCGGTGAGGTCAGGTTCGCGGTAGTGGTGAATGCGCGCAAGGCAGCATCGGTACCACCTGCGCAGGACCCATTCGGCCCAGGGACATGAAATGAACCGGGGTGCCCATCGGGCACCCCGGTCCTCGTCCGCAGGGGACAGCGAACGCGTTACCGGCGGCGGGTCGCCGGGCTCGGGGTCAGGATCAGGACGCTGGCGAGGATGCCGGCCATCACGACCAGCAGGATCCGCCAGGAGTCGTTGGCCGGCGCCATCGGGCCGCTGCCGAACGTGTCGGTCGGCGGGAGGGTGATCGCCGGTGTTTCCGTCGCGCCACCCACGCTGTCCTCAGGGATCGAGCGTGTTGACGAAGACGCATCCGTAGGCGGTCTCGGGCTCGACGGTGAAGCTGACGCTGTCGCCATCGAGTTCACCGACGAGATCGCCCGCGGCAGCGGCCTTGAAGCGGCTGACCGCAGGGCCTCCTCGTTCAGGCTACCGAGGTCGACGCAGATACGCGTCGATCAGCTCGTAGCCGTCCTGGAGGTCCTCGGTCATCGTCGCGTCGGTCGACTGCGAGAGCTCGAGCACGAACCAGGCGTACCCGCCCTCGCCGTCGCCCGTGACAGGCTCGCTGTCGATGATGCTCGCATCGGTATCGAGATTGAACTCCCAGCCCGCGGCGAAGTCCTGATCGTCCTGGGTCGAGGGATCGCCGTCGGTGTCAATCAACTTCCAGGCAAGGACGAGGCTCTCGGGGGTGGGCGAAGGTGTCGGCGTCGGCGTGGGTGTCGGCGTCGGCGTCGGGGTCGGCGTCGGCGTGGGTGTCGGCGTCGGCGTCGGTGTCGGCGTCGGCGTCGGGGTCGGCGTCGGCGTCGGCGTCGGCGTCGGCGTCGGCGTCGGTGTCGGCGTCGGCGTCGGTGTCGGCGTCGGCGTCGGGGTCGGTGTCGGCGTCGGCGTCGGGGTCGGCGTCGGCGTGGGGGTCGGCGTCGGAGTTGGCGTCGGCGTCGGCGTCGGGGTTGGCGTCGGCGTCGGCGTCGGCGTCGGGGTCGGCGTCGGCGTCGGGGTCGGCGTCGGCGTCGGGCGTCGGCGTCGGCAGTGCCTCGCCGCAGTTGATCGAGTTGGTCTTCGTCGTCCAGGCGGTGCCGTCGACGTCAACGGCGATCACGCCCAGGACACCGCCGCCGTTCAGCTGGAACGAGGAGGTGACCGGGATGGTGATGTTGAGCGTGCCGGAGCCGCTCTTGCCCGACATGTCGATCGAACCCTGGTTCGACTCGACGGTCGCGATGTAGCCTGCCGCGTCGCCGCCGGCGTTGTTGTTGATCGCGCCGTTGTTCGGCGACAGGTACACGATCAGCGTGGAGCCTGCCGGAAGGGCCGCGCCGCTGATCGAGTAGTCGAGCTTGATGTTGAACTGCTGGGCGGTGCCGTCGCTCTCGCAGTCGATCGTCATGTTCGTCTGGAAGTTGAACGTGACGTCGTCACCACGACCCTGCAGGTCGGTCTTGTCACCGCTTGTCGGCGTGCCGTTCTCGCCCGGGTTGAACGCGGCGACGAGGCCGGTCCCGGGTCCGATCATGGCAAGGGCCAGCATCGAAGCCACGGCCAACCAGCCGAGCTTTCTGATGCCGAAGAGTCCACCAGGACGTGAGCGGCCTCGCGTGTACATTCGACAGAGTCCCCTAACTACGGTTGGCTGACGAGTGCGGTCCCCTCGGGCCCCAACATGACTGACGTCTGGGACCCTTTGCCTTCGACGGCGATCTGTATGTTCCGCGACGCGGTACCACTGCCGTCTAGTACTGAAGTTGCCCTATTACCGCACACGAACCACCACAAGATGACGCGGCTCGACGGGGATTCGGTGCGTCGGCGCAACTCGGGACCCAGTACCCCAGTACCAGTGCAGCGGCGGGGACATGAAACAGCCGGGATGCCAATCAGGCATCCCGGCCGTCAGTCATGCAGGAGGAGCGCCTAGCGGCGGCGGCTCGCCCGCTTCGGGGTCAGGACCATGACGCTGGCGAGGATGCCGGCCATCACGACCAGCATGATCCGCCAGCCGTCGTTGGTTGGCGTCGCCGGCCCACCGAGCGTGTCCGTCGGCGGCAGGGTTGGCGTTGCCGTCACGCCTCCGACGCTGTCCTCAGGGGTCGGGGTCGGGGTCGGCGTTGGCGTCGGGGTTGGCGTCGGCGTCGGTGTCGGCGTCGGGGTGGGTGTCGGAGTAGGCGTCGGCGTCGGGCTGGGTCCCGGGATTGGCGTCGGCGTCGGTGTTGGAGTCGGTGTTGGTGTCGGCGTGGGTGTTGGCGTCGGAGTGGGTGTTGGCGTCGGAGTCGGGTGTTGGCGTCGGAGTGGGTGTTGGCGTCGGCGTGGGTGTCGGGGTGGGTGTCGGCGTCGGGGTGGGTGTCGGCGTCGGCAATGCCTCGCCGCAGTTGATCGAGTTGGTCTTGGTCGTCCAGGCGGTGCCGTCCTCGTCGTCCGCGATCACGCCCAGGACACCGCCACCGTTGAGCTGGAACGGATCGGTGACCGCGATCGTGATGGTCAGCGTGCCGGAGCCGCTCAGGCCCGACATGTCGATCGAACCCTGGTTCGACTCGACCGTCGCGATGTAGCCCGCCTCGTCGCCACCGGCGTTGTTGTTGATCGCGCCGTTGTTGGGCGACAGGTACACGATCAGCGTCGAGCCGGCCGGCAGGGCCGCCCCGCTGATCGAGTAGTCGAGCTTGATGTTGAACTGCTGGGCGGTGCCGTCGCCGGAGCAGTTGATCGTCATGTTCGTCTGGAAGTTGAACGTGACATCGTCACCACGGCCCTGCAGGTCGGTCTGGTCGCCGCTCGTGGGCGTGCCGTTCTCGCCCGGGTTGAACGCGGAGACGAGGCCGGTTCCGGGGCCGAGCATGGCGAGGGCCAGCATCGACGCCACGGCCAACCAGCCGAGCTTTCTGATGCCGAAGAGTCCTCCGGATCGTGACCGGCGTTGTGTGTCCATCGATCGAGTCCCCAGGCTACGGCTTGTTGATCGGTTTCCCCTGTGGCCCCACCGGACGGTTAGGACCCTTCGCCTAGTACGGCGCAGCGAATGTTCCCGGATTGGTACTACGGCCGTCTAGTACTGCAGTTGCCCTATTACCGCACAGGACTGCTCTCAAATCGACCCCTGCCCAGCGCTATTCGGTGCGCGCGGGCACCTAAGGACCTGGTACCCCAGTACCACGGCAGCGGCGGGGACGTGAAACGGCCGGGATGCCGATCAGGCATCCCGGCCGTCGTTCATTGTGGTCGGGCGAAGGCCGACCAGATTTGGCTCAGGTTGGCTTACCGGCGACGGCGAGACCGGAAGGCGTGAGAACGAGCGCGCTGGCGACGATGCCGGTCAGCACGACCAGCAGGACTGCCGGAGCGGAGCTACCCGGCGTGGAGCTCTGGCCACCGAAGGTGTCGGTGGGCGGGAGCGTGTTAACGGCAGTTGCGCCAGCGACGCTGTCCTCAGGGGTCGGCGTGGCGTCCGGCGTCGGGGTCGGCGTTGCGTCCGGCGTCGGGGTCGGCGTTGTCTCCGGCGTCGGGGTCGGCGTTGTCTCCGGCGTCGGGGTCGGCGTCGGCGCTTCGACCGGCTCGTCGGTGCAGACGATGACGTGGCTGATCTGCTTGTCACCATCCTGGCCGCCCGGGTCGTTGATGAAGTCGCCGTTGGTGTCCGCCCAGACGGTCGACCCCTCAGCGGGGTTGTCGAAGATCGTGTTGGCGAACTCGCCGGACCCAGCCTTCACGATGACCTGGTCGTACGTCCCGTCGATGTCGGGGAGCACGTATGAGTCGACGTCGCCGACTCCCGCGTCCTCGCAATTGTCGCCCCAGTAGTCCGGCTGGTTGGCCTCGTTTGAGAAAGCCTCATGACCCGTGACGGTGGCGTCGGCCGCGAGCGCAGTCCCGGCGAAAGCCATCACCAGCACGACAGCGGCCACACCTGCGGAAATCCGCGTGGTCTTCATTCGATGTCTTCCCTCTCACGGTTGCCGCGACTCGGTCTGGGCTATCGACTGGCGCCCGGGTCGCGGCGGACGCCGAGTTCCTTATGCAGGGCCACTGCGCGCATCCGTGCAGGGCACATCGCCCGAATGGCTTCGAACCCCTTCGTACCCCCCGACGGGGCGCCAAAGGTACTAGGCCCCTCGACACTTGACTAGCCCCAATTTGACAGTTCTCCACTACGACATTTGACAGTGGTGCCAGCTCGCACCTCGCGAGTGGTGCGGTCCGGTGCGGTTCGGTACGGTTCAGTGCAGTTCGCGAGAGCCGCTACGATTCGGCGGATCGTCTGCAGGAGTCCACGTTGGCCGACACAACTCGAGCCCCAATGACAGCGCCGCCGCCACTTCGCACCCAGGCTCGTGCCGCGGTGGGGCGCGCTCGCGACCGGGCCGTCGAGTCCGGCGCGCTGCCGGCAGCGGCCCGCGGTGACGACGCTCCGGCGGTCGAGATCGAGCGGCCGGCCGATCCCGGGCGCGGCGACCTGGCAAGCAACCTGGCGATGAAGCTCGCCCGACCGTGCCGGATGGCGCCGCTCGCGATCGCGGCGGCGCTCAAGGAGGAGCTCGACCGCGAAATCGAGACCGATGCCGCCGCCACGCCCATCCTCGCGGTCGACGTGGCGCCGCCCGGCTTCATCAACCTGCGACTCGCCGATCGGGCACTCGAGGCGGTGATCGACGAGGTGCTCGCGGCGCCCGAGGCCTGGGGCACCGTCGAGCCGGTTCGCACACGCCGCGTCAACGTCGAGTTCGTGTCGGCCAACCCGACAGGTCCACTCACGATCGGCAACGCCCGGGGAGCGTTCATCGGTGACCTCCTGAGCCGGGTCCTCGAAGCCGGCGGGCAGGAGGTCACGCGCGAGTACTACTTCAATGACGCCGGCGGCCAGCTCGACAACCTGGGCGCTTCCGTCCTCGCCGTCCGCCGCGGCGAGACGATCCCGGAGGACGGCTATCACGGCGCCTACGTGGAGGAGCTCGCCGCCGCCGTCCCGGACGACGTGTGGACGGACGCGACGGCCGACGAAGCGAACGCGGCCTTCGTCGTCGGCCGGTGGGCCGGCGCGCGGGTCCGCGAAGGGATCGAGGCCAGCCTCGAGCGACTCGGCGTGCATTTCGACGTCTGGACGACGGAGACGTCGATCCACGAGGGCGGCTGGGTCGATCGGGGGATCGAGCGGCTCCGCGAGCGCGGGTACCTGTTCGAGCAGGACGGCGCGCTGTGGTTCCGCGCGACCGACTTCGGCGACGACAAGGACCGGGTGATCATCAGGTCCAACGGCTCGCCGACGTACTTTGCGGCTGACATCGGGTACGTGACCGAGAAGCTCAGTCGCGGGTTCGATCACCTCATCTATGTGTGGGGCTCCGATCACCACGGGACGATCGCGCGTGTTCGGGGCGCGGCCGAGGCCATGGGCTTCGACCCGGAGCGGGTGCAGATCCTGCTGTACTCGTGGGTCCGCTTCGTCCGTGATGGCGTCGAGATCTCCATGTCGAAGCGGTCCGGGGAGTTCATCACCCTCGACGAGCTGCTCACCGAGGTCGGCGTCGATGCCGCGCGCTGGTTCTTCGCATCGCGGGGCCATACGAGCGCGATCGACTTCGACATCGAGCTCGCCAAGAAGCAATCCAACGAGAACCCGGTCTACTACGTGCAGTACGCGCACGCGCGCATCGCCTCGATCCTGCGCAAGGCGGCGGAGGCCGGCCTGTCACCCGCCTCGTCGGTGGCGGGGGCGCTTGCCGGCGCACCCGAAGCGGCACTCGCTCGTGCCGTGGCCCGGCTGCCCGAGGTGGTCGAGGACGCGGTGCTCGCGGAGGAGACCCAGACGATCACGGCGTACGCGACCGAGCTGGCGACGACCTTCCACGCGTTCTATCGCGACGCGCGGGTGGTGGACCCGGCCGAGCCCGAACGCTCGGCGAAGCGGCTGGCGCTCGCCGACGCGGCGCGGATCACGCTGGCCAACGCCCTGCGCGCTTGCTGGGGATCTCGGCGCCGGACTCGATGTAGGTCGCGCCCGGGAGCTGACCTAGCCTGCCAGGCCGAGGCTCCCGGCGACCGCCTCGAGCACATCGTCGTTGCTCGCGACCACGACCCAGCGGCCGGTATCCGTCCCGCCGGGGAGCAGCGCGGCCGAATTGTCCAGCGCCTCGACCACGGGACCCGCCGCTGCCTCGAACTCCGCCGCATCCGCCGCGGTATCCCATTCCGTGGCCAGCACGGTCGCCCATGCATCGCCCGGGCCGTCGAGCACGAGCACCCGGTCCCCGCCCCAGCCCGCGGCCGCCTCGGTCGCATTCGCCGCCTCCGCGTCACGGAGCCAGACGCCGGTCTGGAACTCGCCGAAGGTGTCATCGAGCGGCCAGCTTCCAGTCGGGGCCGATGCGCGCCGTGAAGTCATCGGGGACATCGATCTCGACCGGACCCTCGCCGGCCTGGTACTTCTCCGGATGGAGGATCTGCTCGGTGGTCTCGGGCACGTTGGCGTACAGCGCGTCGACGCCGGCCCAGCCGCCGCCGCTGATGTACTGGCCCTGGGTGAACGTCAGGCCCGTCGTATACGGATAGAGCAACGTCTCGCGCAGGATCGCCGGCATCCGCTCGAGCATCGCCGAGGAGGGATCGTTGAGGCCCTGCGCCAGCAGGTCCGGGAACTCTGCGGGCGTGAAGTTCTCCGACGCCCACAGCGTCATCAGCAGCGAGGAATCGCCCTCGTAGACGGCCTGACGGGCGAGCAGCCAGTCGCTCCGGTTGGTGACGCCCTCCTGGTCCTTGAAGATCGTGAAGTGCTGGTCCTGGAGCGCGTGGTTGAACTCGTGGGCGAACGTGATCTTCTCGTTCGCGCCGACCTCGCCGGATCGCGACACGACGTAGAGCGTCTTCTGGTCGTCGCGGTAGTAGCCAGCGACACCGCCGCTGAGCATCTCGACCGTGAGGTCCCCGAGGCTCGCGTCGGGCGGCAGCAGGTCGAGGGACTTGTAGAAGCGCTCGTTCGCGGCGACCAGCTCGGGCGGCGACTCCTCGTGGTAGAGCTTCTCCATCTCCGCGGCGAGCTGCGCCTCATCGAGCGTCTTGCGGGCCACCTTTTCGGTCGGCTGCAGGCCACGGAGCGCGACCACCTCCTGCTCGATCTCGTCGTAGATCGGATCGGCTGCCGTGGGTTCGCCGCTCGGTGCCGCGGACGGGGCCTCGGACGGGGACGGGATTGCTGCGGCGCTCGGCGGCGGGGCCGTTGGCGACGGCTCGGGCGACGGCGTCGGGCTGGCCGAATTGCAGGCCGCGAGCACGGCGACGAGGAGGACGGTGGCCAGGACCGTCAGGCGGTCGTGACGGACGCGGGGGACGGTCATGGTCGGCGGATTCTCTCACGGGCAAGGAAAGACCGGAGGCGCCTGCCCAATCGGCGCCCCCGGTCGAGGGAGGGAGGATGGAACCCCTAAAGGTTCGGTCCGATGTCTACGCTATTCGCGTCTGGTTGCGGACCAAGACGGCAACCGGTTAAGAAATAGAAACCCACCTCGAGGAGCGGGTTCCGGGCCGGCGGCGAGGTGAGCGGCAGGCAAGGCCGCTGTGTCAGAATCGCCGGGATGGAAGTCACCTGGTATGGGCGGTCGTGCATCCGCCTGCGCGGTCGCGACGCGGTCGTCGTCAACGATCCGTACCAATCAATCGTCGGGCCCACCGGCCGCGGGATCACCGGCGACGTCGTCACCTTCAGCCACCCCGACGACGCTCCGCTCAAGAAGGGGAAGGGCAAGCCGTCGCGGGATGGGAAGACGCTCCTCCCGACCAGCCTCGAGAACGCCTTCACGCTCGACGGGCCCGGCGAATACGAGGTCAAGGAGGTCCTGCTGACGGGCGTCCGGACCTACCGCGACGACGCCCGTGGCGCGGACCGCGGCAAGCAGGTCGCGTTCGTCGTCGAGCTCGATGGGGTGCACACCATCCACCTCGGCGACATCGGCCATCTCCTGACCGAGGAGAAGCTCGGCGACATCGGGTCGATCGACATCGTGTGCGTACCGGTGGGAGGCGCGCTGAACGCGACGAAGGCAGCCGAGCTGGTGGCCCAGCTCGACCCCCGGATCGTCGTCCCGATGCCGGTCTGCGAGGAGGAGGCCGACTGCGCCGAGGCGCTGGCCACGTTCTACCACGAGATGAGCGCCGAGCCCGTCGTGCAGTCGAAGCTGACGGTGACGGCGTCGAGCCTCCCGGCCGAGACGGTCACGGTCCACCTGGAGCCTCGCGGCAAGACCTGATGCCCGCGCGCGAGGCCGATCCGGCGGCCCGGGTCCGTCTTCGGGACGTGACGCTCGAGGACGCGGACGTGCTCGACGCGTGGGCGGCGGACCCCGCTCTGCACGGCGGCTTCAACGACTTCGGGATGCCCCGCGAACCAACCCCACGCGAGGTCCTCGCGAAGGGACCGCTGCGCAACGAGCGCAATGGCGCGCTGATCGTCGAACGGGTCGCGGATGGCGTTCCGATCGGATCGGTCGGCTGGCACCGCGTGTCGTACGGGCCCAACCCGCCATCCGCCGCGTGGAACTTCGGGATCGACCTGATCCCCGAGGCCCGCGGCCAGGGTTTCGGCAGCGAGGCCCAGCGTCTCCTCGCGGCGTGGCTCTTCGAGCACACCGACGTTCACCGGGTCGAGGCGTCGACCGACATCGAGAACGTGGCCGAGCAACGCGCGCTCGAGAAGGCAGGCTTCACCCGCGAGGGCATCGCGCGTGGCGCGCAGTTCCGGGCGGGCCGCTATCGCGACCTCGTCACGTATGCCCGGTTGCGCGCCGACACGGACTGACGCGGAGCCCTGATCCGGGCGCTCAGGAACGGTCGAGGACGACGCGCCCGCGCTTGATCACGGTCCCGACCAACGACGCGGCAGGCCAGTACGGGATCTGGGTCGTGGTCGGCACGCGCCAGATGACGAGGTCGGCCTGCTTGCCGGCCTCGATCGACCCGATCTCCTCGTCGAGCCCGAGCGCGTGCGCGGCATTGATCGTCACCGCGCTGAGCGCCTCGTCGGGCGTCAGGCCCAGCGCGAGGCAGGCCACGGTCATGACCAGCGGCAGGCTCGCGGTCGGCGATGTTCCCGGGTTGAAATCGGTTGCGAGGGCGATCGGGACGCCGCGCTCGATGAGCGTCCGCGCGGGGGCGTAGTGGTCGCTCATCAGGAACCAGGTCGTCGCCGGCAGCAGCGTCGCGACGACGGGCTGGTCGCCCCGGGCCGCTTCGGCGAGCGCGTCCACGCCTGCCTCGGAGGGCGCCGCGAGGTGGTCGGCCGAGGCGGCACCCAGCTCCGCGGCAAGCTCCGCGCCGCCGGACGGCGCCAGTTCGTCGGCGTGCAACCGCGGCGCCATCCCGAACGCGGCCGCGGCCTCGAGGATGCGCCGCGACTGGTCGGCGCTGAAGACGCCCTCCTCGCAGAACACGTCGCAGAAGCGGGCGCGGCCGTGGGCCGCGATGCCCGGCAGCTGCTCATCGAGGATCGAGCGGACGTATGCCTCGGTGCCTTCCGGGCGAGCGCGGAACTCGACCGGGACCGCGTGGGCGCCGAGGTATGTCGGGACGACCTCGACCGGGCCCTCGAGCCCGAGCCGGTAGGCGAGCTCGACGAGGCGCAGCTCGGTCTGGAGGTCGAGGCCGTAGCCCGACTTGGCCTCGATGGTCGTGACGCCGTGCCCGAGCATCTCGTCGAGCCAGCGCCGGCCGTGGGCCGCGAGCTCCTCATCGCTCGAAGCTCGCGTCGCCGCGACGGTCGACAGGATCCCGCCGCCGGCCTCGAGGATCTCGAGGTAGCCCGCTCCCTGCTGGCGGAGGAGCAGCTCGCCCTCGCGCGTGCCGCCGAACAGGAGATGGGTGTGGGGATCGACGAGCCCCGGCGTGACCGCCCCGCCGGCCGCGTCGAGCCGGGCGAAGCGGCCCAGGTTGAGTCCCTCGGCCTCCAGCGTCGTCTCGACCGCCGCCCGGGGTCCGACGGCAGCGATCCGGCCCTCCCAGACGGCGACGACCGGATCGTCGGCGCCCCGTGATGCGCGCGCGCTCCCGGCGCGAACGAGCCGGGCAACGTCGCCCTGGCTCGGGCCGGCGCGAAGCCCGCCCGCCATCGTGACGATCTCGGCTGCGCCGTGGATCAGAAGCCCTGGGGACGGCTCGTCGCCGCGACCGCCCTCGATGATCCGGAACGGGCCACCAGTCATCGCGGCGCCGTCCGGGCGGCCTCGAGGCGGAGCTCGAGCGCCTGCAGCGGCGAGAAGTCGCGCAGCCTGAGGTATCCGGCGGCCGACGCGAGCCGCGCTTCGACCGGATCGGTGGCACCGGCTCCGGCGCGGTCGGCCACGCCAAGCAGGGCGGCCAGCGGCGCGAGACCGATGAGCTCGGACTCCGCCAACTCGACGCCGTCCTCCGCGGCGAGCTCCCGGACCGTGTCCCAGACCAGCCACATCGGCGTCACCCCGAAGTCGAGCAGGTTCATCGAGACCTGGGCGCGTCCGAGCTCGGCGATCCAGAAGCCCGAGGCCTGCACCTTCGGGAGGCCACCGCTGGACTCGCGGACACGCCGAGCGATGCGCTTCGCGAGCTCGAGGTCGTCCGAGTCGAGGTTGATGTTGTAGGCGATGAGGAACGGCCGGGCAGACACCGCAAGCGCCCCGAACGTCGGATGGGTGCGGGCCGGGCCGAAATCGGGCTCGCGCCCGCGGGACCCGATCTCATCGCGGAGTCCCTCGTACTGCCCGCGGCGCACGTCGGCCAGGCGCACCCGGTCCGAGCGGCGAGCGGCGTTGGCATAGAGGAAGACGGGGATGTCGTAGCGCTGCGCGACGCCCTCGGCGAAACGGTTCGCGAGTTCGACGCAGTCGTCCATCGTCGCGTCACCGAGCGGCACGATCGGCACCACGTCGACCGCCCCGATTCGCGGGTGCTCACCCTGGTGCGCGTTCAGATCGATGAGCGGGATCGCCTCGGCGACCAGCCGGTCCAGGGCGACGAGCACCGGCTCATGCTCGCCCGCCAGCGTGAAGACCGAGCGGTTGTGGCTGGCGTCGCTCGTCCGGTCAAGGAGATACACGCCGTCGACGGATTCGAGGGCAGCCGCCAACCGGTCAACGACCTCGAGCCGACGGCCCTCGGACACGTTCGGGACGGACTCGATGAGCACCCGTCGATGCTAGCGCCCCGCCCCACCCGCGAGGGCGCGAACGGGGCGCTCGACCGTCTCGGAGCTACTTGTCGAAGAAGACGTCCACGTAGTGGTAGGTCCCGTCCGCGAGCTTGAGCACGAACGTGCGGCAGGTGGAAGCCCACAGCTTGTTCGTCTTCCATGGGTAGGTGTATTGGCCGCTCTCTGCCGAGAACGCCAGGCCGCCCCCGGTCGTTGGGTCGCTGGCATCGAGGAGCGGATTGCCGCCGCATGTGTACGGCCCCGAGCGCGGGTAGCCGGCCGCGGGGACCGCCATGCCCTGGTCACCGTCGAGGCTGAACCGCAGCGTCAGGTTCGACCCGGCCTTTGCCGTGTTCGGTGCGGGGCGCTCCTTGTTCTGGCCAAGGAAGCCGCCGAAGTCCCAGATGATGTTGATCGTGGCCGTATCGGTCGCCGTGAGGCCGCTCGGACCGGTCACGCGCACGCCGACCGTCCGCGAGTCCGGCGCGTCGAGGGCTGCCGCCGAGAACGAGACGGTCTGACCGCTCGTCTCGTATGTGCCGTTCATGTTGAGGTCCCACTCGAATGTCAGCGCAGCGTCATCGGGCTCGGTTCCGGTCGCCGTCAGGGCGACGGACGTGCCTTCGATCGCCGCATAGGGGCCGCCCGCGTCAACGGTCGGGTTGCCCCGCACTGGTGTGGGTGTCGGAGTCGGGGTCGGGGTTGGTGTCGGGGTCGGGGTCGGCGTCGGCGTCGGGGTGGGCGTCGGTGTCGGGGTTGGTGTGGGCGTCGGGGTGGGCGTCGGCGTCGGGCGTCGGCGTCGGTGTGGGCGTCGGGGTCGGTGTGGGCGTCGGCGTCGGCGTCGGGGTCGGGGTTGGCGTGGGCGTCGGCGTCGGGCGTCGGCGTCGGGGTCGGGGTCGGCGTCGGCGTCGGCGTCGGGGTCGGGGTCGGGGTTGGTGTCGGCGTCGGGGTCGGCGTCGGCGTCGGCGTCGGGGTTGGCGTCGGCGTCGGGGTCGGCTCGGGGTCCGGCCCGACGACGACGGAGATGTCATCGATGCCGACCCACTCGTCGTTGGCCAGCACGTTCGTGGTCATCACGCGGACCTGGACCAGCGCCTGGTTGTTTGCGTCGGCCGGTAGAACGGCGCTCACGGGAGTGACCTTCGTTGCCGCGTTCGCCTCGGTGGCATCGGCGACGTAGCCCGCCGGCACATTGGTGAAGACGCCGGTGGAGCCGAGACGGTACTGAAGAGCGAACTGCTGGACCGCGTCGTCCCCGGTCGGGTCGAGGTCGCGCAGGTTGTACGAAACGGTGATGTTCGAAGCGCCGGTCGTGTCGAGGTGGAACAGGAGGTACGGCGCATCCGCGGTGGTCGAAGGCTGGAGTGCGACGACGGGGTTGGCCAGTTGGAATTCCGCCACACCGCCATTGGTGATGGCCGTGTTGGTCTGGTTCGGGATCACATCGACGTCCGTGGCGGACGCGGAGACGCCGAGCAGCGTCTGCGGATCGATGTCCGTCAGCGTCGTGATGTCCTGACCAAGAAACCCGATGATTCCTTGCACGCCGGGGGTGTTGGGAGCAGGCCCGCCGGTGGACCAGTTGTCGGCGAAGTTGATCTGACTGGTGTTCGTCCAGTCCTGGCTGAACGGCAGCGGCTGGGCCGTGTTGTTCGCCGCCGCGGGGACGATCGTGACGAGGCCGAGCAGGAACGCAGCGATGAGTGCTGGAACCGCATGACGGTGGCGGCGGACCATCGAGATCACCTCGGGCAGGACGCGATTACTCGCCCTTGACCCTAGATCAACGGATTGGCCCGGCCTACATAACTGATGTGCCATCGGGTGCCTATGCAGCGAGACACCACTTCGGGGCGTTCGGTCACCATTCGTGATCGAGCATGGGTACCCGTACACCGCGCTCCCTGGCAACCTCGATCGCGCGCTCGTAGCCCGCGTCAACGTGCCGGATGACGCCCATCCCCGGATCCGTCGTGAGCACCCGTTCGAGCTTCTCGGCCGCCAGTGGCGTGCCGTCGGCCACGACAACCATGCCGGCGTGCTGGCTGTAGCCGATCCCGACCCCGCCGCCGTGATGGATCGACACCCAGGTGGCACCAGCCGCCGTGTTCACGAGGGCGTTGAGGAGCGGCCAGTCGGCGACCGCGTCGCTGCCGTCGCGCATGGCCTCCGTCTCGCGGTTCGGTGACGCCACCGAGCCCGAGTCGAGGTGGTCGCGCCCGATCACGATCGGCGCGGAGACCTCCCCCGACGCGACGAGCTCGTTGAAGACGGCCCCGGCTCTATTCCGCTCCCCGTAGCCGAGCCAGCAGATCCGGGCCGGCAGGCCCTGGAACGGCACGCGCGCCTGGGCCATCTCGATCCAGCGGCGCAGCCCGGCGTCGTCGGGGAAGAGCTCGAGGATCGCCCGGTCCGTGCGCAGGATGTCGGCCGGATCGCCGGACAGCGCGGCCCAGCGGAACGGACCGCGACCCTCGCAGAACTGCGGCCGGATGAACGCGGGCACGAAGCCGGGGTAGTCGAAGGCATCGGCGACGCCCGCCTCGAGCGCCTGCGCGCGCAGGTTGTTCCCGTAGTCGAAGGCGATCGAGCCCGCAGCCCGGAAGGCGAGGATCGCCCGGACGTGGTCCGCCATCGAGCGCATCGAGCGCCGGACGTACTCGTCGGGCTGCCCGGCACGAAGCGCGAGAGCGTCGTCCAGCGTGATCTCGGCGGGAATGTAGCCGGCCAGCGCATCGTGAGCGGAGGTCTGGTCGGTGACGACGTCGAATCGCTCGCCGGCAGCCGCCCAGGCAGGCTCGATCTCGGCGGCATTGCCGACCAGCGCGATCGAGATGGCATCGCCCGCCGCCGCGGCGGCCCTGGCCCACGCCAGCGCCTCGTCGGGATCGCTCGTGAGGCGGTCGACGTATCCGATCTCGAGCCGCCTGCGGGCCCGATCGGGGTCCACCTCGATCGCGAGGCACACGCCCTCGTTCATCGCGACCGCAAGCGGTTGTGCCCCGCCCATCCCACCGAGCCCGGCGGTGAGCACGACCCGGCCCCGGAGCGTCCCGCCGAAGTGCTGACGAGCCAGCTCGGCGAACGTCTCGTAGGTGCCCTGCAGGATGCCCTGGGTCCCGATGTAGATCCACGACCCGGCGGTCATCTGGCCGTACATCATCAGGCCTTCGCGCTCGAGCTCTCGGAAGTGCTCCCATGTCGCCCAGCGGCCGACGAGGTTGGAATTGGCGATCAGCACGCGCGGCGCCCAGGGGTGCGTCCGGAAGACGCCGACGGGCTTTCCGCTCTGGACGAGCAACGTCTCGTCGTCGGCGAGGCGGCGCAGCTCGCGGACGATCGCCTCGTACGCCTCCCAGCTCCGCGCCGCGCGACCCGTGCCGCCATAGACCACGAGGTGATCCGGGTCCTCGGCGACCTCCGGGTCCAGGTTGTTCATGAGCATCCGGAGGGCCGCCTCCTGGCCCCACCCGCGACAGGTCAGCTCCGGCCCTCGCGGGGCGCGAACGATGGCGTGCGTCCTGGTCATTCGGTGCGCGCCTCCGGGTCGGCGTCGGGCCGGATGTACGCCGATTCGTAGAGCTGGAGCGGGTTCCCCTCCAGGTCCCAGCAGAACGCGAACTGGCCCCAGGCCGTTCGAACGACCGGCTCGTGGCGGACGCCGGCGGCCGCCAGCCGGCGCATGGCCAGGTCGAGGTCGTCGACGATCAGCTCGGGGACGACGCCATGCCGCCGGTAATCCTTCGGCGTGTCGCTTGCGAACCCGCCGGCGACCAGCGACAGACTGGTTCCCTGTGTTGCGTCGAAGCGGACGAACTTCGGCGTCCGGTACAGCAGGCGGAGCCCGATCACATCGCGATAGAACTCGGCCACAGCCTCGATGTCCTCGACGAAGATCAGCGCGCCCCGCACCTTGGTGACGTTCCCCAGTGCACGGATCGTTGCCATCGCCCGTCGATCCCCGCTCAGACCAGCTCGCGGCGCATGACCGGGAACCGCTCATCGGCGGCAGCCATCACGAACCCGGCTCGCTCCCAGAACGCAGGTGTCGCGGCGCTCGTCGCATCGAGCGGCACCCCGACCTGCGGATACGCCTCGACCGCGGCGAAGCCCCGACCGGCCAGGTCGTCGCACGTGGCGGCGACGAGGCGCAGCGCGTGGCCCTCGCGCCGGGCGGTGGCGGTCGTCGCGATGCAGGTGATGACCGCCGGGAGCGGCGAGTCGGGGAGCTGCGCGTAGAGGTCGCGCACGCGCTGGGCCCGTGGATAGGCCGTCAGCGGGCCGAACTGCGCGTAGGCCACCGCGACGTCGTCCACGAGCAGGACCTTCGCATAGCTGCCCACCACGCCCAGTCCGCGGGCGAGCAGCCGCAGCTTCGGCGGGGCACCGTCGTCGACCGTCGGGCGCGCGGTGCGCTGCGGCGCGAACGGGTTGGCGTCGCCTGCGGTGTCATCGGGGGCGAACGGGTTCGCACCACCCTCGCCAGCGGCTGCGAACGGGTTGGCGCCCTTCGATGCCTCGAGATCGGCAAGGAACGGGTTGGCGGGCGCGCGCGCGGGCTCAGGGGCAACCGTCGGTCGCTGTGTCTCGAGCCATGCCAGCCGCGCAGCCTTGCTGCCGCGGTCCGCGTCCTCCCAGTAGTCGCAGGTGCGGTGGTCGAAGCCCGGGTCGGCGCACGGCGGGATGCGCTCAAAGGCGCCGCGGTCGGTGACGTCCACGATCCGGATCGGCGCCATGCGTCGAGTCTACGACCCGGCGACGCGCCGGACGACCCCTTGGTAGAGTGCTGGCAACGACGCCGAGGGGGCGTCGACACGGGGAAGGCTGAGCCGTGGCCGAGGATCGCTCGCGTGTCGCCGGCGAGAACGCATATTCCGTCCTTGGCGTCCATCAGGACGCCGATGACGCCGACATCGCGTCCGCCTACCGCGGCCTGGCGAGGGTGTACCACCCCGATATCGCGGGGGACGGCGCCAACGCCCGTATGTCCAGCATCAACGCGGCCTGGGATCGCCTGCGCACCCCACACCGGCGTGACGCATACGACCGTGAGCTCGGCATTTTCCCGGTCCGCCGTGCACCGCGCCGTTCGGAGCCCAAGCGCACGTCCCGGGCGTCGGGCGCGGACCAGCCGATCCAGAGTGCGCCCGTGGCGGGCGTTCGCCACCGGAGGCGCGACGGGACGGGTGGCGCCGGACCGCCACCCGGCCGGCCGTCAGGCAGCGTGTTGCAGTTCGGGCGCCATATCGGCTGGTCGATCGGCGAGGTGGCCCGTGTCGATCCGGGATACCTGGAATGGCTCGAGGCGCATCGGGAAGGCGCCGCGTACCTCGACGAGATCGACGAGGCATTGGTGAAGTCCGGGTTCCGGCCGTCCCGTCGCCGCCCGACCCGCCAGCAGCCGCACCATGGGAAGCGCCGCTTCCGGCGCGGCTGATTCCGGCGCGGCTGACTGGGCCGGCCTCAGCCGGCCACCGCGGGAACGATGACGGCGCGCTCGACGCGAACCTGGTGAAGCTTTGCGCCGTCCGACGCGATCAGGGGCGTGTGCGGCGCTGCGGCCAGCCAGGCGAGGCAGTCCTCGTACGGCAGCGGGCTCGTGTCGTGCTCACCGGGCGTGCCGTCCGGCCAGTGGAACCACGCCCGAACGACGAACTCGCCGTCGTACAGCCGCGACGCTTCACTCCCCCCGTACAGGATCGGGTTCATCGTGCCACCCAGGTGCGCGTGTGCGTCGACGCGGCCCGCGACGATACCGCCGGAGGCCGGTTCGAGTTCAGCGCATGGTGCCGCTACTGGACCCCGGACGCTGTAGTACGTAAGTCGCGCTTCGGTCCCTAATTGGCGACGAGGCCGCTCAGCGATCCGGCCTTGACGATGGCCAGCGCAGCGGCAAGATCCGGCGCCGGCTCCCGATCGGCGTCGAGGTGGGCCACGCGCTCGCGCACGAGCGTGTGCGCCTCGCGCACGCCGATCCCCGGCTCGGGCGCGTCACCGTCGACCGCCAGGGCCGCAAGCCGCAGGTCAAGGGCCTGCGCGGCGACAAGC
Source organism: uncultured Chloroflexia bacterium (assembly GCA_963721655.1). Taxonomy (GTDB): domain Bacteria; phylum Chloroflexota; class Limnocylindria; order Limnocylindrales; family CSP1-4; genus DASTYU01. The sequence goes on along the minus strand of CAVRKH010000010.1, from coordinate 33,334 downwards.
AGCTCGATCGCCAGGATCCGTTCGACGTGCTCGAGCACCTGGCGGGCGTGCCGCGCCGCGATCGAGCCCATGGACACGTGGTCCTCCTGGTTCGCGCTCGTCGGGATGGAGTCGGCGGTGGCCGGGTGGGCGAGCACCTTGTTCTCCGACACGAGGGCTGCCGCCGTGTACTGGTAGACCATCATCCCCGAGTCGATCCCCGATGACGGCACGAGGAAGGCGGGCAGCCCGCCGTTGAGCCGCGGGTCGACGAGCAAGGCGGTCCGTCGCTCGCTGATCGAACCCAGCTCCGCCAACGCGAGCTTGGCGAAGTCGAGCGCGAGGGCGATCGGCTCGCCGTGGAAGTTGCCCCCGGAGATCACGCGGCCGCCACCCGTGGCCGCGGTGTCCGCCTCGGCCACGCCGCCCCCCGGGAAGACGAGCGGGTTGTCGGTGGCGGAGTTGAGCTCGATGTCCAGGACGCGGCGGAGGTGGTCGAGTGCGTCGCGCACTGCCCCGTGGACCTGGGGCACGCAACGCAGCGAGTACGGGTCCTGGACCTTGTGCTCGGAGGCGTGGTGGCTCTCCTGCAGCGCCGACTCGCGCAGGAGGTGGCGCAGCTCCTCGGCGACCGCCACCTGTCCGGGGTGCGGTCGTGCCAGCTGGTATGCCGCCGCATAGGCGACGTCGGTGCCGAGCAGCGCCTCGACGCTCATCGCTGCGACGACGCTCGCCGTGCGCACGAGGCGGTCAGCGTCGGCGAGCAGCAGCGCCCCGATCGCGCCCATCATCTGCGTCCCGTTGAGGAGCGCGAGACCTTCCTTCGCCTCGAGCCGCAGCGGCTCGACCCCCGCCTCGCGCAACGCAATGAGAGCGGGCAGCACCTGTCCGCCGAGCTCGACCTGGCCGCGACCGATCAGCGGCAGCGCGAGGTGGGCGAGCGGCGCGAGGTCGCCCGACGCACCGACGCTCCCCTGCGCGGGTACGACCGGGTGGAGGCCGCGCTCGAGGAAGGCGAGCAGGCGATCGACGACGACGGGCCGGCAGCCGCTGTGGCCGAGCGCCAGGGTGTTGGCGCGGAGCAGGAGCATCGCCCGGACGACCTCGCGCGGGAATGGCTCGCCGACGCCCGCCGCATGGCTCATCAGCAGGTGCTCCTGCAGCTCCGCCGAGCGGGCCGGTTCGACGAACGTCGTCGCCAGGTCGCCGAAGCCGGTGGTGACGCCATAGACGACGGCACCCTCGGCGACGAGGGCCTCGATGACCGCACGTGCTTCGTCCATGCGTGCGCGGGCGTGGACATCGAGGGCAGCCGTCGCGCCGCGGCGGGCCACGGCCTCGACGTCGTCGATGGTCAGGTCAGCGCCGGTGAGAACGACCGGTCCGGGGACGCCGTCGCCGCGCGGTGCGCGCGGATCAAGGTGTGGTCCGCCCGAGGCGTGGGGTCCGGTCACGGATCGATGGTAGTCGGCTATGCTGCCGACCGTTCACCCCCCTGTCGCCAGAGTCTTGCCTGTGCTCGCATTCATCGACGAGATCGTCATCCCGTTCCTGCAGAACCTCTACGGTTCAGTCGGGTACCTCGGGGTCCTCGTCGCGATGGCCATCGAATCGGCCATGATCCCGCTGCCGTCCGAGCTGATCCTCCCCTTCGCGGGCTTCCTCGTCTCCGACCCCACGGCGATCGAGCCGATCACCGGCCAGCCCTGGAACTACTGGCTCGTCGTGATCGCCGCGACCATCGGGAACACGCTTGGCTCGCTCGTTGCCTACGCGATCGGGGCGTACGGTGGCCGGCCCTTCCTGGAGCGCTACGGCAAGTACATCCTGATCCGGCCGCACGAGATCGAGCTGGCCGACAAGTTCTTTGCCGAGCACGGCGCCGCGACCGTGTTCGTCGGCCGGTTGCTGCCGATCGTCCGCACATTCATCAGCTTCCCGGCGGGCGTCGCCCGGATGCACCTGGGCAAGTTCGTCGTCTATTCCACCGCCGGCGCGTTCCTGTGGTCGATGATCCTCGTCCAGGCGGGCGTGATCCTTGGCGAGAACTGGGTGGAGATCCGAGAGATGCTCCAGCCGTTCGATCTCGCCATCGCGATCGCCATCGTCGTCGCGGTCGTCGGCTTCATCTGGTGGCGCCTGGGGATGCCCGGCTGGCGACGCAGCCAGGCCTGACCGAAGCGAGCGGAACCTCGATCGCCGGAGCGCCGTCATGGCGCCCATGACCCGCTTCATCGCCACGGTCAGCGCGTTCGTCCTCGTGCTCGTCGCGTACCTCGCGTTGGCGCTGCCTGTCGCGGCCTGCGACTGCATGGCCCTCGAACCGATGTCCGCGTACGCCGGCTCGCCGGAGCGGGTCATCTTCAGCGGCACCGTCCAGGCGCCTGAACCGGACGGGACACCGGTGCTCGTCACCCGCTGGTTCCAGGGCGAAGGCGCGGCCGGCCTCGTCCGGGTCCAGGGTGAGTGGGGGCTCGGCGGCGCCTCGTGCGAGACACCGCTGCCGCCGGCCGGCACCGAATGGATCTTCGTCGCCTCCCGGTTCGAGGACGAGCTCGCCGTCAACCTCTGCACGCCGCACGCCGCCGTCGGGTCGGACGCCGGCGCCGCCATGCTCGCCGATGCAATCGCGACATTCGGTGACGGGGGCGGGGCGCCGCCCGGCGAGTCACCACCGCCGGCCGCCCCTGGAGAGCCGGCAGTCAATGGCGCGGGCGGCGCGGCGCCAGATCAGCTGCCGGTCACGCTGGTCGTCGCATCCGTTGCGATCGTCGGGCTGATCGCCGGCGCGCTCCTCGTTGTGCGCAGCCGCCGCGGCGAGGGCCCAGCCGCCTGACCTTCCTCCCCGGCCGCGTGCGAGAATGCCGGCGATGAGCGATCCGAAGGACGCGCCGGCCGAGGAGCACGCGCCAGCGGACGAGCACGCCCCGGCCGCGCACGACGCGCACGGCCACGACGAACACGGCCACGACGAGGAACCCCTCGGTCCGCCCGACATCGGGCTGTGGGCGGCGGGGATCGGTGGCATCGCCGTCGCGATCGTGATCGCCGCCTGCTTCGCGTTCTCGACCGGCGCCCTCTAGGCGCCGAGGCCACCCGCGGGAGCCGCCCGGCTCCGCCTGCCTAGAACAGCCCGACCACGTTCCCGTCGGCGTCGATGTCGATCTTCTCGCCGCCCGGACGCGACGGCAGCCCGGGCATCGTGCGCATCTCGCCGACGAGCGGGGTGATGAACCCTGCCCCCGCGGACAGGCGCACCTCGCGGATCGGGACGCGGAAGCCGCTCGGTCGACCCTTCAGCGCGGCGTCGTGGCTGAGCGAGTACTGCGTCTTCGCCATGCACACGGGCAGGCTGCCGAAGCCGAGCTCCTCGTAGAGCGTGAGCGCCTTGCGCGCGGCCGGCAGCACGTCGATGCCGTCCGCGCCGTAGACCTTCTCGGCGATGGTCTCGATCTTCTCGATCAGTGGCGCGCTGTCGGGGTAGAGGAGCTGGAACGCGGGCGCGCCCTCCTCGGCGGCGTCCCAGACCGCTTCCGCAAGCGCCATCGCACCGCGTCCGCCGTCCGTGAAGTGCGTCGCGACGACCGCGTCGCGGGCGCCGGCCGCCAGTGAGACCTCCTTGATCGCCTCGACCTCGGCCGCGGTGTCGGTCGGGAAGGCGTTGATCGCCACGACGACCGGGACGTTGAACAGGCGGACGTTCTCGATCTGCTTGGCGAGGTTCGCGCCACCGGCACGCACCGCCTCGACGTTCTCCTCGAGCAGCGCCGGGTCGAGTGGCTTGCCGGCCACGATCCGGCCAACGCCGCCATGCATCTTCAACGCGCGAATGGTCGCCACGACGACCGCCGCGTCCGGCCGCAACCCCGACGCCCGGCATTTGATGTCGAAGAACTTCTCGGCACCCATGTCGGCGCCGAAGCCGGCCTCGGTGCAGACGATCTCGTTCGTTGCGAGCGCCAGGCGGTCCGCGATGATCGAGTTGTTGCCGTGGGCGATGTTCGCGAACGGTCCGCAGTGGACGAACGCCGGGCCGCCCTCGAGCGTCTGCAGCAGGTTCGGCTTGATCGCGTCGATGAGCAACACCGTCATCGACCCGGCGACGCCGAGGTCCTCACAGGTGACGGGCGTGCCCGCGGTGGTCGTCGCCAGCACGATCCGCCCGAGACGAGCGCGCAGGTCCTGCAGGTCGGTTGCCAGCGCGAGCACGGCCATGACCTCGGATGCGACGGTGATGACCCATTCGGTCTCGCGCGGCACGCCGTTCTCGCGGCCGCCGAGTCCGATCACCGCCCGTCTGACGGCACGGTCACTGATGTCGACGACCCGCGGCCAGAGGATTGCGTGCTGGTCGATGCCGAGCACGTTCTTGTGGTGGAGGTGGTTGTCGAGGAACGCAGCGGCCAGGTTGTGGGCCGCACCGATCGCATGGACGTCGCCGGTCAAATGGAGGTTGAAGTCCTCCATGGGGATGACCTGGCTGTAGCCGCCGCCCGCGGCACCACCCTTGATCCCGAAGACGGGGCCGAGCGACGGCTGGCGGATGCACACCGCCGCCTTACGCCCGATCGCGTTGAGGCCCTGGGCGAGGCCCACGGTCGTCGTGCTCTTGCCCTCGCCCAGCGGGGTCGGCGTGATCGCCGTCACGACCACGTACTTGCCCTTCGGCCGTTCGGTTTCGAGGCGGCGGATCGCGTCGAGGGTCACCTTGGCCTTCGTCGGCCCGTACAGCTCGAGCTCCTCGTCGCGAATCCCGAGGTCGGCGGCCACGTCGACGATGGGACGCGGGCGCACGGACCGGGCGATCTCGAGGTCGGACGGGAAGGCAGCGGCGGTCATCGAACTCCTCGGGTGACAGGTTCGGGGGCGGCGCGCAGCGGCGTGGCATGGGGCCCGGCCCGCGCCTCCGCGGCACGGACGAGGTGGCTGAGCAGGAGCGCATTCGTCAGCGGGCCAACACCGCCCGGCACGGGCGTGATCGCCGAGGCAACCTTCCGCGCTGATTCGAAGTCGACGTCGCCGACGAGCTTGCCATCGACCACGTTGATGCCCACGTCGACCACCACCGCGCCGGGCTTGAGCATGTCACCCGTGACGAGACCCGGGTGGCCCGCCGCGACGACCACGATGTCGGCGACGCGGGTGTGGGCAGCGAGGTCGACCGTCCGTGAATGGCAGACGGTCACCGTGGCGTCCTCCCGGACGAGCAGGAACGCTGCCGGCAGGCCGACGACGGTCGAGCGGCCGACGACGACCGCGTCCTTGCCCTCGATCTCGATCCCGGAGCGGCGCAGGATCTCGACCGCCGCATGCGCGGTCGCTGGGAGGAACCCGTCGTAGCCGAGACGGAGCAGGCCGGCATTCAGCGGGTGGATCCCGTCGATGTCCTTGGCAGGGTCGATCGCGTCGACGACCGCGCGCATCCGGATCGTCGGTGGCAGCGGCATCTGGACGATGACCCCGTCGACACCCGGGTCCTCGTTGAGGGCCCGGATCTGCTCGACGACGCTGGACTCGGTTGCCTCGCCCTCGATCTCGACGAAGCGGGCATCGATGCCCACCTGCGCGCTGTACCGCAGGATCTGCTCGAGGTAGACGGTCGATGGAGCGTCCTTGCCGACGATCACGACCGCCAGTGACGGCGCCCGACCGTGACCGGCCAGGTACGCGCAGGCCTCCGCCACGGCCCCCCGGATCTCGGTGGCGATCGGGGCGCCCTCGAGCAGGCGAGCGCCCTCGGCGGGCACGCTCAGGCCTCGACCGGCGCCGGGATGGGTTCGCGCAACTCGCCGCCCATGACGACCTCGCGCGTCTCGAGAACCAGCCGCTCGATCTCGTCCAGGTGGTCCTGGACCCGTGCCGTGACGTCGCCCTCGTACTCGCCGTCCGCCACGGCCGGCAGGTTCACCATGACATTGGCGGCAGCCCCGCGCGCCGCCGCCTCACCGAGGAGGGCGGCCACGTTCAGGTCGCTCGACGCGTTGACGTTGCTGCGACCGGCGAGCGCCTCCGCGGCGCCAACGAGTTCGAGACACGCCTCGACGCACCTCAGCGGAACCTCGGACGCGGCACGCGCCGCTGCTCGCATCTCCACCGACCGCACCGCGCGCTCCGCGTCGGTTTCCTTGGGAAGCTTGAGGGCGGCAGCAAACCCGGCATACGCCGCCGCGTCTTCATCGGCCAGCTCCAGGAACCGACGGTTCAGACGACGACCGGTCGCGGCGGCCCAGGCGTGCAAGTCCGCGTGCTCCGCGTAGCGAGGGCGTCCCTCGGACAGCGCCGCAACCATCGCGACAAGCGACGCCCCGAGGCTGGCGGCGACGGCCGATGCGCTGCCACCACCGGGGACGGGCTCGGACGAGGCGAGGCGATCGACGAAGGCGCCCAGGGTCAGGTCGGCGAACGACGATCCCGCGGGTTCGTGCACGGGCTGATTGTAGGTGGCGTTCGCAGGCCCGGAACAGCGGGTGTCATGCCACGGCCCGACGAGCGTCGGCGACGGGAGCGGGCGCGGTACCGGCGCGCCCGCTCCCGCGGTCCGACATGGCCGGCGTCGCGGGGGAGAGGCCCGCCGCCGGTCGGGAACGTGCGATGCAGGATGGCGCCCTGTCAGGCGGCCCGGGTGTGATCCTCGTCCAGGCCCGTAATCGTCCAGCGACGCGAGCGGTGGAGGTACGTCAGGCTGACTCGCGCCTGTGGCGTATCGACCACGAACAGCGTGCGCGGTCCCGTGATCACGGGATAGGCGGCGGCTTCCTCACGGACCGACGCGAGGGCGACGACCGGCAGGCGCTGGTCACCCCAGCGGATCTCACGGGGCGTTCCGTCGAACCAATCGGTTCGAACGTTCACCTGGACCGGCTCGACTCTCGTGAATGCCATCGAAATGGCTCCTTTCCGGGGGCAGGTATCGGATCGGTGGTGTCGGCCGGGGCACGTCTGGCGACAGAACAGATGTTCAGTTACGACGCTGACTCTAAGGTGAACACCTGTTCGATGTCAAGCGTCGTTGAGCCGACGTTCGCCGACTCGTGTGACAGCTACGGTGTCACGACGGGAGACGTGCGCCGCGTTCTCACGTGTCCTCCGCGGGGACCTCGTCGACGTCCGGATCCGGACCCTCCTGCCCTTCGGGCGGAAGTGCCCGCGACCGCCGCTCCGCCTCGACGGCGCCATGCACGCCTCGCCGCTCGGACGACGACCGCGGATCCCGCTCGAACGGTGCCGGCAGCCCGGTCCCCAGCAACCGCGCTCGGGTCACCGCCCGCTCGCCGTAGCGGCGGCGCAGCCGATCCGCCGCCTCGATCGCGCTCCTCCGGCGCGGATCGTCCGACGGGAAGAGGCCGAGCTGCTCCCGCTCGCCGAGGTGCGAGGCGCTGACCCCCAGCAGCCGGATCCGCAACCCGCGCACCTCCGGCCTGGCCAGCTCCAGGGCCACCCGGTAGATCGGCTCCGTCAGGTCGGTCGGCTCGGGGAGCGTCCGCTGGCGGGTGATCGTCCGGAACGACGAGTCGCGGATCTTGACCGTCACCGTGGACGCCCGCACGCCGGACGCCCTCAGCCGGCCGGACACGCCGTCGGCCATGGCCAGCAGCGTCCGTTCGATCATCTCGCGGTCGGACGTGTCGACGTCGAACGTGTGCTCATGCCCGACCGACTTCGCGGCCTCGCCCTCGCCGACGACGCGGTCGGCGTCGACCCCGCGCGCCCGGTCGGCGAGCGTCGAGCCGTGCTTGCCGAAGCGTCGCTCCAGGAGGTCCACGGGCAGGGCGGCGAGGTCGCCCATCGTCCGCACGCCGTACTCGCGGAGCGCGGTCGCCGTCTTCTCGCCCACGCCCCACAACCGGCCGATGTCGAGCGGCGCCATGAAGGCCGCCTCCTCGCCGGGCGGAACGACCACCAGCCCATCGGGCTTTTCGAGGTCCGACGCGATCTTGGCCACGAGCTTGGTCGTCGCCACCCCGACCGAGATCGTGAGCTGGATCTCGTCGCGAACCGCGTCCTTGATCGCTCGCGCGATCGTGGGCCCGTCACCGAACAGCTCGCGCGAACCGGTGACGTCGAGGAACGCCTCGTCGATCGAGATGGGCTCGACGAGCGGCGTGTAGCGCCGCAGGATCGCCATCACGTCGCGGCTGACCTGCAGGTACTTGCGCCCGTCGACGGGGAGGAAGACGGCGTCGGGACAGCGCCGGCCGGCCTCGCGCAGCGGCATCGCCGAGTGGATGCCGAAGCGGCGCGCCTCGTAGCTGGCGGCCGACACGACGCCGCGCTGGTTCGGCCCGCCACCACCCACGACCACCGGCTTGCCGCGCAGCTCGGGGCGATCGCGCTGCTCGACCGCCGCGAAGAACGCGTCGAGGTCGACGTGGAGGATGGTCCTGGGCTGCATCGTCGGCACATCATCGCGCCGCCGTCACCCGGGCGACCGGGTCAGGGGTCGAGCTGGGTCACCATCGAGACGCGGCCCTGCGTGCGGTTCACGACGAACAGCGCATTCCCCGGGGCCGAGACGATCCCCGCGGGATCGTCGATCGGCGGCTCCTGGACGGGAAGGGTCCCGACGCTGGCACCGTCGCGGTACACGAGGATCGAGTCGCCGGCCGGGTTCGACAGCCACGTCCGGCCGGAGCCGTCACCGGCCAGGTCGGCCGTGCGTTCGGTCGCACCCGCCCATTCGGGGACCGCGTACGTCGTTCTCGGCACGCCGTCCTCGTCGAAGACCACGACGCGCGCATTGCCGGTGTCGGCCACATGGATCGAGTAGCTGAACGCCGCGATGCCCGTCGGTTCGCGGAGCTGATCCGGTCCGTCGCCGACGCTCCCGAACGGAGTCTCGGTGCCGTTCTCGTCGATCTTCACCACGCGGCCGTTGTCGGGATCGAGCACAAATACCCGGTTGTCCACGGCGACGATGTCGGCCAGCGGCCCGAACCCCGGGGCGGGGCCGCGGGTCTCGTTCAGGTGCGTGCCGTCGGCGTCGTACTCGTGGACCCGCCCATCGGCCGTGGCGACATGGATATGGCGGTTCGTCGTGACGGCCACCCCGGTCGGCCGGTCGAGTTGGCCCTCGCCCGTGCCCGCCTCGCCGATCGTCCGGACCAGGCTCCCGTCGGACGAGAACTCCTGGATCCGGCCGTTGCCGGTGTCCGCCACGTAGACGTGCTTGAACTTGTCGAGCGCGATCCCGCGCGGCTCGGCGAACTGCCCCGGCGCCGAACCCGTGCCGCCGGTGTACATGTCCTCGGCCGGGGCATCGGGCAGGTTGAGCGTCGCCGCGGGCTCGGTCGGAACGCGGTAGATCGTCGTGTTGTTGTACTTGTTGTCGGGGTCCGTGAACACCGGCTCCAGGTACGTGTCGAAGACTTCCTGGTTCATGCGCTGGGCGAAGCCCCGCTCGCGCAACCCGTCATCGAAGGCGACGTAGTCGATGCCCGCGGCCTGCAGCCGCTCGACGACGTCACGCGGACTGCGGTCCGCGAACAGGTCGCGGTACCAATTCTCCCGTTTCGTGACGTCATAGCCGGCCGACCACGCGTAGTACGGCCAGCCGAAGTAGATCCGCCGGCCGGCGAGGAGGATGCGGTGCACGACGTGGAGGTCGGTCAGGAAGACCGCGTTTCGGTCGGTCTCGTCGCGGACCCAGTCGAAGAGCCGGTCGCCCTGCATGCCGACGCGGATGACGAACTGGTTCTTGACCGGCATCAGGTCGATCACCCCGCCCGCGACGATGATCACGACGAGGCTGAGCGCGACGAACCGCGCAGGCACGGCCAGGGCCGACCTCGCCTGCCACAGCCGGATGAGCCCGTAGGCGACGAACAGGTTCGCCACGATGAGCCAGGCGTTGATGAACTTGTGGTTGGCGAGCACCTCGACGCTGAGCTGGAGGACGAACGCCACGGCGGCGAGGGCGACGAAGGCGAGCAGCACGCGACGTTCCCGCCACGTCACGAGGACGAAGGCGAAGGCCACCAGCAGGAGCTTCGGGCCGAACGTGAACGCCAGGTAGCGCGCCACGTTGACGATGTTGGGGTCGTCGACGATGTAGCCCCAGTAGAACGACGGGTAGGTCTGGGCGCCCGCCATCGTGCCCGGTCGGACCCACAGGAGCTGCGGGATCGCCACGACACTTGCCACCACCGCGAGGACCAGCATCGACGGACGGCGCGGGAAGAAGACCAACCACACCGCCAGGAGCGCGGCGGCGCCGATGAACATGGCGCCGTTCCACAGCGGCAGCAAGCCGGCGAGGACACCGCACAGCACGTAGCCTCCCAGCCACGGGTCGGTGAGGGTCTCGCGGACGACGGCCACCGGGTGGCGGATCGTGTATGCCGACGCCTCGAGTTGGCCCGTTGCGGCGACGTCGAGCGCGCTCGAGGCGTCCGGGCCCGGGCGGCGGCTCGGCCGGCGGCACGTCCGCTTCTGGCTCGGCCTCCGCCGTCAGCGCGAGCTCGGCATCCGGGGCTGGCTCGGGCTCCGCCCCGCCGCCAGCGCGAGCTCTGCGGTCGCCGCCGGGGCGAGCTCTGCGGCTGGCCGCCGGGGCGAGCTCGGGCTCCGCCGCCGGAGCGCGCTCATCGCGATCAATTCGGTCGAGCAGGAAGATCACGATGACCAACAGGATCCCGATCGCACTCGCCAGGTGGCGCTGGTTGAGGAACACGATCTGCGACCAGATCCCCCACTCCTCGCCGCGGTAGGGGAACCCTGACGACAGGAACGCGTTGAGGTTCGGGACCTCGTTGATGACCCGCTCGACCGAGCCCAGCCCCGCCAGATACGGGATGAACGACAGGGCTCCGTGGAAGAAGAACAGGGCGGCGCCGATCCGCCCGACCGCTGCGTTCCGGAACAGCCGCTCGCCGAGCGCGGTCACGAGCACCAGCATCGCCATCATCGAGCCGATGCTCAGGACGTTGTTGGCCGTCGCCGGGTCGAGCCCGAGGTAGGTCAGGTTGCCGACCTGGAAGTAGAACAGGAAGTGGTAGCGGATCGCCTCCCCGGCGAAGTGCGGGTACTCGGTCGGGAAGTTGTCGCCGAGCGCGAAGTTCTGGGCGATCGCGGTCGTCGGTCCGAAGTCGCTCCACAGTCCCGTGGCGATGCCCAGCTCACCGTTCGAATACGAATAGGTGGAGGTCATCATCCAGGTCACGAGCAGCCCGATCGCAACGAGCGTGATGACGTCCCAGCCACGGATCCGGCGTCGCGGGCGGCCGGCGTCGGGGCGGGCCGGAACCCAGCGATAGATGGCGATCGCGGCGAGCGCCATGGCCCATCCGGAGGCGAGGTTGCCGACGAGCAGCGCGTCCTCGGTCCTGCCATCGAACAGCAGCGACATGAGATAGGTGACCCACGTCGCGATGAGCAGCCCGACCAGGAAGGCAGCGGCCAGCCGGTGGAACCACGTCACCGGCCGGAACCAGCGCGAGGCGAGGGCATCGCCGAGGAATACGGCGATGGCGAGGTAGACCAGGGCGATCACGGGGCGGGTCGGTCGGCGGGGTCGATGGCGGCCTGGCCGGCGGCGAGGCGCGTCGCGGCGCCTTCGACGTCGTCGTGGAGCTCCGTCTGGAGCAGGGCGATCAGCGCCGGCGAACGGTAGCGACCGCGCGCCCAGTTGATGCGGATCGTCGCGATGTCGCGGAACGCCTGGAGCGAATCGCGGACCACCCGCACCGAGCTCGGCGCGTTGCGCTCGAGCTGGACCGGGATCCGCTTGAGATCGAGCCGGTACTTGAGGAGGAGGTAGATCAGCTCGACGTCGATGGCGAAACCCTTGATGGCCGTGAGCCGGAAGACCTCGGCGGCAACGTCACCGCGGAACACCTTGAAGCCGCACTGCGTGTCGTAGATGCCACCGGTCACGAGGGTCCGGAACGCGAAGCTGGCCAGCTCGGAGACCATCGTGCGCAGGAGGCCGGTGCTTTCGTAGGCGGAGCCGGGCAGCGTCCGGTCGCCGATCACCGCGTGGTAGCGGCGCTCCTGGATGTACGCGATCGCCAGCGGCAGCGGTTCCATGCCATAGGGAAGATCGCCATCGGTGAACGCGCGGATGTCCCCGCTCGCCGCGGCCATGCCCGCCCGGACGGCGGCGCCCTTCCCGCCGTGCTCGAGACGCAGCACGCGGACGCGGTCGTCGCGGCGGATCGCGTCGGCCGTGCCGTCGGTGCTCCCGTCGTCGGCGACCACGACCTCGCCGTCGATCCCGGCACGGTCGAAGAAGTCGAGGACCCGCCCCACGTTGGCATCGATGTAGCGCGCGCTGTTGTACGCGGGCATGACCAGCGAGACGGCGGGCGAGCTCATGGTGCGGTTCGCCTCACCCCGGCCGGCTGGCGAGGGACGGGCCGTCGGCGTCGGTGGGCTCCGCGGCGGCCGACGGTTCCTCCGCGGCCTGGACGAGCTCGCCGGGCCGGATCTGGAGGATGAACAGCGACACGAGCCCGGCCAGCGCCGGCGGGAACGTCGTGATGACGCGCATGAGCAGGATCGCCGCAAGACCCTGCTCGGCCGTGTAGCCGAGGCTCGTGATGATGGCGGTGCCAACGAATTCGTACGTGCCGAGCGCGCCGGGCGCCGCGGGGATTGCCAGCGACAGCGCGATCCCGCTCATGAACAGCACGAGCTGGACCGGCGTGAGCTGCAGCCCGACCGAGTTGGTGACGGCCCAGGCGACCATGATCGCCGTGAAGGCGACGATCCAGGTCAGCCCGACCACGATCGCGACACCGCGGACCGTCGTCATCGCCCCGGCGCCGGCACCGACACGCTCGAGCAGCCCGAACACCAGCCCGCCGAACCGCGTCGCCCGGACCCGCGGCCGCGACAGGATCGCGATCATGATCACCAGCGCGATGACGCCGGCGATGCCTGCCCCGATGGCAAAGGTCGCCAGATCGCGCAATTCGGCGATCCCGGACGCGACGACGATGCTCGACACCAGCGCGAGCACGGAGCATCGTCAGCCCGTCGCCGAGGCGCTCGATGAGGATCGTCCCGAACACCGCCAGCCGCGGGATGCGGAACGCGTCTCCGGCCAGGATGGCCCGCGCGACGTCGCCGAGACGCGCCGGCAGGATGGCGTTGGCCGTGAAGCCGATCATCAGGTAGCCCACCGCCAGCCGGTACGGCGGCTTCGTGCCTGCTCCAGGGACGCCGTGGAGCAGGAACTGCCAGCGCAGCGCGCGCAACAGAACGTCCACGATCACGATCCCGAGCGCCACGAGCAGCCACGCCGGCGAGGCCGCGGCGATGGCCGCACCCACCTCGGCAAGATTGACCCGCGACAGGGTGAGGGCCAGGAAGACGGCGCTGATCGCGACGCCGATCAGCAATCGAAGGATGGCCGAGCGACGGGTCATGACGCCGGCTCGCCGGTGCGGACGTAGACGTCGAGTTCGACGCCCGGTCGCAGCTTGTACGTGCCGGCTTGCTCGAATTGGCCGGCGATGAGCGGCGCGAGCTGCTCCCGCTGATTGGTGTTGGCGATGATGATCGGCTGGTCGAGCGGGACGTCCTCGAGGCGGCCCCAGAAGCCGGCCTTCGGATAGTCGCGCAGGTACCACGGCAGCGGCCAGTAATCGGGGCTGACGATCGTGATCCCGGTATCCGTGCCGGTTCCCTGTTCCGCGGCGATGTCCTCGATCTTGTCGAGCATCGTCAGCATCTCGCGGGTCGAGTGGACGTAGACGTACGGGTAGCGCGGGCTGTCGGTGTCGTAGTTGACGTAGTTCAGGTCGTAGGCGAGGAACGCGCTTGCTGCCGTGGCCAGCACGACGGCCCCGACGGCCACCGGGCGCCAGCGCGGCAAGCGGGCCGCCTGCCGGATGGCGAAACCACCGAGCAGCGCCAGCGGCAGCAGCATGTTGAGCGCGATCCACGGGGTCTTGTACGAAATGTAGGAGTAGGCCAGCGTGATCCCGAGCGCCCACAGGCCGATGAACACCCACAGCCGGTCGCGGCCCTGGATGGCTGCAAGGAGCCCGCCGATCGTTCCGAGGATCAGGATCGGCGCGTCGGCGGTGGCCATCCAGACGAGGTACTGCTGGGGTGGCGCGACCTGCGTCGCGCCGCCGGTCTGGGTCCAGATCGTGAACGTCGCGAGCGAGTCGACGACGCCCTGCGGGAAGTTCGTGAAGAACGACGAGAAGAACAGGATGTAGACGCACAGGAACACGATCGTCGACGCCACGACGTGGTCCAGCGGGATCCCGCCCGGGATGACGCCGTCGAGCAGCGACCGATCGGAGCGATCGGGCACGGCCCGATACTCGACGCCGTCGATCTTGACGGTCTTCGCCGGCTTGGACGTGGCTGCCCCGCCCGCCCGACTGCGACGGCCGCGAGCCGAGGCGCGCCCAGCCGTCCCACCCGTGCGCACGTTCACGTAGATCCCGCTGACGACCGCGGCGATCGCGAGGACCACGACCGTGATGACGCCGGTCTCCTTGGTGGCGAAGATCAGCGCGGCCGACGCGCCGACCCCGAGCGCCCAAACCGGGTTCCGCGAGCGCAGGTACAGCAGCGCCGACGCGACGAGCGTCATCGTGAAGGCGACGAGCAGCGCCTCGTGGATGAAGTAGCGCGAGACGTAGACGGCGCCAGGGGAGAGGGCGAGCAGGAGCCCTCCGACGAGCGCGGGGATCGAGCCGAGGACCGGCCGGAGGCCGAGGACCGTGGCCACCGTCACGAGGCCGAACACGACCGGCACGAGGCGCATCGCCTCGTTCGTGAGTCCGAACAGGATCTCCGATGCAAGCGCGAAGTAGAAGAGCGTCGGGCCGTGGTAGTTCGCCGGGTCGTACTGCCACGAGCCAGTTCGCGCGAGCGTCGTGGTGAACCAGCCGTTCACGCCCTCGTCGTGGTGGAACGGGTTCATCCCGAGCTCGGGCAGCCGGATCAGTGCGGCAACGACGAAGACGACGAACGCCCCGATCCAGAACCAGCGATCCGAAATCGGATCGTCGGTCGAGGGCTCGGGCGCGTCGACGGCCTGAGCAGGGCGGGCCGCCACGGCCTCGGCGGGCGCGTCGGCCGTCGCCGGCCCGGCTTCGTCAACGGCGGGCTGCTGCGTGACCGGCTGCGCCGCTCCGGCGCGCCGGTTAGCCCTGCGCCTTCGGGACTTCATAGAGCGTGTAGTCTCCCGAGCGCCCGATGACCGGGAACTGGTCGATGAAGCGGTCGTTGACCGCGAGTTGGTTGCGCTCCATCGGGCTCACCACGATGAAGTCGACGTTGTACCGCTTGAGCAGGTCCAGCGCGTCGGGTTCGCCCGCATAGATCCTCCGGATGTCCGCTTCGCGCTCGAAGTAGTTGACGCCGGACGACCAGAGGTGGCCGGCGTAGCCCATCAGCGAGCGGCGCCCCGTGAGGTACACGGGAGCGTTGAAGGTGGGCGCGTGGAGGATCGTTGCGCGTGGGTCGGTGTCGTTGCGGATGAGCGCGGCGACGCCGAGCGCATCGCCGTCGAACTCGCCGAACTCGGTCTGGCGCGAGACGACACGCCAGACGTCGAGACCCCCGGCGAGCGTCATCACGAGCAGCGCGGCGACGGCCCCCGCCCGCCATGCCGATCCACGCCTGAAGGCCGCCGCGAGGCCCAGCGCCACGAGCGGCGTCAGCCCGACGAACCAGTAGATCAGGACCTTGATGTTGTCCCAGATCCACGGGGCGAGCTTGAACACGTTGGGAACGATGAACCAGACGACGAACACTGCGCTGAACAGCAGCAGGTCGAGCGCCCGCGGACCGCGCTCGCGCCACAGCCACACCGCGGTCCCGATGGCGATCGGGATGAACAGCCCCGTGTTGGCGATCCAGAACCAGATCGGGTTCGAGGTGCCGTGGTCCCAGCCCAGTTCGAAGCCGAAGAAGGTCCCGGTGTTCGAGACACTGCCGCTGGACGACCACCAGATCGCCGGGAGGGCGAGCAGCAGCGTCACCGCCACGTAGACGGCCCACGGGAACCAGCGCCCCTCGCGCCAGCCACGGAACGCGAGGCCGATGAAGAACGCCGAGCCGAGCACGACGCCGAAGGTGTGGACGTGGACCAGCGGCAGCAGCCCGGTCAGGACCGCCGCGGCAATCGGCTGGCGGTAGCGGACGATGCCGCGCCCCAGGTCTCCGGCAGCGCGGACCTGCGGGACGCCCCACGGGCCCGGGTCGTGGACGAACTGCCACAGCACGACGAACACGATCAGGGCCACCGGCAGGCCGAGCGCGAGACTGCGCTGCGTGACGAGCAGCGTGGTGAGCGCGTTGCCGAAGCGAAGTGGCCCCTCGCCGATCAGCGTGTAGTCCTGCGGCAGGTTGCCGATCAGGCCGACCAGGCCCTGTTCCCCGGCCCGAGCCTGGTCGAACAGCAGCAGCCAGCCGAGGCCACCGCTGAACAGGACGATCAGCGGCGCGATGAACGAGGCGAGCCGGTCGCCCGTCAGCACCGCGGCGAACCGCTGCAGGAGGCCGACGAGCGCAAGCCCCAGGATCAGGTTCTGGACGAAGAACGCCTCGCGCATCGTCGCGCCGAGCTGGACGAACTGGGCCGTCACCACGTCCGCGATGTACGGATACGAGAACCCGCTGCCGGCGAAGATCGGGTTCTCCGGCGGGTAGTTCTGGCCATAGGCGAAGCCGGACACGATGCCGATGTGGAACGGCAGGTCGCCGAGGTTGTTCACGAAGCCGGTGGCAAGCGTCCCGTCGTTCTCGATGATCACCCGGTCGAAGGCGACCCACAGCAACGCGATGATTGCCGCCCAGAAGACGAGCGGTCCGGTCGTCGACAGGCCCGGGTGGCGGATGCCGTCGGCGACCCTGGCGAACGCAGCCCGGGCGTCGGCGCCGAAGCGCGCGCGGACGTCGCCCCGCGCGAGGGCGAGGAGCGGGAGCGCAGCGACGGCCGCGGCGGCATAGGGCCCGCTCAGCGGCCCGGCCAGGGTGGCGGCGATGAACCCGGCAAATCCGAGGGCGAGGAACCCGGTCGTGGCACCGTAGGCAAGGCGTGCGCCCAGCGGGGCGTCGTCGTCATATGAATAGCTCGCGACTGCGCCGCCGACTGTGGCAACGAGTGCGAGCGCCAGCGCGATCGGCAAGCAGCACCCTCGTGCGTCCCCTGCGACCGTCGGAACGCAGGCGAGACGCTACCACAGGCCCCCTGCACGGGTGATGGGTCGAATGGGCCATTGTGCCGGGAGGCGCGGCGGTCTCGGACGGCGGCTTCGGCCGCCCGTGTCAGCCCTTCGGCTCGACGACGACCGTGACCTCCGGCGTCATGCCCTGGAAGACCTTGATCGCGACCTTGTAGGTGCCCAGCGACTTGAGCGGCTCCTCGAGGTCGATCTTGTGCCGATCGACGTCGATGCCGCGGCGAGCGAGCGCGTCGGCGATGTCCTTCGACGTGATCGAGCCGTAGAGCTTGCCGGCCTCGCCGACCTTGACGCCCATCGTCAGCGTGGTGCTCGAGATCCGGGTTGCGGCGATCTCGGCGTCCTCACGCTCCCGTGCTCGCTTCTCCTCGCGGTTGGCGATGTCGTGCTGCCACGCGCGGTAGGCGCCGCCGGCGGCCGGCACGGCGAGCTGCTGGGGGATCAGGAAGTTCGTGGCGTAACCGTCCGACACCTGCTTCATCTCCCCGCTCTTGCCGAGCTTGGGAACGTCCGTGGTCAGGATGACCTTCACGCGATTGATTCCTCCTTGGAGATCCAGGCCCGGAGCCGCGGCCCCGCGCCGGTCTGGTTGACTGCGTTGCCGGCCGCCGCGATGAGCTCCGGCAGCCGGCGGATGGTTCGGCGAACAGGCCCGGGCGTCAGGCGCCGGATCTGGGCCATGTCCTCGTAGAACGCGGCCCGCTCGATGCCCAGCGCGTCGAGCTTCTCGTCGAGGAGATCCTGCGGAACGCCCTCGAGGAAGACGTCCACGGACAGCACCACGACGAGCAGGTCGTCGAGGCCGCCGAGCAACGGGATGTCGTCGGGGATGAGATCGCGGCCGACGAAGATGTAGCCGAGGCCGCCCGCGAGCAGTGCCTTGCGTGATGCGGGCATCCGTCCGTCCACGAGCAGGGCCATGATCAGTTGCGTGTAGGCGGGGGCGCGGCTGGCGACGGGCAGGAACGTCAGCAGCGAGAGGACGCGCCCAATCGACAGGGCGCGGCGCTTGCGGGATTGACGCTTCTTCTTGCTGTCGGCTTCGTCGCGGGCCATCGACTGCCGTCTCCTCGGGTTCCGGGCGGCGCGGTGCCGGCATGTTGGCGCGCTCCGGGAGCGCCGAGTGTAGCGCAGGTGCCCGATTCCGCTACAACGGACCGGATCGTGGCATCCGCTGCATCCGCCGCGCGCCGCTCGCCCAGCGAGCACTCGAGCGAACGAGGAGGCCATCCGTCCGACAGATGGCTCGCCCGGCGAGCCATTCGATGCCGTGAGCCGCTCAACCGCTCGCCCAGCGAGCCAGCTGGAGGAATCGGCGCGCCGTCATTCGCCGGACTGCTCGCCCAGCGAGCAAGCGGAGCCCCACGAGAACCCAGCCGCCCGCCGACCTTGACATCGAACGTCCGTTCGGTATGATGCTCGGCAAGGAGGCGCGAGTGACGAAGCACGACGCCGAACGGAAGCTCAAGATTTCTCGATTTCATCGCCGCGACGCTGCGTGCGCGCGGCTATCCGCCGTCCGTTCGGGAGATCGCCAAGGCCGTCGGCCTTGCATCGACCTCGGCCGTCCACCATCACCTCCAGATCCTCGAGCGGGAGGGCTACCTCGAGCGGGGCGCCGCGCAGTCGCGCGCGATCCGCCTCACCCCGACGGCCGCGATGCGCCTCGGCCTGACCAGTGAGCTCGTCCCCCAGTCGGCCATGTCGGAGGCGCACGTCCTGCCGGTCATCGGCGAGATCGCGGCCGGCGGGCCGATCGAGGCCTACGCCGACGCGTCGGAGTCGATCGCGGTGCCGGATCTCCTGGCACCAAGCGGCGACGCCTACGTCCTGAAGGTCCGCGGCAACTCGATGATCGAGGCGCACATCGCGGACGGCGACTTCGTCCTGATCCGGCCCCAGACGACCGCCCGCAACGGTGACATCGTCGTCGCCCAGGTCGAGGAGAACGCGGTCACCCTCAAGCGCTTCTACAAGGAGAAGGACAAGATCCGGCTCCAGCCCGCCAATCCCGAGTATCCGCCTCAGTTCTACGACGACGTCCGCATTCAGGGCAAATTGATCGGTGTCATTCGACGGTTGGACTAATCGGCTGGTCGCTGATGGCTGGGGATATCCACCGGCGAATTCCACACTCCGCCCACACCCGCTGAAGTTTCGTGGACGCGCGACCGCCGGATCGCCACCTTCGTTGATCGGCCGACGCAGCCCACTGGCGACAATGACGCCCCCACCCCCGTCGGAGTCCGCCCCAGTTGATCGATCGCCTTCCGCCCCAGAGTCTCGAGGCCGAGCAGTCCGTGCTCGGCGCCATCCTCATCGACCACGACGCCGTCATCGAGGTCGCCGAGATCCTCCGGCCCGAGGATTTCTACCGCCAGGCGCACGGGCGGATCTATCGGGCGATGATCGAGCTGTTCGAGCGGCGCGAACCGGTCGACGTGGTCACCGTCTCCGAGGCGCTCGAACGGGCCGAAGAGCTCGAGGCGATCGGTGGCCGCGCCTACCTTTCGAGCCTCTCCAACCAGACACCCACCGCGGTCCACGTCGAGCAGTACGCCCGGATCGTGGAGCGCAAGGCCGTGCTGCGGAACCTGATCGGCGCGGCGGGGCGCATCGCGGGGATCGGCTACGAGGACCCCGCCGAGATCCAGGAGGCCGTCGACCGAGCCGAGGCGGAACTGTTCGCGGTCAGCCAGAAGCGGGTCGCGACCGGCTTCAGCCCGCTGAAGACGCTCCTCCACGAGGCGTATGACCGGCTCGACTACCTGCACGCCCACCGTGGCGAGATCAGCGGCGTCCGCACCGGCTTCACCGACCTGGACGCACTGACGACGGGCCTCCAGAAGAGCGACCTGGTCATCGTCGCGGCCCGCCCGTCGGTGGGCAAGACGAGCCTGGCGCTCAACATGGCGGAGCACGCCGCGGTCAAGGAGCGCAAGAGCGTCGGCGTGTTCAGCCTCGAGATGAGCAAGGAGCAGCTGGTCGTCCGCCTGCTGTCGAGCGTCGCGAACATCGATTCACACCGGCTGCGGACCGGCTTTCTCGAGGAGCTCGACTTCGCCCGCATCGCCCCGGCAATGAACGCCCTGTCCGAGGCGCCGATGTACATCGACGACACGCCCAACATCTCGGCGATGGAGCTGCGGACCAAGGCGCGCCGGCTCCAGGCCGAGTCAGGGCTGGACCTCGTGATCGTCGACTATCTGCAGCTCATGCAGGCCACCACGACGAACCGGGACGCGAACCGGGTCCAGGAAGTGTCCGAGATCTCGCGTGGCCTCAAGGCGCTCGCCCGCGAGCTCTCCGTCCCGGTGATCGCCCTGTCGCAGCTGTCCCGTCAGCCCGAGATGCGCGAGTCGAAGGAGCCGCGCCTGTCCGACCTTCGCGAGTCGGGCGCCATCGAGCAGGACGCCGACCTCGTCATGTTCCTGTGGCGCGACAAGGAGCGCGGCAACGACGAGGGCGACCACGACGGCGAGGTCGTCAACCTCAAGCTCGCCAAGCACCGCAACGGGCCCACCGGCGAGATCCAGCTGTGGTTCAAGAAGGCGCAGACCCGCTTCGTGAGCTACGCCGGGGAACGCTTCGCCGAAACGGCCTAGGCGTCCTCGTCGGGGAGCAGGGGGCGCACGCCGAAGCTGTAGCTCTTGGCCGGGTCATCCGGGTCGATGAGCGTCATGCCGTCGAACCCGCCTTCGACGCCTTCGATCCCGAGCACGGCGAGCTCCTCGGCGGTCATGACCCGGGTGGGCAGCTCGCCGGCGGCCTCGTCGCCGACGAAGTCGGCGGGCTTGACGTCGTCCCACGGCCATGCGACGGGCGCCTCGCCGGGGAAGCCGCCCGTGTCCGACAGGAACCCGCGGTATTCGCTCGGGACGTAGACGTCCGTCGCGAATGTGCCGTTCTGGTCGATGTTGGTCAGCCGCTCGGACAGCTTCGTGAATGCGGCGCGAGCCGGCCGGTCCGGAGTGTTCGGGTCGTCAAGGCCGAGCGCATAGACGTTGACCGTCTTGTCGAGCCCGCCCGCGCGGATCGTGAAGATTGCCGTCCCGGCGTCCGCAAGCATCGGGTTGTCGTACTGCAGCTTTGCAACACCGAGGCCGCCCTCGGTCAGCGCGTAGTCGAGGATGTCCTGGATCTGGTCCTCATCGAGCTTGGCGGTCCGCATCGGGTTCTGAACCATGACCGGGCCGACCGCCGGCGGCGGCTCCACCATCGGGTTGCGGAAGACGACCGTGCCGTCGCCGTACAGCGTGAACGGCGGGACGAGGGTCGCGCCACCGCCGCGGAGCATCCCGGCGCCCTGGTCGAGACGGAGGATGACGTCGGTCGCGCCGGTCGCATGCTCGATCGCCCCGGTCGCCGGCTTCGGCGAGCCGGTGGACCCGGGCTCCTCCGCGGAGGGGGAGGTCCCGGGATTGGCGGTCGAGGATGCGGCTCCGCTGCACCCCGCGAGGAGTGCGACGAGGCCGACCAGGAGCAGAGCACGCGACAATTTCGACATGATCCCCACAACGTCCCAAATGACCCGTTGGTTCCCATTGTTGCCGAGTGGTTGCGGATCGGGAATCAGAACGCCCGTTTCCGTACGAATTCCGCCCATTACCACCCCTTGACGGCGCGCGTATCTTCTCCGCTATGAGTCCCGGCCCCCCAGTAGCCGGGCTTCCGAGATGAGCGCGCATTCCTCCCGCGGCGCGCCCACCGGTTGCCCCAGCCAAAAGACCGGTACTTGACCGTCACGGGCGACCGAGCGAGGAGGAACCGGATCGGGTGTACGAGGATCGAAACCTGACCTGTCGCGACTGTGGGGAGGAGTTCACCTTCTCCGCCGGCGAGCAGGCCTTTTATGCGAGCAAGGGCTTGCTGAACGACCCGCAGCGATGCGCGTCGTGCCGGGCGGCAGCCAAGCGCGCTCGTTCCTCAGAGGGGCCACGCGAATTTCATGCCGCGATCTGCGGCGCCTGCGGGGGGCAGGCCGTCGTTCCGTTTGCCCCGCGGAACGATCGACCCGTCTACTGCAGCTCCTGTTTCGACAAGGTGCGCGACGGCACGCTGAACGTTTCGGCGCCCGTCTAGCACGTTCCGCGCAACTCGAGCGCCCGGGAGGAGGGCGCGGGAGGCCGGTCCCGCAAGGGGCCGGCCTCTCTTGATTCCCGGCGCTCGCCCCGGGCCTAGACTGGCCCCACCCCGCGTCACGACGAGCGGCGCGCTCGCACGCGGGCAGGAGGTGTTCGGATGGGCGTCATCATCATCCGCGAGATGGTCGGGACCAGCCCGCGGTCATGGAGCGACGCGGCACGCCAGGCGGTGGCCACGGCCTCGAAGACGGTCCGCAACATTCAGACGATCGAGGTCGTGAAGTCGAGCGCCCAGGTCAGCGGCGGCGAGATCGTCGAGTACCGGGTCGAGCTGAAGATCGGCTTCGAGTACGAGGACTGACGGCACTTCGTTCACGTGGCCTTGGCGGAGGGCTCGCAGCTAACGGCCGGTTGAGCCGCGCACGTCACCATGCCGCCATGCCCGGACCGGACCCCGCCATTGACACCGCTCGGCGGCCATCCCTATCGTTCGCGCCCACCGGGGACCCCAAGCCCGACCCACAGCGCCTCGACCAGCGGCACGTCGACGTGACCCCTGCTCGGGTCGGTCGGCTGGCGCCACAACGCGCAAGTCAGGCGCGAGACAAGGTGAACGCCTTCCCGGTCCAGGCGGCGAAGGTCCAGCCGCCGCCGCTTCGCGACGACATCCTGGCGCGCGACCGCCTGCTTGACTGGCTGCACGCCAAGATCCATCAGCGCCTGGTGCTCGTCCTGGCGGAAGCGGGCTACGGCAAGACGACGCTGCTGGCCGATTTCGCGGCGAGGACCCGTCTTCGTACCCTGTGGTACCGCCTCGACGAGGATGACCGCGACTGGGTCACGGTCATGCACCACCTCGTCGCCGCAGGGCGCGAACACGACCCGAACTTCGCGCCGCGGACCGCCAGCCTGCTCGCCGATACCGGCGTCACGGGACCGGCCCGAGACGCCGTCCTGGACGCGTACCTCCGCGAGCTTCCGGCAATTGCCGAGCACGGTCTGGTCCTGATCCTCGACGACTTCCACCTCGTCGACGAAGCACCGGACGCCAAGGCGATCGTGCGCGAGTTGTTGGCCAGGGCTCCTGAACGCGTCTCCATCGTGATCGCGAGCCGCCGGCCGCCTTCAGTTCCGATCGCCCGCTTACGGGCTGCCGGCGAGGTCGCCGAGCTCCGCACCGACGACCTGCGGTTCGACGCCGACGAGACGGCGCGGCTGTTCAGCGAGACGTACGGCCGATCGCTCGAACCCGATGTCCTGCGCGATCTCTCGGCGCGCACCGAGGGTTGGGCGGCCTCACTCCAGCTGGTGCAGGCGGCGCTCCGCGACCGGTCGCCGCTCGAGATCCGCCGGTTCGTGCGAAACCTCAGCGGCGCGGACCAGGAGCTGTACGACTACCTCGCCGAAGAGGTGATCGGGGACCTGCCGGACGACCTGCAGCAGTTCCTGATGCGCACCTCGATCCTCCAGGTCGTGACGCCCGACCTCGCCGGGATCGTGACCGCCCTCCCGGCGCCCGAAGTCCGGAGGCTGACGACGCAGGCCGAACGCTACAGCCTGCTGAGCCGGAGGGGCAGCGAGCAACGCGACCACCTGCGCTACCACCCGCTCGTGCGGGACTTCCTCGAGGACCGCCTCGAACGCGAGTCTGGCGGTCGGGACGCGATCACCGCGCTCCACCGAACGGTCGCAGAAGCCTCGGAAACCGCCGACTGGCGAACTGCCTGCTACCACTACTCGGTCATCGGCGACACGGCCGCCATCGGCCGCATCATCGACGGCGCGGTCGAGGAGATCATCGCCCGCGGTGACGTCCTAATTGCATCCGCGTTCCTTCTGAGCGTGGAGGTCGAAGCGCCTGTTACCAGCCATGAGGTGTTGCGGTCGCGGGCTGACTTCCGCCATGGACTTCCTGTCGTCGCTCTGCGACGAGCCCAGGCGATCGCCCAGGCCGACGCGACGTCGGGGGTCGCGCTCAGCAATCTGGCGTCTATTGCCTTCGGTATGGGTGACACGCAGTTGGCATGGACTACCGCCCGAAAGCTTGCCGGCCGTCCCGATTCGAGCAGCTCGGAGCTGATGGGGCGTGGGCTCATCGCGCTAATTGAGTCTACGGTTGATGCTGACCTTCGCGAGACAATAGACGTGCTGTCACGACTGCGAGTCGCTCAGCATGCACAGGGCCACGGTCACCACGAAGCAATTACGCTGCTGAACTTGGCCTACCACCGGAAGGTCCGTGGCGATGCCCAAGCGGCGCTCCAGCATGCAGATGATGCAGTCTCGCTCCTTGCTGGCGATGGGTCGAGCGGGGAAATGGCCGCGGCAAGAGCGGTCAGAAGCTGGGCGCTCGCGCACCTTGGCGATCTGACGGCAGCGCGCGAACTTTATCGAGTTGCGGTTGACGAAGTCGACGACACAGGCCGCGCCGAGATCCTTCTAGAGGCTGCGGAAATCGAGCTGTGGTACGGCGATTCCGAACGGGCCGACGACCTTCTGGCTGAAGCCGCGCGACTGATCGAAGCAAAGTCGTTGTTGGAACAATTCGTCCGGGTTGTTGAGGCCGAGGCAGCAATTAGGGAACGGCGCCTAGGCCAGGCAGGATCGCTAATTTCTCGGTTTCGCATTGGCGAATTCGGGATCGTGTCCGGCCTAAAGGCGCAGCAGTTGTCGACCCGAGCACATTGGAGCCTTGTCGCAGGCGACCCCGCTGCTGGCAGATACCTAAGAGAAGCGATCGAGCATGCCGACGCCCAAGGAGCCAATTTCTGGCTTGAAGTCGATCGGCTCCTGCTTGGCGCAGCGGAAGGCCCTGCAGCGCTAAATCGAGAGGTGCGCAGATTGAGCGACGGATCGAGCGTCTACTTCAGCGTTATCGCCGAATTGTTGGTCGATCGCCTGTCGGAGTTGGGCGACGATGAATCCGCACTAGTTCGGCGCGAAATGGGAAGTCGACGAGAACGTTGGCTTCCGGGCCTGCGAGCAGCCATTACGGACGGTCCTGACGTTGCTCTTCCAGCGGCTCGTTGCCTCGACGAGCTAGGTTCCCCAGAGGACGTCTCGAGACTGCGTCGATTCAGCAAGCGAAGATCCGCCGATCCTGACCTTGGGAGGGGCTTGGCCCGGCGCGTGGCCGAGCCTGTATTCGTCGAGGACCAGGGCCGCGTCGTCATCACGATCGGTTCCCGTCGGATTGAAGGGACATCAATCAGACGAAAAGTCCTGACAATGCTCTGCTTCCTGCTGACTCGGCCTCGCTTCTCTTCAACCCGCGACGAAGTCCTCGATGCGCTTTGGCCGGATTCTGAGCCTGGGGTCGCCCTCAACTCGCTAAACCAGACGATCTACTTCCTTCGTCGGGTCTTCGAACCCTCTTACCGTGAGGACATGTCGCCCGGTTACCTGCGCCACGAGTCCGACGTGGTTTGGCTCGATCGCACACTGGTCAGTTCGCGGAGCCAGCTTTGCTCCGACTACATCCGGACGCTCGGTGCTCGGCCATCGCCAGAAGAGGTCGCCCAGCTCACCTCGATGTACCGTGCCCAGTTCGCGCTTGATTTCACATACGAGGAGTGGGCTGTCGCGCATCGCGACATGCTGCACGCATCGTTCCTCCAGATTGTGGAAAGCGCCGTGGCCAGCGACATGGCAACTGGACACTGGGATAGGGGCATCGTCAATGCACGACGCGGCCTTGCAGTAGACGCAGACGCCGAACAAATCGAAGCATCACTGGTGCGCCTGCTCCGACTCAGCGGAGCCCACGCTGCAGCGGCGGAGCAGTACGCTCACTACTCAGCCGTGCTCAAGGAGGGGCTTGGCATCGAGCCGCCTCCTCTCGATGCACTATGACGAATAGGTAAGGTGCCGTATTGACCGTGCTGGTTAGGCATCCCTATAGTCCCGGTCACTTGCTAGTACCCCAGTACTGGTAAGAAGGAAATACCGTCACTCGGACGCGCGGACGCCCCGCCTGAAATGGGCACTTAGGGTGGGGCTGAGCGAGTAGTGCAACCGACCGACTATGAGTCAGGTCGGTTTTCGTGTCTTCAAGGACACGAGGGCCGTCAAGGAGGACGAAAGTGACCCCCGAATCCGCCTCGAAGCCCTGGTAGCTCGAGAAGGACCAGACCGATGAAGGTCAAGATCACGCGACTGCTGATCACGCTTTCGAGCGTCGGCATGATCGCGATCGCAGGGGGAGCATCCCTTCGGGGCTTCTAGTACTTTCGGGTCGACCATAGCGGGACGTGGAGCCGTTACAGTCCCCCCGTCGACCTGAAGCACCTGTGGCTGGTATGCCTAGGTCCCTGAAGCTCCTGATACTTGGAGTCGTGGCAGCAAGTGCGCTTGCGCTTGTTGCCGCGACTTTGGCGTTTCCGCTGAATGCCTCGATCGCCCTCCCGAACCCCGAGGAAGGCGTCGAGCCCTCGCAGGCTGCGATACTGACTGGGGTTCTCTTCTGGATCCTGCTCACGCTTGTCGCGTCGGCGCTTCCTGTCCAAATGCCACGCGGCACCAAGCAGGCCGTCTCGATCGCACCCATCGTTGGCAGCCTGATCTTGGGCGGGCCAGCCGCCGGCGTATGGGTTGCTGCCCTGGGAACGACTGAGATCCGGGAACTCCGAGGGCGGATCCCTTGGTACGGGACCTTGGTGAATCACGCCGCGCGTCACGCTGCCCGCCTTCGCGGCCGGACTTGTCCTTTATATCGCCGTCCCGCCCGAAGCCTTGGATTGGCATCGCTTCCTGGGCGGGATGGTCGCGGGCGTGACGTTTTACTTCATCAATCAGCTGCTATCAGCAGGGTTTGTTGCGCTTCGATCGGGCGAGTCCGTCGCAACGGTCTTCATAGGGGACTCTCGTGACTCCACTGCCACAAGTCTCGCTCTTGTCGCGTTGGCATGGTTGATGTCGGTCGCCTATCAAGCCATCTGGTGGTCCGCTTCACTCTTCGTACTGCCGCTGTATACAGCTCGGCTGAGCTACCAGAAGCTCATGGAAATGCGCCTGATGTTCACGCAGACCATCGGGGCGCTCGCCGAGGCCGTGGACAAGCGCGATCCGTTCACGGCGAAGCACTCCCAGAACGTGAAGAGCATCGGCGTCGAGATCGGGCGGGCGATGCGGCTTGGCGATTCGCAGCTGGAGGCGCTCGAGTGGGGCGGCTTGCTCCATGACGTCGGCAAGATCGGCGTCCCCGATGCTGTGCTGCTCAAGGCCGAGCGGCTCAGCAAGGACGAGCGGATGGTGATGAACTCGCATCCGGTCCTCGGCGCCCAGATCATCTCGCCGGTCCAGCGGCTCGCGCCGGAGCTGCCGATCATTCGCCACCATCACGAGTGGTACAACGGCTCCGGGTACCCGGATCGGCTGATCGGCGACGAGATCCCGCTGCTGGCGCGCATCCTCCACGTCGCCGACGCGTTCGAGGCGATGACCGCCGCCCGCCCCTACCGGATGACGCCGCTGACCGCGGAGCAGGCCCTCAGCGAGCTGCGCAAGTTCGCCGGCATCCAGTTCGACCCGGTGGTGGTCGACGCGTTCGTCAAGACGCACTACGTCGAGGACGTGCCCGACGCGGGGCGCCATGCCCAGCTCCGCCCGATCCCGCTCCTCGGCCAGGCCGCGGCGACGATGGTCGGCGGCTCGCGGCCCGAAGGCCCCGCACCGGTCGAGCAGGCCTGATCCGTTCGGACGGGGGCATCCTCCTCTCGACGCCCGCGCAACGTCGCTCCCCGCCGCCTACCGTGACGGCACGATGAACGCCTCGTGCTGACCCTCGGCATCTTCGTCGGCCTGATCCTCGGCCTGGCGGCCGGCGGCTCGCTGGCGAACCTCGCCTCTGTTCGCCTCCGCTGGATCTGGGCCCTGTCGCTGGCCGTGATCGTCCGGTTCCTGACCGAGGCCGCGTTGACGGCCGGCGTCGACATCGTCGAGACGCTGCGCGTCCCGCTGCTCGCCGCCGCGTTCGGGATCCTGCTCGCCGGCCTGTGGGCCAACCGCTCCTTCCCGGGTCTGAGCATCGCCTTCGTCGGCATCCTGTCGAACGCCGTCGTGATCCTGGTGAACGGCGGCTACATGCCGATCTGGCTGCCGAGCCTCGAGATGGCCGGCTTCCAGCCGTCCGACGTCCACTCGGCGATCCACGTCATCCTGCCGCCGCAGCTCGACGCCAATTTCCTGCTCCATCTCGGGCCGTTGAGCGACATCATCCCGATCCCGTTCCCGGTGATCCAGAACGTCGCGTCGGTGGGCGACGTCTTCCTGACGGCGGGCCTGGCCTTCTTCCTGTTCGCTGCGACGCTCCGACCTCGCTCTGAGCTCGAAGCGCCCTTGCGCGCACGGCCGGGACCCGCCCAGACCGGGCTCTCGCCGGCCCTCGCCGAGAGTGCCGCCCTCCAGCGGCCGCTGATGCTCGGCGGGTCTTCCCCGGGAACCGCGGGCCCGGCCCTCGTGCCACTCCAGCTGGAGTCCATTCCGGACGCCATCCCGGCCCCGCCTGCCCTCCCGCGGCCTGCACCGGAGCTGGTCGAGCGGGTTCGGCGCCACCCGTACGTCCGGCTCGCCCTCAACAGCTCCTTCGCTGCGTTGTGGACCGGCCAGCTCATCTCGCTGTTCGGCGACCGCCTGCACCAGGTCGCCCTGGCGGTGCTCGTCCTGATCACGACGGGATCCGCGCTCGCGGCCGGGTTCGTGTTCCTGGTGGCGACGCTCCCGAACGTCCTGTTCGGACCGTTCGCCGGCACGCTGGTGGATCGCTGGGAGCACAAGGAGGTCATGATCGTCAGCGACCTCCTGCGGGCGGCCGTGATCCTCTTGATCCCCATCGCGGTCGCGATCAACGTGCTGCTCGTCTACCCGCTCGTCTTCATCGTCACGACGATCTCGATCTTCTTCCGCCCCGCGCGCGTCGCGATCCTCCCGCGCATCGTCGACCAGGAAGATCTGCTCACGGCGAACTCGGCGCTGTGGATCGCGGAGGTGTCGGCGGATGTCATCGGCTATCCCGTGGCGGCCGTGTTCGTCGCCGCCCTCGGCACGGCCCTGCCGCTCGCGTTCTGGATCGACGCCGCTACATACGTCGGCTCGGCGGTGCTCCTGACGGCCGTCATCGTGCCGCCGCGCGTTCGGGAGCAGCGGGTCGAGGCGCCCCGCAACTTCATCGGCGAGCTGGAGGACGGCTGGCGCTTCCTGCGCAACGAGCAGACGCTCTTCGCGAACACGATCCAGGCCACGATCGGCCAGATCACGATCGGCGGCACGATCGCCCTGTCGGTCGTCTACGCGGAGCGGGTCCTCGATGGCAGCTTCGGCTTCGACTTCAGCGCGATCTATGGATTCCTCGAAACCGGCATCGGGCTGGGCAACCTGATCGGCGGGTTCGCGATCGGCCTCATCGGCGCGCGCTTCGCGAAGGGCCGGATGATCATCGTCGGGTACACCGCGATGGGCCTCTGCGTGCTCCTCCTCGGGTTCGCCTCGGAGCTGCCGGCGGCCGTCGCGCTGATGTTCGGCATCGGCGTCGCGAACATGGTGTTCGTGATCCCCAGCCAGACGCTCTTCCAGGAGCGGACGCCCAACAACATGCTGGGACGGGTGGTGAGCTTCCGCTACGCGCTCGTGGCGGGGGCCATGACGCTGGCGATGGGCGGTGCCGGCCTGTTTGCCGAGCTGGTGCCGGTGCAGGTCGTCCTGGCCGCCTTCGGGCTGCTGACGATCGGCGCCGGGCTGGGAGGGCTCCTCGTGCCGGCACTCCGCGATGCCTGACCACGAGCCGGCGGCGCTTCGGTACACTGGCGCCCGCGCCGTGGCGCCCGCGGCCAGCCCGCGCGGCATGCAGGAGAGCTTCACCAGATGACCGATCGACAGCCGGGCACGCCCGACGAACCGGTGCCCGACGCGACCGAGCCCGACGCGACCGAGCCCGACGCGACCGAGCCCGACGCCGCAGACGCCGTCGTCGACGAGGAAGTCCTCGAGTCCGAGACCGAAGACGTCGCGGCCGAAGGCGAGGACGACGGCGACCTCGCGGACGAGGACGGGGACGTCGAAGAGGCCCAAGCGACTGACGCGGCTGGCGCTGCCGCTGCCACCGCTCCAGCCGTCGCCGCAACGGCGACCGACCGCCCGAAAACCGCCGCGGCGAAGCGGGCAGCGACGCCGTCCGAGCTGGCCGTCCACGATCGCGACAACATCTCGAAGTGGTTCGTGATCGCGGTCACCGTGGTCTTCGTGCTGATCCTGCTCAACGGCATCATCGGCGGGCGTGGCGGCGTCCTGACGCCGGTCGCCACGGAGACGCCGATCGTGTCCGAGAGCCCGGCAATCAGCCCGTCGGCTGCCTCGTCCGCAGCGCCGTCCGAGAGCCCGGCAAGCAGCCCGGCTGCTTCGTCTGCGGCGCCATCCGAGAGCACGGCGCCGTCCGCCGCCCCGACTGCGCCGGGGAGCGCTTCTCCCGCACCGTCCTGATCGCTCTGCGCCGCCCGTTTGGGGCGTCCCCAGGAATGCTGAGGCGTATCGTTCGAGCCATGACCGGCGAGCCGGTGGACCCCGCGGAGGCCCGAGCCGCGATGGTCGCCAGGCAGCTCCGCGCGCGGGGCATCGAGGACGAGCGCGTGCTCGGCGCAATGGCCAGCGTGCCGCGCGAAGCCTTCCTGGACCAGCGGCAGCGGGATTACGCGTACGCCGACGAGGCACTCCCGATCGAGTCGGGGCAGACGATCAGTCAGCCGTTCGTCGTGGCCCGGATGAGCGAGCTGCTCGCGGCGCGGCCCGGGCGACCGGATCCTCGAGATCGGAACGGGCTCCGGATACCAGGCGGCGATCCTCGCCGCGATGGGCTGCCACGTGACGTCGATCGAGCGCCATCCAGAGCTCGCCAGGCAGGCGCGGGAACGGCTGGCACAGGTCCTGCCGGACGCGCCGGTCGAGGTGCGCGTCGGCGACGGAACGCTCGGGGCGCCCGATGGCGCCCCCTGGGACGGGATCATCGTGACGGCCGCGGCACCGGGCGTCCCGCAAGCCCTCCGGGAGCAGCTCGCCGACGAGGCGCGGCTGGTGATCCCGGTCGGCACGCGTTCGCGCCAGGAACTGCTCGTGGTGACCCGCCACGGCGACGAATGGCTTGAACAGCCCGACGGGGCCGTGGTGTTCGTCCCGCTGATCGGCGACGAGGGCTTCGACGGCCCCTGAGCAGGCCCGCGGCCCGACTGTCTCGCTCGGTATACTCGCCCGGCCATGACCCATGTGTTCGTCGCGCCCCACCCCGACGATGTGGCGCTCTCCTGCGGCGGCCTGATCGCCAGCCTGCGGGAGCTCGGCCAGTCCATCACGATCCTCACCGTCTACTCGGGCACGGGCGACCGGGACGGGGACGCCAACGAGTACCAGCGCGAGGCGCTCGGCTTCGGGACGAAGGCGCTCTGGCCAAACACCGAGGCCTTCAACCGCTCGTCGATCCTCGCCGACTGGCCGAGTGCGGCGAGCGTGCCGTCGTGGGCAGCCGATGACGATCAGCTCGAGGCCACGCAGACCGACGCCGACGCCGCGGCCAAGCGCTTCTGGCAGCGTTCGTCGTGGTACCGCCGGGCGAGCATCCGCAACGAGTCGCTCGCCGGCCAGATGGTGATCGACGATCTGTCGACCCAGGGGGCCGTGTTCACCGACAGCGTGGCCGAGGCGGCCGTCGCCGGCGACCTGATGGCCCGCCGCCGTGTGGAGGACGAGCGCTTCGCGTACTTCGCCGAGGCAGCGATCGTGTTCCTCGACCTGCCCGACGCGGTCTTCCGCGGGTACCACGATGACGACCAGCTGCTCGGGCAGCCGTCACCAGACGATGAGCCGCCGTTCGACGTCCTCCGCCGCGAGATCGAGCGTCTCGAACCGCAGCGCGTCTACTTCCCGCTCGGGATCGGCGGTCACGTCGACCACCAGCTGTCACGGACCGTGGGCATGCAGCTCCTCGGCCTGAACCGCGACTGGGTCATGCCCGGTCCGGACTACGCGGGTTCGGTCGTCTTCTACGAGGATTTCCCGTATGCCTGGTGGGAGGATTTCCGGCGTGTCGAGGACCTCCCGCCCGAGACGCTCGCCAACCTCCCGCCCGACGTCGCGCTCGCGCCGCAGTACGCCGACGTGACCGACCAGATCGAGAAGAAGATCACCGGCATCACGATCTACGAGAGCCAGCTCGAGCGCCTGTTCGATGGGCCGCGCGAGATGGCTGACGCCGTGCGGAGCCACGCCAAGATCGTCGGCGAGATGGGCGGGATCGACGGGCTCGCGGAGCGTTACTGGGTCGCCGAGCGGATCTAGCCTCCGAACGTCGAATACGACCATCGGCGGATTGCTCCGGGACCCAGAGCGAGCGCACTCTGGCACGCACATGAGCATGAGCGGGACTCGGCTGGCGCTCACGGCGCTGTCGCTGATCGGGCTGATCGTTGCCATTCTCGTGGCGATCTACTACGCCTCGGACGGCTTCGTGTACGACGCGCATGCCTACTGGCTGTCGGACGGCTACGGCCGCGCCTCGCAGGAGACGGACGCGTTCTCGTACAGCCCGCCGATCCTGCTGCTCTTCCAGGCGATCCGCGCGGTGATGCCCTGGGAAGTCTTCGCGTACGTCTATTCGATTTCGATCGCGCTGGGCATCTGGGTGCTCGCCGGGCCGTTCACCCTGTTCGTCGTCTTCACGCCCCACGTCGCAACCGAGATCTCGCTCGGCAACATCCACATCTTCCTGGCGCTCGTCACGGTGTTCGGGCTGCGCTGGCCGTGGCTCTGGTCCTTCGTGCTCCTGACGAAGGTGACACCGGGCGTCGGGCTGGTGTGGTTCGTGGTGCGCCGTGAGTGGCGGAGCCTGTGGATCGCGCTCGGCGTGACCGCGCTGATCGCGCTGCCGACGGTCGTCCTCTACCCGCAGCTGTGGGCCGACTGGATCCGGGTGATCACCGAGGCCGGCCCGGGTGCCGGGAGCTTGCTCGCGCTGCGCGTCGGGCTCGGGGCGGCGATCGTCGGTGTCGGCGCGTGGCGCAACTGGCCGTGGCTCGTCCCGATCGGCTCGATGCTGGCGCTACCCGATCCTGTGGAGCCTCCACGGGCTCTCGATGCTCGTCGCCG
>CAVRKH010000009.1:0-322147 GCA_963721655.1 uncultured Chloroflexia bacterium | reverse complement strand
TCACGGGGCCGAAGGAGGACCGCTACAAGCTCCTCCGCGCGACCGGTGTCAACACGAGTCCGGTCGTGGCGCTGTACCGCGACGTGGGCCGGCGCTCGGCCCAGCTCCTGGGGGAGCTGACGAGCGGAACGCCCGCGGTCGACGTGACCGACGATGAGGGCACGCGCCATCGGTTGTGGCCGGTGCCGGCCGACGGCGAGGACCCGAACACCGCCGTGGCCGGCCTTCTGGGTCTCGCTGCCCGTGGCCCGATCACGATCGCCGACGGCCACCACCGCTACGAGACCGCGCTGCGCTACCGGGACGAGCGGCGGATGACGCGTTCGTGCGACGAGGATCCCGCGTTCGACTACCTGCTCGTGCTGCTGGTCGAGGCCGGCGAGCCGCTGACCGTGCTGCCGACCCACCGCCTCGTGCGCGCGGGAGCGGGCACAAGCTCGCGCGCGGACCTGCTCGAACGGGCTCGCGACCTGTTCGAGGTCGAGGACGGCGTTTCCCGCGAACGCCTGCTCGCGGCGTTCGAAACGCCGGGCGAGGGCGGCCGTGGACGGTTCGGCGTCTGGATCGGCGGCCAGGATGGGAGTCGTGGGGCGATCCTGACCGCGCGCCCGTACCAGTTCCGTCCACACCTGCCGGCCGGCGGCGATGCGGTCCGTCGGCTTGACGTGACGTTGCTCGGCGTCGCGCTCGAGCAGCTTGCCGGCGTCGATGCCGCGGCGGTCTCGAGTGGCGCGATCGGGTATACCAAGTCCGCGCGCGAGGCCCTCGACGCCGTCGACCGCGGCGACGAGTTCGATCTCGCGTTCCTGCTCGATCCGACGCCGGTGGCCGACATCCTGGCCGTGGCCGCCGACGGCGACGTGATGCCCCAGAAATCGACCTACTTCTATCCGAAGGCCCTGACCGGCCTCGTGATCAATCCCCACGAATGGTGACCGAATGACCGATACCCGCCCACCCGAGCCGATCCTCCGCACCAGCGGCCCCATCGCGAACGGGCGGCCGGTGCGCAAGGACGAGATCGAGCTCCACGATCGTGGGCTGTACATCGAGTCGTGGCTGCCCGAGCGTCGCTCCCGGCGGAAGCCGCTGCTGCTGGTCCACGGCGAGCTCGGGGGCTCGTGGGTCTGGGAGCGCTATCTCGGCTACTTCGCGGGCCGCGGCTGGGAGGGCCACGCGCTCAACCTGCGCAACCACCACTGGTCGTCGACCGCGGATCCGAGCGAGCTCTCGTTCGAGACCTACACCGAGGACGTCGTCGCGGCGATGGACCGCCTCGGGCCGAACGCGGTGGCGATCGGCCACGGCCTCGGTGGTCTGCTCGTGCTGAAGGCCGCCGAACGCATGCCGATCGCCGCCATCGTCCTGATCAGCCCCGAACCTCCGCGCGACCTGCGGGAGCCCGTGCGTCCCCACGAGTTGCGCGACATCCCCGACGCGTACGGGCGCTCGCTCGTGGGCTGGGAGACGCTCCCGGAGCGGCTCCAGCGCGACGATCGCGACCTGACGATCGAGGACGTGCTGCGCATCCAGCACCTGATGGGCCAGAAGCCGCACGAGTCGGGGCAGGCCCGGCGCCAGATGCTGGCCGGGGTCCCGGTCGACACGCGGGCCATCATGGTCGTCCCGCGGCTGGTCATCGGCGGCGGGCTGGATCGCACCGTTCCACTGGCCGACTCCGAACGGGTGGCCGAGTGGATGGACGCCCAGTTCGAGCCGTTCGGGGCGCATTCGCACTACGGGCTCGTCCTCGGGGAGCAGAGCTTCCAGCAGGTCGCCGAGACGATCCGCGGGTTCCTGGAGCTGCACCGGCTCTAGGGCGCCGCGGCGCCCGGCCGCCGGCCGGGCGCCGACTTGGTGGCCAAATATCAGCCCCGGTGATTGAAGGGCAGAAGTTCAGGCCGCATCGGTGCGGTGCTGGACCCGACTTGGTGGCCATTTCCGCTCCGCCGCGACTATCTGGCCACCAAGTTGGCCCATCTCGGGACGCTGGTCCTGACTTTCATTCAGGGGCGAATATTTGGCCAACTTCCGGGCCCCGCGAGTGGTCCGCGGTCGTCCTCAGTCGCGCTCCTGCTCGAGCAACCACGCGTAGACATCGTGGCCAGCCGATCCGTCGTAGGTGCGGGTCCATGCGTCATGGTCGGCGTCGGGGTAGACCGTCAACTTGAGCTTCGATTCGGTGGCGGGTTCGTGCAGGCGTGTAGGTCGGCGACTGCGTCCTCGGCGTAGTGCACGGGCACGATGTCGTCCAGAGCACCGTGGAAGAACCAGGTCGGGGTTCTCGCGATGGCACAGCCGCCCCTCACCGTCGGACCCCGCATACGGGGCGCTTGAGATCGGCACCGTGGCCGCGACCCTTCGCTCCTGTGAACTCGGCCAGGTAGTCCAGGACACCGATCGCGCCGCAACTGATGCCGGTCAGGTAGATGCGTGCCGGGTCGATCCGATAGGTACGGTCGGCCCACTCGATGACGCTCTCGATCTCGTCGTTGAGCGCGCAAGGCCCGTTAGCCTCGGCGAACGAGTACTGCGGCATCAGCACCACGAACGGCAGCTCGGCTGGCCATTCGCCGGCCGCGATCATCGTCGGGATGCCGTTCTTCAGCACCTTCGGCAGCTGAGCCTCGCTGCCATCTCCGTACTCCTCGGAGCCGTGCAGGAAGACGAGCAGCGGCCAGTCCCCGCTCGTCGTCCTCGTAGCCCGGCGGCAGGTACGAGACAGGACGCCCGATGTCATTGCCTTCGCTGTCGGCGGGATGGGCGGTGATGCCCTCCGGCCATGCGACGGGAGAAGGCGACGGTGTCGGGGTCGGAGCCGCGGTTGGGGACGCCGTCGGAGCCGAGGTCGGCGACATGGTGGACGGTGACGGCGGTGGCTGTTGCGAGGGTGTGACGGCGCCTGCGCAGCCAGCCAGCAACAAGCCGAGCCCAAACGCGGCGAGCAGGTGCTCATGGCTGGCCTGCCGGAACCGGCTGCCAGCGCAGACCGGAGGCGCCGTCACCGCTAATTGGGCAGACCACGCAGCCAGCCGACGACAGGGCGCGGTTCATGGCGACGGCCGGGGCGCTCTTCATAACCTCATAGGGCGCGACCGTGGCGATGTCGACTCAATCTTCGAGCTGGGCGCAGACCTCCGGGTCGCCGCAGTAGGCGGGGACTCCGCCGACGATGGTCGCGACGACCGACATGGCCCGGATCTCGTCGGGGGTGGCGCCGCCGGTGACGTCCCCGCTCAGGATCGTGACGTCGCCGAGCGTGCCCGGAGCCAGGTGCCCGCGCCGCGCGTCGTCGCCCAGGGCCCAGGCTGCGTCGAGGGTGACCGCCCGCAACCCCTGCTCGGCGGTCAGGGTCTGATCGAGCAGCCACGACGGCATCTCCGGGTTCATGCGCTGCTTCCCGTCCATCCCGGCGGCGATCTGGTCGACCGGCCGGCCCATGTCATCGGTCAGCTCGACCAACCGATCGCCCTCCTCGAAGTCCGGGAAGGTCCACGGCGCGTCCGTTGCAAAGGCGACATGCAGCCCCGCGTCCACGAAGTCGCGCCAGCGGCCGACCTGCGCCTCGATGTCTGCCGGTGGGTTGTCTCGGTCGAAATCGGCCAGGAAGTCGTCGTACATGATCCAGTCAGGTTCGCCATCCGGGTGGATCACCGTGGCGAGGTCCAACGCGACCATGCGGGCCAGCTCCTCGTCGGTCACCTGGACGGCATGCTCGATCCGGTGGTGGAGTGGATTGGGCCCGGTCGGGCCGAGCGCCGCCTCGAATGCATCGAGGACGAGTTCCTGCGCCGCGGAGCTCATGCTGTGGACCGAGACCTGCCAGCCGGCCTCGTTCGCCCGGCCGATCGTGGCGGTGAGCTCCGCCGGCTCCCAGTTCACGATCGTGCCCGAGCCATTGTCCAGGTGGATCTTCACACCCTGGACGCGGAGGCGGTCATCGACGAGGCCCGGCTTCCGATCGGCGTACCAGTCTCCGAGGAACTCCTTGTCGAAGTTGAGAGCGAGGTAGGCGTCGACGCGAAGCTGCAGGGCGTCGTCGGCAGCAAGGGCCTCGAGCTCGTCGATGCGCTCCTGGTTGACCCACTGTTCGGAGATGGATGTCCAGCCGCGCGTCACGGCCAGGTCCATGGCTTCGGCCGGCGAACCCACTCCGTAGATCTCGCGGTCACCGATCCAGTGAGCGTGAGCGTCGATGAATCCGGGGTAGGCGACGTTCTTCCCGATGTCGACGACGGGAACGTCGCCGCCGGCGCTGGCCAGGACCTCCTCCCGGGTGCCGACCGCGGTCACCGTGCCGTCCTCGATGAGGAGGGCCTCGGCGACGGCGGGCTCGTCCATGCGTCACGATGCGACCGACGATGACGAGGCTCCCGGTCCCGGCCGCCGGGTGCTGGGAGCCGCGGGATCGCCGGGGAGCCGCTCGCCGTCGAGGTCGGCGACGACGGGGAACTGGTGCTGTTCGGACTGCAGCCCGTGACGAGGGCGAGTGCGACCAGTGCAGCCGACAACGAGCCGAACCGCCTGCGGGACGTGGTCATGGCCAACCTTCCTCGCGTGGGCGACGTCGGGGCGGCCGGTCCCCGCCCACGCTAGAGATCTCGACAAGTAGGAGCGATCGGGGAAGCCGAACAGTTCAAATTCGTGGGCGGGCTTGTGCTTCCCGCTCAGGGCGAGAGCTCGGCGGGGCCCGCTCGAGGTCGCCGCGCGTCGGTGTCGGGCACTCAGTCGACGGCGTCCTCGGGATGGAGCTGCACCGTGGCAAGGACCTCCTCGAACCACGCCCGGTCGTAGGGAGCGACGGCGGCTGGATCGTCGTTGGACGTGCGGAGCCAGATCCAGTAGCCGCGGCCATCGGTTGTGACGACCGCAGGTCGCAGCCCTCGGACCCGATCAGTCCGGACGCCTCGCCCACGGCGATCGGCTCGGTTGCCGTGCATTCGCCCGCCTGCGCGGCCATCCACTCCTCGGGGGTGGCATCGCCGATCGGCTGCGAGGCGATGGTCAGGAACAGGTGGTCGGTCAGGATCGGGTCGAACAGGTGGTCGGCATAGTGTATCCGGGGTCAAAGGGAATGGGAGGACGGGCCATCCGTCCAGGGCTCGGTCGCCGCTTGAGCGGTCCATCCCTCGGGGTACGACAGCGAAATCCCGTGCAGTGGCGAGGTGAAGCTCTGGGTCAGCGGCGGAGCGGACGGCGCCATGTCGACGGCATCCTCGGGCTGGAGCTGCACGGTCGCGAGGACCTCCTCGAACCACGCCCGATCGTACGGCGGCGACTGGCGGGGCCCTCGTTAGAGGTTGGCGTATAGAGCCGGATGAGTAGCCGCGGCCGGCGGTTGTGACGGCGACAATGGCGGCGGCGACAGGCCTCGATCAGTCCGGTGGCGCCGTCCACGGCGATCGGCTCGCTGTCGTGTCTGCTCAGTGCGATCGCGGACCGCGTCGAACGACGAGTCGGGCAACGAGGTCGGGCCATCCAGCAGGAAGGCGTTGAGCTGCCGATCGAGGTCGTGATGTTCGGTCATGCCGTTCGCTCCCCCGATGTCGGGCTGCCCGAGCGTCTGCCTCGAGGATGGCCCGGAGCGCCCGTTTGGCGTGGTGCATGCGGGACTTGACCGTCCCGACGGGAATGCCGATTCGAACCGCGACCTCCGGCAATGGGAGGCCGAGGTAGTGGTGGAAGACGAGGACCGCGCGCTGCTCGACGGTGAGCCGTCGGAAGGCACGCTCGAACTGATCTCGGTTGTCGACTGCCTGGTACTCGTCGGGCCCGTGTTCAGGCTCGACCGGTAGGAGTCGGATCCCCTCCGACCAGCGCGTGCGACGCC
This sequence comes from uncultured Chloroflexia bacterium, assembly GCA_963721655.1. Classification (GTDB taxonomy): domain Bacteria; phylum Chloroflexota; class Limnocylindria; order Limnocylindrales; family CSP1-4; genus DASTYU01. The sequence goes on along the minus strand of CAVRKH010000009.1, from coordinate 316,317 downwards.
TGGCCTCGGAGTAGCACGCGTTCGTCAGGATCCGGTGGAGCCAGGGCTCGAAGAGCCTGGGGTCGCGCAGCGTCCGGATTTCTCGCCACGCGGTCAGCAGCGCCGACTGGACGGCGTCGTCAGCAAGGTCGTAGTCGCGCAGGATCCTGAACGCGATCGCCATGCATCCGTCACCGGTCAGGCGAGCAAGCGAATTCGAAGGCCTCATGATCGCCTCGCTTCGCCTGTGCCACCAGCTCTGCGTGCACCCGTCCCTCCGGGACTCAGTCGTCGTCGCGTCCCGATGTGGCCGCGATCGGACTAGAGAGTTCCCGGGGCAGCCTATCGGTTCAATCTGCCCTGCGATCAGATCGCCGCGACGTCAGGGACGAAGTCAAACGCCCGGTCGAAACCGGGCGTCTGGCACGCTTGGCGTGGAGCTGCGCGGGCGGCTGGAGGGCCGCCCGCGCATCGGAGGCTGCTATTCGAAGGTGGCCGAGTCGGTGGTCGCTACCAACCGAAGTCGGCCGACTCGGCGATCGCACGCATCTCGTCGATCAGTGCGGCCGGCGTGTCGGGGCGATACATCACGTCGAGGATCGTGACGGCACCGTTCACGTTCAGGATCCAGAGCTCATCGATCTGGCCGCGGTCCCTGATGGGTGCGCGCGGATTCGCCCCTGCGTACGCCATAGCTCGCGTAGGTTTCCTGGTCGCAGTCCGCGAACACTGCGTCGATCTCGGCACGTGCAGGGTGATCTTCTTCCCGGCGTACCCGCTTGCCAATGTCACATCCACCGGCTCCGAGGCATCCCGAGACGGCTGCGCCGCCAGCGCGGCGGCGATCTCATCGACCGTGGTGGCGGGGCTTTCAGGCTTGGTCGATGCCCAGTGGCAGGGATCCCCGTACACGTCATAGGCCGTACCGACCGGCGTGGCCCAGAGCAACATGGCGGACTGCGGTGGATCCTCGTCCTCACCCTTTTGGATGCCTCCGAACCCGGTAAGGGACGTCCATCCCGATGACGGGATGGTGACGGTGATTTGCGGCGTTTCGGCCAACGCCCCCGTCGTCAATGACGATGTACGGTCCTTCGGGGAGGAATACGCCAGCTGAGCTCGTCGGCTCGGCCGACGCGGGCGTCGGGCTTGCCACGACGGCCGGTCCGCCCACATTCGAGCTGGGCGAACCGACGAATCGGGAGCCGACAAAAAGGACGGCGATCAGGGCGGCGGCGCCGAGGCCGATGGGCACGAGCTTGCTCATGGTGGGAACCCTCCACGGGCCGATGACGACCCGTTGTCGTTTCTGGTCGATCTCGGCACGGACCGCGTCGTAGACCTGGTCGTCCAGCTGCTCGGCGCCCTCGCGAACGAAGGCGTGGATCAGGCGATCGGGATCTCGAGACGTGGTCATGCCAGTCGCTCCTGGGATGGCGCGGTGGCCCGGGCATCAGCCTCGATGCTGGCCTTGAGCGCCCGCGTGGCGTGGTGCAGCCGGGACTTCGCAGTCCCGACGGGAAGTTCGGTTCGTATCGCCACCTCGGAGATCGAGAGCCCGAGGTAGTGGTGAAAGACCAGGACGGCGCGCTGCTCGAGGGTGAGCCTCCGGAAGGCCCGCTCGAGCAGGTCGCGGTCGTCGACGGTCAGGTAGTCGTCGGGGCCGTACGTCCCCGCGACCGGAAGGATCCTCATGCCCTCGGACCACCGCGTGCGACTCCTGGCCTCGGCATAGCACGCATTGGTGAGGATGCGATGGAGCCACGGCTCGAAGCGGGACGGGTCACGCAGGGTTCGGAGCTCGGTCCAGGCCGTAATCAATGCGGCCTGGACGGCGTCCTCCGCCAGGTGGAGATCGCGGAGGATCCGCACCGCGATCCCGAGGCATCGGTCGCCCACCATGCGCGCCAGGGCGTCGAACGCTTCCGCGTCGCCCTTCTGCGCCTGGCGGACCAGTTCCTCGTGCACCCATCCCTCCACTCCGTGGCGATCGCCCCATCTGGGACCGATCACCATGGAAGAGCGTTCCGGGGAGCCTAAGTGTTCAATCCCGCCACGGTTGAAGGGTTTCGGGAGCCGCTGGTATCATGCCGACCGGCCGCGCCGCATTCGTCTAGAGGCCTAGGACACCGCCCTCTCAAGGCGGAGATCACCGGTTCGAATCCGGTATGCGGTACCAAATCGCACATCACCGGGCCCGATCCACGCCGGGATCGGGCCTTTCCTTTGGCGGCGCAGGACAGGGAGCGAGCCGATGCGGGTCTTCGTCGCCGGGGCGGCCGGCGCGATCGGGCGCCAGCTCGTGCCGATGCTCATCGAGGCGGGCCACGTGGTGACGGGCACGACCCGCTCGGCCGAGCGGGCGGCCTGGTTGCGTTCGCAGGGCGCACGCGCAGTCGTCGTCGACGTGTTGGACGCGGACGCGCTCAGAGCAGCCGTCGTCGACGCCGGCCCGCACGTCGTGGTCCATCAGCTGACCGACCTCGCCGCGGGGTTCGGCGTCGAACAGCTCCGTGCGAATGCGCGCCTTCGCCAGGTCGGAACGCGCAACCTCATGGACGCGACCCTGGCGGCAGGTGCGTCCCGGATGGTCGCGCAGAGCGGCGCGTGGCTGTACGCCCCGGGCCCCGAACCGCACGAGGAGCGCGACCCGCTCCTCGACCCGGCGGACGTCCCCGATCACGCCGTGCTGCCCGGGATCATCGAACTCGAACGGATCGTCACGTCGACGCCCGGCGTCGACGGGCTGGTGTTGCGCTACGGCTTCCTCTACGGCCCGGGCACGGATCGCATGGATCCCGGTGACGACCCGACCGTCCATGTCGTCGCGGCCGCGGACGCAGCCGCGCGAGCGGTCGACCGCGGATCGCCCGGGATCTACAACGTCGTCGACGACGGTGGGTCGGTCAGCAACGCTCGCGCACGCGAGGAACTGGGCTGGCAGCCCGGCTGAAGCGTCGGCGGGCCAGAGCAGAGAAAAGGGCACCACACCGCGCGACAGAAGGGCCTTGACGGCTGTGCGACGACCGCTATATTACGCGTAGCGATATATCGGTCATCGTAGTAACGGCAGGAACCCCTTGGAGCACAGGATCCCCGAGCTGGGCCGGTTTACCGAGCCAGCCATGCTGATCCTCGTCAGCTTGAGCGATGGGCCCAAGCACGGCTTCGCGATCATGACTGACGTCGAGGCCGGCTCGGGCCGGCCGATGGGTCCGGGGACCCTGTACGCCGCGCTCGCTCGCCTCGAGGAGCACGGCCTGATCCAGGCGCTTTCGCCGATCGACCGACGCCGCCCCTACCGGCTTACCGCTGTTGGCGCGAGCGTCGTCGCCGAGCAGCTCCGTGACCTCGCGGAGTTCGCGCAGCCGCGCCTGAAGCGCCTCGGCCGGTCTCCGGGCTGAGGCGTCCCATGATCACCCTCCTCCTCCGCCTCTATCCGGCGCGCTGGCGTGCCCGCTATGGCGACGAGTTCGAACTCGTTCTCGCGGAGCGGCCGCTCGGGCCGTTCGACATCGCGGATGTGCTGCTCGGCGCGCTCGACGCCCACCTCCACCTCCGCGGCCTCGGTGCCGCCTCTTCCGACGGAAAGGGATTTGCCATGACCCTCCGCATCGGCGGGTACGCCGCGATCTTCGGTGGCCTCATGTGGTTCACCGCGCTCGGTGCCAACGCGATCAATGATGGCGACGAACAGGGTGCGTTCTGGATCGGCCTCGTCCTCGTGGTCGCGACCATCGCCACGTTGATCGCCCTGATCGGGCTGAGCGCCTTCCAGGCGCGCCGTTTTCCCGCGCTCGTGTGGGCAGCTTTCGTCATTCCGGCCACGGGCGCCGTCGTCGCGCTGCTCGGAGTGGTGGCGATGGCGGTCACAGGCGACAGCGACCAGGCGATCGTCTGGGGCTTCAGCGGCTGGGCCATCTCCACGCTCGGCCTGCTCGCGTTGCTCGTAGGGTCCGGGCTTTTCGCCCTCGCCACGTGGCGGACCCGGAGCCTGTCGCGCGCTGCCGCCGCTCTTCTTGCGCTCGGCGCCATCATCGTCTTGCCTGCACTCAGCGGGCTGACCGGCAGCCTCGTGCCCCAGGCGCTTGTGCCGATTGCGCTCCTGGTCTCTGTTCTCCTGTTCCCGGCCGGCTGGGTCGCCCTGGGGATCAGCGCCCTGCGCACCGACCGCGCCGGTGCCTCGTGGAACGGCGCAACCTCCTGACCCGAGAGGCTCGATCGAATCGCGCCGCTTCCTTCTGCGCGCGACAGGTCCATCAGCGCAAGGCGGACTTCGCGCGGGGGCTGATACCGTCCCTGCGATGAGCGAGCTGGAAGCGATCGAGGCGCGGATCTGGGCGATGCTCGAGCCCTACCGTGACCGCCTCGAGTCCGCGACGATCTACGGCATCCCCTCGCTCCGCTGGCCGGGCGCGAAGGCGCACGACTACTTCGCCGCGGTCAAGACCGGCAAGAGCTCCGTCAGCCTCTACCTGCTGGTCGCCGACACCTTTCCCGAGGCGCTCGAAGGCGCGTCAGCGGAGCTGCTGAAGCGGCGGTCCGGGAAGGCCACGTTCACCTTCCCGCGACTCGACGACGAGCTGGCCCGTCGACCTCGAGCGGCTGCATCGCCCGACTGTTCGAGCGCTACGAGGCGGTCCACTCCGCCGCTGAGACGGTCGGACGTCACGGCGCGGGTCTCCAGAAGGCCTTGAACTCCGATCCGTCGCCGCCCGGCGGGTACGGGCAGTCCACGCACCCGACCTCGTTCAGGGCTGCCGGGCTCGACCCATCGAGCTGCCGCGCGTTCGCCCCATCGGCGTCCATGACCCAGACCTCGGGCGGCAGATTCGTCGAATCGCCCTCGCCTGCCCACTTGAGCAGGGTGAACACGATCCTGCCCGTCGCGGGTCCAGCCGTTCACGTGACCACCGACCTGAACCGGGCGCACCACGGTCCACGCGCGTCGGCGCGAAGTTCGTCAGTCGCCGAAGATCCGAGCCGTCGGCGCGCACGGTGTAGACGTCGCTGTCCTCGTTGAAGTTCTCCCGCTTGCCGCTGTGCTGATCCACGCCGAGCCAGGCGATGGCCGACGTGAACGCGATCGTCGAGCCGTCCGGCGACCACGCCGCGTCCCTCGCGAACAGCGCCGTGTCGACCAGCTGACGAAGGTTGCCGCCGTCGACATCCACCACGAAGGTCGCCGTGTCCAGGAGACGTGGTTGGGGTCGCGACGCTGATCGTGTCGCGGGTGAACGAGGAGTGTGCCTGCCGTCCGGTGACCAGACCGGCGCTCCGTCGTGCTGCCCTCCGCGCCGCTCGCCCGCGTCGACTCGAGCTCGATCGACCTCGCCGGTGGCGAGGTCCAGGATGGCGATGACGGTGCCGTAGTCCGGGTCCGGGTCGCTGACGGACGGTTCGCACGAACGCAAGGTGCGTGCCATCCGGCGAGAACGCGTGCCCGCTATCGATCGCGCACAGGCCTACGCAGCCGTCGTCAAGGACCTCGTGGCTGATAACGCTCGTGGCGAGAACGTCCCCGGTCGGCCCCAGGTCGGCGAGGTGCGTGGCGCCGACCGGCTGGCCGTCGACCTGTCGCGGGCGCGGTGAAGACCATCGCGTCGCCCGTGGGGGACACGTCGATGATCGACCGGTAGTCGGTGCTCTCCGGGAACAGCTCCCGCGGGTTGCCGCCGTCCGCGTCGGCGACCCACAGCCGTGACGCTCGTGCACGTCTTACCGAACCGACTCGCATTGGCCTCGGTGCAGCCCTCGTCGCCGATCTGAAGCTCGTCGAACACCGTGTAGAAGACGTGCTCCGCTTCGATCGCCGCATCCGAAGGAATTGGCGTGGTCGCATCGAGCGAGGGCACCACCACCGGCTGGGGAGCCGGCTGCGGTTCGGGCCCGCGCCGGATCAGCCCGGACCCGACCGCCACCGCACCGGCTGCCAGCACGATGAGCAATGCGGCCGCGACGAGCAGCAACGGTCGGCGATCGGCGATCCCGCCGCGCCGAACATGGGAGGCGACGACCGCCGTCATCGTCTCGGCCGGCATCGCCGCGGCAGCGACATCGTCTGCTCGCTCGGTCAGCAGCTGACGGACCAGGCGGTCAAGGCGCTCGTCGTTCATCGGAGGCTGGATCGGGGTCATGTGCTGGCCTCCGAGAGTTCGCGGCGCAGCCGCTCGCGGGCAGCGCGCAGACGGGATCGAACGGTGTCGAACGGGACCTGCAGGATTCGGGCGGTCTCGTCGACGGAATAGCCCGCGTACAGGTGGAGCGCGACGACCGCACGGTGGTCGGGCGACAGTCGCCCGAGCGCCTCGCGCAGGACGGCCATCTCGGCCGGCTCCGGCGTGCTCGCCGGCATCTCGATCCAATCGGTCGAGTCGTGCCGCCATGGCGCGAGTCGGTTCCGACCCTGGGCCTCCCGGATCGCCTCGCGGACCACGATACGGTCGAGCCACGGTCGGACACTGTCGGCGTTTGCCTGCTCGCGCTTTCGCCATGCCCGCTCGAGCGCTGCCTGGACGGCGTCCTGGGCCTGATCGACGTCGCGCGTGACGAGCCCGGCGAGGCGGACGAGGCGCGACGTAATGCTCGGACACGAAGGCCTCGAGCGACTCCATCGCGAGGCGCGTCCGACCGACCCCGACCTGCTCAGGTCTGCTCAGGGCCTCCGGTTCCGTCATGGCTCGCTCGTGTACGGCATTGCGAACCATAGACCCGCGCCGTAGCCGAAACGGACCACATCGTCGAGTGGACGCGCCTAGGCAGTCTCGTACCCGACGTACACGACTCCGGAATCGAACCGTCTCGTCGCGGTCTGGCGCAACGGGATCGGGCTCGCGACCTCCGGAAAGAACCGTGTTCCGGCGCCCAGCACCACGGGATGCACGAGCAGCCGGTACTCGTCGACCAGGCCTCGCCGGATGAACGATGCGGCCAGGGTGGCACCGCTGACGTCCATGTCGCCGTCGAACTCCTTCCGCACGCGCGCAAGCTCCTCGGCGATATCACCGCGCACCAGCCGGCTGTTGAAGTCGACCGAGTCGAGCGACGACGAGAAGACGATCTTTGGCGTCGTCGCCCAGATCCGAGCGAAATCGCGCATCGGCTCGGTGGCGTCGGGGTCGGTCGCGCCGGTCGGCCAGTACGACGACATCAGCTCGTACATCCGGCGACCGTAGAGGGACGCAGCGAGCTCGCGCGCCTGATCGTTGAACCAGGTGTGCAATTCGTCGTCGACATTCGCCCACGCGAGCGAGTGGTCGGGAGTCTCGACGAAGCCGTCGAGCGAGACGTTGAGGGAGTAGATCAGCCTGCCCATCGTCAGACCTGTTCGCTCGTGGCTTCGCGGACAGCCGGGATGACCTCGGCCGCCAGCCGCTCGATCATCGTCGTTCCCGGATCGGGCGGCCAGACGATGAAGGCGTCGATTCGCAGGTCGACGGCCCATTCGGTGAGCCTGTCGATCCACAGCTCGACCGGGCCGTCCAGCGGACCCTCGCCGTGCGGACCGTCGGTGAGCGTCCCGGCGACGTTGACGATGCGCCGGATGGCGCGCGGATCTCGGCCCGCGGCAGCAGCGGCGTCGTCGATCCGGGCTGCGAGGCCGGCGAAGTCATCGATGCGGGAAACGCCACCGCCGGGGATCCAGCCGTCGGCCTTGCGACCGATGAGCTCGAGCGCGCGCGGCGCCATCGCGCCGACCCAGATCTCGACGCGATGGGCCGGAGGCGGGCCCGCGGGATAGCCGGGCACCGGGTAGAAGGGTCCGGCACCGCGAACGACGCCGCGATCCGTGCCGACGTCGAGCGCCGCGCGGATCAGGTCGATGGCTTCTTCCAGGGCGGCACCGCGCTCACCGGACGCGCGCCGCGGCCCACCCATCCCCGCGACCGCATCCCAGAAGTTGCCGGCGCCGAGACCGAGCTCGAAGCGGCCGCCACTCATGACGTCGAGCGATGCCGCGGCCTTCGCGAGCATCGTCGGCGGCCGCATCGGGAGGCTCACGACGTCGGGGAAGAAGCGCAGCCGCGACGTGCGAGCGAGCAGGTCGGCGATCAGCGCGATGGTGTCGAGGAAGCGCCGTTGATACGGGTGATCCTGGATACCGACGAGGTCGAACCCGGTGCGTTCCGCAGCAAGGACCTGCTCGACGATCTGCGGGTAGGCCTCGGCGTAGGGCGTCACCGAGATCCCGAACTGGGGCTTCATGGTGAAGCTATTGTCCGCGAACCGGGCCGGCGTAGAGCTGCGCCGACTTTAGGGACCGCTTCGGGGTGAGCAGCCCTCGTTCGTATGCCCGCGCGACGGCGGCCGCCCGGTCGCCGACACCGAGCTTCTCGTAGATGTGGAGCAGGTGCGTCTTGACCGTGGCTTCCGAGATGAACAGCCGGGCCGCCGCCCCGCGATTGGTCTCGCCCTGGGAGATCAGCGTGAGGACCTCGAGCTCGCGGTCGCTCAATGCATCCCCGGATCGGGTTCGGAGCTGGCTCACGAGCCGTGTGGCCACCGACGGAGCGAGCACCGATTCACCCCGCTGTGCCGCTCGAACCGCGCGGATGAGCTCTGCCCGCGGCGCGTCCTTCAGGAGGTAGCCAGTGGCGCCCGCCTCGAGGGCCGGCACCACGTCGGCATCGGTGTCGTACGTCGTCAGAACGAGGACCTGGGCGCGCGATCCGCGCTCCACGAGCTGCTGGATCGCAGTGGCGCCGTCGACGCCGGGCATGTGCAGGTCCATCAGGATGACGTCCGGATCGAGGTCGCCGGCCAGGCGCACCGCTTCCGCGCCGTCCGCCGCTTCGCCGACGACCGCGAAGTCCTGATCGCCCTGGAACATGCCACGCAGTCCGTCGCGAACGACCGGATGGTCGTCGACGATCAGGATTTGGGTTGGGCTCACGCGCCGGCGCCTGTCTGCGGACTGGCGATCGCGGGCACGCGGGCCGAGATGGCCGTCCCCCCGCCAGGCTCCGACTCGATCGACAAGGTGCCGGCGACGCGGTTCGCGCGCTGACGCATCCCGCTCAGCCCGAAGCCAAGACCGCGCGGCGTCGTCGACGTCGGCGGAACGAACCCGACGCCGTCGTCGCGGATGTCGAGCGTCACCACGTCGCCCATGTAGGTCAGGGTCAGTCGGGCGCGGGTCGCCCCGGCGTGCTTGGCGACGTTGGCCAGGGCTTCCTGCGCGATCCGCAGCAGCGCCACCTCGATCTCCGGGTGGAGTGGCACGGCCTCGCCGGTCGACGAAACCTCGACGGGTACGCCGTACTGCGCTGTCCATTCGTCGGCCACCGCCGTGACCGCCTCGAGCAGGCTTCGTCCGTCCAGCTGCGGCGGACGTGATGCCTCGACCGCGCGGCGTGCCTCGGCGAGGCTGTCGCGCGCCAGGCGGGCGGCGGCGTCGATGTGGCGTTGCCGCTCCTCCGGCCGATCGCTCGCCTGGCCGGCCGCCTCGAGCTGGGTGACGATCCCGGTCAGGCCCTGCGCGATGGTGTCGTGGATCTCGCGCGCCATGCGTTGCCGCTCGTCCATGATGCCGGCCTCGCGTGCCTGCGTCAGCAGCTGGGCGTGGAGACCGGCGTTCTCCTCGAGCGCGACCTCGAGTCGTGCGAGGGCCTGGCGGCGCTCCTCGTTCTGCTCGGAGACCTTCTCGCCGATGATCGAGCCGCCGCCGATGACGATGGTCTGGATGGCGATGATCACCACGTAGAACGTCCACCCTTCATCGGTCTGCGGGAACCCGGCGATGAGCGTGTTCACGAGGAACGACGTCGCAAAGACACCCACGAAGGCGAGTGGCAGCGGCCGCAGGATCGAGGCATAGAAGAAGCCGCTGATCATGAAGATGAAGAACAGCGGCTGGCGGAGCATGAGCGCGGCTGCGAGGGCGAGGACCCCGATGAAGAACACGTCGACACGGAGTCGATGCTCCTGCCACGGCGGCCGCAGACGGGTGAACATCAGGTAGATCCAGGCCGCAGTCAGCGCCACGATCCCGAGCGTCGTCGCCTGCCAGGCGAGATCCTTGGGGCCGGCGAGGAGGCCAAGGACGGTGGCGGGCACCAGCAGGAAGTACCCGCACCAGCCGACCATCGCGTCGCCGAATCGCTCCCAGCCGGGCTTCGTCGACCCGCTCATGCTCGAACGCTACTCCACACGGATCGCCACCAGCAGTGCGCGCTCGGCGTGCGCGTCACTCCCATCGGAACAGTCGGACGGCGAGTGCCCCGGCCACGACCGTCAGGATCGCCATGCCGAGGAGCGGCGGCAGCTGCGGTGTGGTTCCCAGCCACGCATCCTGGAGCCCCTGGACGCCGGGCGGCGTGAAGTCGCCGATCTGGATGAGGACGTCGGGGAGCAGGTAACGCGGGAGGTAGACCCCGCCCAGGAACATCACGGCGAAGAACATCGGGATCGCGATGGCCGTCGCCACACGGGAGTTCGGAACGATCGCGGCGAGCAGAAGCCCGATCGCGAACAGGGATGTCATGCCGAGGAGGAACGCCGCGACGTAGGCCAGCGGGTACGCCGGCAGCGGGATCGCGAACGCGACATACCCGACAACGATCGAGCAGGACCGAGGGCGATGACCGACGTCACCAGGTAGATGACGAGCTGCGCGATCAGCAGCCTGGCCGGGTGAGCCGGCGTGGTCGACAGCCGCCGCAGGACGCCCTTCTCGCGGTACGTCGCCAGGCGGATCGGCAGCGTCTGGAGGCCCAGCGTTCCCAGCGTGATGACGAGCAGCGAGGGAACGAACAGGTCGATCCAGCGCTGACCGCCCAATTCGGGATCGGGCCGGTGGGGCGCGAAGATCGAACCGAAGATCAGCAGGACCACCGACGGCAGCGCGATCGCGGCCAGCCACGTGATCGGGTCACGGAGCAACAGCTTCGCCTCGGTGACGATCAGCGTTCGCATCTCGTTCATGACAGCTCCTTCGCGGTGTGGGCCGCCAGCCGGCCGGTCAGGGCCAGGTAGGCGTCGTCCAGGGTTCGCTTGTTCGATTCGAAGATCGTTGGCCACGACCCGGTGCCGGGCCAGGACCGACGTGACGGCCTGGATGAGGTTGCCGGTGCCGGTCACGACGACGAACGGACCGCTGTGCTCGACGCTCTCGGACCTCCGGCAAGGTCGGTCAACAGCTGATCGTCGATCGGCACGGACGGTCGGAACCGGAGCCGCTGCTCGGGGTCCGCCATCGAGACGATGCCGGCCGGCGTGTCGAGGGCGATCAGCCGGCCTTCACCGAAGACGGCGACCCGATCGGCGAGCCGCTCGGCCTCCTCCATCAGGTGGGTGACCAGGAGGACCGTCACGCCTCGATCACGCATCGACTCGATGAGCTGCCACGTCTCGCGGCGAGCCTGCGGGTCGAGCCCGGTCGAGAGCTCGTCCAGGATCGCGATCCTGGGCCGGCCCACGAGGGCGAGGGCGATCGACAGCCGCTGCTTCTGGCCGCCCGAGAGGTTGCGGTAGGCCGTGTCGCGCTTGTCGCCGAGCCCGAGATCGGCGATCAGCGTCCGCGGATCGGCCGGATCCTCGTAGAACGACGCGAACAGCTCGAGGGCCTCGCTCACCGTCATCCGCTCGGGCAGTTCGCTCTCCTGCAGCTGGACGCCGACCAGCGACCGGAGACGTTCACGGTCCCGTCGAGGGTCGAGGCCCAGGACGCTGATCGTGCCGTCGTCGGGCGAGCGGAGGCCGGCGATCGTTTCGACGGTCGTTGTCTTGCCGGCGCCGTTGGGTCCGAGGATGCCGAAGATCTCGCCTTCCTCGACCGAGAAGGACACGCCGTCAACGGCCGCGCGGTCGCCATAGCGCTTGGTGAGGTGGTTGACTTCGATGACATTCATGCGTCGAGGATGCGACCGGCCAGCCGGGTGTCACATCGGACGCGAGGCTGCATCCGGACGACAGCTCGGTTGACGCGGGATCAACCGATCGGTTGATCGGAGCAGGTCGTCGCCGCCTGCCCAAATCGGTGCTCGTACGACCTTCCACATCGGTCTACTGCAGACGGCGTAGGGCCCAGCACGGTCGTCCACCGAACGGGCGTTCATGTGGAAAAGTTGGTGGACGAAGTCGTGGACAACCCCTCTTCCGAGCGGGCGTGCATCGGCCTACCATGACCCCTCAACCGGCTGCCGACGACCGAGGAGGGAGGACCGGCAACCGGCCAGCCAGGCAATCATTCGGGCATGTTTTCGGCATGGGCGGGTTACCGGGCCGCTCAATCCCCGCAGCCCGGCACCCGTGAGGGAGGCAGGTATCGATGGTGAATAGCGCAGCCGCGCGCCCGGCGGGCCCGGATGCGATCGAGTTCGTCCGGTTCTGCTACCGGCGAAAGCACGTGGGCTGGCCCGAGCTCTACGACGAGATGTGCGCAGTCGCGAATCGCGGACTGTTCCGCGGGTTCGACGCCGAGGCGCTGTCCGGCATCGGCATCGGCCTGTGCCTCAGCGACATGCCCGGACTTGCCGCCATGGTGGCGCAGGTCGTCGCCGAGGACCAGCAGGCCCGTCGGCCGGTCGCGGTGCGGATCGTCGAGGATGCCGACCAGGACGACGGCGTCGAGGAGCAGGCGACCGACGCCCAGGGGATCATGCCCCGGCTGGTCGGAGTGCCGATCAGCGCCTGACGGCCGTCACCGTCAAGGCGAGATGATCACGTACTTGCCGTCCCACGGCGTCCGCCCGTCGCTGTCGCGATAGCGGCCGTAGAGCAGCGGCACGCGGCTCATCGAGAACCAGGCGCCCGGCGGCGAATCGAAGTACCGGTTGCGGTATTTCTGCATCGGCCACAACGGACCCATCGTCTTGATGGACGTGAGCCGGTAGTTGCTGGTGAGAGCCGGGTCGGCGGTCGCCTGGAAGCCGGTCATCACCCAGGCGTGGCCGCCGCGCGCGACGAGCAGCCCGACCGGCTTGCCGGTGAGCCGGTTGCGCTTGGCGGCGTAGCGCATCAGTACGCCGAGGTCCGACGAGGTGACGACCCGGTAGTCCCCGCCGCCGTAGCGGTTGAGCGTGAGCATCCACGACTGCGGGTCGAGGCCGAGGCTCGGGAACTTCCTCGCCCTCCGCGGGCGGCCGTACGTGTAGTACGTGTACTGGTTTCCCCACGAGTGGTCGCTGCGTCCCTGGATCAGGTTGAGCATCATCTGGACGCTCGCCGGCACGCACCAGTACCAGCGCCGCTGGGTGGAGAAGGCCGTGCGAGCGGTAGAGGTCGAAGGCGCCGTACCAGCGGCCGGGGATCCGGACGACGCCGGACTCGATCCGCACCGGCGTCCCCGTGCCCACCTCGGTGGCGGTGATCGAGTAGCGGTAGCAGATGCCCGGGAACGAGCTTGCCGGCGCGTGCCGTGCCCGATGCGACGACGCGCGTCCAGGCGCGGACCCAGGTCACACCATCGCACGACTCGCCCTTGGCGCCCGCGTAGTACTGCCGCAGCGCCCGGTTGGTGACGGTGGTGGCCTCCGTCCACGCCACACTCGCGAGGCCGGCCGTGCCGATGGTCGACGTCCCGGTCGCCGGATTCGTGAACGCGCCGAAGGAGGGTGTCGGCGACGGCGTGGGCGTCGGCGACGGATCCGGGGTCGGCGACGGATCCGGGGTCGGACTCGGGTCCGGCGTCGGACTCGGGTCAGGCGTCGGACTCGGGTCCGGCGTCGGCGTCGGGTCCGGCGTCGGGTCGGTCTGGGTCCGGCGTGGGCGTTGGGTCCGGGGTGGGGGAGGGCTCAGGTGTTGGCGACGGTTCGGGTGTCGGGGTCGGCGTCGGTTCGGGCTCGGCGGCTTCGGCGTCCGCTGCGAGAACGGGCGCAACGACGAGCAGCTCGACCGGGCCGGCAACGGCCAGGGCGAGGAGCACGATCGTGAGACGCGTGACGAACGGGCGCACCGATGCCTCGTGGACGAGGGTGAACGGCGCACCCCCGGGGGACCGATGCTAGGTGAGGCGGGCAGCCTCCCCAAGTCGTACTTTCGTCGCGTCAGTCCCGGATGCGGCGGCGGGCCATCTCGCCTTCGATCTGCCGCTCCGCCTCGACGTACCGGTCGATCTGCTCGCGGAGCTGGTTGGCCTCGGGCGTGTACAGGTGGACCTGCTGCTGGAGGATGTACGACAGCCGCCGGCTGGTCATGCGGACGTGGTCCAGGTTCTTCATCAGGACCAGCGGATCCATCGCCGCGAGCTCGGTCGGGTGGTACATCTGCTGCATGGCTCGATCATAGCGGGGCGCCGGGTCGGCCTTCCGCGCGCTCTCGAATTCAGATGGCGCGGAGCGCCCTCGGCGGCCAGCTCCAGTCGATGTCCAGCCCGGCTCCGGCCAGCGCCCGGCGACGACCCGCCTCGGACGCGCCCAGGACCAGGATCCGATCCATCTTTGTCGCCCGGCCCGCCTCGACACCCCACAGCTTGGTCATCTTGCGACCAGCCGCCACGTCATCGAGTGCAACACCGGCCAACGTGTAGCCCTCGGGCGCCGCGGCCGATTCCCAGACCCGCTCGGCGAGCCCAATTCCACTCCGGATCGAGCGGCCCCGATCTGTCTCGACGTCCCCGATGACGAGCACCACGACCGCGTCGTCGGTCAGGACGAGGCGCAGGTCCCGGAGCACGTCCCGAAGGAAGGCCAGGTACGGCTCGCGGTGATGGGCGTCGTCCAGCGTGGCATCGATGCTCCGGGCGTCGAATCCCAGGAACCATGTCCGCAGCCAGTTGTAGTAGCCGTACTTGACGACCCGCAGGTAGGGGGGCGAGGTGACCACGAGCCGCGCCCGGTCCGGACGTCCGGCCTCACGGAGCGCTGCGCGTGCCCGTTCGGCGACATCACGCGCGTCGCCGAGCAGCGCGATCCCACGGGCCGGGGGCAGTGGCTGGCGGTACAGGCGGTCGAACTTGAGTGCGAGGCAATCGAACACGTCGCGGGCCGGCGACTGGAACTGGGTTCGCGCCGCGAACTCGCGGACGTAGCGCGGCGCCATCGAGAAGGTGTTCGGCATCAGCTCGGACAGGTAGCTCGCGCTCTTGCCGTGCAGGATCCCGGTCAGGGCCGCGGCGAGGAACAGGTCGGTCGGTTCGGCGAGGCGCAGCGAGCTGCGCACGAACAGGAGCTGGGCCAGCGTCCGCTGGTGGAATGCGAGCGCGACTTCGTCCGGGACGCTCTCGTCGTGATCGCTCGGCCCGCGGCCGGAGCCGGCCGTCGGGACCCACGATGCCGGGTGCGCCGGTCGGACGATCACGCGCTCCGCGAGCGACAGCCAGCCGGCTGAGTCGGCGTTCCACGCGAGCCGGAGCGCCGCGAGCCGCGTGCGGGCCTCGGCCGGGGAGGCGGGATCCACCTTCGACGCTGTGAGCAGGTGGGCGAACGGATTGAGGTCGTTGCCGACGCCGATCCGACCCTCGGCACACGCCTGGAGCGGGGTCGTGCCGCGACCGGAGAAGGGGTCGAGGACCACGTCACCGGCTCGCGAGTAGCGGGCGATGAACGCGTGCGCGAGTGCCGCCGGGAAGCTCGCGAGATAGGAGCACATCGGGTGGAGGCTGTGGCCCCACAGCCGCTGCTGGGTCTTCCACTCGGGCGCGACTGCCAGCTCCGGGAGCCCGAGCGGGAGTTCGAGGGCCAACTGACC
This sequence comes from uncultured Chloroflexia bacterium, assembly GCA_963721655.1. GTDB lineage: Bacteria > Chloroflexota > Limnocylindria > Limnocylindrales > CSP1-4 > DASTYU01. Next base: position 300,711 of record CAVRKH010000009.1, on the reverse strand, counting down.
GGCCGCCAAACGTCGCGTGGATCCCAGTGCGGGTGTGGCAACAGACGGCGAAACCGCCGTCGGACGGGCCATGACGCGTTCGGTACCTCGTGTCCGAACGCCGGTCCCGGCCGGCGTCGCGGGGCGCGGAGTGTAGCACGCTGGAAATGCCGTCCGGGAGCCGTTCGGACCGCCGAATTGCAACCTCTTGGGGGTAGTCTCGGGAGAGGCGCGAGGGGTAGGCTAGAGTCGGACTCGAGGCTGTCAGCGGAACTTCTCGACAGCCCGAGCCTCACGAAGACGGACTCGTGTCGACTGCGTGAGGCCCGGTCTCGTCAGGAAGGCCCGTCCCCACCGACCCGGCTCTCGCCGGCGAAGAGGTCACCCGAGTCTTCGAGACCCGCCGGATCCGGCACGTTCGGGACTACGGCGGGTCTCTCCTTCGCCTCGGACAGGACCGCTTCCCGAGGGAGTCGATCAGCTCGACGTCCCGACCACCATCCCGAGAGCGGCGCGTTCGCGCTTCGCGGGTCGTCATGGCGGACCGGTCCCGCCTCGCAAAACGTATGTGGCACAACCCGTCAGCGTTCGCCATGATGCAGGCGAGCGGAGAGGTGGCGGGAGCCACCGGGGGGTTCCTGAGGCACGGCGTCCATCGAGCGGTCGCCCGACCCGTGCCGAATGCCAATGGCGAGACCGACCTCGTCCGTAGGAGGTTCTTGCCGACGCCGCGGCCGGAGCATCGCGAGGTGGGCACCCTCGCCGCCTAGAACCGGCTGCCCTCGGCTGTCGAAGCTCGGAGGAGGGTTGGTTTCATGAGACGGCGTTCCGGACTACTTATCGCCGGATTGACCATCGCGGGGACGGTGCTCGCTAGCACACCCGCTTTCGCCCGACCGATCGAAAAGGGGCACTTCCACGACGTCTTCACCAGCGAGGTCTACGACTGCGAGGGCACCCCGGCCCAGGACGACGTGGACGTCTCAGGGAACTTCCTGGGCAACCTGCGCGGCTCATCACCGTTCCCGTATTTCCGCGAAAGCGTGCACGGCACAGTCGTGACCACGAACCTGGACACCGGCGGCACCTTCACCCAGGCCTTCACCGCCAACAGCAGGGACCACGCGATCGTCGACAACGGTGACGGCACGATCACCATCACCGTCGCGGCCTCCGGTGGTCACACGGCTCTACGACACCGACGGCAACCTCGTGCTCAAGGACCCCGGTCACGTTCGGTTCGCCTTCGACATCGACTACAACGGCACGCCCGGTGACCCGAGCGACGACACTGAGGTCCCTGACTCGTTCCGGATCGTGAAGGAATTGACCGGGCGCAACGATACCGAGGGCCGCAACTTCTGTGACGACCTGCGGGAGTTCGCAACCTAGTCATCTTTGCGCGACTGCGGCCTGTCGCTGTCTCCCGCGGTAGCGGCGGGCGGTTGGCGGCTGGCTGAGGCCCTGCCGACGGCAACTCAGGGGACCTCGGCAGGGTTTCGCCACGTTTGCCTAACGAAGCGGCGTCGACTTCGTTGTAGAGGATGAGCCCTACCGCGAGGGGGTCCGAGGGGGACCGGTCGCGGTGGGGTTTCGTCATGTCGAAACGGGGCCTAACGAAGCGCCCGACGTGGCGTTATGACTTTTGGGTCCCCCGGGCGAGACCATCGTTCCCCCGGCGGTGTTTGTTCGGGGGGCTCACCACCAGGTCGCTGATGGCCGTCCGGTGCGGGGCGTGGTTCGGTCCGCCGTGCACCCGTCGCGGGGCGTGGCGCGAGACGAGCGCCAGGGCGAGTGCCCGGTCGTCAGGGGCGGCTCGCGTGGAATGTACCGCCGTGGAGACGTCGGGACCCCGCGGCAGCGGGATCGCCGCGAGGTCCCGAACCCCCAGGTGGATGCGGTGGTGTGCGCCGCCTAGCGGCTGAGCTGGCCCCGGATCGCGCCGGGCTGGAAATCGGTGTTGTGGACGTTCACGTAATAGGCGGACGGGTCCATCAGGATCGCGACGAGCAACTCACGATCGGCCGAGACACACCCCGAGGACGCCCCCGTCGTGGGAGGTGTCAACGGGATGACGACGGGGCCGGGCACGCCGGGCGGCGCGATGTGGATATGCGCCGCATTGGCAGGAGCGATGTTCTGGACCTCCAGGACGAAGCACAGTTCCTCCTGGCCCGGGTTGATCCAGAACGAGGCCGTACCCGTGCCGTCGGGATCACCGGGCCCCGGCGCTTCCTGGGCTCCGGTCATCTCCACGACGATCGGCCGGCCACCAGCCGCCACTGTTGCCGCCGAGGTAGCCATCAGGACGGCCACCCCGAGGATGACGAGGATCGAGCGCGTGGTTCGCATGGGCTGACCTCCACGTTCGACGACCCTGGCACCCGGGGGTTCTGGGCGCGCCGGCGGGTCGCCACATGGAGAGATACGCGGAATCGCCTTTCCCGGATGCGTTCGGCCGTCAGCTCGTGCTTGCAAATGACTGCCGCGGGGCCTCGGCCTCGGCCGGTCGGTTAGGCGATCCGGGTCGCCGTTCCAGGCGATGGAGGACCTGGCCAACGCCGCGACGGAACCCGCGGTTGAGATCGCGCATGGCGAGGCGGTCGCCGAGTCACGCGCCTCCTGGGGCGTCTGCGGCTTTGATCAGGCGGTCAATCCATCGGTTTCGTGCGTAGACTGAGCCACCTACCGCGTCCCCGTAGCTCAGTGGACAGAGCAACCGCCTTCTAAGCGGAAGGTCGCAGGTTCGAATCCTGCCGGGGACGCCAATCCTCGCGCGGCGATGCGCGCTCAGCCGTCGTCGAGCGTCGCCGCCTCGTCGTCCTCGGTCGGGTCCAGTGGCGCCCATCGGTCGGCGTTGTCGAAGTCCGCCGAATCCGGGTCGTACCAGGTGTACGCGTGCCCTTCGACGTCGGTCTTCGCCCGTCGGATGCGGCTGCCCGGGGCGGATTCGTGTTCGCAAGGGTCATGGCGATGTACCGCGCGGGATTGACGGGCCCCTGCCGTCGGAACAGTAACGATAGACACGCCCGCATCGCCCGCTAGGGCCGAATGGTTAATTCGACGTTTCAGTTCGGCCCCACGAGGACGTGTGGGCGATGGCGGGTGCACGTTCCCCCAGGTCGCGCACCCGCCATCGGGACCCCCCAGGGGTTTGCGCGTCGACTACCGCATCGCCTAGAACACGCGATAGGCGATCTCTGCAGGAGCCAGGAGGAGCTGCTTGAGCTCGTCGTCGACCTTGAGCAGGGAGATGTGGGCACCCGCCATCTCGAGCGAGGTGCAGTATTCGCCGACATAGCTGCGGAAGACGTTGATGCCCTTGTCTGCGAGCTTCTTGTGGGCGATGCCGTACAGGAGGTACAGCTCGCTGATCGGCGTGCCGCCAAGGCCGTTGACCATGACGGCGACCTCGTCGCCGGACTCGAACGGCAGGTCGGGGACGATGGCGTCGAGCAGGATGTCAACGATCTCGTTCGCGGGCACGAGCTTCGCGCGCTGGCGGCCGGGCTCACCGTGGATCCCGATGCCGATCTCCATCTCGTCGTCGCCGATGTCGAACAGCGGCGTGCCGCGAACGGGCGGCGTACACGACGACAGCGCGATGCCCATCGTCCGGACGTTGGCGATCACCTTCTCACCGACGCGGACGCATTCCTCGAGCGAGCCGCCCGTGTCGGCCTTCGCCGCGGCGGCCTTGATGACGAAGAAGTTGCCGGCGACGCCGCGCCGACCTACCGTCCACGTCGAGTCCTTGACGGCGACGTCGTCGTTGACGAGGAGGTAGCCGATCTTCTGGCCCTCTGCCTCCTGCAGCTCTTTCGCCATCTCCCATGCGGTGCGATCGCCGGTGTAGTTGTTGACGATGTAGAGGACGCCGGCCGGGGTGTCCATGAGCTTGGACGTCTCGGTGACGAACTCGACCGGGGGGCCGGCGAAGACGTCACCGGGGCAGGCGGCGTCGAGCATGCCGGGGCCGACGATCATCGTGTGCGCCGGCTCGTGTCCGGAGCCCGAGCCCTGGATGATCGACACGCGATCCGACTTGGGCATGTCCGCGCGGTAGATCAGGTTGTACTTGGGCTCGTACTTGAGGGTGCCGCCGCTTGCCAGCGTGATCCCCTCGAGGAACTCCGGGACGAACTGCTTCGGGTCGTTGACGAACTTCTTCACGCTGAATCCTCCTGGTTACTTCCCGTACTTCTCGCGCCACGCGGCGCTGATGGCCTGGAAGATCACGCCGACGGCCGTGGCGCCGGCATCCACGGAGCCGATGCTCCGTTCGCCGGTGTAGGCCGCGCGGCCCCGCTTGGCGATCATCGGCGCCGTGTCCTCGGCCGCCTTGACCGCGACGTCCGCCGCACGCTGGAGCGCGGCGACCCCGTGATCGGTGGCGGTCGCCGGGTCGGCGAAGCTTGCCTCGAGGCTGTCGACCGCCGGGACGAGTGCGTCGAGCAGCGTCTTGTCGCCCAGATCCGACTCGCCGCGTTGCTTGATGCCGCCAATGGCGGCGCGCAGCAGCGCGATGACGTCGTCGGGAACGAGCTCCGTCTTGTCGCCGGCGCTGACGCCCGCGCGCAGGAAGGCGGTGCCCCAGATGGGGCCTGACACGCCGCCGACCTTGCCCGACATCGTGAGGCCGATCTTCTTGAGGACCGCGCCGATGGTCGGCTTGTCCCAGCTGTCGTAGTCCGCCTGGACGACCTCGAAGCCGTTCCGCAAGCGAGTAGCCGAAGTCGCCGTCGCCGACGATCGAGTCGAGCTGTGCGAAGTAGTCCGCGTTGTCGACGATCGTCCTGGCCATCGTCTTGATGACGAGGTCGAGATCGTCGAGCGCCGGTTCTGCCATACGAACCTCCTGGATGGACCCTCGCCGGACATGGAGACGCCGCGCAGTCAGGCGGCGAGACAGCGCTCCAGATCCGTCAGGGTGATGAAGTCGCCGGGTCGAGCGGCACCGCGGTTCGCGATGATCCGCGTGTGCTCACCGTCCGGATCGCCGAGCGACGACACGACGAGCACCGCTTCGCTGTTGTCCTCCTCTTCGGTGTAGCCATTGACCGTCATCACGCATCGAAGCCCCGCCGTGGTGGCGGCGAGGAGGCCGTTGCGCGAGTCCTCGATCACGAGTGTTGCTGCGGCCGGCACGCCGAGCCGCTCGAGGGCCAGGAGATAGATGTCGGGAGCCGGCTTCTTGTGTTCCACGACGTCGCCGGCGAGCACGAGGTCGAACCCGGCGGCACGCTCCGCACCCGCGGCCTGCTCGAGGATGGCGCGGACCGACGGCTCGGCGGACGTGGATGCGACGCCGAGGGTCCATCCCGCGTCCTGTGCCTCGCCGATGATCCGGCGGATGCCGGGCCGCGTCGGCAGCATCCCGGCATCGACCATGTCGGTGTAGATCGCGGTCTTGCGCTTGTGCCACGAGGCGAGGGTGGCGGCCTGCCCGTCGGCGTCCTCGGGCAGCCCGTTGGCCCGCACGAACTCGGGCGTCAGGAGGCTGGCCATTCGCTCCTTGCCGCCGGCGATCTGGAGCTTGACCGCGTACTCCTCCTCGGACCATTCGACCGGGAGCCCGAACTCGCGGAACGTCGAGTTGAACGCGACCCGGTGCCCGTCCCGCTCGGTGTCAGCGAGGACCCCGTCGCAGTCGAAGATCAGCGTGCTCACCAGGCGTGCCCCTGGGCGCCGAACTTCGCGATGTGCTCCTTCGCCATGTCGAGCACGGCCGCCCGCTGCGCGACGAACAGCTTCGGGGGGTCGTACTCGGTCGGGTGCCCGGAAACGTAGTCGTAGCCCGACTGGATGAACGCGATCTTCAGGGCGGTCGAGATGTTGACCTTCGCGCAGCCGCGCGCGATGAGGTCCGTGAACTGCTCCGGGGTCATGCCCGTTCCGCCGTGCAGTGCGACGGGCTTTCCGGTCGCCTCGACGATGTCGGTGACCCGCTGGCTGTCGAGCTTGGGGGTGGTCGTGTACATGCCGTGGGCATTGCCGATGGCCGGAGCGAAGATGTCGACCCCGGTCGAGCGAACGAAGTCGACGGCGGTCTCGAGCGTCTGCTCGTCGACGCCGTTGTCGTCGGCCACCTCCTCGACGCGCTTGAAGCCCTCGATCTCGCCCTCGACGAGCGCACCGTAGCGGGCCGCCTCTTCGACGACTTCGATGGTCTGGCGCGTGTTTTCCTCGACCGACAGGTTCGAGCCGTCGAAGAGCACCGAGTTCCAGCCCTTGTCGAGGCACAGGCTGATGACGTCGCGTTCCGGGCAATGGTCGAGGTGGAGCGCAACCGGGACCGTCAGGTCGCGCGTCATCTCGGTCCACATCGCGACGAGCACGTCGGCGCCGATCGACTTCACGGTCTTGACGGAGGTCTGCACGATGAGCGGCGCGCGCAACTCCTCGGCCGCGGCCAGCACCGCCTCCATCGTCAGGTCGTTGACGACGTTGAACGCGGCGACACCGTAGCGTTCCGTGAACGCGCGCTGGACGATTTCCTGGGTTGGGACGACAGGCATTGGTCTACCTCCTGCCGGCTGCGGGTTGCGCTCGGGTCTCGAGCTGGACGGAACGGGGTGGGGCATCGTCGAGCGGCGTCGCCCGACCGAGCTCGAGGACGGCCCTGGCGTTGCCTTCGTCGACGATCAGGACGTCGATGACTCCGGAGCGCAGGACGCCGAGGATCGCGAGCAGCTTCTCGGCCTCGCTCACGACGGCGACGACCGTGTCGATGCGCAGCAGGTCCTCGATCGAGAGGGCGATGAGGCGCTGGCTGTGGGGTGCGACGATGAGCGTTCCCCGCGCGTCCACGTAGTTGCCGAGCACGTCCCCGACGGCGCCGGCGTCGCGCAGGCGAGTGATCTCGTCGATCGACAGGCAGCCGCTGCGGACCATCGTGCAACCGTCATCGGTCCCACCGATCCCGACAAGCGCCACGTCCGCCCGTGCCGCCGCGCTCAACGTGTGGGCGATCGCCTCCTGTTCGAGGAGCCGATCGCGCACCTCGCCACTCTCGACGTAGGCGGGCGCGTAGAGGCTCTCGGCACGACCGCCGCACCGGTCGGCGAGCGAGCTGCAGATCTCGTTGGGATTGGTCGGATTGTCGACACGCGGCGAGCCACCCATCGCGCTCGCGAAGCGCACGTCGAGCCGTCGGGTCGGCCGGAAGAAGCGCGGAACCTCGCCCGTGTCCCGCCCGTGGCTGACCGCGACGACCATTCCGTCCGAGAGACGACGTTCGAGGAATTTCGCCGCGGCCCGCGCGACCCCTTCGCGCTGCGTGGCCGGGTCGGCGTGACTGGGGCTGACGATCGCTGCGCCGAGGCCGAACGTCTCCACGAGCTCCGACTCGAGTTCGAGATTCAGCCCGGGAGGCGCCTCAACGTGGATTTCGACGATCCCCGACAGCCTGGCGCGCTCGAGCAGCCGTTGGACCTTCGGCCGCGACAGGCCGAATTCCTGGGCAATGTCCTCCTGTGTCCGACCGTCGATATACGACCGGTGGGCAATCCGGGCCAGCAACTCGTGGTCGTCCGGGGTCAAGTCGTCGGGCAACGTCGGGACCTCGTCACGGGGTGAGCAATTGCTCAGTCAGCGGACGTTTGCTCACTGTATCGAGTTCGATTCCGGATCGCAAGATGCCGGCCGGCGAGGCGTGGTCGGTCGTGCCGGCGTCGCCGATCCTGGCTCGCGTGACGTACGCGCCGAGATCATGAGCGAATTGATGGTGGCACCCGGGCCAACGAGCATGGTATGGTGGCTGTGGCGCTCGAAAACAGATGGCGCCATCGAACCCGCGGCACACGATCACTCCTCTCACTGGTTTCGGCGAGACAGGTTCGCTGAGGCCGCACGAGCAGGAGTGTTTTTCATTCATGTACGCCCAGGACAAGACCCTGACCTGTGCCGATTGCGGCCAGGAATTCACGTTCACGTCGAGCGAGCAGCAGTTCTACGCCGACCGCCAGTTCACCGAGCCCCGCCGTTGCCCGTCGTGTCGCGCAGCGCGCAAGGCATCGCGTGGCGATAGCGGCGGCGGTGGCGGCTATTCGAGCGGCGGCTACTCCGGTGGTGGCGGCTACGACCGGGCCCCGCGCGAGATGTTCTCCGCGACGTGCTCGAACTGCGGCAAAGAGGCGCAGGTGCCGTTCCGTCCGACCAGCGGCAAGCCGGTCTACTGCAGCGATTGCTTCAAGACGCAGCGATCCAGCAGCTACTAACCGTCTGACCGCCTGACATTCAGAGCCCGATGGGTCCGCCCATCGGGCTCTTTTGATTCCGTACGTCTTCTGTCGTGGTCAGCCTGGACGGACGTAGTCAATTGGCCGACACCCGCCGATTTCACTGAAGGACTGGCAGGCGGCTCGCCTCATACGTGTCGATAGCACCGCAAATGACCCGGTGCAGTAACGGACAGGAAGCGACACGATGAGCACCTTTCGAACCAACAGCGGCCTCCGGCGAGCGGCGGGCGTCGTCGTCCTCGGTGCGCTGGTCCTCGGCGGGACCTTTGCCACGGCGGCGGCCTTCAACGGCCGCGGATCGTCGATCGACGAGGACATTGCCTCCCCGGCGCCGAGCCGCGCCCCGGTCGCCACGCCTGCGCCCGCAGCCACCCAGGACCCGATCGATGACGGTGACGACGCGATGCCGATCACGGTCGACCTCGAGACCGCGGACGGGCACGACGTCCACGTCGACATCGTCGATCGCTATGGCCTGCTCGAGTCCGCCGAATCCGGCCACCCGGCCGAGGGAATGTCGGTCGAGCCGTACACGCTGCAGATCGAGAACCTGGACGAGCGGACGCTCAAGCTGACGTGGGTCGACTTCGCGATCGACAACGCGCTGGCGCTCCACTTCTTCCAGGACGGCAAGGTCCTCGTGATGGTCCAGCCCGAGCCGGACGGCGACGTCGACGCAATGGGTCACGACCGCGCGTTGATCCTCACCTTCGATGAGCCGATCTACGCCGACGACATCGAGGGCTTCCTCCAGGGCGGCCTCGATACGCCGGGTGACGACGCCGCGTAGCTCCTTCCTCCATCAACCCCGAACGCGGGGCCCGGATCGGGCCCCGCGTTCTTGTTTGTCGCGCCCGTTTGCCTGCGCTGTTGTTGCCTGGTTCATCCAGCGAGCCAACCGGCGAACGAGCCGTCGCCCGGTCGCTGAACGGCTCGCCCAATGAACCACGTGGCGGCAACACGACCCTTCGTTCGCCGAATGGAACGCCCAACGAACCGGCCGGCCGAGAACAGCCTCGAATGTGCGTGCCCATTCGCTCGTTGGTTCACTGGACGTTCCAGATGCGAGCGGCAGAGGCCCTAGCCCGGGGTCTCGACGAGCTGGACGTCGAGCGTGGAGGCATCGACCGGCTCGTCGAACACGAGCGTCACCGCTGGTCCGACTCCCGCCGAGCGTCGTCGTGGCACTGCTGGTCGCTCGAGTCGCCAGACCTGGCCGCTCTCGTCGATCGTGAGGACGTGCGGGAACGCGCAGCCCTGGAACGTCCACACCAGCAGGACGCGGGTCGGGTCGGCCGGGTCGTTCGTGGCCTCGATCCGGCTGACGGGGGGCACGTCCTGCTGCGTTTCAGGCTCGACGGCGACAAGCGTGCCCGACGCGTCCGTGACCGTCACAGGCCATGGTCGATCCCGTTGTCGGGGTCGAACGCTCGAACGTCGTGACGGCCGGTGACGGGCGCCTCGGATGGCGAGGGCGACGGCGACGGCGACTCGACCACCGACGGCGGCACGACCGGCTGCTCGCTTGGGCCGTGTCCCGATCGCGAATGCCGCCACGGCGCCGAGTGCGAGGACCGCGACCAGCGCAACCCAGGCGAGCTGCGGGCTGAACATCGACGATGCGCCGAGCCATGACCTCCGGCTTGAGGAACAGCAACGGGTCGCGGCGGCGCGGGTGGGCGACCGCGAACGCCAGGGCCGCATCCATCGCGCGGTCCGGCGCGCGCCGCGGGCCCTCCTCGAGGTACGAGGCGAGCATCCGATCGAGATCGTTCGAGCCGGTCATGCCGATCGTTCCTCCGAGCTCGTCGTGCGTTCGTCGGCTTCGAGCGCCGCGCGCAGCGCGCGCGTGGCGTAGTGCAGGCGCGACCCGACGGTCCCGACCGGGATGCCGAGCACCTCGGCCATGTCGACCGGGGTGAGGCCGAGGTAGTGCTGCAGGACGAGGACAGCCCTCTGGTCCGCGGTGAGCCGCTTGAATGCCCGGTCGAGCCGATCGCGCTCGGCCACGGCGCCGAACTCATCGGGTCCGGCGGCCCGATCCGCGTCGTCGGGGAGCAGCCGCAGGCTGGTCGCTGCACGCTTGCTGCGCTTCGCCTCGGCCGTGCTGGCTCGGACGATGACGCGGTAGGTCCAGGCTTCGAAGCGGTCGGGATCGCGCAATCGGGGCAACTCGTTCCAGATCGTGATGAGGGTCTGTTGCAGGGCGTCCTCCGCGAGGTACGGGTCGCGCAGGATGCGGATAGGCAACCGCGTACAGCCGCCCCGAACTGACCTGGACCAGCGAGGCGAACGCCTCCTGGTCTCCCTTCGCGGCCCGCTCGACGAGCTCTCGCAGCACCGTGCTCCCTGACGCTCCGGCCCGTGGCGGGCCTTCGGGAAGTATGAGCAGGCCGCCGGGCGATTCCTTCAATCCCGGTCCGTCATACGTCGTTCGACTTATGGCGCGTGCACGGCCGGCTCTGGCAGACTCCCGCCGAACGCGGCCCGCTCGTCACGGGCCGCGCGCACCGTGAGGGGTTTTCGTGCGCCATCTCTGGGTCGGGGAACCATGTCCGATCGACGCCGCGCCCGTCAGCCGGACGCATTGCTCCGAATGCCCGGCGTTCGTGTCATACCGCTCGGCGCAGGGCGGCGCGACGATCGGTTGCTCGTGGGGAGAGGACGTGGCGGGCTGGCTGCGGCGCGAGATGGCGACCGGCGGCGTCGCATCGGCGTGCGGCAGCTGGCCGACGATCGGCCGGCCCACGAGCACCCAGGCGCCGTCCGCGACTCGCTCCGGGGACATCGTTCGGGCTGTTCGTGGCCGCCCTCGGCGTGGGTCTCGCGCTGTCAGCGTTCGAACCCGCCGAATAGCCCCGCAAAGCCGTCTGCAAGAGCCTGGTACTCGAGGGTGCCCCCAAAGTACGGCTTGGCGCGTGCAACCCTCAACTCATACATTCCGCCTCGAAGCGGGCCGAACCCTACCCCTGGACACCTCAGGAGCCCGGGCCGCCGGAAACTGAACACGAGAGGCGACCAGCACATGGCTTCGATGGCCGTCAACGAACTTGGGCCGATGCTCACCGCAACCGAAGTCGCGGAGATGCTCCATCTCCACGTCAACACGGTGAAGCGCCTCGGCGACCGCGGCGAGCTGCCGTTCTATCGCGTCTGCAAGCGGGGCGATCGCCGCTTCCGGCTTGACGACGTGATGAAGTTCCTCGCCCAGAACCGCTAGCCGTCATCGCGGTCGTTGCCTGGGGGTGACGACCGCGTCCTCCTGCCCGACACTTCGAGCGCCCGCCTGCCCGGCGGGCGCCTTTTGGTGTTCGGCCGCGTCTTTTCTCGAACAGGCGCGTACGTCCGTGACGCCACCACGTATGCTCAGGCTCGAAGGTCGCGATGGGAGATGAAAGCGTGAACGAGCTCGAACCGAACCTGCTGGCCGGGGAACAGGTGGTCTTCGAGACCAAGAAGCACTGGTTCGCGCCGATTCGCGCCTCGCTGGTCGCCATCCTCATCATCCTCGGCGCGCTCGTGCTGCGCTGGCTGGCGCCCACCGGAGATGGCTTTTTCGGGTCGATCGGCAATCTCATGGATCTGATCGCCATCGGATTGCTGCTCTTCGCGATCCTGTGGATCGTCTACAACATCGCCGAATTCCTGTCCGCCCACTTCGGCGTCACGAACATGCGCGTCCTGCGCTACGAGGGCCTGCTGCGACGGCGCTCGTCCGAGACCCTGCTGCCGATGCTGACCGACGTCCGCCTCGACGAGCCCGGCCTCGGTCGCATGCTCGGGTTCGGCAACCTGAAGATCCTGACGGCGTCTGGAGCGGCCGGCGAAGACAGATTCATGACCGTCGCCAAGGCGAAAGAGCTGCGCACCGCGATCCAGGAGCAGAAGGCGGCGTCGATGACCGGCGGGTCGGCCGCGGCCGCGGTTGCAATCGGGACCGCCCCGCAGCCAGTTGCCGCGACTCCTGCGGCGAGTGCCTGCCCCAGCGGCCGCGCCTGCTGCCTCCGACACGGCTGCGGCCCTCGCCGCGCTTGAATCCCTGAAAACGCAAGGCCTCATCACCGACGAGGAATACCAGGCCAAGCGATCGGAGATCCTCGGCCGGATCTGACGCCGCGTCGACAGACGCGCCGCGTCGATCAGTCGCGCGGCATCGACGCGAGGCTCTCCCCGAAGATCTCGACCCCCTCCGCGATCTCGGCCGCGGTCACGTTGAGCGGCGGGATCCAGCGGACGACCTGATGCTGGCGCCCGCAGAGCAGCACGAGCAGGCCCGCGTCGGCGCATGCCGCCATCACGCGATCCGCCAGGTCGCCGTCGGGCTCGCGGCCGTCACGTGACCGCACCAGCTCGACCCCGACCATCAGCCCGGGTCCGCGGACGTCGCCCACCCGGTCGTCCTCGGCCGCGATCCGCCCCAGTCCGGCGCGCAGCTCGGCTCCACGGGCCGCGGCATTCTCGACGAGCCGCTCCTCGCGGATCACCTCGAGGACTGCCAGTCCGGCCGCACACGCCACGGGGTTCCCGCCGAACGTCGAGCCGTGGGCGCTCTTGCCCCAGCGCTCCTGGAGCGAGCGGCTCGAGACCAGCGCCGCCAGCGGTAGGCCGTTCGCGATCGCCTTCGCCACACACACGACGTCGGGCACGATCCCGGCGTGCTCGAACCCCCACATCCGTCCCGTGCGGCCCATCCCGGTCTGCACCTCGTCGGCGATCAACAGGATGCCGTGCTCGTCGCACAGCGCCCGAAGCTCCTGCAGGAACGAGGCCGGCGCCGGGTTGTAGCCGCCCTCGCCGAGGACGGGCTCGATGACGATCGAACCCACCGACGTCGGCGGGATCACCGCCTCGAACAGCCCGCGCAGCCCGGCCAACGCCGCGGCCGACGCCGCTTCCGCGTCGCCGTCGAAATCCGGATATGCGACCGGAAACGGCGCGATGTGGACACCCGGCAGGAGCGGCTCGTAACCGGTCCGGTAATTCAGGGTCGAGGTCGTGATGCTCGTGGCGCCGAAGGTCCGGCCGTGGAAGCCGCCGCGGAACGCGATGATCCCGGGGCGCCCGGTGACGCGGCGGCACAGCTTCAGGGCGGCGTCGATCGCCTCCGCGCCCGAATTGAGAAAGAGCACCGAGTCGAGCGGGTCGGGGAAGGTGGCCGCCAGCTCGGTCGCAAGCCGCGACACCGGCTCGGCGAACCCGACCGCGTTGATCGGCCCGACGATGCGATCGACCTGTGCATGGATCGCGGCGTTGACCTTCGGATGTCCGTGGCCGAGCGCCGTGACCGCGATCCCGTTGGCGAAGTCGAGGTACGCCTTGCCGCTCGTGTCGTAGAGCCGGTGGCCCTCGCCGTGGCTCCATTCACGCAGGAAGTAGCGGCCGAGGATGGGCGTCAGGTTCGGCGCGGTGTCCATCGGCCGAGTATATGGGCGGTCAGGCGACGAACGGCGGCCGGCCTCTGGCCTCAGGCGGGTTCTGCCACCTCGGCCTCCTCTCGAGAGGACCGGGCGGTGCGCGACCGAACTAGGCGAGGCCGATCCCAGCCCCGTCCTCGACCGAGCCGATCCACCAGTGCTCGACGCCTCGCGCGGCGAGCGCGGCTCGACCGGGGCGACGCGCTCGGGCGGGACGGCCGCCAGCAGCCCGCCGGAGGTCTGGGGATCGTGGGCGATCGTCACGAGCTCGGGCGCGATCCCGTCGGCGACGGTCAACGCGTCGGCCACGAAGCGGCGGTTGTGGGCAGCACCGCCGGTCTCGACGCCGGCTGCAGCCAGCTCCAGCGCGCCTCCGAGCACCGGCAGGGAGGCGGCGTCGAACACGAACCGGGCGCCGGACGCCCGGGCCATCTCGAGCCCGTGGCCGAGCAGGCCGAAGCCGGTGACGTCGGTGGCGGCCGCGACTCCGGCTTCGAGGAGCACCTCGGACGCCGCCCGGTTGAGTGTCCGCATCTGGTCGACCGCGGCGGCGAGGTCCTCGGGCGCGGTCCGGCCCTGGCGCGAGCCCGACACGAGCACGCCGGTGCCGAGTCGCTTCGTCAGCAGCAACCGGTCGCCGGGCCGGGCACCGCCCTTGCGCAGCAGCCGGTCGGGGTGCGCCGCGCCGATCACCGCGAGGCCGTACTTCGGCTCCGGGTCGCGGATGGTGTGGCCGCCGGCGAGCGTGCCACCCGCCTCGCGCACCTTGGCCGAGGCACCCTCGAAGATCGCCGCCAGGGTGTCCCGCGGCAGGTCCTCGGGGAACGCCGCGATCGACAGCGCGAAGAGCACCCGGCCGCCCATCGCGAACACGTCCGAGAGGGCATTGGCCGCGGCGATCTCGCCGTACGTCCGTGCGTCGTCGACGAGCGGCGGGAAGAAGTCGAGCGTGCCGATGATGGCGAGCTCCGGGCTGATCCGGTAGGCGGCCGCATCGTCGGGCGGTGCGAGCCCGGCGATGAGCTCGGCCGGCGCCGTCTCTGCCCCGAGGCCGGTGAGCGCCTCGGCCAGCAGGTCGGCCCCGAGCTTGGCGGCACAGCCGCCGCAGTCGGTCAGCTCGGTCAGGCGGATCGGTGGGAGCGTTTCGAGCGTGGTCATGCGTCCGGATCCCTTCGCTTGGCATCGCGCTCGGCCGAGGGCGCCTTGAGGTACTCGAGGGTCGAATTGATCGGGCCGCGGCGTTATGGTATGTATCTTCTATTAGCAGGCAAGGCAGGGCATGGGTCCATTGACGATGAGCAGCGACGGGCGAGTCACCCGTGCCACGCTGATGAGCCAGGTCGAAGACGCGGTCCGCTGGGACATCGTGTCTGGCGAACTCGCCCCGGGACAGCGGCTTCGCGCCGCTGAGCTCATCCAGAAGTACGGTGTGAGCGCGACGCCTCTCCGTGAGGCCCTCCAGCGTCTCGCAGCCCAGAAGCTCATCGATTGGGATCCCCGGCTCGGCGCCGCCGTGGCGGACGTGTCGCTGCGGGAGGTCAAGGACATCTACTGGCTTCGCGAGGTCCTCGAAGCGCTCGCGCTGACGCGATCAATCGAGCGGGCCGACGACGCGTGGGATACGAAGCTCGACGAAGCGTGGGCGGGCTTCCTCAAGGCCAAGCGTCCGGTCGCCGGGGAGGATCGCGAGGGCCTCATGGCGTGGTCACGATCGCACCGCACCTACCACGAGGCGCTCATTGCCGGGTGCGACTCGGAGTGGCTGATGCGCTTCAACGAGATGCTGTCTGACCATTCGGAGCGGTACCGTGTCTACAGCGCGCGGGTCGGCACCCGGGACAGCCGGGAAGAGCACGAAAGCATCTACCTGGCCGCCAAGGCCCGCGATGTCGACGAAGCGGTGGCGGCGCTCCGCAGGCACCTGGAGTCGACGGTCAAGACCATCGAACGTCAGCTGAGCTCGCCGAACGAGGCGGAGCTGGCCACCAGTTGAAGGCCGTCCAGGGTGCTGCCTCGACCGGGCACGCCGGTCACGGCGCACGAGCCTTGAGCGAATACCGGCGCCGGCCTTCGACGGCGAGCGTCCCCCAGAGGAGCCAGCGAACTCGCCATGGTTGATTTCGCCCTCACCGACGAGAACCGCCTCGTCCAGCAGAGCGTCCGAGCCTTCGCCGAGGCCGAGATCCTGCCCAACATCCGCGATTGGGACGAGAAGGGCGAGGTCCATCGCGAGGTCTTCGCGCGGATGGGCGCGCAGGGCTTCCTCGGTGCGCCGATCCCCGAGCGGTACGGTGGCGCCGGGATGGACTACATCAGCTTCGCGCTGCTGTGCGAGGAGCTCGAGCGTGCCGATACCGCGTTCCGTGTCGTCCAGAGCGTCCATGTCGGGCTCAATTCGCTGGCACTCCTCCAGTGGGGCACGGAGGAGCAGCGCCAACGCTGGCTGGTGCCACAGGCAAGGGGCGAGAAGCTTGCGACGTTCGGGTTGACGGAACCCGGCGTCGGAACGGATGCCGCCAATCTCGCAACGACCGCGCGCCGCGATGGAGATGGGTACCGGCTCAACGGCCAGAAGATCTGGATCAGTCTCGCCGACTTCGCGGACCACTTCCTGGTCTTCGCCACCGTCGACCGCTCGAAGGGCTGGCGCGGGGTCACGGCATTCGTCGTCGAGCGCGGGATGCCCGGCCTGACCACCGGCACGCTCCACGGCAAGCTCGGGATCCGCGCCGGCAACACCGGGCTGATCAACCTCGACGACGTGCCCGTGCCGGCGGAGAACCGGATCGGCGAGGAGGGCGAGGGGTTCCTCATCGCGATGAGCGCGATCGACCAGGGGCGCTACACCGTGGCGGCCGGCGCCGTCGGTCTGGCCCAGGCGTGCCTGGACGCGTCCGTGCGTTACGCGCACGAGCGGCAGACGTTCGGCGACGAGATCGGCAAGCACCAGCTCGTCAAGCAAATGATCGCCAAGATGGCTGCCGGCATCGAAGCCGGCCGGCTCCTCGTGTGGCGCGCGGGCTGGCTCAAGAACCAGGGCCTGCGCAACACGCGCGAGACCTCGCTCGCCAAGTGGCACGCGACCGACCACGCGGTGCAGTCGGCGCTCGACGCGATCCAGGTCCACGGCGCGAACGGCTACTCGAACGAGTTCCCGGTCGAGCGCTACCTGCGCAACTCGAAGGCGGCGGTCATCTACGAGGGGACGAGCCAGCTCCACACGCTGATCCAGGCCGACTACGCCCTCGGCTACCGCGAGGACCGGCCGCTCCGCTGCGAGCCGTGGCCGGCAGCAGGGCTTCGAGCGCCCGAAGTCCTGAGCGGGCTCAGCCGCTCCCCGTCGACGGGGCGGTAACCTCGGTTCGTACCCGCGCGACCGGCTCGGTTGTCGGTCGCGCCTCGCGGCGCCTGCATCCGACTTCGAGCGGTCACGATCAGCGCGACCGCACCGACGATCACCGCACCGGCGACCAGCGTCCGCGCGTCGAGCGGCTCGTCGAGGATCGACCGTTCCGAGGATCACGGCGACGACCGGATTGACGTACGCGTACGTCGCGATGAACGGCAGCGGCGCGACGCGCAGCAGCCAGCCGTAGACGGTGAATGCGAGCAGGCTGCCGATCACGGTGAGGTAGGCAAGCGCCGACAGCGACTCCCTCGAGATGGCGGCGAGATCGAAGCGTGCCGGCTCGCCGCTGAGCAGCGCCATGACGGTCAGGACGCCCGCCCCGCACAGCATCTGGAGCCCCGTTGCAACCAGTGGCTGACTGGGGAGCGTGGCGCGATGGCTGGCATAGAGCGAGCCCAACGTCCAGGAGATCGGCGAGATGAGCAGTGCCGCGAGACCGAGCGGATTGAGCGCGCCCGTCTCGCCGAGGATCGTCGGGCCGACCAGGATCCCCACGCCGACGAAGCCGACGACGATGCCGACGATCGCGATCCCGGGCAGGCGCTCGCCGAACAGTGCGCGACCGAAGATCGCGACCCAGACCGGCATCAACGCGATGATCAGCGCGGCAATGCCTGACGGGATCGTCTGCTCGCCCCACGCGACCATGCCCATCCCGCCGCCAAGGAGCAGCGCGCCCACGATCGCGCTGTCGCGCCACTCGCGACGGCTGGGCATCGCGAACGAGCCACGGGCTCGCACGACCGAGAAGGTCAGGAGCACGAGCCCGGCGAGGGCGAAGCGGGACGCCGCCATGAGGAACGGCGGGATCGTGTCGACCGCCACGGCGATGCCGAGGTAGGTCGATCCCCAGACGATGTAGAGGACGAGCAGGCCGAGCCAGAGCTGGCCGCGGCCGGCGGCCAGGGTGGCGCTGGTTGGCATAGCAGGCTGGTCCAAGTGGCAGATCATACACCGGCTCGGAGGGGTGAGGTAGCCCTCGATTCGTCCCGCCGGCCAGGCCCCGGTCAGGCCGGGGCGGCGACCGCGATGGTGGCCGCGCCCGACGCGGGCCGGCACACCTTGCACGGCCGGTAGCCCGCCTCGGCTGCGGCGTCGAGCGAGCGGAACCACACCCGATGCTGGTCCATGACGCGTCGCGCATGGCGGCAGGTCGGGTTGCACACGATGTGCGTGGTGCGCGAGCCCGTGTAGTGCTCGCCGGCCCGCGCCCGCCGCTCGAATGCCTCGGGATCCAGGCCCTCCGATGCGAGGATCGCCCGCTTGTTCCGCGGCCCGCCGAGCGAGTACTGCCCGATCGAGCCGTCCGTCCGCACGACCCGGTGGCAGGGCACGATCAGCGGAACCGGGTTGTGCCCGAGTGCCGTGCCGACCGCGCGCACCGCCTTCGGCCGGCCGATCTCCGCCGCGATCCAGCCGTATGGCCTGACCTCGCCGTACGGGATCTCGGCGGCCTTCAGCAGCACGTCACGTTCGAACGCCGAGCGGCCGCGGAGGTCGACCCGCACGTCGGCCCGGCGATCGCCGGCGATCCGCCGCGAGATCCGTCCGGCCAGGGCCTCGGGGATGGCGCTGGCGCGATGCCCCTTGCGGCCGGTCTGGCGGAGGTGCTCCGCCTCGAAGGCGGCGTCGTCCGCAGCGAGCCCAACGGTCGAGACACCCCGCCCGTTCCATGCCACGTACAGCGGCCCGATCGGCGATTCGATCGTCGCGTACCGATCGGCCAGCCCGACCTCGACGAGTACCTCGGCGGCGAGCTTCGGTGGTGCGGCCAGCGCGAGGTCGGCAAGGGCCGACTCGATCGCGGCGTCGTTGACGTGAAGCGTGGTCATGCGGTCATCTCCTCGCGCTCGAGCCGTTCGGAGGCTTCGAGTGCGGTGCGCAGCAGCGCAAGTCCGCGATGGACCTGCGCCTTGACGGTGCCCTCGGGTCGATCGAGGGCAATGGCAAGCTCGGGGTAGGACAGCCCGTCGACGTGGCGGAGGATCACCGGACCCCGGTACGCGGGTGGCAACTGGGTGACGAGGACGGCCCACCGGCGACGGGCTTCGCGCCGTTCAACGACGGCTGCCGGGGATCCGCTCGGATCGGCGGCAGGTTCGGGGAGCGTCGTTCCCTCCGCGGACTCGGCGTCGAGTGACAGGGCGCTCGGCGTCGAATGCGACCGCGTCGCCCGGTTGCGACACAGGTTGAGCACGATGGTCGCCAGCCACGGCCGGAGCCGGAGGGCCCGGATCCGTGCGTCGTCGTAGCCGGCCAGCGCCCGATAGGCCCGAACCAGGGCGTCCTGGGTCACCTCCTCGGCATCGTGGCCGTTGCCGAGGAATCGATGCGCGATGGTGTAGAGGCGGTCCTGGTGGGCGCCAACCAACGCCTCGAACGTGCCGTCGAGGTCCTCGGCGAGGCGCGCCGTGAGCGCGTCGTCGGTGTCCATTGCTACCCAGAACCGCTTGAGACCGGCATCCGTTGCATGCGCGCCGTCTACGGTACGGCAGCCGGATGCGACAATCCGGCGATGGGCGACCCGGACGTATTCGACGACCTGCTCGCGAGCCTCGGCGGGTTCTACCGGTCGTGGCTGATCTATCTGGGCCTCGAGCTCGGGTTGTTCGAGGCGCTCCGGCGCGCCGGGGACGACGGGATGACGCCCGCCGAGCTGGCGACGGCCACCGCCACGCATGGCGAGGCCGTCGACCTCTGGGCATGGGCGGCTGACGCACATCAGCTCGCAGAGCTTGAAGACGGTCGGCTGCGCGTCGACCCCGATGTCGCCGGAACACTGCTGGACCGCGAACGCACGGACTACCTCGGCGGACAGTTCGTCCATGGCGTCGTCGCCACGCTCGACTGGGACCGGATGGTGGACTTCTTCCGCACCGGAACGCCGGTCCGCGACCGCCCCGACCGCTACCGGACCGCGATCGAACGGCTGACGCAGCAGGACATCGCGGTCTTCTTCCAGGAGGCGCTCGCCGCGCTGCCGCAGGCCGTGGCCGAGCTGTCGAGCGGCGGGCGCGTCGTCGACATCCATTGCGGCGGCGGGCGCTGGCTCATCGCGATGGCACGCCGGTTCCCGAGGCTCGAGCTGGTCGGCGTCGAGTTCGAGGCCGACTCCGTGGCGCGAGCGCGACAGCACGTCGAGGACGAAGGGCTCGCTGATCGGATCAGCATCGTCCAGGCGGACGTGACGAACGTCGCCGTGACCAGACCATTCGACCTGGCCTACTTCCAGTACGCGCTCCACCAGCTGCCCGACGCGGTCACCGGGCTGAGCAGGGCCTGGGCAGCGCTCGGCCCCGGCGGACGGCTGATCGTCCTCGACTGGCCGTTGCCTTCCGACCCGGAGGAGTTCCGGACACGCCACGGCGAGCTCATTGCCGGGGTCCAGCTCGACGAGCTGTACCAGGGCACGTCGCTTGCAACACGCGATCGGTTCCGTGGCTGGTTCGCCGAGGCGGGCCTGCCCGAACCGACGATGATCGATCTGCCGTCCGGCGCCAGCCTGTTCGTCGCGCAGCGCTGACGCCGGCAGCGCGGAGGTCGTCCGCGCCGGCTATTCGGTGATCGTGATCGTCCCGGTCATGTTCGGGTGGATCTTGCAGTGGTAGGCGTACGTCCCCGCTGCATCGAAGACGAGCCCGGCCGTTGCGTTCGGGGCGATGTCCCCGGTGTCGCACCCGCCGTCATCGGTCGTCGCGGTATGCGCCGTCGTGTCGCCGTTCGTCCAGCCGATCGTTTCGCCCACCTTCGCCGTCACCTCGGGCGGATCGAAGGCGAAGTTCGCGATCTGAACCGTGACCGCGGCCGCCTCACTCGACGTGCTGCAGCCGCCGCCACCCGCAGCCGGGGCGCTTGCCGCGGGCTCACTGGCGGCCGGAGCCGCGCTGGGTGCCGTCGCCGCGGGAGCCGCCGTCCCGCCGGTACTCGACGCACAGGCGGACAGCGCGAGGAGTGCGAACAAGGTGAATGCGAGGACGGGCAGTCGGCGCATGGGTGATCCTCCTGGACAGGGGACGGACCCGAGTTCGGTCGGTGGTCGGTCTTGCTGACACGGTACGCCACGCTGCAACCGACGGTTTTCCCCGGCTATGGTTCCGCGAATGGACCGCCGTGCCGACCTCGCCGATCCGCTGCTGGGTGTGGACGCCGCCGAGATGCGCGCGATCCTCACCCACGAGGCGAAGGTCCATGCCATGCCGGGTCGTGAGCTGCGCGAGCTCGACGATGGCCTCCTGCTCTACGACCCGGGCGACGGGGATCCCTTCTGGAACCGGTTCGAGGCCGTTCGCTGGCCGTCGGAGCCGGCCGCCTTCGACCGCCGCCTCGACGAGCTCATGGTCCAGTTCGCCAGCTTCGGTCGCCGGCCACACGTGTGGGCGTCGCCGGGACACGACTCGCCGGCCGATCTCGTCGGCCGCTTCCTGGCTGCGGGGTTCGAGGACGTCGGCGCCGGGATGATGATGCTGCTCGTCGACGCGGCGCTCACCGAGAGCGCGATTCGCTGGCGCGGCCGGGCGGCAGGCCGGGGACGTCGAGGTGGAGCGCTGGACGACGCTCCCGGAACAGGATGCCGAACGGGTCGCCGCCGAGATCGTCGCGGTGCTGCTCGACGCGTTCGGCGTCGATGACGTCCACAGCGGGCCGATCCGGGCCGAGACCGCGGCCTCGCTGAGGCATCCGTGGTTCACCCACTACGTCGTCCGCTGGCGCGGGATGCCCGCCGCCGTCGCCCGCCGCGCAACGTTCGACGGGCTGACCTATCTCTCGTCGGTCGGAACCGTGCCCGCAGCCCGTGGGCGGGGCTTCGCAGGCCTCGTGTCCGCGGCTGCGGCCCTGGACGGGGTGCGGGCCGGGAGCCGCTCCGTGACGCTCGGGGTGTTCGCCGACAACGACCCGGCGATCCGGCTGTACCGGCGGATCGGCTTCGAGATCCTTGGTTCGCCCGCGCCGGACCTCCTGCTGGTCGGATGAGCCGGGCCGGATCCTTCGACCTGGACGAGGCGACGGCCCGTCTCGCGGCAGCGACCGCCGCCGAGCGCCTCGGACTGCCGGTCATCGGCCTCGCCTGGGCCACCGTCGACACGGACCGCGCGGTCGCCGAACTGACGCGCGCAGTACCGGAGGCCGCGCCGTTCGAGCAGGGAGTTCCGGAAGCACTCCTCGGCGGCAGCAGCCTGCTCGGCCGGGCGACGGCCGGGCGGGTCCGGCTCGTGATCCTCGAGCCCAGCACGGAATCGCGGCTCGCGGCGACCCTGGCCCGCCATGACGAGGGGCCGGCGGCGCTGTGGGTTCGAGACAACGGGCGGGCGCTCCCCGCCGACCTGGCGCTCTCCAGCGCCGCCGATGGGCCGTTCGGTCGTGAACGACTGGTCCTGGGCGCACCGATCGGTGGCCCGCACCTCCTCGTCGTCGAGGAGCCAGCGGGTACCATCGACGGATGACCGACGCACCGCCCATCACGCTCCGGCCCGCCACGACCGCCGACGCCGAGCGGATCGCAGCGCTGTTCACCGACGAGGGCTACCCGGCCGGGCCGAGCGACATCGTCGAGCGGCTCGAGCGCTTCGGCTCGCCGCATTCGCGGGTCATCGTGGCCGAGCACGACGGGGAGGTCCTCGGGTTCATCGCCATCCACGCGCTGCCGCGTTTCGAGCACGACGACCGGATCGTGCGCGTGGTCGCGCTCGTCGTGGACGCCGGCGTCCGCGAGCGCGGCGTCGGCCACCTGTTGATGGCGGAGGCCGAGAACGTCGGCCGTGAGCTCGGGGCGGCGTTCACCGAGGTGACGGCCGGCCACCACCGCCCGGATGCGCAGCGGCTGTACGAGTCGTTGGGCTACGACGCGGGCGTCACGACGTACCTGCGGAAGAAACTCTGACCGACACCACGCTCTCGACCCCGTTCCCACGACTCCGCCTGCGCGAGAACGCCTCGGCGCTGCTCGATCTGCCCTGGGAGCGCCCGCTCGCCGAGTGGTCGGACGAGCAGCTCGTCTTCCGCACGCTGCCGATCGGTCCCTCGCGCCACCTTGTCCGGTTCCTCGTCGCGGACGGCACGGTCTACGCGCTGAAGGAGGAGCCGCTCGAAGTCGCGGAGCGGGAATTCGCCGTGCTCCGCCACCTCGAGTCGGCGTCGCTGCCGGCGGTGAACGTCGTCGGCCTGGCGCTCTCACCCGAGCGCGACGCGGCCATCCTCGCGACCGAATACCTCGCGTACTCGATCCAGTACCGGCGCCTGCTGCTGCGCTTCCCGCTGGGCCCGGGCCCGTATCGCGACCGGCTGCTCGACGCCATGGCGTGGCTGCTCGTCGATCTCCATCGGTCCGGCGTGTACTGGGGCGACTGCTCGCTCGCGAACACGCTGTTCCGCCGCGACGGCGACAAGGTCCAGGCGTTCCTCGTGGACGCCGAGACGAGCGAGATCCATCCCTCGCTGTCCACCGGGCAGCGCAACTACGACCTCGACATCCTCGTGGAGAACGTCGCATTCGGGCTGGCTGACCTGGCCGCGCTGCAGGGCCGTCCTGAGGGCATGGAGGACGCGATCGAAGCGGCCGAGTCGGTCCGGGCGCGGTACGCCGCGCTGTGGGCCGAGATCACGAGCGAACCGGAGCTATCACCGGACGATCGCCAGGCGATTCGGGCCAGGGTCCGGGCGCTGAACGAGCTCGGGTTCGCTGTGGACGAGATCGAGCTCGAGCCCGCCTCCGGACGCGAAGGCGCGGTGCGGCTGCGGGTTGCCGTGGCAAATCGCCGCTTCCACGCCCGGAAGCTGGAGCGGCTGACCGGCCTCGTTGCCCTCGAGGGCCAGGCGCGGCTCCTGCTGAACGACCTCGAGGAATACCGCTGCTGGATCGAATATCACGAGGACCGCCGGCTCTCCGACCAGGAGGCCTCGGATCGCTGGCTCCATGAGGTGCTCGAACCCGCCCTCACCGAATTGGTGCCGGCGATCGGTCCGCTGCGCGATCCGCTGCAGGCCTACTGCGACGTGCTCGAGGAGAAATGGATCCTGTCGGAGATGGCCGACGGCGACGTCGGCCTGGAGGCCGCGATGGAGGCCTACATCGGCCTCGGGGCGCCTTCGCCCGAATCCGTGGACGACGGGGACACGTCGATCGTGCTCGACATCGACTGGTCGACCGGCTTCGAGGACCCCGCCGCCGAGACCAGCTGACCGATCCGCGCGAGCGGCCATGCGCCGGAGACGCACCTCTGCGACCATCGGTCCATGACGAATGCCCCGGTTGCGGCCGATGCCGTCATCCGCGTCACCGACCTGAAGAAGTACTACGGCGACGTCCATGCCGTCGACGGCGTGAGCTTCGAGGTCCGTCCCGGCGAGATCTTCGGGCTGCTCGGCCCGAACGGCGCCGGCAAGACGACGACCGTCGAGATCCTCGAGGGCCTTCGCCAGCCCGACAGTGGCGAGGTCCGCGTGCTCGGCCTCGACGTCGCGAAGAACGCCGATGCGCTCAAGCCGCGGATCGGGATCAGCCTCCAGACGGCGGCCATGTATCCGAAGCTGACCGTCACCGAGCTGATCGACCTGTTCCGCAGCTTCTATCCGAAGTCGCGGCCAACCGCCGAGCTGATCGAGGCGCTCGGGCTGACCGAGCGAAGCAAGGCCCAGTCGAAGGACCTGTCCGGAGGGCAGCGCCAGCGGTTGGCCGTTGCCCTGGCCCTCGTCAACGACCCGGAGCTCCTGTTCCTCGATGAGCCGACGACCGGCCTCGATCCGGCGGCGCGCCGTTCCCTGTGGACGCTCGTCGAAGGGCTCAAGTCTGCCGGAACGTCCGTCCTCCTCACGACCCACTACATGGAGGAGGCCGAGATCCTGTGCGACCGGCTCGCGATCATGGACCACGGCAAGGTCCTCGAGTTGGGCACGGTCGAGCAGCTGGTGTCCAGGCACTTCCAGGACCGCGCCGTCCGGTTCGATCCCGAGGAGGCGCTCGACGTGGCGCTGCTCGAGTCGTTGCCGGCGGTCAGCTCGGTCCATGTCGACGACACCGACGCGCTCGTCTTCACGCGCGACGTCGGCGCGACGATCGGTGCGCTGCTCGCAGCGGCCGAGGGACGCGGGGTCGAACCGCAGAACCTGTCGATCCGGCGGGCGTCGCTCGAGGACGTGTTCCTCAGCCTGACCGGTCGTGCATTGCGGGACTGACGGCAGATGAGAGCCCTGTGGACGCTGACCGTCGCGAATATCCGGAGCTACACGCGCGACCGCGCAGCCTTGTTCTGGACGCTGGCGTTCCCGCTCATTTTCATCGTGATGTTCGGGCTGATCTTCCAGGGCGGCGGCGAGTCAAGGCTGAACCTGGCCTGGGTCGACGGGGACGGCTCGCCTCAATCCGCCGAGCTGCGTGCTGCGCTCGCCGCGGCGTCGGGCGTCAACCTCGAGGACTTCCCCGAGGCCGATGCACTCGAGAAGATGCGGATCGGCGAGGTGGACGCCGTGATCGTGGTGCCCGAGGGGTACGGCGGCCAGCTCGAAGCCAACGCCGGGTCGGACACGCCCGCTGCACCTGCCGTCGTCAAGGTCTACACCGACCCGTCGCAACAGTCGCTCCAGGGATCGGTCTACCAGGCCGTTGGGAGCGTCCTGGCGGTCATCAACATGAACGACCGGCCGCCGCTCGTCATGCCGCAGCCGGAGACGATCCAGACCGAGAACCTGAACTTCATCAGCTACTTCGTGCCGAGCATGCTCGGGCTGTCGGTGATGCAGGTCGGCATCTTCGCGGCGATTCCGCTGGTTGCCGACCGCAAGAACCTGATCCTCAAGCGCCTCGCGGCGACGCCGTTGCGACGCTGGCAGCTGGTCGGGTCGAACGTCCTGATGCGGCTGCTGATCGCCCTCGCCCAGGCGGTGATCATCGTGGCGGTCGGCTCGATCTTCTTCGGCGTCGAGATCACCGGCAGCCTCGCGCTGACGGCGTTCTTCGTGATCCTCGGCTCGGTGACCTTCCTCGCGCTCGGTTACGTGATCGCCTCGTTCGCTTCCACCGAGGACTCGGCGAACGGGATGACCTCGGTCGTCCAGTTCCCGATGATGTTCCTGTCGGGCACCTTCTTCCCGATCCAGGCCATGCCCGACGCCCTGCAGGCCGTCGCACGGCTCATCCCGCTGACGTACCTGGCCGACGCGCTGCGGCAGGTGATGGTCGGCGGCGTGCCGTTCGCGACGCTCGGGGTGTGTGCCGGGGTGCTGCTCGGCTGGCTGGTGGTCTGCTTCGCGATCGCGTCGCGCAAGTTCCGCTGGCAATAGCCTGCGGGCATCGCCCGGCCTGGAGCCTCGCGCCTACCAGCGCTCGCGATGGACCAGCTGCTCGAGCGGCAGCCGGCCGCCTGCCTTCGGCGGTCGCGTGAGGTCCTCGGGGCGGGCGGGGTATCCGAACGAGAGCAGGAACTCGCAGTGCTGGTCATCCGGCAAGGCGAGGACGCGCTGCACCAGGTCGTGCGTGTAGACCGTCGCCGGAACGCTGCCGATCCCGAGCTCCCACGCGACGAGCATCATGTTCTGGGCCGCCTGCCCGAGGTCCCACATGACCGACAGCGGCGCATCGACAGTCTTCGGGTCCGGCGTGACGAGGGCGATCGCCGCGGCAGCGCTGGCCAGGTGCCCGGCGTACGGCCCCGCATCGGCAAGCTCGCGAAGGGTCGCGCGGTCCTCGATCGCGATGAACGACCAGCGCTGGGAGTTCTTGGAGCTCCCGGCTCGCCGGCCCGCATCGAGGATCCGTTCGAGGTGCTCGGTGTCGAGCGGCCGGTCGACGAAGCGGCGGATCGCGCGCTTGTGGGTGACTGCGTCCCAGACCGTCATGGGCTCGGTGGGCTCGGCGGGGCAACGATTGCCGGGTCGGGACGGGTCGCGCCGGGCAGGGCGACCCGGGCAAGTCGCCGCACGCCGCCGCCCTTCTCGACGGCCGAGAACTGCTCGCCGACGTCGGGCAGCCGCTCGGCGGGGACGGCAGCGGCGCGCTCAGCAGCCTCATCCGGGGAGTAGGGACCGCCGAGCGAGGCGGCCAGGAACCGGGCCACGGTTCGGCGATACGCCTCGAACTCGTACAGCCACGAGTGCTGCCCGCCTCCGATCACGATGTCGACCACGGGTGCCGCATCCGGGTTGCCGGCACGCGTCGAGAGGGCCGCGGCGCGAAGCCGCTCGAAGTGGCGAAGCGGCACGACGGCGTCTTCCTCGCCGTGCGCGAGCAGCACCGGGCCCTGGAAGGCTGCGATTGCGCGGATCGCATTGACCTCCTCGACGCGATGCCCCCGCGGCCGGAGGAACACGCGGGTCGTGAGCCACGCCAGCGGGTACGCGATCGGGTCGGGGAGCGGCAGGTTGGCAAGGCGGAACGTCTGACGCGTGAGGCGGTACGGATCCGCCGGTCCCGACGTTGCCACGAGCGCGGCGACGCGCCGGTCCGCGGCGGCGGCGAGGATCGCCCCGATCGCACCCATCGAATGCCCCGAGACCGCTGCCACGGTGACCTCCGGCCGGCCGAGGAGGACGTCGACGGCGGCCAGCGTGTCGTGTCCGAACTCACCGCCGCTGATCGGCAGCAGCTCTGCCTCGTTGGCTCCGTGGCCGCGGACGTCGAACAGGAGGCAGTGGAAACCGGCCGCGTGGAGGAAGTGCGCCATCGGCAGCGTCCGGTCGCGGGCCGACTCCCAGCCGTGGACCAGGACCACGCCGGGGCCGGGCGCCCCCTCCCGGGCCGGAATGAACCATGCCGGCAGGTCGAGGCCGTCAACCGGGACGACCAGTTCCTCGAACGGCATGCCGAGGTCGGCGGGGGTCGCCTGCATCTCGTGGCGGCGCGGATAGCCGGCACGCGCGCGGTAGGCGAGCGCGAATCGGTACGCCAGCCCGACCTGCGCGGCGGCAACGGCGGCGGCAATGCTGGCGCGACGAACGGTGCTCACGCCCCAAAGGTGACGGCACGGCTGGCCCGGCTGTCAAGCGCGCCCCTTCGCCGGGCACGCGAAACCGCGAGTCGGAGCCGATCGCCCGGGGCGTGACCGGTCGCGCGGCTACACTCGGGACGTGGTCAAACGCGATCCCCATGACGTTCTCGGCGTAGCGCGCGGCGCCAGCCCCTCGACGATCAAGGCCGCCTGGCGGCGGCTCGCCCGGCAGCACCATCCCGACCTGACCGGCGACGATCCCGCGGCCTCACGGGTGGCAACGCGCCTGATGGCGGAGATCAACGATGCCTATGCGGCCCTGACGCGGGCCGACGCACGGAACGGCACAGGCCAGGCCGGGCAGGGCGGCGCGGACGTGGAGTTCGACGGTGCGCCACCGCGTCGCGGCGGCCCTCCGCGTCCGAAGGCGACTCGGCCGGTGACCGGACGGGTCGACACAAGCCAGACCTTCAGGCCGCGCAACACGACGACGTCGAGCGGCCCGCCCCTGGCCGGCCAGCCGCCGCCGAGGAGCGATCGGTCGCGCCGCGAGCCGTTGCGCGCGTCACACCCGACTGGACCGCTCGAGCGTGACCGCATCCGTGGCTTTCGCCCGCCGCCTCGGCCGACCTTGGAGGAAGCGCGGGCCTTCATCGTTCCCTTCGGCAAGTTCCACGGTCACCGGCTCGACGAGATCGCGGCGTTCGAACCGTCGTACATCGACTGGCTCGCGCGGGCAGTCCAGCGCGACCCTGACCTGACCATGGCCGCGCGCGTCATGCAGGACGACCTCGACCAGCGGGGGATCGTGCGCCGGACGCACCCCACACCCGAGCGTCCGGGCCGGACCACGTGGCGCTACGACGCCTGAGCGGAAAAGCGAGATCGCCCTCCGATACCGGAGGGCGACCGAGGCGCGAATGAAGTCTGTATCAGTCCTGCCGCCCCGACGGTCCACCAGGCCTGTTGGCCGAAGGAACCAGTTACTCGGCTCGTGATCGAGACTCGAGATCGTCTGTGTCGAACCTCCTCGACACAGCGGCCGTGTCTCGATCCGTGACCGACGCCCCAGGAAGCTCCCGGTTCGATCGCGGGTCGGCGTGCCAGAACCTTACGAGGCGTGCATGGCCTGAGGCAATGAGACCCTCGTCCCGAACGGGCGGGTCGGAAGGTCGTTGGCATGCGCGCACCAGTCCGGGACGGAGGTACCAGGTGTCCGGACGCACCATCCGGGCGGGCGTCGTACGCTCAGCCGCGATGTCCCGCCTGATCGCGTCTGTCCTTGGCGTCGCCATGGCTGCGCTCCTCGTCGCGTGCACCGGAGCGGCCGGGCCGTCGTTCGACCCGAGCGGCCCGTGCACCGCCGACGGCTCGGCGCCGGGCGCCTACCCGGATCTCGAGGCGTTGGTCCCCACCTCGTACGAAAAGCGCGCCCCGAACCGCCTCGACTCGGGCCGGAACTGCAGCGACGAGAACCTCGGGATGCTTGCCGACGAGGGCATCGACGAGATCCGCTTTGCCGGCGGGACGTGGGAGTTCGGGTCGGACATCGCCGCGGTGCTCGCCGTGTTCGCGGCCGACAACCTGACCGTCGACGCGATGGCGGACTGGTGGGAGTCCACCGCCCGCGCCTCGTCGCGGACCCAGATCCTGGGCTCGACCAGCGCCGAGGTCGCCGGCCGAACGGTCCGCCGGCTGGATACGAAGACCGGCGAGCGGATCCAGTCCGTGGTCGTCTGGGCGGGCGCCGAGCCGGGGCAGGTGAACGTCGTTCTGACGCCACAACCTGCCCGACCCGAAGATCGAGGCGGCCGTCGCGGCATTCGGCGACTGACCGCCGGCGCGGACGCATTGCAACGCCGATGCCTCCCGCCGCGCGCTGTTGCGCACATGACCGACCGGCCGCGACCCGCTACCGTGGAGCGATGGCATGGCTCGTCCGCATCGCGCTGCTCCGGTTCCTCGGCCGGCGCGTCCTCTGGTTCCTGATGGTGTACGACGTCTTCAAGCTCGTGCTGGCGGCCCGCCGGGCCCTGCTGCGGCCGGGACCGAGGGACCAGCGCTAGGTCGCCGGGCGAACGAGACCGCGTGCTAGAGTCGCCGCCATGACCGACCGGCCCGACTGGGACGCCCGGCGCTCAGCCTGGGAGGCGCAGCGGCTCGGACCGGCCGCCGCACGGGCCCCCGAGCGCCGCACCCGGTTCTCGACGATCTCGGACGCTGAGGTCGAACGGCTGTACGGGCCGTGGTCATGGCAGGACGGCGCCGGCGGCCCCACCGAGGTCGACCATCACGGCGATCCGCTCCGTCCCGCCGGCGACGCCGGCCGCTGGGACGCGTTCGATCCCGCCCGCGACATCGGCTTCCCCGGGGAGCCCCCGTTCACCCGCGGCATCCACCCGACCGGTTACCGCAGCCGGCTCTGGACGATGCGCATGTTCGCGGGCTTCGGCGCGGCGGAGGATACGAACCAGCGCTTCCTCCAGCTGTTGCGAGCGGGCCAGACCGGCCTGTCGATCGCCTACGACATGCCGACCCTGTACGGCTACGACTCCGACGATCCCGAAGCAGAGGGCGAGTTCGGGACATGCGGGGTGGCGGTCAGCAGCCTGGCCGACATGGAGATCCTGCTCGCCGGTCTGCCGCTCGAGCGGATCTCGACGTCGATGACGATCAACTCGCCGGCGGCGCCGATCTGGGCGATGTACATCGTCGCGGCGGAGAAGGCCGGCGTGCCTCGCGACCGGTTGGAGGGAACCACCCAGAACGACATCCTCAAGGAGTTCGTCGCCCAGAAGGAGTTCCTCTTCCCGCCCGAGCCGTCGATGCGCCTGGTCACCGACACGATCGAGTTCGGGACGCGCGAGCTCCCGAAGTGGAACACCGTGTCGATCAGCGGCTACCACATCCGCGAGGCGGGCTCGACGGCCATCCAGGAGCTCGCGTTCACGATCGCCGACGGCATGGCCTACGTCGAGGCGGCGATCGAGCGCGGCCTGCGCGTCGACGACTTCGCGCCGCGGCTGTCCTTCTTCTTCAACAGCCATTCGGACTTCTTCGAGGAGATCGCCAAGTTCCGGGCAAGTCGACGGATCTGGTGGAAGCTCATGACCGAGCGCTACCGCGCCGAGAACGAGCGCTCGACCTGGATGCGCTTCCACACCCAGACCGCCGGCGTGTCGCTGACGCCCCAGCAGCCGCTCAACAACCTGACGCGCGTCGCGCTGCAGGCGCTCGCGGCGGTCCTCGGCGGGTCGCAGTCCCTGCACACCGACGCGTACGACGAGGCGCTCGCGGTGCCGACCGCCGAGGCGGCGCTCCTCGCTCTCCGCCAGCAGCAGATCATCGCCGAAGAGTCGGGCGTCGCGAACACGGTCGACCCGCTCGGCGGCTCGTGGTTCGTGGAGGAGCTGACGAACGAGACCGAGCGGGCGGTCTGGCGCTACCTCGACGAGATCGATCGCCGCGGCGGAATGGTCAAGGCCATCACCGAGGGCTATCCGCAGCGCGAGGTCGCCGACGCGGCCTATCGCTTCCAGCGCGAGTTCGACGCCGGGGAGCGTCGGATCGTCGGTGTCAACGCGTTTGTCGACGAGGCGGAGCAGACGACGGTCCCGGTGCTGGCGGTCCCGCCGGGGTCGATGGAGCGGCATCTCGCGCGGCTCGAACGGACACGGCGCGACCGTGACGCGGGCGCCGTGGAGGCTGCCCTGCGCGGGTTGCGCGACGCGGCCTCCCGCCCGGGCACCTCGGATACGAACCTCATGCCCCACTTCGTCCGCTGCGCAGAGGCATACGCGACGCTCGGGGAGCAGTGCGCGGTCCTGCGCCAGGTCTTCGGGGAGTACCGCGAACCGGTCGCCGTTTAGCGGTCAGCGGAGGCGCCGGACGACCAGCCCGGCGATCGCCACCAGCGCGAGCCAGAGCACCAGCAGCTCCAGGCGGACGACGAACGCGGCCAGCACGACGGCGAGGAGCCCACCGATGAGCAGCACCGCTTCACCACGGGCGGATGGATGCCCGGGCGGTTCGAAGTCCTCACGCCGGATCCGCGTCCGTTCGAGCGCGTCGTGCGCCATCCAGCTGGTGACGCCGCGACCGTAGACCAGGAAGACGGCGACGATCGGGATCAACGCCCCGAGGATCACCGGCCCGGCCGCCGCCAGGGCTTCCGGGATCGCCGTCCATCCGATCGCGTTGAAGATGACGGCGACCGCATTGCCGATGCCGTCGATCGTGCCGCTGACGAGCTCGTGGCCGGGCAGGAGGCCGAACACGCCGGCGACGGTGTCGCCGGCATCGCTCAGGCTCGTCCGGAGCGCCGCCACGATGACCGCCGCGATCCCGAAGGCGAGCGCCGTCCAGCGCCAGGCGAGCAGCAGCGCGACGCGCCGGCGGCGACGTTCGGTGCGGACCGTCCTGTCCAGCGGGTTCCGATAGAAGCGCGACGCGCTGCCGTCACCGGTGGGGTCGTCGAGGTGACGGATGAGCGGGATCAGGAACCCCTCGTCGTTGTCCCAGTAGCC
Organism: uncultured Chloroflexia bacterium; assembly: GCA_963721655.1. Taxonomy (GTDB): domain Bacteria; phylum Chloroflexota; class Limnocylindria; order Limnocylindrales; family CSP1-4; genus DASTYU01. Next base: position 268,224 of record CAVRKH010000009.1, on the reverse strand, counting down.
GCCGTGATCGAGGCCCAGGTGCATGAAGTTCGTGACCGGCCGGCTCTCGACGTGGATGCGCGGGTCCTCGGGCTTGTCGGACAGCCGCTCGACGGCGATCAGCGGGCTGCCCTCCCTTTCGACGAGCTCGCCCGACGGCGCCGGATCGTACGACGCCCAGATGTCGACCCACTTGAGGTCGGGATGGTTGACCTTCAGGTCGCCGCGGACCGAGTTGCCGGGGACCCAATCCCTCGACTCATCCTCCAGCCGCCACCCGAGCTTGATCGCCTCGCCGAGCGTGACGAGCTTGGCCACCTTGAACGCGCCCTGGTCGTAGCGGAGCAGCGTTGCGAAGCTGACGATCGTCCCGCCGGAGTGGGCGACCAGGACGACGTCCTCGCATCCGCGATCGTGCAGCCATCCGACCCGCTCGACGAGCCGCGTCCGGATCGCGGCCGACTGCGACTGATCGTCGAGGATCACCGGCAGGTCGCCGAACCATTCCACGATGAACATGTCGGCCATGGCGATCTCGACGCGTTTCCGGATTGCCCCGATCGGGATCGCGTGGAGCGCCGAGTAGATCCCCAGGGCGGTGAGGGCCGCAGCGGTCCCCATGCCGGCCAGAAAGCCCCGCACGACGGGCTGCTGCCAGACGCTGTCGAGGAAGTCGGTGATCCGCCACCGACCGCTCAGCGACAGCCGGATCTCGCCCACGCGGGCCCGAGCGGTTGGGTCGGGATCTGCCTGGTATTGCTCGATCAGCGCCTTCAGCCGTTCTGCGCGACGTTCCTCCCGGACGCCGTAGCCGTTGGCGATGCCGGACGCGATTCCCGGAATCTGGCGCAGGAGGTAGCGCGCCGCTGCGGCGAACGATGGCGGCCGCACGTCGCCCGCCCAGTACGCCTCGGTGAAGAGCCACTGCTCGCGATCCCGATTGGCGAACCTGGGGATGTCGACCTCGATCCACGGGTTCGAGGGGTCGCTGACGCTCGCGGAGCCGACCGGGTTTTCGCCGATCGGCGCGTCCGGGTGGAAGCGGTCGTACTCGCGCCGCCACTCCCCGAGGACGTCGATGATCGGCCTCGCCCAGTCGAACAGGGTCTCGCGTGCGACCTGCGTCCCGATACCGTGGACGAAGACGACGCCGGTCCGGCGCGCCCCGCCCGGCGCCGCGCCGGGGACCGCGCTCTTCCGAGGCTCCTCGCCGGGAGGCGGCGGTGGCTCGAGAGCGGTCGGGAGCGTCGCCGGCTCGTCGGTCATGCCGCCACCGTAGCGCGCCGGCACCTCGATCGCGTCGCGAATCCCGCACGTCCGGGCACTACCATGGCCCCGATGTACCTCGACGCGATGGAGTTCCTCGAAGAGGAACGGGAGGCGTGGCGGCCCTACGAGGCGCTGCTCGAACTGACCGACGCGCAACTCGATCGGCCGGTCGACGCGGTGCGCGGCTGGTCGGGACGTGACCTCATGGTCCATCTCCTCGCCTGGCTCGATATCGCCCTCGCCGCAGCCAAGGAGCTGGCCGTGCGCGAGGACTCACCGACGCTGGAGCGCCGGGCGCAGGAGACACAGGACCGCGGTGTGGACGCGCTGAACGAGGAGTTCCGGACTGCGGCGGCGTCACGCTCGACAGGGGAGTTGCGCGAAGCGTTCCGGACGGTGCCCGGCGAGCTGCGTGGCTACCTGACGGTCGTCCCCGAGACGCGCTGGGTCAAGAACCCGGTGCACCTCAAGGCGTTCCTCGAGGACACCACGGAACACTACGACGAGCACGCCGGCGACCTGGCCGCGATCCTCGAGGCGGCTCGCGCGTGAACCTCGAGCAGGCACTGGAGGAGGCGCTCAGCGACCTCGAGGAGGTGGAGCGGGCCGCCTCCGGCGGCGGGGTGGAATGGCGGCGCGGCGGCCGGCCGTTTGCCGCGCTGGTCGGCGACGCGGCCGAGTTCCGGCTCGACCCGCTGGTGGCGATGGCGGCGCTCCGGACGCCCGACACGGCGGCATCGAAACGGGGCACGGACTGGGTCCGCTTCAGCCCGGCCATCGTCGATGGCCATGCCGTTGATCGTGCCCAGGCGTGGCTCGCCTCCGCCTGGCGCCGCGCGGAACGCTAGGCAGCAGGAATCGAACGACCCCGACTGGGTCGGGGCCGTTCGACGGGAGGAGGATGGGCGAGGTCAGGCCTGGGTAGGCACGTCCTGGGCGACCGTTTCCTTCGGGGCGCTGTACGACGCCAGTTCGAACTGCTGCTCGAGCTGCTCGAGCGGGCGGAAGCCGAACACGGCCATCGGCTGCTGGCCGGGCCGGAAGAAGGCGATCGTCGGGATGCTCATGATGCGGAAAGCCTGCGAGAGGCGCGGGTTCGCATCGACGTCGACCTTGACCACGTCGATGGAGCCGTCGTACTTCTCGGCGAGCTTCTCCATCTCGGGCGCGACCATCTTGCAGGGGCCGCACCACGCCGCCCAGAAGTCGACGACGACGGGTCTGTCGGACTTGAGGACGATCTCCTCGAAGTTGGCGTCCGTAACGTGCTTGATCTCCGCCATGGAGCGTGGTCCTTTCAGTGCCTCAACGGGCGAGGGTCTGGATGAGTTGATACGCCTCGAGGACGCGCTGGTCCGTGAGGCGATAAAAGACGGTGCTGCCCTCGCGGCGTGCCACGACAAGGCCCGCGCTGCGGAGTACCGCCAGATGCTGGCTCATGTTGGGGATCTGACAGCCGACGGTCGCCGAAAGCTCGCCCACCGACTGTTCGCCGGAGGCAAGCGACTCGAGGACGCAGAGCCGTTTGGGGTCGGCCAGTGCACGACCGATCGCGGCATACCGCTGCCGGTCGATGTCGCTGGAGACCGTCACTTCGCCCAACACTCCGAGAAGGATATCATTGCTTGCGCAAGCACGCAAGCAGCGCGGGCGTCGACGTGGACGTCGACGCGGCCGCGGCCCGGAGTATCGGGCTGTCAGCGCTCCCGGGGCGGCGTGACCGGGTCGGATGGCGGGGGCGGGATCGGCGGCGAGCCGTCGCCCGGCCACTGGACGGCCCCGAATTCGGATCGCGTGCGCAGCGCGTGGGCGACGACGTCCTCCGGCTCCGCGGCGGCAGCGACGACCTTGCCGGACGTCGCACCGACGAGGGCCATGCGCACCGTCGACGCCAGGAGGCCCGGCGTGAACGGCTTCTGGAGCAGCGCGGCGTCCTGCTCGAGCAGGCTGTGGCGATCGATTGCGCCGGCGGTGTAGCCCGACATGAACAGGATCCGCACGTTCGGTTGGAGCTCGCGCACCCTGGTGGCGGTCTCAGGTCCGCTGAGGCCGGGCATGATCACGTCGGTGAGGAGCAGGTCGAGCTGCTCGCGCGTTGCGACCTCGACGGCCTCGAGACCGTCGGCGGCCACGAGCACCCGATACCCGAGCCGCACGAGCACCGTCCGGACGAGCTCGCGCACCGCCTCCTCGTCCTCGGCGACCAGGATGGTCTCGAGCCCACCTTCGGACTCCGGCTGATCGGCGGGCTTCGGCCGGCGGGTCGGGAGGCCCTCGGCCTGCGGGAAGTACACCTTGAACGTTGAGCCGCGGCCGGGTTCGCTGTACACCGACAGCGCGCCGCGGCTCTGCTTGACGATGCCGTAGACCGTGGCCAGGCCGAGACCCGTGCCCTGTCCCGACTTCTTCGTCGTGTAGAACGGCTCGAACACGTGGGTCAGCGTCTCGCGGTCCATCCCGATCCCCGTGTCGCTGACGGCCAGCTGGACGTACGGCCCGGCGTGGACCTCGAAATGCGTCCGCGCGTAGTCCGGATCGAGCTCGACATCTTCGATCTCGATCGTGATCGTCCCGCCGTCCGGCATCGCGTCGCGGGCGTTGAGCGCGAGGTTCAGCACCACCTGGTCCAGCTGCGTCGGATCGGCCTCGATCAGGCGTGTTGGCGAGGCGGGGCGACGCCATGCGACCGCGATGTTCTCCCCGATCAGCCGCCCGATCATCGGCATGATCCCGTCGATCGTGTCGCCGAGATCGACGACCTGCGGGTGGAGCACCTGCCGACGGCTGAACGCGAGCAGCTGGCGCGTCAGTGCCGTCGCGCCGGACGCTGCGTGCTGGATGCCCTGCACGTCGCTCTGCGCGTCATGGTTCGGCGGCAGCTCGTCCTTGAGCAGCGTCGCATAGCCCGACACGGCGGTCAGGATGTTGTTGAAGTCGTGGGCAATGGCACCGGCCATGCGGCCGACCGCCTCCATCCGCTGGGCCTCGACCAGCTGCGCCTCGAGGTCCTTGCGGGTGCTGATGTCGCGGATCGTGCCGGTGAACGTCCGCTTGCCGTCCACGTTGAACTCCGCGAACGAGACCTCGATCGGGAACTCCTCGCCGTGACAGTCGCCGGCCGGTCAGCTCGACCGCGTGCCACGACATCGACGGCTCGCCCGACTCGAGATAGCGGCTCATGGCGGCCAGGTGCCGGCCACGGAAGGAGTCCGGCATGAGCGTCGTGAGCGACTGGCCGATCAGGGCGTCGACCGGGCAGCCGAAGATCTCCTCGGTCGCCGGGTTGGCGAAGCGGATGATCGAGTGATCGTCGATGGACACGATCGCATCGGCGCTCGTCTCGGTGACCATGCGCTGGCGCGTCTCGCCCTCACGCGCGAGTTCGATGGCCTTCTTCTGATCCGCCCGGGCCTTCAGGTAGCCGACGATCAGCGCCAGTCCGATCGCAGTTCCGGAGAGCACGGCGAACTGGAACAGGCCGTCGCTCGTGAAGGTCGGCGGCCGGTTGCCCTCGGCATAGATGAACGCCCCGTAGGTGATGAACAGGAACGCGCTCAGCAGGCCGAACCGGGTGCCTGCGAACGAGGCGACGACCGCGATGGCGATGAGCGCCGCCGAGGCGACGAACGTCGTCCCCGATGACCTGCCGGACCGCCTCGACCAGCAGGATCGTTTCGAGGCTGACGGCGAGCGCGATGATGAGACCGCGCAGGATCGGACGAGCGGCCAGGGCGGCCAGGGCTCGGTTCATGCGCAACACCGTACCCCGACGCGCGGACGCGGACTAGACCCTCGTCAAACTGCGCGGCCATACTCCCGCCTGATGTCAGCCATCGATGCGACGAATTACGTGGTCGAGCTCGCCTCGATCGAGGCAGCCCGGGAGCGCATCGCCGGCCGCGTCGCGCGAACCCCGATGCTGCAGTCCTCGACCGCGGCGCGCTGGACCGAGGCCGCCGTTCGGGAACGGTCCGGGAAGGAGATCCGCCTCGCGGGCGGGCGTCTCTACCTCAAGGCCGACCACCTCCAGACGACCGGCTCGTTCAAGGTGCGCGGGATGACCAACCGGATCCTGACGCTCGATCCGGATGCCCGAGCGCGCGGCGCGATCACGTTGTCCGCGGGCAACGCCGGCCAGGCATATGCGTGGGCTGGGGCGTCGGCCGGTGTGCCGGTCACCGTCGTGATGCCTGAGGGCGCCGTCCGCTCGAAAGTCGACGCGTGCCTCGGCTACGGGGCGCGGGTCGTGCTCCATGGCAGGCACGTCGGTGACCTGTTCGCGGAGATGGAGCGTCTTCGAGACATGGAGGGGCTCACGTTCGTGCATCCGTACGACGACCCCGAGGTCATCGCCGGACATGGCACGCTCGGACTGGAACTGGTCGAGGACGTGCCGGACGTCGATGTGGTCGTCGTCGCGGTTGGTGGCGGGGGCCTGATCTCGGGCGTGGCAGCGGCCGTGAAGGCACGCCGTCCCGGGTGTCGCGTCTACGGCGTCGAACCGGAGCTCTCGAACGCGGTGTCACTGGCGATCGAGCGCAACGAAATCGTGTCGATCGACCCGAAATCCGTGGCCGACGGTCTCGGGGGGCCGTTCGCCGGGGCGTGGACCCTCGCCCTGTGCCGCCGGCTGCTCGACGGGATCGTGCTGCTCGACGACCCGACGATCCTGGCGGGCATGCGCTTCGCGCTCGAACGGCTCAAGCAGGTGCTCGAGCCGGCCGGGGCGGCCGCGCTGGCCGCGGTCCTTGCGGGGCAGATCCCGATCGCCGACGGGGAACGGGTTGCGGTCGTGCTGTCGGGCGGGAATGTCGAGGTTGACCGGATCGGCGAACTGATCGCGGGGGCCGCGACGCTTCCGGGCGCCCGCGCGTGACCGGAATCGAACATGCGGGAACGTCCGCCTGAGCGCGCGGCTGAGCCGGCCGCGGAACCGCTCGCGGTCGAGTCGCAGCCCGCCGTGCGACCGGCCCACGAACCACCGCCCGTCGTCGGCACGCGCCAGCTGATCGGCGCCAGCTTCGACCTGTTGCTCCGTTCCGGCGACCAGATGCGGAGAGCATCGTTCTACGTCGGCCTGATCGTGCTCGGCACGGCCGGACCCTTTGCACTCGGGTTGTGGGGCAGCCTCCTGACCGGCTATGACTTCGCCGGCCTTGGCCCGGGAGCAAGCGACGTGACGACTGGCTGGCTGGGGCTCCTGAGCCTGCTGCTCCTCGCCGGCATCGTCGTGGCGTCGGTCGAAAGCACGGCGGTGGCGATCGCGTTGCTTGGGGGCGCGTTCGCCGGACGGCCGGTGACGATCCGCGAGGCGGTGCAGCGGTCGCGCATGACGTTCTGGCCGCTGGTCGTTGCAAGCGTCGTCGTGTCGATCCCGACCCTGCTCATCCAGGAGTTGATCGGGCAGTCGACGGAGGTCGGGCTGGTCGCCGGGCTGGTCGTCGGGACGCTCATCCAGGCGCCGTTCGTCTATGCCCAGGCGGGGATCGTCCTCGGCGGGGTCGGCCCGATCGAGGCGCTCAAGCGCTCCGTGCGGATCGTCCGGGCGCGGAAGGTTGCCGCAATCGTTCTGGCGATCCTGCCGAGTGTCTACTGGCTGCTCATCCTGCTGGGGTTCAGCGCCGGCGTGGACCTCGCGATCCGCGCGATCGACGCGCTGGGACTCGGAGCGGATTCCGGGCCGGCCGGGGTCGCGCTCGTCACCGTCCTGATCGTCGTGATCGCGTTCGCGCTCGGGACGCTGTTGTTCACGGTGACCGCCATCATCTACGCGCCGCAGGTCGTGATGTTCGTGGGGCTCACGCGGGCGACGATGGGTCTCGATCGGGTACGTCCGGGCGGCGATCACGACGTGGACCGACCGGCTCCCGGCCGGCGGCCATTCCGCTGGCTGACCCGTCCGATGCTCCTCGGGTTCGCGCTCGGCGGGGTCGCGCTCGCAGGCTATCTCGCGACGATCTCGTCCTGACGTCAGTCGAAACCGAGCTCGTGGAGCCGGTCGTCGTCGATCCCCAGGTGATGCGCCAGCTCGTGGATCACGGTGATCCGCACCTCGTCCTCGAGATCCTCGGGGTCGGGGTAGTCCGCCTCGAGCGGAAATCGGAACAGGCTGATCTTGTTCGGCAGCGCGCTCCAGTCGGCGCCCCACTCGGTGCGCGGCACACCCTCGTACAGGCCGTACAGCCATTCGTCCGCGGGCAGATCGTTGTCGCGCAACTGCTCGGGGGACGGCGCTTCCTCGATCACCACGGCCACCTCGTCCAGGGCCGCGGCGAAGGGCATCGGGATGCCGGCCAGCGCTCGTTCGACGAGTTGCTCGAACGGCCGGTGGCGATCGGGGCGGTGACGGGCGATCCCGGCCGCGCGCGCGGTCCGGGATCCACGGCGGCGCTTGACCATGGCGCCCGTATCCTAGCGACGATGGAGCTGCCTCTCGGAACGGTCCCGGCCGCGGATCCGGCTGCCGAACCCGAGGGGTTTGTCGTCCTGGTCGACGGCGGCGACCGCATCCACTTCCTGGATTGGGGCGGGCCGGAAGGCGTGCCCGAACGGCCTGGCGCGCTGCTGATCCACGGCCTGTCGCAGACCGCGTGGATCTGGACGCCCGTGGCGCGACGCCTCCGGGGTGCGGGCCGGACCGTTGCGATGGACCTGCGGGGGCACGGGCTGTCCGATGCGCCGACCGACGATCCGACTGCCGACTACGGCCTGCCCGCCCTGGCCGGTGACGCAGTCGCGGTCGCCGAAGGGTCGGAGCTGCTGGTCCAGCCCGAAGATCGGGTCGTGCTCGCGGGCCACGGGTTCGGGGCAATCGTGGCGGCGGAGGCGGCGGCCGCCCTTGGACCCCGCTGTGCCGGCCTGCTGCTCATCGACGGGGGCTGGGAGAACCTTGGGCAATCCAGCGAGATCGACGTCGACGAGTTCCTGCGCGGGCTCGACGAGCCGCCCGAGGTCCTGTCCTCGATGCGTGCCTTCCTGGCCGATCGGGCCGCGTTCGATCCATCCACGTGGGACGTCGACCAGGAGCGGGCGGCCCGCGCCACCGTCGTCGAGACGCACGCGGGGCGGGTCGTGCCCGCGACCCGGCCGCATGCGCTGGAAGCGTGCGTGCGCACCATGTTCGCGTACGACCCGCTCGCGGTTCTTCCGAAGGTCGAGGCGCCGATCACGGCACTGATCGCCGCCGACGACGAGACGGGTTCCAGGGCTGCGGCGCTGGCCGAGGTCTCGGCCGCCGTGCAGCGCGCCGGGCGAGCCGCGATCGGGGTCACGTCCTTCCCGCACGTCGGTCACAACCTCATGCGCTACCGCCCGGACGAGGTGACCGCCGCGATCCTCGGCCTCAGCGCCGATGGTGGTCGCTAGGATCGCGCCATGCGCGTTGTGTATTCGGACGTCCACCTGCGCCACGACATCACCCACGAGACGATCCTCGGCGAGGAGATCCCCGCCTACGAGGTCGCCGAGCGGGCGGAGCGCATCCGCGACGCGCTGGACGCGGACGGTGGCTTCGAGCGTGTCGCGCCCACGGGGCACGGCCTCGGCCCCATCCTGGCGGTCCACGACGAAGGGCTCGTCAAATTCCTCGAGTCAGCGTGGAGCGGTGTCCGCCGCGAGGGGATCGAGCGCCCGGCGTTGATCCCCGATACCTGGCCCAACCCACAGATGTTCGAGGGCATGAGCGCGGAAGCGCTGGCGAACGTGCGGCAGCCCGAAGCGATCGCCGGGCGGGCGGGCTGGTACGGGCTCGACAGCTCCACCCCGCTCGTCGAAGGGACGTACGTGGCGGCCCGGACGGCCGTGGACGTCGCACTGACGACGGTGGACCTGGTCCTCGGTGGCGAGACCGCCGCCTACGGCCTGTGCCGGCCCCCGGGCCACCACGCCGCCCGGGCCCTGTACGCCGGCTATTGCTTCTTCAACAACGCCGCGATCGCTGCCGATGCCATCGGGCGCATGACCGGAGAGCGGGTCGGAATCCTCGACGTCGACTTCCATCACGGCAACGGGACGCAGCAGATCTTCTGGCGGCGTGGCGACGTCCGCTACGTGTCGCTGCACGGCGACCCCGATCGCCAGTATCCGTACTACCTGGGCCGTGCCACAGAGATCGGGGAGGGGGAGGGCCGCGGCGAGAACCTGAACCTGCCGCTCCCAGCGGGCACCGACGACGAGGCGTACCTCGTCACGCTCGATCGCGCGCTGGAAGCGCTCCTCGCGGCACCGGGCTCGGTGATCGTCGTGTCGCTCGGGTTCGACACGTTCACGCTCGATCCGCTCGGCGACTTCGCCCTCACGACGGCGGGCTACCACGAGGCGGGTCGCCGTGTCGCCGCCACCGGCCGGCGACTGGTGATCCTCCAGGAAGGCGGCTACCACCGGCCGACGCTCGGCGAGAACGCGCGTGCCTGGCTGCGCGGCGCCGAGGGCCGCCCGATCGCCTAGGTCGGCGTACCATCCGGCCAATGGCACGCACGCCCGAGCTCCCCAGCCACGTCCAGCGGATCGTCGACGAGATCGAGACCGAGATCGGCGAGGACCCGCAGCGTTCGCGCGCGCTGATCGAGGGCGAGCTCGGCCGCGATCATCGCGACGGCACCGGCCCCGACGGCGTCGAAGCTGCCGTCCGCGAGATCCTGGTCGAGATCGGCGAGGACCCGACGCGCGACGGGCTGGTCGGCACGCCGGAGCGCGTGCACCGCATGTACACCGAGCTGACCGCCGGCTACCACGTCGACCCTGAGCGACTCATCAACGGGGCGATCTTCGACGTCGACTACAGCGAGATGGTGGTCGTCAAGGACATCCCGTTCTACTCGCTGTGCGAGCACCATCTCCTGCCGTTCTTCGGGACCGCGGCAGTGGCCTACATCCCGCGCGGGCGCGTGATCGGGTTGTCCAAGATCCCGCGCGTCGTCGAGACCTATGCGCGCCGGCTCCAGGTCCAGGAGCGGCTGACCCAACAGATCGCGGACTTCATCCAGACGAAGCTCGAGCCACAGGGTGTCGGCGTCGTCATGGAGGCGACCCACCTGTGCGCGGTGATGCGCGGCGTCCGCAAGCCCGGCACGATCATGACCACGAGCGCCGTCCTCGGCCTGTTCCGCTCGCGCGACAAGACGCGTGCGGAGTTCTTCGCGCACCTCGAACGGCGGTCGCCGGGCGCCTGATGCCGGCCGATCAGCGGAGCGCCCGCTTCCGGGCGGCGATCCAGCCCACGCCGGGCGGCGGCAGCTACGTCGCCGTGCCGGACGCGGCACGGGATGCGCTCGGCGCCGGCGGTCGGACCTCGGTCACCGGCACGATCGACGGGTTCGCGATCGTGGGCCAGGTGATGCCGTACTCGTTCCCGGACGTCGGGAAGGTCGTCCTGCTCGGGATCACGAAGGCCACTCGGGCCGCGATCGGGAAGGACATCGGCGACGAGGTCGAGGTCGAGCTCGTCCGTGACGACGCCTCGCGATCGGCGACCTTCGAGATGCCGCCCGAGCTGCGGGCCGCCCTCGAGGCGGACTCGTCGGCGAAGGCCGCCTTCGACCGGCTCGCGCCGTCGCACCGTCGCGAGTACGCCCAGCACGTGGCCGAGGCCAAGCAGGCCGCGACCCGGGAGCGGCGCGCCGCGCGGGCGGTCGACGAACTTCGCGGCGGGGCCTGAGCGACGTGGACCTGGGACTTGCCGGCAAGGTCGTGCTCGTCACCGGCGGAGGCGGCGGTGCAGGCCCCTCCATCGCGAACGCGTTCGCGGCCGAAGGCGCGGCCGTCGCCGTGCATTACCGCTCGTCGGCGCGGCCGCGCGGAGGACGCCGCCGCCGCCATCCGCGACGGCGGTGGGCGGGCGATCGCGGTCCAGGCCGACCTGGGCAACCGGGACTCGATCGACGCAGCCGTTGCGACGGTCGAGCGCGAGCTCGGGCACGTCGGCGTGCTGGTCACGGCGACGTCCGCCTACCGCAGCGCCCGGCTCACCGAGACATCCGACGAGGACTGGGAGACCGTCGTCGACGACATGCTCGGGGCCACGTTCCGTGCCTGCCGGGCGGTGATCCCGTCGATGCAGGCGGGCGGGTTCGGTCGGATCGTCAACATCGCGGCGCGTTCGGGGCTCGTCGGCGTGGCGCGCTCGTCCCACTATGCCGCGGCCAAGGCGGGGATCGTGGGCTTCACCCGGTCACTCGCGAAGGAGTGCGGTCCGGACGGCATCCTCGTCAACGCGATCGCGCCCGTGATGATCCTCACGGAGAAGGATGGCAAGCCGACGATTCCCGCCGATCGTGCCGAGGAGGCCGCGAAACGGACGCCGCTCCGGCGGTTGTCGACCCCTGACGACGTGGCCCGCGTCGCCGTCTGGCTCGGTTCGGCGGCCAACACCTACGTCACCGGCGAGGTCATCTCGCTCCACGGCGGCGACCAACGGTAGGCGCGGCGCCGGTGCGGCTACAGGGCAGCTCGACCACCACGATCTTCTGCGCGCCGCCGGTGAACTCGAGCTCGTAGCGATTGCTGGCGGCCGAAGCGCCGGATGATTCCAGCGTGAGCCCACCGGTTCCCGCCGAGCTTCTGCTGGTCGAACTCGATGCCGCCGGCCCCGCCCTTGAGCTTCATCACGACCGGGACGCCCGTCGGTCGTTCGATGCGGATGCTGTTGGCGCCGCCGGTCAGGCGGATCGGCACCTCGCCGGTCGGCAGACCGAGGCTGAGACGGAGCTGGTCGACGCCACCGGTCAACTCGAACGAGCGAAGGTCGACGTCGGGAAACTTGCCCTGCAGCTTGCTGGTCCCGCCGACGATCTCCACGTCCCACGGGATCGTCGCGTTGAGCGACATGTCGGCACGTCGCTCGCGCCAGTCCCACTTCCAGCCACCCTTGTACTGGACGGTGACGACGCCGTCGCGCAGCCGGACCTGCGGGACCGGACCGTCGAACGACGCCTGGTAGAGCTCGCCCATGTCGGGCGAACCGCGCAGCAGCAGCTCGTGCGCGCCCGATCGGAAGAGGAGCCGCGCGCGCGACAGGCCGCCGATCGGCGCCGAGTTCTCGGTCGCAGCGGCGCCCTGTTCGGGCGTTTGACGCAGGGCCGTGGCCTCTTCGCGCGTGATGGCGGCCATGCGCGTCAGGAAGTCGTTGATGACCGCAAGCTCCGCCTCGCTGTAGTGGCCGATCTCGTCGGTGCTCGCGTCGCCGACCCGGCCGAGTGTCGCCTGGACGCCGGCCACCTTCTCGGGCACGACCTCGACGATCACGCGCCGCCGGTCGGTGGGGTCGGGGACGCGCCGGACGTAGCCCGCCTGTTCGAGCCGATCGATGACCCGGGTCACCGCGCCGGTCGTGAGGCCCATCAGGTCCGAAAGCGCGCCGGCAGTCGACGAGCCCGTGTCGATGAGGACCTCGAGCGCCTCGATGTCGGACTCGGAAAGGCCGAACCGGATGGCCACCGTCTGGCCGAAGAGCGAGCCCTGGAGGTTGACCCGGCGCAGCGATCGCAGCACCGAGTCGATCTGATCGCGGTTCATGGTTGACAACAGCTCCTCGTCTGGGTAATTATCTGCCCGGTGCAGATATTGCCCGAAGATGCTGAACGGCGCAACTGCTCCGCGAAGCAGCATACGACACAAGGAGCCCGAAGATGGCACAGGCACGGCCCACCAGCGGCCCGATGATCGAAACCCACGATCTGCGCCGAACATTCAAGTCCCGCAAGACCGAGGTCGAGGCCGTTCGCGGCGTGGATCTCTCCGTCGGGACCGGCGAGATCTTTGGCTTCCTCGGCCCCAACGGGGCCGGCAAGACGACCACACTTCGAATGCTCGCGACCCTGCTGACGCCCACGGCCGGCGAGGCCACGGTCGCTGGAGCCGACCTTCGCCGTGAGCCCCAGACCGTTCGCGAGCGCATCGGCTACGTCCCGCAAGGGCGGCTCGACCGACCCGGCCGAGACCGGCCGTGGCGAGCTCGTGATCCAGGGCCGCCTCTATGGGATGAGCATGGCGCAGGCGCAGGCCCGCGCCCGCGAAGTGCTCGCATCCCTCGACCTCGAATCGGCCGCTGATCGGTCGACCAGCACGTATTCCGGCGGCATGAAGCGCCGGCTCGACGTCGGCCTGGGGATCGTCCATCGGCCGGCTGTGCTGTTCCTCGACGAGCCGACGACGGGCCTCGACCCGCAGGCACGCGCCCGCATGTGGGAGGAGATCCGCAACCTCCGAGCGTTGGGCACGACGGTCTTCCTGACGACCCACTACCTCGAGGAGGCCGACGCCCTCGCCGACCGCCTCGCGATCATCGACCAGGGCAAGATCGTGGCAGAAGGCACCGCCGACGAGCTCAAGCGGCAGGTCGCCGGCGACGTCATCACGGTGGGTGTCAACGGCGCCACGGAACGCGTCCTCGAGACCGTCCGGCTGCAGCCATTCGTGCGCGAGGCGTCCGGCGAGGATGGCCTCGTCCGGCTCTACGTCGATCGCGGCGAAGAGGCCATGCCGCAGATCCTCCGCCTGCTCGACGGTGTCGGGCTCGCGCCGTCGTCGATCGCCCTCCACCGCCCCAGCCTCGACGACGTCTTCCTCATCCAGACCGGCCGCTCGCTTCGCGACGAAGCGGCCGCCTGATCCCGAACACCGACGAAAGGAACCCATCGCATGAAGCTCATCCGCGACACCTGGCTCATCTTCCGCCGGTCGCTCATCCTGACGCTCCGCCAGCCCACCTGGATCGTGTTCGGGATGATGGTCCCGGTCCTCTACCTGGTCCTGTTCGGGCCACTGCTCGAAGGCGCCATCGAGGGCGCCGGCGGCACGGCCAACGCCTTCAACTGGTTCGTGCCCGGCCTGATCGTCCAGATCGCGATCTTCGGGACGGCGTTCGGCGGCTTCGGGCTCATCGCCGAGATGCGCTCCGGCGTCGTCGAGCGCATGCGCGTGACGCCGATCAGTCGCTCGGCGATGCTGCTCGGCCGGTCGCTCCGCGACGTCGTCATCCTGATGTTCCAGGCGACGATCATGATCGTGCTGGCCATTCCGTTCGGGCTGCAGGTCGACCTCCCGAGCGTCGTGGCCGTCCTCGGTCTGCTCCTGCTGATCGGGCTGAGCGTGGCGCCGCTGTCGTACGCCGGAGCCCTCATCCTCAAGAGCGAGGATGCGTTCGCGCCGTTGATCAACGCGATCGCCCTGCCGCTGCTGCTGCTCTCGGGGATCCTGCTGCCGATGGCGCTGGCGCCCGACTGGCTGCAGTTCCTCAGCACGATCAACCCGCTGACGCACGCGGTCGACGCGGCGCGGGCGCTGTTCAACGCCGACTGGGGCAATCCGGACATCGCGATCGGCGTGGCCATCACCTCGATCTTCGCCGTGTTCGCGGTCTGGGTCGGGTCCAGGGCATTCAGCCGGTCCGTCGCCTGACCGCGCTTCATCCCTTCTCCAGCACGACGCCGGCACCTTGGGGGGTGCCGGCGTCGTCGCGTCTGGCACAATCGGCCAATGCCCGACCGTCCGATCAAGGTCCTGATCGCGAAACCCGGCCTCGACGGGCACGACCGTGGCGCGAAGGTGCTCGCGCGGGGCCTGCGCGACGAAGGCTTCGAAGTCGTCTACACGGGGCTGCGCCAGACACCCGAGATGGTGGCGACGGCAGCGCTCCAGGAGGACGTCGACGTCGTCGGGTTGTCGATCCTGTCGGGCGCGCACATGACGCTCGTTCCGCGCATCACCAGGCTGCTCGACGAGCAGGGCCTCGGCGACGTCCTCGTGACCGTGGGCGGGATCATCCCCGACGACGACATCCCGGCCCTCAAGGATTCGGGGGTCGCCGAAGTCTTCGGGCCCGGGACCACGATCGCCCAGGTCGCCGAGTTCCTGCGGGCCAACGCCCGGCCGCGGGAGTAGCCCGGTGCGGGAGGCCGCACCGCCGCGCGCCATCGAACCGACCGCCCGGGGAGAGGACCTCGCTGCGGCCGCCGTCGCGGGCGACCGTCGCGCGCTGGCACGGCTGCTCACCGCCGTCGAGAACCGGACGCCGGTCGCCGAAGCGGCCATGCGGCGGCTGTATCCACAGGCCGGTCGGGCGCATCTCGTCGGCATCACCGGGCCGCCCGGCTCCGGAAAGTCCACGCTCGTCGCCTCCCTGATCGAGCGCGTTCGCGCGGCGGGCCGCTCGGTCGGCGTCGTGGCTGTCGACCCCTCGAGCCCGATCACGGGCGGCGCGCTGCTCGGCGACCGGGTCCGGATGCAGGCGTACGCCGGTGACGGCGACGTGTTCATCCGCTCGATGGCGTCCCGCGGCCACGCCGGTGGGCTTGCCTCGACGTCCACGGCCGCGGCCGCGGTGATGGACGCGTCCGGCTTCGACCTCATCCTCATCGAGACGGTTGGCACCGGCCAGAGCGAGGTCGAGGTCGCGGCTGCGGCCGACACGACGGTCGTCATCGAGGCGCCCGAGATGGGCGACGAGGTCCAGGCGATCAAGGCCGGGCTCCTCGAGGTGGCCGACCTCGTCGTGGTCAACAAGGGCGATCGGCCGGGTGCGCTGCGCACGGCATCGCAGCTCCGCGCGATGCTCGTCGCCGGGGCGTCGCCGAAGGTCGGGGCAGGGGAGGGGAATGACCGGCCGCGGCCGAAGCGCCCCGAAGTTCTCGTGACCACCGCCTCCACCGGCGAGGGTGTCGGCGAGCTGCTGGTGGCGCTGGACCGCCATCGGACTGTCGGCAGGGAGGCCGCCTCGGGTGGCGCGGCTGACGAGGCCCGCCTCGCTCGAGCGGAAGCGCAGGTGTGGGCGATCCTGTCGGACCGACTGCGGGATGCGCTCCGTGAGATGCCGCACGGCGATGCCACGCGGGCCACGCTCGCCGAGGTCGCCGAGCACCGACTCGATCCGTACGCAGCCGCCGACCGGTTGCTCGCCGCGCTCGGTGTCGATCGACGATGAGCCAACGGGCGCCGGACCAGCTCGTCACCCGCCCGTTCGTGATCCTGGTGGTGGCCGGGCTGGCGTTCTTCACGGCCGGCGGCGCGGTCCTCCCCGTTGCGTCCCAGTTCGCCGAAGGCCCCCTCGACGCCACGACGACCGGCGTCGGCATCGCGATCGGGGCGTTCGCGATCGGTTCGCTCCTGCTCCGTCCCGTCGTGGGCTGGGGCTCGGATCGGTTCGGGCGGCGACCGCTGCTGGTGTTCGGCGCGCTGCTGTCGACGGCGGCGCTCGCCCTCCACCTGGCCGTCGATTCGCTGCCCCTGTTCGTCGTCGCCCGCGCGCTGCTCGGCGCCGCCGAGGCGTTCTTCTTCGTCGCGATGCTGTCCGCCGCGAGCGACCTCGCGCCCGAGGGCCGGAGCGGGGAGGCGTTCAACCTCGCGTCGCTGGCGCTCTACATCGGGCTCGCACTCGGCCCGCCGATCGGCGAGGCGGTCCTCAACACGTCGGGCTTCGATGCCGTGTGGATCGTTGCTGGCGTGCTCACGATCGTGGCCGCGGGCCTGGCAGTGCTGGTTCCCGAGACGGCACCGGCCGTGCTCGCTGCGGCGGCCGGGCGACGTCCAAAAGGTGCGTCTCCGACTGTTCCACCCGGCCGGCCTCTTTCCCGGCGTCCTGGTGCTGCTCGGGCTGTGGGGGATGGCGGGGTTCTTCGCGTTCGTCCCGCTGTATGCCAAGGAGATCGGCATGTCGGGCGCGGCCGCGCCGCTGGCCGTGTACGCCGTGCTGGTCATCGCGCTGCGCCTGGCGTTCGCGAAGCTCCCGGACCAGGTCGGGGCGGCCCGCCTGTCGGGCTTCGCGCTGGTGGTCGCGACAATCGGGCTCCTCATCCTCGGCCTCGTCCGATCTCCGCTCGGCCTCCTGGCCGGCAGCGCCGTGTTCGCGCTGGGCATGGCGTTCGTGATGCCGGCACTCCTGACCCTGGCGGTGTCGCGCGTCGACGAGACCGAGCGGGGCGCCGTCGTCGGCACGACGAGCGTGTTCGTCGACCTGTCGTTCGGCCTCTCACCGGCCTTCCTCGGGGCGGTCGCCGGCGTCGCCGGCTACGACGGCGCGTTCCTCGCGTCGGCCGCGGTCGTCGGGTTCGGGGCGTTGCTGCTGGCCGCGCGCCGCCAATCGCTCGCTCGACCGTTGACCGCCGGCGCGGCTACGCTCGACGGATGACGATCGAGCGGGTCTTCGTCGCCGGCGCCGGCCTCATGGGCCACGGGATCGCCCAGGTCCACGCGGCTGTCGGCAAGCAGGTCACGCTCTACGAGCCCGATCTCGCGCGCGCGACCGCGGGTCGCGACCGGATCGCCGGCAACCTCGAGCGGGCCGTCGCCAAGGGCAAGTTGTCCGACGCCGAGCGCGACGCGACCCTCGGGCGCATCGTCGCCACGGACGATCGGGGACGAGTTGCCGAGGCGGACCTGGTCGTCGAGGCGGTCTTCGAGGACGTCGCCATCAAGACGGCGCTGTGGCGCGAGCTGGACGGCGTTGCGCCGCCGGCCACGATCTTCGCCTCGAACACGAGCTCGATCGCGATCGGCCGGCTGGCCGAGGCGGTGTCGCCCGAGCGTCGGGCGCACTTCGTCGGCATGCACTTCTTCAGTCCCGTGCCGGTCATGCCGCTCATCGAGCTCATCCGCGGCGCGGCGACCACCGACGAGACCGAGGCCGCCATCCGAACCCTTGCAGCCGAGATGGGCAAGCAGGTCATCGTCTCGGCGGACCGGCCGGGGTTCATCGTCAACCGCATCCTCATGCCGTTCCTCGCCGAGTCGATGCGGGCATACGAGGAGGGTCTCGGCACGGCCGAGGACATCGACACGGGCGCGCGGGTCGGCCTCAACCACCCGATGGGCCCGCTCCAGCTGGCCGACTTCATCGGGCTCGACGTGTGCCTCGAGGTCATGCGCGTGCTCCACGAGGGGTTCGGCCAGGAGCACTTCCGGCCGCCGAAGGTGCTCGAGGAACTTGTTGCCGCCGGCCATCTCGGCCAGAAGACCGGGCGGGGGTTCCACACCTACCCGAAGTAGGGCGGTCAGCCTGTCTCGGGCGCCGTTGCCCCGAGGATCGACTCGAGGGTGCGGCGCACCGTCTCGCGGTCGAACGGCTTCGCGAGCAGGCCGATCCCGCGCCCCTCGACGAAGGCAGTCAGCTCCGGGTTGAGCACGTCGCCGCTCATGAACACGAAACGCCGCTGGAGCTCCGGACGCACGGCGACGATCGCGTCGAACACCTCGGTGCCGGCCATGCCCGCCATGCGGTGATCGCACAGCACGGCATCGAATCTGATCTCGCGTACGAGCTGGACGGCCTCATCGCCGCTCGTCGCCACCGTCGGCTCGTAGCCCGACGCGCGCAGCCATCGCTCGAGGAGCATCCCGATCGAGCGTTCGTCGTCCAGCACGAGGACGTGGACGGCAGCCGCCGCGGGCGGAGATGGCGCTTCGGACGAAGCTTCACCCGAGGCCGCGACCGCCACCGAGAGCGGCAGCGTGACCGACGCCCCGTCCGTGGTGCGAGCCAGGGTCCCGCCGTGGCTCGCCACGATTGCCCCCGAGACCTGCCAGGCGAGGTCGCGATCCGCGTTGGACGTCGCGTCCGCCCCGTCGTGGCTGATCGTGATCTCGACGGCCCCGCGTCCCGGGACGGCGTCAATCCTCAGCTGCCCGGGCGGGGTGCCTGCCGCGACGACGTCGAGCGCTTCCTGCAGGAGATTGACCAGGACGAGCTGGATCCGTGCCCGATCGATCTCCACCGGAGGAAGGTCAGCGGGGATCTCGATGCGCACCTCGAGCGGGCTCGACGCCAGCCGGTAGGCATGCAGGGCCAGAGCCGCATCGACGAGGGCTCGGACCGAGGTCGGGTGGCGTTCGGGCGGCCGTTCCCGGAGAAAGTCGAGCAGCGCGTGGATGAGCTGGCGAGTCCGTGCCGTCTCCCCGCCAAGCAACTCCGCCTGCCTGCGCATGTCGTCGGGTAGCCGCGGATCCGTCCGCAGCAGTTCGGCGAACCCGACGATCGCTGCGAGCGGGTTGTTCAGCTCGTGCGCGATGCCCGGGACCAGCCGGGCCACGGCGTCGAGCTTCTGCGCCCGGATCGTCTCGTCGGCGACCGACCCGACCCGGGCAGGATCGTCGGGGGCGTCGTCCACGGCGGTATCCTACGCGCGCCCACCCCGGGGCCAACCCCACGACCCGGAGGACGACCGCTGAGCTGGCCCCTCACCGAGGAGGAACGACTCCTCCAGCAGACGGCGCGCGAATTCGCCCAGCGTGAGGTCGCCCCCAGCGCGATCGAGCGTGACGAGGCCGAGCGCTTCGACCGACAGATCTTCGGGCGAATGGGCGAGCTCGGGTTGACCGCCGCTCCCATCCCCGAGTCGGCCGGCGGCGGCGGGTTCTCGTATCTCGGCTGGAGCCTCGTGATGGAGGAGCTCGGCGCTGCCGACATGGCGACCGCGGTCACGCTGTCGGTCCACATCCTGTCGCAGCTCCCGGTGGTCGCGTGGGGCTCGTCCGAGCAGGTCGGCACGTGGCTGCCGCCGATGCTGTCCGGCGAGGCGCTCGGGGCGTTCGCGCTGACCGAGCCGCAGGCGGGCTCGGACGCATCGGCGATCCGGACGCGCGCGACCCGCGACGGCGACACGTACCGGCTGACCGGGACGAAGATCTGGATCTCGAATGCGCCCGAGGCTGACCGCTATCTCGTCTTCGCGACGCTCGACCCGGACGCCGGTCCGAGCGGGATCGCGGCATTCCTCGTCGAGAAGGGCATGCCGGGTTTCCGGTTCGGCGCCCACGAGAAGAAGATGGGCATCCGCGCGTGTCCCGCAGCCGAGCTCGTCTTCGAGGACGCGGTCGTCCCCGCCGCGAATCGCCTCGGCGGGGAAGGCGACGGCTACCGGATCGCGTTGTCGTCGCTGGCCGAGGGCCGAATCTCGATCGCCGCCGCATGCGTCGGGATCGCCCGGTCTGCGCTGGAACAGGCCGCCCGGTATCTCGGCGAGCGGAAGGCGTTCGGGGCGCCGCTGTCGGATCAGCAGGGGTTGCGGTTCATGCTGGCCGAGATGGCACGGGACGTGGAGGCGGCACGGGCCCTGACCCGTCAGGCCGCCGCCGCCAAGGACCGCGGCGACGCACTGGCGGTGCCCTCGTCGCTCGCCAAGTGGACGGCATCTGACACGGCGATGCGCGTGGCGACCGACGCGGTCCAGCTGTTCGGCGCGAGTGGCTACTCGCGCGAGACCGGGATCGAACGGTTGATGCGCGACGCGAAAGGTGCCCAGATCTACGAGGGGACGAACCAGATCCACCGGCTGATCGTCGCGGACGAGGTGTTCAAGCGAGCCACAGCCGGCGGCTGACGCGCCCCGCTCTCGACTAGGCGCTCGCCAGCCTGGCCGTGACCACCGCGGCGGCGGCAGCGGCGCTGTCGCCGCTGCTCGCGACCGCTGCCAGGAACGGCTCGGACGCGAGTTCGACGAGGCGGCTGTCCTCGAGCGCCGTGACCGTCGCGGTGCGCGCAGTGGCGTGGAGGAGTGCGATCTCCCCGAACGAATCGCCCGGTCCGAGCTCGTTGATCGCGGTCCCGTCAATGAAGGTAGCCAGCCGTCCCGTCTCGACGATGTAGAACCTGTCGCCCTGCTCTCCCTGACGGATGACGTCGGAGCCCGCCGGTGCGTCGCGAAGGATCATCTGCCCCGCCAGCGTCTCGAGCGTCGTCAGCTGGAGCGGGCGGAACATGGCGACGCCCGTCAGCAGTCGGAGCGCCGGCTGTGGGACCACGGACGCCTCGTCCGCCGACCGTAAGACCGGCCACGTAACGATCACGAGGACGACCGGAAGCGCGCCGGCGACGATCAATGTCCAGCCCGCGCCGACGGAGTCGACGAGCACTGCTGCGGCGACCGGACCGGCCGCGAGTGCCGCGGCAATGGCCGCCTCGAGCAGGCCGAAGACGTTGCTCCGTCGATCGTTCGGGACGGTCCGTTGGAGGAGCGTGAAGCCGGCTGTGTCGAGGGCCGTCTTGCCGATCCCCGCGATTGCGAGCGCGACGACGACGAACACGAGGTTCGGCACGACGCCGGAGGCCAGGATTCCACCGCCCCAGGCGATCAGGCCCGCCGCGAAGGCAGGTGCGAGCCGAGCGCGGCCGACAAGGCCGAGTGCCACGGCCCCGCCGACGAGCCCGCCAAGCCCAATTGCCGACGTCAGCACGCCAACCCCCGAGTCTCCGATTCGCAGCAGGTCGAACGCGGCCGCGACGAGGGCAACGTTGAGGACCCCTCGGACGAAGCGCTGGCCCGCGAACAGCAGCACGATCAGTCGCGCGTAGGGCATCGCCAGCAGCGCCCGCACCGACTGCAACACCGAACCCTCATGCGCCTGCCGCGTGTCTTCCCCGGTTCGGAGCGGCGTTCGAGTGGAAATGTCCGGCGCGGCCTTGATCGGGAACACGACGCCGAGCGCCACGATCATCACGATCGTCCCCGCAACGAGCGCCGCCGGAACATCGCCAGCGACCAGGATCAGCGCCGCGCCGCCCGGTCCGAGGATGGCTCCCAGGGCGTCGCCGGTCGTTGTCACCGCGTTCGCCGCAACCAACTCCTCGGCCGACCGAGCCAGGGCCGGCGTGAGCGTGGCGCGGAGCGGTCGGAGGAGACCCCCGGCGACCGCGTCGATCCCCGCGAGCAGGTAGATCGCGAACAGGAACGCATCGCCGATGACCAGCGCCGTAGCGACGACAAGGCACGCCACCCGGGTCGCGACGACGAGCCGGAGCAGCCGGTCGCGAGGGATCGCGTCGGTCGCGGCGAGCAGCATCGGGACGAGGACGACCGACGGCAACGCCCGGATGATCGCCAGGAGCGCTACCGCCGCGGTGCCCCCGGCCTCGTACGCAAGGACGGCCAGCCCGACAACGTACATCAAGTCGGCGGCACCAAACGCCAGAGACCCAAGCTCGAGCCGGAGGAGGCCGGGGTTGGCCGCAACCTGACGAAGCGCGTCGAGCGGCGGTCGGAGGCGGGCAGCAAGGCGCGTCGGCACCCGCACAGGATGGCGTCTCGGGCAAGGAGCGACAGGCCGGATCGTCGATCGGCCGACGGAACGACCCGCAGGTGTAGGCTGAATCCATGGCACAGGACCTTCCCGGCCGGAACGGCAACGTCTACCTCGTCAGCGCCGCCCGGACACCGATCGGCAAGTTCGGCGGGGCGCTGGCCGGGATCCCGGCCGTCGAGCTCGGTGGCGTCGCGATCCGTGCGGCCGTCGAGCGTTCGGGACTCCCCGCGGACGTCCCGATCGACGAGGTCCTGATGGGCCAGGTGCTGCAGGCCGGAGCCGGCCAGGCGCCGGCCCGCCAGGCGGCGCTGCGCGCGGGCCTGCCCGACAGCACGAGCGCGACGACGATCAACCGCGTCTGCGGCTCGGGGCTGAAGGCGATCATGCTGGCCGCCGCCGAGATCCGCGCGGGCGACGCCGAGGTTGCAGTCGCGGGCGGCATGGAGTCGATGAACCAGGCGCCGTACCTGTTGCCGAAGGCGCGCTTCGGCTACCGCCTCGGGAACGCGGAGCTCGTCGACGCGACGGTGCACGACGGGCTGTGGTGCTCGATCGAGGACTGCCACATGGGCACCCACGCCGAGCGCGTGGCGATCTCGAACTCGGTCAGCCGCGAGGACCAGGACGCGTTCGCGCTGGCCAGCCACCAGAAGGCGATCGCGGCGATCGACGCCGGCCGCTTCGAGGCGGAGACCGCGCCGGTCACGATCCGCGCGAGGGGCGGGGAGACGGTGGTCAGCGTCGACGAGGGTCCGCGCAGGGACACGTCCCTCGAGGCGCTCGGCGGCCTCAAGCCGGTGTTCGATCTGCCCGTCGGCGAGGACCGCGGAACCGCGGAGGTGGGCACGGTCACCGCCGGCAACGCCCCGGGCATCACGGACGGCGCGGCCGCGACCGTCGTCGCCTCCGAGCGCGCCGTCGAGCGGCATGGCCTGACGCCCCTCGCGCGGATCGTCGGGTATGCCCAGGCCGAGGTCGCCCCGAAGTGGCTGTTCCTCGCCCCGGTCGAGGGTGTGCGCCGGCTGCTCGACCGGATCGAGCTGCCGATCGAGGCATTCGACCTGGTCGAGATCAACGAGGCGTTCGCCGCGCAGACGCTGGCCGACGGCCGCGAGCTCGGCTTCGACTGGGACAAGGTCAACGTCAACGGTGGGGCCATCGCCCTCGGCCATCCGATCGGCGCATCGGGCGCCCGGGTCGTCGCGACGCTGCTCCACGAGCTGCGCCGACGCGAGGGCCGCTACGGCCTCGCGACGCTCTGCCTCGGCGGTGGCGGCTCGGTCGCGATGGCGTTCGAGCGGGTCTGAGCGCTCGCCGGGGGTAACGAGGTCCGCGCCGATGGCTAGACCCCCGATTACTTCCAACAGGGTGGAACCACGCCCGGGTTGGCAGTACGCTCGCGCGACCATGACTGACACGATCGAAACACCCGCAGCCGTCACCACCTACAACCACTTCATCGCCGGGCAGTGGTCGCCGTCCACGAGCGGCGCGACCTTCGAGAGCCGCAACCCCGCCGACACGCGAGATGTCATCGGGCGGTTCCAGCAGGGCACCGCCGCCGATGTCGCCATGGCGATCAAGGCAGCCGAAGCCGCAGGGCCGATGTGGCGCCGGACGCCCGCCCCCAAGCGCGGCGAGATCCTGTACCGCTTCGGCGCCCTGATGGCGGAGCACAAGGAGCGCCTGTCGCGAGCGATGACCCGCGAGATGGGCAAGGTCCTCGCCGAGGCGCGCGGCGACGTCCAGGAAGGCATCGACATCGCGTTCCTGATGGCGGGCGAAGGCCGCCGGATGTTCGGCGACACCGTCCCGTCCGAGCTGCCCGACAAGTGGGCGATGTCGATCCGCCAGCCGCTGGGCATCGCCGGGATCATCACCCCCTGGAACTTCCCGATCGCCATCCCGTGCTGGAAGACGATGCCGGCCCTGGTGACCGGCAATACCGTCGTCTTCAAGCCGTCCAGCGACACGCCGCACTGCGCGACGCTCGTCGTCGAGCTGATGGCCGAGGCCGGCTTCCCGCCCGGCGTCGTGAACCTCGTGACGGGGAGTGGCGCCGAGGTCGGCGACGCCATCGTCGAAAGCCCCGACGTCGCCGTGATCTCGTTCACGGGGAGCTCCGCGACCGGGAGGGTGCTCGCGGAGAAGGCGGGCCGGCGGCTCAAGCGCCTCAGCCTCGAGCTCGGCGGCAAGAACGGCGTCGTGGTGCTCGCCGACGCGGACCTCGACCTGGCCGCCGACGGGATCCTGTGGTCGGCGTTCGGGACGACCGGCCAGCGCTGCACCGCGTGCTCGCGGGTGATCGTCGAGCGGAGCGTCGTGGAGCCGCTGCTCGAGCGCCTCGAGCGGCGGGCGCGCGGCATGCGGCTCGGCTCCGGGCTCGACGAGACGACCGACGTCGGCCCGCTCATCAACGCGGGCGCGGTCGACAAGGTCGCGGGCTACATCGACATCGGCCGCGGCGAGGGAGAGCTCGTGACCGGCGGCGGGCGGGCGACGGGAGACGGACTCGAACACGGCCACTTCTTCGAGCCGACGATCTTCAACGGCGTCCGGCCGATGGACCGGATCGGGCAGGAGGAGATCTTCGGACCGGTCCTCTCGGTCATCCCGGTCGCCGATTACCAGGAGGCGATGACCGCGCTCAACCAGACCCGCTACGGGCTGTCGTCCTCGATCTTCACCCGGGACGTGAACGTCGCCTTCCGCGCGATGCGCGACTTCGAGACCGGGATCGTCTACATCAACGCCGGTACGACCGGCGCCGAGACGCACCTGCCGTTCGGTGGCTGGAAGGAGACCGGCAACGGCCATCGCGAGGCCGGCCACGTCGCGCTCGACACCTACACCGAGTGGAAGGCGATCTACGTCGATTTCAGCGGTCACCTCCAGCGAGCGCAGATCGACAACCAGTGACCGGTGACGCCGAGCTGGAGGACCTGCCCGACCACGTTCGCCGCAACCGGGCGGCGTGGGATCAATGGGCCGTCGACTACGTCGCCAACGGCGAGCGCAGCTGGAAGGTCGGGCCGGGCGAGGAGACGTGGGGTATCTGGGACGTCCCGGAGTCCAGCCTCCACATCTTTCCGGACGACCTCGACGGCCTCGACGCGATCGAGCTCGGCTGCGGGACCGGCTACATCTCGGCCTGGCTGGCGCGGCGCGGCGCTCGCCCGGTCGGCATCGACAACTCCGAGGCCCAGCTCGCCACGGCCCGCCGCCTGCAGGCGGAACACGGGATCGAGTTCCCGCTGATCTTTGGCAACGCCGAGACCGTCCCGCTTCCGGACGCGAGCTTCGATCTCGCGATCTCCGAGTACGGCGCGAGCATCTGGGCCGACCCGTATCGCTGGGTTCCCGAGGCGGCACGCCTGCTGCGACCCGGCGGCCGGCTCGCGTTCCTGGTGAACGGAACGATCCTGAACCTGTGCGCGCCCGACGCCGAGGAACCGGCGACGGACCGCCTGGTGCGTCCCTACTTCGGGCTCCACCGGCTCGAGTGGTCGACTGACACTTCGGTGAATTTCTGCCTCGGGTACGGCGACTGGATCCGCCTGCTGCGGTCGAGCGGCTTCGACGTCGAGGATCTCCTGGAGCTTCGTCGCCGCGGAGGGCGCGACCACGGACGACCCGTACGTGACCCCGGAATGGGCCCGGCAGTGGCCGAGCGAAGAGGTCTGGAAGGCTCGCAAGCGGGGCTGATCGCGGCCGCTTCGCGCCGCGGCGTGACGAACGTCGAGGAGTAGACTCATCGGAGTCCGCGTTCCTCGGGGGATCGTAGGGGTCTCGGGGTGGCGCATTGTTGGCCCGGTTCCGTCGCGCATCGGGTCGCCGCCACGGTCGCGATGTCCGTGCGTGCTCAGCTTCGGCATCGCCGTAGGCGGAGTTGTGCCGGCAGCGGCCGCCGCGCCACCGGTCGCCGACGATTTCGGGCCTGACTGTCGCCAACGCGACGACGCGGTCGCGAGCGCCGATGAGCTCATGGACGGGACGCTGGAACTCTCACGTCACCCGGCCACGCGCCTCGCTCGCGATCCGACGTGGACCGAAGACCCGTTCAACGACCGCAACTGGGAATTCCAGTACCACAGTCTCCGGTTCGTCTGGGACCTGTTCGAGGCGTGGCGGATTACCCGCGACGAGGACTACCGCGACCGGGGCCTGTTCCTGCTTCGGGACTGGCTGCGCGATAACCCTCCCGGGGCCGGGCGCTCCGACTTCTCCTGGAACGATCATTCGACGGCGATCCGGACGTGGGTCCTTGCCTGTGCCGCGGTGGTCGCGCCGAAGACCGCCTGGGTCCGCGACGCCCTGCGGACCCATGGCGCCGTGCTGGCGGACCCTGCGTTCTACGTCGATCACGGCAACCACGCGCTCAATCAGAGCCGTGGGCTGCTCGCCGCCGGGTGCATCCTTGGTCGCCGCGATTGGCAACGTCTGGCCGCGAGACGGATCGCCGCGCTGATCGTCGAAAGCGTCGATAGGCAGGGTGTGACCAACGAACAGTCGGTCTACTACCAGCTCTACAACCTCGAGGCCTACCGCGCGGCGGCCGACCGCCTTCGGGCATGCGGCATGAAGGTTCCTCGGGCGTTCCGGCGCCTCGACCGGATGACCGATCTGTTGACGCACGCGACGCTGCCCGACGGCATCTACGCGACGCTCGGGGACACTGGCCACGGCAGAGCCCGAGTCGATCCCCGGAACGACCGCTGCGTACGCTGCCAGCAAAGGGCGCGAGGGGCCGATGCCCACGGCTGCGATTCGCGACGTTCGACGCCGGTTTCGCGTTCGGCCGGACGGGGTGGGGGACCACGCGACCATTTGAGGACGAGGTCATGTGGTCGGCACGGTTCGGGCCCGGGCGTGCGTTCCACGGACACCTCGACCACGGTGCTGTCACGCTCTATGGCTACGGGCGCGGCTCGTCGACGATCCCGGCCTGTTCACGATGAACAACAACCGCTGGCGTGACTTTGCGATCAGTCGAGCCGCGCACAACGTCGTCACGGTCGACGGCACGTCCTACGCAGGATCGGCCCCAGCGGCGCTTGCCAGGGCCGCGACGGCCGCCACCTACGACGACATCACGATCCGCGATCCGCGGCTACGCGGGCGTCGACCTGCGACGGCGGATCGTCTTCTCCCATGGTCTCGGCTGGTTGCTCGTCGACGATCACGCCACCTCCAGAGCCGTCCGGACATACCGGCAGCTCTGGCATCTGCTGCCGGGCGCCGATCCGAGGCTCGATGGAGCGATGGTCCGAACGCGCTACCGCAGCGGGAACCTCGCGATCTTCCAGCTCCGTGTGCCCGATCGGGTGAACGTCGATCGAGGGTCGCCGTACGCCGCTCCAGGGTTGGTATTCGACAAGGTTCAATTCGCATAAGCGCGCCCCGACCGTCGAAGCGGTCCTCATCGGTCGGAAGCGTGCGCTACGTGACCCTGCTCGTTCCCGCTGCCGCGACCCGAAGCCCGTGTCCGCCTGTCAGGTGTGTCCGTCCGTGGGCCGAACGTGCGGTTCACGCTGAACGTGGACGGCCGGCGCGAAGCGGTGGAGATCGGCCGACGTGCCGTGGAGGTGAAGACCCTCCGCACGTCACTCGGGGCAGAGGCCGACACTCGTTTCGACCATCAGTGTCCGGATGACTGACGACTCAGCTCTCTCAGGTCGTGGTCCGTTGCCTCGGGCCCGTCGACGTTGAACACCGGTGTCCCCGAGCCCGATCGCACGACGACGATGTGCGACTCCTCGGCGGTCGGGTTGCTCTCGCGATGGATCGCACCCGGAGCGACGTAGAGGAAGTCGCCCGGCCGTGCCTCGAGCGTCTCGCGGCCGCCGGATCCGAACTCCATCACCAGCGCGCCCGTGGTCACGAAGATCACCGACTCGAAGTCGCCGTGGTGATGCCAGCCCGACACCATGCCCGGGCGGTACGCACGAAGCCGGCCCACATCGCCTCCGTGGCGACCGCTTCCTCGCGGATCATGCCGGCCGTTGCCGGACCCTCGGTCCGTTCGTCAGGCCGGATGCGGCGAACGCCTGTGCTCATGGCAAGCCTCCCGCCGCTATGAAACGCCCGGACTCGAGCACGAGCAAGCAGGGGCCGAAATTTGATATGGACGGAGGGGTCATGGCTCGTCTGCCCGGTGGGAGGGGTCCGGTGAAGCGGGTCGGATCCGCATCAGGGTCCGCTAGGCGAGGCGACCCGCCTCACGATCCGGGCTTGAACACCATCAGGGCGATCACGATCGCGAAACTGAGCAGTTCGAGGCGGGACACGAGGAAGAGTCGGTTCATCAGGGCGCGACCTGCTTCGGACGTCGGTCCCTCGGCGTCGAAGAGTTCGCCGACGCGCTTGGCACGGGGTCCGAGATAGATCGCGCCCGCGACAGCGGACAGGACCCACAGCGCGACGGCCAGCGCGATCCAGGTCTTGCCGAAGCTCCAGGCCTGGAGGGTCATCGCGGCGCCGGCAATGAACAACAGCGTCGCCACGGGCACGAAGACGCGCGACCCGATCCGTTCGAAGTAGCCCATGAGCCGGGCAAGCTCCGCCGGGTCGCCTGAGCGGCTGACGAGCACGGCGAGCAGCTGGAGCGAGAACGCTCCGCCAACCCAGATGACGGCGCACACGATGTGAACGAAGAGCAGCGCCGTATACATGCCGCTCACTCGGCCGGTGCAGGGCGCCCGGCGTCGACGCCGGCGAACAGGTCGGCTGCTTCCGGCTCAGGTGTGCCGTTGGGATAAGCGTTGTGCCAGCGCCGTGCGCCGCTCGCTTCCCGCGACAGGACACGGTCCAGCCGGCGGAAGTCCCGCGCGAGGAACCACCCGAACGCTCGCGTCAGGGAGCCACCCGACGAGGACCTGCAGGAACCCGACCACGTCGCCCTGATACGTCGCGCGGATCAGCGTCCGGTCGCCATCAGCGGTGCACAGGTACTCGACCCGGGCGTTC
This sequence comes from uncultured Chloroflexia bacterium, assembly GCA_963721655.1. GTDB lineage: Bacteria > Chloroflexota > Limnocylindria > Limnocylindrales > CSP1-4 > DASTYU01. The sequence continues at coordinate 239,004 of CAVRKH010000009.1, read as the reverse complement.
CAGGGCGCCGATGACAGCCAGACGACGCGCCGGTTCGGCTCGAGCTCGGCAAGCTCGTCGACGAAGTGAAAGCGGAACGGCCCGATCTGATCGGTCGCCATCCAGCGCGTCCCCACATCCGGCGGCAGGTCGCCGATCTGTCGTCGGAAGACGCAGGCCGGCGCGAACTCGTGCCACAGCAGCGGGTTGGCAAGGTACGCGAAGACTTGCTCGACCGGGTGGTCAACCCTGGCGTTGACCTCGATCCGTCGCCACATCCGCAGTTCCTCCCCTCCGGTCCCCGGCAGTCGGATCCTGACGGCGTGCCCGCGTCTGGGATCCTGTCCCGACCGCCCGTCGAGCAATCCGACCCAGTCAGGGTGTCCCGCCGTCATGGGAGTCCTGTCCCGACTTGCGTCCCGATCCCGACGACCCGGACGCAGTCGAGCGGCCCGACCCGGCAGGAAGTCCGTCGGTCAGGCGGGTCAGCTCATCGCTCGCCGACCAGTGTTGGACGGGTTGTGCGTGGTCACGTCCCGACACTCGGCCTCGACGCGAGTCCGCCGCTTCAGGACAAGCGAGGCTCGTCGACCCGGCGTCCTAGCTCTCGTCCCGGATACGTCCCTATCGCCGAGGAGAGGACGACGGCCGGGGCGGCCGACGCTCGAGGACGACCCAGCCGATCCAGACCGCGATCGCCACCGCCAGGCCGGCACCGAGCACCGCCAACGAATGAATCCCCGACATCGTCATGAGCGCGAGGCCCCACAGCCACACCCCGAGCACGACGAGTAACCGGCCCACCACAGGGCGATCGACGAGGAGCAACCACCCAACGCTCAAGACCCAGATGCCGGCGGTGAGCCCATCGAACGTCTGCCACACGCCGAACACGAATGCATCGCGCAGGACATGGAAGTCAATGAGGATCGCCGGCTGATCGGTGGGTGCCGCAGCGTGATACGCCTCGATGAGCGAGCTGCCCGCCTGCGCAAGGATGGCGGCGGCCGCTCCCCCGATCAGGATGTATGCCAAGGCTCCAGCGAGGCCGACATCGGCCAACCACGGCTGCCGGTCGCGGAGCCGACGATGCAGGAAGAGCGCCAACGGCAGGAGCAGCAGGTACGAGTACAGCATGTCGCCGAGGAACCCCCAGCGCCACAGCATCGCTGGCATCCCGACCCTGCTCCAACACCGACTCCGGGTAGACGAATAGCCCGGCCTCGAGATCCCACCCAAAGGGCGGCGAGGTAGATCGGCGTCGACACGATTCCGACGACGACCGCAAGCGCAACCCCGACGATCGCTGCGCGGCGTAGCGCCTCGAGATCGGTCATTTCCGCCCTCAGGCTCCTGGCTTCTAGCACGTGCCGCCACCCTGATCTTGCTGTCGAGGGAGAAGCGGCCCGCTCGGCCCGTCCGACATCTGGCCGAGACTGGCGAGCCGACACTCGCCTGCTGGTCATGACCCTCGTGTTGGCCGCAATCGAGGGCCCTGCGGTATCATCCCGTGGCTCTCGGGCCCGTAGCTCAACGGCAGAGCAAGTGACTCTTAATCACTAGGTTCTCGGTTCGAATCCGAGCGGGCTCACCACGATTCCACGCACGAAATGACCCCCGACGGGGCGAACCCGCCGGGGGTCTTGCCTTGCCCCGTACCCCACGCCATACCCCACAACGGCTAGCCGGTGGCACGCCGTTCGAGGATCGAGTCCATGCGCGTCGCCGATCGTTCGAGCATCGCGGGCGTCAAGTGCGCGTACACATCGGCCGTGGTCGAGAAGTTCGAATGGCCGAGGGACCGGGAGATGACTGCCAGCTCCTCGCCGTCCTCGAGCATGAGGGTCGCGTAGGCATGGCGCAGATCGTGGAACCGCTGTCGGGGAGGCCGGCCCGCGGCGACATGGAGGATACGAATGACGTTTGACAACCCGATCCACCAGGACACATTCGACCGCGCCGTCGAGCGGACGGTGACCATCGTGGAGCGCAATGGGCGCCGGTGACCGCCGCGGCGGAGGTCCGCTCCGTTGCAGCAGCAGCGGGTTGCTTTGAAGGGAGCCTGTGATGCTTTGCGGCAATCCTTCGAAGGCACTTCGTCCGGAGAAGGGCATACGGTCTGCGAATGGAGGTGGTCTTTCCGGTCGCGTTCGGTGTCATCGCGGCGCTCGCCACGATCGGCACATTCGCCCTCGCCCGTGTGGCGCTGCTCGGGCTGCGTGACTGGTGGGCCGGGCGGCGCGAGAGCGCACGCGCGATGCGCAAGCCTGTCCGGCGGACCGCTCCTGCCGCCAAATACACGTCGCCCAGGCCGCGACGTCCCCTGGTCCCTGTCATGGACCCCGCGATCCGGGCAACGCCTGTTCGATCGCCAGAGCAGATCCACTGGTCAATGGCCGTGCGTGGCGCCAATGCAACGGTCGATGGTGCCGGCACGGTCGGAGTCAATGGTGTTGGCGGTGGAGCTGCCGCAGCAGGCGGTGATGCCGGGATGGATGTCGAGGGCCACGGCGTCGGCGCCGCGGCACTCGAGGACAAGCTGGACGCGGACCGCCGCGACTATCCGGTCGTCGTGGCACAACGTGTCTATTGGCAGACGAACGGATCGACGGACTGCACGGGCTGCTCTTCATCGAGGCGCCGCGGCGCCTCGTTCTGCGTACGGTGCGGGCGGCGGCTGCGTGGCAATGCGGATGCCGCGTTAATCGCGGCGGCGCCTGCGGCGGATGTCCCGGTCACCGTGATGCCCGGCGACGCGCAACTCCACGTCGTTGGGGAATCCCACAACCAGGACGCCTTGCGCTCGATCACCGGCAGCGGATCGCAACAAGCCCGTGTCGCGACCACGGCGGTCCTGTTTCCCGAAGAGGACAACCAGTACGACGCCAACGCCATCTCGGTATGGATACAAGGCAAGATGGTCGGACACCTAAGCCGAGAGGACGCCGCCGCCATATGGGCGGGCTTGCTTCACCTTCAAACGCGCGTCGGGGGTTATGTGGCGGTGCGCGGTCAGATCATCGCCGGTGGACCGGTCGGAACCCTTGGCGTGTTCCTTCGGTTCAATCCTGCGGACTTCGGGCTACAGGCGCCGGCCCGTCCGGCATCCCGTCCCGCGGAAGGTGGTGGGGTCCGCACAGGCTTCGGCCTTGCGCTTAGTCGCGACAGCGGTGACGACCGCTACGACCTCGATTGGGTGGCGACAATGCCGGACGATCCGGCCGTCGCGGTTTCGATGCTCGAGAACCGGCTCGAAACGGAAGCCCAGCCCGTCGGTCGGCATTTCCTGTTCGCTCAGTTCGAGAGCTACCTCTACTCCAAGCGCGACGAGTCGGGAGCGCTTGAACGCTTCGACGAAACGTGCGAACTGCATCACGCTGAGATGGGGGTGATTGCACCAGCTCTAGTCGAGGTCTTCGGAGGTATCCCGCTTCTTGAGATGTACAAGCAAGCCGTCATCCGGCGCCAGAAGGCGCACGATTGGTCGCAGGCGGTCGAATGGGCGGAGCGTGGAATCGCGACATACGCTGACCTCGCGTTGAACCCGGACGACGTCGAGGATCTGCGAATTCGGCTGAACAAGGCTCGCGCGAAGTTCGAGCAAGCGGCGACCCCGCGACGACCTCGCACGCCTCGAGCCAAGGCCACTGACGAAAGCCTGCCAGCCATCGAGACGCTCGTTTGCCTGAGCTGCGGTCGCACCTGGGAACGACAGCGAGTGCGTGGTCGCAAACCTCATTACTGCCCCGATTGCACGGTCACGGCCGGTCCGCTATGAGTCCGGGGCAGCTTCAGCATCGGAGGCCGTGAACGGTGATCGACCCGCGGGACGCCGCGCTGGTGCCCCGCCACGTCCGCCGCGAGCCGCTCAACGCGGCCGAGCAGGCCGTCGGCCGGGTCCTCGAGCGCCACGGCATCCGCCGCGACCTGTCCGAACGGCCGAGGAATTGAGCGACTCAGCAGCGCGATCTTGACACTCGGAATTGCTCCTTGTCGTGCGATGGTTCCTTAACGCCTTTGTAGCGAGCCGACGGGGCATGCCGTAACTACGATGCCCTGAGCGGGAACTGGGCCGGGATGTCGGTCGTGGCCAACAGGATCCCGCATGCCGGGGCCGCTTGTGGGATGACGGCGGTTCGCGATGAGGGATCGCCACCACGCCACCGGGTCGCGTGGTTCTGCGTGCCATCGGTCCGAAGAGAAGGGCCGACGTCGATGCGCGGATTGTTTGGACGCCAATCGAGTCTCGCCGACGCCGACAAGGATCGACTGGGAGACGCCGAGGAGGTGGTCGCCGAGTTTGAGGGGGCGCTCGACGACGCGATCACGCTCGCGAGCCAGTTGCGCGCCGCGGGCGAGCATGACGAGACCCTCTTCCGGCTCTCGCATAGCGCGTCGACTGGGCGATCAGGATTCGACTGAACTTGAAGGCCGCCAAGAAGGCGTTCGAGGATGGCGAACGCGAGCAGGCCGAGGAGTACCTGGCGCGTGCGACAACGAAGGCCCGCCAGGGGATCGACGACCTTGATGGCTGCGTGGCCCAGCTCCTCGACGAAGAGGTGCGACCCGCATCCCGGATCGGACGAGGCGGCGTCGTGGGTTCCCATCGACGACCCCAGGCTGCGCTTGCTCCGGGATATTCCGATCGGCTCGTGCTTCAACGTGAACATCGGCGCGGATGGGCGCGCCCACGGGTTTCTCATCGTGTCCTGCTGGGAGCCCCACGCGCTCGAGCTGTTCGGGCGAGGCGAGGTCGACTCGCGCCTGTCGAAGTATCCCGATGCCGACACTCTGGCAGCCGAGGGCGACCGAATCTGCCGACCGCTCTTCGAGGAATACGTCGGCCTCGATTACAACCAGTCCGAGTCCACGTTCTGGGCGTACTACCCAGAGCCGGACGACTGGCCTCACGATCGCACCATCCACTGCGCCCTCGGGAAGGTCGACCGAAGCGCCCACGACGGCGGCTCCGCCAAGGGCCGCCGTCGATGATTGTCTCGTCGTTCTAGAGGCGGGCCTGGCTCTCCGCCATCTAGGAGTCCTCAAGGTAGGGCCCGCGGTACGACCGTCCAGGGGGGTTGAACGAACGCGCGCGGGCCACTCGGGCAGGATTCGGTGCATAGCAACGGTGGAACCCTTCGCGCGGCCCCCCACCTCGCGAGGCACAGGGCCCACCGTTGTATCGCCAGCGTAGGTCCGCCAATAGCCGTGCTCGCAGCTGCCAACTGTCCACCAGCGTTTCGACTTCGTGTCGTCCGCGCCCATAACCTCATGCTGTGACGAATCCCGCGAACCGTGAGCGAGTCGCCCTCGACGTCCTGGCACTGCTCCCGAACCGCTGGGCGTCGGGCCGACGCCAACTTCCCGATCGCGGTAGATGACAGCTCGTCATACCCTCGCGCGAACCACGACCGAGAATTGTCCTCAGGCGCTCGCGGAGTGAGTCAGCATCCGGGGGGAACGCCGCCACTCCGCGCGTGCCGCTAAGAGGGACGAGAATCTCGGATTTCTGCCTGCTCTCCGCCGAGGCCCCACGCGCGGCCGTCTCCCCCCGGCGGTTCCGTGTAGTGGGGCCTCGACCCTTGTGCGCCCATCCCGTAACGGCCGGTCAGTCGTAACCCGGCGGGCTGCCGGCGAGAGCCATCATTCCCCCGGCGGTTTCCGACGGACGCAACACGAGCAGAGCGCCTTGTGCTGGGTCTGAAAGATCCGCGCCGCGCCCCTGATGCGGTCGAACATCCAGACCGCCCTACCGTTAATGCGGCTTCGCGCCGGATCTGACGGTTTGGGGGGAAGTCGCCCGGCGCGGGGTCGTAGAAGCTCGCCGTGGTCGCAGCAGACGAAGCTTGGCTGCCCGGATGTTGTGGAAGGTCTGTGTCCGGACGTCGAAAATGTGCATGTATGGAAAGGATGCCAGCCTCCAAATCGACGTCTTCCATTTGAGGGCAAGCGTGTATCGATCGCATTGTGGAGGACCGGGCCGGCTCGAACTTTCTTGCACGCAAGGGGGAGGCGTTCAAGTACGATGCCACTCAGGTGGAGGGGATGCCGCGGAAACGAGGTGTCGATCGGGCGCGATACGCCCGTCCCGAAGCCCCGTCACGGAGGGGAGGATGACCAGCTTGTCGGGTGCGCCTCTGCGCATCGCCGCGTTCGGCGCTGCCCTGGTGCTTGCGGCCACGGTGTTTGTGACACCAGTAGCGGCCGCGAAGCCGACGTGCCATGTCGTGAACACTGCCTCGAACACGAGCTTCCGCAGCCTTCAAGCGGCGGTTCAGGCGGCCCCTTCGGTGCCGAGCTTCGCGTCAAAGGAACCTGCGTCGGGAACACAACGATCGTAAAGGACCTTGCGATCCGCGGAAAATCGAATGGCGGATTCGGTCCGGCCACGCTCGACGGCGCCAGCGCAGGACGCGTCCTCACGATCCATGGAGGCGTCAGAGTGACGCTCGACGGTCTGATCGTGACCAACGGAAACGCGACGTTTGGCGGGGGTATCGCCACCGTCCTCGACCGAGACAATCCGGGCCTGAACGTGGTAACCGTCATCAACTCAGTCATCCGCGACAACTCCGCGACGCAGTACGGCGGTGGTGTCGCAAACGACCACGGCGATGTCACCCTGATCGACACGGCGGTCCGGGGGAACTCAGCTGTTTTCGGCGGGGGCATCCACAACTCACGCGATCAGGGCGATCTGTCGTTGAACGGGACCAGCTCGGTCAGCGGGAACCTTGCGAGTGGCGACGGAGGCGGCATCTACGCAGACACGCATGGCAACCTGGAGCTTTACGACGAATCCTCGGTCCATGACAACTCCGCGGGCGGAAACGGGGGCGGCATCTTCGTCGGTGACAGCGTCGTGAGGCTCAACGACGGAAGCACCGTCCATAGCAACACCGCCGTCGGCAGCGGCGGTGGTGTCTTCATCGCCGCGATGTTTGCAGTCTTCGATCTTCTGGACGCGAGCTCGGTCAGTGGCAATTCGCCCAACAACGTGTGTAGCGCCGACTGGCCCGGCTCGCCCGGCTGCAGCCAGTAAACGGCAATCCGTTTACTTCGGGTAGCCGATCGTCTGGTATGTGCCGACGCGTGGCCGAATGGTGTCTGCGTCAGCTTCTCGGGGAAGAGCGGCGCGACATCAATCAAAAAGGTATGTCGCTACTAGCAGCCGCGATGGCATACACCCACGCCTCGGTTCCAACCGGGGCCGGACCTGTCCTCGCCTCTATTCCGTCACGTTGCTCGGAGACGTCGAACGTCAACACTGAAGTCCTGCGCACAGCCGGCCTGGGTGTCTGACAACTGGAACTGCCACGTCCCCGGAACGGTTACTGGGAAGGCCACGAACCCGGCCTGGTTGATCATGCTGCCGTCCCCCGTATAGATGTCGTCGACGTTGCCGTCCGGTCGGACCGCGACGATCTCGACACGCTGCCACCACGGCCGCCGAACGTGATGGAAATCGGATCGGCACCCAAATCGACCGCATAGGGAAGCGCGAGCTCTTCGATCTGCTGGTGTGCGTCGGCGAAGACCTGGAGTTCGCAGGGACCCGTCGCCGTCCGGACCGGCCCGCAGCCGGCGATGGCAAATGCGACGACGCCGACTCGCACAACCCGCGACGTGCCGCGACTAGGGGGCACCAGGCGCGTCCGGCTGATCGGGCGTCTCAACCTCCGTGGTGATCGCGCCGACCGTCACGATGGTTTCGCACCGTGGACACAGGTAAATCACGATCGCGGCCTCGTCGAGGGGCACCTCGTCGCGCTCCCTGAAGGTCTCCTCCATCTCGACCAGGTCGTCGCCGTGGTGATGAAGGACCGCCAGCTTCGTTCGAACGTTCCTGTTGGTCATGACCCGAATTGTTGGTCACCGCGCAAGTCGGTCACCTGATTTCTTTGCCGCGATCGGCCGTCGATGTGGGCTGCTGCCCGATCCGGTCCTGCCCGTCTTAGTCCGAGCGTCGTCCTCGGCCGGCACGTTGCCGGCGGACCAGGAGGACGGCTCCCATGGACGAGGCAAACATCACGAGGATCATGGAGGCGGCGTACGCCGAGTTCGAACCGTCGCTGCGGCGACGCCTCACGGCGTTCGTCCGCGACGAGGCCACGGCCCAGGATCTGACCCAGGAGTCATTCGTCCGGCTTCTTGCCGAGGTGCGCGCGGATCGGGTCCCCGAGAACATGGGCGGCTGGTTGTGGCGCGTCGGCCACAACCTGGCGACGAGCCGCGGGCGGCGGATCGCGGTGGCCGATCGGCATCGACGGGAGCTCGTCCACGACATCGAGTTCTCGTCGCCGGAGACCGTCGCGATCGCCGAGGAAGCCCAGGCCGAGGTCCTCGCGGCGCTGGCCGTCCTGGACGGCACCGGACGGGCCGCGGTGACGATGGCGGCGCAGGGCCTGAGCGGCCCGGAGATCGCACGGATGATCGGGCGCACCCCAAGCGCGACACGGACCCTCCTGTGCCGGGCGCGGGCGCGCCTCCGCGAAGAGGTGCTCTCGGCCCACCCCGCGTGAGGTGGCTCCACGGGACGGCGACGAACCTCGAATGGCTGGTCGCGTGCATCGATCGGCGACCCTGGGTGCGTATCATTCCCCGGGTCGTGGATGCTGGCGTCGATCCGAGGGGGTTCATCGGACGGGGCGGCGAGATCACGCGCCTCGAAGCGGCGCTCGAGCAGGTCATGTCAGGCAGCGCCGCGACCGTGGTCATCGGCGGCGAGGCGGGCATCGGCAAGACGCGCCTGGTCGACGAGTTCGCGACGCGTGTCGCGGCCCGCGATGGGACCCTGCTGAGCGGTTCGTGCCTGCCGACCGGCGGACGGGCGACCCCGTATGCCCCGTTCGTCGAGGCGCTTCGCGGATGCATTCGCGCCGTCGAGCCGGGCCGCCTGCCCGCGCTGCTCGGCCCGGGGAGGCGCGAGCTTGGCCGCCTGCTCCCCGAGCTTGAGACAGGATCCCCAGGATCGGCCGCCGCGGCGCCGCTGGTCGACCCGGACGTGCACGGCCAGGCGAGGCTGTTCGAGGCGATCCTCGCCTTCATTCACGCGCTGTCGCGTGGCGCGCCGAGCGTGCTGATCGTCGACGACCTGCAGTGGGCCGATTCCGGCACGCTCGAGCTCCTGCAGTTCCTGCTGCGCAACTCGCGCGGGTCGAGGGTGCTCTTCGTTCTGCTCGTCCGGACCGACGACCTCGACGCGGCCGGGGAGATGCGGCACTTCCTCGCCGAGCTGGACCGCGATGCCGGCGTGGACCGGCTGGAGCTTGGACCGCTCGACCGCGCGGAGAGCCGCGATCTGCTCGCCGCCCGTGGCGTGGCAAGCCTGACCTCCGACCGCCTGGAGGACCTGACGCAGCGGGCCGGCGGGAACCCGTTCTACCTCGAGCAGCTCGCGACCGGATCGGACGGCGTCGCGGATGGCGATCGGCCCCTCACTCCCGGCCTGCGCGAAGTGCTTGCGGCACGACTCGCGGATCTTCCGCCGCGGACCAGGCAGGTGCTGCGCGCTGCGGCCGCCGCAGGGCGCCGCGTCGATGACGAGATCCTGGCCGCCGTCCTCGACGCGCCCCACGCAGAAGTCGCCGACGCGCTGCGCGAGGCGATGAGTCGCCGGATCCTCGTCGATGCCGACGGCATCGGCGGCTACGCATTCCGGCATGCGCTGCTGCGCGAGGTCGCGTACGACGAGCTGCTGTTCGGCGAGCGCGACCGGTTGCACGCCGCCTTTGCCGAGCAGCTTGGGCGGCGGGGCCAGGTCGGTGGGGTTGCCGTGACACCCGCCGAGCTGGCGTATCACTGGGACGCGGCACGGAACGTGGAACGGGCAATCCCCGCGTGGATCGAAGCCGGGCTCGCTGCCGAGCGGATCTACGCCTTCGCCGACGCGCGCCGCGCATTCGAGCGTGCGCTGGATCTCGGGCCGGAAGCAGACGACGTCGACTGGAGCGAGGTCCTGCACCGGGCGGCCGATTGTGCCCTCCTCACCGGTGACTACCGGGCGGCAGTGGAGCTCGGACGGCGCGCGATCGCGTCGGCAGCCAGTGGCCCCAACGCCGACCCGGTTCGCGCAGGGACGCTCCAGGAGCGCATGCGCTGGTACCTGTGGGAGGCGGGCGACGTCGAGGCAGCAGCGGCGGCCGTCGCCGAGGCGATCCGGCTGATCCCCGAGTCGCCACCGTCGCGGCCGCGTGCGCGGGCTCTTGCACACCTTGCCGGGCTGCGACTGATCACCGGCGACGCAGAAGGGGCCATCGAGCCGGCACGCCAGGCGCTCGCAGTCGCCCAGGCCACGGACGATGGCGCGGGCGAGGCTGCCCTGGCGCTCGGGATCCTCGGCTGGGTGACGGCGGCCGGGGGGCGCGTCGATGAGGGTCTCGCCCTGTTCCAGCAGGGTCTGGACATTGCCGAGCAGCTTGGCGGCGTCGAGGGCATCGCGCTGGGCCAGACGAACCTCGCGGCGCTGCTCGACCGAGTCGGACGCTCGGAGGCGTCCCTCGAAGCCGCGACGGCGGGCTTCGAACGGCTGCGGGAGCTCGGCGTGGCCCGAACCTACGGCGGCATCCTCGCCGGGCATGCCGCGAAAGCCCTGTTCGACCTCGGCCGCTGGCCCGAAGCGGCAGCTCGAGCCGAGGAAGGCCTGGACCTCGACCCGCTTGGCCCTGCGGCGGCGTGGCTGCACGTCGTCCGTGCCCGGATCGACACGAACCAGGGTCGGCCGGCCGACGCTGCGCGTCACCTGGCGACCGCCCGTTCGCTGATGGACGGCATGAGCCGCTCCCGCTCGTACCTGCCGGCGCTGCTCGGGGCGGAGGCCGAGCTCGCGGCGTCCCGCGGCGATCCCGGAGCCGCATGGACGGTGGCGGAGCAGGCTCTCGCGTCGGTCCGGTCCGGTGGGACCCTCGATCCCGCGCTCGGCTGGGTCGTGTGGCACGTCATTCGTGCGGAGGCCGACGCCGCAGAGCTCTCCGGAGGACCGAGGCCGGGGTCCTCGCCTGACTCCGGGCGGCCAGCGTTGATGGAGCTCGGGATCGAGCGGATCGAGCGCGGGCGTGGGGATCCGCGCGGCGTCGCGCTGGCCGCGCTGTGCCGGGCAGAGCTCGATCGGTATCGGGGCGCGCGGGAGCCCGCCGCCTGGGCGGCGGTCGCAGATCTGTGGAGCGTGCTCCAGCGACCCTTCCTCGTCGCCTACGCCCGGTACCGCGAAGGCGCAGCGCACCTTGCGTCGCGTGGCTCGCGAAGTGCTGCCGTGGACGCGCTCCGCTCCGCGCGTTCGACGGCCACCGCACTCGGGGCCGCGCCGCTCGTCCGTGACATCACGGTCCTGGCCGGCCATGCCCGGATCGCGTTCGAGAGCGAGGACGTGACGGAGAGCGGGAGTCCGGCGGCGCCCGATCCCGCAGCCGCCCTTGGGCTGACCACCCGCGAGGCGGAGGTCATCCGCCTGCTCGCGATCGGTCGCTCGAACCAGGAGATCGCCGACGAGTTGTTCCTGTCGCGCAAGACGGCGAGCGTCCACGTCTCGAACATCCTGGGCAAGCTCGGCGTGTCGAACCGCGTCCAGGCCGCAGCGGTCGCCCAGCGGGTCGGATTGGTGGCCGAGACGACGCCCGGCGACGACCGTCGAGGACCGCTGACCAGACGCCTCCCGTGCTACGCTGACGGCGTTCCTTTGCGGCCGGTCCTGTGAGGCCGGCGTACCGGTCCCGAGAGGCCGGGAAGGAGGCTGATCGACCGTGTCACGGGTCATCGGCGCAGCGTGCCGCTGCGCCACCCACACCGACGGCCTCCCCGTTTTCTCGAACCCCTCCCCGGGAGCCCTCACGCCCTCGTGATCGCGCCACCGCATGTCCGACCCACCGCCGTCGTCGATCCCCGGATCGGTGACCTGGGTCCGGCTTTGCTGGCGCTCGAGGACGGCACGATCTTCAGCGGCGTCGCCTTCGGGGCGCCCGTCGCGTCGGGTGGCGACCTCGTGGTGAACACGAGCCAGACCGGCTACCAGGAGGTCTGCACCGACCCGTCGTACGCGGGCCAGGTCGTGGTCATGACCTATCCGCTGATCGGCAACTACGGCCGCCTGATCGACGACGACCAGTCGGTGCAGCCGTGGCTCCGAGGGCTGGTCGTGGCCAATGCCACGGCCGCGGTCCTCGACGATGCGCGGCAGCTGGCATCCCTCCTGCGTACCAACGGCATTCCCGCGATCGCCGGCGTCGACACGCGGGCCCTGGCCCGGCATCTGCGGACCACCGGGTCGCTGCGCGGGATCCTCATGGCGCCGGGCGAGCTTTCCGAGACGGCTGCTTCGGAGGCTGCGCGCGCCGTTCCGCGCTGGGAGGACCAGGACTTCGTCGGGCAGGTTTCGCCAGGCTCGATCGCGGACGTCGGCAGGCCCGAAGATGGCGGTCCGCTCGTCGCGATCGTCGACTACGGTCTCAAGTCGAACATCGTCCAGAGCATGCGACGGCGCGGCGCCCGGGTGCGGATCCTGCCCCACACGATCTCGACGTCGGTTGCCCTGGCGCCGGACATCGACGGCGTGATCCTTTCGCCGGGGCCGGGTGATCCGGCTCGACTCGACGGCCCCGTCGCGCTCGCGAGGGCCGTGATCGAGGACGGCCGGCCGCTCCTCGGGATCTGCCTCGGACACCAGATCGTCGCGCGGGCCGCCGGCGCCGAGACCACCCGGTTGCGCTTCGGCCACCACGGCGCGAACCACCCGGTCCAGGACGTCGACTTCGGGCTCGTCCAGGTGACGGCCCAGAACCACGAGGTCCAGGTCGTCGGCGACTCGCTGCCGGCGGGGAGCGGCTTCCACGTGAGCCAGGTCAACCTGAACGACGGTTCCGTGGAGGGGCTGCGCCACGCGACAAAGCCGATCGAGACGGTGCAGTACCACCCCGAGGGCGCGCCGGGTCCGCTCGATGCGCTGGCGGTGTTCGACCGCTTCCTCGACGCGTGCCGGGCGCGGTCATGACCATTTCGGCCGCGGTGTCGCCCGATCCGATTTCGGACGCTCTGGCACGAAACACCCCCTGCCGTCCTCCGTCCGATCTCGGAATCCGATTTCGGAATGGAGCCGGGAAGCGATGCGAGTTCCTCAACCGTCCGATTTCGGAAGCCACGCCTCCACGAGGCGAGCCGTGAGCCCGCCTGGTCCGAAGCCCGCCTCGGTCCTGATCCTCGGGTCGGGGCCGGTCGTCATCGGCCAGGCAGCCGAGTTCGACTACGCCGGGACGCAGGCCTGCCGCGCCCTTCGAGCCGAGGGCGTCCGCACGATCCTCGTCAACTCGAACCCGGCGACGATCATGACCGACCCGCAGGTCGCCGACGCGATCTATCTCGAGCCGCTGACCGTCGAAGCGGTCGAGGCGGTCATCGCGCGCGAGAAGCCCGAGGGGATCCTGGCCGGCCTCGGCGGTCAGACGGCCCTCAACCTGGCCACGGCCCTCGCCGAGGCAGGTGTCTTCGAGCGACACGACGTCCGCCTGCTCGGAACGCCGCTCGAGGCGATCCGCATGGCCGAGGACCGCGTGGCGTTCCGCGACCTGCTCGACCGGATCGGCCAGCCGTACGCGCCGAGCGCGATCGTCGAGGGGTTGACGCCGGCGGAGCGTGAGCAGTCGGCGCACGGGGCGCTCGAGGAGATCGGGCTGCCGGCGATCGTGCGGCCCGCCTTCACGCTGGGTGGCACGGGCGGCGGGATCGTCGGGACCGAGGCGGCCTACTGGGAGCGGATCCGGGCCGGTCTGCGCGCCAGTCCCATCAACCAGGTGATGGTCGAGCGCTGCCTCGTCGGCTGGCAGGAGGTCGAGTACGAGGTCATGCGCGATGCCGACGACACGTGCATCGCGGTGTGCTCGATGGAGAACGTCGATCCGCTCGGCATCCACACCGGCGATTCGATCGTGGTCGCCCCGGTCCAGACGCTGACCGACCAGGTCCACCAGCGGCTGCGCAGTGCCGCGCTGGCGATCATCCGCGCGCTCGGCGTCGAGGGCGGCTGCAACGTGCAGTTCGCGCTGTCACCCGACTCGACCGAATACGCGGTGATCGAGGTGAACCCCCGCGTGTCGCGCTCGTCGGCGCTGGCGTCGAAGGCCACCGGCTATCCGATCGCCCGGGTCGCGGCGCAGATCGCCGTCGGGCGGCGGCTGGCCGAGATCCCGAACGTCGTGACCGGCACGACCGTGGCCGCGTTCGAGCCGGCGCTCGACTACATCGTCGTCAAGCTGCCGCGCTTCCCGTTCGACAAGTTCCCGACGGCCGACCGAACACTGGGCTCGCAGATGAAGGCCACGGGCGAGGTGATGGCGATCGACCGCACCTTCGGCTCTGCGCTGAACAAGGCGCTTCGAGGGCTCGAGCAGGCCGGAGCCGGGCCGCTTGCCGAGGACCCGGGCTGGATCCCGACATTCGACTACCTCGCCGCGTTCTACGGCGGGCCGGGGCTGGACGATGACGCCGAGGACCCCGAGGACGAGCCGATCCGCTGGATCGACGAGTCGGGCCAGGCGTGCGAGTCGACGCGGTTCGCGCAGCGCTCCGCGGCTCCGGTCGTGTTGCGCCAGTTCCTCGGGCCGTCCGACAGCCGGTTGTGGCGCCTCCTCGGACTCCTTCGCCGTGGCGTTCCGGAGCCGACGATCGTCGAGGCCACCGGCATCTCGCCGTGGTTCGTGTCGGAGATGGCGCGCAACGTCCGGCTCGAGGCGGCCGTGACCGAGGCCGGTGAGCGCATCGCCGACGCGCGCGACGCGGAGGCCGCGGAGCTCCTGGCGACCGTAAAGCGGGCAGGGTTCGGCGATCGCGAGCTGGCCGGGCTGGCCGGCGTCACGCCGGAGCTGATCCGGGAGGCGCGGCTGGCGCTCGGCCTGCGCCCGGGCTACGCGATGGTGGACACGTGTGCGGCCGAGTTCGCGGCCGAGACCCCGTACTTCTACTCGACCTACGCCGCGGCTGGATCGGCGCCGGAGGCACCGCCCGTCCCGCGGCCCGCCGCCCTCGTCATCGGCAGCGGACCGGTGCGAATCGGGCAGGGGATCGAGTTCGACTACTGCGCGGTCCAGGCCGCGGACACGCTGCGGGCCGCCGGCTGGCAGGCCGTGATGATCAACTCGAACCCCGAGACCGTGTCGACCGACTTCGACGCCTCGTCGCGGCTGTACTTCGAGCCGCTCGACCCCGAAATCGGTGCGGTCCGTGATCGACGCGGAGTCGCCGGACGGCGACCTCATCCCGGCCGTGGTCGCGTTCGGCGGCCAGACACCGCTCAACCTCGCCGGCCCGCTGGCCGCCGGGGGCGTCGCCCTGCTCGGCAGCGACCTCGAAGCGATCGACCAGGCCGAGGAGCGGACGCGCTTCGCGGCATTGCTCGACCGGCTGGGCATCCCGCAGCCGGAGGGCGGCATGGCCCACAGCATCGAGGAGGCGCTGACCCTGGCCGAGCGCATCGGGTACCCGGTCATCGTGCGGCCGAGCTTCGTGATCGGCGGCCTCGCGATCGACTTCTGCTACTCGCCCGAGGACCTGCTGCGGCAGCTCGCCGCCGCCACGGTCGTCGACCCGGACCGGCCGGTGCGCATCGACCGCTACCTCGAGGGGGTCGAGGTCGACGTGGACGCCGTGTCGGACGGCGAGCGCGTGCTGATCCCGGGGCTGCTCGAGCACGTCGAACGGGCGGGCGTCCACAGTGGCGACTCCGTCGGGCTGTTCCCGCCGCAGACCGTGAGCGAAGGCGACCAGGCGTTGATCGTGGCGACGATGGGGCGGATCGTGCTGGCCCTCGGGGCGAAGGGGCTGGTCAACGCCCAGTTCATCGTCCGCGACGATGGTGTGTACCTGATCGAGGTCAATCCCCGCGCCTCGCGGACCGTGCCGTTCCTGTCGAAGGTGACGGGTGTCCCGATGGTCGAGCTGGCGGTGCGGATCGCCCTCGGTGCGACGCTGCCGGAGCTCGGCTGGCAGGGCGGCCATCTCGCGCCACCGCCCTTCGTCGCGGTGAAGGCCCCGGCGTTCTCGACGGCCAAGCTCCGCGGCGTCGACCCGTCCGTCGGGCCGGGCATGCAGTCGACCGGCGAGGTCATCGGGATCCACACCGACCCGTCGGTCGCGATGGCCAAGGCGCTGCTCGGCGCCGCGCTCGTCCCGCCGCGCGCCGGGGACGAGGGGGCGCTGGCGCTGCTGTCGATCGCCGACCGGGACAAGGAGCTGCTGCCGCGCCTGGCGACGGCGTTGAAGGCGGCCGGCTACGCCCTCGCAGCAACCCCCGGGACCCGCGTGGCCCTGGAGCGCGCGGGGTTCGATGCCCGGCCCGTCGCCAAGCTTGGTGAGGCTCCGGCCGAAGGCGAGGTCCCCATCCTCGAGCTGATCGCGGAGGGCGAGGTCCGCCTCGTCGTCAACACGCCGACTCCGCGCTCCGGTGCGGTCCGCGACGCCGCCGAGATCCGGCTGGCCGCGACCGCGGAGGGGATCCTCTGCCTGACCGCGATCGAGACCGCGGTCGCTGCCGCGGAGGCACTCGATCCGCGCATCGCGGAGCTCATCTCCGAGGTGCGCTCGCTCGATGAGTGGGTGCCGGCCGGCGGCAGGACGCCGGTCACCGCGTGACGGCCTCGGAGTCATTGCCATTCATCAGCCCGGGTAATGAGCGGCACGAATTCGTGCCCCGGAGAGCTGGATCTGCCCGAATCGGCGTCGATTCCGTGGCCATGCATCACTGGGGCTGATACCTGGCCAGAAACAGAGGCTCGATACTCGCCTTTGATTACCTGGGCTGATATCTGGCCATCGGCAGCCGGCGGCCACGGCGGGAGCCGCGGCAGTTGGGGTCTCGGTCGGCGTGACCACGAGGTCCTGGCCCAGCGACCACAGGGTCAGCGTCGTGAGGGCCACCATGACGACGGCCAGCGGCAGTTGCCGCAACCGGACGGTTCGGACCGGCGTCCCGGGCGGCGTCATCGCGACTGCGGCCGCATGGCCGGCCCAGGCCCCGACCATGTGGCCCCCGACCACGGCCGCGAGCTGGAGCGTCCACACGAGGCCCGGCGGCAGCAAGGCCGCGGATGGCTCGAAGAACAGGGTCCCGAAGATGTTCCACCCGCGCTGGAACGGGTCGGATACCGCGACGACGATCAGCTGGCCGCTGATGAGCAGGTACGTCAGGTAGTGCGCGATCAGGTAGCCGACCGCGATCGGCAGCAGCCCGGCGCCGGACGGGTTCGGGCCGAGCAACCGGACGAGGACGAGCGCCGCCGCCACCACGATCCCGAGGAACGCAAACAGCAGCACGGTCTTCTCCGGGGTCGCCGGGAACCCGAACAGGTCATAGAAGATCTGCGTTTGCGACAGGCCGTCGAACAGGATCGATCCGACACCGAGTGCGACGATCGTGACCTCGGCCACGTTCCAGTTCGCCTCGAGCAGCCCCGCCCCGAACGAGCGCCGCCGCACCCGACCCTCCTCGTCGGCGAGGGCGAGCGGCGCGAGCCGGCCGAGGAGCCGGAACCAGACCGTGAACGTCTCGGCCTGCGAGCGCCATTCGTCGCGCCCGAACTGGGCCATCATCGCGAGGGTCAGCGCCGTGTACCCGGCGAGGACGATGAACAGCGTCGAGGGCTCGCCCTGGTTGAGCGCGAGCTCGAGCCAGATGAAGAACGCGAAGCCGATTGCAGCCGGCCATTGCGCAAGCCGTTCCGGGTACTCGGACGGCTCCCACGGCGCGATGCCGAGCCGGTGCACGACCCACGCGCCGATGTCGTACAGCGTCGAGAACGGGCTGAGCCACTGCCAGATCGGGAAGAGCAGCGCGGAAACCAGCGCGACGCCGACCCACCCGTATACCCACAGGAAGAGCGTCGCCACGTTGGCCGAGCTGGACCCGCCGACGATGCCCTGGGCCATGATCCATGCCCAGCCGAACAGGCCGATCGCGCGCAGCCCGTAGCGGAGCCAGGCCGGCGGCAGTCCGGATGGCCCTTCCTCGGTGGGCAGCTCGACGCGGACGTCGCGCAGGATGACGAACGCGAACGACAGGGCCACGGTGATCGCTGCGCCCGCCAGGTAGACCGCGAGCGGCAGCCGGCTGGTATAGGCGGCATTCAGCTGGTGGCCGAGCGCGACGCCGGGCAGGAGGATCGCGAACGCGACGCCCCCAACCGCGGCGCGGACGAGGACGAGACGGCGGATCACGGTTGGGCGGGGCGCCGGCGCATCAGGAGGTACCCGCCGAGGGCCGCGACGATCACGACGGCCGCGATGATCGGGAGGAGCACGTCGCTCGTACTGGCGGTGTCCGCCGGCGGTGTGGCATCTCCCTCGGTCGGGCTCGGCGCGACCACGGCCGACGCCGTCGGTTCCGTGGATGCCGACGGCGGCGCCGAGACCGGCGAACTCGGAGTCGGCGGGCCGGAGGGCGGGACCGACGGCTGCGGCGTGATCGGCGCACTGACCGTGAACGTGAACGTGCCGGTCTCGAGGTGACCGTCGTCGGCGAACGTCTTCCACTGGACCTCGTAGTCGCCCGGCTCGAGCTCGGGTGGGTCGATCCGCATGCGGGTCGGATTCGCGGGGTCGATCGTGCCCGTGGCGATGGTCGTGCCCGCCTCGTCGAGGAGGGCCATCTCGCTGCCGTCGGCCAGCTCTTCGGTGAAGAAGCCCCGGATGACGCGGGGCGAGCCCTGCACGGTCTCGCCGTCCGCGGGGGTCGATCGCTCCAGCTCGGCGTGGGCCGCAACCAGGGCCGGCATCGCGAGGAGCGCGAAGACGGCAAGGAACAACGCCTGCCCGCGCGGGGCGGCTGGAGCGGTGACGGTGCATGCCGCGAGTGTAGGCAGTCACCGCAGAGTCCGCCGCCGGCCCGGACGCGCTACGATCTCCGCCACCGCCCCGGGCCTCGCCCATCCCGCCGGCCCACCCCTCGCCCATGCTGGAGCGCCCTGTGCCGACCTCCGTTCCCACCGTTCCCTTCACGGACGAGCGCCTCTCGAACGGCCTCCGCCTGATCGTCGCCGAGGACCACCTGGCGCCGGTCGTGGCGGTCAACGTCTGGTACGACGTCGGATCGAAGCACGAGCAGCCGGGCAAGACCGGCTTCGCGCACCTCTTCGAGCACGTGATGTTCCAGGGCTCGGCGCACGTCGGCAAGGCCGAGCACATCGCGCTCATCCAGGCCGCCGGCGGGACGATGAACGGCACGACCTGGCTCGACCGGACGAACTACTTCGAGACGCTTCCTGCGCACCAGCTCGAGCTCGCGTTGTGGCTCGAGGCCGACAGGATGGGGACGCTGCTCGACGCGCTCAGCCAGGAGAACCTCGACAACCAGCGGGAAGTCGTCAAGAACGAGAAGCGCTGGTCGTACGACAACCGCCCGTACGGCTCGTGGCAGGAGAAGCTCCAGGCCCATCTCTATCCCGAGGAGCATCCCTACCACCACAACACCATCGGCTCCATGGAGGACCTCGACGCGGCGTCCCTCGAGGACGTTCAGTCGTTCTTCCGGACGTGGTACGCGCCGAACAACGCGGTCCTGTCGGTGGTCGGCGACGTCGACACGGCGCACGTCCGCGAGGCCGCCGAGCGGTTCTTCGGTGGCATTCCGCCGAACCCCGATTTCCCGACGCTGCCCGACCTGTCGCTGCCGCCGACGCTCGGTGGTGAACGTCGCGAGACCGTGCTCGATCGCGTACCGCTGCCGCGGATCTACTTCGGGTTCCGGGCACCGGCGTTCGGCGACACCCGACTCGACGCGCTCGATGTCGCGAGTCAGATCCTGGCCGGCGGGAAGGGCAGCCGGCTCAACCGCCGGCTCGTGCGGGATGAACAAATCGCCCAGGACGTCGCGCTGTTCACGCTGGGCTTCGTCGGCGGAGCCTCGATCTGCGCGGGCTGGGCCACGGTCCGACCCGGAATCGAGGTCGACCGTGTCGAGGCGGCGTTCCTCGAGGAGCTCGACCGGGTTGCCCGCGAACCGGTGACGCCTGACGAGATCGCCCGGGCGCACGCGCTGATCGAGGCCGACGAGCTCGGGGCGCTCCAGCGGGTCGAGGAGCGAGCCGACCGCCTGTCGATGTACGCGACGCTGTTCGACGATCCGGGGCTCATCGACCGGATGTTGCCCCGTTACCTGGCCGTCACCCCCGAGACGATCCGCGACGTCTCGGCGAGCGTGTTCGTGCCCGACAACCGGCTCGTGCTGACCTACCTGCCCGACGGCCCCGCGGCCGACACTGCCGCGATGTCCGACGACGACACCGAGGATGAAGAGGTGGCCGCATGACCGCCCGCACCACGGTGACCGTGGCCGAGCGGCCCGGGCCCAGCGCGCCACGGCCCTACGAATTCCCGCCGGTCGCCGAGCACCGCCTCGCGAACGGATTGCGCATCCTCGAGGTGGACATGCCGGGGCGGCCGTTGGTGTCCGCCTCGCTCGTGATGCTCAACGGAGCGGTCGACGAACCAGCCGACGCCGGCGGTGCGACGGTTCTCGCAGCCCGTGCGCTGTCGGAGGGGACCGAGCGCTACGACGCGATCCAGCTGACCGAGGCTTCCGAACGCCTTGGCGCTTCCATCCATGCCGAGGCCGGCTGGGATGCCCTGACGGCCGGCGTCGATGTCCCGCGCGATCGCCTCGAGGGGGCGCTCGAGTTGCTCGCCGAAATGGTGCTCCACCCCACGTTCCCGGAACGCGAGGTGGACCGCCTCCGCGACGAGCGGCTCAACGACCTGCTCCAGGCGAGGGCCGATCCTCGTCGCCGGGCCGAGGAGGCGTTCGTCGAGACGATCTACGCCTCGGACGCCCCGTACCACCGCCCGGCAGGCGGCACGCGCGAGACCGTCGCGGGCCTGGGGCCCGACCAGCTCCGACGCGCCTATGAGCGGGGCCTCGATCCGGCGCGGGCCACGTTCGTCATCGGCGGCGAGCTCGCCGGGCTCGACGTCCGGACCACCGTCGAGCGCCTGTTCGGCGACTGGACGGCGTTCCCGGCCGCAGCCGATCGCAGCGCGATCGCCGACGCGCCGGCTCGCGACGAGCGGCTCGTCCGCGTCATTCACCGACCGGGAGCCGTCCAGTCCGAGATCCGGATCGGTCACCGCGGCCTGCCGCGGCGGATCCCGGATTTCCACGCAGTCTCGGTGATGAGCGCCATCCTCGGCGGGCTGTTCAACTCCCGCCTGAACATGAACCTGCGCGAGGAAAAGGGCTACACCTACGGCGCGGGAGCCGGGTTCGACCTGCGCCGCGGAGCGGGACCCTTCGCCGCCCGCGCCGCGGTCAACACGGAGGTCACCGTCCCGGCCATCACGGAATCGCTCAAGGAGCTCGCGCGCATGCGCGATGAGGACGTGACCGATGCCGAGTTGCGGGGCGCCCGGGACTTCCTCGTGGGCGTGTTCCCGCTGCGCTTCGAGACCGCCGGCGCCGTCGTTGGCGCGCTGTCGGGCCTCGTCGTCCACGACCTTGGCATCGAAGAGCTGATCGGCTACCGCACCTCCATCGAAGGCGTATCGAGCGCGGACGTGACCGCCGCTGCACGTGCGCACCTGCTGCTCGACGCTGCCGCGATCGTGGTGGTCGGCGACGCGGACCAGTTCGGTGAGGCACTCGAGGCGGCCGGGATCGGACCGGTCGTTGTCGAGCGGGATGAGGGCCCGGTCGCGGCCGGACCACTCCCCGACGAGGAGGTCGCACCGGTCGACGCGGAGGATGAGACCGGGCCGACGGCCGGTGCCGAGGAGCCGGACCTGGCCGGGACCGCTGACGAGCCCACGGCCGCGGATGCCGAGGAGCGGCGCTGAAACCTTCCCGCGCGTCGTTGTCTCAGATGAGTACAGACCGGTCGAAAGACCGGTCGTCGACTCAGGAGAGACAGATCGATGCGAAGCGACATCAAGTTCATTCGAGGCCTCGGCGTGTCGGCCGTGGCGCTGCTGCTGCTCGTTGGCGGCGTGACG
The DNA here is from genome assembly GCA_963721655.1 of uncultured Chloroflexia bacterium. Taxonomy (GTDB): domain Bacteria; phylum Chloroflexota; class Limnocylindria; order Limnocylindrales; family CSP1-4; genus DASTYU01. Next base: position 217,068 of record CAVRKH010000009.1, on the reverse strand, counting down.
GCGGCAAGCTCCGGGACGCAGTCCCGGGTGGAGCCGACGGCGACGAGTACGGCCGAGGCCACCGAGACGGCCGAGGCCACCGAGACGGCCGAGCCGACCGAGACCGCGGAGGCCGACCGAGACGGCGGAGCCGACCGAGACCGCGGAGGCCGGCACGAGCCAGCCGACGCCACCGCCGAGGCGACGTTCGATGACCACGGCGGGAACAGCGGGTCGGGCAGCCAGTCCAGCGGGTCGAGCTCGAACAGCGGGCCGAGCGGCGATGACGACCAGGCCGACGCGACCGACGACCACGGGAACGACAACGACGACCAGGGCGAGAACGAGGACGACCAGGCCGACGCGACCGACGACCACGGCAACGACAACGACGACCAGGGCGAGACCGACGACGACCATGGCGGCGAGGATCGCTCGGGCTCGAACAGCGGCTCCAACTGAGTCGAGGCTCGATCAACGCGGTCGCAATGCCCCTCGGTGGATCATTGCCCGGCTCGTCCAACGGCATCTTGCCGGCGAGCCGGGCTCCCACTCGCGATGGCGGCCCCCACGATGCATACCAACGGAGCACCGAGATCGCCCTCGAACGTAGCGATGACCGGGCAACCGCCGAGGCCGTCCTCGCCGGTGACCGCGACGCATTCCGCCGCCTCGTCGACCGGGAAGGCCCGGCGGTCGTCCGTGCCTGCTACCGGATCCTCGGCGACATCCACGAGGCCGAGGACGCCGCGCAGGAGGCGTTCGTGACTGCGTACCGCTCGCTTCCGTCGTGGCGCGGTGACGGCCCGTTCGGGGCGTGGCTGACCCGCATCGCCGTCCGCATCGCGCTGCGCCAGGCCAGCAAGCGCAAGAACGTGGCGTGGCTCGACATGAGCGGCGAGTCGGGTGAGGGCGGCGCCGCGATCAACGCAGCGTCGATCGAGGCAGCGTCGGGCACCGATCCGATGCTGCTCTCGCTTCGGACCGAGCGCGCAACCGCGGTCCGGCGAGCCGTGGCGCGTCTCGCGGAGCCGTATCGCGAGACCGTCTCGCTGCGGTTCTTCGGGGAGCTGAGCCTCGATGAGATCGCACGCCAGACCGGGCGACCGCTCGGAACCGTCAAGACGCACCTCCATCGCGGGCTGCTGCGACTCCGCGATTCGCTCGACCAGGGAGGTGCCGCGTGACCGGGTCCGGTCGACGGTTCGATCTCGCCGAGCTTTCGAACGGCACTGAGGCACTGACCGAGGCCGAGATCGTCGCCGCAACGGCCATCGCGCGTGACCTCGAGGCGATTGCGGAGCGCGACGATGCGCCCACGGTCGCGTTCAGCGACAAGGTGATGGCGACCATTGCCGCGGAACCGACGCCCGAGCCGACCCGCGTGTTCGGCGCAGCGCTGCGGACCCGTCGGTTCGGGACCGCGGTCGCCGCGGTCCGGGACGCATGGCGGGTGGCGTTCGGTGGCGGCCGGCCGTTCACGGTTCGAGGTCAGGCGCTCGCCCTGGTGCTCGTCGTCCTGATCGGTGTGCTCGGCCTGAGCGGTGGGGCAGCCGTGGGAGCCGCGCGACTGTTGAACCCGGATGTCGCCCCATCGCCGACGCCGGCACCCAGCGTCCCGGCTCCGTCGCCTTCGCCGGCGCCGAGCCTCGCGCCGACACCATCACCGTCGGCTTCGCCGACGCCCAACCCGTCGCCCACGGAGACCGACGAGCCGACCGACACGGCCGAACCGACGGGGACTGACGACTCGGGCGGCAACCGGGGTCCTGGCGGTGGATCCGGTTCCGGTTCGGACGATTCCGGATCGGACGACTCGGGCTCCGGCAGCAACTCGGGGTCGAGCGGAAGCTCGGGGTCGGGGTCGGGAAAACTGTCCGACGACATCGCCCCAGACGACTCCCGGTCGGGCACGAGCGGCGGATCGGGCTCCGACGACTCGGGGTAGGCTGGGCCGGTGATCGTGGTGATCGGCCAGCCGGTGCTCACGCGCGTCGAAGGCAACCCCGTGGCGACGGGCTCGGCCGCGCGCATTGCGCTGACGGCTGCGGATCGCGGGGCCGCAGTTCAGCTCATCGGCAAGGTCGGCGACGACCCGGACGGCGAGGCGCTCGTCCTCGCACTTGCCCAGGGCCACGTCGGCCACGTCGCGCTGCTGCGCGACCCGGCGCACCGGACGCCAGTTGACGTCGACACCGCCGAGTCCATCGACGAGGAGCTCACCGAAACGGACGAATTCCACGCGCCCGAGGCTGGACGGCGGGGCGGTGACCGCGCCGACAGCCCGGGGCTCGATGCCGGGGACATCGAGCTGGGACTCCGCTACCTGACCGAGTTCCGCGTGGTGGTCGTGGCGGACGAGCTCGGCGAGACGGCCCTGCGAGTGGCCGCCGATGCAGCCGGTTGGAACAACGGCACCCTGCTCGCGGTGGTGCCGCACGGCCGGCCTGAACCTGCCGGCATGCCGCCGGACGCGATCGTCCTGGGTGCGCCGGCCGATGATGTGGACGGTGTCTTCGATCGGCTCGTCGGACAGCTGGCTGCAGCGATCGATGCAGGGGCCGACCCGCAGCGCCGCCTTCCGCGAAGCGGTCGCGGGCGCCGGCTGGGAGCCTGCCGAGGCCTAGTCGAGCGCCAGGAGCAGTTGCGGACCGTCGTTCCGCACGTCATTGACGAGCCGCGAAGCCGGCGCGATCTCGAGGGCGACCTCGTCGCTCGGCTCGAGGAGCGCGCGGAGCTCTCCGAGCTCGGTCGGTCGCGGATCGAGCCAGCGGGCCCACGCCTCGTCCGGGACGATGACCGGCATCCGGTTGTGCAGTTCGGCCACGACCGCGTTCGGTGTTGTCGTCACGATCGTGAACGTTCGCCGGACCTCGTCCGTCTCCGGGTTCTTCCAGCCCGCCCACAGGCCGGCCAGCGCCAGCGGCCGCCCGTCCGCCCGGAAGATCCGGTAGGGCTGGCGGACACCGTCCTGCCGCTTCCATTCGTAGAACGCATCCACCGGCACGAGACAGCGTCGGCGCCGGAACGACTCGCGAAACGCCGGCATCGACGCGATCGATTCGGCGCGGGCGTTGAACGTTCGCGACGCGATGCGCGCGTCAGGCGCCCAGTGCGGGATGAGCCCCCAGCGATAGCCCGTGAGCGCCCGCCGGTCGTCGCGTTCGACCACGACGATCGCCTCGTCGGTCGGCGCGATGTTGTAGCGCCCGCCGGGCTCGTCGACCAGCGCCTCGGCCTCGAAGATCTCGGCGAGGTCCGAGACCGGGCGTTCCTGCATGAAGCGTCCGCACATCGTGCGCGAGCATAGCCGGGAGGACGCCCCGCGCGACGTTGTGTAGAGTCGGCCCAGATGGACCACACCGGTTCCCCGGGCGGTCGCGCCGACCCGTCACCCCAGGGCCCGCTGTCGCGGGCCGACGCCGAGAGCCTGCTCCAGCGCGCCGACGGGCTGCTCCGTGGCGGAGATTTCGCGGACGCTGCCCGGGAATACGTCCGCATCCTCAGCGCGCCGATGGGCGACCCGCAGATCACCGGGGCGGCGCTCCTTGGCCTCGGCGAGGCGCGCTACCGGACCGACGACGACGCCGGCGCGTTGGCCAACTGGCAGTCGGTGACGCAGTTGCCGGAGACATCCTCGACCTATCCGGCGTGGCGAAACGTGGCGGCCGCACAGGTTCGGGCCGGCGACCTGCAGAGCGCCTTCGCCTCGTACAAGGAAGCCGACCGCCGCGCGCCGCCGCAGGACAAGGCGGAGATCGCGAACCGCCTGGGCTGGCTGAGCAAGGAGCTGGGCAACCAGGGCGCGGCCAATCGCTACTTCGCGAAGGGCCGCGGGGATGCGTTCCAGATCACGCTCACGAAGGTGATCATCGCGGTCACGGTCGTGATCTCGCTGACGGTCTACCTGACCCAGGATTCGCCCGAGGGTAAGCAGCTGCTCACGGCCCTCTGGCTCGACAAGGCGGCCGTCGCCGGCGGCGAGTACTGGCGGTTGTGGACGGTCACCCTCGTCCACGCTGACTGGCTGCATCTCGCCTTCAACATGTGGGCGCTGTGGATCGTCGGGCCGCTCGTCGAACGCTGGTACGGCCCGCTCCGGTTCCTGGTCTTCTACCTGGCCTGCGCTGCGACCGGCTCGGTTGCCAGCTTCGCCTTCGGCGGGGACATCCCGTCGGTGGGTGCATCGGGCGCGATCTTCGGGATGTTCGGCGTCATCGCGGCGGCGAGCTGGATCCACCATCCGGTCGATCGCTATGCGCGGACAATCGCACGACAGATCGGGATCCTTATCCTCGTCAACCTCGCGTTCGGGTTCGCCTCGGCCGGCCAGATCGACAACGCGGCCCACATCGGCGGCCTGCTCGGCGGCCTGTGGCTGGGCGCTGTCATCCCCCCGAGCCGGGTGGCGACCATGTCGTCCTACTGGCGCCGCGCTGGTCCGGAGGGCATGGACCGCGTTGCGCGGCCGCCGGCGGTCCTGCCCGTGCTTGCGGTGGGTGCCCTCGCCTTTGCCGTTCTCGCGGGACTCGCATACGGCACGGCCTCGCGTGACGACGGCGTGCTGTCGGCGCCCGAGCGGACGGCTTCATCCGTGGCCGGCACGAGCGCGCCACCGCGGCCCGGCTAGGCCGGGTCCATGTTCGCGACGCTGCTCGGCGGGCTTCCGCGGCCGCCGCTGCCCGACGATGCGCCATCGCGTGACCTGGTCGCCGCAGCGATCCGCGCCCAGGAGGCGGCCGGGCTCGAGCTGCTGATCGATGGCGGACTGTGGGGGAACGACGAGCTCGGCACGGTCGTCGAACGCTGGCACGCGACGGCGGCGCTCACCGATCGGACGGTCAAGGCAGCGGTCCTCGGTCCGTGGAGCGCGACTCGCGCCGCGATCGCCGACCTGGAGGCCGAAGCGCCCGATGATGACCTGGGACGAGCCGCCGACGCGACGAATGCGGTCCTTCGGGAGCTCGCGGCCGCGGGCTGCCCGCTCGTGGAGGTGCACGAGCCCGCCGTGACCTCCCTCGGGCCGGACCCGCAGATACGGGACCGCTTCGTCGAAACGCAGCGTCGGGCGCTTGACGGGTTGGAAGGGCAGCATGTCTCGCTCGCGATCACGGGCGGCAGCGCCGAGGAGGCAGGCATCGACACCCTCCTCGGGGCGCCGTACTCGAGCCTCGCGCTCGACCTGATCCGCGGCCCCGACAACTGGCGAATCGCCGCCGCCGCGCCTTCGCCGATCGGCATCGTCTGCGGGGCGATGACGTCTGATGCGGGTGGCGACGAGGCGGTCGAGATCCTGCTGTATGCGCTCAACTACGCCGCCGCGACCGCGGGCCGCGGGCGCGACCGCGTCGGGCTGGCGACTGCCGGCAGCCTTGCGGGCGTGCCGTGGGAGGTCGCGGAACGCCGGATGCGACGGCTCGGCGAAGCAGTTCGCCTGACGGCAGCGAGCCCGGAGGAACTGGCGGACGCTGTCGATCCCCGCGCGATCAGCATCCGGGGCGCTGCCCTCGGCAGGGCGGGCCTCCGGCCCGCGAAGCGTCGGTCGACCGGGAGGTCATGACGGAAGCCGGCGACCGAGGTGCTATCCTCCGCCCGCAATCATCCGAGAAGGGGGCCTAATGATTCGCGCCACACGCCTGCTCATCCTGGCCGCAGCTGCGGCCCTTGCCGTTGCCGCGTGCGGCGGATCCGTTTCGACCGTTGCGCCGAGCGAGGCGCCCGCTGCCTCGGACGCGCCGGCTTCCGTGGCCCCGCCGGCCGCCGAGGCTCCGCCGAGCGCCGCCCCCGCGGCCTCTGTGGCGGCAGAGGGACCCGACGTCAACGCCGCGGCCGCGGCTCTTGAGGACATCGACAAGTACGCGCTCGATATCAAGGTGGCCGGTCTGATGGAGACGGCATCGGAGGCGAGCGAGATCACGATGAGCGGCACGGTCGATCGTGAAGCCAGCGCCTACCAGTTCGACATGAGCGGCGTCGCCGGCCTCGAGGATCTCGGCGGCGGGTCGGCGGTCAGCTTCGTGGTCATCGGCCCCGACGCCTGGATCAGCACGGGCGACGGCAACTTCATCAAGGCGCCGGGCGGTGCGGCGATGTTCGGATCGCTCGAGCAGGCCCTGGCCCCGGGGACGCTGCTCGGCTCGATGCCGACGGGCTCACTTCAGAACCTGCCGGCTGTCGGCCAGGAGGACAAGAACGGCGTCGCCACGACCCATTACCACGTGACGGGTGCGGATTCGCCCCAGGTGGCCGAGGGTCTCGGGCCCGACTCGGTGGTCGACCTGTGGATCGCCGACGACGGCGGGTACATCGTCTCGATGGCGATGGATGGCGTCGTCCCGGTCAACGGAACCGACACGCCCGTCACGATGTCGATCGACATCAGCCGGATCAACGACGCGGCGATCGCGATCGAGCCCCCGAACTAGACAGGGTCCGTTCACCGCAGCCGCCATCGAGCCGCGCGCAGGGCGGGCGGCCCGCTCCGTGCGTTTGCTGCTTGATTCGGGCACCGCGCGGTGCCACCATCGGTGTTCACTCTCCCGACCTGCAACGCAGCGGTTCCTGTCAGCACCGCAAGGTCCCCGACGCCAGCGACCGGTCCCCAGCTTCCCCGTTTCGGAAGGAGGTTCTGCCCGTGGCCGAACGCATCTCGTTGACGGTGAATGGCACAACACGGGAGCTGGATGTCGAGCCCAGACGCCTCCTGGTCCAGGCGATCCGCGAGGACCTGGGCCTCACCGGAACCCACGTCGGGTGCGACACCAGCCAGTGCGGCGCGTGCACCGTCCACGTCGACGGCAAGGCCGTCAAGTCATGCTCGATGCTCGCGGTCCAGGCCGACGGCACCGACGTGAGAACGATCGAGAGCCTCCGCTCCGACGGCGAGCTTCACCCCATCCAGGCTGCGTTCTGGGAGAAGCACGGCCTCCAGTGCGGGTTCTGCACGCCGGGCATGATCATGGTCGCGGCGGACCTGCTCGCCCGGAACGACGATCCGACCGACGCCGAGATCCGCCACGCGATCGAGGGCAACTTCTGTCGCTGTACCGGCTACCAGAACATCGTCGCTGCGATCCGTGAGGCCGCTTCCGTGATGCGCGCCGGGTCCGCGGCCCCGGTCGCGTAGGGGAGACAGACATGGCGATCGAAGAGGCCCCAGGACCCGTCGGCCAGCGCATCAAGCGGACCGAGGACCCGAAGTTCATCACCGGCAACGGCCGCTACCTCGACGACATCACGCTCAGCGGAATGACCCATATCGCGATCCTGCGCAGCCCGTATGCGCACGCGAACATCCGCTCAGTCGATACCTCGGCGGCGAAGGGCAATGCCCGGCGTGATCGCCGTGTTCACCGGCGCCGACATCCCGTACAACCCGTTGCCGTTCGCCTGGCCGGCCGGCGGCAGCGCGGGGATCCAGAACAACGTCAACATGCCGAGGGTCCTCGCGACCGACAGCGTGAAGTGGACCGGCGAGGGCGTTGCGGCGGTGGTCGCCGAGACCGAAGCCCAGGCGCTGGATGCGACCGAGGCGATCGAGGTCGACTACGAACCGCTTCCCGCGGTCGTCGACGTCGAGAAGGCAATGGCACCCGGTGCGCCGCAGCTCCACGAGAACGCACCGAACAACGTGGTGTTCGAATGGACGGTCGGCGACAAGGACGGCACGGAACAGGCCTTCGCCGAGGCAGAAGTGACGGTTCGCCAGCGCCTCGTTAACCACCGACTCATCCCGAACCCGATGGAGACCCGGGGCGACATCGGCTACTACAACCCGGGCACCGACGAGTACACGGTCTGGATGTCCAGCCAGACACCGCACATCCAGCGCCTGCTGCTGACCGCATTCGTGACCGGCATCCCGGAGCACAAGGTGCGCACGATCTCGCCGGATGTCGGGGGAGCATTCGGGACCAAGATCTTCTGCTACGCCGACATGGCGCTGGTGATGTTTGCGAGCAAGGCAATCGGCGGCCGCCCGGTCAAGTGGGTAGAGGGCCGGCGCGAGAACTACCAGAGCACCACCCACGGCCGCGACCACGTCACGTACGTGGAGGTGGCCGGCAAGCGCGACGGCGAGGTCACCGGCCTGCGCGTCAAGACCTACGCGAATCTCGGTGGGCGCCTCTCGACGATCGGCCCGGGCATCCCGACGACGCTCTACGGGCGCGTCCTGTCCGGCTGCTACAAGATCCCGAACGTCTACTGCGAGGTCACCGGCGTCTATACGAACACCACGTTCGTGGACGCGTACCGCGGCGCCGGCCGGCCCGAGGCGACCTACGTCGTCGAGCGGGCGATGGACCTGTTCGCCAACGAGATCGGGATGGACCGCGCGGCGATCCGTCGCAAGAACTTCATTCCGCCGGACGCCTTTCCGTACGACAACCCGTCCGGCCTGCTCACCGCGAGCGGCGGCGCCAAGATCTATGTCGACTCGGGCAACTACGAGCCGGCCCTGAACAAGGCGCTCGTGGCGGTCGGCTACGACCAGCTCGACGCGAAGAAGGCCGAAGCGAAGTCGCGCGGCAAGCTCCTCGGCATCGGGCCTCTCCACGTACATCGAGGTGTGCGGCGTCGCGCCCTCGAAATGGATCGGTGCGGTCGGCGAGGGCTGGGGCGCGGCGATGTGGGAATCGGCCAACATCCGGGTCCACCTCACCGGCAAGACCGTCGTCACGATGGGCACCCAGTCACACGGCCAGGGCCACGAGACGACCTACTCCCAGATCGTCGCCCAGGAGCTCGGCATTCCGATGGAGGACATCGTCGTCCAGCATTCGGACACGCAGGGCACGCCGTTCGGCTATGGCACCTACGGCAGCCGGACCTCGAACGTGGGCAGCACCGCGGCGATCAAGGCGGCGGGCAAGATCCGTGACAAGGCCCGGCGCTACGCAGCGCACATGCTCGAAGCCTCGCCCGACGACATCGAGGTCATCGGTGCCGAGTACCGCGTCAAGGGTTCGCCCGACAAGGTGAAGACGCTCCAGGAGATCGCCTTCGCGCTCGACCTCGCGTTCGATGCGCCCGAAGGCATGGAGCCGTACCTCGACGAGACCGCCTACCACGACACCCCGAACTGCACGTTCCCGTTCGGGACGCACATCGCCGTGGTCGAGATCGACGAGGAGACCGGCAAGGTCGACCTCGTGCGCTATCTCGCGGTCGACGACGTCGGCAAGAAGATCAACCCGATGATCGTCGACGGACAGCTGCACGGCGGCATCGCCCAGGGCGTCGGCCAGGCGCTCTGGGAACAGGCCATCTACAGCGACGACGGCCAGCTGCTCACCGGATCGATGCTCGACTACGCGCTCCCACGGGCAGCGTGGTTCCCGAATATCGAGCTGGACGAGACGGTCACGCCGTCGCCGGTCAACCCGCTCGGCGTCAAGGGCGTCGGCGAGGCGGGCACCATCGCCAGCACCGCCGCGGTGGCCAACGCCGTCAACGACGCGCTGCGGCCGCTCGGCATCACCCACCTCGACATGCCGTACACGGCGCAGACGGTCTGGACCGCGATCCAGGCCGCGAAGGGAGGCCAGGCATGATCCCGGCCGAGTTCGATTACGTCCGGCCCGGCTCGATCGAGGAGGCGGCGCAGGCCGCCGGCCAGCCCGGCGCGAAGGTCATCGCCGGCGGCCAAAGCCTGCTGCCGCTGATGAAGCTGCGCCTCGCACGGCCGACCACCCTCGTGGACATCGGGCGCATCGCCGGCCTCGTCGGCACGCGCTACACGCAGGACGGCGGAGCGGAGATCGGAGCGCTCACGACCTACGCCCAGGTCATGGACGAGACGCAGCTCGAGTGGGCCCGCGACGCCGTCGCGAATATCGGTGACGTCCAGGTCCGCAACCGCGGCACGATCGGCGGCTCGGTGGCACATGCCGACCCGGCCTCCGACGCGCCGGCCATCCTCCTGGTCCTGGACTACTCGGCGGTGCTTCGTTCGTCGCGCGGCGAGCGGGTCGTCCCGCTCGACGGCTTCTTCACCGGAGCGTTCACGACAACGGCCGAGGCCGACGAGATCCTCGTCGCAGTCCGGCGTCCGCGACTGCCCGAGGGTGTCGGCGGCGCGTACGAGAAGCTCCCTGTACCCGCTTCCGGTTACGCCATCGTTGGCGTGGCCGTGGTCATCGGTCGGAGTGGCGGCTCGATCAGCCACGCACGCGTCGCCCTGACCGGGGTCGGGGATCATCCCTACCGGGCGAAGGCGGTGGAGTCGGCGCTCGTCGGCTCGGACGGCTCTGCCTCAACGATTGCGGCGGCCGCGGCGCACGCCACCGATGGCGTATCGGTCAATTCGGACATCCACGCCAATTCGACCTATCGTTCAGCGATGGCCATCGTCCATACCCGTCGCGCGATCGAGACCGCCCTCGGCCGCAGCGCCTGAGACGACGAACGGGAACGGGTGCGCCTCGAACGAGTCACGCCCGGCCGGCGCGCGCCCGCCCGTCTTGTCGGCTCGGTCCTCGCCCGCGACCTGAAGGTCGGTGACGAGCGCTGGTCCAAGGGCCGGCGTCTGTCCGAAGACGACCTCGCGCGGCTGGGCGACGCCGACTTTGGCGATCCGATCACGGTCCTCGTTCTCGAAGCCGGCGAGATGCACGAGGACGAAGCCGCGGCACGGCTCGCCGATGCGGTCGCCGGGCGCGGCCTGACCCGCCGCGGCCCCGTCCAGAGCCGGATCGACCTGCACGCCGCGCATCCGGGTGTCCTCAACGTCGACGTCGCGAACCTCGAGCGGATCAACCGCATCGACCCGCTCGAGGTCTTCACCGCCTTCGACGGGCAGGTCGTGGAGAAGGGCGATCTCGTCGCCAGCGTCAAGGTCGCGCCGCACGTGGTGCCCGGGGTCACGGTCGAGCAGGGGGCTCGCATCGCCGGCTTCGGCAGCACGCCGGTCGTGTGGGTTGCCGCGTTCGTCCGCTCGACCGTCGGCGTCGTGGTCAAGCAGTCGGTCCACGGCGTGGCGCGCGAGCGCTTCGAGGCGAGCGTCACGGCCAAGATCGAGAGCCTCGGCTCGAAGATCGCGTCAATCCGCTACGTCGAAGACGATCCCGACCTCGTCGAACGTGCCCTCCACCCGTACGTGGCCGGCCGCGAGCTTGTCGACCTCGTGCTCACCGCGGGCGCGGCCAGCACCGACCCCGCCGACGCGTTCTTCGTCGCCATCGAACGCCTCGGGGGACGCCTCGTCCGGCGCGGTGTACCCGCACACCCGGGTTCGATGCTGTGGCTGGCGCGCGTCGGCACCGTGCCGATCCTGGGCCTTCCGACCTGCGGGGCCTACTCGAAGGCGACCGCAGCGGACCTGCTCCTGCCCCGCCTCCTGTCGGGCGAGCCCCCGACGGAGAAGACCGTCGCCCGGCTCGGTCACGGCGGCCTCCTCACCCGCGACCAGCGCTTCCGGTTCCCGTCCTATGCGCGGGAACTGGACGCCCCTGACGGGTAGGGCGGTCCAGTCGGGAGTCGGGGCGCCCGTTTCCTGCCAAATATCAGCCTGGGCAATCAGTGGCCCAGCCAATCGCCCGATCTTGTGCCATTCATCAGCCCCGATGCTGAATGGCAGCTGTTCGGCCGAAATCCGGCTGATCTTGAGCAATTGTCTTGCCACCGATTACAGGGGCTGATATTTGGCCGGGGGGTGGCCGCCGCGGCATGCGTCGCGGCCGCCCGACTCAACCGGAGCCGTGTAGCATCCCCTCCGTGACAGAACCGACGAGCGATCGCGCGGACCGACCGATCGGGACCCAGTCGATCGAGAGCATCCAGGACGACTTCCGCGAGCGGAACTACATCGCGGACCGGTCGCTCGCGACCGCCGTGTTCCTCGCGCTGGAGCTGGGCCGTCCGCTGCTCCTCGAAGGCGAGGCGGGCGTCGGCAAGACCGAGCTCGCGAAGGTCCTCGCAGCCAGCCTCGGGGCGCGCCTGATCCGGCTCCAGTGCTACGAAGGCCTCGACGTCAACACCGCGGTGTACGAGTGGAACTACCCGCGACAGATGCTCGAGATCCGCCTGCTCGAGGCCCGTGGGGAGGCCGAGCACGCGAGCGCCCACGACATCTTCGGGCACGACTTCCTGATCCGGCGACCACTCCTGCAGGCGCTCGAATCGACCGACGGCGCCGCGCCGGTCCTGCTGATCGACGAGATCGACCGCGCGGACGAGGAGTTCGAGGCGTACCTGCTCGAGATCCTGTCCGACTTCCAGGTGACCGTGCCCGAGATCGGCACGATCACCGCCGTCCAGCCACCGCGCGTGATCCTCACCTCGAACCGCACGCGCGAGGTCCACGACGCGCTCAAACGCCGCTGCCTGTACCACTGGATCGACTACCCGAGTGCCCAGAAGGAGTTCGAGATCGTGCAGGCGCGCGTGCCGGCCGCGCCCGAACAACTCGCGCGCGACGTGGTCGGTTTCGTCCACCGGCTGCGAGAGGCCGACCTCACGAAGGTGCCGGGCATCGCCGAGACGCTCGACTGGGCGGCGGCGCTCCTCAGCCTCGGCGCACGCGAGCTCGCCCCCGACCTCGTCGATGAGACGCTCGGCGTCGTGCTCAAGTACGAAGAGGACATCCGGCAGGTCCGCGGCGACGTCGCCCGCCAGTACCTGGCCGAGGCGGCCGCGCGGGGCTGACCCGACCGAGGACGAGCCATGCAGGACCCCGCAGTCGTCCAGGCACCGTGGGGTGACACCGTGGACGGCCGTCGCCTGCTCAGCGAGGCCGTCGGGTTCGGGCGGGCGTTGCGGGCGGCCGGCCTGAGCGTGGACCTGGGTGCAGCCATCGACTACGCCCGCAGCCTGACGCTCGTCGAGATCGCCGACCGCGAGCAGGTGCGGGCCGCCGGCGAGGCGGTGTTCGTTCGTCGGCGCGACGACCGGCAGGTCTACAACGCGGTCTTCGACCGCTGGTGGCGCCAGCGCCGCCGACGACATGCCGGCGAGTTCCAGCCGCCCGCGCTCCCGACCGAACAGGGCGACGATGTCGAGGGCGAATCCGACGAGAGCCTGGCGCTTCCAGGCGAGGAACGGCGTCCCGGCCAGACCGACGAAGGCGGGATCCCGATCCCGACGCTGACCGAGGAGGTGCCCGACGACGAGGCGCCGATCGATGGCGTCGTCATCTCCCCCGACGCCTACAGCCAGGGCGAGGTCCTTCGCCATCGCGACTTCGACCGGATGACGCCGTCGGAGCTGCGGGAGGCCGAACGGCTGATCGACCTGCTCGAGCCGCGCCTCGAGCGGCGTCGCACGCGCCGCTACGAGTTGCATTCGCACGGCCGCCGCCTGGCGCCGCGGGCGATGTTCCGGCGCAATCTCGGCACCGGCGGCCAGCTGCTCGAGTGGGTCTGGCGGCGGCCGGTCCACGAGCCGCGCTCGCTCGTCGTGATCTGCGACATCTCCGGGTCGATGGAGCGCCACTCGCGGCTGCTGCTCCGCTTCGTCCAGGCGCTGTCCGCGTCGACCGCGGTGAAGACCGAAGCGTTCGTGTTCGGGACGCGGCTGACCCGCGTGACGCGGCTGCTCCACGATCGGGACCGCGATCGGGCGCTGGCGCGCGTGGCCGACGTCGTGAACGACTGGGCGGGCGGCACCCGGATCGGGGAGTCGTTCCGCGAGTTCAACCAGCGCTGGGCGCGGCGGACCCTGCGCACGTCGGGCGTGGTGATCGTGATCTCGGACGGGTGGGATCGCGGGGATCCGGCGCTCGTGGCCTCGGAGACGGCGCGACTGCGACGGAACTGCCACCGGCTGATCTGGCTGAACCCGCTCGCCGGGACGCCCGGCTACCAGCCGCTCGCCGGGGGCATGCGCGCCGCGTTCCCCTACATCGACGACTTCCTGGCTGCCGGTACCGTTGCCAATCTCGAGCGGCTCGGCGAGATCCTCGCCGGCGTCCGCGCCACCGACACGCGGCGCGGCAGCGAGGCCGCCGCCCATGCCGCGCTCCCGTCCGCGCCGGATCCGGCCTCCGTGGCGATGCCGGCCGCGCTCGGCGAGCGCACGGTGGATCCGCGGGCAGCGCGGCCGCTGACGAACTAGGGCACGATGAGGGCGACCCAGCCCGGAGGACGATCCGATGCGCGAACTGCTCGAAACCCTCGACGCCTGGCGGGCCGACCCGGGGTCGAGCCCGGCCGTCGGACGCGCCATCGTCGTGCGCACCTTCGGGTCGGCGCCGCGGCCCGAGGGGGCCGTGCTCCTGTACGCCGATGACGGCCGGATCGCCGGGTCCGTGAGTGGCGGCTGCGTCGAGGGAGCCGCCGCCGAGGAGATCGACCGTGCCCGGTCCACGGGGCGAGCCCGGGTCATCCGCTACGGCATCAGCGACGAGCAGGCATGGGACGTCGGTCTGGCCTGCGGCGGCACGATCGACGTGCTCGTCGAGCCGGCCGTGCCCGATCCGGTCATCGACGCGGCGCGGGCCTCGCTCGGGGCAGGTGGTCGGGGAGCGGCCGTCGTCACCAGGCTCCCGGGGGATTCGCCACCGGCCGATTTCGGCCCCCACGAGCCCGGCAGCGGCGCACCCCCCGAGCCCGAGCTGATCGTGCACGAGGATGGTCGCCTCGAGGGCTCGCTCGGCCGGCAGGACCTCGACGCCGCGCTCGTCGAGGGCGCGCTCGAGTCGCTGAAGCGCGGCACGTCCCGGACGCTGGACCTCGGTGACGCCTCGTACTTCGTCGAGGCGTTCCCGGTCCGGCCGCGGCTCGTCGTCGTCGGCGCGGTGGAGGTCGCGCGCTCGCTGGTCCGGCTGGCCGCGGAGCTTGGCTTCGAAACGGTCGTCGTCGACGGCCGGGCGTCGTTCGCCACCGCGGAACGGTTCCCGGACGTAGATCGGCTGGTCGTCGGCTGGCCCGACGAGATCGCCGAGGACATCGGACTGGGCCCGAACGACGCCGTTGCGGTGTTGACCCACGACGTGAAGTTCGACGAGCCGGCGATCGTCGAATCGCTTCGCCGGCAGTGCCGCTATGTCGGCGCGGTCGGGTCGCGCAAGACCCAGGCCGACCGGCGGGCGCGGCTGCGCGACGCGGGCGTCACCGAAGACGAGCTGGCCGAGCTGCGCGGCCCGATCGGCCTCGACCTCGGAGGGCGCAATCCTTCGGAGACCGCCCTCGCGATCCTCGCCGAGATCGTCGCCGAACGCTACGGGGGCAGCGGGCGCCCGATGCGTGACATCGCCGCGGAACGCGCTATCGCCGCGAAACACGGCATCGCCGCGGATCACGTCCGCGAGATGCGCGAACCGACGCCGATCACGGGCGGGTGACCGAGACGCCCGAATCCGTGTCGGTCAGCGCGGTCGTTCTCGCCGCCGGTGCCGCGTCGCGGTTCGGCAGCGTGAAGCTGCTCGCCGAGCTCGGTGGCCGGCCGGTCCTGCAGCATGTGCTCGACGCGGTCGATGCCCAGGGACTTGCCGAGGTGGTGGTCGTCCTTGGCGACGATGCCGAGGCGATCGAGCGGGCGATCGAATGGCACGGCGAGCGTCGCGTCCGGAACCCCGATCCCGGGCGAGGGCTGTCGAGCTCATTGTCGGTCGGGCTCGAATTCGATCTCGTCGACGGCCACAGCGGCGCTGATCGTCCTTGGCGATCAGCCGGGACTTCGCGCCGATACGGTCGGGGCGCTCCTCGCGCAACCGGACGATCCGACGCGACCCGTTGTCGTGCCTCGCTACGATGATGACGCCGCACGGAACCCGGTCCTGATCGGTCGTCCGGCATTCGGCCTGGCCGCCGAGGCACGTGGTGACCGCGGCCTTGGCCCCGTCCTGGCGGCCCATCCCGAGATTGTCATGGAGGTGCCGGTGACGGGTTCGAACCCCGACGTGGACACGCCTGCGGACCTCGCGCGCGCGATCGAGGCGAGCTGGGCGGAACGGGTCCGCGCGAACCGCGAGCAGGTCGATCGCGTCCGCGAGGTCCCGGACGGCCAGGATTTCTACGCCCCGGTTCGGTCCCTCTTCCGCGCCGACCCGACCAGGACCGACGACCCCCTGGTCGCGGCGCTGCTGGCGCTCGTCCGCCCGGGCGACACGTGGCTGGATGTCGGGGCGGGCGCCGGCCGCTTCGCGCTGCCGATCGCGCGTGCCCTCGATCCGTCGGGTGGTTCGGTCGTGGCGCTCGACGTCTCGCCATCGATGCTGGAGGCGCTCGCGGAGATCGCGGAGGACCATGCGATCGAAAACGTCCGGACCGTCGAGTTGCGCTGGCCTCCGGAGGGCTCAGGCCTCGACTTCGGCGCGGACGTGGGGCTCATCGCGCACGTCGGGTACGACATCGAGCAGATCGGACCGTTCCTCGACGCGCTCGAGGCGGCGAGCAGGCGCCTGTGCGTGGCGCTGCTGATGGAGCGCGCACCCGCGTCGGCCGCAGACCCGTTCTGGCCGCCGGTCCACGGCGAGGAGCGGATCCCGCTGCCTGCCCTTCCCGATGCAGTGGAATTGCTCACAGCCCGCGGACGGAACCCCACCGAGACGCGCATCGCGATCGAGCCGCGCAGGTTCGAGTCGCGGGAGGAACTTGGGGGGTTCGTCCGACGCCAGCTGTGGATCGCTCCCGACGGCCCCAAGGAGCGACGGCTCGAGGCAGCGCTGGACGACCTGACCGAGCAGACCGATGACGGGTGGACGCTCAAGGAGCGCAGCGCGAGCAACGTCGGCGTCGTGACCTGGCGGCCTCGCCAGAGCGGCTGACCCGGCTGGCGAAGCGGTCCAATCCGAAATCGAATGTGCGGCGAATGGACTCCCATCAGGCGCGCTTGTCCGATTTCGGATTCCGAACTCGGAAGCAAGGCCGAGGGCATCCGGCGCCTGTTCCTCCGAGATCGGAAGGGAGTGCCATCCGCAACGGCGGCAGCAAGCGAATTCGATTGACGCGCGAACGATCGCGGCGCGATACTCGCTCGCAAGCGTCCACGCGTCCCAGCGCACATGGACCCCCGGTCAGGCGAGTCCCAACCCGTTCGCCGAACCGCCGGCCCCCGATCGTCGAGACTCTGCGCCCGTCGCGGAGACGGGCTCGATTATTTCCCCATGACGTGGGGAGGAGGGCGGCAGCGCGATGATCCCCGGCCAGTTCGACTATGTCCGGCCCAGTGATCTCGGGGAGGCCCTCAAGATCCTGACGGACCGCGAGGGAGAGGCCAAGGTCCTCTCCGGCGGCTACAGCCTGATCCCCCTGCTGAAGCTCCGGCTCGCCCAGCCGGGCCTGCTCGTGGACATCGGCCACGTGGCGGGCCTCGACGGCATCGTCGAGACCGACGACGAGTTGCGCATCGGCGCACGGGCGACCCACTGCCAGATCCATGAAAGCGACATCATCGCCCGCTACCCGCTGCTCCACGATGCCAGCGGCGGCATCGGCGACCCGCAGGTCCGCAACTGGGGAACGATCGGCGGGTCCGTCGCTCACGCCGACCCGGCGTCCGACTGGCCGGCGGTCCTCCAGGCGGCCAAGGCCATGATCGTCTGCCGCAGCGCGACCGGCGAGCGGGTCATCGCGGCGAAGGACTTCTTCGTCGGCACGTTCCAGACCGCCATCGAGCCGATCGAGGTGCTGACCGAGATCCGCTTCCGCCGCCGGGCGAAGGGCCAGGGCGGTGCCTACGTCAAGCTCGAACGCAAGGTCGGCGACTACGCGACCGTCGGCGTGGCTGCGATCACGAGAATG
This sequence comes from uncultured Chloroflexia bacterium, assembly GCA_963721655.1. Lineage (GTDB taxonomy): Bacteria > Chloroflexota > Limnocylindria > Limnocylindrales > CSP1-4 > DASTYU01. Next base: position 199,408 of record CAVRKH010000009.1, on the reverse strand, counting down.
GAGGGCGGCAGCATCGGGTGGGCCGGCATCGGGATCACCGGCGCCTCGGACAACCCGTACGCCGCCGAGGACGCCGAAGCGGTCCTGGCCGGCAACGCGCCGTCAGACGACCTGTTCCGACGCGCCGGCGAAGCGGCGGCCGCCCAGGCAAGCCCCGTGGCCGACCTCCGGGGCCCTGTCGACTACAAGCGGGCCATGGTCACCGAGCTCACGGTCCGGGCACTTCGCTCGGCCGTCGAGCGCGGTCTCGCGTACTCGTAGGAGACCGAACGATGACGACACAGCACATCACGTCACTGTCAACGGCGAAGCCCGCGAGGCCGACGTCGAGCCGCGCTTCCTGCTCGTCCACCTCCTGCGCGAGACGTTCGGGCTGACCGGCACGCACGTCGGCTGCGACACCAGCAACTGCGGGGCGTGCACGGTCCATGTCAATGGGCAGAGCGCGAAGTCGTGCACGATCCTCGCCGTCCAGGCCGACGGCGCCGAGGTCACCACGATCGAGGGCATGGCGTCCGGGCGCCGACCTCCATCCGCTCCAGCAGGCGTTCTGGGACCAGCACGGCCTGCAGTGCGGGTTCTGCACCCCGGGCATGATCATGCAGGCCGCCTGGCTTCTCGAGCAGAACGGCGACCCGTCGGAGGCCGAGATCCGCGAGGGGATCTCGGGCAACCTCTGCCGCTGTACCGGCTACGTGAACATCGTCAAGGCCATCCAGCAGGCGGCCGGCACGCTGTCGGCCGCGGAGTCGGCGCCGGTCGTGGCCGCCGAGACGACCGAGGGAGTTGCCTGATGGCCACCGACCTGCAGCCGCAGACCACGCCCGAAGTCGGGGGCATGGGGCATTCGGTCAAGCGCAAGGAGGACCCGCGGTTCATCCGCGGCAAGGGCGAGTACATCGAGGACGTCGTGCTGCCGGGCATGCTCTGGCTCGACATCGTCCGCAGCCCGTACGCCCACGCCACGATCAAGTCGATCGACGCGTCGGAGGCCCTCAAGGTCCCGGGCGTCCTCGCCGTGGTCACCGGCAAGGACCTCGAGGGCTACAAGCTGCACTGGATGCCGACGCTCGCGGGCGACATGCAGATGGTCCTCCCGACCGACACGGTGATGTACCAGTCGCAGGAGGTGGCCGCGGTCATCGCCACGGACCGCTATGCGGCCGCGGACGGCGTCGAGGCGGTGATGGTCGACTACGAGCCGCTGCAGGTCGTCGTCGACCCGTTCAAGGCACTCGAGGCCGACGCCCCCGTGCTGCGCCCGGATCGCGGCGAGGACAAGCAGAACAACCACATCTGGCACTGGGAGTCGGGCGACAAGGATGCGGCCGATGCCGCGCTGGCTGCGGCCGAGGTCCGGGTCGCCGAGGACATCTACATCCCGCGCATCCACGTCGCCTCGATCGAGACGTGCGGTTGCGTCGCCGACTGGGATCCCGTTCGCCAGCAGCTCACGCTGCACATCACGAGCCAGGCGCCGCATGCCATCCGGACGGTCCTCGCGCTCGTCGCCGCGGGTGCCGGCCTGCCGATCTCCGAGCAGAACATCCGGGTCAAGACCCACGACATCGGCGGTGGGTTCGGCGGCAAGGTCCCGGTCTATCCGGGCTACGTCCTCGCCGTGGCGGCCTCGTTCCTGATCGGCAAACCGGTCAAGTGGATCGAGGACCGCTCCGAGAACCTGCAGGCCGATTCGTTCGCCCGTGACTACCACATCCACGCCGAGCTGGGTGTCGACGCAAGGACGGCAAGATCACCGGCCTCAAGGTCAAGACGATCGCGGATCACGGCGTATTCGGACGCCGCGGCGGACCCGTCGAAGTTCCCGGCCGGGCTGTTCAACGTGATCACCGGCTCGTACGACTTCGACAACGCGTTCGTCGAGGTCGACGGCGTCTACACGAACAAGCCGCCCGGCGGCGTCGCCTATCGCTGCTCGTTCCGGGTGACCGAAGCCGTCCATGCGATCGAGCGGATGGTCGACGTCGCTCGCCCACGAGATCGGCAAGGACCCGGCCGAGCTGCGGATGGAGAACTTCATCCAGCCCGAGCAGTTCCCGTACAAGTCGCCGACGGGCTGGGAGTACGACTCCGGCAACTACGCCCGAGGCGCTGCGCGAGGCGATGGAGCTCATCGACTACGAGGAGCTCCGCCGCGAGCAGGCCGAGAAGCGCGAGCGCGGCGAGCTCATGGGCATCGGCATCAGCAGCTTCACCGAGATCGTCGGGGCCGGGCCGTCGCACGACTTCGACATCCTCGGACTGAAGATGTTCGATTCGTCGCGAGATCCGCGTCCATCCGACGGGCAAGGTCCTCGCCGCGGATCGGCGTCAGACCCAGGGCCAGGGCCACGAGACGACGTTCGCCCAGATCATCGCCGAGGAGCTCGGCTTCCCGGTGGGCGACATCAAGATCGAGTACGGCGACACGGACACGGCGCCCTACGGCCTCGGCACGTACGCGTCGCGCTCGACGCCGGTCGCCGGCGCCGCCACCGCGATCGCATCCCGGAAGATCCGCGACAAGGCCCGCAAGCTCGCCGCGCATCTGCTCGAGGCCAACGAGGACGACCTCGAATGGACCAACGGCAAGTTCTCGGTGAAGGGCTCGCCGGATCGGTTCAAGACGATCCAGGAGATCGCGTTCGCGGCCTACACGAACCATCCCGCAGGGGATGGAGGCCGGCCTCGAGGCGGTCGACTACTACGACCCGCCGAACCTCACGTTCCCGTTCGGCTCGTACATCTGCGTCGTCGACATCGACAAGGGCACGGGCGAGGTCAAGATCCGCCGCTTCGTCGCCGTCGATGACTGCGGCAACATCATCAACCCGATGATCGTCGACGGGCAGATCCACGGCGGGCTCACGATGGGCCTCGCCCCGGCGCTGTACGAAGCGATGACGTACGACGAACTCGGCAACAACCAGACCGGCACGTTCATGGACTACCTGCTGCCGACAGCGGTCGAGACCCCGGCCTGGGAGCTCGAGAAGACCATCACGCCGTCGCCGCACCACCCGATCGGCGCCAAGGGCGTCGGCGAGTCGGCCACGGTCGGTGCGCCACCGGCCATCGCGAATGCGGTCGTGGACGCGCTGTGGCACCTCGGCGTGCGCAACATCGACATCCCGATCACGCCGCAGAAGGTCTGGGCGATCCTGCACGAGAAGGGCATTTCGTGACGCAGCCGCGTGGTCGCTGCCGCCGCGTGCACCACATGCACGTAACGGCAACCGAACCGCCCCCGGCGATGGGTCTGCGGCCTTTCGATGTGCATTTCGTGCATCCCACGCACGAAATGGCCAATGAACCGGCTTCCGATCGCCGGAATCTCGGGTTCAGTGGTCGTTACGTGCACCCCATGGCCGCGGCGTCACTCGGGGCGCCAATGACGGTTCCGGGGCATGCCGGCCCGCTCCTGGTTCGTTCAACGAGCCAACGGGCAGATGGACCGCAGCGGAACGGCCGATTGGTTCATCGAGCGATCCATCCAACGACCGGCGCATCATTCGACCGTCAGACGGTTCGTCCAGCGAGCCGGGCAGCGGGCGAATCGCCGTTCATTGGTCCGTTGGTTCATCCGACGAGCCACGACGAGTCACGGAGTGGTACCGCTGACTTCCGGGCGAATCTTCGCGCGAGCTGTCGAGCTCGAGTCGGCCGGCCAGCCGTTCGCGGTTGCCACGGTCGTCGCCGTGCGGCGGCCCACGTCGGCGCGACCGGGGGCCGCGGGGATCGTCCATCCGGACGGCACGATCGAAGGTTGGGTCGGCGGCAGTTGCGCCCAGCCCGTGGTCGTGCGCGAGGCGCTGCGCTCAATGGCCGACGGCCAGCCGCGTCTGCTGAGGCTCTCGAAGGACGCCCCCGCCGAGGGCAGGCGCGGGGACGGGATCGTCGAACTCGTGATGTCGTGCCACTCGGGGGGAACGCTGGAGATTTACGTGGAACCGCACCTTCCCGCGCCGGTCCTGTGGGTGGCCGGCACCACCCCCATCGCGGGAGCGCTCGTCGCGCTCGGCGCCGCCAGTGGCTGGCGGGTCTCGCTGTTCGACCCGGTCGCGGAGGCGGAGGCGTTCCCGGGCGCGACCGTCGTGACCGACACGGCCCTCCACAAGGTGGAGCCTGACGCGCGGCCCTACATCGTGGTCGCAACCCAGGGCGTGTGGGACGAGGAGGCGCTCGCGTCGGCGCTTCGTCGCGAGGCGTCGTACGTCGGACTCGTCGCCTCACCGACCCGTTCGGCCGTGGTTCGGACGTGGCTCCAGGAAGAGAACGGGATGGCGGATGAGCGCCTGGCCGCCCTGCGGGCGCCCGCGGGCCTGGACCTCGGGGCCGAGACTCCCGAGGAGATCGCCCTGTCGATCCTTGCCGAGCTCGTGCAGGTCCGGCGCGGACGCGCCCCGTTCGTCGCGTCGCCCGGACCGGCGACCGTCGCCGCAGGCCAGTCCGCCACACCCGACGAAGGCCCCGCCGTGGACGACATCGTGCTGCTCGACCCGGTCTGCGGGATGACCGTCGATCGCGCCCACGCGCGGCACCTGGCCGAGCACGATGGCGTCGTCTACGCGTTCTGCTCGGTCGGCTGCCGGACCGCGTTCATCAAGGAGCCCGACGCGTACCTGTCGGGCGAGCGCCAGCCCAGCCACCCGGGCTGAAGTCGGCGAGACCGCGCCGAGGAGGGCCGCATGTTCGTCACCCTCGTCCACGTCCACGTGAAGTCGGAGCATGTGGACGACTTCATCGATTCGATGCGCGCGAACCACGAGGCGTCCGTCCGCGAGCCGGGCAACATCCGGTTCGACGTCCTTCAATCGGTCGACGACCCCGCGCGATTCATCATCCACGAGTGGTACATCGACGAGGCCGCCGCGAAGGCGCACAAGGAGACGCCCCACTACCTCGAGTGGCGCGCCCTCGCCGACGGATGGATGGCCGAGCCGCGCGTCGGCGTCCGCTACGTCGGGCTCTTCCCGGAGACGTGACGAGAACGGCGCCGAGCCCGGAGGCCCGACGCCGTCGTCGGTTCGATCATGCCGGCCTTCGCCGGCGCGCCGTTACGGGACGATCGAGAACGATGCGAACCCGATGCCCTTGCCGGGCCCGGCCGGATCCGTGCCGCGGAGGATGCTCGGGATGGCCGGGAGGCCCCCGTCGTCCTGGCCCGGTGAGGCCTTGCCGCTGTGCAGGCTGATGATGTACGTGTCATCGATGAAGCCGTCGCCGGAGCTGACGTCCCCTGACAGGTCGAAGTCGAGGTAGACGTCCAGGAACGCGCCACGGAAGTTGCCGGCCGCGTTGCCACCCTCGAGGAAGATGATACGCCCCGGTAACGGGGTTCGCGAGGATGGTCTGGAGCTGACCGGCTCCGGCCTGCTTGCTCTCGTTGCCGCAGTGCGTGGCGAACGCGGTGCCCGCGACGACGAGTGACAGGAGCAGCGCGACGGGGACGGCGAGAAGTGAACGACGCATGGGACTCCCTCGTACTTGGCCCGGCGGTGGTGGAGAAGAACAGTCTAGTGAGGTTCTGGCGGATCACGGCGCGGCGTTCCCATCATCGGTGGTGACTTGTCGCACCGGCGTGCGTCAAGGACGGTTGGCAACCCAGATCGCACCGGACCGCGCTCTCGGGCGGATGGGTCCTGTACGCTGCGAATCCACGCTGCCTGAGGAACCGCCGTGGCTGTCGTCGCAACCGTGCTCGTGCTCGTCGTCGCCGCGATCCATGTCTACATCCTCGTTCTCGAGATGTTCCTGTGGCGGACCGAACGTGGCCGCCGAGCATTCGGAACCGACCAGGCGTTCGCCGACGCGTCCGCGACGCTGGCCGCGAACCAGGGCCTGTACAACGGGATCCTGGCCGCCGGACTCATTTGGGGCGTCATCGCACCGGACCCGGTCGGGTTCCAGGTGACGGTGTTCTTCCTGCTCGCCGTCGCGATCGCCGGGATCTACGGCGCAGCCACCGTCAATCGGCGGATCCTCTTCGTCCAGACGGTCCCGGCGCTGCTCGCCCTGGCGGCGGTGCTCCTCGCGGGCTAGGGCGCAAGGGTAGGTTCGGACCGCCTTCGAGACCCGTTGACATGTGACCATTCGGTCACATAAGATCGCCGGCGTGGATCCGATGGCACCGGTGTTCCGGGCACTCGGCGACGCGAACCGGCGGCTCCTGCTCGATCGGTTGTTCGAGCGGGACGGCCAGACGCTCGGCGAGTTGACGATGCACCTGCCGGGAATGACACGGTTCGGGGTGATGAAGCACCTTGCGGTGCTGGAGGAGGCCGGGCTCGTTTCGACGCAGCGCGCCGGACGGGAGAAGCGCCACTACCTGAACCCCGTCGGGATCCGCCTGATCCACGACCGCTGGATCAGCAAATACGCCGCCCCGGTCGTCGGCGCCATGACGACCATCAAGGATCAAGCGGAAGGGAATCCCATGGACGCACCGGCCCACGTGTACACCGTGTTCATCCGCGCGACACCCGAGCGCATCTGGCAGGCCATTACCGACGGCGCCGACACCGAGCGCTACTACTACGGCACGCGGGTGGCGTCCGACTGGCAGGTCGGCTCACCGGTGACCTACGCGTATCCGGACGGCAAGGTCGCCGCCGATGGCGAGGTGCTGGAGGTCGATCCTCCGAAGCGATTGCTCATGACCTTCCATGCGCTGTGGGATCCGGAGGCCGTGGACGATCCGCCGATCCGCCATCTCTGGGAGATCGAGCCCGACGACGACGGCACCTGCCGGCTTCGGGTCACGAGCCTCGACCTCGTTCCAGGCTCGAAGCGAGCGACCGAGTTTGGCGACGGCATCGCCTACATCGTGTCCGGCCTGAAGTCGCTCATCGAAACCGGCGAGCCACTCGTCGCCGCCTGACCAAGGGCTCGTGCCCGCGCATATGATCCTCCTCACCGGGCGGGCGCCCACAGCCCGGGGGTCGCCCACCGGCCGAGGAGGAGTCGCATGCACTTCGAAGGCAGCGTCCAGATCAACGCGTCGCGGGACAAGGTCTGGGCCTTCCTGATCGATCCCAACCAGGTTGGGTCGTGCGGGCCGGGCGTCGAGACGATCGAGGTCATCGACGACACCCACTTCAAGGCGACGGCCAAGGTCGGCGTCGGGTTCATCAGCGCCCGCTTCAACGTCAACATGGAGCTTGTCGACCTCGAGCCACCGGACCAGGCCAACATCAAGGCCCACGGCCAGGCACCCGGCAGCGCAGTCGACGCCACGGCCACGATGCGCCTGTCCGACGGCGAGGACGGGGGCACGGCGATGGACTGGGAGGCCGAGGTCAACATCTCCGGGACGCTCGCCAGCGTCGGCGCCCGCCTCATCGAAGGGACCGCGAACAAGATGATCGGGCAGACCTTCGACTGCATCCGGACCAAGCTCGAGGCCTGATCCGGGCGTGACGTACTCCATCGTCGCCAGGGACCCGGAAACCGGCGACCTCGGCGTGGCGGTCCAGTCGAAATTCCTCGCGGTCGGCGCGACGGTGCCGTGGGCGCGGGCCGGCGTCGGGGCCATCGCCACCCAGTCGTTTGCGAACGTCGCGTACGGGCCCGACGGTCTCGCCCTCCTCGCCGACGGCCTCGCGGCGGACGTCGTGCTCGAGCGGCTCGTCAGCGCCGACGATCTGCGCGAGCAGCGCCAGGCTGGGGTCATCGACGCGCGAGGCCGTGCCGCCACGTTTACCGGCAAGGAGTGCCTGGCGTGGGCCGGCGGGCGGACGGGGGAGAACTTCGCCGTCCAGGGCAACATCGTGGCCGACGCCGCGGTCGTTGACGGGCTCGCCGAAACCTTCCTCGCCGGTGGCCAGCCATTCCCCGAGCTCCTTGTCGCGTGCCTGGCCGCGGCGGAAGCGGCGGGCGGCGATCGGCGCGGCAGCGAGTCCGCGTCCCTGTTGATCGTGCGCGACGCGAGCGGCTTCGGTGGAGGCAACGACCGCTGGATCGACCTCCGCGTCGACCAGCACGACGACCCGGTCGGAGAGCTGGCCAGGGTCCTCACGTTCCAGCGCCTCTACTACGACCATCCGGAACCAGCCGACCTTGTCCCGCTCGACGAGGCGACCGCGACCGAGATCCGCTCGTTGCTCGAACGGATCGGCGGCGGTCCGGGCGGCCGCTTCGGGACCGTCTATCGGCAGATGTCGGGGGAGCCACCCGAGGATGACCCGCACCCGGCCGTCGGCGAGCCGCGGGCGCTCCCCGCGAACTGGGACGACGCCTGGCAGCTGGCGCTGACCGAATGGATGGACGTCGAGAACCTCGAGGCGCGGCTGGCGGCGCCGGGCTGGGTCGATCCGCGGGTCGTCGAGATCCTGCGCTCGAGGCAGACGGGCGGGTGAACCCGGTCGTGACCTGAGGTGGAACTGCTCAGCCGGGCCGTCGGTCCGCTCGCCACGAACGTCCATGTGCTCGCCGACCCGCGCAGCCGCGAGGCGCTCGCGATCGACACCGCGACGCCGTCGCTTGCCTGGATCGCCGACGAGCTCGCCGCGCGCGAGTGGACGCTCCGGTTGATCGTCTCGACGCACGGTCACTGGGATCACATCGGGGACAACGCCGCGCTCGCCGAGCACACCGGTGCCGACATCGCGGTCCACCCTTGGATCGGGAACGACTCGAGCGCCCGGTGGCAATGTCGGCACCGTTCGAGATCGTCCCGAGCGTGCCGGCGGTCGAGCTCGCGGAGGGCGGCCTGATCCGCTTCGGGGAGCTGCGGCTGCGGGTGCTCCACACCCCGGGTCACACCGAGGGCTCGGTCTGCCTCTATGCGGAGGACGACGGGATCCTGTTCAGCGGCGACACGCTGTTCGCGGGCGGGTGGGGGAGGACCGACCTGCCGGGCGGCGACGAGGGCCAGATGGTCGAGTCGCTCATCCGCCTCAGCGGCCTCGAGGACCCGATGCGCGTGCTGCCCGGCCACGGCGCGGCGACCACGATCGGGCGCGAGCGACCGTGGCTGGAGCTCGTCCGGACGTCCGGCCGGCTGCTCGCCTAGCGGCCGCGGCGGCGGTAGCGGCCGGTGAGGCGCGTTTCGCCGACGACGTGCCCTTCCGCAGCGGCGAGCACCTCGGCGGCGCGCGGCGCGCCGGTCAGTCCGAGTGGCCCGTCGAGGGCGAGCAGCCGGAACGCGTACCGATGCTCCCCCGACGGTGGACACGGCCCGCCCCAGCCCAGTCGCCCGAAATCGTTCGTGCCCTGTGGCGGCGCGTCCGGCGAGGTCGCGATGCCCTCGGCAAGGCCGCCACTCGCCGTCCCGGTCATGTCGAACACGACCCAGTGGACCCAGCCGCGGGCATCGGGGTCGTCCACGATGAGGGCCAGCGCCCCGGTGTCGGGCGGGGCACCCTCCCAGGTCAGGTCGGGCGACACGTCTTCGTCGTCACACGTGAAGCGGGTCGGAATCTCGCCACCTTCCTGGAAGGCGGTCGACGCAAGGCGGAACGTGGTCTCGGTCATGGTGGCCTCCGAAGCAACGACTGATCCTCGCACGACGTGGCGGCGCGGCGAACCGCAGCCCGGGTGACTCAGGTTTCGAGCGTCTTGCGATAGCACATCGCGCGGACCTTGACCTCGAAACCGCGACCCTCGTACAGGGCCAGCGCGCCATTCGGGTTCTCGGCGTCGACACCGAGCAGCGCCTCCTCGATCCCGCGCCGCCGCAGATCGACCAGCGACGCCGCGATCAGCGCCCTGGCGAGCCCACGACGCCGCCACGGCCTGCGTACCGAGACGCTCTCGAGCCAGGCACGCTTCACGCCAAGCGCCTCGTTCTCCGACGGCCAGATCCAGGTCTGGACGGAACCGGCTACCTGGTCTCCGTCCCAGCCCACCATCCAGAGCGAGGTGTCGAGCTCCGGCAGGAGGAACGTCGCCACGAAGTCCTCCTCCGTGAAAGCGCGATGCTCGAAATGGTCACGGAACGCCTCGTCGTCGGCTTCGAAGATCGCGCGGTGCTGGTCCTGGGTCACTGGCCGGAGCTCAATGCCTTCGGGCATCGGGATCGACTCGGCGTCCCGGACGTGGCGATTGATCATCGTGAACGCGTAGCGGATGACCCGGTAGCCCTCGGATTCGTACAGGGCTCGGGCACCAGGCTCGAACTCGCTGGCCCACGCTCCGAGCACCGCGGAGCCGGTGGCAAACTTCGGCTCTGCGACAGCGCGCTCGCGTGCGCGGCGCTCGTTCCAGTGGAACAACGCGCGACCGATCCCGCGCCGCCGCCACTCCGGATGGACCCGGCCATGGAGCGAGTGGACGGGGTAGCCGTCGCGGATCGAAGCCGTGCCCGTGGCGTCGGCGACGACCTGGCCGTCGACCTCCGCGAGCAGCAGATCGCGCCCGACCTGGAAGCCCGCCTTGTGCTCCAGCGTGATCTGCAGGATCTCCGGCGTCGGGATGTCGTCGTCCTGGTCAGCGATCGCGACAGCCCGATGCAATTCGGCGAGTGCCGCCCAGTCCGAGGCGTCGCGGAACCGCCGGAACCGGAGACCCGGGATCGAGGGCGCATCAGGGAGCGTCAGCTCGGCGGGCGCGGGCGCAAACGTGGACGTGCTTCGTTCCGGCTCATTGCTCGGTCCGCTCCTTGCGCGCGGCCTGCGCATCAGTGGCTTTGGCGGCCTTCCGGTTGAGCCGCGACGTGCGGCGGTCCTCAGCCCGCGCGCGCGGATCCGTCTCGCGGGCCGCCTGCGCCAGCTCGCGCTCGAGTTTTTGGTGGCCGGCCACACGTTCCTCGCTGAGGCGGCCGTCCGCGATCGCGGCCCGCACGGCGCAGCCGGGCTCGTTGGTGTGGCCGCAGTCGTTGAACCGGCACGCCGCGGCGATCTCCGCCACGTCGTCGAACGTGGCCTCGAGCCCCTCCTCGGCCCCCAGCACCTCGAGGGCGCGGATCCCGGGCGTGTCGATCAGCAACGCGCCGCCGGGTAGCTCGAACAGCTCCCGATGCGTCGTCGTGTGCCGGCCGCGCGAATCCGACTCGCGCACGGCTCCCGTGCGCTGGCGGTCCTCGCCGAGCAGCGCGTTGAGGATCGTCGACTTCCCGACGCCCGAGGAACCGAGGATCGCGGTCGTGGTGCCGGGTCGAAGGTGTCCCAGGAGCGCCTCGAGCCCGTCGCCGGTCGTCGCCGACACAGGCACGATCGCCACGCCCCGCGCGATCGCCTCGACCTCGACACGGCGCTCGTCCACGTCGTCGCCGACATCGGTCTTGTTGAGGACGACGACCGCGGCGATCCCGCTCGACCGCGCGACGGCCAGGTACCGCTCGATCCGCCGGAGGTTGAAGTCGTGGTCGAGCCCCGCGACGAGGAGCGCGACATCGACGTTCGCGGCCATGACCTGTTCGTCGTCGAGCCCGCCCCCACGGCGCGTGCCGTCGGCGGCCATGCGCCGGAACGCGGTCCGCCGTGGCAGGACCACCGTGATCACGCCCGCCTCGTCGAGGGCGACCCAATCGCCGACGACCGGGAAGTCCACGGTGGCCCTGGCCTCGAAGCGGAACACCCCCGACACTGCCGCCGGGCGATCGCCGGTTGAGTCACGAACGATCGACGTGTCGCGATGCACGGCCACGACGCGAGCCGGACGGAGACCCTCTGCCGCATGCGGCGCAAAGGCCTCCGCCCAGCCGGCGTCCCAGCCGAGTGCACTGAGCCCCACGTCGGGCGTCACGGCTCAGCCGACTCGCTTCAGCTTGCCGGTCCGCTTCGCGTAGCGCTCCGCGCGACCGAAGGCCCACAGACCGGTCGGGATGAACACGACGCCCATCACGAGCAGCGGCCACACGTCGTGCAGCAGCGCGCTGATCGGGACGCCGTCAATCAAGCCGGCCCGGACCCCGTCGAGGACGTAGGTGACCGGCGACAGCTTCGACAGCACCTGCATCCAGTCGGGCAGGACCTCGACCGAGTAGTACACGCCGCTCACGAGGAGCAGGCACGACTGCAGGACGAACGTCATCTGCGCGCCGCGCTCGACGTACAGCAGCGGCAGGATCGCGGCCATCATCCCGATCCCGACGAGGCTGAACGAGCCGAGCAGGACGAACACGATCGTCGTGGTGGCGTTCGCGTTGTCCAGCTCGATCTGCGGGAAGAACAGCACGAGCGCGACGAAGATCACCGCCGTGTGGACCAGCCCGTACGCCATGGCGTACAGGACCGAACCGAGCAGCTGCGACCCGCGCCGCACCGGTGCCATGAAGGTGTATTCGAGCGTTCCTTCCCAGCGCTCCACGGCGATCGTCTCTGCGATCCAGCTGAACACGACCGAGAGGTAGTTCCAGAAGATCGCCCCGACCATCAGCGTCAGGAGCAGCCGCGGGCTGCCCTGGTCTGCACCGATGAGCGAGATCGAGAGCGCGCCCGCGACGGAATAGACCAGGAATGCGATTTCCCAGCCCCAGTATCGACGGGTCAGGTAGAAGTTGCGCTCGATGAAGGCATATGAGGCCTTCAGCTCATGGGCGACGATGGTCATAGGGCACCTCCGGGTGCGTGGGTCGCCGACCCGGCGTCAGCGTTGCCGGGCCAGCGACAGGGGCTTCTCCTCCGCCACGCGCTCGCCGATGCGGATCATCAGGCGACCGATGGACTGGCGGATCGACGGGGACGAGGCGGCGACCCGGCGCCGCAGGGCGGCCTCCCGGATCTGGGCCTCGCGGCGCTCGCGCGCCTGGTCGAGATCGATCATCGAAATCATGTGCTTCTCACCTCCTTTCTCATCAGTCTTCGTCGTCGGCTTCGTCCTCCTCGACGTCGTCGTCGAGGGAGCGGCCGGTGTAGGTCATGAACACGTCTTCGAGCGTCTGCGGACGTCCGGTCTGCTGGGCGGCCATCGCCCGCAGCCCGGCCGGGCTGTCCTCCGCGACGATGCGACCGTCGTTGAGGATCGTGATCCGGCCGCACAGGCGCTCCGCCTCGGCCAGGTCGTGCGTCGTGAGGACGATCGTTGCGTCATGTGTCGCGCGGAGCTCCTCGATGAATGACTGGACGTCGAGCTTCGAACGGGGGTCGAGACCCGTCGTCGGCTCGTCGAGCAACAGGAGCGTCGGGCTCGTCAGCAGGGCTCGCGCAATGGCGACCTTCTGCTGCATGCCCCGGCTCATCTGTTCGACTGGCCGGCCAACGCGCTTCTCCGCGATGCCCAGGCGCCCGAGGATCTCGATCGCGTCCCGCCTGGCATCCCTCGCATCGAGCCCGTACAGACGGGCGGCGAACAGGAGGTTCTCCATCGGGCTGAGCTTCTTGAAGAAGGCAGCGTCGACGCTGACCCGGTTGATCAGCCGTTTTACGGCCATCTCGTCGCGCTCGATGTCGTGCCCGAAGACCTCCACCCGGCCCTCGTCGAGGGTCAGCAGACCCGAGATGAGGCGGATGAGCGTCGACTTGCCCGAACCGTTCGCGCCGAGGATCCCGTGGATGTCGCCGCGCTCGAGGCGGAGCGACACGTCCGAGATGGCGACGACCGGCTTGCGCTTGCGACCGATGACGAATCGCTTCGTCACACCGTCCATGCGCAAGGCCGGCAGCGCGGCCTGAGCCGGAGCCGCAATCGCTGGATGCTGCGCCGGCGTTCCGTTCTTCAGTTGTGGGTTGAGGATCGCGGTCACAGGTGGCTCCAGGTGGTGGAGGGATCGAAACGAGAAGAGCCGCGGGCCGGCTCGACGTCGGGCGTCGGGTGGGCCTCGCGGCTCTGGATGCGCATCGCTCGTGCGAAAGGCATCAAAAAAGCCCTGGGCCCTGATCTGGCCCACGGCTCGTGGTTCGTCCCGGTGGCGGTCCTGCCGCCTGGGTCTAGCTCGAGATGGGCGCAAATCTCCCGTCATCGCCGGCCGGTGTAGGCGCGACGAGAAGTCGGAAGTTGAGGTGCATCTTCATTCGGAGGTGTCCTCCTCGTGAGCCAGATGAGGCGGGCGACATGCGCGCCGGCGGGCAGTTTAGGCCCCGGCTCGAGAGGGTGTCAACATGGACGGACGACGACGCGGCTCGGCCGATCGACGTAGCCGCAGGCCGCGCTGGCCGCGCAACCGCGCGCCCGATCGGAGCGTCCTGAGCATGGCAGGCCAGGTCCCGTCAGATGGAGTGGGCGAACGTGAAGCGTCTCGGAATGGCGATCGGGCTCGTCGTCCTGCTGGCGGGTTGTAGCTCAGTTGGTGGATCGCCGACGCCGTCCGGGGGAGCAGCGGCGCCGTACGCCCTCCGGGCGACGCAGCACCAATCGATCCCGCCGGAATCGCAGTTCACCTGGCTGCCATACGCGCTGATCACGGCAGACGGCGTCGTCGTGACCCAGGGCCCCGTGCCGGCGATCTTCCCGGGTCCGCTGCTGCCGAACCTCCAGGGCGCACCGATCAGCGAAGCGGGCTATGACCGGGTCGTCGAGCGTGCCCGCGCGCTCGGACTGCTCGATGGTGACGGCGACTTCACGCCGCCCGAGCCGATGCCCGGCTCGCTGTCCGGGCTGATCGAGCTCCGGGTGGACGGCACGCATGCGCCAGATCACCGGCGACCCGAACCGGACCATCGAGTGCATCACGACCCCATGCGATCCGGCGCCGGGATCGCCGGAGGCGTTCGGCACGTTCTGGCGCGAGCTCGGGGACCTGCGCTCGCTGGTCGGCGACGAGCTTGGAGCGGACGCCCCGTATCACCCCGAGGGCTATGCGCTGCTGATCGGCGTCACGCCGCCCGACGACGCCGGGCTTGCACCCCAGGTGCTGCCGTGGCCGCTCGAGACGCCCCTCGCCGAGACGGGCATGCCGATCGGCGATGCCGACCTGCCGCGCTGCGCGACGGTCGAAGGCGAGGACGCGGCCACCCTCGAGGCGGCGTTCGCGGCGGCCAACCAGCTGACGCAGTGGGTCGACGCAGGTGGCGATCCCGCCGATGCGGTGTCGATCGCCGTCCGGCCGCTGTTGCCCGGCGACGACCCGTGCATGGACCTGTTCGGCGTCGACGGGTGAGCCGCGGTCAGCTCAGCTCGAGGCGCATGATCGGCCTGGGTGGTGAAGACGAGTCCCACGAGCGCAATTCGGCGACGGTGAATCCGCCCGTTCGAACATCGCCTGCGTGCCGACGTAGGCCGCGCTGCTCGCGACCTTGCCGCGGCTCTCGTGCAGCGGGTATCCCTCCAGCGTCCGCGCGCCGTGGGACCGGGCGTAACCGATCGCCGCCTCGAGGAGCGCCGCGGCCACGCCCTGTCGACGATGGTGCCGTCCCACCACAAAGCAGACGATCGACCAGACCGGACGATCGTCGATTGGACGGAGCATCGTCGAGAAGGCCAGCCGCTCGTAGTCCTCGCGCGGCGCGAGGCTGACCCAACCGACGGCGGCACCCTCACGGTAGGCGACCAGTCCCGGGGCGATCGAGCCGTCGCGCTCGCCGTCCCCGGCCAGCTTCTGAAGGTCTGCCCGGTTCGTCTCAGGCGTGGAGTTGGACCACGTTCGGCCGCGGACGCGAAAGTACATGCACCAGCACCAGCGCGGGTCGCCCGTGGCGAAGAGCTCCGCCAGGTCGGCGAAGCGCTCGCCCGTCAGCGGGACGATCTCGAGGTCGGTCGCGGTCGTCATCCACCGGATCGTGGCACCAATTGGTGACATCCGGCGTCATGGTGGCAGCGGAGTGGAGGAGGACTCATGACGAACCGCGCGATTCTCGCGTGCCTCGCGATGGCGGCGATCCTGGCAGCCTGCGGCGGGGGAACGGCGACGACGCCGGCGAGCTCAGCGGCCGCGCCTTCGGAGATCCCGTCGACCGAACCCGTGGCATCCCCGGCCGCACTCGCCCGCAGTATCGGCGGCGGCTGGTCCCGCCGCCGAGGACATTGCGGTCGCGAAAATCGACAGCGTGCCGACCCCGTGCGAGGTGGCCGAGGGTCTCGGGCGCGTCTGGGTCAGCTCGTACGCGCAGAACGCGGTGGTCGGTATCGATCCCGCGACGAACGAGGTCGTGACGACGCTCGATGTGCCGGACGGTCCGTGTGGCGTGACCGTCGGGTTCGATTCCGTATGGGTGAGCGGCGGTACCCAGACCGTGGCCCGCATCGACCCCGAGAGCGGCGAGACCCTCGCGACCATCCACGTCCCCGGCGAGATCTACGACGTCCAGGCCGGGCCGGACGCGATCTGGGCCACCGACCGGACGAACGGCACGCTCGTGCGGATCGATCCCGAAACCAACGAGATCGCCGCCACCTACGACGTCGGGACGAGTGCCGATGGGTTCCGGATCGCCGACGACGCGATCTGGGTCGCCGCCGACCGGAGCGGCGAGGTCGTCCGGGTCGACCCCGACGATGGTTCGGTCGTCGCCACGATCAAGGTCGGCTCCCGCCCGAACTGGATCGCTCTCGGCGAGGACGCGGTCTGGGTCGAGAACACGCTCGACGGGACGGTGATGAAGATCGATCCGGCGACGAACGAGGTGGTCGGCACGTTCGATGTGGGGCGGGCGCCGGTCTACATGGCGGTCGTCGACGGCCGGCTGTGGGTCGCAAACGGCGGCGACGGACTCGGTCAGCGTCCTGGACGAGGCCACTGGGGACGAAGTCACCAGGATCGCGTTCGAAACCGGCGTCCACGGCGTGGCCGCGGCCGACGGCTCCGTATGGGTCCTCGACCTCCACGGCCCGGGCCCCGGGGAGGACCTCGACGGCACGACGATCTGGCGTTTCGACCCGGCAACGGTTGCGCCGTAGGGGGTTTGACGCTCCGGGGAGGCGGCCGTACGCTGCCGTCCCGTGTCGGTGACCGTCCCCCTCTCGCTCGAATCGCTCCTCCGCGACTCGGCGATCGACGCCGAGCTGGGAGCGCTCGCCTCGATGCTGGTCGAGGCCCGGGTGCCGGTGATCGTGGCGGGCGAGGTGGATGCGTCCGCCCGCGCCCGAGTGCTCGACGCCCTGCTCAGTGCGCTTCCCGGCGACGTCCGCCGGATCGAACTGGCCGGACCCACCGAGGATTTCGCCTGGCTGCCCGAGGCCGGATCGATCGGCTGGCGGAGCGACGGTCCGACGCCCGGGAGGCCGGCCATCGAGCCGGCCACGGCCGAGTCCGCCGTGATCCTCGCCGGGGACCTCGCCACGGATGAGCTCGGTGCAACGTGGGCGGGCGTCGTCCGCATCGCGGTTCGGGCGGTTTCGCTCGGGTACGGCCTCGCCGGGACCATCGCCGCGCCGTCGCTCGAGGCCGTCCTGGCACGGCTTCGCGCAGCCCCGACGCGACTCACCGAGGACGAGCTGTCGCGGCTCGGACTCGTGCTGATCGTGGAGGCGCAACCCGACGCACCGGAGCGGCTGCCGCGCGTCGTCGCCGCCCACTACCTGCGGCCGGTGGCGCGCGACATGCACGGCCACGTCCAGAAGCTCGGTCCGGCCGTGCTCGCGACGTGGGACGGGCGCGCGGGCCGCTTCGAGCACTTCGGCTGGGGTGTCACGCCGGAGCTTGCGATGCGCACCGGCCGCCACGCCGGGGACTTCGAGATCGAACTCGAGCGCCGCCGCGAAGAGCTCGACCGAGGCGTCGCGTGACCACCCAGCGCCCGGCGACCCTCGCGGAGCTGCGCGCCTCGGGCTGGCGCAGTCGCACGGTCAAGGAAGAGCTGCGCGCCAACCTGATCGCGCGGCTGGCGACCGGCGAGCCGATCCTGCCCGGCGTCGTCGGCTATGAGGATTCGGTCATCCCCGCGCTCGAGAACGCCATCCTTGCCGGGCAGGACATCGTGTTCCTCGGCGAGCGCGGCCAGGCCAAGACGCGCATGGCCCGCGAGCTCGTCCAGCTTCTCGACCCGTGGCTTCCAGTGCTCAGTGGCGGCGAGCTCAACGACGATCCGTTCGCCCCGGTCAGCCCCGCCGGCCGCGCGGTGCTCGAGCAGCACGGCGACACGGCGCCGATCGACTGGCTGCCCCGCGACCGGCGCTATGCCGAGAAGCTGGCGACCCCCGACATCACGATCGCCGACCTCATCGGCGAGATCGACCCGATCAAGGTCGCCGAGGGCCGCTACCTGTCGGACGACCTGACGATCCACTACGGGCTGATCCCGCGGGCGAACCGCGGCATCGTCGCGATCAACGAGCTGCCCGACCTCGCCGAACGGATCCAGGTCGGCCTGCTCAACATCCTCGAGGAACGCGACGTCCAGATCCGCGGCTTCATCGTCCGGCTGCCGCTCGACCTGTTCATGGTCGCCTCGGCCAACCCGGAGGACTACACGAGCCGGGGCCGGATCATCACCCCGCTCAAGGACCGCCTCGGGTCGCAGGTGCGGACCCACTACCCGCGCTCGCTCGCGCACGAGATGGCGATCGTGCGCCAGGAGAAGCATCGCTTCCCGGTCGAGGAGGGCGGCCCGGCGGTGGTCGTGCCGCCGTTCATGGAGGAGCTCGTCGCCGAGCTCACGCACCTCGCGCGCCGCTCCCCGGAGATCAGCCAGCGCTCCGGCGTCAGCGTCCGCGTCTCGGTCGCAAACGCCGAGGTCCTCGAGGCGGCCGCGCTCAAGCGGGCCGTTCGCCTCGGCGAGCCGCTCGGCGCCCCACGGGTCTCGGACCTCGGTGCGGTGATCGCCTCGACGGTCGGCAAGGTCGAGCTCGAGTCCATCGGCGATGACGCGCCCGAGGAGCGGATCGTCGAGCGGTTGATCACCAAGGCGCTGTACGCCACGTTCAGCCGGCTCGCCTCGCTCGACGACCTCGAACCGGTCGTCGACGCGTTCGAATCCGGCTTCACGGTCGAGATCGGCGAGCGGACGCCGTCGCGCGAGTACGTCGCGTGGATGCTCGAGGTGCCAGGCCTTTCGATGGCGGTCCACGATCTCGGCGCGTTCGACGTGACCGACGGGGCCGAAGAGCCGGCCGTCGTCGCCTCGGCGGTCGAGTTCATCCTCGAGGGCCTCCACCTGGCCCGGCGCATCAACAAGGACCGGATCCCGGGCGGCACGCTCTACTCGCGCTGACGCCATGACGAGCTACACCCCCGACCCCGGTCATCTGGGCCCCTCGGCCCGGCGACAGTCGGCGACCGCCGACGGCACGCTCGCCCGGCAGGCTCGCTACTCGCGCTGGGACGGCACGCAGTCCGTGGTGGATCTCGAGGCGGACGAGATCATCGACGCGCTCGCCGAGGACGTGATGGCCGAGGGCGACATCGGGGAGGCGCTGCGGCGTCTCATCGAGCGCGGCTGGCGCGGATCCGACCCCACGCGCCAGGATCTCGCGGGCCTCAACGACCTGCTCGAGCGGCTGCAGCGACGGCGCGATGAGCTGCTCGATCGCTACCAGCTTGGCGACGTGCTCGGCGACATCCGGGCGGAGCTCGAGGACATCGTGGCCGAGGAACGCGCCGGGATCGAGCGCCGGCTCGAGGCGGCGTCCGGATCGCGCGACGCCGGGCCCGCCGAGGACAAGGCGCAAGAAGACCCGGCGATGCGCAACATGCTGCGCGACGTCGCCGCGAAGCGGCTCGACCATCTCGACAGCCTTCCTCCCGACGTCGGGGCACGGATTCGCGGCCTGCAGGACTACGACTTCCTCGAGCCCTCCGCGCGCGAACGCTTCGACGAGCTGGTCCAGCGGCTGCAGCGCCAGGTGCTCGACCAGTACGTCGCCGGCCTGTCGGAGGCGATCCAGGGCATCACGCCGGAGGATCTCGCCGCGAACCGCGAGATGGTGCGCGACCTCAACGAGCTGCTGCGCGAGCGGATGGCGGGCGAAGACCCCGACGCCTCGGAGTTCCTGGCCAAGCACGGCCGGTTCTTCCCGGGTGCGCGCACGCTCGACGACATCATCGAGCAGCTCGCCGAGCGGATGGCCGCGATGCAGTCGCTGCTGCGCTCGCTGACGCCCGAGCAGCGGGCGGAGCTCGAGTCGATGACCGACGCGCTGCTTCGGGACGACCGACTGCGCTGGGACCTCGCCCAGCTCGCCGCGAACATGGACGCGCTGCTGCCCGACGGCCTCGGGGACCGCTACCGGTTCGAGGGCGACCAGCCGCTCGGGCTGGAAGGCGCGCTCGAGCAGCTCGGCCGGCTCCAGGCGCTCGATACGCTGGAGGACCAGCTGGGCGATGTCGGCTCCCCGGACGACCTGACGGCGATCGACCGGGGCGACGTCCGCGAGCTGCTCGGCGACGATGCGGTGCGCGACCTCGACGCGCTCGATGACCTCGCTCGGAGGCTCGAGCAGGCCGGCTACCTGACCCGCGACGGCCGGCGACTGGAGCTCACGCCGCGGGGGACGAGGCGGATCGGCCAGAAGGTTCTCGACGACCTGTTTGCCCGGCTCCGCAAGGACGCGTTCGGCGGGCACCGCCTCGATCGTCGTGGCCGGGGCGGCGAGCGGGACGAGACGACCAAGCCGTACGAGTTCGGCGACCCGTTCCACCTCGACCTGCAGGGCACGCTGTTCAACGCGCTCGAGCGGGGGGAGCGCCCCGGCGCCGAAGGCGGCGGCCCGGGCATGCGCCTCCGCCCGGACGACTTCGAGGTCTTCCGGACCGAGCAGATGACGCGCTCGGCGACCGTCCTCCTCGTGGACATGAGCCGCTCGATGCTGCTGCGCGGCTGCTTCATCGCAGCCAAGAAGGTCGCGGTCGCGCTCGACACGCTGATCCGGACGCAGTTCCCGCGCGACCACCTCTCGGTGATCGGGTTCGCCTACTACGCCCGCGAGATCCGGCCCGGCGCGCTCGCCGAGCTGACCTGGCACGGCTACGAATACGGCACGAACCTCCAGCACGCGCTGATGCTCGCCCGGCGGACCCTCGCCCGTGAGGCCGGAGCGAACAAGGAGATCGTGGTGATCACGGACGGCGAGCCGACGGCCCACTTCGAGGACGGCCAGGTCGAGTTCAGCTACCCGCCGACCCGGCGCACGATCAGCGAGACCCTGCGCGAGGTGAACCGCTGCACGCGCGAGGGCATCACGATCAACACGTTCATGCTCGAGCGCTCGCGCACGCTGGCGGAGTTCGTCGCCTTGATGACCCGCATGAACCGCGGCCGCGCCTTCTACGCGACACCGGAGCACCTCGGCGAGTACGTCCTCGTCGACTTCGTGGATCGACGCACGAAGCGGGTGTCGTAGGTCTCAAAGCCGGTCCGATACCATGGGCGGACTGCACCATCAGGAGACCTCGACCGTGCCCCACGTCGCGACTTCCCCCTCCGACCTCCTCGAAGCGCTCAACGCGGTGGCCCACCTCGATGGCGACCGCCTGGTCATCGACGACGAGACCGGCTTCCGCGGCGCCGGCATCCGCGATCTCGCCTGGACCGCGGCCTTCACGACCGACGAGGCGACGAGGGCCGCCGCCCAGTGGCTGGTCTGGGAGGCGAGCCAGGAGCTGGGCGCGCGCTCGGCGAGCATCCAGGAGCTCTACACCGCCCGCGGCCGAGGCGAGGTCTCCGGGTTCACGGTGCCCGCCATCAACCTCCGCGCCCAGACGTTCGATATGGCACGCACGGTGTTCGAGGCCGCCAACAGATCGGACGTCGGTACGGTCATCATCGAGCTGGCCCGCAGCGAGCAGACCTACACCTACCAGCGGCCGATCGACTACGCGACGGCGGTGCTTGCTGGTGCGATCGCCGCCAACTGGCGGGCGCCCGTCTTTATCCAGGGCGATCACTACCAGTTCAATACGAAGAAATACGCGGCCGACCCGGAGGCGATGACCGAGGAGATCAGGCGCGCCTGCCGGCTCGCGGTCGACGCCGGCTATCGCAACATCGACATCGACTCCTCCACGCTGGTCGATCTGTCGAAGCCGACCATCGACGAACAGCAGCGCGAGAACTACGTCAGGGCGGCCGAGCTGACGGCCCTCATCCGGACGCTCGAGACCGACGGCGTGACGATCAGCGTCGGCGGCGAGATCGGCGAGGTCGGCCACAAGAACTCGACCGTCGGGGAGCTCGAGGCGTACCTGGAGGGCTACCGGCGGGAGCTGGACGGGCGTGCGCCGGGCGCGGCCGGGATCTCGAAGGTGAGCGTGCAGACCGGGACGAGCCACGGCGGGGTGCCGCTCCCCGACGGCGGGGTGGCCGAGGTCAATCTCGACTTCGAGGTCCTGCGCGAGCTCGGCGAGATCGCGCGAGCGCACGGGCTGGCGGGCGCCGTGCAGCACGGCGCCTCGACCCTGCCCGACGAGCTGTTCCACCGCTTCCCGGCAGTCGAGACGGCCGAGATCCACCTGGCGACGGGCTTCCAGAACTCGTTGTACGAACACCCGGCATTCCCGGACACCCTCCACAAGGCAATCGAGGCGTGGGTCTTCGAGAACGCGCTCGACGAGCGCAAGGAAGGCCAGACCGACCAGCAGTTCGTGTACTCGACCCGCAAGAAGGCGATCGGGCCCTTCAAGCGGGAGCTGTGGGACTTGTCGACGAAGGACGAGATCCTCGCCACGGCGCACCGCAAGGTGACATTCCTGTTCCAGGAGCTGCGCGTGGCCGGCACCCGGGAGCTGGTCGATCGGTACATCCACCCGGTCGAGTTCCATCGGCCGCTGCCCGAGGCCCTCCGCGCCGTCGCCCCGGTTCGCTAGGCGCACCCCGGCGTGCCGGCTGGCCGCAGTCGTTTTCTTGCGGCGCTCGCCGCGCTCCTCGCCGTCGCCGCGGTGGCGCTGGTCGCAGTGGTCCTCGTCACGAGGCCCGGGCGCGCCGCGCCCACGCCGGCGCCAACACCGATCGATGTGGCCGGGCTCGCCTCGTATCCCCCGGTCGCCAGCACGCCGCCGGACGAGTCGGTCACGCTGACCGGCGCCGGGGACATCGCCTCGTGTTCGCTCGCCGGACGACGAGGCGACCGCGGCAGCTCCTCGAGGACGTCCCCGGTTGGGTCTTCACCGCCGGCGACAACGCCTACGAGAGCGGGACCACCGAGGAGTTCGAGCAGTGCTACGACCCGTCATGGGGCGCGTATCGGGAGCGGACGTTCCCGGCGATCGGCAACCACGACGCGGTGACTCCGGGCCGGCAGGGCTACTTCGACTACTTCGGGTCGCGCGCCGGCGACCCCCGGGCGGGCTGGTACGCGACCACGCTCGGAGCGTGGCGGCTGATCGTGCTCGACTCGAACTGCGTCGACGCCGGAGGCTGCGGCCCCGACACCGACCAGGGCCGCTGGCTGGCGGCCGAGCTGGAGGCCAATCCGTCCGATTGCACGCTGGCGATCTGGCACCACCCGCGGTTCAGCACCGGGTATCACGGGCCGACGCTCGCGGTCCAGCCGTTCTGGGACGCGCTCTACGCGGCAGGCGCCGAGCTCGTGGTCAACGGGCACGACCACGACTACGAGCGGTTCGTGCCGCTCGACTCGGACGGGCAGCGCCGACGCGGATCGCGGGATCCGCGAGATCGTGGCCGGCACCGGCGGCGCTGCACTGCGTCCGTTCGAGGCTGAGGACCCGAATAGCGAGGTACGCGACGCAGACACGCACGGGGTGCTGCGGCTCGACCTGCGCCCGGGCGCCTACGACTGGGAGTTCATCCCGGTGCAGGGCGGCTCGTTCACGGACCGGGGAAGCGGAACGTGCCACTGACCGCCGCGCCGTTCTGGCACGATCGGGTCGATGACCGACGCTGATTTCGGCCCCGAGTGGTCGGCCTCGCTCCGCCGCGGCGACGAGGCCGAGCTGGACCGCTGGCTCGAATTCGCCCTCGACCTGTGCGACACGGCCGACGCGGTCGCGCTCGGGGCATTCCGCCGCGACCTCGTCATCGAGACGAAGCCCGATCGGACATTCGTCACCCAGGCCGACCGCGGGATCGAGCAGGAGCTGCGGACACGGATCGCCGACGCGTTCCCGGCTCACGGCATCGTCGGCGAGGAGTTCGGGACCAGCGACCCGGACGCCAGCGTCCGCTGGTACCTCGACCCGATCGATGGCACCCACAACTTCATCCGCGGGGTGCCGCTCTTCGGCACGCTGATCGGCATCGAACGCGACGGTGAGCTGCAGGTCGGGGTGGTGAGCGCACCCGTGCTGGGCAGCCGCTGGTACGCGCGGCGGGGCGGGGGAGCGTGGGCGGTGGACCGAGGGCCGTCCGGCTTGTCGACGCCCCGCAGGATCGCCGTCTCGAAGGTCGCATCCGTCCCGGACATGCAGCTGCTCTACGGCTCCGCCCGGGACGTCACGTCGAGCGGGAAGGCGCCGGGCTTCGACGCGCTGATCGCGGACGCGTGGCGCGACCGCGGGTTCGGGGATTTCTGGGGCTACACGCTCGTTGCCGAGGGCGCCGCCGAGGCCATGGTCGAGGCGGACCTCAGCTCGTGGGACATGGCCGCACCGTTCGTCGTGGTCGAAGAGGCAGGCGGCCGCATGACCGACCTGGCAGGCCGGCGCACGATCCACGAACGGAGCGCGCTGGCGACGAACGGCATCCTCCACGACGAGGTGCTGGCCCGCCTGCGCGGATAGGCGAGATGGGCGGAGTTGTCGTCGGTGGCATGCTCACCGTGGATGTCGTGAGCCCGGGGATGCCCGAAGGGAGGCACGTCATGCACGAGCGGATGCCGTCCACCTCACCGCTGCCCGAGGCCCCGCCAGGCTCAGCCGCCGTGCCGCACGCGCTGGCGGCGGAGATCGTGGCGCCGGCCCACATCGCGGACCCTCGCGCGCTCCAGATCCTGGCGACCGAACACTGGAGCCTCCTCTCGCAGCGCTCGCTGGCCTGGACCGAGACGTTTGCCCGCGCGAGCATGTTCCTGGCGACGCTGTCCGCCGCGACCGTCGCACTCGCCCTCGCGGCATCCGTGATGGGCGAGGGTTCCTGCCGTTGGCGCTCGTGATCCTGCCGGTCTTCAGGTGACCAGGAGTCGGACGGTGACTGGCTCAACGACTCGATGCGGCCGCTGATCCACGCGCTCGCGCCGACGGACCGCCGCGGAGCTGGCGTTCCGGATCGCCGGAGGAGACCGACGCCCGCGCCGCCGAGCTTCGCCCTCGTCCGACTCTGGCCCGGTGATCCCGACAGCCCGATCAGCCCGCCGCGCTGGGAGCATCGGCGGCGAACGCGTGGTACGAGATCGGCCGCACTCCGCGCCGCGAGGCTGATACCGGCTTCGGCAGGCTTTCGAGGAGGATCGCCAGCGCGAGCTCGACCTCCTCGCGGGTCGAGCGTCGGTGGTCCGCCTGGTCCTGGGGGAACGGCGGTCGCGTGCCGACGCGCTCGCATGGTACGCCGGCGCCGCTTGACGGCCAAGACGAGGTAGGTCCGGGCGGATCGAATGCGACTCGGCGCCGGGGAACGATCACCGAAGTCGCACGCCTCCTGAATCATTTCCGCTCTGGGGCGTATCTCTATGCATGGTGGGTTCGATGGCGGTCCAGGTCGCGGAACTCGTGCAAGCCGCTGCGACAGGCGACGAGGGGGCGTTCACTGAGCTCGTCTCGCGCCATCACCGCGACTTGCTGCGGGTCGCCTACGTCATCTGCCGAGACCCGCTCTCGCCGAAGACGCGGCCCAGGCCGCGTGGGCGATCGCGTGGCGCCGGATGGTCGACGTCAAAGACCCGACCCAGATCCGAGGCTGGCTCGTGGCGGTCGCCGCGAACGAGGCCCGCCGGACGATGCGGTCGCGTCGGCCGAGTGTTCACGAGATCTCCGTCGGCGACATCGAGCTCGAAGGGGTACCCGACTTCCGGTCGGACCCTCTGGCCGACAGCATCGCGAGCTCGGATCTGCGTCGAGTCCTCGAGTCCCTTGATCCGACCGACCGGGCGCTGATCGCCCTTCGCTACGTGGCCGAGCTCAGCTCCGACGAGATCGGGCGCGCGCTCGGGATGTCTTCGTCTGGCGCCCGCGGTCGGCTGTCGCGCCTGCTGCTTCGGCTCCGGGGAGAACTTCGCGATGCACTGACTTCGACCAGTTCGAGCGGCGCCTCGCCGCGACCCTTCGTTCCGACGCCGACGAGAGCGTTGGTCCGTTCGAGGCGGAGTCGATCGCCCGTGCCGCGATCGCCGGCACCGGGCCGGGTGCCACGCGTGTCCGCCGGTCGTCGTCGCGTCGCGCCGGACGGTTCGGCCGGGCCGCGGCATCACCCTTCTCGCCGCCGCAGCCCTGCTGCTCGTCGGCGGGGCGTTGGCGGTGGGCTCCGGCATCCTGCGGCTGCCGACGAGTCGTCCCGCCGGTTCCTGCACCATCGGTCGCCGTGCGATCGCCACGGCGTCGCCGGACGCGATGCCGACGCCGAGCGCTTCCCCGTCACCATCGCCGACTCCCTTGAGCCTCGACCTGACATGGACGCAGGTCCCTGCTCGATGAGCAGTCGCGGCCGCGTCTCGCCTGGATCGGCGATCGCTTCGTGCTTGCCGACGTGGAGTCCGGCGCGGTCCGTACCTCCACCGACGGCCAGGACTGGCAGGCACTACAGCCTGGCGACGCTGCCCAGGGCTATGTCGACCTGCTCAGGGGGTCCTTCGCGAGCTGGCAGGACGCCGCCGTCGGATGGTGGAACCCGCAGGATCATGACAGGTGGTGACATCGCGGGCGCGCCGCCGATCACCGCCCGGGACATCGTGCAGGTCGTCCGTCCACCCGCCGCGCCCACGTCGACGACGCCCGTTCAAGGGCCGGATCGAGTCGATCGGCATCGGACCGAAGGGCATCGTCGCCCAGGTCCACTCCGACCTCGACTGGGACGCCTGGGTCACCAAGAAGCTTGGTCTCAGGACGAATAACGATTGGACCTGTTGCGTGAAAGATGTCACCTTCCAGAATGGCGTCCTGCAGATCAAGCTGAACAATCGCCCGGGCCTCAAGGTCGTGTGGGCGGACGAAGGCTTGGAGCCGGGCGACTACCAGGACCGCGGCTTCGGCTGGTACAGCCCCGATGGCGAGCACTGGACAGAGATGGCGCCGAACGATCGACCCGGCCTAGGACTCCGGATCGTCGTTGCCGACCGGCAGCATTTGGGAGCGTCGCGGGCGTGTCGGACGGCTTCATCGCCACCGGGGCGTACCCCGATGGCACGTGCGCTGACCCGAATGGCTCGTGCACGGGGATGTGGTACTCATCGGACGGTCTGACCTGGCGCCTCCTGGGAACTGCGCCTGAGATCAGACCAAGCGAAAGAGTTGTGTATTCGAGACGGATGTAGCGGTCTTCCGGGCGACTGTTGCCCTGGAAGGGCGGCGCGCTCGCGATCGACGGCGACGGGCGTGTCGACTTCTGGACCTCGGGCGGCTCCGCGGAGCTTCCGATGGCCGCGCAAGTGCACGGGACGGTCGCCACGGGACCGCTTGGCCTCGTGTCGATCGGCGACGGGCAGGTCCTCGTCAGCCGCGACGGCATCGACTACAAGGTCAGCTCGATCCCCGCTCAGATGTCCGACGCGGTAAACGGAGGGCGAGAGCCGACCGTCGTCGCCGTCGGTGACCAGACCGTGCTGGTCCTCGAGAGTGAGCCGGCTGACGAGTTCGAGTCCACGTGGACCTCGTCACTCTGGCTCGGCACGTTCGAGCCATGACCGATCCGTCAGCGCCGGGCTCGTCGGGACAGCGGCGGCGCGGCACCGAGATCTCGGGCGCCGCGCGGTGCCGCCGCGACCGTGAAGGTGACCTTCCCTGATCCGCATCAGTGTGGGCGCCGGAAGGCGGGACGACTTCCTGCCTGCATCGGGATCACGCAGACACGCTGCGCCACAGCCCTGACAGCAGCAATGCTGGCGCTCCCGGACGGTCCTCGGGGAACGGGCGTCACATGCGGACCCGCTGGCGTGGTACGCCGCGCAATCTGCTTGACGGAGGGCCTGATCGTTCCGCCGTCCGACGCCTGGCCATCATCCCGCTGACTCACCCAAAAGCCCGACGCCCGGTATCTACCATGTGAGGCCGGATCCAGGGCGGATCGGGCCTTCGGGTGATACGGGAGGCTGAGGATGACGGTCCAGGCACTGCGCCGAGGACGCCCCGAGGTGCTGGCCGAACTGCTCGACCGGTACGGCCGGGACATGCAGGCCGTCGCCTACCTCATCGTCCGCGACCGGGCCGCCGCAGAGGACATCGTGGCCGACAGCCTGCTCGCGGCCCTCGACCACGGTCGGAGTCTCCGTGACGACGATGCCCTGCGACCGTGGTTGCTCCGGATCGCCACCAACAAGGCGCTTCGATATCGCCAGCGTGCCGCCCACGTCGTCGAGCTCCAGGTCGTCGAGGGGGCCGTCGCCGAGCCCAGGGGACCGACCGCCGACGACTCGTTGGCGCTCTGGCAGGCCGTCCGCGACCTGCCGCCGCGGATGCGTGCCGCGATCGGCCTGCGCTACTACCTCGACCTGCCGGTCGAGACGGTGGCCGAGGTGCTCGAGGTCAGCCCGAACACCATCAAGACCCAACTGAAGTCGGCCCTCGCGCACCTGCGGACGGCCCTCGCCGACGAACCGATGCCCGTCGCGGAGGTGCGACATGCCTGAGCTCGACGACGCCGCCCTCGAACGTCGCCTGCGCGGGGTCCTGAAGGAGCACCTGGGAGCGCTGCCGCTCGACCTCACGGTCGACGCTCTTGATCGCCGCCGGGAGGCCAAGGGGGTTGCCCGACGATCCGCCCGGGGCCGCGGCATCACCCTGCTTGCGGCCGCAGCCCTGTTGCTCGTCGGTGGGGCGTTGGCGGCGGGCTCCGGCCTCCTGCGGCTGCCGACCGTCGTCCCGCCTGTGCCTGAACCATCGGTCGATCGCGGTCGCCACGGCATCGCCAGATGCGACGTCCCCGAGCCCGAGCGAATCGGCGGCACCATCCGCAAGTCCGATCCCTGTCGCGGGTCCGGGAGGCGTCTGGATCCCGACCGGGTCGATGGTGACGCCTCGCTCTGGACACGCCGCGGTGCGGCTCCTCGATGGCCGGGTGCTCGTGGTAGGCGGTACAGACGACGCGGGTCGACGACCTGACGTCCGCGGAGCTGTACGACCCCGCCACCGGGACCTGGTCCGCCACCGGGAACATGCTCAAGCCGCCGACGCGGCGTCCCGGCCACGTTGCTGCGCGACGGCAGGGTGCTCGTGGCGAGGTCGACCAGCGGCGACGCGGCGCAGAGCTGTACGACCCGGCCAGCGGGACCTGGACCGCCACCGGGAACGATGGTCAGGGGCTGGCGGCGTCGCGACACGGTCACGGTGCTCCGAGACGGCAAGGTCCTGGTGACTGGTCTGAACGGCGCCCAGCTGTACGACCCGGCCAGCGGGACCTGGACCGCCACCGGGAAGATGATCACACCGCGTCACCAGCCACACGGCCACGCTGCTGTCCGACGGCAAGGTGCTCGTGGCGGGCGGGCTCGACGTGCCGGCACCGACGACTCGCCGACGGACGCGGCCGAGGTCTACGACCCCGTCACGGGGTCCTGGACCGCGATCGCGAACATGCACGCGCAGCACGCGCGGCTCGGGATGGCGACGCTGCTGCGCGATGGCAAGGTGCTGGTGGTCGTCGGCGACTGCGGATCGGAGGTCTACGACCCGGCCACCGGAACCTGGACCGCACTCGCTGTGACGACCCGGCGTCACTGCCGATCCCAGCGGCGCTGCTGTCGGATGGCACCGTGCTGGTGGCTGCCATGGACGTCAGCCGGACCGCGATGCCTGTACCGCCGCGGCGCTGTACGACCCGCGGACCGGGTCGTGGACGACCGCCTCGAGCATGCTCCGGTGCGGCGACGGGCTCCCGCTCGTTCACGCTCCTGCTCGACGGCACGGTCCTCGTGGCGGGTGGCAGTGCCTGTAACGACGACGGTGTGTGTTTCGACGGGCGCGGCGGAGCTGTACGTCCCTGCCGGCGTGTCGCCTGCCGCCGTTGCCAGCCTTCCCGAGCCCGCCCCCGCCAGTCATCCCCGAGCCCGACCCCGACGCCGCACCGCTGCTCCCGCCGGCGGTCGGTCCCGTTCCGCCGAACGCGCGGAGCTGGACCGTCACGGTCGAAAACGAGAGCTCCGAGCCCGCGACGATGTTCGTGGCCGAGGGGGACGAGGCGGGACGTTCCGGCTCGTCGGGTCCGCGACCCCGAACGTGGTCCCAGCCGGCGCCACCGTGAAGGTGACCTTCCTCTTCCCTGCCAAGGGGCCGGATGACGGATGGATCACCGTGAATCCGCGACTGGGCGAAGGGGCAGATGTGGGCTCCGTCGGGGCGGACAACATCGGCATGCCAGGCAAGATCCGGATCACAGCGGAGTGCGACGCGGTGCTGGGTTGGGCCCGTAGCCGGCAAACACCGAGCAGAGCGTCTGCGGAGACTCGCGTGCGCAGGGCATCCGTTGCGAGTCTCGCGGAAGTCGGACCGGTCACGGATGGCGTCAGGGATTGCGTCCTTGCCTATCACTTGGGCGACACCCCGCTTGGTCACCCCGGAGCACGAGTTCGTGTCACGCCGGGAGAGAAAGGGTTGCGTCGCTCGCGTTGGCGCGGGGGCTACGTCTCACGGAGGCCTCGTGACGAAGACGACCATGCTCAGGCGAGATCGGCGGAGTTCTCGGTGGCGTCGGGCCTTTGCCGCCCATTGAGGGTCGTAGCTCCGGCGTTCATTGCCAGCGCACAATGCCTGGATGGTCCCAGAGACGCGCTACGCGAGAAGCTCTGATGGCGTGCACATCGCCTATCAGATCCTGGGCGACTCGCAGCTCGATCTCGTCCTTGCGCCGGGCTTCGTGTCCCACCTGGAGCATTCCTGGGACGACCCCGCCCTCGCGCGCTTCCTTCGACACCTTGCGTCGTTTTCAAGGCTGATCGTCTTCGACAAGCGGGGGACGGGTCTTTCGGACCGCGATCCGGCAGATCGCGCCCCGCTGCTCGAGGATCGCGTCAACGACATCGCTGCGGTGATGGATGCGGCCGCGTCGACGAAGGCCGCGATCATGGGCATCTCCGAGACTGCAGCCATGGCGCTTCTCTTCGCCGCCACGCGCCCCGAGAGAACGACGGCCGTCATTGCGTACGGGGCGTGGACGAACGGGACCGACAGCCGACCTGCCTACCCGTGGGCGCCGTCGTCCGATGACGACCAGTGGCTCGGTGACCTGGAGCAGAACTGGGGGCGTGGGGCGATGTTCCTCGAGGACATCGTGCCGACGCTGGTCGGCGACAAGCGGTACGAAGCGTGGTACGCGAAGCTCGAGCGGCTGGCTGCGAGCCCCGGTGCTGCGGTCGCGCTGGCTCGGATGGCCATGCAGATCGACGTTCGCGATGTCCTGCCGACGATCCATGTCCCGACGCTCGTGCTGCATCGACGTGACGATCGCGCCATTCCGGTTGAAGACGGGAGGTTCGTGGCTGAGCACGTGCCTGGAGCGAAGTTCGTCGAGCTCCCGGGAGCCGACCATTGGCCGTGGATCGGGGACCAGCGGGCCATCGAGGAGATCCAGGAGTTTCTGACCGGGATGCGCGGCGGCGGCGAGGCCGACCGTGTCCTCGCGACGGTGATGTTCATCGACATCGTCGACTCGACGAAACGCGCGGCTGACCTCGGGGACAGGCGCTGGACCGACTTGCTCCAGGGTTTCTATGCGGCGGTCCGACACGAGCTCGACCGCTTCGGAGGGCGCGAGATCGACACGGCCGGTGACGGGTTCTTCGTGACCTTCGACGGTCCCGCGCGGGCCATTCGCTGCGCTGGATCGCTCGTCGAGGCGGTGCAGAGGATCGGCCTCGCCATCAGGATTGGGATCCACACGGGCGAGGTTGAGCGGGCGGCCGGCAAGCTGAGCGGTCTGGCGGTGGTGATCGGTGCGCGGGTCGGTGCTATCGCAGGGCCTGACGAGATTCTCGTTTCGAGAACGGTGAAGGATCTCGTGGTTGGATCAGACGTCTCGTTCGAACAACGAGGGGAGCATCAGCTGAAGGGCGTACCTGGCAACTGGGAGCTGTATCGAGTCGTTTGAGACCGCGACGCAGCGGAGCCGCTCGGGGTTATGCGCCGGCCGCCGTCAGGCTCTCGTCGAGGATCGCCAGCGCGAGCTCGACCTCCTCGCGGGTCGTCACCAGCGGCGGAATGACCCGGATCACGTTGACGTACGTGCCCGCGGTCAGGACGATCAGGCGCCGCTCGAGGGCCTCGGCCTGGATCCGCTTCGTCAGCTCCGGGTTCGGGACCCGGCCGTCGCCCTCGCCCGGCTTGATCAGCTCGAGCGCGAGCATCAGTCCCAGCCCGCGGACGTCACCGATCGACGGATGGCGGGCAGCCAGGGCCCGGAGCCCGATCAGGAACTGCTCACCGCGTTCCCGCGCGTTGACGACGAGCCCCTCCTCCTCGATCACGTCGAGCGTGGCGAGCGCGGCGGCACAGGCCACGACGTTCCCGCCGTAGGTCCCGCCGTGACTGCCTGGCTGGAGCGCGGCCATCAACTCGGGCCGCGTCGAGGAAGCCGGACAGCGGCAGGCCCGAGGCGATCGCCTTGGCCATGACGAGGATGTCCGGCTCGACGTCCCAGTGCCGCACCGCGAACAGCTCACCGGTCCGGCCGAACCCGGTCTGGATCTCGTCGGCGATGAGCAGGATCCCGTGCTGGCGGGTGATCTCGCGGAGACGCGGCAGGAACCCCGGCGGCGGGACGATGTAGCCGCCTTCGCCGATGACCGGCTCGACGATGATCGCCGCGACCTTGCTCGGGTAGACGAGCTGGTGGAACAGCAGGTCGAGCCGCTCCTCCCAGTCGCATGTGCATGCCCCGGGATCGTGCGCTCCGCCGGCCGCCCGGTAGCAGTACGGGTAGTCGGCGTGGTACACGCTGCCCGGGAGCGGCTCGAAGGCGCCGCGGTAGACGTCCTTCGCCGCCGTGAGGGCCATCGCCTGGCCGGTGCGCCCGTGGAAGCCGTAGCGGAACGCGATGATCGCCGGCCGGCCCGTCGCCGCACGCGCCAGCTTGACCGCGCCTTCGACCGCCTCGGCCCCGGAGTTGGCCAGGAATGCCTGCCACGGTCCGCCAGGCAGGAGGCCCGGCAGCCGCTCGTACAGCCGCAGACCCGGCTCGTGGTAGACGATGTTCTGCTGGCCGTGGAGCAGCTTGGCGGCCTGCGCCTGGATCGCCGCGACGACCCGCGGATGCGCGTGCCCCGTGTTGGTCACGCCGATCCCGGACGTGTAGTCGAGGTAGCGCGCGCCGTCGGTCGTGACCAGCCACGAGCCCTCGCCGCGGTCGACGGTCAGGTTGGTGATCCGGCCCCACACCGCGGGCACCACCGAGCGATCGGGCAGGGGAGCTGGCGTCGTCGCCTCGGTCGCCTCGGGCGTGTCGGTCGTCATTCTCCGGCTCCGTATTCGCGCGCAGCGACACGGCGCTGCCAGAACGTGGTCATCAGCACGAGCAACACCGCCGTCCCGAAGATGATCGTCCCGATCACGTTGACCTGGACGGGGATCCCGCGCAGCTGTGAGCCGTAGATGTACAGCGGGAACGTCTCGGTCTGGCCTGACGTGAACGCCGTCACGACATAGTCGTCGATCGACAGGCTGAACGCCAGCAGCGCGCCCGCGACGATGCCCGGCAGGATCAACGGGAACGTGACCTTCCAGAAGGTCGTCCACTCGTTCGCGCCGAGGTCCATCGCCGCTTCCTCGAGATTGCGCGGGAAATGCGCGAGACGGGCCTTCACGGTCACGACCACGAAGCTGATGCAGAACATGATGTGGGCGATCATGACCGTCCGGATGTTCAGCGGGAACAGGACCCCCCCGGGCAGTGGCAAATCGGCCGTCGCCACGAACATCGTCAGCAACGAGGCCCCCAGCACGATCTCGGGCGTCGCCATCGGCAGGAAGATCAGCACGTTGGTGGCCGCTCGCCCGCGGAACTGGTAGCGCGTCAGCGCCAGCGCGATCGATGTGCCAAGCACCGTCGCGACAAGCGTCGCGAGGAGCGCGACGACGAGGCTGTTGCGCACGGCTTCACCGAGCCCCGGTCGTCCCACCGGGTTGAACCATGCATCGAGCGAAAACCCGCGCCAGACGAGGTTCGAGCGACCGGTGGGATCGTTGAAGCTGAACAGGATCATCACCGCGACCGGCAGGATCAGGTACGCCGTGACACCCACGACGTAGATCGGCAGCAGCCAGCGGTCGACCGCGCGTGCGACGCGATCGGCCGGGGTTCGTCGCGCGGCGAGGGTTGCCGACGAGGTCGCCATCAGATGGACGCCCCCGTCAATTCCTCGGTCCCGATCAGTCGGGCGTAGATGAACAGCCCGATCAGGATCGCCAGCATCAGGACGAACGAGAGGGCCGACGCTGTCGGATAGTCGGTGACCTTCAGATAGCGTGCCTGGATGACGTTGCCGATCATGAGCGACTGCGGATTGCCCAACAGCTCGGCGTTGATGAAGTCACCAACAGCCGGAATGAAGGTCAGCAGCGACCCCGCGAAGATGCCCGGCAGCGCGAGCGGCAGTGTCACGCGGATGAAGGCCTGGCCGATCAGCCACGTCCCGACCAATGCGCCGGCGATCGCGAAGGGGATCGACAGCGCGAACGGGCCGTAGTCCATCACCAACCCGACGACCAGCCCGAGCACGCCACCAATCACCACACCGACGACCGTGCCCTGCGGCCGCCATGGTCCGGCGTAGAGGTCCTCGGCCGCCTCGATCAGCCGCTTGTCGATCCTCTCGAGCGCGACGTACAGCGGCAAGGTCATGAACGGCAGGAAGTTGTAGGTGATCCCGGCGATGACCGCGGCCGGCGTTGCGAGCAGCCGGAACTCCTCGGGCAACAGCCCGATCTCCTTGAGCGGTCCGAGGACCAGCCCGTTGTCGGCGAGGATGATCTTCCACGAGATCGTGCGCAGCAGGAAGCTCGTGAAGAACGGAGCGATGACCAGGAACAGCAGCACGTTCTTGTAGGCGCCACCGCGGAACGCGATGGCGTAGGCGAGCGGGAATCCGAGTGCGAACGCGAGGATCGTGGCGAGCCCGCCGTACACGATCGAGCGGGCGAGCCACGGCCAGTACTCCGTGATGGCCTCCGGATAGATGCCCCAGTTCCAGCTCTGGCTGTACCCGGAGTCCAGGTTCCCCGTCCACAGGGAGGTGAGGAACATCTGGAACGCCGGGTACACGTAGAACAGGACGAGCCACAGCAGGCCCGGCAGCAACAGGAGGTACGGCGCGACGGCCCGGAGTCGCAGCGTGCGCCGCATGGTCGTTTAGAGGCCCATTGCCTTCGTGAACGCCTCGCTCCAGGCCATCTCCTCCTCCGCGGTCGTGGCGCGGAACTGGTGGAGGCGGGCGACATAGTCGTCGGGCGGGAAGATCAGCGGATTGTTGGCGAGGTCCGGGTCGCTTTCGAGCATCACTTCACGCGCGCCGGCCACGGGGCAGACGTAGTTCACGTACGCCTCGATCGTCGCGGCGTTCTGCGGGTCGTAGTAGAAGTCGATCCATCGCTCGGCCTGCGCCTTGTTGGGTGTGCCCTTCGGGATGACCATGTTGTCGGTCCACAGCATCCCGCCTTCCTTGGGGAGAGCCCATTGGAAGTCCTGGTCGGGCTTCTGGTCGGGGACGAGCAGCGTCAACACGTCGCCGGACCAGGCCATCGCGAGGACGACCCCGCCGCCGGCCATGTCCTCGACGTACGAGTTGCCGACGACCTGGCGGACGATCCCGGCCTTGATGGCCTTGTCGACTTCTGCCAGTGCGGCGTCGAACTGCTCCTGGGTCAGCGTTTCGGGGTCGAACCCCAGCCGGATCGCCGAGAGGCCGACGGAGTCGCGCATCTCGGACAGGTAGGTCAGCTTGCCCTTGAACTCGTCCGAGAAGAGGACTTCGAGGGAATCCTGGTCGCCGGTCTTGTTCTTGTCGTAACCGAGGCCGGTCATGCCGGACTGCCACGGCGCCGCCAGGTTCGTGTCGGGATCGAATGAGCGGCCCTTGTAGTTCTCGGCGAGGTTTGCCACGAAGTTCGGGGTCAGGCTCGTGTCGATCGTTTCGAGCCAGCCGAGCCGGACGAGCCGCGCCACCATCCAATCGGTCACGACGACCAGGTCCCACTCGGTCGGCTGACCGGCCTCCAATGGGGCCTGAAGGTCGCTCGTGAAGAACGTCTCGTTGTCGTCGACGCCGCCGTTGGCGTACTCGACGGTGATCCCGGTCTCGGTCTGGAACTTCTCGATCGTCGGGTAGCTCGAGCCGTCTTCGGTCTGGTCGATGTAGCCGATCCAGTTCGCAAACCGGAGCGTGCCGCTCGATGCCGGGGTCGCAGCTGCGCCGGCACTCGGGCTCGCACCTGCGGCGGCCGATTCGCCGGCGGCCGCCGACGCCGGGGCCGCTCCACTGCTCTGCGCGGCCGTCCCGCAGGCAGCGAGGAACGCGGCGGTGCCGGCCAGGGCGCTGCCCTGCAGGAACCGGCGCCGAGTGAGTTCCCCCGGGAGTGGCGTTCGTGTATCGGTCATGCGGTGGTCTCCTCCTGCGCCCCCGTCGTATTCATCTCCGGAACGGCTTCCTGTGTCGCGCTGCGGGTGCCGACGATGAAGGTGTGGTCGGGTGACCAGGTCAGCAGCACCTCATCGCCGGGTGCCCAGAGATCTGCGCGTGTCGCGCGCTCGACGTTCTGTTCGTACACGGTGAGGCGTGCGCCGCTGCGCGCCTCCACCTGGTACTGGGTGCTCACGCCCAGGTACGACGCGTCGCGGACGACGCCACGCAATGCGTTGTGGCCCGGCTGGAGTCGGGTCGGCATCGCCTGGCTCCCGGAGGCGGATCTTCTCGGGTCGAACGCCGACGCTGACTTCGGCCTGGCCATCGACCAGGCCACTCGGGGCCCGGACGAGCGTGTCGTCGCGGAGCTTCACGGTGGCATAGCGGTCGTCCTTGCCCTGCACGGTGCCGGGGAACAGGTTGCTCACGCCGAGGAACCCGGCCACGAATGGGGTCATTGGCCGCTCGTAGAGGCTCTCCGGGTCGCCGAGCTGTTCGTAGCGGCCGCGGTTCATGACGGCGATCCGATCGGACATCGTCATCGCCTCTTCCTGGTCGTGGGTCACATAGATGAAGGTGATCCCGACCTCCTGCTGGATCCGCTTGAGCTCGACCTGCATCTGCTTGCGCAGCTTCAGATCAAGCGCCCCGAGCGGTTCGTCCAGGAGCAGGACCGCCGGCCGGTTGATCAGCGCACGGGCGAGCGCGACGCGCTGCGCCTGGCCGCCCGAGATCTGCGTCGGCTTGCGCGACTCGAAGCCCGGGAGCTCGACGAGGGCGAGCATCTCCCGCACCCGGCTCTTCACCTCGCTGTCCTTGACACCCTTGCGGCGCAGCCCGAAGGCGACGTTCTCGTAGATCGTCAGGTGCGGGAAGAGCGCGTAGTTCTGGAAGACCGTGTTCACGTTCCGCCGGTACGGCGGCAGCCACGTCACGTCCTCGCCATGGAGCTCGATCAGCCCGGACGTCGGCTCTTCGAAGCCGCCGATCATCCGCAGGGTGGTCGTCTTGCCGCAGCCGGAGGGACCGAGGAGGCTGAAGAACTCGGCATCCTCGACCTCGAGATCGATGTGGTCGACCGCGACCACATCCCCGAACTGCTTGACGACGTCGGACAGCCTGACCTCGATCGGCACGGGCGTGTGGCTCTCCTGCTCACCAAGCGCGACGCGTTAACACCATTTCCAACACGCGCCGCGCGACGCTGGGGGTCCGGGGTGTCGGGTGCGGGCGAGAATAGGAGGGCTCAGCCTCGGGTGTCAAACGTCAGGAGTTCGATGCCGCGGCCGTGCCGGAACGCGGATATCGCATGCTGGGTGACGGAACACCCCGAAGTTCGAAGGTGCTGCGGAAGCGGCCAATGAAGATTCGACCGTCCCTCGGCCGCGTGGGCCCGAACGGAGGCCGGCGGCGGTACGATATCGACGCGACGGCCGTCAGAAATCGCCGTCCCATGAAGGAACTGCCTGCCGCATGACAATGCTCACCGAGGGCGCCGTCCTCGACGCCCTGCGAAACGTCCAGGAGCCGGAGCTCGGCCGCGACATCGTGACCCTGCAGATGGTGAAGTCGATCGCGATCGAGGGGAGCCAGGTCGCGTTCACGATCGAGCTCACCACGCCCGCCTGTCCGCTGAAGGACGAGATCGAGTCGAATGCCCGCGAGGTCCTCGGCGGACTCGGCGCCACACAGGTGGACATCACCTGGGGCGCGATGGTCCGTCGAGCCAGCCCTCGCCAGAACGAGCAGCTCGTGCCGGGCGTCAAGAACATCATCGCCGTCGCGTCCGGCAAGGGCGGCGTCGGCAAGAGCACGGTCAGCGTCAACCTCGCTGTCGCGCTCGCGCAGGCGGGCGCGTCGGTCGGACTGCTCGATGCCGACATCACCGGTCCGAACATCCCGATGATGCTCGGTGTCGCCGGACAGCCGACCGCCAGCGCGAACAACAAGATCACGCCGCTGGAGCGTTACGGGGTCAAGACGATCTCGATCCAGTTCTTCGTCCCGGAGGGCCAGCCCATCGTGTGGCGCGGTCCGCTGGTCGGCGGCGCGATCCAGCAGTTCCTGCGCGACGTGGAGTGGGGCGAGCTCGACTACCTCGTCATCGACCTGCCGCCCGGCACGTCCGACGCGCAGCTCACGCTCGCCCAGGCGGTCCCGATCAGCGGCGCGGTGCTCGTGACCACCCCGCAGGAGGTCGCGCTCGCGGACGTGGGAAAGGCGCTGGCGATGTTCGAGCGCATGAGCGTGCCCGTCATCGGCCTCGTCGAGAACATGACCGCGTTCGCCTGCCCCCACTGCGGCGAGCTGACCGAGATCTTCGGCCGCGGCGGCGGCGAGCGCTTCGCCGAGGCGCACGGCCTCGAGTACCTGGGCGGGATCCCCCTCGACGTCACGGTCCGCCAGGGTGGCGATGTCGGCGTTCCGGCGGTCGCCCAGCGCGAGCCCGGCCCCGCGGCCCAGGCCATGACTGCCATCTCGCAGGCGATCGCCGCCCGGATGAGCGTCCGCGCCGTGCAGGCCGCCCAGCAGCCCGTTCTCACGGTGTCCTGAGTCCGCTTTCTTGGGGGGCGGGCACGCTGGACCGGCTCGCTAGACTGAGTGCGGTCGCGGCTGCGCTCCGCGATCTGGCGCAGCGCACGGGAGCCAGCCCAGGTTGCTTTGCGAGTCGTGCGGCGCCGTCGCGGGATTGACCGCACGCTTCTGCGATCAGTGCGGTTCTCCGCTCGCGGCGGACGCCCTATCCGCCCCCGGGGTCGAGTCGGCGCGCCCGGCGTCCGAGGGGGATCGCCGAATCGTCACCGCGCTGTTCGCGGACATCGTCGACTACGTCCGGATGGTCGCCGAGCATGATCCCGAGCTCGTCCAGGCCCGCGTCGCCGACGCCCTTGCGGCCATGGCCCAGCAGGTGGAGCGGCTCGGCGGAACGCGCGAGAAGTTCATCGGCGACGCGATCTTCGCGGTGTTCGGCTGGCCGGTGGCGCGGGATGACGATGCGATCCGTGCCGCGCTGTGCGGACTGTCGATCCGTGCGGCGCTGGCGGAGCGCGGCGGCGACGAGTCGCTCGAGGTGCGCATCGGGATCTCGACCGGCGAGGTGGCCGCGCTGTCCGGCAGCGGGCCGCTCGAGGAGAACCGCCTGACGGGTCCGGCGATCGTGACCGCGGCGCGGCTCCAGGCGATCGCCCCCAAGGGCGAGATCCTCGTCGACGAAGCGACGGTGCTCGCCGCGCGCGACCGGATCGGGGTCACCGATCGTGGGGAGGTCGTGCTGCGTGGCCATCCGGGTTCGGTCCACGTGTACGCCGTGGAGCGCGCGTCCGGGTTCGAGACGTGGGCGGTGCCGCGTCAGGCTGCCGCCCCGCTCGTGGGCCGGGTCGAGGAACTCCGGCATCTCGCGGCGGCAATCGATGGCTGCCGCTCGACGGGGCGGGGGAGCACGATCCTGCTCGAGGGCGAGGCCGGGATCGGCAAGTCACGCCTCCTCAGCGAGGCGGAGTCGGTCGCACGCCGGGCCGGATTCCAATGGACGTGGACCGAGAACGTGTCGTATGGCGGCGGCGAGCCGTACCGCTTCGCTCGCGTGCTCGCGCAGGCCCTTGCGGACGAGGCAGGCACGGATTCCGGGTCGTACGCCCGGCGCATGCTCTTCACCGACGACCTCGATCCAACCGTGGCTCGACGTCTCGGCGGAGCGGTTGCTGCCGTGGCCCGCGAGGCGCAGTTCACCGGCTGGGAAGCCGAGGCCCTCCACATGCCGGATGACCCGGCGGAAGTTGCCACGGCCCTCGCCGAGGTCGCCGAGCGCTACGTCGAGCGTTTGCTCGAGACGACCGGCCCGCGCGTGATCGTCATCGACGACCTGCACTGGATCGACCACTCGAGTCGCGGCATGGTCGAGATCCTTGTCGCCCGAACCGCGACGTTGCCGCTCGTGATCCTGGCCGCCATGCGGCCCGCACCGCCCCCGGCGTGGGCCGACGACGGTCACGTCCGACGCATCCGGCTCAGCGGTCTGCGTGAGGCCGAGTCGGGGCAGCTTGCAACGAACGTGGCGCGCGCCGCGCTCGACGCGGACGACGCCCGTTCCATCCACGAGCGGACCGGCGGCAACCCGCTGTTCGTGACCGAGACGGTGCGCGCGTTCCTCGAGGACGGCACGCTGTCGGTCCGCGACGGCCGGCTGACGCTCATCGAAGGTGCGGGCCACGCCCTGCCGGTCACGCTGCGGGCCGTTCTCGGCGCCCGTATCGACGCGCTGAGCCCCGATGCCCGCGGGGTGCTCGGGATTGCGTCGGTGATCGGGATGCGCTTCCGGACCGACATGGTCGCAGGACTCCTCGACCGGCCGCTCGAGCCGGGCGTGCTCAAGGAGCTCGTGGTCAGCGCCCTCATCCGGCCCGCGGAGGGCGACCGCTGGCGGATCGCGCACGCACTCATCCGTGATGCGGCGTACAGCGGGCTGCTCGCCTCGAGGCGTCGCGAGCTCCACGGCCGATACGCCGAGCAGCTGGAGAACCTCCAGCCGGCGCCGCCGATTGCCTGGATCGCTCGCCACCGGGCGGCGGCCGGGGATCGCGAGCGCGCGGTGCCACTGCTGGAGGAGGCGGCGATGACGGCGCTGGCGGTCGGGGCTGCCAGCGAAGCCGCCGCGTTCTGGAAGGAGGCGGCGGATCTGAGCGACGATCCGGTCACGGCCGACGGCTTCCGGCTGCGGGCGGCCGAGGTATCGGCGGCGGCAGCCGCCGCGGTCGTGGCAGGCTGAGGGTGTCGACGCCAGGCGATCCGGAGGCCGGTGGTCCGGGCGAACTGCGGCGGCCGGAACCATGAACCCGGGATGTCCGGCACGGGGGCGTTTGCTGCCCTGACCGCGATGCCGTTCTTCGCCGGTCTCGATGCTGCGGCCCTCGAGCGGGTGGCGAGCGGGACGCGGATCCGCCGCTTCCGACGTGGCGAGGTCGTGTTCCACGTCGGCGATCCCGGCGACGCGCTGTTCCTGATCTCGACGGGCGCGGTGAAGATCACGTTGCCGTCCGAGAGTGGTGAGGAGGCGATCCTGGCAACGCTCCAGCCGGGCGAGGTATTCGGTGAGCTATCGCTGCTCGACGGGGCGCCACGCTCAGCAACCGCGGTCGCGCTCGAGCCGACCGAGACGATCGTCCTCCAGCGCGATCGCTTCCGGCAGCTCATGGCCACGGAGCCGACGATCCGCGACGCGGTCCTCGCGAACATGGCGACCGAGGTGCGCCGGCTGACGACACATGTCGAGGATCTCCACTTCCTCGACGTGACCGGCCGGCTGGCCAAGTGCCTCGTCCGCCTGGCCGAGGAGGGCCGGCCCGACGGCAACGGCGGCATCCGCCTGCGCTCGGCGCTCAGTCAGAGCGAACTGGCGGCGATGGTCGGCTGCACTCGCCAGAGCGCGAACCGGGTCATCGGGCAGTTCACCGACGATGGGTTCATCCGGGTGGAACGCGACTCGATCACCGTCATGAACCTTGCCGGGCTGGAGCGCGCTGCGCGGCGCTAGACCGTTCCGGGCGGGTCCCCCGACGGGCTCACGCAGCGCGTTGAGCAGGACCGAGGCCGCGGTCATGGCCGCCCGGCTGCGCCCGATCGAACCGCCGAGGAACGCGAGGCGGCGTTCCGACCGGTTGCCGATCGGCGTCCGAACGCTGACCGACACCGCGGTGTCCTCGCCACGTGGCACTGCCCGGACCGCGAGACCGACATCGGCGCCGGCCGCCGTGCGGGCGTCGTCCGCGAGACGGTCGAGGTCCATCTCGCCGTCGCCGGCGATGGCGGATTCCGTGCGGACCACGCCGTTCAGCCCGCCGAGGAGCGCGGTGAGGGCGCCGCCAAGCCCGTGCTCAACGATCGCCAGCGTCCAGCCTTGGTGGTCCAGCGCTGCCGAGACCGCATCGGCCCAGGTCGTGTCGCCGGTCGCCCACACGTAGCGGCCCAGCTGCTCCTCGACGACCGCACCCGCCTGCGCCACGCGCTCCTCGGCCCCCGGCCCGCTCGAGGCGACCCGAACGTCCACGGCTTCGACCCTCGCGTACGTGGCCACCACCGGGTCCGCGGCGCGCAGCAGCTCCTCTCCGAGCAACTCCGCCACGTGCGACTCGCCGATGCCGTGAAGGCGCCAGGTGCGCGCCACGATCTCACGGCCGAGGCCTCGCGCGGTGAGGCGGGGCAGGGCCTCGTCGTGCCACATCGCGCGCATCTCGCGGGGCGGGCCGGGCAGCGTGACGACGACGCGGCCCTCGGGCGCTTCCACGAGCCAGCCCGGCGCCGTGCCGTTCGGGTTCGGCAGCGCTTCGGCTGACGGGATTCGCCAGGCCTGCTTGAGGTTGACCTCGGGGAAGTCCATGCCGCGCCGTTCGAACCGGTCGCGCAGCCATGCCTCCATCTCCGGGTCGACCGTCGGCTCCTCGCCGACGAGCGCGGCGACCGCCTCGCGCGTCAGGTCGTCCGGTGTCGGTCCGAGGCCGCCCGTGGTCAGGACGAGGTCCGCACGGCCGAGCGCGGCCTCGAGCGCGCCGCGGACCACCTCGAGATCGTCGGGGATGGCCTGAAGCCGGAGCACCTGCACGCCCCGTGCGGTCAGGTCGCGGGCCAGCTCGCCTGCATTCGTGTCGCGTGTGTCGCCCACCGTGATCTCGCTGCCGACGCTCAGCAGCTCGGCGGTCAGCAGCGGCCGGCCGGTTCCGGTGACGTCCATCCGCACGAGGGTACCGTGCGGGACCGTGCCGAAGCCGGCCGATCGTCGCAGCGCGGCCCGTCCGCGCGTCGAAGCGTTCGGTACCATCGGGTCGTCGACGGCGGCCGGCACCGTGCTGATGCTGGGCGCCCCTCGATTGCGATCGGGTCGGAAGGCGAGCGAGGACACCATGACGGACCTCGAACCGAGCGGCTTCTCTCATATCGACCACCTCCTGCAGCTCGTCGGGCGGACACGCGAGCTCCTCGATGCGGTGGTGAGCGAGGGCGGGCTGCCGGCCGGCGGGGCCGACTACCTGGCCGACACGACCCTGCCGCACCTCGAAGGCGTCGAGGCGGGCTTCCACGGCTCGCTGCGCTCCGAGCACGCGGGTCTGCCCGAGCTGCGCTACCTGCTCGAGCAGGTGGGTGCCCTGCGCGTGACCGCGCCGCGGACCGAGGCCGAGGTCGAGGCCCGCGACGCCGAGGCGCAGGCAGAGGCCGACGCGCTCGCCATGCTGGGCCGCGCCCCGAAGCCTCGCCTCGAGCGAGCAGAGCCCTGGAACCTGGCCGCGCTGGCACACGCCCGGCTGGTCCTCGCGTTCCTGCCGCGACTCCCCGAATGGGACGTCCGGTTTCCCGTCGGGCGGCGTACGTACGCGGACATCGCCGCGCCGCGCGGGCCGGCGGAGCTCTCGGACCGGATCTTCGAGATCGAGCGCCAGCTGTGGCGTGCCGCGACGGGCCG
Organism: uncultured Chloroflexia bacterium; assembly: GCA_963721655.1. Classification (GTDB taxonomy): domain Bacteria; phylum Chloroflexota; class Limnocylindria; order Limnocylindrales; family CSP1-4; genus DASTYU01. Next base: position 155,559 of record CAVRKH010000009.1, on the reverse strand, counting down.
GCCGGTCCCGACGCTGGACCCGGGTTTTCGGCGGACCTACGGATTCTTTGATGCGGCTGAACGGTTGGGACGCCAGGCGTTCGGGCTGAACTGACCCTCGCTGCTATCATCCTGCCTTCGCCTCACCTGAGTCCGCGCGTCCACACCCTCACCGGGAGCCCAAGCCCTGGACGATCCGCAGAACCCGGCCGGCCCGTTCGACGCGAGCGCCGACCCGAGCGCCGACCCCAGCGCCGCAGATCCGGCCGCAGCTGATCCGAAGCCCTCCGAACGGCCGCCGGGCGTTCGCGCCCAGCTCGGGGCCACGAGGGACGCGTTCCGGCGGCTCATCGATGCCCACATCGACCTCGCCAAGGCCGAGTTCGCGCAGATCGGCGGAGCCGTTGCGCAGCTGGCCGCGCTCGTTGGCTGCGCGATCAGCCTGCTGGTCCTCGTCGTCATCCTGCTGGTGCTCGGCACGTCCATGTTCCTCGGGGAGTGGCTGTTCGGGTCGATCGGCTGGGGGGTCCTCCACGGATCGCTGTTCTTCGTGGCGCTGGCGCTGACCGCCGTGATGGTCGCCCTCGCATTCAGCCCGATACGGCTGTTCCTCTGGTTCCTGCTCGCGTTCGTGATCGGCATCCTGGCTTCGCTCATCTTCGGGTTCGACATCCTCAACCAGGCCTATTCGGCGATCGGCGACGCGCTGCTGCCGGGCGTGGATGCGGCAAACCGGCCGCTGGTGACGGGGATGCTCCTGGTCGGATTGATCGCACTGGTGATCGGCCTCGTGCTGTTCTTCCGCATGGGCGGTGGCGGCACGTTCCGCGAGAGCCCGGGCAAGGGCATCGTGCTGCTGGTGCTCACGGTGCTGGTCAGCTTCCTGTACGGCGCCGTGATCGGTGCGTTCACCTCGATCACCTTCGCCTGGCGGCCCGCGTTCGGGCTCGGCCTGTCCATCGCCTACCTGCTGTGGATCGTGTTCCTCATCGCCGACCTGTTCCGGATCGGGATCGATGACGAGGCGCTCAAGGAGCGCTTCTACCCGGGCCGGACCATCGACACCACGAAGGAGACCCTCGAGTGGCTGCAGAAGCGGATGCCGCGCGAGAACGAGTCCTAGCGGCCCGCGCCGAGCTGGCGATCGAGGTCGAGCGACTCGAGGCGTCCGCGCGCGCCGCGGTCGACATCCCGTCCAAGCTCAAGCGCAACCCGGCGCGGGCGGCGGCGGTCATCGGCGGCGTCGGGTTCGTCGCGCTCGGCGGGCCGCGCCGGCTGTTCAGGCGTGCCAAGTCGGCGATCGTCGGACCCGATCAGCCGCTTCCGGAGAGCATGCTCCCCGAGGAGGTCGAGAAGACCCTCAAGCGCCTCGGGACGGATGGGGAACGGGTTCGCGGCACGCTCGAGCGCGACTTCGCGGACTACCTGAAGGTGTCACAGAAGCGGCGCGGGCCCGCGCTCCGCCAGACGCTCTATTACGCGGTCACCCTCCCGCTCATTCGGCGCAGCGGAAAGCTCGCGGTGGACTGGCTCATGCAGCCGGATCAGCGGGACCTCCCGGCCCAGATCGACGCATTGCGCAGCCGGCTGCGGGCGCGCGGAGAACAACTCGAGATCGAACCGCTGGCCGACGACGCCGAGGGTGACGCGCCGCCGCCGATGGTCTAGACCCGCGAGTTAGTCAGGACCCGACGCGGCTCCTTGGACTTCCGGCTCTGGCACACTGGCCGCGGGCGAGTGGCGGAATGGCAGACGCGCCGGCCTTAGGAGCCGGTGCCGCGTGAGCGGCGTGTCGGTTCGAGTCCGACCTCGCCTACGAATTGTTCCCGCCGCTCCCGGGAGCGCTGCTCGCCCAGCGAGCACTGCGACGGCGCAGCCGCCAACCTGCTCGCCGTGGCGAGCGGTTCGGAGAACGGATCGCCGGATTGCTCGCTCTTGGCGAGCCGATAGCGAAGAAACGGGTCGCGAGCCGCCGTAGCGCTCTCCCGCGAGCAAGGACCGCGACCGCGTCGGCCGCCTCGCCACGGCTGCCGACCTATACTTCCCGGGCAATGCAGGTCACGACCACCCCAGCCCCCAACAGCTCGCTCGTGCTCGAGATCGAGCTCCCGCCGGAGCGCCTGAGCCGTGCCGTCGACGACGCCGTCCGGCGGCTCTCGCGCCGCACGCGCGTCCCCGGCTTTCGCCCGGGCAAGGCTCCGCGGCCGATGCTCGAGCGCACGCTCGGGCCCGGCGTCGTCCTCGAAGAGGCCGTCGAGCACCTCGTCGACGATGCCTATCGCGAGGCGCTCGTCGACCAGTCGATCCTGCCGCTGACGAACGCCAACGTCGAGATCGTCCAGGCCGAGGAGGGCAAGCCGGTCATCTTCAAGGCGACGGTCCAGGTCCGCCCGGAGGTCGAGCTCGGCGACTACAAGAACTTCAACTTCACGCCCGAGATCGAGGTCATCGACGACGCCAGGGTCGACCAGGTCATCGACGAGCTGCGCGACCAGCACGCGACGCTGGCAGCCGTCGAAGACCGTGGCGCGAAGGACGGCGACTACGCGGTGATCGCGTATCAGGGATCGCGCGACGGCGAGCCGTTCGAGGGCGGGTCGTCCGACCGGATGCCCCTGATCATCGGCCAGGAACGCCTCATCCCGGGCTTCGAGAGCCACCTGCTCGGGCTCGAGCCGGGCGGCTCCACGGAGTTCGACATCACGTTCCCCGACGACTATCCCGAGGAGTCGCTCCAGGGCCAGCAGGCGCACTTTGCCGTTCAGGTCAAGGAGCTGCGCGAGAAGATCCAGCCGCCCCTCGACGACGACTTCGCGGGTCAGCTGGGCGACTTCGAGGACCTCGCCGCGCTCCGGACCGACATCCAGCACCGCCTCGAACGCAATGCCCTCGACCGGGCGCGCCACCAGTTCGCCGACCGGATCATCGAGTACGCGATCGCGAACGCCACCGTCGAGCTCCCCGAGGTGCTGATCGACCAGGAGGTCGAGGTGCTGCACGACGAGTTCCGGACGAGCCTCGCTCGCCAGGGCATCACCGAGGAGGCCTACCTCAAGGTCGTCGAGAAGACCGACGCCGACCTCCACACCGACTTCCGCCCGAACGCCGAGAAGCGGGTCAAGACGCTCCTCGTGCTGTCGAAGATCGCGGACGAGGAGGGCGTCGAGGTTCCCGACGAGGCCATCGAGGCCGAGATCGCCCAGGGCCGCGAGCGCTACGCGGACGACCGGCGCCTGATGGACTACTTCGAGTCCGAACGCGGCCGGAGCTTCATCCGGAGCACGCTGCGTCGGAGCCGCCTGGTCGAGCAGCTGGTCGACGACTGGCTGGCCGCCCACCCGGACCACCCGGCGTTGCCCCATGTCGAGGAGCCGGAGCCGGCCGCCCCTGCGGTCGTGCCCGAATCTGAAGCCACACCCACGCCCAGCGAGCCGGCCACCGCCGGCTGACACCGCGCCACGCACCCGTGTCGCACCAGGGGAGTCCAACGATGCTCGTTCCCATGGTCATCGAGTCCTCCAGCCGGGGGGAACGCGCCTACGACATCTACTCGCGCCTGTTGCGTGAGCGGATCGTCTTCCTTGGCGACGCGATCGAAGACCATCTCGCCAACCTGATCATCGCCCAGCTGCTGTTCCTCGATTCCGAGGACCCGGAGAAGGACATCAGCCTGTACATCAACTCGCCGGGCGGCGTCGTGAACTCGGGCCTCGCGATCTACGACACGATGCAGTACCTGCGCTCCCCGGTCAGCACGATCTGCATCGGCATGGCCGCCTCGATGGCAGCGGTCCTGCTGGCGGCCGGCACGAAGGGCAAGCGCTATGCGCTGCCGAACGCCCGGATCATGATCCACCAGGGTTCGGGCGGCTTCCGCGGCAATGCGCCCGACGCGATCCTCCAGATGAAGGAATGGGAGTTCCTCGTCAAGCGCAACAACGAGATCCTGGCCCACCACACCGGCCAGGACTTCGACAAGGTGGTCAAGGACACCGACCGGGACCTCTTCATGGCTCCCGAGGAAGCCAAGGACTATGGCATCATCGACGCGGTCTACTCGGTCCAGTGGGATTCGCTGACGGCGCAGCACCACGACGAGAAGGCCGCTGAGGAAGCCGACGAGGCGCCGCAGGAAATAGACGAACCACCCGCCGAACCGAAACGCTCGAAGAGCGACTAGGGGATCCAGGGGAGCACAGCGGCACAGTGACCTCGACCACCAGCAGCAAGGGACCGAAGGTCCCCTACCGCTGCTCGTTCTGCGGCAAGTCGCAGGAGCAGGTTCGCAAGCTCATCGCGGGCCAGGGCGTCTACATCTGCGACGAGTGCATCAACCTCTGCCAGGAGATCATCGAAGAGGAGATGCTCGAGACGCCGCGCCCGAAGGCCGCGGCCTCGAAGCTTCCGAACCCGCACCAGATCAAGGACGCGCTCGATCAGTACGTCATCAGCCAGGAGCGGGCCAAGAAGGTCCTCTCGGTCGCCGTCTACAACCACTACAAGCGGGTCAACGCCGGCCACCAGGTCGACGAGGTCGAGCTGCAGAAGTCGAACGTCCTGCTGGTCGGCCCGACCGGCTCCGGCAAGACGCTGCTCGCCCAGACGCTGGCCCGCGTGCTCGACGTCCCGTTCTGCATCGCCGACGCCACGTCCCTGACCGAGGCCGGGTACGTCGGCGAGGACGTCGAGAACATCCTGCTGCGGCTCATCCAGGCGGCCGACTTCGACGTCGCCCGGGCGCAGCGCGGGATCATCTACATCGACGAGATCGACAAGATCGCCCGCAAGGCCGACAACCCGTCGATCACCCGGGACGTGTCCGGTGAGGGCGTCCAGCAGGCGCTGCTGAAGATCCTCGAGGGGACCGTCGCCAATGTCCCGCCGCAGGGCGGCCGCAAGCACCCCCACCAGGACTTCATCCAGATCGACACGACGAACGTGCTGTTCATCTGTGGCGGCGCGTTCGACGGGCTCGAGAAGATCGTCGAGGAGCGGGTCGGCAAGCGCTCGATCGGGTTCGGGTCGGACGCCGTGATGACCCCGGCCGACCGCGGCAAGATCCTCGAGAAGCTGATGCCCGAGGACCTCCTCAAGTTCGGGCTGATCCCGGAGTTCATCGGGCGCCTGCCGGTGATCGTGACGCTGACCGCGCTGACGGCCGAGGACCTCGTCCGCGTGCTGATCGAGCCGAAGAATGCGGTCACCCGCCAGTTCCAGAAGTTCCTGTCGCTCGACAAGGTCGAGCTGGTGTTCACGCCGGCCGCCCTCAAGGCCGCGGCCGAGGTGGCGCTCGACCGCAAGACGGGTGCGCGCGCCCTGCGCTCGATCGTCGAGGAGTCGCTCCTCGAGGTGATGTACGACATCCCGGAACGCACCGACGTGCGCAAATGCATCATCACCGAGGAGACGATCCGCAACGGCCGGCTGCCGCTGCTCCTCACGAAGTCGGACGTCGACAAGGGCGTCGACGAGACCAACTACGAGGAGTGGCTCGCCACGCGCGGCGAGACGGCGTAGGTACGTCCGGGCGCGGCCGCTCGCGCCGGCGCTCGCCGGCGGCGCCCCGCCGGTGCTCAGCCAGCGAGCACTCCGGAGGTTCCTCCTCGCGATCGCTCGCTACGGCGAGCAGTTCTGAGGCTCCGCCGCCAACCTGCTCGCCATGGGCGAGCGGGATGACGATCCTGGACGTCCGCAGCCGCTGGAGTGCTCGCCCCGCGAGCAACGTGTCTGACGCGCGACTTGGACCGGGCGCCCCGTTCGGCCGGCGAACACGTGACGTCGCCGCCACCCGACTGCTCGAGTGGCGGCGACGCTGACCCTGGGAGGGGGTCTAGGCGGGATCTCCGTTACCGCGGCAGCTGACCTTCGGGTTCCAGTCCTTGAAGATGCCGCTCGGGTTGGGCCGCCAGATCCAGGCGTGGAGCTCGTAGAACGGCGGCAGCGAGTAGCGGTTGCCGGCCGGGATCGGCGTGAACGTCTTCCCGAACAGCACCGGCGGCGCGTCGTTGACGGCGTCCCATGCCTCCTGGAACACGACGTACTCGACGCCGACCAGGCGGTACCCGCCGTTGATCTTCGGCTCGTACACGAGCGCTTCGGGGTGCAGCGGGTCGACCGACGGAACGCCGGTCGCCGTATCGAGGACCAGGTCGAGGTTCACGAAGTGCTGGCCCATCGTCCCGTCGGTGACGTGGTCCGTGCACATGTAGAACTCGCCGTAGCCCGCGTCGTTGGCAACGGCCAGGTCATGGAACTTGTCCGTCGCCGCGCGGACCCTTGCCAGTTGGTCCTGGCCGGCGGTGACCAGGGAGGTTCCGCCGATGGCGGCCACCGCAACCAGGACGACGATCGAAATCAGGAACCGGCGCCCCGCGCGCCGTGCCACTCCAAATGACTGCATCACGCCACCTCCACCGTCAGCTCGTAGACCTCCCCGGTCGGATGGCCGGCACGCTCGTGGATGCGCATCACCGCCTCCTTCGAGGGTCCGGTCGCCAGGCAGAAGACGCGCCCCGCCTCCGGATCGAGCCACGCCCGCTCGAAGTGCACGCCCTCGTCCGCCTCGATGGCGAGGTCGCGGCCGTGCGCTTCGTCGAGCTGCTCGGCCGTGACGCCGATGAAGCCCGTGTGGACATCCATGAACTTGGCCATTCCCGGTCCTCCTTGACGTTCCTCCGGCGCTGTTCCGCCGGGCGTACGTCGAAGCTGGGGCCCGTGCCGGGATCGGTCATCGGTCATGTGCCCTACGGGTCCCGATGGAGCGCACCTAAACTTCGCGCGATGGTCGCGCTGGCCGGTGGTCCCCCTCACGGCCGGTGCTACACTCGCCGCCTCACGGCGACGACCGAGAGGAGTAACGCCGGACGGCCACGGAGCGAGCGCGGGACGGTGCGAGCCGCGCAGGATCGGCCGGCGCGAAGGTCGCTCGCGAGCCGTGCGGGAGGCGCCCGATAGCGCGCCACCGAGGACGCCACGAACCGGGCAACCGGCACGCGACGTCGAACCAGCTGGTGGTACCACGACCCCGTTCGTCCGCTGGACGAGCGGGGCTTGTTGTTCCGAGGAGCCGGAGCCCGATCGAATGACCGAACCGACCACGACGACGCCACTGCCCGGGACGGCCCTGCCCAAGGCGTACGTCCCGAGCGAGGTCGAGGGCCGGGTCTACGAGCGCTGGCTTGCCGCGGACGTCTTCCCGCCGGACGGAGCCGGCTCGACCGCCGATCCGCACCTGCCGCCGTTCACGATCATCCAGCCGCCGCCGAACGTGACCGGGTCGCTCCATCTCGGCCACGCCCAGCGGACGGCCGTCGAGGACCTGATGATCCGGCACGCGCGGATGCGCGGGCATCCGACGCTGTTCCTGCCCGGCCTCGACCACGCGTCGATCGCGGCGCAGTTCGTGCTCGACGGCATCCTCGCCAAGGAGGGCGAAAGCCGCGCGTCGCTCGGTCGTGAGCGCTATCTCGAGCGGATGCGCGCGTTCTCGGACTCGACAAAGCCGGTGATGCTGGGGCAGCAGCGACGCGTCGGGGCTTCGGCCGACTGGGGCCGCCTCCGGTACACGATGGACGAGGGCTCGGCGAAGGCCGTCCGGGTCGCCTTCGAGCGGCTGTACCGCGACGGCCTCGCGTACCGCACCGAGGCGCTCATCAACTGGTGCCCGGGGTGTCGGACGAGCGTCAGCGACCTCGAGGTCATCCCGACCCCGGAGACGGGAACGCTGTGGTTCGTCCGCTACCACCTGATCGACGAGGCGACCGGGCAGCCGGACCCGAACGCGTGGGTCACGGTCGCCACGACGCGGCCCGAGACGATCCTCGGCGACACCGCGGTCGCGGTGCACCCCGACGATGCGCGCTACCGCGACCTCGTCGGGCGCCGCGTGCGGATCCCGTTCGTCGAGCGGGACGTGCCGGTGATCGCGGACCCGATCGTCGAGCGCGAGTTCGGGACCGGCGCGCTCAAGATCACGCCTGCCCACGACCACGAGGACTACGCGACCGGCAAGCGCCACGACCTGCCGATGATCACGGTCCTCAACGACGACGCGACGATCAACGAGGCCGGCGCGCCGTTCACCGGCCTGGACCGCTATGCCGCGCGGGAGCGGATCCTCGAGGAACTCCGTGCACGCGGCGACCTGGAGGGCGAAGAGCCCCACGAGATGGTCATCGGTCGGTGCCAGCGCAGCAACGACGTGATCGAGCCGCGCCTGAAGACCCAGTGGTTCATCCGGACCGAGCCGCTCGCCGCGAAGGCGCTGGCCGCGACGCGGGACGGCAGGACGCGGATCCTGCCCGCGCGCTTCGAGAAGACGTGGGAGCACTGGATGACGAGCATCCGCGACTGGAACGTGTCGCGGCAGCTCTGGTGGGGGCACCGGATCCCGGCCTGGTACTGCCCGGACGGGCACGTGACGGTGTCTTCGGAACCGGACGGGCCGCCGGCGTGCGAGGTGTGCGCCCGGCCCGCCAGCGAGCTCGAGCAGGACCCCGACATCTTCGACACGTGGTTCAGCTCCGGGCTGTGGCCGTTCTCGACCCTCGGCTGGCCCGACGCGACGCCGGACTACGAGCGCTTCTACCCGACGTCGGTCATGGAGACGGGCTACGACATCATCTTCTTCTGGGTCGCCCGGATGATGATGCTCGGCATCCAGCTCACCGGCGAGGTGCCCTTCCACACGGTCTACCTGTCGGGCCTGATCCGCGATCCCGAAGGCCAGAAGATGTCGAAGACGAAGGGCAATGTCGTCGACCCGCTGGCCGTCATCGACGAGACCGGCGCCGACGCGTTGCGCTTCGCGGTGATCCACGGCACGACCCCGGGACTGGACCAGAAGTTCGGGCGCACCAAGCTCGAGCACGCCCGCAACTTCGCCAACAAGCTGTGGAACGCCACACGGTTCGTGGCCGGTGCCCGGCCCGCGTCGATCCCCGCGGATGCGCCGCGCGCGGAGGTCGACGAACGCCGGCTCGGTCCAACCGAGCGCTGGCTGCGCTCGCGGGTGGCGGCCACGACGGCGGCCGTCGACGAGGCGATGGCCGGCTACGCCTTCGGCGAGGTGACGCGGATCCTGTACGACGCGATCTGGAGCGAGTTCTGCGACTGGGGCCTGGAGCTCGCCAAGGTGCGCCTGGCCGACGAGTCGCTGCCGGCCGAGGAGCGAGAGGCGACGTGGTGGACGCTCGTCGACGCGCTCGACGCCTACCTTCGGCTGCTGCATCCGGTCATGCCCTTCGTCACGGAGGCGCTGTGGCCCGCGATCCCGCACCGCGCGTCGGATCCGGAGCTGCTCATCGTGGCCCGCTGGCCGGCGGCGGGGGAACGTGACCTCGGGGTGGAGGCCCGCATCGACGCGGTGTTCGACACGATCACCGCGATCCGCAACGCGCGGGCCACCGCCCGTATCGACGCCACCAGCTGGCTGGAGACCCACGTCGCCGCGGGCGGCGATGGGCGTGACCAGTTCGCGGCGCTCGCCCCGGCCATCGAGCGCCTGGCCCGCGCCCGTCCACTCGTCCTGCACGAACGAGGCGAGGACCTGCCGCGCCCGTCGGGCAGCCTCGAGATCGTGCTGAAGGGCGGCGACATCCAGGCCACCGTGCTCACCACGGCATCGGGCGACGCCGCGGCCCTGGAGCGGACGAGGCTCGAGAAGGAGCTCGCCGAGGCCGAAGGCTGGCTGGCCGCGGCGCGCGCTCGGCTCGCCAATGACGCCTTCGTGGGGAAGGCGCCCCAGGCGGTCGTCGACGGCGCCCGCGCACGCGAGCGCGAGCTCGCGGAGCAGGTGGATCGACTCCGAGAGCGGCTCGCCGGCTGACGTCCCGTTCGGGACGGCGGCAGGTCGTGCGGTCTAGCATTCGCGCGTGACCCTCGCCGTCCCGGTTGGTCCGCCAACCGTCACGATCAATCGCGACGATCGGGTCGTTGTCTGCCAGCCCGACGGGCGGATCGACGGCGCCGAAGAGCAGGGCTTCTTCGCCCGTGACACGCGCTTCATCTCGGGCTACGACTTCTCGATCAACGGCGTCCGGCCGACGCTCCTCAACTCGTCGGCCGTGGAGTTCTTCTCGTCGCGGTTCGAGTTCACGAACCCGGACCTGATCGACGAAGACGGCGTGATCCCGCGGCACACCGTCTCGCTGCGCCTCGACCGGACGGTGTCGGGCGGCGTGCACGAGGACTACGACGTCATCAACTACTCGCGTCGCCCGATCCGGATCACCCTGGAGATCTCGATCACGTCGGACTTCGCCGACATCTTCGACGTCAAGGCGCGCCGCCTCGTGCGGCGTGGCGAGATCAACACCCAGTGGTCGAGCGCGCGCCGCTCGTTGCGGACGACCTATCGCAACCGGACGTTCCGGCGTGACCTCCTCATCCAGATCGACAAGGCCGACTCGCGGCCGCAGTTCGCCAACGGCCGGCTCATCTTCGTGGCGACGATCGAGCCCAAGGGCGTCTGGCACACCTGCCTGCGCTGGATCCCGCTGACGCAGTCCGGCCGCTATCCGCCGACGCTCGACTGCAGCGCCCTGACGACCCGGCCGCAAGCCATCGCCCCGCCGCTCCCGGGCGTGGGCATCGATGCGCCGAACGAAACCGTGGTCCACACGTGGCGGCGTTCCGTCCGTGACATGGAGGCGCTCCGGCTCGAGGACCCGCAGTTCGAACGCGGCGTGTACATCCCTGCCGCCGGCGTCCCGTGGTTCGTCACGCTGTTCGGCCGCGACGCCCTGGTCGTGTCGATGCAGGGCATCTCCGGCTTCCCCGAATTCGCCGCCGGCGCATTGCGCCGGCTGTCGAACCTGCAGGCGACCGAGGACGACCCGGAACGCGACATGGAGCCGGGCAAGATCCCGCACGAGATCCGGCATGGCGAGCTGGCCCAGCTCGGCATCCTGCCGTTCACGCCGTACTACGGGACGCACGACGCGACGAGCCTCTTCGTGATCGTCATCTCCTACCTCTACCAGTGGCTCGGTGACGTCGAAGTGCTGAACCGCTACCTGCCCAACGCCGAAGCCGCGATGGCCTGGATCGACACCTCCGGCGACCGCGACGGCGACGGGTTCCAGGAGTACCGGACCCGGTCGAGCCACGGCTACTACAACCAGGGCTGGAAGGACGCCGGCGATGCGATCCTCGAGGCGGACGGGTCGCTCTCTGAGCTGCCGATCGGCACCTGCGAGCTGCAGGGCTACGCCTACGACGCGAAGCTGCGGCTTGGGGACATCTACGAGACCCTCGGCCGGCTCGAGGACGCGGAGCGGCTCCACGCCGAGGCGCGGCGCCTCTACGAGCGCTTCAACAACGACTTCTGGTGGGAGAGCGAGGGGACGTACTACCTCGGTCTCAACGGACGCAAGCAGCCGATCGAGTCCGTCGCCTCGAACCCGGGGCATTGCCTGGCCAGCGGCATCGTTCCGACCGATCGCGCCGGGCGCGTCGTCGAGCGGCTGATGGCCTCCGACATGTGGTCGGGGTGGGGGATCCGGACGTTGTCCTCGGACCACGTCGCCTACAACCCGTTCAGCTACCACACCGGGCACCGTCTGGCCGCACGACAACGCGATGATCGCCGGTGGCTTCCGTCGGTACGGCTACACCGACGAGGCCGCGCGCGTCGCAAAGGGGATCTTCGACGCCGCGGAGCGCTTCGTCGCCAATCGGCTGCCGGAGCTGTTCGCCGGGTTGCCTCGCCAGCGGGGCAGCTTCCCGGTGCAGTACCTCGAGGCAAACGTGCCGCAGGCCTGGGCCGCGGCATCCGTCTTCCGGTTTGTCGCGATCCTGTGCGGGATCCATGCCTCGGCCGGACCCGACAAGCACCGGCTGTACGTCGACCCGGCGCTGCCCGACTGGCTGCCGCGGCTCACGATCAGCAACCTCCGGGCGGGCCGGGGTGCGCTGACGCTCGCGTTCGACGACGGACAGGTGGAGGTGGTGTCGAACACGAGCGGGTTCGAGGTCGTCCACGGCCGGGCTCCGCGGCCGGACGCGCCGCCGCTGGGGAGCGTGCCGCGGGAGGGCGGCCCGTCGGGACGAGCCGCCCAGCCCTGAACGCGGGACGGTCGGGCGTCAGCCCTTGACCGCGCCGCCGGTGATGCCGCGGACGAAGTACCGCTGCAGGCTGAGGAACACGATGATCGGGACGATCATCGACACGAAGGCCGCGGCCGTGAGGAACTGCCAGCCGCCACCGAACGAGGTCGTGAGGTTGGCCAGCACGACCGAGAGCGGGTGGTTTTCGGACGCCCCGCCGAGATAGACCAGGGCGACCAGCAGGTCGTTCCAGACCCACAGGAACTGGAAGATGATCAGCGAGGCGAGGGCGGGCACGCTCATCGGCAGCGCCAGCCGGAAGAACGATGTCGAGGGGCTCGCCCCGTCGATCGCCGCCGACTCGAAGACCTCGCGGGGCAACGACCCGAAGTAGTTGCGCAACAGGTAGATCGCGAACGGCAGGCCGTAGCCGGTGTGGGCAAGCCACACCGCCAGCATCGTCCCGTTGATCTTGAACCCGGCCGGCGTGAAGTCGCGGAACAGGTTCAGCACCGGGATCAGCGTCACCTGCAGCGGAACGACGAGCAGGCCGACGACAACGACGAACAGGATGTTCCGCCCGGGGAACTCCATCCAGGCGAAGGCGTACGCCGCGAACGCCGCGATCATCACCACGAGCACCGTCGCCGGGATCGTGATGATGAAGCTGTTGACGAACGCCTGGTCGATCCCGGCACGGCCGAGGACGTACTCGTAGTTGTCGAGGGTGAACTCCCACGGCGGCGTGATGGCGGTCCACCAGCCGCTGGTGTTCGTGGCCGCCGCCGGACGGAAGGAGGCGACGAGGAGGGCGACCGTGGGGATCGCCCAGAGCACCATGAGGAGGATGAGCGACAGGTGCAGGAAACCTCGCCCGAGGCTTGGCCCGGACCGGGTCGTGACGCGCGAGCGGACCGCCGCGGCTTGCGGGGCTTCGACTGCAGGGATCGGTGCGCCGGTCATCGGATGGCCTCCTGCTCACGGAAGCGCCGGATGTTCACGTACATGACCGGGACGATCGCCAGGAGCAGGATCACGGCGACCGCCGCGGCCCGGCCGCCCTGGCCGCTGTTGAAGAGCTGCTGGTACATGAGGTTCGCGATGACGTTCGTGTTGAAGTTGCCGTTGGTCATCGTGTAGACGACGTCGAAGGTCTTGAGGGCATAGATGATGACCGTCGTGGCCACCACGGCAATGGTGGGCGCCAGCAACGGGAGGATGATTCGCCGGAAGACCTGCACCTCATTCGCGCCGTCCACCCGCGCAGCCTCCAGCAGCTCGGTGCTGATGCCCTTGAGTCCCGCCGACAGGATGACCATCGCGAACCCGGTCAGCAGCCAGACCCCGACCACGATGAGGAAGAAGTTGTTCCAGGGCTGGACCTGCAGAAACGCAACGGGGTCGCCGCCCGCGGCGGTCACGACCGCATTCAACGTCCCGACGTTCGGGTCGAGGTCGTACATGAACTTCCAGATCACCGAGGCCGCGACGAAGCTGATGGCGAGCGGCAGGAAGACGACCGACTTCACGGTGCTCTCGTAGCGCACCCGGTCGACGAGGACGGCCACGAGCAGACCGAGCGCGACGACCAGGAGCGGCAGGAGGATCACCCATAGGACGTTGTTCCGCAACGAGATGAGCGTGTCGTCCTGGCTGAAGAACCACTGGTAGTTGTCGAGCCCGACGAACGCGTTGCCGCGTCGGTTCTGGAAGCTGCGGAAGATCGTCGCGATCGTCGGGTAGACGAGAAAGACGCCCAGGAACGTGAGCGCCGGGGCGAGCCACAACCACGGCCGAAGGCCGCGCGCCCAGCGGCGTGGCACCTGCCGGAGGATCGCCTCGATGAGGAGGATGTATCCGATGAGCACCAGGGGCACGACGACAACGACGACCGCTGCCGCCAGGATCCGGTTTTCGAGAATCGCATCGAGCACGTTCAGCCCTCCGCTGGAGCGGATGGTGACCGACCGAGTGGCCGGCCACCATCCTGTCGATGGCTACCCGCCGCTGCGGGCGTCCACCGAGACTTCTTCCAGGTGGCTCAGGATCGCGTCGAGGTTGCCCGGGTTGTCGACGTATTCGACGACGGCGTCGAAGAACGCGGCCGACAGGGCTGCGGGCATGAGGTCGCCGGCATCGAACCGGAAGACCTTGGCGTTGGCCAGGATCTCCGCCGACTTGCGCGACACCTCGTCCGGATAGGCCTCGAGCGGGACGTTCTTGTTGGCGGAGATGAAGCCGCCCTTCTCGACCCAGATCTGCTGCGCTTCCGGGGTCAGCAGGTACTGGATCATCGACTGCGCCTGGGGGGTGTCGTTGAACATCCCGAACAGGTCGCCGCCGCCCGTCACGCCAGAGTTGGCCGGGTCGATATCGGGGAACGGGAAGAAGTCGTACTGGTCGGGCTTGGCGCCCGCCTCCGAGTCGAAGAACGTGGTGATGAAGCTGGCCTGGTGGTGGAACAGGCAGCCGGGGGGATCCGAGAACAACGGAACCACGGACTTGCCGAAGGCCGTTCCGTTGACGTAATCGGAACCGCCGTAGGCGTTCTCGACTGCAGTCCCGAACTCCTCCCACGCCGCCTTGATGGCAGGATCGGTCCACGGCGTGGTACCAGCGACCCAGCCGTCGTAGACCTCGGTGCCGGCCTGGCGAAGGACGATGTCCTCGATCCAGTCCGTTCCCGGCCAGCCGGAGTCGCCACCGGACTCGAGCCCGATGCACCACGTCTTCTCGTCACCGGTCACCTGGCTGGCGGCGGCGGTCTTCAGCTCTTCCCACGTGGCCGGGGCATCGCCCGTCCAGACGCCCGTGTTGTACCAGATCAGGCCTTTCACGGCGCCCTTGGTGAAGATGCCGGCGAGCTTGCCGTCGGGTGCCTTTCCGAGAGCCGCGAAGCCGGGAGGCGTGGCGGCCTCGTACGCCGCGAAATCGACGAAGTCGAGCGGCTGGAGCACGCCGTCGGCATACCACTGCTGCATCAGGCCGGGACCGGGCAGGCCCGCCACGTCGGGCAGGTTGCCGCCGGCGATGGCGGTCGTCAGCGCGGCGCCGAGGTCGCGTTGGCCGGTGTAGTTCATGGTCACGCCGGAGCACTCGAGCCACGGCGCCATCATCGCGTCGAAGTTGTCCTTCTCGGCACCGGTCCACGTCGCATAGACGCTGACGTCGCCGCCGATGTTCTCGCACTGGAAGCCGCCGCCCGCTGCGGGGCTGCCTGCCGGCGCCGATCCGCTCGGGCTCTCGCCGGCGGCTGGTGCCGAGGCGGCGGCGGGACTCTCGCCGCCGGGAGCGGCCGATTCGGTACCGCTGCTGCATGCGGCGAACACGAGGGCCGCCACCCCGAGCAGCGCGCTGAGCCGGAACATCCGGCTCCTTTGACTCTCCATTCGGTTCTCCTTTCCGGACAGCCGCCCAGCGAGCGACTGTCCACTCCTCCGAAAGGCCGGGCTCAGCTGATCGATCGCCGAGTCCCATGCGATGTTGGTGGTCCGGTCGAACCGCGGACGACGAGCTCCGTGGGGAGCAGCGTCCGCTGCGCGACCGCTCGATCGGCAATTCGGTCGAGCAAGGCACGTCCGGCGGCCTGTCCGAGCTCGAAGGCGGGCAGGCGGACGGTGGTCAGCGGCGGATCGAAGTAGGGCGCCAGCGCGATGTCGTCGAAGCCCACGACCGACACGTCGTCGGGCACTCGCCGATTGGCTTCGCGCAGGGCGTTGATGGCGCCGAGGGCGAGCACGTCGCTGGCGACGAACAGGGCGGTAAAGGTGGTCCGCCCGAGCAGGGCGTTTGCGGCGCGTTCGCCGCTCGCCGCGTCGAAGGCACCCTCCTCGACCAGCGCCTCGTCGTAGTCGACGCCGGCCGCCTCGAGCGCCTGCCGGTAGCCGCGCAGCCGTTCGTCGGCCGCGGTGTAGGACAGCGGCGCATTGGTGATGAGGGCGATCCGGCGGTGGCCGAGCGACAGCAGATGGTCGACGGCCGCGGCCGCAGCGGCCACGTTGTCGATGTCGATGCTCGGGACGTCGAGGCCGGGCATGCAGCCCTGGAGCACGACCGGGAACCCGTCGCCGGCCAGCTGGGCCAATGACGGATCGTCGGTCCGTGGACCCGACACGATCAGGCCGTCGGCCTGGTGGGAGCGCAGGAGGCGATCGTAGGTGCCCTCCGGCGCGAGCGGTTCCACCATGACCCGCGAGCCGGCGGCGCGGGCGGCCGAGGCCAGGCCGCGGAGCGTCTCGGCGAGGGTCGCGTCCCCGGCGACCTGCTCGGCCGACTGGCGCAGGACCAGGCCGAGCACGTTGCTCCGGCCGGCGGCGAGCTGGCGGGCCGGCGTGTGCGGGTGGTAGCCGAGCTCCGATGCGGCGCGGAACACGCGCTGGCGGGTATCGTCGGGGATCTGCACGTCGGTGCGGTAGTTCAGCACGAAGGAGACCGTGGTTCGCGAGACCCCGGCTCGGGCAGCGACATCGGCGCTCGTCGGACGCGATCGAGCCATCGCCACAGCGGCCTCCATCCCCGGCGCCTCAGCCTTCGGCAGCCTTCGCGGTCCCGTGCTGCCGGTGAGACTAACGCGCGTCAGTAACACGCATTAATTCACACGACTTCCGGGGCCGTCAAGGGAGTTTCGCGCGGCCGCATTGCAGCGCGGTCGCACCCAGGGGACGGGACATGACGCGGGCATATCGATCGGAGGTCACCCGTGCGGGGGCCCAACGGTCAGGCGCGTTCAGCAGGCGGCTTGCCTGCTACCATTTGGCCCGCCGACACAACCCCCGTCCGACGGAGTCGCGAACCCGTGCCACTCGACTTCCTCAAGCGCCGCGGCAACGAGAACGACGCCGCCACGCCTGCCGCATCGCCGGCGGCCGCCTCGAGCGTCATGCCCGAGGAGATCGTCGCCCAGGAATACCAGCTGAAGCTGTACTTCGCCGGCAAGAGCAGCGAGGGCGTCCGGATGAAGACCGGCCCCAACGCGATGAGCGAGCTGCCGTCGATGCTGGTCGGTCTGGCCAAGAGCGAGATCGAGGTCGTGGACCCGCTGCCGATCGAGTTCAGCGAGGCGACCCCGACGATCGTCCGGCCGTCCGAGGCGATGCAGTGGCTGAACGCCCACCACGCCCTGTCGCCGATCACCCGCCATGCTCTGGTCGTCCTCGAGTCGATCGACGCGGTCGACCTGGCATTCGACACATTCGTGTGCGCGATGCTCGATGGCGAGACCGACACGTCGGGCTACCCCGAGTACAACGCCATCGTCGGCGGGATCGCGTCCCACTGGGACGAGGCGACCGGCGACATGATCTGTCGGGCGGTCGTCGGGTGGGGCGGTCGAGGTGTCCGCGGTGACACCGATCGGATCGGGGCGAAGCTGCTCGCGGGCCTGCTCACCAACGTCCTGGCCAGCCAGTACGCGCTCGGCATCACGAGCATCGAGCGCCCCGTGCCGGCCGCCGGCCGTGGCGGGCTCGTCTGCGCGCACTGCGGTTTCGCTTCCGCGCACGAGCGGGCGTTCTACTGCCCGAAGTGCGGGATGCGCCTCCTCCGCGGCTGACCCGACGCCGCCCGATGCCGACCTACGACTACGCATGCGCCGCGTGCGGCCACCGCTTCGAGGTCGTCCACGGCATCCATGGCCACGGCCCGGAGACCTGCCCGAACTGCGGCGGGGGACCGGTCCGCCGGGCGTTCGCTCCGCCGACCATCATGTTCAAGGGCTCGGGCTGGGCGAAGGTCGACCGGCGACCGGCCCGCAGCTCGGCGAAGTCCGAGTCGGGCGACGAGGGCTCGAAGGCGAAGCCGTCCGGCGGCGACGAGGGCTCGAAGGCGAAGCCGTCCGGCGGCGACGCGGCCGCGACCTCGTCGAAGGGCGGCGAAGCCGGCTCGGGCTCCACGGCGAAGACGACGGACTGATGCCCGCGGCGTCGGACTGGATCACGCTGGGCGAGGCGGCCGAGATCCTGGCCGCCGCGAACATCCACTTCACGCCGGCCACCATCGGCAGCTGGGCCCGCGCCGGGCGGCTGCAGAGCATCAAGCTCGGCGGGCGCCGGTTCGTCCGGCGCGGCGAGGTCCGTGCGCTCGTCGCCGGGCCGCGCCGGGTGCGCGTCGACGACGTCCAACCGGGCCTGTTCGAGGACCTGCGGGGCTGACCCGCGGCCGATCGGTGGACGTCCGGTCGATCGCGCAACGCGTCCTGGCGCTCCCGCTGGTCCGCTTCGTACTGGCGGTCCTCGACACGTACGGCAAGGCGCCGGGCGGAATTCTCGCCAACGGGCTCGCCTTCGCCGCCTTGTTCTCGGCCCTGCCGACGACGTTGCTCCTGCTCGGGATCGGCGGCCTCGTGGCGCAGGACCCGGCGTTCCAGGCCAAGCTCGCGAACGCGCTGGCCGAGGCGTTCCCGCCCCTGGAGGGCCTGTTCGAGGATGCGCTCGCCGCCGTGTCGCAGGGCGCCGGGATCGCGTCGATCCTCGGCTTGCTCGGCTTGCTGTGGGGCGTCAGCCAGTTCTACAGCACCCTCGACCTGGCGTTCTCCCGGATCTTCTCCGACGCTCCCGAGCGTGACTTCGCGCGCCGCACCCTGCGCGGGTTCGTGTGGGTATTGGTGCTCATCGGCGGCGTGCTCGCGGTCATCATCCTCGCCGGGCTGTCGTCGTTCCTCGACACGCTGCTGCCCGACAGCCTCGGTTCGACGCGCTCGATCCGGACGCTGCTCGCCTCACCGCTGACGATCCTGGTCCTCGGCGTCGTGGCCGTCACGATCGCCTATCGCGTGCTGCCGCCCAGCACGCCGCGCTGGCGCTCGATCCTGCCGCCGGCGGTCCTGGTCGGCATCGCGATCACGCTGCTCACCCAGCTGTTCACGGCCCTCGTCCCGTTCCTCGTCGGGGCCGCCGCGATCGCCGGGTCACTCGCTTCCGCGTTCGTGGCCCTCGCCTGGCTGTCGTTCTCCTTCCAGGCGCTGTTGTACGGCGCTGCCTGGGTCAGGGTCGCCGAGCTGCGCGCCGCCGCGGGTCAGGGCGAGCCGGCCGCCACCTGACGGCGCGGCCTCAGGGCTGGGTCTGGGCGGTTCCGCAGCGCCGGCAGAAGCGGGCCGTCGATGACAGCGAGAGCCCGCAGTTGACGCACGGCTGCGCCGCCGCGGGCATCTGCTGACCGAGCGGCGTCGGCGCGGTGGCCATCGGCGCGACGACGTCGCGGCTCGAGGCGGCCCACAGGGCGTCGATGCCACCGGTCGGGACGACCGGGCGGCCGAGGATCGTGTTCGGGCGGGGTGTCGAGCTGCGCGCCGACGGCCACTGGGGCTGCGCGGGCCACTCGGGCTGGCTCGGCGACTGGGAAGCGCCGCTCGCGGCAGCGGGTAGACCGCCATTCGCCGGGGCCTGGGCCGGCGGCGCGGCAGGAGTCGCGTCGGGATCGGGGGCGACGGACAGCCAGACGGGCTGCTGGACGACGTCCTGCGGCGGCTGCGCCGCAGCAACGGGCTCAGGCTCGGGCTCGGGCCGGCACCGCCACGGGCTCGGGCTCCGGCTCCGGTTCGAGCGCGACCGGTTCGGGTTCGAGCGCGACAGGCTCCGGTTCGAGCGCGACAGGCTCGGGCTCGAGTGTGACGGGTGCAGGTTCGGGTTCGGGCTGCGCCTCGGCGGCGATCGGTTCCGGCTCGGCGACAGGCACCTCGTCCTCGGCCGGGCCGTCCGTCGCGATATCGAGGGCCGCGAGGCGCGCGCCGAGGTCGATCTCGTCGAACCCGTCGTTCGACGACTCATCCGCCTCGAGGGCGAGCGCCGGCCAGGCGGTCGGTGCCTCGAAGTCCGGCGCCTCGTGGGTGCCGTTCACGGGCACGTCGAATGCCTGCGCCGTCACGTCGACGGTCGGGAACGGCGCGGGCATGGCTTCCCGGGCCACGAGCGGCGAGCAGCTCAGGCACTGGCCCTCGGCCTCGTTCCAGCAGTTCGCGCACGTGTACTGGCGGCACGACATGCAGAAGTTGAACGTGCTGTGGAACGCGTCGAGCTGGCGCGACGTGACGTCCCGTTCCGCCTCACTCCGCGCCGCGGCCATCGCCTCGTCCATCGACGAGTCGTCCGACAGGACGAAGTTGCGCAGGCCTTTGCTGAGCGTCTTGAGCCCGCGCAGCGGCTTCGCGCGCGAGGCGCTCGATTCGAACGTGTAGCGGGTGCCACACCGTTCGCAGAAGGACTCTGTGAGGATCTCCGGCATCGGACCCCCGACGGGTGCTAAAAGACGCGCGGACCGAAATGCAGGGTCCGAACCAAGGGCGAGAGTATAGCGCCCGGTGAAACGCTCCCCCCGGACCACCGTACTGGGCCGTGGCGGGGATGGTCCCGCTCGGCGCCACACGGCCGGGCACCTCGACCGTCCAACAGGGGCTCACACGTGCCCTCTGATAGAGTCGCCCCCGATCATGCCCCCCTTGGCCGCCCTCGAGCGGTTCTTCGAACGCCTCTTCGAGCGCCCCACGGCGCGCGTCTTCCGTACCCGGCTCCAGCCGGTCCAGCTCCAGCGACGGATCGAGCGCGCGATGGAGTCGGAACGCCTCGCCGCGAGCGACCGTACCCTCGTGCCGAACCGCTACACCGTCCATCTGAACCCCGATGACGTGGCCGCGTTCGGCGAGTTCGGGCCGACCCTCGCCGCGGAGCTGGCCGACGACGCCCTGGTGTTCGCCCGCGCCCACCACTACACGCTGGTCGACCGGCCGCGCGTGGAGCTCGTGTCCGATCCGGCGATCGATCGCGCCGACATCGTCGTGCGGGCTCGCTTCGCGGACCCGATCGTGGAACGCGCCGCCGAACCGCAGCGACCCGCTGGCGAACCGGGGGCAAACCCGGAAGACATTGCCAACCACACGATGGTGTTCACGGTCCCGCGACCCGCGGCGCCGCGCGCCCGCCTGCGCCTGATCCAGCCCGGGACGGGCGAACGCGTCATCGAGCTCAGCGGGCAGACGATGACCCTCGGTCGTGCCACGGACAACGGGCTGACGCTCGTCGACGGCCGGGTGTCGCGCCACCACGGACGGATCAGCGTGCGGCGGGGCACGCTCGTCTACACGGATCTCCAGAGCACGAACGGTTCGCGCGTCAACGGGACGACGGTCGAGGAGGTCGTGCTGGGCGTCGGCGACAGGATCGAGCTCGGCGACACGCTGCTCGTCGTGGAGGCGGTCGAGACCATCGAGGGCCCGGGCGCCCACTGATGGATGGCTTCCTCATCGGACTGTGGGTGGTCCGACTGCTGTTCCTTGCCCTGCTGTACCTGTTCCTGTTCCAGATCGTCAGGGCGCTGGTGCGCGACCTTCGCGCTGCGACCCGGAGTGCGACCGCCGAGCTTGGGCGGCTGCACGTCCTGGCCTCGCCAGCGGGCGACCCGCCGGTCGGCGTGGCGTTCTCGCTCGATGCGATCACCTCGCTGGGGCGGGACGTGAACAACTCGATCGTCATCGACGACCCGTTTGCGTCCACGGAGCACGCCGTGCTCACGTTCCGTGGCCGTGACTGGTACGTCGAGGATCTGGGCAGCACGAACGGCACCTACATCAACGGGAACCGGGTCGATGGGGTCGCCCCGCTCGGGTTCGGCGACGAGGTGCAGATCGGCCAGGTCCGTATGCGGCTGGAGCGAGCGCGCCCATGAGCGCATCGGCCTCGTCGCGCCCGGCAGCGGCCATGCCGGGCGTTCTCGGTCACATCCGGCCGCGTCCGCGCTGGCTGGAGCTCCGCCTCCTCCTGCTCGCCTCGGTCGTGCTCGTCGTGGGGAGCGCCTCCCTGGGTGCGACCGTGCGGGGCCGTCCGGGGGACGGCGCCAACCTGATCGACCCGTCGCTGTGGATGCCGCTGGACGCGCTGGCCCTCGCGATCTACCTGGGCGCGCTGTTCGCGGCGCACCTCGCGTTCGTCGTCACCGGGCGCCGGACAGACCAGGTCCTGTTGCCCGCCGTCGGGATGCTCGGTGGGATCAGCCTGCTCCTGATGGAGCGGTTGCCGCAGGACCTCGTCGGGGCGGGGTTCTTCGGCGCCGAGGGGCTCGGCCAGGTCCAGCTCGTCTGGCTGCTCCTGTCGCTGGCCGTCGCGACGACGCTCGCAATCGTCATCCGCTCGGATAGCTGGCTCCGACGGTACAAATACACCTGGGCCGCGGCCGGCATCGCGCTCCTGCTGCTGACCTTCGTGTTCGGCTCGGACGTCGGCGGGCAACGGCTGACCCTCGTCATCGGCCCGTTCAGCGGGCAGCCGTCGGAGCTGCTCAAGGTCATCCTCGTGGTGTTCCTCGCCGGGTACCTCTCGGAGAACCGCGCACTGCTCGTCGAGCAGGACACGCGCATCGGGCCAATCCGCCTGCCGCCCATCCCGTACCTCGTTCCGATGGCCGCCATGTGGGCCATCGCCCTCGGCATCGTCGTGGTCCAGCGCGACCTCGGTGCGGCGTTGCTGTTCTTCGGCGTGTTCCTGCTCATGCTCTACGCGGCGACGGCCCGTATCAGCCTCGTCGTCGGCGGCCTGGTGGCGTTCTTCGTCGGCAGTGCGGTGCTCGCCACGCTGTTCGAGCACATCGGAACACGGATCGCCATCTGGCTCGATCCTTTCGCGGATCCGCTCGGCGCCGGCTACCAGATCGTCCAGTCGCTGCACGCGTTCGCCCGGGGCGGGCTGCTCGGGATGGGGCTTGGCAACGGGCTGCCGCTGATCGGGGGACGCGTCACGATCCCCGAGGTCCACACCGACTTCCCGCTGGCGGCACTCGGCGAGGAGCTGGGGCTGATCGGCGTGCTCGGGGTGCTCGGGATCTACCTCGTGATCATCGAGCGCGGGCTGCGGATCGGCGCTGCGGCCGCGGACGATTTCCGGTCGCTGCTCGCCACGGGCCTCGCACTGGTCGTCGGGATCCAGGCCTTCATCATCGCGGCAGGTAACCTCAAGGTCCTGCCGCTTACCGGGGTGACGTTGCCATTCATCAGCTACGGGGGCTCATCGCTGCTCGCGAACGGCCTCGTCATCGGGCTGCTGCTCGCCCTGTCTGATCGTGGCGTCGAGCCGCCGCCCCCGCCCCGCGAGCGACGCTGGCGGCGGATGCTCCAGCGGGGGGCCGCCTGATGCTCCCGTCGGCCCGCTCCCGTCGCCCGATGGGCATCACCATCCTGCACATCGCGATCGCCATCGCGCTCGCCTTCGGTTCGCTGGCCGCCGCGGCCGGCTACTGGGGCGTGGTCGTCGCGCCCGACCTCGTCCGATCGCCCTATGACGCGGCGGTCATCGCCGCGTCGCGCACGGTGGAGCGGGGCCAGATCCTCGACCGGCGCGGGGCCGTGCTTGCCCGGAACGAACGGGACAAGAACGGCGAGCTGTACCGCGCGTACGCCAACCAGGCGGTCAGCCAGGTCGTCGGGTACTCGTCCCGGCGGTTCGGGTCGGCCGGCCTGGAACGCGCCTACAGCGCCGAGCTTGCCGGTTTGGCGGTGGATCCCGTGGCCGATGCACTGCGGAAGTTCGGTGGTGATCCGTACGACCCGCAGGACCTCCACCTGTCGCTGTCCTACGACCTGCAGCGCGCGGCGATCCGCGCGTTGGGCGACCGGAAGGGCGCGGTCGTCATGCTCGACCCGACGACCGGCGAGATCCTCGCACTCGCCTCGACGCCCACGTACGACGCCTCGGCGATCGCGGACCCGGGCACCGCCCAGGAGACCTTCGAGGCGCTCCAGGACGATCCCGACAATCCGCTGCTGCCGCGCGCGACGCTCGGCCGCTACGTGCCGGGTTCCGTGTTCAAGATCGTGACCGCGATCGCCGGCCTGGGCTCCGGGGCGATCACGCCGGAGACCACGTTCCCCGAGCAGGCCGAGGCGGGCGATGACGGCCTGCTCGTCAACGGGTTCCGGATCCGCAACAGCCATTCGCTCCGCCAGGGCCAGGCGCTGACGCTCGGTCAGGCGACGGAGATCTCCTCGAACATCTACTTCGCGCTGGTCGGGCTCGCGACCGGTGGGCAGAACATGGCCGAGTTCGCGGAGCGGCTCGGGTTCGGGGCGCCGCTTCCGTTCGACCTGCCCACGGCCGCATCGCAGGTGACGAACGGGCGGGGCGACGAGCCGGGCGGGTTCGTGGACGACGTCGAGCTGGCGAATGCGGCCTACGGGCAGGGCGAGACGTTCGTGACGCCGCTCCAGATGGCGCTGGTCGCCTCGACCGTCGCCAACGATGGGGTGCTCATGAAGCCCCGCCTCGTGACGGCGCTCGAGGGCAAGCGCGGCACGCGCGAGATCGGCCCGGAGCAGCTCCGTCGGGTGATCTCGGCCGCGGACGCGCAGGCGATCCAGCGGGCGATGCGGCGGGCGGTCGAAGGCGATCTCGGCAAGCAGTTCACGAGCGGGGCGAAGGTCCCCGGCATCCCGACCGCCGGCAAGTCCGGGACGGCGGAGCTGGGCGGTTCGGGCGAGCCGCACTCGTGGTTCATCGGGTTCGCACCGGTGAACCAGCCACGGGTCGCGATCGCCGTCGTCGTCGAGCGTGCCGGCCGCGGAGGCGCAGTCGCCAGCCCGATCGCGGGGGAGCTCATGCAGGCGTACTTCGAGGAATTCGGCGAGTGAGCGACGGCCGCCCGCCCGACGAGCCGGCGCGCAAGAAGCGGCCGCTGCTCGAACGAGTCGGGATGGCCGCGATCGCGCTGGTCATGGCCGCCCTGTTCGGGCTGGTCGGGGCCGCCGCCTGGGTGAGCGGCGAGGTGTTCCTCGGCGCGATGGGCGCGATCGGCTGCTTCATGACCCTGTGGGTCGGGGCGATCACCCTGCTCCGCGGATAGGGAGCCGCGTCGGCACCGGCTCGGTTTACGGACGCGGGCTGCGGGTTCACCCGCCGCCAACGATCCGCTAACGCGGGGAACCCAGCTTCAGGTCATGCGGGGACTTCGGGGAGCCGGGTGATCGGGGCGGCTCGGGGCCGTGCTCGACGCCTCGCTCCCTCCCTCGCCGGACGTCGAGCGGGGTCGCTCGCGCGATCCCGGCCCATGCTCGTCCGGCGCCGCTGCCTGCTGCCGATTCAGCCGCCCGGGAGCGCTTCGAGGGTCCTGGAAGATGCGCGCGGGCGTCGCCCGAAACTTTGAATGAACGATTCGGGCGTTTCTGACGTCTATATAGGTAAGCGGCGCGGCCCAGCGGGGAGCGGCCGGTCGTCGCCGCCAAATAGCACAGTCCGCGTGCGGCGCGCTCCACTCTGAGCTTGGGGTAGAGGGGTGGAGCGCCGGCCGCACCCAGGGAGGGGCCGCGGAACCGTTTCTTGCGTCTCGACGTACTATTCGGCATCACCCCCGACGGCACCGCACATCGCCGTCGCCCGCACCCGTCGAATCCCGCCGCGCCGCCCCAAGCGACGCATATCCCGCGTGAGGGGAGCCGCAGGCCCATGACGAAGATCCAGGAGACCGGCGACAAGGTCCTCGCCAATGTCGAGCGCGTGATCGTGGGGAAGCACCACGAGGTGCGCCTGGCGCTGGTCGCGCTGCTGTGTCGCGGGCATCTGCTCATCGAGGACGTGCCGGGAACCGGCAAGACCGTCCTCGCCAAGGCGATTGCCCGCAGCCTGGGCTGTACGTTCCGGCGGATCCAGTTCACGCCGGATCTCCTGCCCTCGGACGTCACCGGCCTGTCGATCTTCAATCAGAAGACGCGCGAGTTCGAGTTCCGGCCGGGCCCGATCATGAGCCAGGTGGTCCTCGCCGACGAGATCAACCGTGCCACCCCGAAGACACAGTCCGCGCTGCTCGAGGCGATGGAGGAGCGGCAGGCGACGATCGACGGGGTCACCCACCCGATGCCCGACCCGTTCCTCGTCATTGCCACCCAGAACCCCATCGAGTACGAGGGCACGTTCGCGCTCCCCGAGGCGCAACTCGACCGGTTCATGATCCGCCTCAGGCTCGGCTACCCGCAGCAGATCGAGGAGATCGTGATCCTCGACGAGCAGAAGCGAACGCACCCGCTCGAGGACCTCGAGGAGGTCCTGGCGACCGATGAGCTGCGCGAGCTGCAGGCCCTCGTCCGCGAGATCTACGTCGACCCGACGGTCGCGGACTACATCGTCCGGCTCGTCAACGGAACGCGAACCCATCCCGACGTCTACCTCGGCGCCTCACCGCGCGGCTCGATCGCGCTGTACCGCGCCGGCCAGGCGCTCGCCGGGCTGCTCGGCCGCGACTACGTGATCCCCGACGACATCAAGGCGCTCGCCGAGCCCGCGCTGGCGCACCGGCTCATCATCAAGACGAGCTCGTCGATCCACGACGTCCAGGCCGGGCAGGTCATCCGCGAGCTGCTCGAGGCGACCGCGGTCGACGGCGTGCGGCCCACCGGCGTTGGCGGTCCGCGCGAGCTCCGCTCGACCAGTGGGGCAGGGTCGGGCGCAGGGGTCGGCCAGCAATCTCCGACGCCGTAGCGCGGGTCGGTCGCCGTGGTCCGACGCCTCCAGCTCCTCGCCATCGGCGCCGTCCTCGTCATCGCCGCGTTCTCGACCGGCCTGCCGTTCCTCTTCTACCTGCTGTACCTGGCGATCCTCGTGATCGGCGGCTCGTACGTCGTGGTGCGCCTCGGGCTGACCGATCTCGAAGCGGGCTACGCGGTCAGCCAGCTGCACGGCCACGTCGGCGACCCGCTCCGGGTGACGTACACGCTGCGCAACACGAGTCGCCTGCCGAAGCTCTGGCTCGAGGTCCACAACCCGACGACACTGCCCGGCGGCCTGCCCGGTCGGGCGCTGTCGCTGGGCGGCCGCCAGGAGCGCTCGTGGCTGATCCGGGCCCCGCTGACCCGGCGCGGCCACTTCCGGATTGACCCGCTGGCGATCCGCACGGGCGACCCCTTCGGCTTCTTCGAGGCATCGGCCGCGGTCGGCCAGGGCGTGTCCGTCGTGGTGTACCCACGGCTCGAGCCCGTGCCGGCCTGGAAGCTCCCTGCCGCCAACATCGAAGGGAGTCACGCAGCTCCCGAGCGGACCCACCAGACGACCCCGCTGGCCACGTCCGTCCGGCCCTATGCGCCGGGCGACAGCATGAACCGGATCCACTGGAAGTTGACCGCCCGCCATGGCGAGATCCAGGTCAAGGAGTTCGACCTCGAGCAGACCGCCGACGCGTGGATCGTCCTCGACCTCCAGCGCGCGATCCAGACCGGCCGCGGCGACGAGTCGACGACCGAGGTGGCGATCCGCGCCGCGGCGGCGATCGCGGACAAGGCGCTGATCGAGAACCGCGCGGTCGGCATGACCGTGAACGCGCGACGGCCGGCGTACCTGCCGCCCGACCGCGGCGGCCGCCAGCACCTCAAGATCATGCAGCTGCTCGCCGCGCTCGAACCCGACGGCGAGGCGCCCCTCGTCGAGGCGCTCGTCCAGAGCGTGGGCCGGTTGCGCCGGGGCATGACCGCGGTGATCGTCACCGCCTCCGTCGATCCGGCGTGGGTCCGCGTCCTCGCGACGCTCCGTGGCCGCGGCGTCGCGGCCGTCGTCGTGCTGCTTGACGCTCCCGCCTTCGACCGCATCGCCCAGCAGACCAGGGCGGCGGTGTCCGGCGAGTCGTGGGCGCCCGATCCGGAGCTCGAGGAGACGGCAGCGAAGCGCATGCGCGCCCTCCGCCACGCGCTCGCCGAGTACGAGCTGAAGACGTACCTGGTCACGCCCGGCCGGCCGCTGGGGGAGATGCTGTCCGGATGACCGAGTTGCGCGAACGCTGGCGCCGCCTGCCGAAGGCTCCGGTCGAAGGCTGGATCAGCCTTGCCGGCATCCTCGTCCTCACGCTCGCCCTCGCGTGGTCGATCGACGACGCCGCGTGGGTGCTTGGCCGCGACCACTTCACGGACTTCCTGGCCCTGACGGTCGGCTGGGGGGTCGCCGTCGGGTTCATCGGGGCGAAGGTCGGCTGGGGACGCTGGCCGACCTATCTCATCGGATCGCTCCTCGCCGCGCTCATCGTGCCGCTGTATGTCGGTGACGTCCTGCAGCCGGAAGCGACCTGGCTCACCCAGTACCAACTGACCGCAACGTCGGTCGTCGAGGCGTGGCGCGACCTCGCAATCCGCAACCAGGCGGTCACCCAGGAGTACGGCCACTTCCTGCTGACGCTCGGGCTGTTCACGTGGGCGACCGCGATGTACGCCAGCTACACGACGTTCGGCCATCGGCGGCCGCTGAATGCGATCGTGCTCGTCGGCATCGTGCTCGTCGCGAACATGGGCTTCACCTATCGCAACCAGCTCACGCTGCTCGTGCTGTTCAGCCTGGCGGCGCTCTTCCTGCTCATCCGCTACCACGCCTTCGACGAGGAGTCCGAGTGGCTGCGGCGTCGCATCGGCGACCCGTCGGCCGTGTCGGCGCTGTACCTGCGCGGCGGCTCGGTGTTCATCGCCGTGGCCGTCGTCGGGTCGCTCTTCCTCACCAACACGGCATCGTCGTCGCCGCTCGCCGGGGCGGTCCGTGGGGTGGGCGACCAGCTCATCGTGTTGGGCCGCGACTTCCAACGCTTCCTGCCGACGGGCGGCGCGAACCGCCCGCTGGGTGTCCAGTTCGGGAGCACCGCCCAGATCAGCGGTCAATGGACGACGTCCCAGTCGGAGGCGTTCTCGGTCCAGTTCGCGAAACCGGAGGACGACCACCTCTACTGGCGGGCGGCGGTCTATGACGAGTTCGACCTGACCGCATGGCACCAGACCGTCGCCGCCGGGTACGACGTTGCCGTCGGCGCCGAAGTGCTCAGCGCGAGCGCCGACAAGGTCGCCGAGGCCGGTCGCCGGGACGTGACGTTCAAGGTCACCCCGACCGACTTCCGCGGCTCGTCGATCCTGTCGCCGCAGTCCCCGCAGAGGATCGATACGCCGGTCCGTGTCTCGTACGTCGGCGACGCGAAGTTCATCGCCAGCGTCGACCGCGCGGGCGGCGATCCCTACACGGTCACCGCCCTGGTCCGGGAGCGCGGCGACGACACGGATGGGGCGCTCACGATCAACCGTCTCCGCGCGGCCGGAACCTCCTACCCTCCGGAGATCCGCAAGCACTACCTCACGGTTCCCGATGGAGCGATCCCGCCGGGCGGCGACGCGGAGAAGCTCCTCGACGACATCCTTGCCGAGGTGGACGACCCGGACAACCCGTACGACGTCGCAAGCACCATGGTCGACTACCTGCAGTCGTCCGCCCACTTCGAGTACGACGCCGACGTCCGCGACCTGGCCTGCGAGGGCCTGTCGACCGTCGAGTGCTTCGCCCGGTACCGCCATGGCTACTGCCAGTACTACGCGACGACGATGGCGATCCTGCTCCGCCAGCACGACATCCCGACGCGCCTGGCTGCCGGCTTCCTGCCCGGCGAACGCGATGACTCGCGACTCTTCGAGCGTGTCTCGGTCAGCGCGGCACACGCCTGGGTCGAGGTCTACTTTCCCGGGTACGGCTGGGTGGAGTTCGACCCGACGGGCGGTGGCCTTGCCGCAGCGGAGCCGCTGCCCACCGGTGAGCCGGTGCCGACCGCAGCGCCCGGCTCGAGTTCGAGCCCGGGCGTTGGAGCCATCGCGCCGCCGTTCATCGACGACGACACCGGCCCAGGCACCACCGGTGGCGGCTCGGTCGTCAACCCCCAGGCGACCGGCGGGCTGATCGTCGTGGCGCTGCTGCTCCTGATCGCCGTCGGATCGCTGGCGTTCGTCGCCTACCGGCGCGGTCCGCGCGGCGAGGTGACACCGGACAAGTCCTACGCCATGATCACGCGCCTCGCCGGCCGGCTCGGGTTCGGGCCGCGGCCAACGCAGACCGTCTACGAATACGCCGGCGCGCTCGGCGAGATGCTGCCCCAGTCACGGCCCGAGATCGAGACGGTGGCGCAGGCCAAGGTCGAGTTCGCGTACGGCCACCGGATGCTCGGCGAGGACCGCATGACCGCGCTGCGCGAGGCGCACCGCCGGCTGCGGGTCGGACTGCTGCGGTTGATGCTCCGCCGGATGCCGAGAGGGCGCAGGCGCTAGACGGCGCAGGCGCTACGAGGGCGCCTGATACGTTGTCGGTCTTCACTGACCTGCTGGGCGCGCTCGTCCAGGATGGGCGCGAGGTGCTCGGTGAGGTTGTGGGCGCGCAGGACCGCCCGGCCCCCGCGGAACTCGATCACGCTGATGCCGCACAGGTCGGACATCCACATCCAGAAGCGATCGAGCGGCAGGCCGAACAGCGTCAGCAGCAGCACCTTGAACACGCCGTCATGGGCGACGAGCACCGACCACGGGTGCTCCGGCGTCGTCTCGCGGTAGCCGGCGACCTGTGGCCGGTCGAGGGTGCCCGGCACGCCGGCCCGGGCAAGCGGGTCGAGCAGCGCTTCCAGGGCCGGCCGGACCCGTGCCTCGACCTCGGGGAGTGACTCGCCGCCCGGCGCCCACGCGGCGAGGGGATCGCGCCGCCACGTCGCCAGCTGGTCGCCGTAGCGTTCCTGGATCTCGGTGTGGTGGAGGCCTTCCCAGGCTCCCTGGCCGATCTCGATGAAGCCGCGATCCGGTCGAACCGGGACGGCCTCCCCGAAGGCGAGCGGCTGCGCCATCGCGGACGCAACAGCCTCGGCGGTCTGCTCGGCGCGCTGCAGCGGCGAGTGGACGATCTCGAGCGGCGCGCCGGTCGGGACGGGGAGGCTGGGCGATGTGTGCGGCCTGGCAAGGCGTGCTCCGGCCAGCTCGGCCTGGCGGCGACCCGCCGCGGAGAGTGGCGTCTCGGCCTGGCCCTGGAAGCGCCCCTCGACGATGAACTCCGACTCGCCGTGGCGGAGCAGGACGAGCGTCGCATCGAGGCCCGCCGGGATCGGCGGGACGCGGCCGGACGTGTCGCTCGACGCCCGCTGCTCGGAGGCGCTCAGTGCTCGCCCCCGAGGCGGATCGTCCACAGGTCGACGATCGCGGGGTGGTCGCGAATCTCGTCGGCAAGCGCGGGCGGCACGTCGTCGTCGAGCGAGAGGACCATCAGCGCGTCCTCTCGCGGGCGCGTTCGGGCGAGGTACATCGCGCTGATGTTGACGTCGGCCTGACCGAGCAGCACCCCGATCCGGCCGACCGTGCCCGGCCGGTCCATGTGCTTGGTCATGAGCATGATCTCGGCCGGCGCCATGTCGAGCCGGTAGTCGTTGAGCCGGGTCAAGCGGGGCTCGCCGGCGGCGACCGTGCCCGAGACGGTCGTGGTCTCGCCCTTCGCCTCACCGGAGACGGTGAGCTGGGCGGCGAACGCGCCGGCGTCCGGCGTCTTGCGCTCGATGACGGTGATCCCTCGTGCCCGCGCCAGTGCGCCGGCGTTGACGAGGTTGACCCGCTCCGTGGTCTGCGTCTCGAGCAGGCCGCGCAGCACGGCCGCGGTAAGCGGCGACGCGTCGTGCTCCGCGAGCTCGCCCGCGATTTCGAGCGTGATCGTGCGGACCGCGGAGCGGCAGAACTGGACGAAGAACCGCCCGAGGACCTCGGCGAGCGGCAGGTAGGGCGCGATTGCCCGTGCCGTCTCCGGGGTGAGCAGCGGCGCGTTGACCGCGTAGCGGGCGCTCCGTCCGTCGAGCACGTCGATCACCTGGCTCGCGACCTCCTCGGACACGAGCACCTGGGCCTCGACCGTCGATGCACCGAGGTGCGGCGTCAGGAGCGCGTTCGGGGCATCGAGCAACGGCGAGTCGGTCGGCGGTTCCTGCTCGAAGACGTCGATCCCGGCGCCGGCCAGCTTGCCGTCGCGGAGCGCGTCGGCCACCGCGGCCTCGTCGACCACGCCGCCACGCGCCACATTGAGCAGGATCGCACCGGGCTTCATCCGGGCAAGCGCCTCGCGGCCGATGAGGTTCTTCGTCGCGCGGCTCAGCGGGACGTGGACGGTGATCACGTCGGACCGCTCGAGCAGCTCGGGCATCTCGACGAGCACGACGCCATGGTTCTCGGCCTGCTCGGCCGTGATGTACGGGTCGGCAGAGAGGACATCCATCTCCATCGCCAGCGCCCGTGCAGCGATTGCCTGGCCGATCTTGCCGAGCCCGATGATGCCGATGGTCCGACCGCGCAACTCGAGGCCGGTGAACTGGGCGCGTTTCCATTCGCCGCGGCGAAGCGATGCCTCGGCCGGAACGATGTGGCGGGCGACCCCGTAGAGCAGGGCAAGGGTGTGCTCCGCGGCGGCGATCGTGTTGCCGGTCGGGGCGTTGACGACGGTGATGCCGGCCCGCGTCGCCGCATCGAGATCGACGTTGTCGACGCCGACCCCGGCCCGCCCGATCACGACGAGGCGGGTCCCGGCGGCGATCAGCTCCGCATCGACCTGGACCTGGCTGCGCACGATCAGGGCGTCGTACTCGGGCAGGATCGAGCACAGCTCGTCGCGGGTCAGGCCGATCCGCTCGTCGACCTCGTGATGGGCCCGCAGCCGCTCGAGACCCTCCTGGGCGACGGATTCGGCGACGAGGACCTTCACGCGCTGACGCCGACCGCGGCCGGGGCGATGCCCATCGCCTCGAGCGCTGCGCGCTGGGCGGCGGCAACCGCGACGCCCGGTTCGACTGGCCGGCCCTGGGCGATCGACACGATCTCGAGGGTGCTGATCGCGCCCAGGATCTCGTCGAGCGTCACCGAGCCGAGATGGCCCAGGCGGAAGATCTTCCCGGTGAGCTTGCCCTGGCCGCCGGCGAGGACCAGGCCGTGTCGCTTGAGCTCCGTATTGAACGCCTTCCAGTCGAGGCCGTCCGGGACGAGCGCCGCGGTCACCGTCTTCGACGCGTGTCGCTCGTCGGCGAGGAGCTCGAAGCCGAGCGCGGCGAGCCCGGCGCGCGATGCGGCGGCGCACATCTCGTGGCGGGCGAAGACGTTCTCCTTGCCCTCGGCCTGCATGAGCCGCAGGCCCTCGTCGACCTGGAAGACGACCGCGATCGCAGGCGTGAACGGCGTCTGCCCGTTTGCCGCCGCGTCCCGATGTGCGCGCAGGTCCAGGTAGAAGCGCGGCATCTTCGCCGTCTCCATCGCCGCCCAGCCGCGCGGCGACGCGGCGATCATCGCCAGGCCCGGTGCCGACATCCAGGCCTTCTGTGAGCCGGTGACGACCACGTCAATGCCCCACGCGTCCATCTCGAACGGGACGGCGCCGAGACCGGACACGCTGTCGACGAGGATCAGCGCGTCGGGCGCCTCCTCGCGGATTGCGGCGGCGAGCTCGGGGATCGGGTTCATGACCCCGGTCGACGTCTCGTTGTGGGTCAGCAGGACCGCTTTCGTGTCGGGCATGCCGCGCAGCCGTTCGCGGATCTCCGCACCGTCGGCGGCATAGCCCCATTCGGCGTCGAGCTTGGTCACGTCGGCGCCGTAGATCCCGGCGATCTTGGCAAACCGGTCGCCGAACGAGCCGATGCTCACGCCGAGGACCCGGTCGCCGGGCGACAGCGTGTTGACGACCGCCGCCTCGAGTCCGCCGGACCCCGCGGTCGTGATCATCGCCACGTCCGACGTCGTCCCGAAGTAGGGCTTCATGCCCTCGAGGATCCGGGCGAGCATCGCCGCGAACTCGGGACCCCGGTGGTTGATCATTTGCTGCGCACCCGCCTCGCGGACGCTGGGTGGCAGTGCGGTCGGGCCCGGGATGCGCAGGTTCGGCTCGAAGCGGGTCACGGGACTCTCCTGGTGGCGGATCAGGCGGCCCATGCTCGCACGACTTGACGGAACGCCGCCACCGCGTCATATATGCAGGCATATGACAACTCGCCGGACCACGATCCTCCTCGACGCCGACCTCCTCGACCGGCTCGATCGGTTCGCGCACCGCGAGCGCACGACGAAGACCGCGGTGCTTGCTGCCGCCGTGGAGGCGTACCTGGCCGAGCACGACACGCCGGCCGAGCTCGGCTTCATCGCGGTCGGCCGGAGCGGGCATGGGCGCCTCTCGCTCGACGCCCGGTCGATCGCCCGGCGCGAGACCGAGCGTCGCGGGCCGTCCCGCTGACGTGCCGATCCTGCTCGACGCGAGCGCCATCATCGCCGCGGCCGATCGCGACGACCTGAACCACGCCACCGCGGTCGGCTGGTTCCGGCGTGCCGATGAACCGCTCCTGCTCGGCGCACTCACGCTGGCCGAGGTCGACGTGGTCCTCCAGCGCGACATCGGGCAGGCCGCGACCGTGGCGCTCGTGCAGTCGGTTGTCGACGGGGCGATCCGCATCGTCCCGCCGACGGATGGCGACCTTGCGCGGGCCGCGGAGCTGATGGCCGAGGCGGCGGAGCATCACCCACGACTCGCGGACGCGTGCCTGGTCGCCGCCGCCGAGCGCCTCGGCGTGCGCCGCGTCGCGACCTTCGACCGCCGCCCGATTGCGGTCTTCCACCCGCGCCACGTGCGGTCGTTCGACCTGGAGCCGTAGCGAGCGCGCCCGCCGCGGATGCCGGCTAGCCCGCGGTGGCTGACTCGCCCTCGCGCAGCGATGCGATCGTCTCGCGCAGGAGCTGCGCCGACGCGCGCAGCCCGTCGAACTCGGCGACCGACAGGTCGATTCGCAACACGCGGTCCACGCCCTCGCGGTGGATCACCGTCGGCAGCGACAGGTAGACGTCGTCGATCCCGTTGTAGTCGCGGATCAACGAGCTCACCGACAGCACCGTGCGCTGGTCGCGGACGATCGCCTCGACGATGCGCAACAGTCCGGCGGCGACGGCGTAGTACGTGGCGCCCTTGCGCTGGATGATCTCGTAGGCCGCGTCGCGGACCGAGACGAAGATCGCTTCCATCGCATCGCGGTCGTAGCGGATCCCGTTCGCCGAGCAGAACTCGGGCAGGCGCATCCCGGCGATATTCGCCGAGCTCCAGACCGGCACTTCGCTGTCGCCGTGCTCGCCGACGATGAATGCGTGGACCGAGCGCGGATCGACGCCGAAGTGGTCCGACAGCGCGGCCCGGAAACGGGCCGTGTCGAGGATCGTGCCCGACCCGATGACACGTTCCGGCGGCAGCCCGGACAGCCGCCACGTCTCGTACGTCAGCACGTCGACCGGATTGGTCGCGACGAGGATGATCCCGGTCGGGTTGGCCTCTGCCACGTTGGGCACGATCTGTCCGAAGATCGCCGCGTTCTTGCGGACCAGGTCAAGGCGTGTCTCGCCGGGCTTCTGCCCGGCGCCCGCTGCGATCACCGTGACGGCCGCGCCCGCGCAATCGGCATATGAACCGGCCCACACGCGGGTCGGCTTCGCGAACGGCACGGCGTGCTGCAGGTCCATCGCCTCGCCCTCGGCCCGTCGCTCGTTCGCGTCGATCATCACGATCTCCGCGGCGATACCCGACAGCAGCAGGGCGTAGGCAAACGACGATCCGACGTTGCCGACCCCGACGATCGCCACGCGGGCCGGACGCATTCCCTCCATGCCCCAAGGGTAGCCGGGACCGAGCTGAGCCGCGGGCCGTCGACATCCTCCTGCGGTCCGGCGTCGTACTGGTCGTTGGAGGTCGGTCCAACGCAGATCGGTCATGATCTGTGCCTCTCAGCGGAACATCAGGGCTCCGTTGGCCGTCGGAATGGGGTCCGACCGCGAACCAGCACCCAGGTAATCCACGCCCATGACCCAGCCCGTCCCGCCCGCCACCATCGAACCCGGCAGCAACGTCTCGCGTCCGCGCCGCCGCGGGCGGTTGGTCGCGCTGATCCTCGTCGCGGTCATCCTGGCGGGGGCGATCATGGCGGCCGGGGCGGTCTACACGAACGCGTTCGGGGCCGGCGACCGGTTCGCGCAGCCTGCTCCACCGGATCGACCTGATCGTCGACCCGCCGCCCGACCGAGCGACCGCCCCGACCATCGACTCGACGCCCCGACCGATCGCCCGGGCGACCCCGAGCGCGGAGCCGTCGCCCAGTCCCACCCAGCATCGCGGTGCAGCCTTATGAGCCCACTGCCATTCCGACGCTGCAGCCCACCCCGACGCCGACGCCAACGCCAACGCCGAAGCGCAAGCCCGTCACGGTGCGGGTCGTCAAGAAGCCGAACAGCGTGTTCATCAGCCAGCAGACCAAGGAATGGTGCGCGCCGGCCGGCGTCCAGATGGTGCTCGCCTCGCTCGGCCTTGCCGACAA
The DNA here is from genome assembly GCA_963721655.1 of uncultured Chloroflexia bacterium. Lineage (GTDB taxonomy): Bacteria > Chloroflexota > Limnocylindria > Limnocylindrales > CSP1-4 > DASTYU01. Next base: position 119,433 of record CAVRKH010000009.1, on the reverse strand, counting down.
CACCGCGCGGTTCCAGCAGAAGCTGGTGGACCGCGTGCACGAATGGGAGAGCCGCCGCGACAGCCTCAACGGTGGCTGGGGACCCGGCGTCATGGTCAAGGCGCTCGAGGCGTACGGTGCGCCCGGCTACGAGATCCGCGCCTTCAAGCGTCGCCAGGAGGCGTTGCTCGACGCGGCCCGTGCCATGAGCGAGACAAAGGCGCCGGTCATCCTCATCGCGTGGCGCGGTGCCCACACCTGGGTGATGACCGGCTACAAGGCGACGGCCGATCCGCTCCAGTTCGACGACGTGAAGATCACCGGGACGTACATCCTCGACCCGTGGTACCCCCGCATATCGACGATCTGGGGCCCGTCCGACCCGGCCGGCACGTTCCAGGACGAGGCCGAGATGCGCCGCAACTTCCTGCCGTGGAAGCGGCCGGAGGGCCGCTACCCGGACCGCGACGGGCGCTGGATCATCGTGGCCCCGACGATCCCGGCGTCAAAGATGGGCTGAGGCCCGGTCCTGCCGGCTCGGCGGGTTCGGAGGCCTCGGCCGGAGGGTCCGGCATCCGCCGCACGCGCGGCAGGAGGACGGCGACCAGCAGGACGAAGCGCACGGCGCTGCCGGCCGAGAACCCGAACGGGATCGCCACGATGTCGAGCGTGTCGACGGTGGCGAGCGTCGCGCCGATCGTGACCGCGAACCCGATCAGCGAGGCGACCACCTGCAGCCGGGTGTGGTGCGTGGCGTAGATCGCGCGGCTGTACAGGTGGCCGAGGCTCTCGAACGGGATCGAGATCGCGAACACCGACAGCACCAGGGCGGTCCGCTGGACGTCCTCCGCGTCGAACAGGCCGCCACCGAGCAGCACGTCGATCGCCCGCTCACCGATGACGATCAGCCCGATCGCGGCGCACGTTGTCAGCAGGCCGATCGACAGCGTGTTCACCCGCACGAGCCGCCCGAACGTCCGCTTGTCGCCGGCCGCGTAGGCCGTCGCGAGCGACGGGAAGACCGCGAGTGAGAACGCGACGCCGACCAGGCTGACCGGCACGCTCTGGAAGTTCCGTGCCAGGCTGACCGAGGTGATGCTGCCCGCAACGAGGGTCGACGCGACGTTGGTGAAGAACAGGAACGTCAGCGGTTCGATCGGGCTGCTCGCGGTCTTGGGCAGCGCAAGCCGGAAGAAGTCGCGCAGCCCGGCGACCTGCAGCGCGAGCCGCGCCCGGATCCGGAACGCGGTGCCGCGGATACCCACCACTCGGATCGCAAGGTGGAGGCACGCCCCGATGACGGCCCCGATCGCCGCGCCGAAGATCCCGAACTCGGGGCTGAGCACGAGCGCCCCGAACGCGAGGCCCGCGTTGTACAGGATCGGCGCGAGGCCGTAGTACAGGAAGCGGCGATCGGCGACGAGCACCTCGCCGAGCACAAGCGACGCGGCAAAGATGATCGGCGTCAGCGTCATGACCCGGAACAGCTGGATGTACAGCTCCTGCTGCGCGGGACCGAAGCCGCTCGCCACGATCGGGACGGTCAGTGGCGCGAAGATGAACAGCAGCACCGACACGACCCCCATCGCGAGGACCGCGAGGGTCAGGATCGTCTGGCCGAACGTCTGCGCGTCTGGTTCGTTGTCGCGGCGGAGGCCCATGAACATCGGCACGAACGGGGCCGCCACGCCGCTCGCGACGACGATGCCGAGCGACAGCTCCGGGATGACGAACGCGGCGTTGAACGCGTCGAGCTCCTCGCCGGCGCCGAACGTGCGCACCAGGATCCGGTCGCGGACCAGGCCCATGATGTACGAGCCGAAGGTCAGGACCGTGAGGAGGATGGCGCCGCGCGGCACGTAGCGATCGAGCAGGTGTCGGGGGTGCACGTCGCCAATGATGACGACCGACGACAGCCGTCCGCGACGTCAGCGCGCTGGGCGTTCGAAGCGGGCGCGCTCCTCCTCGACCGTCGGGCGGACGAAGCAGCCCTCGAGGTGGTCGTCGACGATGCCCATCGCCTGCATCGCGGCGTAGACCGTCGTCGGGCCGACAAACGCCCAGCCGCGGCGGCGCAGGTCCTTGCTCAGGGCGGTCGATTCGGGCGTGGTGTCCATCGTCATCAGCGCGTCGCGGTCGAGGCGTCTCGGCCGCGCCGACGGCTCGGGCTCGAAGCTCCACAGGTACGCGGCCAGCGAGCCGGTCTCATCGACCAGGTCGAGATAGCGCCGGGCGTTGGTGATGGTCGCCGCGATCTTGCCGCGGTGGCGGACGATCCCCGCGTCCGCGAGCAGCCGGTCGACATCACGTGTCGTCGTAGCGGGCGACCTTCCGCGGATCGAAGCCATCGAAGGCGCGCCGGAAGTTGTCGCGCTTGCGCAGGATCGTCAGCCACGACAGGCCGGACTGGAAGCCCTCGAGGCACAGCTTCTCGAACAGCCGCACATCGTCGTCGACCGGGTGGCCCCACTCGTCGTCGTGGTACGGGCGATACAGCGGGTCGCCGGTCGCCCACCAGCAGCGCGCGCTGGCCGTCGTCGCCGACGACGAGCCCTCAGGAAGATCGGTCACGTCCTGACGCTACCGCGGCGACCGGTCAGAACGTGTCGTCTTACCGGGCATGCCATGGACGCGGATCGTCTCGCAGCAGCGAGTAGATCAGCACGTCCTGGTTGCGCCCGCCGTTGAAGAACGCGCCTCGCGCCGTCCCTTCCAGGGTGAACCCGCATTTCTCGGCGATCCGCTGCGAGGCCGCGTTTTCGGGAACGATCACCAGCTGGATGCGGTGCTGCTTCTTGGCACCGAAGAGGTAGTCGACGAGCAGCTGCACCGCCTCGGTCGTATAGCCCCGCCCGGCGAAGCGTTCGTCGTACAGCTGGTACGAGAGCTCGAACGCGTCCCAGTAATTGACGGGCTTGAAGAACTCGATGTGCCCCGCGATCTCGTCCTCGGGGGTGGCGATCACGAGGAGCCCCTCCTCCTTGCTCCAGAGGCCGTGCTCGGCATAGGACTGGCGGAACGCGGGTTCGGATTGGACGCCGAGCGGGAAGAACGACCCTCGGTTCCGGATGTCGACGTGCGCTTCCCACAACGCATCCAGGTCGCGCTCGCGGACCGGCCGAAGCCTGATCCGCTCACCGTGCAGCATGATTCGCTGCTCCTCCCTGATCCGCGGCTGCCCTGTCAGCCGGCCGCGTCGCGCTTCTCGGTCTCGGCCAGCTTCTTGCGGTTCGTCTCGCGCGTATCCATCAGGCTCTTCCCGGCGCGTGGCTTGACCTGCGGGGTGGGGAAGCGGTCCTTCGGGGTCCGTCCCGCGGCCTTGGCGGCGGCCCGCGCCTCGGCCCGGCCGGCCATCCGTCCGCCGATCGTCGCCTCGTAGCCCTGGTCGGTCGGCAGGTAGTAGCGGCGCTCGGCCAGCTCGTCGGGCAGGTACTGCTGGTCGACGTCGGCGCCTTCGAAGTCGTGGCTGTAGCGGTACCCGACGCCGATCCCGTGCTGCTTCATGCGCGCGTATGGCGCCTGTCGCAGGTGGAGCGGCACCGCCAGCGAGCCCCGGTCGTCGACGTCCGACACCGCCGCCCAGTAGGCCGAACCGGAGCGGTTCGACTTCGGTGCCGTGGCGATGTACGTCGTGGCCTGTGCCAGGGCGTACTGGGCTTCGGGGAGCCCGACCCAGTCCAGCGCCTGGGCCGCCGAGACGGCCACCGTGAGCGCCCGCGGATCGGCGTTGCCGACGTCCTCCGAGGCCGAGATGATCAATCGTCGCGCGATGAACTTGGGGTCCTCGCCGGCCGCGATCATCGACGCCAGCCAGTACAGCGCCGCGTCGGGGTCGTTGCCGCGCAGGCTCTTGATGAACGCGGAGACCGTGTCGTAGTGACCGTCGCCGGCGCGGTCGTAGCCGAGGATCCGCTGCTGCGCGGCCGCCTCGACGTCCTCGAGACGTGGAGCAACGCGGCCCTTCTTGTCCCGGACGCCCTCCGCCTCCGCGAGGGCGACCGCGCCTTCGAGCACGTTGAGCGCCGCCCGCGCATCGCCGCCGGCCAGCGACACGAGGTGATCGAAGGCCTCGTCGGCCACGTCGACGCCTCCGTCCGGCCCGAGGTTGCCGGCCAGTCCGCGTTCCGCGTCGGCGATCGCGCGACGGACGACGGTCGCGACGTCCTCGTCGGTGAGCTGTTCGAGCCGCCAGACCCGCATCCGCGACAGGAGCGCGGCGTTGACCTCGAAGTACGGGTTCTCGGTTGTTGCCCCGATCAGCGTGACCGTGCCGTCCTCGACGTGCGGCAGCAGGGCATCCTGCTGCGCCTTGTTGAAGCGGTGGATCTCGTCGAGGAAGAGGATCGTGCGCTGGCCGTGCAGCGCGAGCCGCTCCTGCGACTCGGCGATCGCGGCCCGGACGTCCGCGACACCGGCCATCACCGCGCTCATCGTCGCGAACTCGGCGCCGATCTCTGCCGCGAGGAGGCGGGCGAGGCTGGTCTTGCCGGTGCCCGGCGGTCCCCACAGCAGCAACGAGGAGAGATGGCCGCGGGCGATGCTCCGGCGCAGCGGACCGCGCTCGCCGACGAGGTGCTCCTGCCCGACGAACTCCTCGAGGTTCCGCGGTCGCATCCGGGCCGCGAGCGGCTGGCGCTCGGGCGGTGGCTGGAACAAGGCTTCGGGCTTCGCGCCCTTCGGGGATCGGCTTGGCATCGAGGCCAGTCTACGAGGGGTTCGAACTAGTCGGTCCGCTCAACGCCGGCGGTACGAATGACTTTCTTGTTCACGAACTCATCGGCTGCCAGCAGACCCAACTCGCGTGCCGTACCGCTGCGCTTGACGCCGCCGAACGGCAGTTCGGGACTGTCGGCCCCCACCAGGTTGACGAAGACCATACCCGCCTCGATCCGATCGGCGACTCGGGCCGCCTGCTCCCGATCGTTGCTGAACACGAACGAACCCAGCCCAAAGCTGGTGTCGTTGGCCAAGGTGACTGCTGCGTCCTCGTCGGCCACTCGGTAGACGACTCCGACTGGTCCGAAGAACTCCTCCCGATAGGCATCCATGTCGGGCGTCACGCCGGTCAGCACGGTCGGCGGATAGTAGGCACCGTCCCGGGAGCCGCCGGTGACCAAGGTCGCGCCCTGCGCCACCGCCCGATCGACCTGGTCCTGCAACCGCGTCGCTGCGGCCACCGATGAGATCGGCCCGAGCACCGTCTCTTCGCCCATCGGGTCACCCATCGGCGCCGCGGCCATTGCTGCGGTGAACTTGGTCAGGAATGCCTCGTACAACCCGTCCACCACGATGAATTGCTTGGCGCCGTTGCAGGACTGGCCCGTGTTTTCCAGCCGCGCCTGCGTCGCCGCCGCCACCACCGAATCAAGATCATCGGTGGCCAGCACCAGGAACGGATCCGAGCCGCCAAGCTCCAGGGCCACCTTCTTCAGGTGCCGCCCGGCCATCTCGGCGACCGCCGCCCCGGCCGGCTGCGAGCCGGTCAGCGATACGCCCTGGATCCGCGGATCGGCGATGATCGCTCGCGGCCTGCTCGATGCTGACGTAGACGTTGACGTAGGCGCCCTCCGGCAGCCCGGCGTCTCGATAGATCGCCTCGATGGCCGCGGCCGACTCCGGGCACTGCGACGCGTGCTTCAGGACGATCGTGTTGCCGAGGACCAGGTTCGGCGCCGCGAACCTGGCCACCTGGTAGTACGGAAAGTTCCAGGGCATGATCCCGAGAGCACCCCCAGAGGGCTGCGCCGGATCACGGCGGTGCCCTCGCCAAGGATCGTGAGCGGCTGATCGGCGGTGATCACTTCCGCCTGATCCGCGTAGTACTCGGTGATGTCGGCGGCGAAGTCGACCTCGGCGAGCGCACCAGCCATCACCTTGCCCATCTCGCGGACGATGATGGCGGCCAGTTCCTCCCGGCGTTCCCGATGCAGCTCGGCCGCCCGGCGGACCAGCCGCGGCCCGCTCGGCGACCGGGAGCTTCCGCCAGGTCTCGAAACCCGCCGCGGCCGTACGCGAGTGCCTGCTCGACCTGGGCATCGGTGAGGCGGGCGTAGCGGGCCACGGTCTCCCCCGTGGCCGGGTTCACGACGGCGTACTCGCTCATGTTGTTCCCCTCCCTTTGTCGGTCATGAAGCTCCACTCGGATCCGCGGTCGCCGGCTCGGCGGCGTGGCGTCGGTGGACGTCAGGAGCACGACTCGACTGTGGTGCGACCGGCGCGCGCGGGGACGATGCGCACAGTCACACGCTGATTATCCATCCAGCCGCAGAGCGCCTGGACGCATCGCGACAGGATGGTGCGCCGCGATTCCCACGGCCCGGGCCCGAGTTTCGTTCGCGGGACGAAACAAGCGCCGCCCCGAGGCGGTCACGCAAGCGCGGCGACCCGCTCCGTCGAGGTCAGGCGAGCCGGGTGAGGACTTCGGTCGATGCGGCGGTGACGAGCACGACCGCCCACGGCGGAAACCGGAGCCCGACCAGGAGGAGCGCCGCGCCCGCTGCGATGAGCGCGTCGAGCGGGCCGCTGACGGCGCTGGTCCAGACCGGGGTGATCAGGGCGGCCAGCAGGAGACCCACGACCGCGGCGTTGACCCCGGTCAGTGCTCGCCGGACGTCGCTTCGCCCGCGAAGGACGTCCCAGAACGGGAGCACGCCCCAGACCAGCAGGAATGACGGCAGGAAGATCGCGACCAGCGCGATCGTCGCGCCGGCGATCCCGGTCGGCGGGATCGTCATCGATGCGCCGAGGAAACCCGAAAACGTGAACAGCGGCCCGGGCACCGCCTGTGCAGCGCCGTACCCGGCGAGAAAGCGGTCCTCGCTGACCCAGCCGTTCTGGACCACGGTCTCGTTCAGCAGCGGCAGCACGACGTGGCCGCCGCCGAACACCAGCGAGCCGGCCCGGTAGAACGCCCCGAACAGCGCGATGGCCTGGTTCGCGACGGCATCCCGGAGCACCGGCAGGCCGACGAGCAACACGGCGAACGCAACGAGGCACGCCATCGCCCAGCGCGGACCCGTGAGCCGCGTTCGGCCGGGATGCGCCGCGGCGGACGTATCGGGCAACAGGGCGAAGCCGACCAGCGCACCCGCAGCGATGATCGCCACCTGGATGGCTGGTGAGGCGACGGCCAGCGCGGCAATGGCCGCGGTCACGACCACGATCGAGCGCGCCACGTCGGGCGCGAGCGTCCGCCACATCACGAGCACTGCCTGGGCGACGACCGCGACCGCCGCCAGCTTGAGCCCGCGCACCCAGCCCGCGTCGGTGAGGTCTGCGGATTCGGTCAGGAGCGCAAACCCGACGAGGATGATCGCCGACGGGAGGGTGAACCCCAGCCAGCTGAGGATGCCGCCAAGCCGACCGGCCCGGAGCGTGCCGATCGCGATCCCGAGCTGGCTGCTGGCCGGACCGGGGAGGGCCTGGCTGAGCGCGAGGAGGTCGGCGAAGCGCGCCTCGTCGAGCCATTGGCGGCGCTCGACGTACTCGCGACGGAAGTAGGCGATGTGGGCGACCGGCCCGCCGAACGACGTCAGGCCGAGGCGGAGAGATGCGCCGAAGACTTCGGCCAGCGAGTGACGATCGCCGGCGCCCGACGTCAGATCGCGCCGACCCCCGACACCTGCAAGGCGATCCACAGCCCGATCATGATCGCGAACAGCCCGCCCGCGATCGTGGCGATCCGGCGCACGTCGCGGGCGACGTAGGCGTACTCCTCGGCCTCGCGCACGGACAGCGGGACGGCATTGCGCGCGACCGGATCGCGATCGGCGGCCCGCTGCTGCCGGTCGCGTGCCTGGCGCTGGGCCTGCTCGGCCTGCCGCTCCTCGGAGACGATCTGCGCCTCGAGCTCGGCTGCGCGGGCTTCCTCTTCGGGCGTCAGTGTCGTGGAGCGGGGGGCGACCGGAGCGACCGGAGCGACCGGGGCGACCGAGGCCGGTTCGGAAGGCTTCGCGGGCCGAGTGGATCGCGTGATCGGGCGGCGCTGCCCGGGGCGGCTGCTGCCGCGGGTTCGTTTGGCCATGGTTTCGCGAGGACCCTCGAAGTCTGGATGGATGCCGCCGCGTGATGGGCGGTCGTGCCGGCGGCACAGGATAGCACCCGTCGAGGTCCGGGTACGTCCGCGGTGAGGGCCGCCTGCTAGACTCGAACGACCCCTGCGGAGGACCCTCGCATCGACATCGACGCGCTTGTCGGCCCGTACCTTTCGGTGGCCGTCCTGGCCCTCGCGGTCGCCTCGTTCCTGTTGCTCCTGCTGGTGTTCTGGCTGTGGCGCCGGACGCGCCGGCTGGGGCGTCGGATCGACGCGCTGACTCGGGGTGAGGAAGGCAAGGACCTCGGCGAGATCCTCGACGCGCACCTCAACAAGGTCTTCGCCGTGTCCAATGAGGTCGACGAGCTGACCGTGCGGACCGCCGTCGCCGAGGCCAACCTGCGGCGTTCGTTCCAGCGGATCGGGCTCGTCCGCTTCAACCCCTTCGAGGACACCGGCGGCAACCAGAGCTTCGCGCTTGCACTCCTGGATGCCAACGGCGACGGGATCGTGTTCAGCAGCCTCCACACCCGCACCGGGACCCGGGTCTATGCCAAGGCCGTGAACGGCGGCCGGTCCGAGACCGCCCTCTCCGAAGAGGAGACGCACGCGGTGCGCGACGCGATGGCAGGCGGGTCTGCACGAACGTCGGGCGCGGCCTGACAGGCTAGGTGGCACGGCGGCCCCGGATGCTCCGGACATGGCCCCCAACGCCCCGATGACACGACCCCGGGTCCGGCGCGAGCCGGCGCCGCTCGACCAGCTCCCGGCATGGGGCGAATTCGTGCCGGTCATGGACGCACCAGCCGCCGAGGATCCGGTCGGCCTCGACGCGCTCCTCGGCGGCCTCAACCCGGATCAGTTCCGGGCGGTGACCCACGGAGAGGGTCCGCTGCTGATCGTGGCCGGCGCCGGGACGGGCAAGACGCAGGTCATCACCCGCCGCATCGCCTGGCTGATTGCCACCCGCCGTGCCCGTCCGTCGGAGATCCTGGCCCTGACGTTCACCGACAAGGCGGCCGAGGAGATGGCGCTCCGTGTCGACCAGCTCGTCCCGTACGGCTACACGGACACCGCGATCTCGACGTTCCACGCCTTCGGCGACGGCCTGATCCGCGAGTTCGCGCTCGAGCTCGGGTTGCCGCCCGACGTGCGGGTGCTGTCGCGCGCCGAAGTGGTCATCTTCCTGCAGGAGCACCTCTTCGAGTTCGAGCTCGACCAGTACCGCCCGCTCGGCAACCCGACCCGCTTCCTTGCGGCGCTGGCGGCGCTGTTCAGCCGATGCAAGGACGAGGACATCGCGCCAGGCGCCTACCTTGCGTTCGCCGAAGGCCTCGCGACCGAGGCGGCCGCGGCGGTGGAGGCCGGACGGGAGGACGCCGAGGCCCTGACCGAAGCGGCGCGCCGGCAGCACGAGCTGGCCCGGGCGTACGCGCGTTACCAGGATCTCCTCGCGGCCAGCGGCTTCATCGACTTCGGCGACCAGGTCGCACTGGCGCTCCGACTCGTCCGCGAGTCGGCCGAGGCTCGCGAGCGGGTCCAGGCCCGCTTCCGGTACATCCTCGTCGACGAGTTCCAGGACACGAACCGGGCGCAGGCGGAGCTCGTCGGGCTCCTCGCCGAGCGGCATCGCAACGTGACCGTCGTCGGCGACGACGACCAGGCCATCTACGCGTTCCGCGGCGCCGCGATCGACAACATCCTCGACTTCCAGGCCCGCTACCGGGGTGCGCGGACGGTGGTCCTGCGGCGCAACTATCGATCGCATGCGCCGGTGCTCGATGCCGCGTACCGCCTGGTCCGCTTCAACGACCCGGATCGCCTCGAGGTCCGGACCGGCATCTCGAAGCGGCTCCGCGCCGAGCGCGTGACGGCCGACCCCGTGCCGGTTCGTGTCGAGGCCTTCGCGAGCGCGTCCGAGGAAGCGGACTGGGTCGCGGCAGAGATCGGCCGCCGGATCGCGAACGGGGCACCTCCCCGCGACCACGCGGTCCTGGTGCGCGCGAACTACAACGCCGATCCGATCCTGCGCTCGCTGAACATGGCCGGGATCCCGTGGCGGTTCTCGGGAACCTCCGGGCTGTACGCCCGGCCCGAGGTCCGCCTCCTGATGTCCTTCCTGCGCGCCGTCGCGGACCTGTCGTCGAGCGTCGACGTCTACGCGCTCGCGGCCTCGGAGCTGTACGCGCTCGGTGGGGAGGACCTGACCGCCATCGTCACCACGGCCCGCCGCCGCAACCGCTCCGTGTGGGACGTGCTCGAGGAGCTCGATCGCCAGCCCGGCATCCTGCGCATCGCGCCCGACAGCCGCGCGAGCGTCACCCGGCTCGTCGCTGACCTGCGTGCCTACGGCGCGCTCGCGCACGAGCGGCCGGCGGGCGAGGTGCTCTACGCGTTCCTGCGCGGGACCGGGCTGCTGGCGCGCCTGGCCGGCACCGACAGCGTCGCCGCCGAAGAGGCGCTCCAGAACATCGCCCGCTTCTTCGAGATCGTCCGGGCGCAGTCGGCCCTGCTTTCGGACGACCGGGCGGTGTTCGTGGCGCGCCATCTCCAGACGCTCATCGAGGCGGGCGACGACCCGGCCACCGCGGAGCTCGATCCGGACGCGAACGCCGTCGCCGTGCTCACGGTCCACAAGGCCAAGGGGCTCGAGTTTCCCGTCGTGTTCCTGCCGGGCCTGGTCGCGGGTCGGTTCCCACTCCCTGGTCGAGGCGAGCCCCTCGCGCTCCCCGCTGGCCTCGGCCGGGGCGAGCCGCAGACCGCCGAGACATTCCTCGCCGAGGAGCGGCGGCTGTTCTACGTGGCCATGACCCGTGCGCGCGACGAGCTGATCCTGTCGCACGCGGCCGACTACGGCGGCGCCCGGGCGCGGCGCGTGTCGCCGTTCGTGCTGGAGGCGCTCGACCTGCCGGCGACGGCCGGGGCGGCGGGTGCCGGAGCGGGGGAGCCGGCGCCGCTGGACCGGCTCGCGGCCTTCGCCGGGGCCGCCGAGCCGGCGCAGGCCCTGCGCGGCCCGATCGAGGAGCCGCTCTCCCTGAGCTTCTACCAGGTCGACGATTACCTGACCTGCCCGCTCAAGTACAAGTACGCGCACGTGCTCCGGGTGCCGCTGGCGCCGCACCACGCAATCATCTACGGCGCGGCGCTCCACAAGGCCGTCCAGTTCTTCCATCACCGCCACGCCCGCGGGCACGTGATGAGCGAATCCGAGCTGATCGAGGTCTTCGAGGCCGCGTGGACCAACGACGGTTTCGTCAGCCGCGAGCACGAGGAGGCTCGCCTCGAGGCGGGTCGCGCGGCCCTGCGCCGCTTCCGCGAGGCGCAGCTCGCCCCGGACGCGGTCATCCCGACGTACGTGGAGCGCGACTTCAGCTTCACGCTCGACGGCGATCGGGTCCGCGGCCGCTGGGACCGGGTCGACGTCGAGCCGGCCGGGCGAGGTGCAGCACGACCGCCGAGCCGCAGGTGCCGGCGGCGGAGCCCCACGCGGACGTCGTCACGCCGACGCTCGGGATGCTGGGCCGGGAGCGGGTCACGATCACCGACTACAAGTCGTCCGACGTCCGCGATCCGGCCAAGGCCCGCCAGCGGGCGCGGGACTCGCTGCAGCTGGCGATCTATGCGATGGGCTACGAGGCGATGACGGGCCGGCTCCCGGACGCCGTCCAGCTCCACTTCCTCGAATTGGGGCTCATCGGCCGTGCCGAGGTCGACCAGAAGCGCCTCGCCAAGGCGCGCAAGCAGATCGCCCAGGCCGCGGCCGGGATCCGGGCCCGGGACTACACGGCGCGCCCCGACTACCTCTCCTGCACGTACTGCGCGTTCCGCGACATCTGCCCGGCGAGCGCGGCCACCTGACCGGCCCGTGACGGCGGTGCGGCGCGGCTAGACTCGCCCGCGTGGAACAGCGCGACCGCATCGCGAACCTTGCGATCCTCGCGGCGGCCGGCGTGGTCTGGCTGCTTGCCCTGCTCGTGCTGAACAGCCGTGACCCGGTCGAGGACCCCAGCGCCCGGTACGTCGGGGCGGTACTGCTCGGCCTGGCGGTGGGGCTCACCGCGATCCCGCTCGCGTGGCTCATCGTCTTCGCCCGGCACCGGCGGATCGCCTACAAGGGGGACTGGACACGGGCCGTCCGCCGCGGCGGCTGGGCCGGGCTGTTCGTGACGATCCTCGTGCTGCTCCGGCTCGAGGGGGTCCTCGCGCTCCCGATCGTGCTGTTCATGCTGGCGCTCATCGTCGTCGCCGAGGTGACACTGTCCGCGGAACGCTGACACGGGCCGCAACCTGCGGCGTTACCCTGCTGCTGCGCGTGCCCCGAGCAACCGGGAGGTTTCGTGACCCTGATCACCCACCAGCCGGCTCCGCCGTACGTCGAGATGAAGGCGACGGCTCGCCGCGGCCGTCGAAGCGCATCGGGACGAGATCGTCGAGCTGTCCCGCCGGATCCACGCGAACCCTGAGGTGGCCTTCGAGGAACAGCAGGCCGCCGCGTGGGTTGCCGAAGCGATCGCCCGCCACGGTTACGCGGTCGAGCATCCGGCCGGTCGGCTGCCGACCGCGGTTCGCGGCGTCCTCGCTGGCGGACGCGGTGGGCCCGGCCCGCGGATCGGGATCCTCGCCGAATACGACGCCCTGCCCGGACTGGGCCACGGCTGCGGCCACAACACGATGGCCGCGTCCGGCGTCGGGGCGGCAATCGCGCTGGCGGCGATCGCCGATGAGCTGCCCGGAGAGATCGTGTTCCTCGGCACGCCGGCCGAGGAACGGGGAAGCGGCAAGGCCATCATGATCGAGGACGGCCTGTTCGAGGGGATCGACGCGGCCCTCCTGTTCCATCCCTGCGACCGCAGCCACGTCGAGAGCCACCCGCTCGCGTCGGAGGACGTCGAGGTGGTCTTCCACGGCCTCCAGGCCCACGCCGCCTCGGACCCGTGGAAGGGCAAGAACGCGCTCGACGCGATGATCCTGCTCTTCAGCTCGGTCGGCCTGTGGCGCCAGCAGCTCCACCCCGATGCCCGCGTCCACGGGATCATCCAGGAGGGCGGGACCGCGGCAAACATCATCCCGGAGCGCACGAAGGCCTGGTTCATGGTGCGCAGTCCCGACCAGGTGGACTACGTCCGGATCAAGGCTCGCTTCCGTGAGCTGGTCGAGGGTGCCGCGCTGGCGACGGACACCAGGGCCGAGGTGACGTTCTCGGGCGGTGCCATGACGATGAAGCAGAACCGGACGCTCGAGGCGCGCTGGGTGGCCAACGCGGCCGCCTACGGGATCGCCGACCAGGGCCAGGACCTCAATTCGGGCAGCACCGACATGGGCAACGTCAGCTGGGTCTGCCCGACGATCCATCCCGACCTGTCGATCGCGGACGAGGGCACGCCGGGGCACTCGATCCTGTTCCGGGACGCGGCCGCGACTCCCCGGGCGGACGAGACGACGCTCCTTGCCGCGACGCTCGTGGCGCAGACGGCCTATGAGCTCTTCGCCGATCCGGCCCTGGTCGAGGCGGCCTGGGCCGAATTCCGCGGGAGCTGACGCCGGCGCGAAGTCACTTCCTCCCGCGATGCAACTTCCCGGCATCGGTTGAGGGAGGATGGCTCCAGCCGCCACTGCGTGATGCCGGGAATGCGCATCGCCGAGAATGCGCATCGCCCGAAAGGGTGATCGCCCACGCGACGGACGGCTGCTAACCGGCGTCGTCCAGCGCGGTACCATCCTCTCCGGCGCGCCCCGCTGGACGTCACATGCGAACCGGCGGCGCCCGAACGAGATGGAAGCCGGCCCTCCGCCGCCCATCTCCGGAGGACACCGTGGCTGAGCGCCCCACCGAGCCCGCGTCCGAGCAGGGCTTTGCCTCGCACAACGGCTGGGACCGCGAGTACGAGGTCTACGACGACTTCGACCTGCCGACCTACGTCGGCCCATCGACGTTCATGAACCTTCCGTGGGTCACGGAGCCGGACGAGCTCCGCCGTCGAGGCGTCGACGTGGCCATCGTCGGCGCCCCGTTCGACGACGCGGTGAGCCACCGCTCGGGCGCCCGGTTCGGACCCCGCGCGATCCGCGAGGCCCAGTACACGTCCGGTTCGATCAACTCGCTCCAGCTCGGCATCGAGCCGTTCGAGGTGCTCACGGTCGTCGACGCCGGCGACGCGAATATCGTGCCCGCCTGGATCGAGCGTTCGCACGCGTTCATCTATCGCAAGGTCCTCGAGGTCGCCGAGGCGGGCGCGCTCCCCATCGTGTTGGGAGGCGACCACTCGATCACCTGGCCGAGCGCGACCGCCATCGCCGAAGTCCACCGGCCCGGCACCATCGGGATCGTCCATTTCGATGCCCACGCCGACACCGCGATGGACGACTGGGGCGTGCTCGCCGGCCACGGCACGCCGATGCGCCGTCTCGTCGAGTCGGGCGCGGTGAGGGGCCGCAACTTCGTGCAGGTCGGACTGCGCGGGTATTGGCCGCCGGCGGAAACATTCGAATGGATGCGCGAGCAGGGACTGCGCTATCACCTCATGACCGAGATCGAGGAGCGCGGCGCGGAGGCGGTCGTCGCCGACGCGATCGCCGAAGCGCTCGACGGGCCGGACCACATCTACCTGTCGGTCGACATCGACGTGCTCGATCCCGGTCTGGCGCCGGGGACCGGAACCCCCGAGCCGGGGGGTCTGCTGCCGCGCGAGCTGCTGCGGGCCGTGCGCCAGATCGTCGGCGCGGTCGACCTCGTCGCGATGGACATCGTCGAGGTGTCGCCGCCGTACGACCATGCCGAGACGACGGCGATGGCCGCGAATCGGCTCGCGCTCGAGGCGATCAGCGCGCTCGCCGTCCGGCGCAAGGCCGGGACCTGGGTCCGCCGCTCGTGAACCTCGAGGCGGCCGATCCCGCGACGGCGGCTGCCCTTGCGCGCCTCTACGACCTCGACCTGGCCGACGACCCGGGCGACGTCGACCTCTACCGGGCGCTGGCCGATCGTGGCCGCGGCCGCGTCCTGGAGCTGGCCGTCGGGACCGGCCGCGTCGCCATTCCGCTTGCGGCAGCCGGCCACCGCGTGACAGGCGTCGACAACGACCGCCACATGCTCGATCGCGCCCGGGCTCGGGCTGCCGCCGAGATCGCGGGGAGCGGCGGCTCCCTCGAGCTGGTCGAAGCGGACCTCGTCGGGCTCGCGCTCCCGGAAGGCGCGGCGTTCGATTTCGGGCTTCTCGCGCTGAACTCGCTGATGGCGCTGGGAACGCGAACCGCGCAGCAGGCCGCCATCCAGGCGCTCGCCGACCACCTCGTGCCTGGCGGGATCGCGGCGGTTGATGTGTGGCTGCCGGATGCCGACGATCTGGCCCGCTACGACGGACGCCAGATCCTCGAGTGGGCCCGGCCCGAACCGATCACCGGCGCCATCGTGACGAAGACGGGCTCCGCCCAGCACGACGCCGCCACGGGAACGATCGCGCTCACCACGATCTTCGAGGAGGGCCCGCAGGGCGCCGCGGCCGTCCGCTGGGTCCGACGCGACCGCCTGCGGCTCGTGTCGGCCGACGAGCTCACCGGGTTCGCCGAGGCGGCCGGCCTGCGCGTCGAGACGCTCGCCGGCAGCTACGACCTCGAGGCGCACGGACCCGGCAGCGAGCGGGCCGTCCTCGTCGCGATTCGACCGTAGCCGTTCGTCCCCCGTCGATCCACGCCCGACCCGGACGTTCGGCGGGACGTGTCTCGAAGGGAATTTGGTATCGTCGCCGCGATGGCTTCCAGTGACCAGACGCGCCTGTTGATCGTCGAGGACGTCCCGCAGGTTGCCCAGTACATCCGCGGACTGCTGAACGCGCAGGCCCACATCAAGCTGCTCGACGTGATCAGCGAGGGCGCCAAGGCGCCGGCACAGATCCAGCAGCTGCGGCCGGACGTCGTCCTCATCGACGCGCTCCTGCAGGGCCGCGTCAAGGGTCCCCAGCTCGTCGAACAGATTCGAGAATTCGAAGCTGGGCGTGCCCGTCATCGTCCTGACGGTTCCCCAGACGCCGATCAATCCAGACCCCGAGGCGGGCATCCACGGCGTCCTGTCGATGCCCTTCTCCGGGTTCGACCTCATCACGCGGGTGGCCCAGGTTCGCAAGGACTTCGCCGCCAACGCCGACCAGGGCGGCTCGCGCGTCGTGTCGGTGTTCGCGCCCAAGGGCGGGGTCGGCAAGACGACGCTCGCCTTCAACCTCGCCGTTGCATTCGGCCAGCTCGAGCAGCGCACCGTGCTGATCGACGGCAGTCTCCAGTTCGGCGACCTGCGATCGCTCCTCAAGGTGCCCGCCGACGCGCCGTCGATCCTCGACCTGCCGACCGATCGGATCGCCGAGTCGGACCTGGGCGACGTCCTGTGGCGTGACCCGTCGGGCATCGACATCCTGCTCGCCCCGCCACGGATCGAGATGGCCGAAATGGTCACCGTCCGCGATGTCGACAAGGTGCTGTCCCTGCTGCGCCGCATCTACGGTGCGATCGTGATCGACCTCACGAGCCACCTCAACGACGTCAGCCTGTCGTTCCTCGATACGAGCGACGTGATCCTCGAGGTGGTCACCTACGACTCGACGACGATCCACAACACGATCGCGATGGCCGACACGTTCCGCGCGATCGGCTACCCGGCCGCGAAGGTCCGCTACATCGTCAACCGCGCGGACTCGGCGGGTGGGATCGACCCGCTCGACCTTGAACGGGCGCTCGGCCGCGTCCCGGAGCACCGCGTGGTCTCGGACGGACGGCTGGTGGTGCAGTCCAACAACGAAGGCGTGCCGTTCGTGCTCGCGGAGCCGGGCGCGCAGATCAGCCAGGACATCAATCGCCTGGCGGGGGAGCTGCTCGGCCAGGCCGCGGTCCCGGCAGCCGCGGGGCGAGGCTAGGCCCCCGCGGTGACCGACCCCCGTCCGATCGGCGTCTTCGACTCCGGCGTCGGCGGGCTCACCGTCCTTCGCGAGATCCTCCGCCGAACCCCCGCGGAATCGACCGTCTACCTCGGCGACAACGGGCGCGCACCGTACGGCACCCGCCCGGACGACGAGGTTCGCCGGTTCTCGATGCAGGGCCTCGACGAGCTCGCCGATCGCGGGGTCAAGGCCATCGTCGTCGCCTGCAACACGTCGACCGCCGTGGCGATCGGCGATTTCCGGCGTCGCTACGACCTGCCGATCCTCGGCGTGATCCGACCCGGCGCCTCGGCCGCCGCGCTCGCGACACGCAACCGGCGGGTCGGCGTGATCGCCACGCCCGCGACGGTCCGCTCGCGTGCCTACTTCGCCGCGATCAAGGACGAGAACCCTGCGATCGAGGTGTACGAACACGCGACGCCGACGCTCGTTCCGCTCGTCGAGGCGGGCGAGCTGAGCGGGCCGGCTGCGGAGGAAGCCGTGGCTGACGCGCTCGCGCCGCTGCTGGGCCAGCGTGACGCGGACGGTGAGTTCATCTTCCCGTTGCCGGCCTCCGGCGCGGTCGACACCCTGCTCCTCGGGTGCACCCACTACCCGCTGCTGCGCCCGCTCCTCGCGGCCGCGACGGGGGAGCGCATCGCGATCGTCGACTCGGCGACGGCCACCGCCTCGTCGCTCGCCGAGCTGCTGAGCATCAACGCCCTCGAAGCGCCCGGTACGACTCCGGGCGACGTGAGCCACCTGCAGCTGACGACCGGTGACGCGGACCGCTTCCGCACGATCGCGGCCCGGATGTTCGGTGACGCGTTCCCGGATGTCGAAACCGTGGAGCTCGGGGCCGTGGCGCGATGACCGGATCGGGCGGCCGCCGCGCGCCGAACTGGCGCGACGACCGCGTCTGGCAGGCCGGGTTCCTCGTCGGCTCGGCATTGGGTGCCGCAGCGACGGTCCTCGGCCGCCGGGCGGAGCGGGCCGCCCGCTCGGGCGGCCTCGTGGATTGGGCCGGCGTCGAGCGGACCGCGATCGGGCGGCTGCGGCGCGCCCCCGGCAGCCTCTCGGTGCAGGAGCTGCGGGCCTCGGAGCCTCACTACCGGGAGGCCATGGAGCGGATCGTGCCCGCGCTCAGCGCGGCGCTCGAAACGGAGCTGCCCGGCGTCGTCGAACGCTCGGAGGTCGTCGATCGCGCCGGCTGGGTCCGCGCCAACACGACGTCGTTCGCCGCGCTCATCGGCCGCCTGGAGGGCGAGCTCCTCGACCAGGTGATGCCGCCCGGCGGCGGGCTGGCCAAGGCGACGATGGCGCTCGCCAACCGCTGGGTGACCACGCGCCAGCTCGGGATCCTGCTGGGGTTCATGGGCCAGCGTGTGCTCGGCCAGTACGACCTCGCCATGCTGTCGGCGGAGATCGCCCCGGGCCGGCTGCTGTTCGTCGAGGAGAACGTGCGCATGACGGCGCGCGCGCTCGACGTGCCGCTGGTCCCGTTCCGGACGTGGATCGCGCTCCACGAGACGACGCACGCCTTCGAGTTCGAGGCCCATCCCTGGTTGCGGCCGTACCTGGCCGGTCGCCTCGAGCGCCAGCTGGCCCTGTTCGGGCGGGATGCACGCGGTCTCGGCCGGGACGCGATGCGCGGGCTCGGCCGCGCGCTGCGCGGCGAGGGAGACGGCGGGCACTGGATGGAGCAGCTCATGGGCGAGGAGCAGCGCCGCCTGTTCCGCGAGACGCAGGCCGTGATGAGCCTGCTCGAGGGCTTCAGCGACTACGTGATGGACGACGTCGGGAAGGAGCTCGTGCCGGGCGTCGAGCGGATCTCCGCCCGCTTCCACGAGCGGCGCACGCGGCGAACGCCGTTCGAGCGGGCGATGCTCCGGATCACCGGCATGGACCTCAAGATGGAGCAGTACCGCAAGGGCGAGCAGTTCGTCCGGGCCATCGCCGAACGGGGCGGGCCCGCTGCCCTGCGACGCCTGTGGGAGGGTCCCGAGACGCTGCCGCAGCCCGCGGAGATCGACGCTCCGGATCGTTGGATGGCGCGCGTGCTGGCGACCGGGACGGCCTCGTGACGAGTGCCCCGTTCGCACGGACCGCGGGACCCGGATCCGGACCCGACGGCGCGCCCAGCGCGATCGCCCTCAGCCCGATCCTGTCGGCCCGCTATCGCTCGCGCGACCTCGAGCGCATCCGCGCCGCAGCTCCGGGAGCCCGGATCGTGACGGTCTCGGTCGAGGGCCTCGCCGACGGCCCGGTCGACGACGTCGAGGTGATGCTCCGCGGCTGGCTCAGCTCCGAGGCGTTCGACCGGATCCTCGCCCGTGCCCCGCGTCTGAGCTGGGTCCACTCGGCGACCTCGGGCGTGGAGCGGGCATTGACGACCTCCGCGCTCGATCGCGGGCTCGTCGTGACGAATGCCCGCGGGGTATTCAGTCGCCCGATCGCCGAGTACGTCGTGATGATGATCCTCGCGGTGAGCCGCCGGCTCCCGCAGCTCCTCGAGCTGCAGCGGGAGCGGACGTGGCAGCCGCTCGAGGGAGCCGAGCTCCGCGACGTGACGGTCGGGATCGTCGGGCTGGGCTCGATCGGGCGGGCGGTCGGTGCGCTCGCCACCGCATTCGGCTGCCGGGTCGTGGCGGTTCGCAGGCGGGTCCCCGACGCCCAATCCGCCACCGAGGACGACCCGACGGACAGCGGCCACGCCCCCGGCGAGGTGATGCTCGACCGCGTCGGCGGACCCGAGAGCCTGCCCGAGCTGCTGGCAGAGTCCGACTTCATCGTCCTTGCGGCGCCGCTGACGCCGGAGACCGAGAACATGATCAACGAGGAGACGCTGCGGCTCGTCAAGCCCGGAGCGTGGCTCATCAACGTCGC
This sequence comes from uncultured Chloroflexia bacterium, assembly GCA_963721655.1. Lineage (GTDB taxonomy): Bacteria > Chloroflexota > Limnocylindria > Limnocylindrales > CSP1-4 > DASTYU01. Next base: position 99,636 of record CAVRKH010000009.1, on the reverse strand, counting down.
CCGCGGGCGCCTCGTGGACGAACGCGCGCTCCTTCGTGCGCTTCACGACGGCCCCCTCGGCGGCGCGGTGCTCGACACGTTCCGTGACGAGCCGCTCCCGCCGATGTCCTCGTTCTACGACCTCCCGAACGTCATCGTCACCCCGCATACCGCATGGTCGAGCGGCCGCGTCCTCGATCGCAGCATCGAGCTGTTCTGCGACAACCTGGGCCGCTTCGCCCGCGGGGAGACGCTGCTCAACGTGGTCGACCCCGCCGCGGGGTACTGACCGTGCAGATCGCCATCGTCGGCCTTGCCGGGTCGGGCAAGACCACCGTCTTCAACACGTTGACGCGCGGTCACGCCGAGACCGGCGGCTACGGCGGGATCACCATGAACGTGGGCGTCGTCAAGGTCCCCGACGAGCGACTCGACCGGCTGGCCGAGATCTTCAAGCCGAAGAAGATCGTCCATGCCGACGTGACCTACGTGGACCTGCCCGCACCACCTGCGTCGACCGAGGGCCACGTCGGCACCGAGGAGCTGCCGGCCGAACACCTCGCGCGGCTGCGGGACTCCGATGCCCTGCTGCACGTGGTCCGCGCGTTCGAGGACGCGTCGCACCCGCATCCCGAAGGGAGCGTCGATCCCCGGCGCGACCTCGAGCGGCTCGATCTCGAGTTCATGCTGGCCGATCTCGCGATGACCGATCGCCGCCTCGAACGCCTGTCGACCGGCGGTCGTCACGGGACGCAGGCTGAGCGCGAGTCGAACGAACGCGAGGAAGGGGTCCTGCGCCGGTTGAAGGAGACCCTCGATGCCGGCACCCCGATCCGCGACGCCGCGCTCGAGCCCGACGACGAGAAGCAGATCCGTGGGTTTCGCTTCCTCACCCAGAAGCCGGTCCTCGTGCTGCTCAACGTGGGCGAGGGTGACCTCGGCGGTGCGCCCGCGCTGGTCGAGTCGATCGCTGCGGGTTACCCACACCAGCAGGCGCTGATCGAGGCGCTCTCGGCCAAGATCGAGATGGAGCTCGGCGAGCTCGAACCGGACGAGGCGGCCGTGTTCATGGAGGAGCTCGGGATCGCCGAGTCGGGGCTGGATCGTGTCATCGGGCTGTCGTACCGACTGCTCGGGCTCGTGTCGTTCCTCACGGCCGGACCCGACGAGGTGCGGGCGTGGCCGATCCCCAACGGTTCATCGGCCGTCGACGCGGCCGGGGCGATCCACTCGGACCTCGCGAGGGGCTTCATCCGGGCCGAGACCGTCGCCTACGACGACCTGCTCGAGCTCGGGTCGATGGCCGAAGCCAGGAAGGCCGGCCGGCTCCGCTCGGAGGGCAAGACCTACCAGGTCAAGGACGGCGACGTCATCGAGATCCTGTTCAGCAAATAGGCGCCGGCGCCGGGCCGCGCTAGTTCGTGCGGGAGCCCCTGTCAAAGTCGAGTTCGGCGTTGATCGTCACGTAGTCGGCGTCGGCCCTGCCGTTCGCGTCCGTGTCGTCCTCATCGTCATCCTCGTCATCGAGCTCGCTGTCGATCTCGGCCAGGAAGTTGTCGTCCTCCTGTTTCGACACGTTGACCGCGGCGCTCAGCCGGTCGTCCGACACGTACAGGAAGCCGTGCTCGCGCTCGAGGACCGTCGCGATCGCCTCGATCAGGCTGTCCTGGGTGTGGCTGTCCTGGATCCGGCGGCGGACTGTCTGGACGAGATCGAAGAACTCGTCCGGCTCCCACTCCGAATCGCTGTACAGAATGACGTCCGAGTAGACCTCGTCGTCACCTTCGTGAAGTTCGTAGAAGAACATTCGGCGAGTATAGGCGCATGCCTCTGAACGACTCCCCGAGCCATTCCGGCCCGCCCGGCGTGGTCGTGGTCGGCGCGGCATCGCGCGACCGGGTCGCCGACGACCCGCGCGGCTGGCGGCTCGGCGGGGCGGTGTCGTACGGCGCGCTGGCGATCGCCCGGCTCGGGCTGCGGGTCGCCGCACTTGTCGGGGCGGATGCCGAGGCCGCCGAAGCCGAGGAGCTCGAGACGCTCCGTGAGGCGGGCGTGGACGTGCGGGTCGCGGCACTGGCCAGCGGCCCCGTGTTCGAGAACATCGAAGGGCCCGGCGGCCGCCGCCAGGTGGCGTACGAGGTGTCGGATCCCTTGCCGGTCGAGGCGCTCCCGCCCGAGTGGCGTTCGGCGCCGGCGTGGCTGCTCGGGCCGGTGGCCGGCGAGCTGCCGGACGCATGGGCGGACGTTCCGCCCGAGGACGCGCTGGTGGCAGTCGGTTGGCAGGGCCTCCTCCGTGACCTCCGTGCGGGAGAACCCGTCCGGCATGTCGCCCCCGGGCCGTCACCGCTGCTCCGCCGTGCCGACATCGTGGCGGTCAGCGGCACGGACTTCGGGCCGGACATCCGCATCGACGAGGTCTGCGCGTGGTTGCGACCAGGTGCCACGCTCCTGGTGACGAGTGGCGCTCAGGGCGGACTCGCCGCGGAAGTCGGCCCGGATGGCCCGCGTCGCCTGTATCGGTACCCTTCGCTGCGCCCCGACGCCGTTCTGGATCCGACGGGAGCGGGCGACGTGTTCCTCGCGGCGGTCCTCGCGGCCCGCGCGAGGCCGGACCTGGTCGGCGGGCGGATCGCCCAGCGCTACGACCTGTTGCTGGCGGCTGCGGCGGCGTCGCTCCTCGTCGAGGGGCCCGGGCTGGCAGGCGTGCCGGGTCGGGAGGCCGTTCGACAACGCATGGCGGAAGCAGGGGCTCGACGAGGTGGCGGGCCGGCTATCTGACGCTCACCGTTCAGCTGAGCTCACCCGTCCGTGGTCCCTCGAGACGCTTCCGCAGGCGTATCAGCCGCCGTTCGAGATTGGCCTCGAGCGCAGGTTCCGGTCGTCCCAGCCGCCGCCTGCGCTCCGCCGCGACCAGCCCTCGGGTCGCCGCCTCGAACGCCCCGAGCGGATCGCGGAGACGGTGCTCGCGGAGCTTCGAGAGCTCGATCGCCGCGACGACTCCGAGTCTCCCCGGCGACGCGGCGAGGGCCGCCCATGCCGCGCCGGCGTCCTCGATGCGGCCCAGCCGGCGAAGGACGTGGGCACGGTCCAGGTACAGCCGCTCCTCCGACCAGGGCGCGGCGAAGGCTGCCGGCCGATCGTAGGCCGGCAATGGCTCCGGCCGCTTCGGACGTCCGCCGAAGTCCGGCCGGTAGGCGGGCTGCCACCATTCGGCCGACGCCTCGCGGGCTGCGACCGGGAACGGGATCGGCGGCGCGGGCGTCGGGCTCGGCGGTTGCTCGTCCTCGGCCGCCACGGCCGCGTCGAGGCATTCGAGCGCCTCGTCGAACCGACGCTCGCGAGCGAACGCCCGGGCGAGGCCGGCGAGGTCACCGCGCGGGGCGGCGCTGCGGGCCTCCGCATCGGCGTAGCCGCGCTCGACGTGCCCGACGAGGTGGGCCAGGGAGCGGACGTCCTGGTCGTTGTGACGGACGACCTCGACCAGCGGGTCAGCAGGGCCACCGCGCAGGAAGTCGAGGTAGCGACCGGGTATCTGCCACCCATCAACGTCGCCGACCCGGCGAAGGCCGAGCAGCTCCGCCTCCGCGGTGCGCAGCCGCGCATCGGCCATGCGGTGCCGGAACAGCCGCCGGACGAGGGGCAGCAGGTCGAGGTGGCCGGCGTGCGGCGGCGCGTCCCGGCGCGCCATGCGGAAGCGCGTCACGAGCAGCGGCCAGTCGAAGCCGCGCCCGTTGTACGTCACCAGCCAGGCCGTGGGCGGGATCCGCTCGGCGATCAGGGCCAGCAATGCCGGCTCCTCGGCATGGTCCGGCAGCAGCAACTGGACCTGGCGGAACCCGTCGCCCTCCCACCAGCCGAGCCCGACGAGGAACGCGACGGTACCCGCGGCGGTCGCCAGCCCGGTCGTCTCGGTGTCGAGGCAGACGAGCGGTGCGTCGGCCGGCGGCTGGCCGGGGAGGCGGGCGAGCCGCTCGCGGTCGATCGGCAGGACGCGGATCGGCGGCTCCCGTCGCACGACGGATCCCAGCGGCGTCCGGACGACCTCGCCGTCGACCGCGACGGCCATCCGCTCGGCGAGGTCCGCTGTGGCCGCTCGCTGCCACGGGGTGTCGAGCGGCCGCGCCCGGGTCGCAGCCCGGAAGTTCGCGAGGCGTCGTTCGAGCGTCGCCCCGCGTTCCACGGTCGTCAGGCGGCGACGGCCGGTGCCGTCGCACCGAGCTCGCCGAGCAGGCGCAGCGCCAGCGCCTTCGGGCTCACGTTCGGTTCGAGGCGTGGCCCGGTGCAGGCCGGACAGCCGGCGTCGCAGGCGCACGCCGCAACGAGCGCCGCCGCGGCTTCGAGCAACTCGTCGTGGCGCTGCCAGAGCCGCTCGGACAGGCCGATGCCGCCGGGCATCGCCTCGTACAGGTAGATCGTCGGCTCCTCGGAGTGCGGCGAGCGGACCTGCGCGACGAGCCCGAGGTCGCGCGGGTCGACCATGAGCAGCACCGACGCCACGGTCTGGATGGCCCGACCGGCGCCGAGCAGCGCGACGTCCAGGTCGTCGCGCCGCCACGACGTTGCCAGTCGCTCTGCCGTGAGCCAGTACGCGGTCGTCTGGAGCTCGAGCTCGGGCAGGTCGATCGGCCCCCAGCCGACGTTCTCGTCGGTCCCGAACTTGAGCTTCTTGAACAGCGTCACGAGGCTCGCGACCATCACCTCGCCGTGGATCCGCCGGCCGCCCTGCGCCGGCGCCTCGCCGAACACGTCGAGCGGCTTGAGCGTCACCGCCCGGTTCGCATACGTGTAGTGGTCGGCGTCGATCTTGTGGACATACGCCTTGCGCTCGCCCCACTCGAGCCGATCGACGTAGTACTGGACCGACTCGTGCATGTAGATCGCCCGTTCGTGAACGAGCACCTGCGCCGAGAACAGGTCGACCTCGCCGAGGACCCGCGGCCGGTCGGGCGTCGTGTCGATGATCACGACGTTCTCGGGGGCTGCCGCGCGCATCGAGATCTCCGATGCCGGGAAGTTCTCCGAGCTCCAGTACCAGCGGCCGTCGCCGGCCTGGCGGACGTGGCGTTCCTCGGCGAGGAATGCCATGAGGTCGTCGACCGGCGCTGGTCCGAACACCTCGCCGGGCTCGAACGGCAGCTCGAACGTCGCGGCGCGAAGGTGCGCCAGGAGCACGTGCAGGTTGTCGGGATCGAGGCGCGCCTCCTCCGGCCGCGAGCCGAGCAGGAACTCCGGGTGGTGGACGACGTACTGGTCGACCGGGGCGCCGGACGCGATCACGACGCCGACGCTGGTCCCCGCCCGCCGACCGGCACGACCGAGCTGCTGCCAGGCGCCGGCGATGGAACCCGGGTAGCCCGCCAGGACGGCGACGTCGAGGCGCCCGATATCCACGCCGAGCTCCAGCGCGTTGGTGCTGACGACACCGAGGACCTCGCCGTCGCGCAGGCCCTGCTCGATGGAGCGCCGCTCGGTCGGCAGGTACCCGCCGCGGTAGCCCCGCACCCGGCTGCGCGGCCCGTAGCTCTCGCGCAGCGCCTCGCGCAGGCGCGACAGGATGATCTCCACCGAGGTCCGCGCGCGACCGAACACGATCGTCTGGCGGCCGGCCCGGATGAAGGGGAGCGCCCAGCGCTCTGCAAGCGTGAGGGCAGAACCGCGCGCCCCGGTCGAAGGGTCGAGCAGGGGAGGGTCGACGAGCAGCACGTGGCGCACGCCGGCCGGCGCCCCGTTCCGGTCGACGAGATGCATCCCGCGGCCGGTGAGGAGCTCGGCCAGCTCCTGCGGGTTCCCGATCGTCGCGGAGCAGCACACGATCACCGGCCGGCTGCCGTAGTGGGCGCAGATTCGAAGCAGCCGCCGCAGGACGTTGGCGACGTGGCTGCCGAAGACGCCCCGGTACGTGTGGAGCTCGTCGACGACGATGACCTTCAGCTGCTCGAACAGCTGGAACCACTTGGTGTGGTGGGGCAGGATCGCCGAGTTGAGCATGTCCGGGTTCGTGACGACGACCCGGCCCGCGGTCCGGATTGCCGACCGGATCGGCGCCGGGGTGTCGCCGTCGTACGTTGCCGCGGAAACCTCGAGCCCGGCCGCCTTCGTCAAGCGCCGTCAGCTCGGCGACCTGGTCCTGGCCGAGTGCCTTGGTCGGGAACAGGAAGAGCGCCCGCGACGCGGCGTCCTCGGTGATCGCCTGCAGGACGGGCACCGCGTAGCACAGCGTCTTGCCGGACGCTGTCGGCGTGACGACGACCACATCCTGCCCGGCGTGGACGGCATCGATCGCCGCCGCCTGGTGCGTGTACAGCTCGCTGATGCCGCGCGACGCGAGCCCGGCCTTGATCCGGGCATCGACCCAATCCGGGAACGGCGCGAACTCGGCCTCGCGGGCCGGCAGCACCTCGTGGTGGATGACGCCACGCGCGAGGGACGGTTCCTCGAGCAGGCGTTCGAGGACGGCCTCGGTACTTGCGGGGGCATAGGTGCGCATTCTCGGCTCCGCTCGAATTCGAACATACGTGCGAAATGCGGGCAGTGTAGCCCAACCGTGCGGCGCCGTTGCGACAGCTTGGTTGTCACGAGCGCTCGCACGCGCCGCGCCAGCGAGTCGTTTGACAACGTCAGCTGCGCGCAGCTACTGTCCCCGGAATGCCGAGTCGGAGCGGGCGACCGCGGAAGGACGACCCCGCCACCCCGGATCCGTCCGAGGCGGGCGGCGATGGCGAGGATCGCGAGCCCGAGGGACCGCAGACCGCCATACCGGACCTGTCGGCGCTGCCGATCGCGGGCATCGGGCGGCGCCAGCTTGGCCTGATCCTCGGGGCGGTCGCCACGGTCTGGATCGTCGTGTTGTTCGCTCGCCAGATCGGGGACGCGTCCGCGGCATCCACGCGGGCTGAGGATCTGGCCGCCGCGAACGACACGCTCCGCGACGACATCGAGGGCTACCGTCGCGAGCTCGCGCTGATCCAGCGCCAGGAGTACATCCTCATCGAGGCCCGCGGCTACGGCCTGGGCAAGGGACGCGAGATCCCGTTCGCCCTCGCTCAGGACGCCCCGTCGCTGCCGCCCGACGCTCCCGGTTCGGCCGCGGTCCGGGTCGGGGCCGCCGCCGAGCAGGCGACGCCGTTCGAGCGCTGGATGGAGCTGCTGTTCGGGCCTGGCTGACCCGGGTCTGTGCTCGTGGCGCCCGTGGGCTAATCTGCTCCACTCGTTCCGAGGAGAAACCGCCGATGCGCGTGACCGTCACACCCGCCCAGGTCCAGGCCGCCTTCGAGGCCGTCAAGGACGACCCCTCGTTCGACGAAAGCCGAGGGCTGTGGGAGCGCGGTCAGCCGCCCGTCGAGATGATCCAGGCGATGTGCCTGCGGCCCGAGATCCTGCGTGCCTTTGCGGGCTTCGGCGGCGCCGTCTACCCCGGAGGTCTCCTGGAGCGGCGCGTCAAGGAGCTGGTGATCATCACGGCGTCGGACCACAACGACTGCCAGTTCTGCACGAACTCGCACTGCGACCTCGTCGACATCGGCGACATCGTGAGCGAGCCGCTGGCCGTCATTGCCGAGCCCGCCGCGCTTCCGCCGCGCGAGCGCCTCGCGATCGAGTACACGAAGGCTGCGATGGCCGATTCGAACGCCGTGCCGGACGCGCTCATGGCCGACCTGTCGACGCAATTCAGCGACCCGGAGCTCGTCGAGCTGTCGTTCCTCATCGGCTACATCAACATGCTCAACCTGTTCAACAACCTGCTCCATGTCCGCTACCGCGGCGAGTACGGGCTGCTCAGGGAGCCGGTGGCGGCCTCGTCCGAAGCGGGCTAGAGCCGGTCGCTGTCCGCGCGGAAGTAGCTCGGCCGGGAAGGCCACGCGCGTCCCACGGAGAGCGCCGGCCACGTCCGGGTCGGCCACGACCGACCGTTCAGCCGATGATGTGGTAGACGAAATCGAACTCGCTGCCCAACTCGTCGCGCGCGTGGAGGGTCATCTCGCCGCGGGCATTCGCGTAGGCGCCGGTCCCACCGGTGATCGAGAGCTGCGAGTCATGCAGGTCGTCGTAGAACGGGCCCTGCACGGTGATCGCCCCGCCGGCCAGGATCGCCGTGAACGTGCACTCCCACGCGAGCCCGGGATTTGTCCGGAAGCAGACGCCCTCGTCGCGACCCACCTTCGTGGTGTTCGCGGCGTTGTACATGTCGTTGCCGAAGGCGAGCATGTCGCCGATGGTGTCGCCGGCCGCACCGAGGTCGACGACGGTGTCGGTGGTCGCCCGCTCGACGACGGTGAGGGTCTTGCCGCGCGTAGCGGGTGCCGCCGAGGCGACCGTAGCACCGACGATCAGGATCAACGCGACGACAAGCGCGGTCGTGCCGGTTCTTCGGAGCATCGGTTTCCTCCTGCGGCCCGTTTGGTGGACCGCGATGCCCGGCGGCGAATGGTGGACGGAGTATGAACCCCAGTCGTCCCTCGCATCAACGGGTGAACGGAAGGCCGCGACGGTTCGAGGCTGCACTCGATCAGTTCCTGCGGGAACGGATCGCCCTGACGTGGCCCACATCAACTCCACGCTCGTGACAGTGCCTGGTTGGGTTGTTCGCTGCAGTGCTCCTGAGGCGACTCCGAACCGACGACTGGAACGGCACCGGCTCTGCCTATCGCTCCACTGGCCCGCAAGTAGGCGGACAGCTGCACGCCGGTCGAGATCCCGCAGCCGATGACGAATCCGAGCTGATCGGTCATGAGCGCGTATGCGATCCATCCGGGCTGCACAGCGCTCCCGATCATCCAGCCCAACGCCAGCCCACGGCCGGCGACCCACAGGGCCATCACCTGGAGGCCGGTCAGCGCCCAGGTCCAGTACACCGGTGCGCCGAGCTCGCTCGAGTCGGAGCGGGACGAGACGATCACCGCCAGGCATAGCGCGGCGGAGAGGCAGAGCCATGCGCCGATGCTGCCGCGCGCTCGGGAAGTCATCGTTCCGTACCTCGCCGAGGGCTACGGGCGGTCGAGGCCCGCGGCCTGCCTTGTCGGGCTGGGCTCAGCCGAGGTCGAGTCGTCGAGGAAGGTGCGGATCGCGTTGCCGACGTGGACCGCATCGTCGAGCCAGAGCATGTGGCCGGCATTGGGTAGGACATTCAGCTCGGCGTTGGGCAGCGCCGCCACGACCTGCTTCGCGTAGTCGACCGTGCCCTCAGGGTCGGCACTGCCGATGACGTAGAGGAGCGGCTGCTGGATCGCAGACAGCTCGGCGGGCTCGAAGGTGACCCCGGGTCGCCACGCGCCACCGCGGACGACCGCATCGCGGATCATGGCGCGCTCGTTGCCCAGCGTCGTTGTATTGCGGACGAGCGCGACGTGCCAGTCGAAGAACACATCCGGGATGCGGCCAGCATCCAGGCTCGGGCCATGCCCATCCTGGCGGAGCATCGAGCGCGCACGGTCCTGGTTTTGCGGAAGACGGGTGATGAGTGCTCCGATTGGCGACGCCAGGATCCGGAAAAATCCCGGGCGCGGCATTTCGGCCAGCACCGGCGAAGCGCCCAGGATCCCGATCTTGCCGACTCGCGCGGCCTGGTCCTGCGCTAGCCGGAGGGCCCACACGCCACCGATCGAGTGACCGATGACGTGGGTCCGCTCCAGCCCGAGCGCGTCGGCGACGCCGCCCAGGAGTTTGGGGGCAACGGTCCGGAGCTCGTGTTTCCGCCAGTCGACGGGGGAGCTCAGACCACAGCCGGGCCGGTCGAGCAGGATGCAGCGATAGCCAGCCAGCTCGCGCACGAGTGGAGCGAGTGCCACCGCAGGCCACAGGCCGCCATGGACGAACACGATCGGCTCACCCGATCCGACCTCCTGGATCCGCAGGCGCACCGCGGGCGACTCGAACTCAACGAACCGCTCGGTCGGTCCAAGTCCGTAGTGGCTCCACACCAGCGCGCTCCGCGCTTCGATAGCGTTCCGCCCGCTCGTTGGTGGGATCCATTGCGACTGCTCGGCTGGTCATCGCATTCCTCTCGGTGACGAGTGATCAAGCCGACGCTAGCGCCGGGCGCGACCCGGAGAGAAGTACGAAAACAGAACCGGTGGACTTGGTCCGACCTCTCGCGGCGCCGGGCAGTTCGAATGTCGAACTGTTCCCTGCTGATGGCGGTGAGAGAATGCGGCCATGGGCTCGAGCGCGAGCGACAACTACTGCGCGTTCACGAAGGCGGTCGAGCGCCTCGGCGACCGATGGAGCCTGCTCATCGTGCGCGAGCTCGTGTTGTTCGGCTCGCAGGGTTTCAACTCGCTCGCCAACGGTCTCCCGGGCCACATCTCGCGTTCGGTGCTGAGCGACAAGCTGCGCAAGCTCGAAGAGATGGGGATCGTGGCGCGTATGCCATCGGCCGGGGGCCGGCCCACGGACTACTTGCTGACCCCAGCCGGTGAGCAGCTCCGGCCGGTGGTTCGAGCCCTGTTGGGCTGGGCCGAGAAGTGGGTACCTGAGGATCCGGCGATGGCGCAGCGGGATCCGGGGGTCATCGTCTGGTGGCTGGCCCACCGTGTCGATACAGCGGTCGTTCCGGCACACCAGGTGGTGATCGAGATCGCCATGTCGGGCGCGGACGTGCCGCGAGGCTGGCTGCTGCTCGCACGCGATACCGAACCAACGCTCTGTGCCGAGGATCCCCTGTTGAGCGAGGATTGCTACGTGTACGTGGATGCCGATCCGGCTGGGCTGTACCCCATCGCGAGGGCCCTGCGTGGCTGGACCGAGGCCATCGAAGATGGATCTGTCCGCGTCTACGGCGAACCCGTCCTCGTCCGTGCGCTGCCGACGTGGTTCCTGGCCACCGAACCGGTTATCCCCGAGGCCAAGCCGGCTGGTCTTGGCGCCGCCGTCACCTGAGCAACCGATCGAGGCTTGGTCGCGTCGCGCCGCCGACTGGCCGGGGGCGGTTGCCGCTCCGGATGACGCTCGATAAGCTTCAGCGCAGCGGCGGAGTAGCTCAGTGGTAGAGCAGGGGACTCATAAGCCCTTGGTCGGTGGTTCGAATCCGCCCTCCGCTACCAATCCCTTGATCGCACCCTCGCGCCGGCGTCGCGTTCCTGTCACACGGAGCGTCCAAGCTAGATGAACCGCCTCCTACCGCTCGGGGGCCCGAAAGGGTTACCCGGTCCAAACGGGGGCCGGCGTTATACTCGACCCATGGTGACGCGCGGCGTCGCCTGTTCCATCCGGAGGCTCCCTCGTTGAACCCCAAGTTCTTCCGTAACGGCATCGTGATGCTGGTGCTCGTCGTCGGCACCGCAGCGCTGCTGTTCACGTGGTTGACGTCGTCGACCCAGACGACCGACACGTCCTATTCCCAGTTCCTGGCGAACGTCCAGAAAGGCGAGGTCTCGAAGGTTGTCCAGGAGGACAACAAGCTGACCGTCACGCCGCCGACTGGCCAGCCCTACGTGGTCTTCGCTCCCGGCGTGCCGGGTCTGCCGAACTCGGACGTCTACGGCGACATGCAGGCGGCTGCCGAGAAGGGCAACAAGGAGCTTGGCCCGGAGGCCTACACCGTCAAGCCGGTCGCCGACAACTCGTGGTTCGGGCTGCTGCTGACCGGGCTGCTGCCGCTGCTGATCATCGGCGGCTTCATCTTCTTCATGATGAGACAGGCCCAGGGGACGAATAACCAGGCCCTGTCGTTCGGCAAGAGTCGTGCCCGGATGTTCCTCGGCAACAAGACGGTCGTCACGTTCAACGACGTGGCCGGCGTCGACGAGGCCAAGACGGAGCTCCAGGAAGTCGTCGAATTCCTCAAGTACCCGGAGAAGTTCAACTCGCTCGGTGCCCGCATCCCGCGTGGCGTCCTGCTGGTCGGGCCCCCGGGCACCGGCAAGACCCTGATGGCCCGTGCGGTTGCCGGCGAGGCCGGCGTCCCGTTCTTCAGCATCTCCGGCTCCGAGTTCGTCGAGATGTTCGTGGGCGTCGGTGCGAGCCGCGTCCGCGACCTGTTCGACCAGGCGAAGCGCAATTCGCCGTGCATCGTGTTCGTCGACGAGATCGACGCGGTCGGCCGCCAGCGCGGCGCCGGCCTCGGCGGGTCGCACGACGAGCGCGAGCAGACCCTCAACCAGATCCTCGTCGAGATGGACGGCTTCGATACGAACACGAACGTGATCGTCGTCGCGGCCACCAACCGCCCCGACGTGCTCGACCCGGCGCTGCTGCGCCCGGGCCGCTTCGACCGCCAGGTCATCCTCGACCGGCCCGACATGCGCGGGCGCACGGCGATCCTCAAGGTCCACACGAAGGGCAAGCCGCTCGACAAGGGCGTCGACGTCGAGGGCGTCGCCCGCCAGTCGCCCGGCTTCTCCGGGGCCGACCTCGCGAACCTCGTCAACGAGGCGGCGATCCTCTCGGCGCGCCGGAACAAGAAGGTCATCGGCATGTCCGAGTTCCAGGAGGCGCTCGAGCGGATCGTGGCCGGTCCGGAGCGCAAGTCCCGGATCATCTCGGATGCCGAGAAGGCGATCATCGCCTACCACGAGGGCGGCCACGCGGTCGTCCAGCGAGTGCTGCCGAAGTGCGACCCGGTCGCCAAGGTCACGATCATCAGTCGTGGCATGGCCCTCGGCTACACGATGGCCCTGCCGACCGAGGACCGCTACCTCCAGTCGAAGAGCGAGTTCGAGGACAAGATCGCCGGCCTGCTCGGCGGGACGGCCTCGGAGCGCCTGATCTTCGGCGATACGACGACCGGCGCCTCGAACGACATCGAGAAGGCGACCGACCTCGCCCGCCGGATGGTCACCGAGTTCGGCATGAGCGAGAAGCTCGGCCCGCTGGCCTTCGGCAAGCGTGACGAGCTCGTGTTCCTCGGCCGCGAGATCGGGGAGCAGCGCAACTACTCGGATGACGTCGCGAAGCAGATCGACGAGGAAGTCCGGGCGATCATCGACCGGGCATACGAGCGGGCCATCGAGGTCCTGACGACCCACAAGGACAAGCTCGTCGCCCTCGCCGAACGGCTCGTGGCCGAGGAGACGGTGGACTCCGAGGAGTTCGAGAAGATGTTCATGGACCTGCCCCCGAAGCAGGACCTGCACGGGACGCCGGTCATCGTCGGCCCCGCCCAGCCGGTCCCCGAACCGAACCCGGCGCCGGCCTGACCGGCGTTCCTCTCCAGCACGACCGACACGAGCGGGCCGCCAGCGGCCCGCTCGTTCGATTCCGGGGACCGTGCCGGCCCGGCCGGCGCATTGCCGACGTGGTGCCCGTCGCTGCGGGCAGCAGTGACGAGCGGCCGCGGCACGTCCGTTCGCCGCCCGCACCGGGCACGTAATGCCACGACGAGCCGTCGAGTCCTGCCCGCAGCGCGGGCACGATCGGCTGTCGTCAGCGCAGGTTCGCTGCTGCGTCCCGTAGGGCGGGCCGCAGCTGGTCGCTGAGCAGCGCTCCGGATGAAGACGATCCCGCCGGCGTCCGGGCACTCGACCTGCGGCTAAGCGTGCGCGCAGGATCGCAGTTCGTGTCGAGTGGGAACAGCGGCCGCAGGCAGGCCTCGTGGCTGATGCGACCGCATCTCGGTTGGTTCGCGGTGTCCGTAAGGACCAACGAGCATCACGATGGCGATGCCGCTGTCCCGGCACTTGAGCGTCGACGCGTCGAGCGAGCGCCTGGGCGTCGGTGAGCCGCGTCTCGAGCTCGACTGCCGCAGTGTCAGCACGATCCGACCGTCGCAGTCGTTGGTCAAGTCCCACGCACGTTGGTCGCGTTCGCCGGCCGATCGGCACCTCCGTTCGCACGACCGAGGCCCGCCACCGAGCCGAAGCTCGGAACGCAGCTGATCAAGCGCACGTGGGCCGCGTCGCGGAGCTGGGTTGCCGTCCTGGATACGCCCGCACCGACAGGTCCAGCCCGACGACGGCGCAGAGTCCGCGATGCAGTCGACGACGTCCAGCCACGGAGCGATCCGCCTTGCTCAATGCGGCTCAGCTCGCTCGAGCGAGATGCCGGCTGCAGTCGCGACGGAGGCCTGCGACAGACGCCAGCCGCTCGTGCTGGCCGCGCGGATTTCGTCGCCCAGATCGGCGAGCAGGCGCCGGCCGCGGCGGGTGCCACGGCACGCGTGAGACTCCGGCATCGGCACATCCTGAGCGAGCACGCTCACCAGCCGATCAACTCGCGGCGCTACCCGCCCGCTACCATCGAACCATGACCCTGACCGACACGACCTTCGAGGAGCATCTCGACGCGACCCGTGACGAGCGCCTCGAGAGTTACAAGGCGTTCCTGCGCATCCCGAGCATCTCGGCGCTGCCCGAGCATCGCGACGACTGTCGCGCAACGGCAACGTGGCTCGCCGCTGCGCTCGAACGCGCCGGGGCCGAGCATGTGGCCCTCGCGGAAACGACCGGCCACCCGGTTGTCTACGCGGACTGGCTCCACGCGGGACCGGACGCGCCGACCGTCCTCGTCTACGGGCACTACGACGTGCAGCCGGTCGACCCGCTCGACCTGTGGACCTCGCCGCCGTTCGAACCCGTCGTTGTCGGCGACCGGATGCTCGCTCGCGGCTCGGCGGACGACAAGGGCCAGATCCACCTCCACGTCATGGCCCTTGCCGGCCTCCTGGCGACGCGTGGCAGCCTGCCGGTCAACGTGCGCTACCTGTTCGAGGGCAACGAGGAGGACGACTCGCGCCACCTCCGAGAGTGGCTGACGGCAAACCGCGAACGCCTCACGGCGGACGTGGCCGTCATCAGCGACACGAGCTTCTTCGAAGGCAACCTGCCGGCGATCACCGTCGGCCTCCGCGGCAACGCGTACGTTCAGATCGACGTCGAGGGCTCGCCGGTCGATCTCCATTCGGGGACGTACGGCGGGGCGGTCCAGAACCCGGCCAACGCGCTCGCCCAGATCGTCGCAGCGCTCAAGGGTCCGGACGGGCGGATCCGCATCCCGGGCTTCTACGACGACGTCGTCGGCCTGACCGACCGGGAGCGCGAGGCGTTTGCCGCCCAGCCCTTCGACGACGAGGCCTGGCGCACGCATTCGGGCCTCGGGTCGCTTGTCGGCGAGGTCGGCTTCACCACGCTCGAACGGATCGGCGCGCGCCCCACCCTCGACGTCAACGGAATCTGGGGCGGTTTCCAGGGCGAAGGCTCAAAGACGATCATCCCGGCCCACGCGCACGCCAAGGTGAGCTGCCGGCTCGTTCCCGACCAGGACCCGGAGCGCATCGTTGGGCTGATTCGGGACTATGTGGCCGAGGTCGCACCGCCCGGAGTCACCGTGACCATTCGTGACCTCCACGGCGGGCGCCCGTTCGCCATGCCGATCGATCATCCCGCGATCAAGGCGGCTGCGCGAGCGCTTGCTGCCACGTTCGGGCGCGAACCGCTGTTCGCGCGCGAGGGCGGTTCGATCCCCGTGGCGGCCGACTTCAGCACGATCCTCGGGTTGCCGGTCGTGTTGCTCGGCTTCACGCCGCCGGACGACAACGCGCACGCACCGAACGAGTCGATGGACCTCACCAACTACGAACTGGGCATCCGTTGCGTGGCCCGGCTGTGGGACGAGCTTGCCGGTACGGAGGGACCCGACGGTACCAGCGTCAAAGGGACCCGTTAGAGTGGGTGTCCCCGGTCAACACGGGTGCTACGATGCGCCGACCGCCACATCCGGGGAGGACCTGACCGCGTGAGCACCGAAGCCGCCGACCTGAAGCCTGGGACCGCCGAGGCATCGACGGGCTGGCGCCTGGATACCGCCAACGGGAGCATGGTCCCGCGCTCGGCGCTGGACGTCCTCGTCGACCTCAACGACAAGGTAACCACGGGCAACGTCGGCGAGTACCAGCCGGTTCCGCTCGGCTTCACCCCGATGGACAAGACCATCGGCACCGGCCTGCGTGCCGGCGAGCTGCTGCTCATCGGTGGAGCGCAGGGCACCGGCAAGACCACGATGGCCCTCCAGATGGCGCGCAACATCGCCTCGGGCGGCCAGGCGAACGTCCTCTACATCTGCTTCGAGCACGACGAGCTGTACCTGCTCAACCGGCTCATCGCGATGGAGTCGGCGCTGGCGCACCTCCCGCACAAGACCGGCGCCATCAAGATCCAGGACGTCCGCAAGGAGATCCTCGGCAGCTGGATGGCCGAAGGGCGCCGCGGGCCCGCAGCTCGCCAACAACCCGCGCCTGCGGCCGTCGCTCGACCGGATCGCCCGCTACGGGCAGAACCTGTTCCTGCTGCGCGGCTCGCAGACGGCGAGCACGATCGACAACATCCGCGATCTCGTCCGCCAGCACCGGGTGCTGTCGGGTGACCGTCGTCTCGTCGTCTTCGTCGACTACATGCAGAAGGTGCCACAGCACCCGGAGCCCGAGAACGAGGGCGAGAAGGTCACCTTCATCGTCAACGGGCTCAAGGACATCGCGCTCGCCGAAGACGTCCCGATGATCTCGATCGTGGCCGCCGACAAGGAAGGCCTGAAGGCCTCACGCCTGCGCAACTTCCACCTGCGCGGCAGTTCGGCCATCAACTACGAGGCCGACATCATCCTGATCCTGAACGAGAAGTACCACATCGTCGCCAAGGTCAACATCGAGTTCAACCCGTACCAGGCGCAGCGCTTCCGCGACTGGGTCGTGGTGTCGGTCGAGAAGAACCGCGGCGGTCAGGACAACGTCGACCTCGAATTCGAGAAGCACTTCGAATTCTCCTGCTTCGACCCGAACGGCCGAACCGTGCAGGAAAAGCTGATCGAGGAACGTCTGTACAACGACTGACCCGACGGGGCCCACGACCCGCGGAGCCCCGGCTACAGCGTCTCGATCAGGAAGCCGCGACGAACTGCATCGTCCCCTCGTCGGCGTCCGTGATCGTCAGGTCGCTGCCCGAGATCGTGTAGGTCGCGGCTTTTCCGAGGCCCTCGAGGAACAGCCCGTCCATCGAGCCTTCCGGGCACGCCATCAGGGTCGTCGGCCCGGGCGTGATCGTGAGGTCCGACCCGCTCGTCGTGTACCCGCCCGAGACCTGGTTGCAGTCCGCCTTGGCCGCCCACGTCCCGTCCGTATTGAACGCGATCGTGTAGTTCTCGGGGTCGGGAACCACCGACTGGGACGCGGGAACGGTCGTCGTCGAGCCGGTCCACTGCCACGTCTTGCCGGTGAGGCCCGAGCCACTCGACGACGAGCAGGCGGCGAGCAGGAGCCCACCGATGGCCAGCGTCAGGATCCCGATGAACAGGCGCATGGATACCCCCAAGGTGTGGTGTCGGTTGGACCGGCGCAGCATAGCGGCGGCATGTGGCGCGCCGCTACGATGGTTCGGAGGCGCGGGACGCGTCAGAGGGATGGAGGGACTGCACCGGATGAGCGCCGAACAGCCGATCGTGCGCGTGCACGGCAACGCCTACAACCTCTTCATCCTGCTGCTGACCGTGTTCTCCCTGGTCGGTGATGGTCGCTCCTGGTGCTCCCCCTCGATCCCCAGACGCACCAGCTCCTGTACGTCTACGACAACGCCGTCTGCGTGATCTTCCTGATGGACTTCGCCTACAACATCACCGGCTCGCGGCCGAAGCGCCAGTACTTCATCAACCAGCGAGGCTGGCTCGACCTGCTGGGCTCGATCCCGGCCTTCGGCCTCTTCCAGCTCAGCGCGTTGCTGCGGCTCGCCCGCCTCAGCCGGCTGGCGCGGATCACGCGCCTGCTGCGCGGCAACGCGCGCAAGGAGCTCGTCCGCGACATGGTCGAGAACCGCGGCCAGTACGCGACGTTCATCACGATCCTCGCCGCGGGCGACCGTGATCGCGCGTATCGAGCATCCTCGTGCTCCAGTTCGAGGGTCGCTCGCCCGACGCCAACATCGTTACCGGCGGTGACGCGCTGTGGTGGGGATTGGTCACGATCACCACGGTCGGCTACGGCGACTTCTATCCCGTCACGGGCCTCGGCCGGATGGTCGGCGTGCTGGTCATGTTCAGCGGCGTGGGGATCATCGGCGCGCTGGCCAGCATCCTGGCGAGTCTCCTCGTGCCGCCGCCGAAGCCCGAAGAGACGGAGGAGCCGGCGCCCGTCCGCGGCGCCCGCGGGCACGGATGCGATCCTCGGCGAGCTCGCGGAGCTGCGGACCGAAGTGGCCTCGCTCCGGACGGCACTGGGCGTTCCGCGGCAGGACAGTCCGAACGCCGAGCTATCCGCCCGGCCCGGTGCAATAGCGCTCGACGGGCGAACCTGAACCCTGACCCGTTATCGTGCGGGCATGCAGTCGCCGCGCCCGTTCCCGGAAGTCGTCGAGATCGTCGTCGAGATCCCGCGTGGCAGCCGCAACAAGTACGAATTCGACGAAGAGGCCGAGGTGTTCCGGCTGGACCGGGTCCTCTCGTCAGCGGTCTACTACAACTTCGACTACGGGTTCATCGACGGTACCCGGGCCGGTGACGGCGATCACACCGACGCGCTGCTGATCATCGACGAGCCGACGTTCACCGGCTGCCACGTCTGGGCGCGCCCGATCGGCGGGCTCGAGATGCGTGACGAGAAGGGCTTCGACTTCAAGGTCCTGTGCGTTGCGCTCGGCGACATGCACCAGCAACACATCGAGCGGCTCGAGCAGGTCCGACCGCACCGGCTCGTCGAGATCGAACACTTCTTCGATACGTACAAGACGCTCGAAGACAAGACGGTCGAGGTCCTCGGCTGGCGAGATCACGAACGCGCCCTCGAGATCCTGCGAGCGGATCGCGAGACGTGGGACCGCGAGGTCGAGAAACGCAGCCGCTGACCGAGCGCCGCCTGTTCGTGGCGGTGCCCCTCGACACTGCGGCGGTGACGACGATCGCCGCGCTCGTGGAGCGGATCCGGGCGGAGCGCGCCCTGGTGGCCCCCGACGAACGTGACGTCCGCTGGGTGCGCATGGACGGCCTGCATCTCACGCTGCGCTTCCTCGGTCCGACGCCCGAAGCCAGCGTCCCGATCGTTGCCGAGGCGGTACGACGCGTCGCGTCGACGCAGGACCCCTTCGAGGTGCGGATCGACGGCGGCGGGTCGTTCCCCAATCCGCGCCGGCCACGGACGCTGTGGCTGGCCGTGACCCACGGCACCGCGGAGCTCGGCTCGCTCGCCCGGGCGGTGGACCGCGAGCTGGTTGCGGCCGGCTGGCCGTCCGACGATCGGCCGTTCCGGGCGCATCTGACCGTCGCCCGGTCCGACGGCGTCCCGGCCGGCGCCGACGTGGCGCGCCGCCTCACCGCGGCGGCCGAAGGCGTCGACGTTTCTTCCGCGGCCGAACGGCTTGTCCTCTTCGAGAGCATCACCGGCGGCGGACCGGCCCGCTACGAGCCCCTGGAATCAACACCGCTGTTGCACCGGCCGTCACCCGCGCGCTAGGCTCGCGCTCCCGGTTCGCAGCCTGGCAGAGGAGGTCCCCATGGCGCCGTCCGATCCGCGGCAGACGAAGTTCGTACTCGATGAATTGCGGATCCCGAGGTCCTGGTACAACATCGCCGCGGACCTCCCCGTGCCGCCGTCGCCGTATCTGCATCCGGGCACGCTCGGGCCGCTCGGCCCGGACGACCTCGCGCCGCTGTTCCCGATGGCGCTCATCGGCCAGGAGGTCAGTGCCGAGCGCGAGGTCGAGATCCCCGAGCCGGTCCGCGACGCCTACCGGCTCTACCGCCCGAGCCCGCTGTATCGCGCCCACCGGCTCGAGCAGGCCCTCGATACCCCGGCCCACATCTACTACAAGTACGAGGGCGTGAGCCCGGCCGGCAGCCACAAGCCGAACACGGCGCTCGCGCAGGCCTACTACAACAAGGAGCAGGGCGTGCGCCGCCTGGCGACCGAGACGGGCGCCGGCCAGTGGGGGAGTGCCCTCGCGTTCGCCGGGGCCTACTTCGGGCTCGAGGTCAAGGTCTACATGGTCCGCGCCAGCTACGACCAGAAGCCGTACCGGCGGATCCTCATGGAGACCTACGGCGCGGAAGTCGTGCCGAGCCCGTCGACGGAGACGAACTACGGACGCCAGGTCCTCGCCGCGTCGCCCGACAGCCCGGGTTCGCTCGGGATCGCGATCAGCGAGGCGGTCGAGGATGCCGCCGGCCGCGACGACACGAAGTACGCGCTCGGCTCGGTGCTCAACCACGTGCTCCTCCACCAGACCGTCATCGGCCAGGAGGCGCTCGAGCAGATGGCGATGGCCGGCGAGTCGCCCGACATCGTCATCGGCTGCACCGGGGGTGGTTCGAACTTCGCAGGACTGACCTTCCCGTTCCTCGGCCGGAACCTCCGCGAGGGTGCGAACCACCGGATCATCGCGGTCGAACCGGAGGCGGCCCCGTCAATGACCCGTGGGGTGTACGCCTACGACTTCGGGGACACGGCCAAGATGGCCCCGGTCGCCAAGATGCACACGCTCGGCCACGACTTCGTCCCGGAGCCGATCCACGCCGGCGGCCTCCGCTACCACGGGATGTCGCCCCTGGTGAGCCTCCTCAAGGAGCACGGCTACATCGAGGCGCGCAGCGTCCACCAGCGCTCGACGTTCGACGCCGGTGTCCAGTTCGCCCGGGCCGAGGGGATCCTGCCGGCGCCCGAGCCCGCGCACGCCATCCGGGTCGCGATCGACGAGGCGCTCGCGGCGCGGGAGGCGGGCGAGAGCCCGGTGATCCTGTTCAACCTCTGCGGGCACGGCCACTTCGACCTGAGTGCCTACGAGCGCTACCTGACCGGTGACCTCGAGGACTACGAGTATCCGCGCGAGAAGGTCGAAGCCGCCTCGCCAGTCTTCCGGCCGTCTGATGCGGCGCCATCGCTGCGTTCTCGCCTGGCTCCTCGCTCACGCCTTCGAAGTGCGCTCGCTGCGGTGCTCGGCTCCGCCTTGCGCTGACACCGCCTCAGCCGGCCGGACGCGGTCTGACTCGGCGCACGCAGTTGGGGGGTTTCGTTCAACATGCCTGGAATCGTGAGCGGGTCGCTTCGGGGGGAGCGAAGCGACCCGCTGGCGCGACCACCTGCCCGAGTAGCCGCCCGGTCGCCTCGAGGGCGAACCCGGCGCAGATGATCGCCGGACGCGGCCCGCTGCGCATCATCAAATGAACGTAATCACGCCTCGCTTCTAGGATTGGGGACATGCCGAAACTCGCCTGCTGGTCGTGTGGCCGCCAGATCTACGCCGTCGCTCCGATCGACTCGCTGTTCGCCGAGGAGCGGCGCTGCCCGCGGTGCGGCGCATTCCTGAACGTGGACCGGCGCGACAACGAGCGGCGGTTGCAGAACCGGCGCCAGAACCCGCCGGACGACCCCGGGCCCCCGGACCCGCTGAAGGAGCGACGCGTCGAGGACCGACGCAAGGTTCGCCGGCGAGGATCCCAGAACCAGCTCGACGACGACAGCTGGATGGAGTAGCGCGAGCGACTGTCGCGACCCCCGCGATCAGTAGAGGCTGTCGTCCGCCTTCGGTGGCTCGACGAGCCGATGGCGGAGCGCGAAGGCCACGGCCTCGAGCTTCGAGTGCACCCGCAACTTGCCCATGATGTTCTGGACGTGCGTCCGCAGCGTGTTCGGGGCAATGAACAGGCGGTCGCAGATCTCGGGTGTCGAGAGCCCCTCGGTCAACGCCTTGAGGACCTCGAGCTCGCGCGGCGTGAGCGGTTCGATCGGCTGACGTTCGGCAGATCGGTCACGGGCGGCAGACGACCCGCTGGGCGATGCCCATGATCACGGAGCGGGGCAGGAGCGTCTCCCCGGCGTTCGCCGAGCGCACGGCCGACACGACGTCCTCGACGACGCGATCCTTGGTCAGGTAGCCGTCAGCGCCGGCCTGGATCGACTCGAGGATCGTCTCGTCGTCGTTGAGGGCGGTGAGCATCACCACCCGGGCGGTGGGCCAGCGGGCCTTGATCGCGCGCGTCGCCTCGGCCCCGGTGCCGTCAGGGAGGCGGTAGTCCATCAGCACGACATCCATCCGCTCGCGCGAGAGATCCTTGGCCTCCTCGACGGTGGCGGCGACACCGGCAACCTCGATATCCGGCTCCCGGTCGAGGATCTGGGCGAGCGAGCCGGTCAGGAGCTGATGGTCGTCGACGAGCAGCACCCGGATGGGTTTGGCGTCTGGGCTCACGCTTCGGTCGGACCTCGCTGGGCAGGGGCATCGACGCTGCGGGCCGTCCGGACCTCCCGACCCTGGGCCCGATACTAGCACCGGGTGAGCCGCGCTTCGCGCACGGTCGTGCTGCGATACTCGGCCCATGCGTGTGGCAATCCTCGGTTTTGGACTCATCGGGGGTTCGATCGCCCGCGCCCTTGCCGAGGCGCCCGACCGGGCGGCCTGGTCGGTCATTGCCTGGAGCCCGACGGGGGAGGGGCCGGGACGCGCCGCGGCGGACGGCGTCATCGAGACCGCCGCCGAGAGCCCCGCGGAGGCGATCGACGGCGCGCAGCTCGTCGTCCTCGCCGCTCCACCGACGGCCACCATCGAGCTCGTGGAGCGGCTCGGTACCGGGCTCCGGCCCGCCCTCGCGCAGGGGACCGTGATCACGGACGTGGCAAGCACGAAGGCCGCCGTCGTGGCGGCCGGCACAGGGCACGGCCTGCGCTTCGTCGGTGGTCACCCGATGGCGGGCCGCGAGACGTCGGGCTACGGGGCTGCCGCCGCGGACCTGTTCGTCGACCGGCCCTGGGTCGTCGTCCCGACCGACCCCGATGATCTTCCGGCGGTCGTTGCCGTCGAGACGCTGGCCGTGGCAAGCCGGGCGCGGCCGATCCGCATGGACGCCGCGACCCACGATCTGGCCGTTGCCGCGATCAGCCACCTGCCCCTGATCGTCGCGGCGGCGCTCGTCGAGGCGGTCGCCGGGCGCGACGCGGGCGGGGTCTCGCCGGCGGGCTGGCCGGTGGCACGGTCGCTCGCAGCCTCCGGCTGGCGCGACATGACGCGGTTGGCTCGCGGCGACGTGGCGATGGGCGCGGGGATCGCGGCGACGAACGCGCCGGCGATCGCCACCCGCCTGCGCGAGTTCCGGGACGTGCTCGACGGCTGGCTGGCGGACCTGGAGCGATCGGGCGGACCGGACGAAGCGGCCCTCGCACGGCGCCTGGCGGCCGCGCGCGAAGCAGCTCGGCGACCCGGCGTGACCGAACGCGTCTTCGTCGTCCCCCGGTCGTCGATCGAGGACGATGCCGGGTGGTACGGCATCCGGACCGAGGATCTCGATGCGTTCGTCGAGGCGCTCGAGCGGGACGGCCGCTACGAGCCGCGGCCGCAGATGGAGGTGGATCCCTCCTTCAAGCAGGTGATCCCGTACCTCGTCCTGCGCGACGGCGAGCGCTACTTCCTGATGCGCCGGACGCGGGCCGGGGTGGATGCCCGGCTGCACGACCGCTACTCGATCGGCGTCGGCGGGCACCTCAACCCGGGTGACGGCGGCGTGCTCGGCGGGTTGCGCCGGGAGTGGCACGAGGAGCTCGTCGCCGACTTCGAGCCGGCGTTCCGGCTCGTCGGGCTGCTCAACGACGACACGACCGAGGTCGGCGCCGTCCACCTCGGCGCGGTCTACGTGGCCGAGGCGGACGGCCGGCCGGTGACGATCCGCGAGACCGACAAGCTCACGGGCTCATTCGTGGAGCCGCATGAGGTGGCCGCGGTCGCCGACAGGCTGGAGACCTGGAGCCGCCTCTGTTTCGAGTTCCTCGATCGAGCCGGAGTACGATGACGGCGCCGGAGGTCACGGTGTCCCGTCGCATCGATCACATCGGTCGTTTCCTGTTCGCGGTCCCGCTCGTCCTCGGCACCGTGCTCATGCTTGCCGGCTCCCCGGCGCGTGCCGCCGACGACGCGCCGCGGGTTGCGGTGCTGCCGACGAGCGGCGTCGTCGACGCGATCATGGCCGGCTACCTCGAGGACGGGATCGCGAAGGCGCATCGTGACGGCGCGGACGCCGTCGTCATCACGCTGAACACTCCGGGCGGGGCGCTCGACCAGACGCGTCGCATCGTGATGAGCCTCCTGGACGCACCGTTGCCGACGATCGTGTGGGTCTCGCCCCCGGGCGCCCACGCCGCGAGCGCCGGAACCTTCATCACGCTCGCCGGTCACGTCGCGC
Organism: uncultured Chloroflexia bacterium; assembly: GCA_963721655.1. Classification (GTDB taxonomy): domain Bacteria; phylum Chloroflexota; class Limnocylindria; order Limnocylindrales; family CSP1-4; genus DASTYU01. The sequence continues at coordinate 75,585 of CAVRKH010000009.1, read as the reverse complement.
TGATGGCGCCGGGCACGAACATCGGCGCGGCGTCTCCGGTCACGAGCACCGGCGACGACGTTCCGGATACGTTGAGCAAGAAGATCATCGAGGACACGACCGCCCTGATGCGCTCGATCACCACGGCCCGCGGGCGCAACGCCGAGTGGGCCGAGTCGACCATCACCGACGCGGAGGCAGCGACCGCGCAGGAGGCCCTCGACCTCGGCGTCATCGACGGCATCGCGAGCACGATGGACCAGGCGCTCGAGCTCGCCGACGGCAAGGTCGTGACCGTGGCGGGCGAGGAGGTCACGATCGACACGGCCGGGGCCGAGACGTACGAGCTCCCGATGAACCCGCTCCAGTCGTTCCTCCATCTCCTGTCCGACCCGAACATCGCGTTCATCCTCATCACGATCGGCTTCTACGGCCTGCTCTACGAGGTGATCAGCCCGAACTTCGTGACGGGCATCGTCGGTGCGATCGCGATCGTGCTGGCGTTCATCGGCTTCGGTAGCCTCCCGCTCAACGTCGCCGGCCTTCTGCTCATCGCGCTCGGGGTGGTGATGTTCGTGCTCGAGTTCCACGTGATCAGCCACGGCCTGCTCACGGTTGCGGGAATCGTGTGCTTTGCGCTGGGCGCCTCTGCGCTCTACACGGAACCCGGCACGCCAACCGCGCCCGACATCCGGGTCGACCCGCGGCTGATCTTCGTGCTCACCGGGCTCACCGCCGCGTACATGGCGTTCATCCTGTTCATCGTCGTGCGCTGGCGACGGCGTCAGCAGCTGGCCGGCCCGGCCGCGACCGCGCTCGTCCTCGCGGATGGTGCGATCGGCTCGGTTCGCTCGATGCTCGCGCCAACGGGCGTCGTGTATGCGGCCGGCGAGGAATGGACGGCGCGCACGAGCGACGAGCGCCCGCTCGGCCCGGGAACCCCAGTCCGCGTCGTGGGGCAGGATGGCCTCACACTCATCGTCGAGCCCATCGAAGCGCCGGGCTGACCCGGCACACCTGGAGGCAGCTGCATGCCCGAACTCACCGTCCTGGCGACCGCGCTCGGGGTCGGCCTCCTGCTGATCCTGATCCTGTGGCTGTCGATCCGGATCGTGAACCGCGGTGACAAGCTCGTGGTCTACCGGCTCGGCAACACCGACGATTCGCTGGTCAAGGGGCCGGGTCTCGTGCTGCTGATCCCGTTCATCGATCGCCCGCAGCGGGTCAACCTGCGCGAGCAGTACGTGGAGGTCCCGAGCCAGACGGCGATCACCAAGGACAACGTGACGATCCCGATCGACTTCCTGATCTACTGGCGGATCGTCGATCCGCTCAAGAGCGTCGTGAACGTCCAGGACTTCGTCGGCGCGCTCGCCGGCGTGGCAACGACGAACCTGCGCGCGGTCGTCGGCGACTTCCTGCTCGACGACGTGCTCTCGAAGCGCGACCAGATCAACGAGGTCTTGCGGACGAAGCTCGACGAGATCACCGAGAACTGGGGCGGCAAGATCACCCGCGTCGAGATCCGCGAGATCACGCCGCCGCGCGACATCCTGGAGTCGATGAACCGGATGCTGTCCGCGGAGCGGACCCGGCGCGCCGTCATCACCGAATCCGAGGGCGCCCGGCAGTCGGCGATCAACGTCGCGGAGGGCCAGAAGCAGTCCGAGATCCTCAAGGCCGAGGGCGAGCGCCAGGCGGCGATCCTCCGTGCCGAGGGCTTCAGCGAGGCGCTGACCCGGATCTTCAACGCCGCCACCGGCGTCGATCAGAAGACGATGACGCTGCAGTACCTCGAGGCGCTCAAGCAGATCGGGGCGAGCCCGTCCACGAAGTACGTCATCCCGATCGAGTTCACGCGGCTGCTCGAGCCGATCCGCGAGTACATCGCTCCGACGATCGAAGACGGAGGCGAGACAGGCGGCGGCGCGGGTCCCCGCTCGACGCCGACCCCGGCTCCAGCGATCGAGCCGCCTGGGCCGACCGCGGGGTGAGGCGCCAGGGGATCGTCGTGGCGGCCGCGGTCGCGGCCGTCACGCTGCCGGTTGCCGGGTACCGCTACCTCACCGGGCGTGGGGCACGGCGCTTCCTGGACGCGCCGCGGACGCAGGCAGGGGAGGCTGAGCTGGGCCCGGCGATCGATGCGATGGGCGGCGAGGTCGTCCGCCTCCGGGCACGCGACGGCCTGCGCCTGTCCGGGCGCTGGTTGCCGTCCGTACCACCGAAGGGCCGCCGCTCGAAGTCGAAGTGGGTGCCCGACCCGCACGAGGCGATCGTGCTGCTCCACGGCTGGTCCGGGTCGGTGGCGCCGGACATCGTCGAGTACGCCCCGTTCCTGCGCCGGATCGCGGGCGTGCTCGCGCTCGACTTCCGCGGCCACGGCGAGTCGGACGACGCCCCGACCACGTTCGGGATGCGCGAGGTCGAGGATGTCGCCGGCGCACTCGCGTGGCTCGGCGAGCGCGGGATCGAGCGGGTCGCATTGTTCGGGACGTCGATGGGCGGGATGACGGCGATCGCCGCGGTCGGTGTGCTCGGCGACGGGTCACTTCCTGGCGCCGACATGGATCTCGACGCGCCGGCCGGCGTCGTCCCGGCGCCGCGGCCGCGGATCGTCGGCGTCGTGGCGGATTCGGTCGCCGCCGGAGCTGGCCGTCGGCGATCGGCTCGCGGATCCCGGGGCCGATCGGGCGCGTGGCCGCCGACCGCATGCTGGCCGCTGCCGCGCGTGACCTCGGCGGTGACCCGCGCGCCACCGAGCCGATCAGGATGGTCGGGCTCGTCGAGCCTGTGCCGCTCCTGCTGATCCATGGCGAAGCCGACCGAACGGTGCCGCTTGCGGACGGTCGGCGGCTGGCCGCGGCCGCGGGCCCGTCGGCGCACCATTGGACCGTTCCCGGGGCGGCCCACACCAGTTCCCATGCGACCATGCCCCAGGAGTACGAGGCGTGGGTGACGGACGGGGTACGTTCCGCCTTCCTGCGCGCACGGGACGGCAGCCTATAATCGCGGCGCCGCCGGGCAGGAAACGGAGCCGGCAGCGCGCGTATCGCCACGCTTGAACGCCGGGGAGGACTGATGGCCGCCAAGATCCTCGTGGTCGATGACGACCCAAATGTGCAGCGACTCCTGCAGTACACGCTGAAGCAGGAAGGCTACGAGGTCGTCAGCGCGGTCGACGGTGCCGAGGGATTCCGGCTGTGGGCCTCGGAGCTGCCCGACCTGATCCTGCTCGACGTGATGCTGCCGAAGCTCGATGGCTACCAGGTCGCCCAGAAGATCCGGGCCGAGGAGGGCGAGGGCAGCCACATCCCGATCATCATGCTCACCGCCGAGCGCGAGGTCGAGCAGAAGGTCCGCGGGCTGCGCGCCGGCGCCGACGACTACCTGATCAAGCCGTTCCATCCAGCGGAGCTGCTGGCGCGGATCAAGAGCCTGCTCGCCCGCTTCGCTCCCAAGGAGCTGATGCTCGCCCGGCCGCCGCTCGGGCGCGTGCTGGCGTTCTACGGGGCGAAAGGCGGCGTGGGCACCACGACGATCGCGATCAACGCGGCGATCGCCCTCCACCGCGAGCTCGGCCGCAAGGTCAGCCTGATCGACGGCAACCTGCAGTTCGGCGACCACCGGGTATTCCTGGACCTCGGCCTGGACCGCAAGTCGATCGTGGACGTGGTGACGGCCCCGTCGATGGACCAGGACCTCATCAAGCAGGTGCTGGTGAAGCACGACTCGGGGATCGACCTGCTCCTCGCGCCGCCGACGCCGGAGACGGCAGAGCTCGTCACGACCAACCACGTGCCGGTGATCCTCGACCACCTGCGCGACCTGTACGACTACATCCTGGTCGACATCGACAAGCGGCTCGACGACATCAACCTCGGCATCCTCGAATCGGCCGAGACCGTCTTCGTCGTCATGACCGCGGACCTGTCGTGCCTCAAGAACGTGCGGCTCGTCCTCGAGACGATCGGCCACCTCGGGTTCGCGGACCGCGTCCAGCTGGTGCTCAACCGCTCGAACGCGTTCACCGGCATCAGCGTCAAGAACGCCGAGGGTGCGCTGCGCAAGCCGATCGAGCACCAGATCGTGAACGAGTACCGCGGCGCGATCAGCGCGCTCAACTCGGGTGCGCCGTTCATGTTCACGAAGTCCGACTCGGCGCTCGGCGGATCGCTGCTGCAGTTCGCGCGAGCGGTCGACAAGCCGGTCGCGGCGGAGGCGAAGGCCGCCCTGCGCGCGGCCGCAGCCGCGCCGCGCTGATCCGCACCCGACGCGGGGATAAGCGACAGGTAAGCGCCGCCCGGTAGGGTCCGGACGTGCTCGCGACCGTTCCCTCCGCTACGCTCGTCGGCCTCGCCGGCCGCGTGATCCGCGTCGAGGTCGACGTCGCTCCCGGATTGCCCGGGTTCACCATCGTCGGCCTTGCCGACGCGGCCCTCCAGGAAGCCCGCGAACGGGTCCGCGGCGCGCTGCGCAACGCCGGCTTCGAGCACCCGCCACGCCGGATCACCGTCAACCTCGCTCCGGCCGAGCTGCGCAAGGCGGGCGCCTCGCTCGATCTCGCGATCGCCCTGGGCATCCTGCTCGGTTCGGAGCAGGTCCGGCCCGACGGCGTCCGCTGGGCGGTGATCGGCGAGCTGTCGCTCGGCGGCGAGGTCCGCCCGGTGCCCGGGATCCTGCCGATGGTCGACGCCCTCGCTCGACGCGGCTACCGGCGGGTCGTGGTGCCGGCCGCCGCCGCGGCCGAGGCGCGGCTGGTCGAGCGGGTCGAGCTGGCAGCGGTCGAGACGATCGGCGACGTGGTGGAGCGGGTGCGCAGCCGGCGATCCCGCCGCGTCGCCGTCAGCCGGCCACGGATCGAGCTGGGCGGCGAGCGTCCCGTCGAAGGCAACCCGCCCGAGCCGGTCCCGATGACCTGGCCGGTCCCCGATCTGTCGGAGGTCCGCGGCCAGCTCGAGGCACGGCGCGGTCTCGAGATCGCGCTCGCCGGTGGGCACGGCATCGTGTTCGTGGGGCCGCCGGGATCGGGCAAGACGCTGCTGGCGCGGACGATCCCCGGTCTGCTGCCGCCGCTCGACGACGCGGCCGCGCTCGAGGTAACGGTGGTCGCCTCGGCGGCGGGGGAACGCTCCATCAGCGGGCTCATCCGCCAGGCGCCGTTCCGTGCGCCGCACCACACGACGTCGTATGCGGCAATGGTCGGCGGAGGGCCGCGCATGTCGCCCGGCGAAGTGACGCTCGCGGATCACGGCGTCCTGTTTCTCGACGAGCTGCCCGAGTTCGGGCGGGACGTGCTCGAAGCCCTTCGCCAGCCGCTCGAGGAGGGGCGGGTCGCAATCTCCCGGGTCGGGCGCGCAACGACGTTCCCGGCGCGCTTCCAGCTCGTCGCAGCGATGAACCCCTGTCCGTGCGGGTTCGCCGGCGACGACGCCGGGCGATGCCACTGCCCGACCAGCGTCGTCGAGCGCTACACGGACCGTGTCTCCGGCCCGCTCCGCGACCGGATCGACCTGTGGGTCACGATGCCGCGTGTCCCCGGATCGGCGTTGGTCGGCGGGCACGAGCCCGAGGGATCCCAGGCCGTCGCCGGCCGGATCGCGCTGACGCGTGCCCGGCAGACCGACCGCTCGGGCGGGCGGCTCAACGGACGGCTGTCGGGCCGCACCCTGCGCGCGAGCTGCCGGCTCGACCCACTGACTGCGCGCCGCGTCGTCCAGCTGTCCGAGCGTGAACGGTTGTCCGGCCGCGGGACCGAACGGCTGCTCCGCGTCGCGCGAACGATCGCCGACCTGGGTGGTGCGCCCGCGGTCGGCATCCCCCAGCTCGAGGAGGCGGCCCGGTTCCGATCGCCGGCGCTGCGCCTCGCGGAAGCGTTGGCCAGTTGACGTGTTGGGCGTGAGCAGCTCCGGCCCGGTCGCGTTGCCGCCTCCAGGTCCATCGATGGCGTTCTCGCTGCGGCCGCCGTCGCCGGAACGCGACGCCTGGACGGTCCTCGCCGCCGTTCATGGGCTGGGACCCGTCGGCCTGGCAGCGCTCCTGGTGCAGTACGGCTCGGGCGCCGCCATCCTCACTGAGGCAACCTCGCCGGGTGGCGTCACGCGCCTGGCCGCAACCCCCGGCGAGCAGCGCGTCGACGGTCTCGCCCGGCGCCATCCGATCAACCCGACGCTCGCGGAGGCGATCGCGGAAGCGGCGGTGAACGCCGCCGCGACGCTCGAGCGGATCCGCAGCGAGGGGATCGACGTGGTCACGCTCGAGGAATCGCTGTATCCCCATCGCCTCGCAGCAATCGCGCTCCCACCGCACCTCCTCTTCGTCAAGGGCGACCTGACCGCGCTCGACCCGGCTCGTGCCGTCGCCGTGGTCGGTACCCGGCACCCGACGACAAGCGGCAGACGGCTGGCGGCCCGCATCGCCGGCGCCCTCGCGCGGGTCGAGGCAACGGTCGTATCGGGCCTCGCGGTCGGCATCGACGGCGAGGCGCACGAGGCCGCCCTGATGGCCGGCGGCTCGACGGTCGCGGTCATCGGCAGCGGCCATGCCCGGCTGTTCCCGCGCGGGCACACCCGCCTTGCCGACCGGATCGTTCGGTCCGGCGGGGCAGTGGTATCGGAGCTCGCCCCCGACGTCGAGGCCACGGCGGGGACCTTCCCGCGCCGCAACCGGGTCATCGCCGGCATGTCCGACGCCACGGTCGTGGTCGAGGCACCCGCTCGCAGCGGCGCGTTGATCACCGCCTCGTGGGCGCTCGAGGAGGGCCGCGACGCCTTCCTCGTTCCGGGCGGGATCGGGGAGTGGACGTCCGCCGGGTGCCTGTCGTTCCTTCGCGAGAACCAGGGCGCCGCGAGGATCGTGGCCGGCGTCCCGCAGCTGCTCGACGACCTCGGGCTGATCGACCACGACGCTCCAGCGGCGGTTGCGACGAGCGCCGACGCCGAGGCCACGCTCGTCGAGCTGGGCGGGACCGCAGGCCGCATCGGCCGCGAGCTGGTCGCCGGCCGCACCACCGTCGACGAGCTCGTCGCCGTGACCGGACTGCCCGTCGCGACCGTGCTTGGGGCGCTCACGCTGCTCGAAGATCGGGGCCTCGTCCGCGACGCGTACGGCCGCTACCGCCCGGTCGGCGCGCTGGCCGTCGTCGAGGCCGATCGCCGCCGGCCGGCGGCCACCCGATGACCCGTGCAGAGGCGTGGCGTTTGCCCGGTCGTGGCCGTCGGTGCTAGCCTTTCGGCAAGTCGCGTCCCCCCAAACGCGCAGCCAGCTCGTGCTCTGGCCAACCCCCAGACGACCAGGAGCAGCCCCTCTATTGCGGAAGCTTGCCGCCCCGGCGTTGGCATTGCCCGACGATCGCCCGCGTCTACCTCGCTGAGCTTGCTCGGCGCCTCCTCGCCGCTCATGTCGCCATCGCGTATCGGCCTCGCCATCATCGTTGGCGCAGGTGCAATCGCCGCCAGCGGCGTCGCCTCGATCACGGCGACCCCGCCGTCATCGCCGGTACCCCTCACCCGGGCTGCCTTCTCCCCGGTCGTCACGACAGGTCTTTCGCTGGATGAGCCGCTGACGGTCAACTTCAGCACTCCGATGGACGAGGATTCGGTCGCCGCGTCGCTGCGCGTTCAGCCGGCCCAGGACGTCGACCTCGGGTGGGACGCTGGGCATCAGACGCTGACGATCCGCCCGGCCGGCGCCTGGCGCCCGGACACCCTCCACTCGGTGACCGTGGACCCGGGCGCGCTTGCCCTGACTGGCCGACCGATGGCGAGGCCGGTCCAGGCCGCCTTCCTGACCCGGACCGCCACCGATGGCCGGATCGAAGCGACGCGCCCCCGCGGCAAGCGGATCGCGATCGATAGCGGCTTCACGATCACCTTCTCGCACCCCGTGACGGAGGCGTCGGTTGTCGCCGGCCTGCGAGCCGACCCGGTCATGGACGGCGCGCTCGTCCCGGCGACCTGGAACCGCGACGGCACCACGAGCCTTCACGTTCACGCCCCGCCGGCGTCTCCCCGTGAACACGAACTTCACGCTGTCCCTGTCCGGCGTCCGGACGCCCGACGGCGAGGTCCTCGCACCGGTCGCCTACAAGGTCCACACGGTCTACGCGCCGAAGGTGGTCCGCGTCCGCCCGGCCGCCAAGTCCACGGGCGTCGAGCGCACGGCCAAGATTTCGGTCCGGTTCAACCAGCCGATGGACAAGGCCGCGACCAAGAAGGCACTCAGCGTCAAGGTCAACGGAAAGACGATCAAGGGCAAGGTCTCGTTCAGCAAGGACGCCAAGGTCCTGACCTTCAAGCCGAAGAAGGCGCTGCCGTACCGGGCCAGGGTGACGGTGACGATCGGCGCGAGCGCTACCAGCAGCATCGGCACGCCGATCAACAAGAAGACCACGGCGAAGTTCAGGGTCGAACGGAAGCCGCCGTCCGCGGCCGCACAGTCGTCCGGCGGAGGCTCGATCGGGATCAGCAGCGGCGGCTCCGGCGGCGGCGGCAGCTGGGCGGCGGTCGAGCGCTACTACCTGGGGCTCATGAACTGCACGCGCACCGGCGGCTGGGTGACGTCATCCGGCTCGTGCTCGAGCCCGGGTGGACGCAACGTCGCGCCGCTCAGGCTGGACGCCGGGATCTCGAGCCGGGTGTCCCGGCCGTATGCGCGGCTCCTCGCGACCAGCGGGCAGTGCAGCCACTTCGCGAACGGTGGCCCGGACGACCGGCTGCGCCACGCGGGCTATACGGGATCCAACTGGGGCGAGAACATCGGCTGCCGGGGTGGAAACCCGTACGCGGCCGTCCTCGCCACGCATCTCTTCTACCAGAGCGAGCGGGCGACAACGGCGGCCACTACCGCAACCTGATGAACGCCGACTTCACCCGCGTGGGGATCGGCGTGTGGCATTCGGGCGGCCGGGGACGCCTCGTCATCGACTTCTACCACCCCTGACCCCGGACGATCGGGGCAGGTGACGGCGGGCACCGCGGCCGTCACGATGCGGCGGTGATCCGCGACGTCGTTCTCCACATCAACAACGAACAACCGCTACGGGCCGACCTGTTCGAGCTGCCCGAGGGCGATACCGTCCTGCTCCGCTGCACGAACGTGCGAACCCTGAGCGGGGCCAAGCCGATCTTCATCGACGACCTGAACTCGATGGTGTTCCTTCCGATGCTCCACCTGCGGTTCATCGAGATCCTGCCGGCGACGCCCGGCGCCGAACACCTGGCGCTGGGGCCGGGCGAGGAGCGTGTGCCGGTCGAGGCGGGGATCGCCAAGGCCGATCTCCAGGACGACATCCCGATCGACGAGGACTTCCTTCGCCGCGTCCGCGACGCCTGAAACACGGCCGAACAGGCCACGCCGCCGGCGGACGCGCCGCCCTTCGCAGTAGACCGTCCGTGCAGCGGGCGGTGCTAGACTCCCGGCCGTGCCAAAGAACCTTGTGATCGTGGAGTCGCCGGCGAAGGCGCGCACGATCGAGCGATACCTTGGGCCGGATTACCGCGTCCTGGCGTCGTACGGCCACGTCCGCGACCTGCCGGAAAACCCCGGCAAGGGCAAGTTCGGCGTGGACGTCGACCACGACTTCGAGCCCGAGTACGTCGTATCCGACGACCGGCGCAAGCAGGTCAACGAGATCGAGCGGGCAGCGAAGGGGGCCGACGCGGTCTACCTCGCCACTGACCTCGACCGTGAAGGCGAGGCCATCGCGTGGCATGTCGCCGAGGCTGCCCACGTGCCGAGCGACAAGACGCGTCGAGTGACCTTCAGCGAGATCACCGAACCGGCGATCCGCGAGGCCTTCGCGAACCCGCGGAGCATCGATCAGAACCTGGTCGATGCCCAGCAGACCCGGCGCATCGTCGACCGGCTGGTCGGCTACACCCTCAGCCCGCTCCTCTCGCGCAAGGTCCGAGGCGGCCTGTCGGCCGGCCGCGTCCAGTCCGTCGCCGTGCGACTCGTCGTCGAGCGGGAGCGCGAGATCACCGCGTTCGTCGCCCGCGAGTACTGGACGCTCGAGGCGATCCTGTCGACGGCGGCAGGCGAGCGCTTCGCCGCGGAGCTCGTCCGCATCGACGGGCATCCGCTGGACGTCGCCGATGCCGAGACCGCCGAGCGCCACACAACCGCGCTGCGCGATACGCATCCCCGCGTCACGAAGACCGGAACGCGCACCCAGAAGCGCCAACCGGCCCCCCCGTTCACGACCTCCACGCTCCAGCAGGAGGCGAGCCGCAAGCTCGGCTTCAGCCCCAAGCGGACGATGTCGATCGCCCAGCGTCTGTACGAGGGCGCCGACACGCCCGACGGCCACGTCGGCCTGATCACCTACATGCGAACCGATTCGACCGCAATGGCCGGCGTGGCGATGGGCGAGGCGCGCGACGTCATCGCGTCGCGCTACGGCGACCCGTACACGATGCCGAAGGGCCGTGTCTACAAGACGAAGGCCAAGGGCGCCCAGGAGGCGCACGAGTCGATCCGCCCGACGAGCTTCGAACGCGACCCCGACTCGCTCGCGCCGTCCCTCAAGCCGGAGGAGCTGCGCCTGTACCGGCTCATCTGGCAGCGCGCCATCGCCTCGCAGATGGCGGCCAAGGAGCTCGAGACGACGACGGTCGACCTGGCGGACGGGCCGTACGAGCTGCGCGCCAGCGCGACGCGCACGCTGTTCGACGGGTTCGCTCGTGTCTACACCGAGGGCCGTGACGACGAAACCGAGGACGACGCCGAATCGATCCGCCTGCCGGCGCTCAGCGAAGGCGACGAGACCTCGGTCGTCGACGTCACGCCGACCCAGCACTTCACCGAGCCGCCGCCGCGCTTCACGGAAGCAACGTTGATCAAGGCACTGGAGGAGCACGGGATCGGGCGGCCGTCCACCTATGCGGCCACGATCTCGACGATCCAGGACCGGGGCTACGTCCGCGTCGAGGAGCGCCGGCTGCACCCGGAGCTCGTCGGCGAGATCGTGACGGACCTGCTCGTCGCCCACTTCGGCGACTACGTGGACCTCGAGTTCACGGCACGCATGGAGGAGGAGCTCGACGAGATCGCGCGAGGCGAGCGGCCGTGGGTGCCGCTGTTGCGCGCCTTCTACGGCCCCTTGAAGGAGCGCGTGGACGAGAAGCGTCGCGAATTGCGGCGCAGTGACTTCACGACCGAGGAGACCGACGAGGTCTGCTCGCTCGGCCACCCGATGGTCATCCGGCTCGGGCGCAACGGCCGCTTCCTGGCGTGCTCGATGTACCCCGAGCACAAGGAGTCGCGGCCGCTGCCGGGCGAGGAGCCGCCCAAGCTCGAGGGGGAAGGGGAGACCTGCCCGAAATGCGGCGAAGGCACGCTCGTGTCGCGGCGCGGCAAGTTCGGGCCCTTCGTCGGCTGCTCGCGGTACCCCGATTGCGACTACATCAAGCGCGAGGGTCCGCCGCCGCCCGACCCGCTCCCGTTCGAGGTCGTGTGCCCGAAGAATGGCGACGGGACGCTCGTCGCGCGTCGCGCGCGGCGCACCGGAAACGTCTTCTGGGGGTGCTCGAATTACCCGAAGTGCGACTTCACGACGAACAACCAGCCGCTCGGCGGCCTGCACGACACGGACGACGGCCCGATCGCCCGCAAGGGCGACGCCGCGATCTGCCTGAAGTGCGGGTCGACGATCGACGTCGGCCCGGACGACATCGAGCCGGGTGTCCGCTACACGGGCGGTCCACCAGACCCGTCTGCGCTGGCGCGCCCGCGGGGCGGCCGCAATGGATCGAACGGCCGGAGCGCCCGAGGATCCGGCACGTCGGGTCGCGGTCGGGCCGGTTCGTCGCGGAACGGTGGCGCGCGCGCCGGTTCGGCGCCCAGCGGCTCCGAAACAACCGCCGAAGAGTGAACGGGTCGGCCGGCCAGGCGACCGACCCCGCGCTCCAGCGCTTCCTCCGCGGCCTCGCTGCGCGCGACGCCTCGCCGAACACGCAGCGGTCCTACGCGACGGCCGTCGGCGCGTATCTGCAGTGGCTCGCTGACCGCCACGTGGACTGGCGCCGCCCGCCACGTTCGGAGCTTCGCGCCTATCTCGCCGAGTTGAGCAACGGCCACGCCCGCAGTTCGGTCGCGCAGCGCCTGGCCGCCATTCGCTCATTTCACCGCTGGGCAGCGCGCACGGAGCTCGCGCCCGGTGACCCGTGGGCCGCGATCGCCACTCCGCGCCTGCCGCGCCGGCTCCCTCGGGTGCTGGAGGTCGAGCAGATCGAACGCCTGCTCGCCGTGATCGACGAAGACCTTGCCGCCGGGACCGCGAGGGGTGCACGTGGCGGGCTGGTCGTGGCGCTTGCGCTTCGCGACCGTGCGCTCGTCGAGACCGCGTACGCCGCAGGGCTCCGGATCAGCGAGCTTGCCTCTGCACAGATCGGCCTGCTCGAGCTGGGCCGCGGCGAGCTGCGCGTCTACGGCAAGGGCCGCAAGGAGCGGATCGGGCTGCTCGGACGGCCGGCGCGCGCTGCGATCGCCGCCTACCTGGAGGACGGCCGCCCGCTGCTGCTCGGGCGGAGCGCTGCCACCGCCGATGCCCCACCGCCGGCCGAGCTGTTCCTGAACCACCGCGGCGAGCCGCTCGGCGTCCGCGGGCTGCGCTACCGGCTCGACCTCCTGTGCCGTCGCGCCGGCCTGCCCGAGGGCGTGTCGCCGCACACGCTCCGCCACTCGTTCGCAACGCACCTGCTCGACGGGGGCGCCGACCTGCGGATCGTGCAGGAGCTGCTCGGTCACGAGAGCCTGGCCACGACCCAGGTCTACACGCACGTCTCGCCGGCCCGCCTGCGGTCGGCATATCTCGACGCACACCCACGCGCACGCCGCCAGCCACCCGCGTGAGCCGTACCGCCGCCCTCGCCCGGGCGGGCCTGATCGTCAGCTCGGCATTCCTGCTGTCCCGCCTGCTGGGCTATGTCCGCGGCTCGATCATGGCCGCAGTGTTCGGGCTGAGCTCGGGGCTCGACGCGTTCTACGCCGCGTTCCGGCTGCCGGACCTGATGTTCCAGCTCGTCGCGGCCGGCGCCCTGAGCGCAGCCCTCGTGCCGATCATCTCGGCGCTCCTGGCGACGGACGAGCAGCGGCGCGCATGGCGGGTCGTATCGACGGTGGCGACGCTCGTCCTCGTCGCCCTGCTCGTGCTTGCGGTCGTGTTCTTCGTGGCCGCGCCATTGATCGTTCCGCGCATCACCGAGTTCGAGGGCGATCAGCTCCAGCAGACGATCGAGCTGACCCGGATCATGCTGATCAGCCCGATCCTGCTCGCGCTCGGTGCGGTGGCCACGAGCGCGCTCAATGCGCGCGGGCGGTTCGGGGCCGCCGCGATCGCGCCGAGCTTCTACAACCTCGGGATCATCTTCGGAGCCGCGGTGCTGTCACCGGCGCTCGGCACGACCGTCAACGGCACGCTCGTGCCGAACCCGGTCGGGCTCGCGATCGGCGTGGTCATCGGTTCGATCGCGCTCCTTCTCGTCCAGCTCCCCCCATTGCGGCAGCTCGGGTTCCGCTTCGTGCCGCACTTCGGGCTCGAGGACCCGCTGGCTCGAAAGGCCCTGCTCCTGATGGCGCCGCGGGCCGTTGGACTTGGGGCGAGCCAGATCACCTTTGTCGTGATCACGATCCTGGCCACTGGACTGCAAACGGGCGCGCTGTCGGCGTTCAACCTCGGCATGCTCCTGCTCCAGATCCCGCTCGGGGTCATCGGCGTGCCGCTCGGGATCGTGCTTCTGCCTGCCCTGGCGACCGAGCTCGCGACCGGGACCGTCGCGCGCTTCCTCGGGATGGTCGGCCGGGCGTTGCGCCTGCTCGTGTTCGTGATGCTGCCGATCGCGGCGCTCGGGATGGTCCTGCGCCGCGAGATCGTCGACCTGCTGTTCCAGTACGCCAACTTCAACGAGGCGGCCGTGCAGATGACAGCGGGGGTGCTGTTCGTGCTGCTGATTGGCCTGACGGCCCACTCGATGATCGCCGTCCTCGCCCGCACCTTCTATGCAGAGCAGGACACGCTCACGCCGGTCATCGCGGCCATCAGCGCTGTTGTGGTCAACGTGACCGTGGCGTACCTGGCGGTGGGCCCGTACGGCCTGGACGGCCTTGCGTTCGCGATCGCGGCCGGAGCGTGGCTCGAGGCGTCGATCCTGCTCGTGGCGTTGTGGCGCCGCCACCGCGACATCGACGTCGGCGGGCTCGCGCGCACCTTCGGGCGGTCGCTGCCGTCGGCGATCGTTGCGGCGGCGTTGGCGATCGGCACGCTCATGGTCCTCGACGGGCCACTCCCCGCCGATGCGGGCAAGCTTGCCGTGCTCGGGCGGGCCGTCATCGCCGGGGGGATCGGCGCGCTAGGATACCTCGCGATGTGCCTGGTCCTGCGTGCCCCGGAGCTGCCCGCGCTCGTCGGGGTCGCGACCGATCTCGTGCGGCGCCCGCGCGCCGCATGACCGCCGAACCCGAGGCACCACAACCCGATCCGGCTGCCCTGCGCGAGGACCCCGCGGCGTGGGACGCGTTCGTCGAATCCGCTCCGACCGGCGCCTACACCCAGCTGTCGGCCTGGGCCGAGGTCAAGCAACCGAACGGCTGGCGCGCCGAACGCATCGTCATCACGGGCACGGGCGGTCCCATCGGCATGCAGCTCCTCGTCCGCGACCTGCGACCGACCCCGTGGCGCGTGGGCTACGCTCCGCGCGGTCCGGTCGGGGCGTTCGATCACGCAGCGGTCGTTGCCCTCACGGCCGAGGTCCGCCGCGTCGCTCGGGAGCAGCGCATCGTCCGCGTGCTGATCGACCCGGAGGTCGAAGCCTCGCACCCGCTGGTCGGGGAGCTCGCGACAGCCGGTTGGACGGAGAGCGCCGGTGTCCAGGCCCCGCGCACGCGCCTCGTCGACCTCGGCCGGCCCGAGGAAGAGCTCTGGTCGGACCTCCGCTCGAAGTGGCGGCAATACGTGAACAAGGCCCGACGCGAGGGCGTGACGGTCGAGGACGTCGGCGCGGCGGGTCTCGACGACTTCTACCGCATCTACGTCGAGACCGCCGAGCGTGCCGGCTTCATCCACCGTGCGCGGTCGGCCTACGACGACGTGTTCCGGGCGTTCGACCGCGGCGGACGGGCGCGCCTGCTCATGGCCCGCCTGGCGGACGGAACGCCCGCCGCGACCCTCATGCTGCTCCAGTGCGGGGCACGCGTGATCGAGCCGTACGGCGGGATGACGGAGGCCGGGGCAGAGGCCCGCGCGAACTACCTGCTCAAGTGGGAGGCAATCCGGAGCTCCCGCGAGCACGGCTTCGCGGTGTACGACATGTGGGGCCTGTCGCACGCGGGGATCGAGCAGTTCAAGGCGGGCTTCGGGGGGCGCGAGGTGACGTACGTCGGCGGGCGAGCCCTCGTGGTGGACCGTCTCGGATCGGCGGCGCTCGGGATTGCCCGCAAGGTGAGCGTGGCCCGTGCGCGCCGGCGCCACGGGCTTGCCGGCGGGGGCGACGCCACGTGACCGAACGAGACGGCCCCGCCCGGGTCGCCACCGTGAGCCCGACCGCTCCGGATGGCTGGGACGAGCGCGCCGTGGAGCCGCTCGGCGGCCACGTCCTGCAGGGCACCGCGTGGGCCGCCCATCGTGAGTCGCTCGGCTGGTCGCCGCAGTTCGTGACCTTCGACGACGACCGAGTGGCGCTTGTCCTGACCCATCGCCAGCCTCCGCTGCCCGGGTTCGTCGCATACGCGCCGCGCGGCCCGATCGCCGCCGGTGACCCACCGGACGCGGTGGCCGCCCGGGCCGTCGCGCTGGCCGGCTGGGCGCGAGAGGCGGGCGGAACGATCCTTGCCGTGGATCCCGAGCTCGATGTGGATCCCGGCTACGCCGCGGCGCTCGCCGCGGAAGGCTTCGCCGAGGCCGAGGAGATCCAACCCTCGCGACACCGCCTCGTCCTCGGGTTCGAGCCGAGTGACGACGAGGCCGCGGTCCACGCTCGGTTCGGCAAGAGCACGCGCCAGCGCATCCGCGCGGCCGAGTCCGCCGGAACGACGGTCGTGGAGGATGCCGTAGGGATGCATCTCGAGGCGCTCGGGGAGCTCATGGGCGCGACCGCCGAACGCAAGCAGTTCACGTTTTCGGCGGAGCAGGGGTTCGTGCGCTGGTGGCGGCGACTCCTCGGGACGCCATACGGGCACTTCTACGTCGCCCTCCACGACGGACGGCTGGTGGGCGGGCTGATCGCGTACCGCCAGGGCGGGCACCTCGCGACCGCGTTCTCGGCCGACCGGGCGGAGCTGCGCAAGGAGCTGCCGGGCACGATGCACCTCCTGCGCTGGCACGTGATCCGCGAGGCGCTCGCCGCCGGGTACCCGTCGATCGATCTCGGCGGCGTCGATGTCCGCGGCGCTCGGCACAAGCCCGAGAAGGGCGAGCCGACCTACGGGCTGTGGGAGCACAAGGCCTCGTTCGGGGCGGACTGGGTGGAATCGGCGCCGGCCCACGAGATCGTGCTCCGGCCGTGGGTCTACCGGGCCGGGCTGGTCGCCCGCCGGACCCGACGGCTGGTCCGCGGGCGGTCGTAGGATGGACCCGATGTCGCCCGAGCCCGCCGCCGCCGCGGCCCCGGAGCCCGAGGACCGCGGCGCGACCTTCGACGCCGCCACCCTCCGTGTCGATGACCGGGCCTGGGACAGCTTCGTCGCGGCGGCGACCGCTCCGTCATACCTCCAGGCGAGTCCCTGGGCCGAGGTCAAGCGGCCCAACGGGTGGACCGCCACGCGGGTCGTCGCCGACGACGCCGAACGGCCCGGTCGGGGCCCAGATCCTCGTACGAAGGCCGCGCCCGCTTCCGTGGGGGTTCGGGTACGCCGCCCGAGGCCCGCTGACCCAGGGCCTACTCGACGGCCCGACGATCGAGGCATTCACCGGCGCGGTCCGGGTCGCGGCGCGCGACCTGCGGGTCGCCCATGTCCGGGTCGACCCCGAGTTCGAGGACCCCGACGGCTCGCTCGCCCGCGCGTTCCAGGCGGCCGGCTGGCGGCGAGCCCCCGAGATCAACCCGTCGGCGACACGGATCCTTGACCTGTCCGGGCCGGAGGACGACGTCTGGCAGGGGATCGACCGGAAGTGGCGGCAGTCGATCAACAAGAGCGGCCGCGACGGCACGCGGGTCGTGCCCGCTGGCGCCGAGCGCCTGGCCGAGTTCTACGCGATCCACGTCCGGTCCATGGAGCGGGCGGGCATCCCGTACCGGACCGAGCAAACGTACCGCGACCTGTGGACCGCGTACGCGTCGTCCGGCCACGCCGACCTGCTGTTCGCTGAGGCGCCCGACGGCGAGACGCTGGCGACGATCCTCCTCATCGGCTGGGGCCCGACGACCAACGACCTGTACGGCGGGATGACCGACGCGGGTGCGAAGCGGCGGGCCAACTACCTCATCAAGTGGGAGGGCATCAAGCGCGCGCGGGAGGCCGGCTACACGCGCTACGACCTGTGGGGCCTGCCAAGCCCGTCCGTCGCCGCGTTCAAGGCCGGCTGGGGCGGCCGCGAGGTCGCCTGGGTCGGCGCCTGGGACCTCGTCCTCAACCCCCTCGGGCGGCTTGCCTTCGAGGGTGCCTTCCGTCTCCGCGAGCGGCTCGTGCGGCGGCGGCACGGCCGTCGCGGGGCCGGCTGAGCCCGGTCCGCCCGTGACCGCCCAGCCGTCGGGCATCGCCGCGCGCTTGGCCGCCGCCGAGCCGAAGGCCGCCCGGCCGCTCGGTGGGCTCGTCGAACGGCTGACCGCGCAGGGCAGGCTGCGCGGCGCGCGACTCGGGGGCAAGGCGATCGGCACGGCGGCGCTCGCAGGACTCCCGATCCGTGGCGTCACCCACGACTCGCGGCGCGTGATCCCCGGAGGCCTGTTCGTGGCGATCCCGGGCGCGCACGTCGACGGGCACGATTTCGCCGAGACCGCGGTCCGGGCCGGCGCGTCCGCGCTCCTGCTGGAACGGCCGCTCGACCTCGACGTGGCCCAGCTCGTCGTGGCCGCCACGCAGCCGGCGCTGGCGACGGCCGCAACTTGGTGGTACGGGGATCCGAGCCATGATCTCGGAGTGCTCGGCATTACCGGCACGGACGGCAAGACGACGACCGCGTTCCTGGCCGTCGCGGCGCTGGAGGCGGCGGGTCTCGCACCCGGCCTCGTGAGCACCGTGGCGACGCGGATCGGCGAAGCGCAGGAGGACAAGGTCGAGCACGCGACGACCCCGGACGCCCCGGCACTGCAGGCCACGCTCCGTGCGATGGTTGACGCCGGCAATCGGAGCGCCGTCATCGAGACGACGTCGCACGGACTCGCCCTCGAACGGGTGGGCGGGATCGTCTACGACGCGGCGATCCTTACCAACGTCACCCACGAGCACCTCGAGTTCCACGGGACGTGGGAGCGCTATCGGGATGCCAAGCGGTCGCTGTTCGAGCGACTGACCGGCCCTTCGAAGTCCGCGGCTGGAAGGGCGTGGCCAAAGGTCGCCATCGTCAACCACGACGACGCGTCCGCCGGCCTGTTCGTCGGTACCGCCCAGGAGGCCGGGGCGCGGGTGCTCACGTATGGAACGGATCCGGCCGCCGACGTGCGGGCCACCGAGGTGCAGGAAGACGCCTCGGGCCTCCGAGTCGACTTCACGGCGCCGTCGGGCGCAGGCCGCCTGGAGCTCCAGCTTGCCGGTCGCTTCAACGTGCACAACGCGCTCGCGGTGCTCGCGCTCGGCGACGCCTGGGAGCTCGATTCCGAGGCGGTCCAGGAGGGCCTGCGGGGCGTCCATCGCGTGCCAGGTCGGATGGAACGGATCGACGCCGGGCAGCCGTTCGAGGTCGTCGTCGATTACGCACACAGCCCTGCCTCGCTCGCCGCAGTTCTCGATCTGCTTGCGCCCCGGGCCGCGGCGCGCGGCGGTGGCCTGATCGCGGTGTTCGGCTCGGCGGGCGAGCGCGATCGCGAGAAGCGCCCGCAGATGGGCCGCATCGCGGGGGAGCGCTGTCGCCTGGTGGTCGTCACCGACGAGGATCCGCGCGGCGAGGATCGCGAACGGATCCTCGACGAGATCGCGCAGGGCGCCGAGCGTTCCGGCCGGCGGCGCGGTCACGACCTGCTGCTGATCACGGATCGGCGGGCCGCCATCGAGGCGGCGTTCGAGGCCGCGCGCCCGAACGACGTCGTGCTGCTCGCCGGGAAGGGCCACGAGCGCTCGATCATCGGCCGGGACGGACCGGTGCCGTGGGACGAGGCAGCCGTGGCACGCGACGTCCTCAGCGCGATGGGCCACGCGGCGCCGCACTGAGGGAGGTTCGTCTTGCCGGCCCGGGCGATCGTGCCGCGTGGGACGTATTCGTCGCTACGCGACCCGAAGCGGACGCGGCTAGCGAGGGCGCCAGACCGTCGGTCACGGCCGGCCACGGGACTTCCTGCCCGTGGACAATACGCACCGCCGCGCCGATGCTGCCGGCCATGGATCGGTCCCGCCGCCGCGCCCGTCGAACCGCCGCGTCCTGTCGCCGGTGCAGCCCTCATTGCGTCACTGCTGGCCTCGTTCGGTGCAGCGCCCGCGTCGGCGGCCGATCCCGATTTTCCGTCGGGCCAGGAGGCGTTCCACACCTACGCGGAGATGGCCGCCGAGGTGCAGGAGGTAGCTGACGCCTACCCGGCGATCGTCGAGCGCTTCTCGATCGGGAAGAGCTACAAGGGCCGCGAGCTGTGGGCCGTGAAGGTCTCGGACAACGTCGGGACCGACGAAGCCGAGCCGGAAGTGATGCTCGACGGCCTCCACCACGCCGACGAGCACATGAGCCTCGAGATGACCCTTTCGATCCTGCGCTGGCTGACCGAGGGCTATGGCTCGTCGACGCGGATCACGAACATCGTCGACAACCGTGAGACCTGGATCGTCTTCGCGATGAACCCAGATGGGGCGACCTACGACATCAAGGACGGCAAATACCATTCCTGGCGCAAGAACCGCCAGCCGACAAGCGGTTCGACTGCCATCGGGACCGACCTCAACCGGAACTACGACTACCGCTGGGGCTGCTGCGGTGGGGCCAGCTCGTCGCCGAGCAGCTCGCGCTACCGCGGCAAGAGCGCGTTCTCCGCGCCCGAGACGCGCGCGTTCCGCGACTTCGTTCGGAGCCGTGTGATCAACGGCCGCCAGCAGATCCGGGCCTCGATGAGCTTCCACACGACGGGCCGGCTGGTGATGTGGCCGTACGGCTACACGCTCACGAACGTACCGAGCGACATGACCGTTGACGACCGGGCCGCGTTCGCCGCGATCGGCAAGACCATGGCCGCATCCAACGGCTACAAGCCCATCCAGGCCAGCGACCTGTACATCTCGTCGGGAACGTCGCGTGACTGGCTGTACGGCCGCTATCGCGTCTTCGCGTACACGTTCGAGATGTCGCCCGACAGCACGCCCTACCCGAAGGCGAGCGCGATCCCCAGCGAAACCGGCCGCAACAAGAACGCCGTCCTGTACCTGCTCGAACACGCCGGCTGCCCGTACAGCGTGATCGGCAAGGAACAGAGCCGCTGCGGCGCTTTCGACGACGACCTCGAAGTCGCGCGCGGCTGGACGGTCAACCCGCTCGGGACCGACACGGCAAGCGGGGGCAAGTGGGTCCGAGCGAACCCCGAGGCGACGTCGAGCAGCGGTCCGAAGCAACTTGGCACGGTGCCGTCGGGGTCGGCTGCGCTGGTCACTGCGTACAAGGCCGGTTCCACCGCGAGCGCCTACGACGTTGACGGCGGCACGACGACCGTGCAGTCGCCCACGATCTCCCTGCCGAACGCGTCCGGGCAGCGCCTGACGTTCCGCTACTACCTCGCTCACGCATCGAATGCGAGCAGCGCAGACGAGTTGCGTGTCTCGATCGTCGAGGACGGTGGGGCGACAACGACGGTGCTCCTCGAACAGGGCGCCGCGAACGACGACGACGCCGCGTGGGCGAGCGCGTCGATCCCGATGGACGACTGGGCCGGAAGCACCGTCAAGATCCGCATCCAGGCCACCGACGGCGGCCCGGCGAGCACCGTGGAAGCGGCCGTCGACGACGTTCGGATCACGCGCAGCTGATCTCACTCCGGGCCGGCCGAACGAGGGGCGCTGCTATCCTTGCGCTCCGATGACAACACCGCGCGTCCGAACAGCAGAACCGCCAAAGAAGGCGGCCCCGCGCAAGCGGGGCCCGCGCCGGACGCCCGCGCCGCTCGAGCCGAAAGGGAAGACGCCTCGCGCCGATCTCGACGCTCTCAAGAAGCAACTCCTGGCGACCGCCGCGGAGCACTACCCACAGGCCGACCTCGAACCGGTCACTCGCGCGTTCGACCTCGCGGTCGAGGCGCACGAGGGCCAGAGTCGCGCCACCGGCGAGGCGTACGTCACGCACCCGATCGCCACCGCCCAGGTCGTCGCGGAGCTCGGCATCGATCCGATCGCAATTCAGGCGGCGCTCCTCCACGATGTCCCCGAGGACACCGAGTTCGCGCTCAGTGACGTCGAGGAGCGCTTCGGGCCGGAGGTCGCGCAGCTCGTCGACGGCGTCACCAAGCTGTCGCGCTTCAGCACCCATAGCCACGAGCAGCAGCAGGCCGAGAACATCCGCAAGATGCTGCTCGCGATGGCCCAGGACATCCGGGTGGTCCTGATCAAGCTCGCGGACCGGCTGCACAACATGCGGACGCTCTACGCACTGCCCTCGGAGAAGCAGGTCCGCATCGCTCGCCAGACCATGGAGATCTACGCCCCGCTCGCCGAACGCCTCGGCATCTGGCAGATGAAGTGGGAGCTCGAGGACCTTGCGTTCAAGGTGCTCGAGCCGGAGCGCTTCCGCGAGCTTGCCAAGCTTCTCGACACGCGACGCAAGGGCCGCGAAGGCTACATCGAGCGGGCGATCGCCGAGCTCGAGCCAAAGCTCAAGGCGGCCGGCATCGAGGCGGACCTGCAGGGCCGGCCGAAGCACATCTACTCGATCGCCAAGAAGATGCAGCGCAAGGGCGCCGAGTTCGGCGAGATCTACGACGTCTACGCGATCCGCATCCTCGTCGACGACGTCCGCGACTGTTACGCGGCCCTGGGCATCGTCCACGCGTTGTGGCGCCCCATCCCCGGCCAGTTCGACGACTACATCGCCGTTCCGAAGAACAACCTGTACCAGTCGCTGCACACCGCGGTGATCGCGCTCGACGGCAAGCCGCTCGAGATCCAGATCCGGACGCACCAGATGCACCAGGTGTCGGAGGTCGGGATCGCCGCCCACTGGCGCTACAAGGAAGGATCGAAGTCCGACCGCGAGTACGACGCCAAGCTGGCCTGGCTGCGCCAGCTCATGGACTGGCAGCGCGACGTCAGCGACGCCACCGAGTTCGTCGAGGGCATCAAGCTCGACATCTTCCAGGACCAGGTCTTCGTGTTCACCCCGAAGGGCGACATCAAGGACCTGCCGGCGGGCGCCACGCCGCTCGACTTCGCCTACCGCATCCACACCGACGTCGGCCACCGCACGATCGGGGCGAAGGTCAACAACCGCCTGGTGCCGCTCGACTACCGCCTGAAGAACGGCGACATCGTCGAGATCGTCACCACCAAGGGCGAGCACGGGCCGTCGCGCGACTGGCTGAACGTCGTCCGCACCCAGCACGCCCGCGAAAAGATCCGCCAGTGGTTCAAGCGCAAGGACCGCGACGAGAACATCGTCCACGGCAAGGAGTCGCTGGAGCGGGAGCTGCGCCGCCTCGCCCGGACCTCGATCTCGGGTGTCGGCGTCGACAAGATCGGCGACGTTGCGAAGCAGTTCAACTACGAGACCGTCGACGACTTCTACGCGGCGATCGGCTACGGCGCGGTCGGCGCGCAGTCGGTCGTCACCCGTCTCGGCGTGGTCGACGACCACAAGCTGGCCCTGCCGCCCGTCACGCCGCCCGCGCCCCAGGAGCGGACCGGTGGCGTCCGGGTCAAGGGCGTCGGCGACCTGCTGGTCCGCTTCGCGAAGTGCTGCCACCCGATCCCGGGCGACCCGATCACCGGCTTCATCACGCGCGGCAAGGGCGTCACCGTCCACCTGCGCTCGTGTCCGACCGTGATCAACGAGCGCGAGGTCAGCCGCCTCGTCGAGGTGGAATGGGAGCGGATGCCGACCCAGACCTACCCGATCGCGATCCGGGTGGAGGCCTACGACCGGACCGGCCTGCTGAACGACATCACGCAGGTCGTGGCGGAGAACAAGGTCAACATCCTGGCCGCCTCGGTGAACGTGTCGCAGGACCACACGGCGATCGTCCAGGCGACCCTGCAGGTCTCGTCGGTCTCACAGCTGGCCCGGGTCATGAGCCGCATCGAGAACCTCAAGGACGTCATCTCGGTCCAGCGCGACCTCGGCTAGACCGTCTGGGCCCGCCCGTCATCAGGCTTGAGCCGGCCGCATTCCCACGTCGTGAGAGTCTCGGCCAGGACGCGTCGGCGAGGTCGGCGGATGCAACACCGATCGGTGCCCGAGCTCGCGGCCGAAGGTCGATGTCCCTCAGCTTCGTCACAGTTGGCATCTCGGGCGGTCGGCCAGCGTAGCCCGCTGGGCATGCGCTGGTACTCGACGCCGAGGACCGGATCGCCATCGGCGTGGACTGCCCGAAGATCTCGCCGGTGCTCGCCCGCCAGATGTCGCGACGCCGTCAGGTTCCTCGGAATCGCCGCGCCGGCCGCGCGGTCGGCTGGCCCGCCATGGACACCCCTTACCGTGCAGCTGCCACCTGGGGCGGACACGCACGGGACGTGGCCGCCGCTCGAGGCGATAGGACTGATCCTCCGTCATCGACGGCGCCATCACCGTCCTCGGGCCGCTGCGCTGGTTCGTCCTCGTACGGCGACGCTGGCGCCGCTTGCGAGGCTCGACGTGTCCGCACGCCGCCGCGGAAACGCAGTATCGAGTTCGGATCCGCGCGCATCTACCACCGCTGCTGCGCCAACGCTCGGCCGCCGTGTCCGCGCGCATTGCCTCGAGCCGGACGACTGACGCAGGCCGTGCGCTTCAGCTCGGCCCTGGTCCGCTGTGCGTGCCAGGTTCGTTGGCCATGGGCCGGCTGTCCGAGAATTCCATCCTTGTCCTGAAGAACAAGTCGCATGCCATTACGGCCGATGTGTCGGTCTCCGCTGGCGGCGCCCGCGGCGTGATCGTGGCCCAGGGCGGCGCGTTCGGCGGCTGGACGCTGTACGCCCACGAGGGTCGGCCGGCCTACTGCTACAACCTGTTCGGCTTGCAACGTTTCAAGGTGTACGGCGCGGACCCGATGCCGGCCGGCGATCACCAGATCCGCGTGGAGTTTGCGTACGACGGCGGCGGGCTGGCCAAGGGTGGCACGGCGACGTTGTTCTTGGACGGGTCGCAGGTTGGCGAAGGCCGGGTCGATGCGACAGTGCCGATGGCCTTCTCGGCCGACGAGACGTGCGACGTTGGAAGCGACACGGCGACGCCGGTCACGGACGACATCCGTGAAGGCGAGACCGAGTTCAACGGGCGGATCCGCTGGGTCGAGCTCAGCATCGGGGACGACGCAGAGGACGCCGACCACCTGATCTCTCCGGAGGAACGCTACCGGCTCGCGATGGCGCGCCAGTAGCCGTCCCGCCAAGGCGACTCCCGCCATCGCCTGACCGTGGCCTGACCGCCTAGACTCCGCACGATGCCGAGCTTCAAGGCCCCGCGGGGCACGCGCGACCTGCTGCCCGCCGAGCGCGCCATCTGGACGCGCCTGGAACGGACGGCCGCAGACCTCGCCGCGCGCTACGGCTACCGGGAGATCGAAACCCCGCTCATCGAGCAGAGCGAGGTCTTCGAGCGTGGCGTCGGCGACGTGACCGATATCGTCGAGAAGGAGCTGTTCCGCATCGCGCCGCGTACCGAAGAGGCGGAGTCGTGGGCGCTCCGTCCCGAGCCGACCGCGGGGATCGTGCGCGCCTACGTCCAGCACGGCATGCAGACGTGGCCGCAGCCGGTGAAGCTGACCCTGATCGGGCCGATGTTCCGCTACGACCGCCCGCAGGCAGGCCGCTACCGCCAGTTCCGGCAGTTCGACGTCGAGGCCATCGGTGATCCCGGACCTGCCGTCGACGCGGAGCTGGTCGAGCTCGGATTGCGCTTCTACCGGGACGTCGGGCTCGACGGGGTCGAAGTCCTGCTCAACTCGATCGGGGACGCGGCCTGCCGGCCCGCCTACATCGCCGAGCTGACCGAGTACTTCCGCGCCCATGTCGATCGGCTCCCGCCGCTCGAGCGCGACCGGCTCGAGCGGAACCCGCTCCGCCTGCTCGACTCGAGAGAACCACAGATGCAGGAGCTCAACGCGCTGGCGCCGAAGATCACGGACCGGTTGTGCGACGCGTGTGCAGCGCACTTCGCCGATGTCAGGGCGCATCTCGACGCGCTCGGCGTTGGCTACCGGCTCGAGCCCACGCTCGTGCGCGGCCTCGACTACTACACGCGCACGGCGTTCGAGTTCTACCGGCGCGGCGCCGAAGGGCAGCAGCAGGCCCTCGGTGGGGGCGGCCGCTACGACGGGCTCGTCGAGCTGCTCGGCGGCAAGCCGACGCCCGGGATCGGCTTCGGGATCGGGTTGGACCGGGTGGTGCTCGCGCTTGAGTCGAGCGGCGTCGCGACCGTTCCCGAACCCCACCCGGTGGCCGTCGTCGTTGGCGCCGACCCGGACGCCACCGTGGACCGGCTGCGTATCGCGACGCAGCTTCGCGAGGCGGGCGTCGCCGCTCGCGCGGAACTGGGCCGGCGCAAGCTGGGCAAGCAGCTCGAGGCCGCGGCCAAGGAGCACGCCCACTTTGCGGTCATCATCGGCGACGAGCTGGGCGACGGCCAGGTCCAGGTGAAGGATCTCGAGGCAGGCACCCAGCGCCTCGTCGGACTCGCGGATCTTTCGCACGAGCTCGCCCGGGCACACGCCGCGCACCGTCACGGACCCGCCGAAACGGACGCGAGTCCCTCCTAGCGGAGGAGCAGGAGCACCGCGAGGATCGCGACGGCGACGCCTTCGAGCGTCACGACCCAGGTCACGAGGTTGACGCGTCGCTCCACGGCCGCAAGTGCGGCTCGCGTTGCCGTCAGCTCCTCCTCGATCCGGTCGACGTCCTCGGTCCGAACGCCACGAGCCGGGACCCTGGGGCCGTTCTGGGTAGGGTCCTCGTCGTCGGCCAGGCCCATCCGTGCGAGCTGGCGGTCGATGCGCGGGTCGGCCGGCTGGCGGACCGCCTCGCGCGCCGCACGCGACAGCTCGGCCGCCTGCAACTCCTCGGGGCTGGGCTCCGCCGGCGGGGTGACCGTTTCATCGGCGAAGGTCATCTGCTCGGCCGTTTCGGGTGTCGAGGTCGACGTCACGTCCTGGTCTCGCATTACCGCCACGGTACACCGTCGGCCGGACGGAGTCGTGGACAGAACCGGGCTGGACGACGACGCGTAGATTCGAACAGTCATGACGACGCGTCCGCGCTTCCTGCGCCTCCTCGCCGGCCTTGCCCTGGCCGGTGCCGTGGCGCTCGCCGGCGTCGCGCCAGTCACGGCCGCGGACCGCTACGAGGTGGACGTCGCGCGCCGCGCCGACTTCGTGCCCCAGACCAACTTCGTCCAGTGCGTCGGCGCGAGCCTCCAGATGATGATCAACATGATCGAGCCGGGCCGCGACCGCTCGGCGAGGACCCAGCTGCGCCTGCAGAAGCTCGCCCGGAAGCTGAGCCCGCCTCGCCGAGACGGCACGATCCGGCAGGGCGCCAGCGTGCGCGGCTGGGTGAAGGTCCTGCAGCGGGAGGTCGACCAGCCGTACAGGCTCGTCGGCACCGACACCCTGAACCAGGCCGTGAAGCTGGCTGCCCGCGCAATCGAACGAACCGGTGCGCCGGTCGGCTTGCTCGTGTGGCGCGGCCGGCACGCCTGGGTGATGAGCGGCTTCGAGGCGACGAAGCGACCTGGGCGACGGTGGCAGGGTCACGTCGGTCACGATCTACGACCCGCTGTACCCCTACGGCAACGACTTCTGGGGACCGAGCCCCAGGCCCGGCGTACCCATCTCGGTCCGGGCGCTGGGCCGCCAGTTCGTACCGCGCCGGACGAACAACAACAGCAACGCATTCCAGACGACGCTTGAGCAGGCCTACCCAACGCTGTCCGGCAAATACGTCCTCGTGCTGCCGTACGTGCCGCACGTCCCCGTCCGCCGTCCCGCCTGACGCCCGGTCCCGACCCGCTACGATTGCGGGCCATGCCAACCGATCTGTCGACCCCGTACCGCAGCCATACCTGCGGCCAGCTGCGCGCCGCCGACGCTGGCATCAGCGCGCGGCTGTCCGGCTGGGTCCATCGTCGCCGCGACCACGGCCAGCTCATCTTCCTCGACCTGCGCGACCGCCACGGGATCACCCAGGTCGTCGTGGACGCGACCGAATCACCCGACGCCCACGTGATCGCCTCGCGGATCCGCCCGGAATTCGTGGTGAGCGCCTCCGGCGAGGTCGCGCGGCGGCTGCCCGGAACGGAGAACCCGAAGCTCCCCACGGGCGAGATCGAGCTGCGGGCGAGCGCCATCGAGATCCTGTCCGAGGCCAAGACCCCGCCGTTCTACATCAACGAACCCGACGCCCCGGTCGACGAGAGCGTCCGCCTCCAGTACCGCTACCTCGACATCCGGCGCGAGCCGATGCAGCGGCGCCTGCTGCTGCGCAGCCGGATGGTCCAGGCGATCCGCGAGGTCCACCACGCGCATGGTTTCGTCGAGGTCGAGACGCCGACGCTGATCAAGAGCACGCCCGAAGGCGCGCGCGACTTCATCGTCCCGTCGCGCCTCCAACCGGGCAGCGTCTACGCGCTTCCACAGAGCCCGCAGCAGCTCAAGCAGCTGCTCATGGTCGCCGGGCTCGACCGCTACTTCCAGATCGCCCGCTGCTACCGCGACGAGGACCTGCGCGGCGACCGCCAGCCGGAGTTCACCCAGCTCGACCTCGAGATGAGCTTCGTGGACGAGGCGACCGTCATGCGCTTCGTCGAGCTGGTCGCCATCGAGGTGAGCACGGCGACCACACCGGAGCGGCCGATCCTGCAGGTGCCGTTCCCCGTGTTCACCTACGACGAGGTCATCGAGCGGTTCGGCTCCGACAAGCCGGACGTCCGCTTCGGCATGGAGCTGATCGACCTCGCCCCAGCGCTCGAGGGTGGCTCGGGGTTCCGCGTGTTCGACGAGGCGCTCGCGTCGGGCGGCCGGGTCAAGGCCATCGTCGCGCCGGGCATGGGTGGTGCGACGCGCCGCGAGATCGACGAGCTCACCGAGCGCGCGAAGCGGTTCGGCGCGAAGGGCCTCGCCCACCTGTCGATCGAGGCCGGCGAGATCAAGGGACCCATCGCCAAGTTCCTCTCGCCCGAGGCAGTCACCGGGATCCGGGAGCGAACCGGCGCAAACGAGGGCGACCTCATGCTCGTGGTCGCCGACACGTCCGACATCACGGCCGAAGTCCTCGGGCGGTTGCGCGCCGAGCTCGGCGAGCGGCTCGGCCTCGTGGATCCCCAGGTGCTGTCCTACGTCTGGATCCATCGCTTCCCGATGTACCAGTGGGACGACGAGCTCGGGCGGTGGGACGCCACGCACAACCCGTTCAGCGGCGTCCTCCCCGAGGATGAGGAGCTGCTCGTGACCAGTTCCGGCGACCCGGCCCGCCCGTCGCCGGACGACCCGGCCGGTCGCGCGAAGGCGCTCCAGTACGACCTCGCGCTCAACGGCTGGGAGCTCGGCGGCGGGTCGATCCGCATCCACCGCCGGGACCTCCTCGAGCGCTCGTTCCTGCTGCAGGGCCACTCGCTCGAGGCGATGCGCGAGAAGTTCGGGGCGGTCCTCGAGGCCTTCGACTATGGTCCGCCGCCGCATGGCGGGATCGCCCTCGGCATCGACCGCTGGGCCGCGTTGCTGGCCCACCAGACGAACATCCGCGAGGTCATGGCCTTTCCGAAGACCGCGTCGGGCACCGACCTCATGCTCGAGGCGCCGTCGCCGCCCGACCAGGCGCAGTACGCGGAGCTCGGCCTGCGCTTCGTCGGCGCCCCGGGCCGCCGGGACGAAAGCCAGGCGGGGTGACCCGCGCGAACGACCCACCGATACCGGCCGGCGACGGCGACCTTCCGGGGCCGCTGAGCTGGATCGCCGCCCGGCCGCATCTCGCGGCGCTGGGCGGGGCGATGTGCATCGCGTTCTCGGGCATCTTCTACCGCTGGTCGGAGGTCAGCCCCGAGACCGGCGCGATGTACCGGGCGCTGTTCGGGCTGCCGTTCCTGGCGGTCATCGCCCTCGGCGAGCGGCGGCGCCATGGCCCGATGCCGGGGCGCAGCCGGCGGCTCGCCGCGCTCGCCGGGCTGTTCTTCGCCGGTGACCTGATCTTCTGGCACTACGCGATCGGGGCGGTCGGCGCGGGGCTGGCGACCGTGCTCGCCAACCTCCAGGTCATCGTCGTCGGACTCGTCGCGTGGCTGCTCCTCGGGGAGCGGCCGTCGCGCTCGGTGCTGCTCGCGCTGCCGGTCGTGCTCGCCGGCGTCGTGCTGATCTCGGGAGTCGTCGGGCAGGGCGCCTACGGCGAGGACCCGGGCCTCGGCGTCGTGCTCGGGCTGCTCACCGCCGTGTGCTACGCCGGCTACCTGCTCGTCATCCGCGGCGTCGGTCGCGACCTGCGCCGCCCGGCCGGCCCGGTGACCGTTGCCACGGCGGCAACGGCGGTGTCGGCGGCCGGTGTCGGCATCGCACTGGGCACGCTCGAGCTCACGCCGGGGCCGTCCAGCCTGTTCTGGCTCGCGCTGCTCGGGATCACCGCCCAGTTCGGCGGCTCGCTGCTGATCGCGGTCTCCCTCCCGCGGCTGCCGGCGGTCCTGACCTCGATCATCCTGCTCTCGCAGCCGGTCGTGACGGTCGGCCTGGCGATGGTGCTGCTCCGCGAGGCGCCGTCGGTTCCGCAGCTGGTGGGCGTCGCGCTCGTGATCGGCGGAATTGCGCTGGCGACCGTGCCGCTGGATCGCGTCCGGACGGCCCTCGGTGGCCAGTCGCGGGCGGCCGCCTGATCAGGCCGGGACGTCCGAAACACCCTCCACGTCCTCGCCCCATTCGTGGACGTGACCACCGGGCGGGACACTCGGACCCTCGTACGGCGGCAGGTCGGACTCCGCCGTCGAGGCATCGAACACGACGCCCGGATCGCCGAGCTCGATCGTGCGCGACGGGGTCGCATCGGTCAGGGCGTCCATCGCAGCGACCGGGTCGACCTCCGGCGACACCAGCCGGAGCTGCTCGAGGTGGGCGAGGGGCAGGAGGACCGGCCAGCCGGCCTCGCCCTGCCACGACGGCCGGAGCACGCTTCCCGTGTCGGTGCCGTGCGCTTCGATCAGTGACGTGATGGTCTCGGCCCCGACCCAGATCATGCGCGCCGGCCACAGCAGGGCTGCGGTCGTGCCACTGACCTCGGCCGCGGCGGCCTCGATGCCACGGATCATCTGGCCGCGCGGCCCCTCCTCGTGCGGAGCGGGCGCATGCCACGACGCTTCGGTCTCGGCGATCGACCGCGCAACGGCGCCGTCGGGGTCCGGCGACAGCACCACGACGGGCAACGCGCCGCCGGCCCATGCCAGGTCGACGAGCCGTCGAACGCGCGGTTGGCCGAGCGTGTCGGCGAGCGCTCCCTCGGTCGTCGCGGACAGGATCACGGCGGCAACGGTCATCGGGTCGATCGTAGCAGCCCCGTCGCGGGCGCTTGCGAACGCTGTGTGCGACGATTGGCCGACCCATGACGCTCGATTCCCGTTCCACCGTGCCCACGACGACCGTGGCCCGCGCCGACCTGCGCAACGTCGCGATCGTCGCCCATGTCGACCATGGCAAGACCACGCTGGTCGACGCGATGCTGTGGCAGACCGGCGCGTTCCGCTCGAACCAGGCGGTGGTCGAGCGCGTGCTCGACTCCGGCGACCTGGAGCGCGAGAAGGGGATCACGATCCTCGCCAAGCAGACAACCGTCGACTACAGCGGGACGCGCCTCAACATCGTCGATACGCCCGGCCACGCCGACTTCGGCGGGGAGGTCGAGCGGAGCCTGCTGATGGTCGACTCGGTGCTGCTCCTCGTGGATGCCGCCGAAGGCCCGCTGCCGCAGACCCGCTACGTGCTCCAGAAGGCGATGGCCCGCCGGCTGCCGGTCGTCGTGGCGATCAACAAGATCGACCGTTCCGATGCCCGCGCGACCGAGGTCCTCGACGAGGTCTACGAGCTGTTCATGGACCTCGGCGCGGACGAGCATCAGATCGAGTTTCCGGTCGTCTACACGAACGCGAAGGCGGGCACCGCGACGCGCGATCTCGCTGAGCCGGGCACGGACCTCCACGCGCTGCTCGACCTGCTCATCGAGGTCACCCCGCCACCTCGACACGAGCCGGGCCACCCGCTCCAGCTGCTCGTCACGAACCTGTCCGCGAACGATTACGTCGGGCGGATGGCGATCGGGCGCATCTGGAACGGCTCGATCCGCGTCGGGCAGCGGATCACGGTCGTCCGCGAGGAGGCCGACGACACGGCGGGTTCGGTCGAGCCCGGCCGCACCGTCACGCTCAACGGGACCGTCACCAGCCTGCAGACCGCCCACGGCATCGATCGGGTCGACATCGAAGAAGCGGGGCCGGGCGACATCGTCTCGGTCGCCGGCCTGCCCGAGGTCACGATCGGCGACACGCTGACCGACCCCGCCGATCCGCGCCCCCTGCCGCGGCTCGACGTCGACGCGCCGACCCTGCGGATGACGTTCGGGGTGAACACGTCCCCGCTGTCCGGCCGGGAGGGCAAGTACGTCACGAGCCGCCAGATCAAGGCGCGCCTCGAGCGCGAGGTGCTCGGCAACGTCTCGATCGAGGTCCGCCCCGCGGAGTCGAGCGAGGCGTTCGAGGTCCGCGGCCGGGGGGAGCTCCAGCTGGCGGTGCTGATCGAGCAGATGCGTCGCGAAGGGTTCGAGATGACGGTGTCGCGCCCGGAGGTCCTGCTGCACGAGGTGAACGGCGAGACACGCGAGCCGTACGAGCGGATCACCATCGACATCCCGCCCGACTTCATCGGCGAGGTCCAGACGGCGCTCGCCGGACGGAAGGGCCGCCTCGAACAGATGTCGACCGACGCCGACGGCCGCGTCCGGATGGAGTACGTGCTGCCGGTCCGCGGTCTGATCGGCTATCGCGGTCAGCTCCTCACCGACACGCGGGGGACGGCCCTGCTCCACCAGATCGGCGAGGGCTACGGACCGTGGGCGGGCGACGTCACGCACCGCACGAGCGGCGTCATCGTTGCCGACCGCGCCGGGACCTCCAACGCGTATGGGCTGTTCAACCTCCAGGAGCGCGCCAAGCTGTTCATCGGGGCGGGCGTCGAGGTGTACGAGGGGATGATCGTCGGCGAG
Source organism: uncultured Chloroflexia bacterium (assembly GCA_963721655.1). GTDB lineage: Bacteria > Chloroflexota > Limnocylindria > Limnocylindrales > CSP1-4 > DASTYU01. The sequence continues at coordinate 43,140 of CAVRKH010000009.1, read as the reverse complement.
AACAGCCGGTCCGGCGACATGGATGTCAACGCGACGAAGGAGAAGAAGCTCACGAATATCCGGACGCACTCCCACGACGAGGCGCTGCGGCTGACGCCGCCTCCGCCGATCACGCTCGAATCGGCGATCGAGTTCATCGCCGGCGACGAGCTCGTCGAGGTGACGCCCGCGTCGATCCGGCTGCGGAAGCGGCTCCTCTCGCAGCACGACCGGCGGCGCGAGGCGGGCCGCGAGTACGAGCGACGCGCCGAGGGGGACTGACCCGGTCCATCCGATCGTCCTGGGCTCCTGACGGCATCGGCCCCGCGGTTGTACCGTCGTCGAGGGCTCATCGGGAGACAGCCATGACCATCCGTCGCCGTTCGTCGCGCCGCCTGGCCACCCTCGGACTCGTCCTCGGCGTGCTCGTGACGCTCTTCGCGCCGCATGCCGCGTCGGGCGCGGTCACGTCGATCTCACTCGACCTCCAGGCGAGCGGCCTCGATCCGCTCACGCAGGTCACGAGCGCGCGCGACGGCAGCGGCCGGCTGTTCCTCGTCGAGCGGCGCGGGACGATCCGGGTGTTCAAGGACGGCGCCGTCCAGCCTGGCTTCTTCCTCGACATGCGCAGCCGCGTGGAAGCCGGCGGCGAGCGCGGGCTGCTCGGGCTCGCATTCCACCCGAAGTTCGCGGCGAACGGCCTGCTCTTCGTGTACTACACAAAGCCGGGCGGCGACATCGTCATCGCCCGCTGGCGCGCGAATGCGGCCCGGAGCGCCGTGATGCTGTCGTCATTCACGAGGCTCGCTCGGGACCGAGCACAGCTCCGCCAGCAACCACAACGGCGGCGGCATGGCCTTCAACCCGCGCAACGGCTTGTTGTACGCGGCAATCGGGGACGGCGGCGGGTCCGGCGACCCGGAGAACGACGCCCAGAACGTGGTTCGCAACAAGCTCGGCAAGGTCCTCCGATCAACGTCAACGGCACCGGCGACGGCCCGTACGGCACGTACAGCATCCCGTCGAGCAACCCGTTCGTCGGCCGCAGTGGGCGCGACGAGATCTGGTCGTACGGGTTCCGCAACCCGTGGCGGCTGTCGTTCGATCGGGCGAACGGCAACCTGTTCGTCGCCGACGTCGGGCAGGGCTCGTGGGAGGAGGTCGACCGCGAGTCGTACGGGCAGGCCGGCGGGCGGAACTACGGCTGGCGGGTCATGGAGGGCCGCCACTGCTACAACGCAACGACCTGCAACAAGTCGGGCAAGACGCTGCCGATCACCGAGTACAGCCACGGGAGCAGCAACTGCTCGATCACGGGCGGCTTCGTGTACCGCGGCACCGCCGAGCCCGAGCTGGTGGGCCACTACGTCTTCGCCGACTACTGCAGCGGGCGCATCTGGACGATCCTGAGCACGGGCGGGAATGGCGACCAGGTGCAGCAGGCCGACACGAGCGAGCAGATCACCTCGTTCGGCGAGAGCGACAATGGCGAGCTCTACGCGGTCACGATCGACGGCAAGCTCTTCCGCGTGCTCGCCTCGTAGGGTCGCCCGGAGGCAGGTGGGGTAGCATCGCCGGGATGGCGATCTACCTCGACCACGCAGCGACGACGCCGGTTCGCCCGGAGGTCTTCGAGGCGATGCAGCCGTTCCTGACGGGCACATTCGGGAACCCGAGCTCGGCCCATTCGTTCGGCCGCGCCGCGCGCGCGGCGCTCGACGAGGCGCACGAGCGGGTCGCCGCGCGCCTGAACGCCGAGGCCCGCGAGATCGTCTTCACGTCGGGCGGCACCGAGGCGAACAATCTCGCCCTCAAGGGCGGGGCGTGGGCCGGCAAGGGTCGCGGCCACCGGATCGTCACCTCGGCCGTCGAGCACCACGCGGTCGGCCACGCCCTGCGCTACCTCGAGAAGTTCGGGTTCGAGGTCGTCGAGCTGCCCGTCGACCGGTACGCGCGGGTCGATCCCGACGAGCTCGACGCCGCGATCAACGACCGCACGATCCTCGTCTCGATCATGCTCGCCAACAACGAGGTCGGCACCATCCAGCCGATCGCCGAGATCGCCGAGAAGGTACGCGGCCATCGCGGCGTCCTGTTCCACGTCGACGCGGTCCAGGCCGCGCCCTACGTCGAGGTCGACGTTCATGCGCTCGGGGCGGACCTCGTCTCGATCGCCGCGCACAAGTTCGAAGGCCCGAAGGGCGTCGGCGTGCTGTACGTGCGCCACGGGACGCACATCCTCGCCCAGCAGCACGGGGGCGAGCAGGAGCGCCACCGCCGGGCCGGCACGGAGAACGTCGCCGGGACCGTGGCCCTCGCGACGGCCTACGACCTGACCTGCGCGGAGCGGCCGATCACCGTCTCGCGGCTGGGCGAGCAGCGCGAGCGGCTCCAGGCGGCCGTCCTCGCGGTCGACGGCACGGAGCTCACCGGCCACCCGACCCAGCGGCTGCCCGGCCTGCTGTCGATCATCGCGCGCGACACCGACGGGAGCGCTGTCGCGGTCTCGCTCGACCTCGAAGGGATCGCCTGCTCGGTGGGATCGGCGTGCACGACCGGCTCGACCGATGTCTCGCACGTCCTGACCGCGATGGGCTTTCCGGACGAGGAGGCGCGCGGCGCCCTGCGCCTGTCGCTCGGGCGGACCACAACCGACGAGGAGATCGCGACCGCGGAGGACGTCGTGCCCCGCGTCCTCGCGTCGATGCGCCGGGCGACCCCGCTCGTTGCGGCCGACCCGCTTGGCCAGGGCGTGATCGCATGAGCCGCGTGCTCGTCGCGATGTCGGGGGGCGTCGATTCCTCGGTCGCGGCCGCGCTCGTCCACCAGGCCGGTGACGAGGCGGTCGGGGTGTGGATGCGCCTCCACGACGTCGCGGACACGTACTCCGAGTTCAAGAAGAGCTGCTGCTCGCTCGATGCCGCCGACGACGCGCGCCGGGTCGCGGCGCAGCTCGGGATCCCGTTCTACGTCATGAACCTCGAGCGCGAGTTCGACGCCGGCGTGCTCCAGCCCTTCCTCGACGCGTACATCGATGGGCGGACGCCCAGCCCGTGCGTCGACTGCAACACGTACGTGAAGTTCGGCGCGTTGCTCGGGCGGGCACGCCACCTGTACGACTGCGACGCGGTGGCAACCGGCCACTACGCCCGCCGCGAGGTGGGACCCGACGGCCGCGCGGTCCTGCGCCGGGCGCGCGACGAGGACAAGGACCAGACCTACTTCCTGTACGGGCTGCGCCAGGACCAGCTCGAGCACGCCCGGTTCCCGCTCGGGGAGCTGACGAAGCCCGAGGTTCGCGAGGTTGCCCGCGGGCTGGGCCTCGTGACGGCCGACAAGCCCGAGAGCCAGGAGATCTGCTTCGTGCCCGGTGGCGACTACCGCGACGCGCTCCGCGAGCGCGCGGGATGGACGCCGCAGCCGGGCCCGCTGCTCGATGTCGACGGGCAGCAGGTGGGCGAGCACCGCGGCGCGGCCGCGTACACGGTCGGCCAGCGGCAGGGCCTCGGCGTGGCGCTCGGCGAACCGCGCTACGTGTCGCGGATCGATCCGGCCACGAACATGATCCAGCTCGGGCGGCGCGAGGACCTCGAGACGACCACGTTCCTGCTGGAGCGAGTCACCTTCGTCGGCGGCAGCGCACCGGTGGACGGTGCGAAGCGTGTCTTCCGCGCCGACGTCCGAATTCGTCATCGGGCCACGCCGATCGCGGCTTCCGTGCGGCCCCTGACGCCGGGCGAGCCCGAGCGCGGTGGCCGCTGGATCGTGGAGACCGATCGGCCCGTGTGGGCGGCGGCGCCGGGTCAGGCCGCCGTGCTGTACGACGGGGATCGTTGTCCTCGGCGGCGGGCGGATCGCGCGTGACGGGCCGGGCATGACGCTGGCCGTGGTGGCGTGAGCCTCGACCCGGCCCCGATCCTCGCCGTTCTCGTCGGCGCGTTCCACACCGCGCTGTTCGTGCTCATCCGTGGCTCCGCCGGCGGCCAGCTGCCGTTGCTGCTCGGCGCGGCGATCCTCGGTGCGTGGGCCGGCGACGCGCTCGGCGACCGGTTGGGGATCGACCTGCTCTCGATCGGCGATTTCCGGCTGCTCGCGGCGTCGCTGTTCGCGTGGGTCGGGATCGGGTTCGTGGCCGTCGTGGCCATTCTTGGCCCGACGAGGCGGCGCGCATGAGCGACCGGGATCAGGGCCTGGTCGAGACCGTCCGGGAAGCGTTGCGTGGCGAGGAGGGCGCCTCGGGCGGGACCACGTTCATGCGCGGACTCACGCTCGGGGCCCTGCTCGGGGCGGCCGTCGCCGGATCGGCGATCTGGCAGCGACGCGGCCGGCGTCGCCTGCAGCGGCCGGCAACGGACCCGGACATCGTGACGACCGAGGCGCCCGTTTCGGACGCCCCGGTGGGCGAGGTGCGCGAGAGCGACGCCCCCGGAGGCTAGATCGCCGGAGCGCGCACGAGCCGGGTTCGCCGGCGGAGCTGCAGTGGGCGCGGCCGCGGGAAGCGGTGCTTGCGGATTGGGTTCCCGATCCGCAGCAGGGCCTCATCCGCCAGCGCGCCCGGATGACGCATCAGCCAGCCTCGGTCGATGCGGGTCGACAGGGGGACCTTGGGCTCATGCACGGCCATCGGCTCGCTCACGACCGCGCCGCTTCGGGCTCGGCTTCGACGAGCTCGGCCTCCGGCCATGCGCAGGACGGGCAGGTCCATCGTTCGAGGGCGTCTTCCTTGACGGCTTCCTCGTTCGACGCCCATGTGCGCCGCACGTCAACAGAACCGCACTTCGTGCACTCGCGGGCGACTCGGGCCATTGCTGACCCTCCTTTCCTTGCGACGACCTGACCGTAGACCCGGCCATCGGACACGAGGGCATCGCAGGCTGCAGCGCGAGGGTTGAAGAATCGTTTCGGTCGCCCCGGTCCCGAACGTCGCCCGAAGGGCCGCCCTTGGTATCGTTACGGCCGATGCCGGTTCCCGCCTCCGAACCCGACCCCAGGATCAAGGCGCTGCCCTCCGCCGAGATCCGGCGGCGGTTCGTCGACTTCTTCGCCGAGCGCGGCCACACGGTCGTGCCGAGCGCTTCCCTCGTCCCGGCCGGCGACCAGACGCTGCTCTTCGCGAACTCGGGGATGGTGCAGTTCAAGGACGCGCTGACCGGGGCCGAGAAGCGCTCGTACACGCGCGCCGTCGACTACCAGCGTTGCCTGCGCGTCGCCGGCAAGCACAACGACTTCGAGGAGGTCGGGCGCACGCCGCGCCACCACACCTTCTTCGAGATGCTCGGGAACTGGAGCTTCGGCGACTACTTCAAGCGCGAGGCCATCCACTGGGCGTGGGAGCTGCTCACGATCGACTTCGGGATCCCGCCGGAGCTCCTCGCCGCCACGACGTACACGACCGACGACACCGCGTTCGAGGTCTGGCGCGACGAGATCGGTCTGCCGCCCGAGCGCCTCGTCCGCTGGGGCGATTTCCCGAACGGCGACGAGAAGAACTGGTGGCGGATGGCCGACGTCGGGCCATGCGGTCCGTGCTCCGAGATCCACGTCGATCGGGGCGCCCACCTGTCCGAAGGCCCGCAGTGCGTGCCCGACCACTCCGAGACGTGCCCGCGCTGGCTCGAGATCTGGAACCTCGTGTTCATGGAGTTCGACCTCCAGCCGGATCGCTCGCTCGTGCCGCTGCCGGCGCCCGGCGTGGACACGGGCATGGGCCTCGAGCGGCTGGCGAGCGTCCTCCAGCAGGTGCCGACGAACTACGACACCGACCTGTTCGCTCCGATCCACGCCCGCATGCGGGAGCTGCTCGGGCACGACCCCGAGGCGTTCGAGGCCGAGCGCTTCAGCTACCAGGTCATCGCCGACCACTCGCGCGCGGTGACGTTCCTCATCGCCGACGGGGTCCTGCCCTCGAACGAGGGACGCGGCTACGTGCTGCGCAAGCTCGTCCGCCGCGCGGTGCGCCACGGCCGGCTGCTCGGGCGGACGGACCCGTTCCTCGCCGAGACAGCGGCCGTCGTCATCGAGACGATGGGCAACGCGTACCCGCACCTGATCGAGCGCCGCGACGAGATCATCGCGGCCCTCCACCGCGAGGAAGCGCAGTTCGCGCGGACGCTGGACGCCGGGACGGTCCAGCTCGAAGAGGCGCTCCTGCCACTGGCGACGGGTGAGCGGGTGATCGGCCGCTCGGCCGACGACCTGCCGTCCGACGCGCCGGTCCTGCCGGGCGACGTCGCGTTCCGGCTCCACGACACGTACGGCTTCCCGGTCGACCTGACCGTGGAGCTGGCCGCGGAATACGGCGTGCGGCTCGATCGCGAGGGCTTCGACCGGGAGCTCGCCGAGCAGCGCGAGCGAAGCCGCTCCGGGAAGAAGGCCGAGCTCGCGAAGCATGCCGAGCTCGGTGCGCTGTACCAGGCGATCCAGGGCCGCGCCGGCGACACCCGCTTCGTCGGTTACGAGACGACCACGGCCGAGGGTCGGGTGGTCGCCATCGTTCGAGACGGGATCGAGTTCGACGAGCTGACCGGGATGGGCGAGGCCGAGATCGTCCTCGACGCGACGCCGTTCTACGCCGAGGGCGGCGGGCAGGTCGGCGACCAAGGGGTCATCCGCGAACCGGGTGGCGGCAGCGAGCTGTTCGCCGTGACCGACACGCAGAAGCCGGTCGGTGGCCTGCACGTCCACCGCGGCACGCTCCACGGCCGGCTCCGGGTCGGGGAGACGGTCGAGGCGGTCGTGGACCCGGTTCGGCGCGCGGCGACGATGCGCAACCACACCGGGACGCATGTCCTGCACCGCGCGCTCCGCAACGTCGTCGGGGACCGAGCCCGGCAGGCGGGTTCGCTCGTGACGCCGGACTACCTGCGCTTCGACTTCCCGTTCGACCGCGCACTCACCTCGGACGAGCTGCGCGCGATCGAGGACGAGGTCCGGCGCATCATCCGCGAGGACCGGCCCGTCTCCATCGAGTACATGACGATGGCCCAGGCGGTGGAGGGTGGAGCCGACGCGTTCTTCGACGAGAAGTACGGCGAGACCGTGCGCACGATCCGTGTTCACGACTACAGCTTCGAGCTGTGCGGCGGCACGCACTGCCAGGCCACCGGCCAGATCGGAGGCTTCGTGATCACCGGCGAGCGCAGCATCGGCTCCGGGATGCGCCGTATCGAGGCGCTGACCGGCGAAGCGGCCGATGCGTGGTTCCGCGAGCGCATCGCCACGCTGGAACGCGCCGCGGAGGCGGCGGGTGCCACGTCGGCCGAGGCGCTGCCGGACCGGATCGCGGCGCTGCAGGACGAGCTGCGCGAAACCCGGCGCCGGCTGCGCGAGGGTGGGGGAGCGGCGATTCCCCGTCCCGCGGAGCTCGCGGCATCCGCCGAGGAGCTCGCGCCGGGCGTTCGCCTGGTCGCCCGCGCCGCCCCGTACGACTCGATCGAGACCCTCAAGGGCGCGGCGCGCGACGTCCGCGGCGTGCTCGGGTCCGGGATCATCGCGCTCGGGCTCGACGCCGACGAGCCCCAGGTCTTCGTCACCGTCAGCGACGACCTCGTCGCGCGCGGCATCGCCGCCGGCGACCTCGTCCGCATCGCGGTGGCCCGGATGGACGGGCGCGGCGGCGGCCGGCCGGAGATGGCCCAGGGAAAGGGAGCGCGCCGCGAGGGGCTGGCGGCGGCCCTCGAGGCCATTCGCGATGCAGTCCGGACGAACGGCGCGACGGGAGGCTGAGTGGCCTTCTGGCGCCGCATCTGGCAACGCGATGGCGAGCCCAGCCTTGCCGCCTGCACGGCCCTCGACGTCGGGACCGAGTTCGCCAAGGCGCTCGTCTTCGAGATCGACGAGACCGGGCACGGGACCGTGCGCGGCGTCGGTCGCAAGCGCCAGGGCCTGTCGCACATGCAGTCGGGCACCGTTGCCGACATCGCGGCCGTGGTCGACAACTGCGCGGTCGCGCTCCAGGAGGCCGAGGAGATGGCCGGGTTTCGACCCAGCCAGGTCGTGATCGGCATCGCGGGTGAGCTCGTGAAGGGCTTCACCACGACCCACACGCAGGAACGGAAGCGCCCCGACCAGCCGATCGTCGAGTCAGAGCTCCAGAAGCTGATCGACAGCGTCCAGCGTGAGGCCCTCCGCGAGGCGGAGCGCGCGATCACCTGGGAGACCGGCCTGCCGCACGTCGACGTCCGGCTCGTGCACGCCGCCGTCACCGGGGCCGCGATCGACGGCTACGCGCTGACGAACCCGGTCGGCTTCCAGGGCCGTCACGTCAAGATCGGGATCTTCAACGCGTTCGCGCCGCTGGTCCACCTCGGGGCGCTCCAGAGCGTGGCGAGCCAGCTCGACCTCGAGCTCCTCGAGATCGTCGCCGAGCCCTACGCGGTCGCCCGGGTGCTCGGCTCGGATCACCTGCGCCAGGCCGGGGCGCTGTTCATCGACGTCGGCGGCGGGACGACCGACGTCGCGCTCGTGCGCTCGGGCGGGATCGAGGGCACGCGCATGTTCGCGCTCGGCGGACGGGCGTTCACGAAGTCGATCGCGGACCGGCTCGACCTGCCCTTTCCGCGTGCCGAAGCGCTCAAGGTGGACTACGCCCGCGGCGTGGGCGGCGACCAGCGCGACGAGGTCGCGGCGATCGTCGGTGACGACGTGGACGTGTGGGCGGCAGGGGTCGAACTGGTCCTCGAGGAGCTCTCCGGCGGCGACCTGCTGCCGGGCCGCATCTACCTGTGCGGTGGCGGCTCGCGCCTGCCGGAGATCCGCGATTCGCTCGCGCGTGAGTCGTTCTGGAAGACGCTGCCGTTCGCCCGCCCGCCCGAGATCACGGTGATGGCGCCCGACCAGATCGAAACGATCACCGATGCCACCGAGCTGCTGGTCGACCAGCAGGACGTCACGCCGCTCGGGCTGGCGTACCAGGCGATCGAGCTGCAGACCTCCGAGGATCCGCTGGACGTCGCGCTCCGCCGCGTCCTGCGGGCGATGAAGGTCTAGCGATGGCCGACGGCGTCCTCTACCTCGACGTCGACGACGAGATCACGTCCGCCGCGGCGCGCATCCGGCGAGCCGAGGGGAACCGGGTCGTGCTCGTCCTGCCGTACGGCTCGCGGGTGGCGACGTCGCGGATCAACTTCCGGCTCCTCGCCCGGGATGCGCTGATGCACGAGAAGCGCCTGTCGATCGTGGCGCCGGACGGGGCCACCCGGGCGCTGGCGGCGTCGGCGGGTCTGCCGGTGTTCGCGAGCGTGGCCGAGTACGAGGGGTCGCTCGAGGACGGCGATCGAGCCGGGGCTGGACGGGCGGCCGCAGCCGCGGCAGCTACGGCGGCCGGCGGAGTGGCTGGTGCCGCAGGCGCCCGGTCGGCCGCGGACGACGGCGGAGCCTGACGCGCCCGTCGAGGACGCGGCTGCCGAGCCGGTCAACGAACCTGTCACCGAACCCGACGTCACGGATCCGACGATCGTGATGGCCGTCCCGGCAGCAGCAGCCGCCGTAGCCGAGTCGGTCGTCCGACCCGCGACGTCCATCCCGGTGATCGGCTCCACGCGATCGATTCCGCGGGCTCCGCTGGCCATCGGGGCGGCTGTCGTGGCACTTGCCCTGCTCGTCGCCGGGGTCGGGGCGTACGTCCTGCTGCCGTCGGCGTCGGTGGTCGTCACGCCGCGCGAGCAGAGCGTCGGCCCGCAGACACTCTCTGTCGTCGCGGATACGAGCGCGAGTCAACCCGACCCGGAAGCCGGCGTCGTGCCGGCCGACCTCATCTCGGTCGACGTGTCGGCACAGGACACGTTCGAGTCGAGCGGCGTGCGCGTCGAGCGGACACGTGCCACCGGGCCGAGTCACGTTCCAGAGCCTCGACACCTCGCGGACGAACACGATCCCGAAGGGGAGCATCGTCTCGACTGAGGGCGGCGTCCAGTTCCGGACGCTCCAGTCCGCCCGTCTGCCGCGGGCGCAGGTGGTCCCGCCGTTGAGCATCAACCCGTCCAGCGCGTCCGTCGCGGTGGAGGCCGTCCGCAACGGCACGCCCGGCAACGTGCCGGCCAATGCGATCACGGTCGTCCCCAGCGCCGAGGACCCGTCGATCACCCAGGTCCGCAACCCGGACCCGACAACGGGCGGCACGCGCACCGAGTTCCCGCGGGTCGAGCAGAAGGACGTCGACAAGGCAATCGAGGCGCTGCAGGAGCAGCTCGCCGCCTCGTTCCAGGACGAGCTCCGGGATCCGTCGATCGCGCCGCCGGACACGACGATCTTCGAAGACACCGCGGTGCTCGGCGAGGCCACCCCGAGCGTCGACCCGACCGAGCTCGTCGGTCAGGAGCTCGAATCGTTCGAGCTCGGGCTGACGTCGACGGGCACGGTGGTGGCGGTCGACCCGTCGCCGGTCGAATCGATCGCCCAGACGCGGCTCGAGTCGTTCGTCTCGCCCGGCTATCAGCTGGTCGACGGGTCCGTCCGGATCGATCCGGGCGCGCCGGTGATCGAGGGCCAGACGGTCCGCTTCCCGGTCACGGTCGAGGCGAGCCAGGTCCAGGTCCCGGACGCGGCGGAGCTGAAGCGCCTCATCCTCGGCAAGCCGTTCGACGAGGCGCGTTCGATCCTCGCCCCGTTCGGCGACGTCGAGCTCAAGCTGTGGCCGGACTGGGTGACCAGCGTCCCGACCCTCGACGCCCGGGTGAACGTCGAGGTCCAGCCGCCGCTGCCCGTCGAGATCGTCGGGCCGAGCGGGGAGCCTGCGCCCGAAACCGAGTCGCCCGAACCCTCAGCGGCACCGAGCGAGAGCGCGGCGCCGTGAGGCGCCTGCTGGGGGTCGACCTCGGGGAGCGCCGGATCGGGCTGGCCGTCGCCGATGGCGACGGTTCGGCGGCGCGGCCGTTCGACACGATCCGGCGGCGCCGGAAGCTCGCCGACGACGCGGCCACGCTTGCCCAGCTCGTGGCGGCGCAGGGGATCGTCGAGCTCGTCGTCGGCCTGCCGCTCGAGGCGTCCGGTGAGCATGGGCCGCAGGCCGAGCTGACAACCGCGTGGGCCGCGCAGATCGCCGACGCGCTCGGGTTGCCGCTCACCATGCGCGACGAGCGGCTCACGAGCCACCTCGCCGAGCAGCGCCTCGGACCGATGAAACGGGGCCGCTCCGGCGGCCCGCCAACGCGTGCCCAGCGCGACGCCTATCGCGCCCGGGTGGACCGCGAGGCAGCGGCGATCATTCTCCAGGACGAGATCGAAGCGCGCGCCGGGGTACAGTACGCGTCGCCCGCCAATCCCCAGCGAACGGAGACCAGCCCTTGAGCATCCGCTCGGGCGGGCGCCCTCGTGGCGAACGCCCTCCGCCCAGATACGAACCCGATGCGTACGCAACCGAATCGATTCCGCGGTTCAGCGAGCCGTATCCGCGGTCCCGAAACGGACGCGGCGGCCGGGGTGGGGGGAGAGGTGTTCCGGGGATTCTGAAGTTCCTGTTGTTCGCGGCCGCGCTCGCCGGCTTCGTGCTCGTCGTGGGACTCACCGCGCTGCGGCCGCTCGTCAACAACGCGGTCGTGTCGTGGGCGGCCGACAATCCCGGCGCGCTGTCGATCCCGTTCGTGCGTGGCATCGTCCGCGAGGATCTCGGGGAGGACCTGACGTCCCCGGCGAGCGACGACGAGACGCAGGTGACGTTCGCGGTCGCGCCGGGGGACACCGCGACGACGATCGCACGACGGCTCGAGCACGAAGGGTTCCTGCGTGATTCCCGCGCGTTCGTCTACGAAGCGACGGCGCGGGACCTGACCAGCCAGCTCCAGTCCGGCGAGTTCATCCTGCGCAAGAGCCTCACGCCGGATGAGCTGGTCACCGCGCTGCTCGATCCAGGCGAGATCCCGTACGTCGACATCGCGGTCCGGTCACAGCTGCGTCTCGAACAGGTGACTGCGCTGCTCCTGAAGCTGAAGGCCGAGCAGGGGCTCGAGATGGACGTCCAGGAGTTCTACGACCTCGCGACGGACCCGCCGTCGACCCTGCTCGAGGACTATCCGTGGCTGCGCACGGCGCTGGCGGGCGCACCGAGCGGCGTGGATCCGACGCTCGAGGGCTTCCTGTGGCCGGCGACCTACCGGGTGCTGCCCGACACCAGCGCCGAGGAGCTGATCCGGCTGATGCTCGACAAGTTCATCGCGCAGGTCGGCGAGGAGCGCCTCAACGTCCCGAAGGACCGCGGGATGACGTTCTACGAGATCCTCACGCTGGCGTCGATCGTCGAGCGCGAAGCCGTGCTCCCCGAGGAGAAGCCGACGATCGCCGGCGTCTACCAGAACCGGATCAACGGCATCAAGGGTGTCAAGAACCGCCTGCTCAACGCCGATCCGACGGTGATCTACGGTGCCGACACGGTCGCCCTCTCGGAGATGCCGCTCGAGGAGTGGCTGAACTACTTCTTCTGGAAGGTGCCCGAGACGCCGATGAAGGACATCGCGCTGCCCGCGAACCTCGAGGGCTTCCAGACGTACAAGGTCCCCGGTCTCGTGCCATGGCCGATCGCAACGCCGAGCCTCGGTTCGATCGATGCGGCGCTCGCCCCGGATACCAAGGACAAGTACATCTACTTCCTCGCGATCCCCGACGGCGGCGGCAAGCACGCCTTCGCCAAGACCTCGGCACAGCACCAGAAGAACCGCGAGAAGTACGGCTACAACTGATGGCCGTCGCACGGGGAGCGCTGCCCGAGCCGGCTGACTTCGCCCCGCCGCCGTCGCCGGAGCAGCTGGCCGCCTGGGATGAGGCCGACCGGGTGGCCCGGCCCGCACGCCTCGCCCGGCTCCGAGCGCGGTTCGCGGAGGCGGGCGTCGATGCGTATTTCGGCCTTCGTCGCGAGCACATGCGCTATCTCAGCGGGTTCACGCTCGCCGAGGGCGAGGAGCAGTCGGCGGGGAACTCCGGGCAGTTCCTGGTGACGGCCGACGAGACGGTCGTCCTCGCGGACTCGCGCTACAGGCTCCAGGCGCAACGCCAGGCGCCGGAGTGGCGCATCGCCGAGGCGTACCGCGACCTGCCGACCCGCTGGCCCGATCTCCTTGCGGCGGTCGGGGCGAAGCGCGTCGCGGTCGAAGCCGACGTCATCAGCCACGCCGACTGGGAGCGCCTCGCGGCGGCCGCCCCGGACGTCGAGCTGGTGCCGGCCGGGGCGTGGCTCGCGACGGACCGGGCGACCAAGGAACCGGCCGAGCTGGAACGCGTCGCGGCGGCCTGTGCCGTGGCGGATCGCGCACTCGCCGCGCTCCTGCCGCGCATCAAGCCCGGTGTCACCGAAGCCGAGCTCGCGATCGACCTCGAATGGCTGATGCGGACGAACGGCGCCGAGGCCCTCGCCTTCGACGTGGCGTGCCTGGCGGGTCCGGAGGCGGCACTGCCGCACGGATCGCCCGGCGATCGGCCGGTCCTGGACCGGGCCGTCCTCCTGTTCGACTTCGGGGCGCAGGTTGCCGGCTACCGGAGCGACATGACGCGGACCCTGTTCGTCGGCGAGCCGACCGCCCGCGACCTGGCGATCTACGAGCTCGTCGCGAGCGCGCAATCGGCAGCGATCGCGGCACTCGAGTCCGGTGTCGCGGCGGCGGCCGCCGAAGGTGCTCCGCTGCCGTCGGGTCGCGAGATCGACCGCGCGGCTCGTGACGTGATCGAGGCCGCCGGCCACGGCGAGCACTTCGGCCACTCGCTCGGACATGGGATCGGGCTCGCGACGCACGAAGGGCCGAGCCTCGGCCGGCGTGCGCCCGACACGCCGCTGCCGCGCCGGACCGTGTTCTCGGTGGAGCCCGGGATCTACCTCGATGGCGAGACGGGCGTTCGGATCGAGGATCTGGTCGCGATCGACGCGGATGCAGGCACGGTCCAATGGCTGACGCGATTCCCGAACGACGTCCTGGTCGTCGGCGGCTGAGCCCCGTCTGCTACGATTCCGGCCTTCCATCACGGCCTCGAGCGCCGGTGCGCGCCCCACGATCGCAGCCCCATCGCCGGCCGACCACCAGGAGTTCCAGCACATGATCAGCACCGGCGAACTGCGCAAGGGCGTCGCCATCGAGCTCGACGGCGAGCTCTGGCAGATCCTCGACTACCACCACATCAAGATGGGCCGCGGCTCCGCGCAGGTCCGGATCACGCTCCGGAACATCAAGCGCGGCCAGACGGTGGAGCGCAGCTTCCAGGCCGGCACGAAGTGGCCACGCGCATCGATGGAGAAGCGCCCCGTCCAGTTCCTGTATCGCGACGGCGACGACTTCCACTTCATGCAGAACGACACGTACGACCAGTTCGTGCTGAGCGCGGCCCAGCTCGACGATGCGGTCAACTACCTGAAGGACGGGATGACGCTCGACCGAACCTCGTACCAGGGCGAGACGATCGGCGTCGAGCTGCCGATCAACGTCGACCTCGAGGTGACCGAGACCGAGCCGGGCTTCGCCGGCGACACGCAGTCCGGCGCGCGCAAACCGGCCACGACCGAGACCGGCCTCGTCGTGCAGGTCCCGATCTTCGTCGAGCAGGGCGACACGATCCGCGTCGACACCCGGACCGGGGAGTACCAGACCCGGGTCTGAGGCGCCGTCCTCCAACGATCGCGCCGGGCGTACCATCGGCCGGTGACCGAACGGAGACCATCGCCTGAGCCGCCCGACTGGGCGCTGCCCGGTTGGGATCACGTTCCCGACGACGACCCGCCGGTCGTCCCGGCGCCGCGGACGCTGAACCTGCGGCCGGCAGGCGACACCTCCCAACCGGTGGCAGCTCGGCCGGTCACGCCCGCGCCGCCCGCGGTGACGGTGCCCGGCACGTTCGGCGTCCGGATTCTCAAGGTCAGCGAGGTCACGCGCACGATCCGCGGCGCCGTGCGTGCCGAGCCGCGGCTCAGCGACCTGTGGGTCGAGGGCGAGATCGGCCGGGTCACGATCTCGACCGCGGGGCACGCGTACTTCGCCCTGAAGGACGAGCGCAGCCAGCTCCAGTGCGTGTGGTTCCGCGATGACCGCCAGCGCTCCGCGTTCGAGCCGCAGGCGGGGTTGCGCATCGTCGCCCACGGCCGGATCGACCTGTTCGAGCCGCAGGGCGCGCTCCAGCTCTACGTCGAATCGATCCAGCCGTCGGGGTTCGGCGATCTCGCCCTGCGCTTCGAGGCGCTCAAGGCGCGACTCGCCGCGGAAGGCCTCTTCGAGGCGGGCCGCAAGCGGCCGCTGCCGACGCGTCCGCGCACGATCGCGGTGATCACGAGCCCGTCCGGGGCGGTGTGGCGCGACGTCTGCACGGTGCTCTCGCGGCGCTGGCCGCTGACCCGGGTCGTGCTCGTCGCTGCGCGGGTCCAGGGGGACGGCGCGCCGGCCAGCATCGTGACCGCGTTCCGGCGCCTGGACCGGTGGATCGCCGCGGCCCATGCCGAGGGCCGGCCCGATGACGCCCCGGCGGTCACGATCCTCGCCCGTGGCGGCGGCTCGCTCGAGGACCTGTGGGGCTTCAACGACGAGCGCGTCGTGCGCGCTGTCGTCGCCCACACGGTGCCGGTGGTCTGCGGCGTGGGGCACGAGGTCGATGTCACGCTGGCCGACTTTGCGGCCGATGTTCGGGCTCCGACGCCGTCCGCCGCGGCCGAGATCGTGGTGCCCGACCGGGCCGAGGTCGCGGCCAAGCTCGCCACCACCGGGCGACGCCTGGCGACCGGCGCCACGGCCCGCCTGGGGGCCGCATCCCGCGAGGTCGCCGCGGAGCGTCGCGCGCTCGACCGGCTCAGCCCGTCGGCCCAGCTGACGATGGCCCGCGAGCGGTCCGGCCTGCTGCTCGACCGCGCCACACGCGCGCTCGGGGCCCGTCTCGCCCGGGACCGCGCCCGCATCCCGGCCCGTGACCGGCTCGACTCGGCGGCACGCGGCCGGGCGGGGATCGCGCGCGCCGGACTCGAGACGGCGACTGCGGCGCTCGACGTGCTCGCGCCACAGCGCACGTTGGAGCGCGGCTATGCGATCGTGCGCCGCTCGGCCGATGGGACGATCGTTCGCGACCCGCGCGAGGCACCGGCCGGGACCCGCCTCGCGGTGCGTGTCGCCGCCGGCGAGCTGCCCGCGACGGTGGACCCGTCGTGATGACCCAGCTCATCGTCTTCCTGGTCCTCGCCGTCGCCATCTTCGGCGTCGGGATCGCGCTTGGTATGCTCATGGTCCCGCTGTTCGAGCGCCTTTCCGAGCCCGACGAGGAACCCGGTGACGGAGACGATCCAACCCGCGACTGACGACACGATCGAGCGCCTCTCGTTCGACGAGGCCCTTGCCGAGCTCCAGCGCACCGTGGCGGAGCTGGAGGCGGGCGGCCAGCCGCTCGAGGAGTCACTTGCGCTGTACGAGCGCGGCGTCGCCCTCCAGCAGCGCTGCGACCGGCTGCTGCGCGACGCGGAGCTGCGCGTCCAGCAGCTCGTCGCCCGGGCGGGCGGCGTCCTCGAGGCGCAGGACGTGCGCCCGGACGAGGCGCGCGAGGCGCCCGACGAGCCGGAGGCCCCTGCGAGGCTGACGCATTCCTCGTATGTGCAGGTGTGGCAGCGGCGAGGCCCTCGGAGCAGAATGTAGCGCGCCCTTGGGTCGCTGAAACATGCGACCAACGGGGAACACGTTCATACTCCGGTCGCACAGTCGCACATGGCCGCGGCCGACCGTCTAACCCGGACGGAACATCCAGGACGAGCAGGAGCCAGCCACATCGTGTCCATCCTCCGGGACCTCGACGGTCCTGCCGACCTTCGCGGCCTCACCGAGGACCAGCTCGCGCAGCTGGCCGCGGAGATCCGCGAAACGATCATCGGGACGGTCGCCAATACCGGCGGACACCTGGGCTCGTCGCTCGGGGTCGTCGAGCTGACGCTGGCGCTCCACCGCCTGCTGGAGTCGCCCCGTGACCGGATCGTCTGGGACACCGGACACCAGGCCTATCCGCACAAGCTGCTGACCGGCCGCCTCGACCGGTTCGAGACGCTCCGCCAGATCGACGGCGTCGGGGGGTTCCCACGGCGCAGCGAATCGATCCATGACGTGTTCGACGGCGGCCACGCGGGCACCGGCCTGTCCATCGCCGAGGGCCTTGCCGAAGCGCGCGACATCCGGCACGGATTGGAGCGGATCGCGGTCGTCGTCGGCGACGCAGCGTTGATGAGCGGCCTGTCGCTCGAGGCGCTCAACGACGTCGGCCATCGCCAGACCCAGCTGCTGATCGTGCTCAACGACAACGAGATGTCGATCAGCCCGACCGTCGGTGCGTTCTCCAAGTACCTCTCCCAGATCAAGCTGTCGCGGACGTGGCGCGAGAGCAAGAGCGCCTACGACCGGACGGTCGAGCGCATCCCGGTCGTCGGACCCACCGTGCTCGAACTGAGCCGGCGGCTGCGCAAGTCGGTCGTCAACTTCGCCCAGCCCGGCCAGCTGTTCGAGGATCTCGGGATCACCTACATCGGCGTGGTGCCCGGGCACGACATCCGCGCGCTCCTCGGCACGCTGGGGCGCGCGCTGACGCTGCCCGGGCCGACGATCGTCCACGTCCGCACCCAGAAGGGCCACGGCTTCAAGCCGGCCGAGACCGACCAGATCGGCTTCCACGGCGCGGCCCTGCCGCCGATGACCCTCAACCCGGGCGCCGACGCCTACAACGGCGCGCGGACCGACGGCAAGATGCCGACCGAGTCGATGGCCGACGACGCTGCCCCGCCGGCGGCCCTGCCGCGGGCCAAGCCGAAGGCCCCGAACTACACGGCGGTCTTCGTGGCCGAGCTGATCGAGCTGGCGCGCACGGACCGGCGGATCGTCGGGATCACCGCCGGCATGCCGACCGGCACCGGCCTGTCGAAGTTCCAGGCCGAGTTCCCGGACCGCTTCTTCGACGTGGGTATCGCCGAGCAGCACTCGATGACGTTCGCGACAGGGCTCGCGCTCGGCGGCATGCGGCCGGTCGTTGCGCTGTACTCGACGTTCCTCCAGCGCGCCTTCGACCAGACGGTGCACGACGTGTGCCAGAACGACCAGCCGGTGCTCATCGCGGTCGACCGCGCGGGGCTGGTCGGCGAGGACGGCACGAGCCACCAGGGCATGTTCACGTTGCCGGCCCAGCTCCAGCTGCCGCACCTGGTCGTCGCGTCACCGAAGGACGAGCAGGAGCTCCGCTCGCTCCTGCGGACCGCCATCGGCCAGGACCACCCGTTTGCGCTGCACTACCCGCGCGACGCCGGGTTCGGGTTGGCGCCGATCGCACCGAGGGCGCTGCCTGTCGGGCAGGGCGAGGTGCTGCGCGAGGGGCGCGACCTGCTGTTCGTCGGCTTCGGGCCGATCGTGTCGCGGGCCGTCGAGGCGGCGGACGCGCTCGAAGCCGAGGGCTGGTCGATCGGCGTGATCAACGCCCGGTTCGCCAAGCCGCTCGACCGCCAGCTGATCCTCGACCAGGCTCGCGGCAAGCGGCTCGTGGTCACGTTCGAGGAGAGCGTCGCGACCGGCGGGTTCGGCAGCGCGGTGCTCGGGCTCCTCGAGGAGGCCCGCCTCACCGACCCGGCCTACCGCGATCTGGCGGTCCGCATCGTCGGGATCCCGGGCGACCGGTTCGTCGACCACGGCGCGGTGGGGGACCTGCGGCGGTCCCTGCGACTCGACGCCGCGGGACTCACCGAGCAGGTGCGCGAGTCACTGGCGACCCTCCGCGCCGAGCCGGGCCGCTCGGAGGCGGTCGCAGGCTAGCCCGGCCGGCGGCGGCCACTGCGCCCGGCGGCGGCCCACTGCGCCTCGGCTGCTCCGTGGCCGTGTGGTGCACGTAACGACCAACGAACCGTCGGATCGGCCCCGAATCGGGCCGTTCGTTGGCACATTCGTGCATGGGACGACCAGATCGGCCAACGAACGCACATTCGGTGTCCGTTACGGCCGTGGGATGCACGCGCGGCAGTCGACCGTGGCCGGCCGCCCCGCGGGCTCAATGACGGCCATTTCGTCCGCTTTGGCCCTCAGCACCTGGCCTAAGCGCCCCCCGGTGGGAATTTGGCAGGATACGGCCCCGCGCCCGCGCCCCCGCGGTCGCCGAGTCGAGCCGCGGTGAAGGCCGCTGTGCCACGATAGCCGGGTGAGCCCGGCGACGGCGAAGCGGCCCCGCGTCCGACTCGACCAGCTCCTCGTCGAGCGCGGCCTGGTCGAGACGCGCACCCGTGCGCAGGCGCTGGTGCTGGCCGGCAAGGTGCGCGTCGGCGAGGGGGACAGCGCGCGGCGGGACCGCAAGCCCGGCGATCTCGTCGATCCGGCGACGCCGGTGGACCTCGTCGAGCGAGACCCGTACGTGTCGCGGGGCGGCCACAAGCTTGCCGCCGCACTCGATGCGTTCGAGATCGACCCGAGCGGCCGCATCTGCCTCGACGTGGGTGCGTCGACCGGTGGCTTCACCGATGTCCTGCTGCAGCGCGGCGCCACCCGCGTCTACGCCCTCGACGTCGGGCGCGGCCAGCTCGCCGAATCGTTGCGCCAGGACGCCCGCGTCGTCTCGATGGAACGGACGAACGCCCGGACCCTGACCGCCGAGTCGCTCCCCGAACAGGTCAGCCTGATCACGTTCGACGTGTCGTTCATCTCGCTCGGCCTGGTGCTCGGGCCCGCGGCGACCACGCTCGCGCCTGGCCCGGTCGACATGGTCGCGCTCGTCAAGCCGCAGTTCGAGGCCGGTCGCGATCAGGTGGACCGCGGCGTGGTCCGCGATCGCGAGGTCCACGCGGCGGTGCTCCGGCGGGTTGCCGCGAAGGCACGCGACCTTGGGCTTGGCACGCGGAACGTCATTGCCTCGCCGATCCAGGGGCCGGAAGGCAACCGCGAGTTCCTCGCGTATCTCGGGCCCGGGCCGTCGTGCGCGGAGCTGGACGACGTGATCGAACGGGCCGTCGACGCGGCCTGGGCCGGGACGCCGGGCGGAGCCTGACGATGCGCCTCGGCTTTGCCTACAACCCGACGAACGAGGCCGCGCTCGAGCTGCGCGAGCGGGCCGCCGGCTGGTGCCGGATGCACGGTGTCGAGCAGTGGGCTGCGGCGGCCAGCGACGCCGACGCGCTGCGGGCCGACCTGCCGACCACCGACGTGCTGTTCGTGCTCGGCGGTGACGGGACGTTCCTGCGCGCCGCTCGCGCCGTGGCCGAGGTCGACGTCCCGCTGCTCGGCGTGAACCTGGGCAAGATCGGCTTCCTGTCCAAGGTCGAGGCGGACGAGCTCGAGGCGGTCCTCGTCCGCATCGCTGAGGGCCGCTACCGACTCGAGGAGCGCATGGTGCTCGAGGGGCGGATCCACCCCGGTGGTGGCGACGCGACCGCCGAACGGATGATCGCGCTCAACGACATCGTGATCGCGCGAGGGGCGCTGGCGCGGGTCTGCCGCCTCGACGTGAGCATCGACGATTCGCACCTGGCCACGTTCATCGCCGACGGGCTCGTCGTCGCCAGCCCGACCGGGTCGACGGGCTACTCGTTCTCGGCCGGCGGCCCGATCGTCGAGCCGCAGAGCCGCAACCTGATCGTGACGCCCATCGCCGGGTACCTCTCCGCCATCCGCTCGGTTGTCGCCGGACCGACCCAGACGGTGCGCTGCCGGATCGTCGACGCGTACGAAGCGCTCGTCTCGATCGACGGCCGCGAGGACATCCCGCTGGCGGTCGGTGACATGGTCGCCGTCCGGGCCGTCGATCGGCCAATCCGGCTGGTCGAGCCGCAGGGGACGGTCCCGTTCTGGGACCTGCTCCGGCACAAGGTCGAACTGCTGCCGTCGTGACCCGTCCCGGATGACCGACCCGACCGCGCCAGGCCGCCTGCTCGAGCTGACCGTCACGGACCTCGCGCTGATCGATCGGCTGCGCCTCGAGCTGGGCCCCGGGCTCAATGTGATCACCGGCGAGACCGGTGCCGGCAAGAGCCTGCTCATCGACGCGCTCGGCCTCGCCCTCGGCGCGCGCGCCGACACCACGCTGGTCAGGCACGGCGCTGAGCTCGCCCGGGTCGAGGCGCTGTTCGACCGGATCCCAGAGCCGGTCATCGCGGTCCGCGAGGTCGCCGCCACCGGCCGCTCGACGGCCCGGCTCGACGACGAGACGGTGACCGCGGCGCGGCTGGCCGAGGAGGTCGGACCGCTCGTCGAGATCCACGGCCAGCACGAGCAGCAGCGGTTGCTCGATGAGCGCTGGCAGCGCGACCTGCTCGACGCGTTCGGCGGCCACGAACAGCTTCGGGTCGAGATGACCACCACGGTCGAGCGCTGGCGGGCGAACCGGTCGGCGCTCGCCGAGCTGTCGATCGACCCGCGCGAGCTGGCACGACGGCTCGAGCTGCTCGAGCACGAGGCCACGGAGATCGCGGCTGCGCGGCTCCAACCCGGGGAGTCGGACGAGCTCCGGGCGCGGCTCGAGGCGGCGCAGCACGGCGAGGCCATCGCACGCGGCGCGGCCGCGTTGCGTGACGCGCTCGTCGCGGAGGGGAATGGGGCGCGGGATGTCACCGCCGTCGCTGTCCGCGAGGCCCGCAACCTGGCACGGGTGGACACCCGCTTCGAACCGCTGGTCGACCGCCTCGCGGGCCTGGAGGCCGAGCTCGAGGACGCCGCCGGCGAGGTTCGCCGCCTTGCCGACACGGTCGACCACGACGCCACCACGCTGGCGGCGATCGAGGAGCGGCTGGGCCTGATCTACGCCCTCGAGCGGCGCTACGGCGACGACGAGGTCGCCGTCATCGCCCACGGCGAACGGGCACGGGCCGAGGTGGAGCGGCTGGCCGGGCTCGAGGATGAGCGGGCGCGGCGCGAGGCGGAGGACGCCGCGATGCTGGCCGCGGTCGCGGACGTGGCCGGCAGGCTGTCCGACGCCAGGCGCTCCGCCGGGGCGGACCTCGCGTCGGCCGTCGGTGGGGTCCTGGTCGAGCTGGGGTTCCCGGCGGAGGTCTTCGAGGTCGCGCTCGGACGACGCCCGGCCGGCGCCGACGAGCCGGCGGTCGAGCTCAATGGCGACGCGGTCGCGTTCGACGTGGCCGGTGCCGATCAGGTCGTGTACCGACTCGCACCCAACGCGGGTGAGCCGGCCCGACCGCTGGCGAAGATTGCCTCCGGCGGCGAGCTGTCGCGGGTCGCGCTGGCCATCAAGCAGGTCCTCGCCGGGGCCGACGCGACCCCGACGCTCGTCTTCGACGAGGTCGACACGGGCATCGGCGGACGGAGTGCCGATCCCGTCGGCCGCAGCCTGTGGGCGCTCGCGCGGCGCCACCAGGTCCTGTGCGTCACCCACCTGCCCCAGATCGCGGCTCACGCCGACGTCCAGTTCCGGATCGCCAAGCGCGAGCGCGACGGACGCACGATCACCGAGCTCGAACGGCTCGATCGCGAGGGGCGCATCGTGGAGCTCGCCCAGATGCTCGGTGGGCAGGCGGGCGAGGCGACGACGCTCGCCTCGGCTCGCGAGCTGCTCGATCGGGCCGAGGGCTGGCGCGAGCGCGTCGGCGCGACCGGCTAGGCGGCGTCGGGCACGCCGGTGATCGCCCTCGCGGACGCCATCGACGACTACCTGGCGTACCTGCGCGTCGAACGCGGGCTTGCCCCGCGCACGATCCGCGCCTACCGGGCCGACCTGACGGACTTTGCGGCCTCCCGCGGCGCAGAGCGCGGCTGGGGTCGCTCACCTGAGGTCGCGCTCGACTACCTGGCTGCTCGCACGCGACGCGGACGGCCGCACGATCCGGGCCTCGCGCCGACCAGCCTTCGCCGACGGGCGGCCGCCCTCAAGGGCTTCTACCGCTTCTGTTTCGGTGAGGGACTGATCCAGAGCGACGTCGCCGCGCATCTCGACCTGCCCCGCCAGCCGCGGCTCCTGCCCGAGACGCTGACCGTCGAGGAAGTCACGCGGTTGCTCGACGCGGCCGGCGGCGATGACCCGGACGAGCCCGACCATGAGCGGCGGATCGAGGACCGGACGCTGCTCGAGCTGCTGTACGCGGCCGGGCTGCGGATCGGAGAGGCGACCGGGCTCGATCGCGAGGACCTGTCGTTCGATGGGTCGTTCGTGCGCGTCATCGGCAAGGGCGATCGCGAACGACTCGTCCCGCTGGGTGAAATCGCGCTCGACTGGCTCCGGCGCTGGACCGGCGACCCGCGCGAGCGGCTGCTCGCCCTGGGCCACGTCGCGCCGGCGCGTGGCGGACCGCTGTTCCTCGGGCCTCGCGGCGGGCGCCTCGCGCGGCAGCAGGCGTGGGCATCGGTGAAGCGCGTGGCGGCACGGGCGGGGCTCAGCTCCAGGGTCAGCCCGCACACCCTTCGCCACTCATTCGCGACCCATCTGCTCGAGGGAGGGGCCGACCTGCGCATCGTTCAGGAATTGCTCGGACATGCGAGTATCAGCACGACCCAGCTGTACACCCACGTGACGGGTGAGCGCATCCGGGACGTCTATGGCCGAGCCCATCCACGGGCCTGACGAGAGGGAAGAACGCGGGATGAGCTACGCGGACTCGCTGCTGTCCACCGGCGAGCGTATCGAGCTTCGGGAGCGCCAGCACTGGTTCATCCTGGTGTGGGCCGGACGCTGGGCGATCTTCGCGGTCATCGGGGCGCTGATCGTGCTGTTCCTGGCCAACGGGCTGGACCCGGACGGAATCTCGGGCTCGATTCGGTCGCTCGCGAGCCTCATCTTCGTCGTGCTGCTTGTCGGCGGGATCGCCAGCTTCGTCTGGGAGGCGCTCCGCTACCGCCACCAGGAGTACGTGATCACCAACCGCCGCGTGATGCAGGTCGGCGGGGTGATCAACAAGCATTCCACCGACAGTTCGCTCGAGAAGATCAACGACGCCGCGCTCAGCCAGTCGATTTTCGGGCGGATGTTCGGGTTCGGCGACCTGGACGTGCTGACCGCGTCGGAGAGTGGGATCGAGCGCTTCCGCATGATCCAGGACCCGATCGGGTTCAAGAGGGCGATGCTCGACGCGAAGCACGAGTACGAGGTCGATATGTCGCGCGGACCGGTGCCGGTGAGCCCGCCGCTGCGCGCGGCGCCCGAAGCGCCGCCGGAGCGAGGCCCGGAACCCGTCTCGGACGAGACATCCTCGGTCAGCGTCCCGCCGCCGGCGCCGGCCGAACCGCCTCCGGCCACGCCGCCTCCCCCGGTCGAGCCAAGAATGTCGCCCGACGAGGTGACCCGCACGCTGGCGAGCCTCGCCGACCTCCGGGATCGTGGCGCGATCAGCCCCGAGGACTACGAGCTCAAGAAGGCCGACCTGCTCGGGCGCATCTGATGACCGAATCTCGGGAGTCCTGATCCGTGCTGCCCAGCACCCTGTTCGTCCAGGAACAGCCCATGGAGGCGATCCTGCTGATCGCCTTCTTCCTGCTGATCGCCTTCCCGGTCCACGAGTTCTTCCACGCCTACGCGGCGAACCGCCTCGGGGATCCCACGCCGCGCATGTTCGGGCGGCTGACGCTCAATCCCATCGCCCATTTCCACCCGGTCGGCGGGACGATGCTGGTCATCTCCGTGCTCGTCGCCGGCATCCCGCTGGGGTTCGCCGCCACGCCGATCAACCCGGGCAACCTGCGCGGTCGCTACGGCGAGGCGATCGTCGCCGGCGCCGGACCGCTGTCGAACCTGCTGCTGGCCGCCGCCGCCGCCATTCCACTGCGGTTCGTCCTCGGCACCGAGCTGCAGTTCGAGTACCCGATCCTGCTGCAGACCCTCGGGCTGATCGTGTACGGCAACATCATCCTCGGGCTGTTCAATCTCGTGCCCATCCCACCGCTCGACGGCGGGACGATCCTGCTGTCGCTCGTGTCGCGCGAGACGGCGTGGCAGCTCCGGCCGATCCTCAGCCAGTACGGCCTGCTGATCCTCATCGCCGTGTTCTTCTTCCCCATCTTCGGTGGCGAGACGCTCGGCGGCCGCGTCCTGTATCCCCTTGCCGATGCCATCTTCAAAGTCCTGGTGGGGTAGCAAGGTCCGCCAGTTCCGGTCGCACGTGCGGGCCCGCGTGGCCCCCGACGAGCGGACGGCGCTGGCGACCTGGGTGAGCCCGCCGCAGCTGTCATTGTTCGATTCGATGCACGTCGCCGATCGACGGCACGGCCTCGACGTGGTCGCGACCCTGCGCGAGCAGGGCGTCACCGACGACGAGGTCCTGCTCGCCGGGCTGCTCCACGACGCAGGGAAGGGGAGCACCGGAGTGTGGCCACGCGTGGCGTTCTCGCTCGGGCAGGCGTATGGCGCGTGGGTGTGGCGCGCGGCCGGCATCCTGCCCGGCATGCGCGCCGGCATCGAGCGCCTCCGGACACACGCCGAGACCTCTGCGCAGCTCGCCGAACGGGCCGGGGCCACGCCACGGACCGTCGAGCTGATCCGGCACCAGGAGGCGCCGGTCGATCCGGAGGCAGGCCGCCTTCTGCAGCTCGCGGACGAGGCCAACTGATGCTCGAGACCGGCACGGTTCGCGCGCCGTCGGTCGTGTTCGGCGAGGGCCACCGGCCGGAGGCGTCGACGCGGGTCGCGGTCGCCGAGTTCGAGGGGCCGCTGGCCCTGCTGCTGGCCCTGATCGAGGCACGCGAGCTCGACGTGCTGACGGTCCCGCTCGGCGCGTTGGCCGACGCGTACCTCGACGCGCTCGCCACGCTGGACGTCGACCGGCTCGGCAACGTGAGCTCGTTCGTCGCGGTCGCGAGCCAGCTGATCCTGATCAAGAGCCGCGCGATGTTGCCGCGCCAGGCGCCCGCTGGGCCTGCCGGCCTGGCCGACGAGGCGCCCGACCCCGAGGCCGAGCTGCGTGCCCGCCTGCTGCTGTACCGCGCCTACCGCGACGCGGGCACGAACCTGGCGGCCGAGGCGTTGCGCCGAGTCGGCCTCTTCCGGCGCGAGCCCGGCACGGCTCACGCCACCGCGATGGCCGGCGCCCGGCCGTCCGACGCGCCGCCGCTCTCGCCGGTGCTGCTGGTCCGCGCGCTCGATGGCGTGGCCCGCATCGCGCCGCCCCCCGAACTGCCGCCGGAAACCGTTGCGCGCACGATCACCCTGACCGAGCGCGCGGCGATCATCCGCGACGCCCTGCGTGACGCGCCGACGGTCGTCCTCCAGGACCTGCTGCAGGGCGTCCGCGATCGGGTGGTCGTCGCGGTCACGTTCCTGGCGATGCTCGAGCTGATGAAGCGGCGCGAGATCGTGGTCGAGCAGGCCGAGCCGTGGGGACCGATCGTCGCCCGTTCGACGACGGCCGAGGAACGGGCTGCGGCAGGCGTTGTCGCGCGATCGGACGAACCGCTCGACGAGAGCCTGGAGTCCTTCGCGTGACCGACGGCGAGATCCGCGTGCTCGAGGCGGGGGACAACGGGGTGCACCCGGCCGGGGAGGACCTCGCGGACGTCGCCGCGCCCGAGCCGATCGAGCTGACCGAGGCCGTCCTCGAAGCGCTCCTGTTCGTCGCCGAGCGACCGCTGTCGCGTCGTGAGATCGCGGCCCTCGCGGGCACCGACCGCGAAACCGTCGACGCCCGACTGGGCGACCTCGAGGTCTCGCTCCGCGGTCGCGGCATCCGGCTCGTGCTGTCCGGCGACCGGGTGGAGCTCGTCACCGCGCCCGAGGCCGGCGCGCTGATCGCACGCTACGTGGGGGCGGACGCGGTCCGGCTGTCGCCGGCGTCCCTGGAGACGCTCGCGATCGTCGCCTACCGGCAGCCGGTGACGCGCTCCGCGATCGAGCGCATCCGTGGCGTCGACTCCGACTACACCGTCCGGACGCTGCTGCACCGCCGGCTGGTCGTCGAGCTCGGCCGGTCGGATGCGCCCGGCCGGCCGTTCCTGTACGGCACCGGCTTCGATTTCCTCGAACGCTTCGGCCTGACGAGCCTCGACGAGTTGCCGCCGCTCGAGGTCGATGTGGCGGCCCGGCTGGCCGAGGAGGGCGGCGAGGAGCTCCCGAGTGAGCCGACCGACGCGCCGGGCGAGCCGGACGACCAGCCGGGCGAGCCGGACGAGCCGGGGCCGCAGGTCTGATGCCCGCCGAGCGCCTCCAGAAGGTGCTCGCCGCGGCCGGCGTCGCGTCGCGCCGGGCAAGCGAGGACCTCATCGCCAATGGCCGCGTGACCGTCGACGGACGGGTGGCGAAGGTCGGCGACCAGGCCGACCCGGAGCGCTCCGTGATCGCGGTTGACGGACGGGTCATCGGATCGGCGGCGCAAACCGCGTACCTGCTGCTCCACAAGCCGGCCGGCGTGACCTCGACCACGAGCGACCGGCACGCCGAGCGGACCGTGCTCGATCTCGTCCCGACGGCGCTCGTCCCCGAGGGTGCGCGGCTGTACCCGGTCGGGCGCCTCGACCAGGATTCCGAGGGACTGCTCGTCCTGACCAACGACGGCGGGTGGGCCGAACGGCTCCTCCATCCCCGCTACGGCGTGGAGCGCGAATACGCGCTCGGGCTGCGGACGCTGCTCACGCGCGAGCAGCTCGACGCCCTCCGGCAGGGGATCGAGCTCGACGAGGGGCTCGCGGAGCTGCGCGGGCTGCGCCCGCTCGCCGACGCCGACGTGCAGCGGATCGTCGCGCTCATGGATCCTTCGCCTCCGCCGCTCGCCTGGTACCGCGCCGTCCTGACGCAGGGCTGGAAGCGCCAGCTTCGGCGGATGTTCGCCGCGGTCGGAGCGCCCGTCGACCGTCTCGTCCGCGTTCGGATCGGGCCCGTGCGGATCGACGGGCTGCGCTCCGGGCGCGTCCGTTCGCTCAAGGCGCCCGAGATCCGTGGACTCGCCGGCGGTGGCGGTCGGGCCCGCGAATCGGGGTCCCGTTCGGCCGCGGACAAGCCGCAGCGACCCTGAGAGCCGGTATCCTGCCCCGGATGCCTGCGACTGCACCGCGATCGGAGGGACTCGTCGTTGCGCTCGATGGACCGGGTTCGTCGGGCAAGAGCAGCGTGGGCGCCGCCGCGGCCCGCGAGCTGGGCTACCGCTTCTTCGATACCGGGCTGCTGTACCGCGCGATCACCTGGCTGGCGCTCGACCGCGGGGTCGGCAGCCACGATGCGGATGCGCTGGTCGGCCTCGTCGAGGAGCTCGAGCTCGCCGACGACGACGACGGCCACCTGACCCGCGTCCTGAGTGACGGCCGCGACGTGACCGACGCGGTCCGCGGCCCGGAGGTCGACGCGAACGTGTCCGAGATCAGCGCGATCGCCCCGCTCCGGGCGGCGCTCCTCGAGCGCCAGCGGGCGCTGGCGGCGAACGGCCGAATCGTCATGGCCGGCCGCGACATCGGCACGGTCGTGCTGCCCGATGCGGACCTCAAGCTGTACCTCGATGCCTCGGTCGAGGAGCGCGCGGGGCGCCGGGCCCGAGAGCGCAACCTCGATCCGGACGGACCGGAGGCCGAGCGGGTGCTCGAGTCGCTCCGCCAGCGCGATCGGCTCGATACGGGGCGGGCGGTCGCGCCGCTCCGCGCCGCAGCCGACGCGAGGATCCTCACGACCGACGGCAACGACTTCGAGGACACGGTGGCCATGGTGGCGGGAGCCATTCGCGACGCCGAGGCACGGGCCGCCGACGCGGACACGCAGCCCGCCACCGCCCAATGACCGAACCCGAGCCGACCGGGCGGTCAACCAGGCTGACCGTGGGCGGGCTCGGGCTCGCCGCCCGCATCGGCACCCAGGTGTTCACGCGCGTGCGGGTCGAGGGCGACCTCGACGCCATCCCGGCTGAGGGCCCGGTGATCCTGGCGGCCAACCACGTGTCGAACCTCGACGGCGTCCTGCTCGGCGGGTGGGTGATCGCTCGTGTCCCTCGGCGCATCCACTGGCTCGGCAAGCGCGAGATGTTCGAGCTGCCGATCGTGCGCGGCGTGCTGCACAACTACGGCGTGCATCCGGTCGATCGCAGCGGCGCCGACATCGAGGCATTCCGGACGGCGCAGGGCATCCTCGAGGCCGGCCAGGCGCTGCTGATCTTCCCGGAAGGGACGCGGAGTCGTGACGGGTCGCTCCAGAAGGCGCGTGACGGGCTGGCGATGCTCGCCCTGCGAACCGGCGCCCCGATCGTTCCGATCGGCGTTGCGGACACGGACAAGGTCTGGCCGAAAGACCGCAAGCCGCGCCCGTGGCCCGGCGGGCACGTCACGGTCCGCATCGGCACCCCGTTCCGCGTCGCGGACGAGATCCCGGCCGACCTCGACCGCAAGACCGCCAAGTCCCGGGCCACGGACGTGATCATGCGGCGGATCGCCGCGCTGCTCCCCGAACGACAACGCGGCCCGTACGCGTAGGGCTCGCGGCGGCCGGCGCTCGGCGTTCTGGCGGCTCGGGCGTTGCTCGCTGTGCGAGCGCTCGGGAGGCTCGTTCCCGATCCTGCTCGCCTGAGCGAGCGATCCAGGGCCCTCGGCGTCGGTTGGCTCGCCTCGGCGAGCAGAACTGAGGACAACAGGCCTCGCAACCGCTGGAGTGCTCGCCGGCGCGAGCGCGCCCGCGAGCCGGAAGCCGGGAAGGGCGACCCGGGTTTTGGCGGTCCCCGTGCGATAATCGACCCGTGGGAACAGTCGAAACAGTCCGCATCGCGAAGCGGACCGGGTTCTGCTACGGCGTGCGCGAGGCGATCGACAAGGCGAAGGAAGCCTCGGCCGCCGGCAAGACCACGCACACCCTCGGCCAGGTCGTCCACAACGAGGGCGTCGTCCGCGACCTCCAGTCGCTCGGCATCGAGACCGTGGAGACGCTCGACGACGTCGATGGCGGCGCAGCGGTCGTGATCCGCGCGCACGGCGTCCGACCGGACGTCATGGAGCGTGCCAACGAGAAGGGCCTCGAGGTCATCGACGGCACCTGCACCTGGGTGATCCAGGAGCACCGCGAGCTGACGAAGCTCGTCGAGGAGGGCTACACCATCGTCCTCCTGGGCACGCCGAAGCACGCCGAGGTCGTTGGCATGCTCGGGTTCGCACCGGACGCGATCGTCGTCGACGAGGAAGAGGAGTGGGAGCGGCGGTCCCGCGCAAGAAGCGGATGGCGCTCATCTCCCAGTCGACGCAGCCGCCGTGGAAGTTCGAGAAGCTGGCCGCCTTCATGGTCGGTCGCGCCCACGAGCTCAAGATCGTCAACACCGTCTGCCCGGTCACGATCCGCCGCCAGCAGGACACGATGGAGATCGCGGCCGAGGTCGACCTGATGGTCGTCGTCGGCGGCCGCTCGAGCGCGAACACCAAGGAGCTGACCCGGCTCTGCGAGATCGCCGGCACGCACGCGATCCAGATCGAGAACGTGCGCGAACTGACCGATCCCTCGGTGTTCGACGGCAAGCGCGTCGTCGGCGTGACCGGTGGCACGTCCACCCCGATCGAGGACCTTCGCGACGTCGCCGAGCGGATCCTCGAGCTGGCCGGCACGTCGGACGTCAGTACCCGCGCCGCCGAGCTCGCACAGGACGCGCTGCTCGTCGCCGCGACCCCGGCCGGCCGCACGACCTCGCTCCCGACACCGTCGACGGCCGCCGCAGGCGCGGCGTAGGGCGTGAGCCCCGCGAGCAACCCGCTCCCGATCGTCGCGATCGTGGGGAGGCCGAACGTCGGGAAGAGCACGCTCTTCAACCGGATCGTCGGCGGGCGCCCCGCGATCGTCGAGGATCGCGCGCGGACGACCCGTGATCGCCTCTACGGCGACGCCGAGTGGAACGGACGACGCTTCGTCGTCGTCGACACCGGCGGGCTCGAGATCGACCCGAACGACCCGATCGAGGCCAAGGTCCAGGAGCAGGCGCGCCTCGCGATCGCCGAAGCGGACGCGATCCTCTTCGTCGTCGACGCCGCGACCGGCCTGACGCCGGCCGATCAGGAGGCGTCGGAGCTGCTGCGCCGCGCGACGTCACCGGTGATCGTCGCGCGTCAACAAGGCCGACAACGACAAGCGCGAGCTCGAAGGAGCCGAGTTCCACTCGCTTGGCTGGGAGGAGACGTACCCGATCTCGGCTTCGCACGGGCGCGGGACCGGCGACCTGCTCGACGCGATCGTCTGGGCGCTGCCGCCCGAGAGCGAGCAGGAACAAGCGCGGAAGGCGCGAGAGACAGAGGCCGAGGCGTGGGCCGAGGAAGTGGCGGCCGGCAAGCTGGAGCCGTTCGTGGTCGACGAGCCCGAGGACGACGAGGACGGGGTCGACGCCGAGCCGGCGGACGCCGGTGCGGCGCGCTGGGACGCCGCGATGGCGGCGGAAGACGATGAGCCGGCCGCGATCGCCTTCGTCGGCCGTCCGAACGTCGGCAAGTCGAGCCTGGTCAACGCGCTCCTCGGCCAGGATCGGGCGATCGTGTCCGAAGTCCCCGGCACGACCCGCGATTCGATCGACACGCGACTCGCCTGGGGCCGAAGCGAGATCGTCCTCATCGACACCGCCGGGATCCGACGCCGCGGAAAGGTCGCCAGCGGACCGGCCGCCGAACGCTATTCGACCCTCCGCGCGCTGCGCGCCATCGCCCGTGCCGACGTCGCCGTCCTCGTCATCGACGCGGTCGAGGGGCTGACCGCACAGGACGCTCACGTCGCCGGCTACGTGGTCGAGGAGGGGAAGGGGCTCGTCGTCGCGGTCAACAAATGGGACCTCCTCGAGGAGAAGACCGACCGGAGCTTCGACCAGTACGTGTCGTGGATCCGCGACCAGGCGCCGTTCCTCGAGTTCGCGCCGATCGTGTCGATCAGTGCGAGGACGGGCCAGCGCGTCAGCAAGGTGCTCGAGCTTGCCGTGGACATCTGGGGGAACGCCGCCGCCGCGTGCCCACCGGCGAGCTGAACCGCCTCCTGGCGACCGCGACCGAACGCGTCCTGCCGGCGATGAGCCGCGGCCGGCGCCCGAAGATCTTCTACGCCACCCAGGCGGCCGTCGCGCCGCCGACGTTCGTGTTCTTCGCGTCCGACGCGTCTTCGGTGCACTTCTCGTACCGTCGCTACCTCGAGAACCAGCTGCGCGAGGCATTCGGCTTCCACGGCACGCCGATCAAGCTGGTGTTCCGCGACCGGGCCAAGGTGCGAGTGCCGCGCCGCCGCAGCACGAGGTCCGGGCGAGCTGCGCAGACCGCCCGGAAACCATCCCGCTCGAAGCCGGCCGCGGGCCGACGGCAGCAGGGTCGCCGCTGACGACCCGGTGCTAGACTGCGTTGCCTGTCGGGGCGTGGCGCAGTCTGGTAGCGCACCAGTCTGGGGGACTGGTGGTCGTGGGTTCGAATCCCGCCGCCCCGACCAAATTCCCCTCACAAAACGGCACTCCGAGGGCGGAGTGTGCCCGTCGCTGAGGTCGATCAGCATGTTGTCGGGACGAGCACTTGGCTCCTTCTCGATGCTCATCCTCACGGCCCGGTTCCAGCCGGGCCGTCCCCTCCCCTCGCCCTCTCCGACCCGGCCGAAGTCGACGCCGCGCGTCCACCCAAGCCCCTCGATGCGCCTTAGACTCGGGCACCAAGACCAGGCGCGAGCCGACCGTCAGGATCGGCTGGCCCTTCGCTCCGTCGTGACAGCAGACGGACTGCGACCGGGGCCATCTATGTGTCAGCGGTGAGAGCGTACAGCAGCGACTCTGCCTGCCAGGTAGTCCTCGACGGCGATCCGTTCGGAATCGGACAGGCTCCTGCCATAGACGAGAATTTCAGCGATCGCGCCTTTCCACGGCTCGCTGAATGTCGTTCCGGTCCCGCCGACAAAGAACGTTCGCGGACCGTAACCGTGGGTAACCGCGGCGGCGCTCAATGTCGCTCGACCATTGGTCCAGCCGTCGAAGACGGCACCAGCGTACGAGTCGACGGTCAGGTAGCTGGTGCCCGCGTCGAGTCCAAAGTAGCCGATGACGCCTGTTCCGACGCCGCCGAAGATGACGTAATTCTGCCGCCGGGCCGGTCATCGAGACCGGCGGTGCGGTCGAAGTCGCCGTCGTCCGATCCGTAGAGCTTTCGAAGCGGCCTCCCTTCCGCGGTTTCGCTGGAGAAGACAACCACGACCGTCAGGTTCGGCGTGCGCGGAGGGATGAATGTCGAGATCGACAGCGAGCTGGTCATTCTCGCCGTCGAAGCGAACAGCCGGCTGCTCGGACAGGGCATCGGACACCAGACGAGGCTGCTGCGATGCGTCGAGCGACGCAGCCGACAAGGAACCGACGCCTGACTGCCACCGCGTGATGGAGCCATTCGAGTTGGTCTCAGTGCCGCAGTCGGCCCGCAGCCAGAGAAGCAGGCTGTCGGCTGGGACCGTCTCGGGCACCGTGCAAGCCGCCTCAGGTGCAGGCGTCGAACATGCGACCAACGTCGACACGAGAGCAGCGACGAGCGCCAACAATCGCACGGTCATGGCACCTTTCTGGACTAACAAGAACGGGTGCGACTGGGTAGGCGGTAAAGCGAACCCCCGGACCATCACCGCCGGGGGAACGATGGTCTCGCCCTGGTGTCTCAACTCCGATAACGCCGATGCTCTCAGTTCGTTAGGTCCGCCGCGAGGACGGTCCGGACTTCAATTGTGCGTTGACCATGGGGTGACAAAGCGCTACCCGTAGGCCGTTTGGCCCGTACCACGCACCGGTGCGAGACGAACGGCGACCGGGGTCGTGACTTTGCGCGCCAGGCATGCCGGGCGGGGTGACCACGAAGTCATCCGGCAACTCCAGCACATCGACGAGAGGTTCCGGGCAGCCCGAGGGTTAGTGTCGCCGCGTTTGCCAAGTCCGGAGGGCGAAGGCTCCGACAAGTAGGGACCCGCCCGCGATGACTGCGAGCATTGGGACCGTGTTCGTCCACCAGAGACGGTCGTTTACTCCCTCAGCTGGTCCAGACAGGCCGGGGGGGCATCGACCAGACGCCAGCACCCGCCGGTTTGCAAACCGCTGGGCCAGAAAAGAAGGATTGCGACGACGGCCGCCGTCCAGAGAAGGCAGGCGACAACACTCCTACGCATGACGCGATGCTCTCATTGGCTGACGCGACGTCAAGACGGACGAAGTGCCCCCCGCGCCGCTGCAAATCGCTCAGCG
This sequence comes from uncultured Chloroflexia bacterium, assembly GCA_963721655.1. Lineage (GTDB taxonomy): Bacteria > Chloroflexota > Limnocylindria > Limnocylindrales > CSP1-4 > DASTYU01. The sequence continues at coordinate 9,158 of CAVRKH010000009.1, read as the reverse complement.
GATGTCGTCGTGAAAGGCGTCGGCAGCAGTCTCGCTGAGAACCGAGGCCCGAGAGCGTATTGCCCGGACCACCGGACGGGCACCGGAGGACCGAATTGCCCTTCCTTTGTGCGCTATGCGGACGATAGCCCCGCCCGCCTCCCGAGATTTCCCCCAGCCCCGCGCGGAACGGCGGGGACTTCAGCCTCCATTGCGCCGCTTCCATTCCTTGCTGAGCTTCTCAGCCAGGTCCCGTTGCCGCCGCGCCTCGCGTCGCAGGTCGCGGGCGGTATCAGCGGCAATCTCGCTCAGATCGACCTGTGCGGGATCTCCGACCGGAACGTCTCGCCGATCGTGTTCGATCTCTTGGAGGATCGCGGCGTCCTCGATGACCCCGTCGTCGGCCTCTTGGAATTCGTCGTCCAGGTTCGGACGCTCGGTGCCCATGGCCCAAATCTATCCGTCAATGGGGATCGCAATCAGCGGGCTCGCGGCGTATTGTCATGCAGGGGCGTTGCACGAGGATCACGGGTGGCGTACCAACGTCAGGCAGAGGCGGTGCTGACGAGCTTGCGCGGCGTCGAGCGCGAGCTGGAGTCCACCGAGCCAGGCTCGCCCGAGGCCGAGTTCCTCCACGCGACCGCCGCGCGGCTCCGCAGCGAATACCAGCGCTTGGTCGATGACGTGCACGGGCACGAATGGACTGAGCCGCCTCCCTTGCCGGAAGAGCCCGATCGGCTGTGACCTGAGCGACGCCGCTCGTCGCGACCATGCGGCCGGCAGGCGAAGCCAAGGCGACCGGAACCGCACCGCAGGTTGTCGACGTCAGGCCGTGGCGCGCTTCTGCGCTTCGGTCTCGCGCCCGACCTTCCGCTCCTGGCGCTCGGTCTTGCGTTCCTCGCCCTGGGTCTCGGCCTCGGCGCGCTTGCGCTTCTGCTCCTGCTCGCGCTTGCGTTCCGCCGCTTCGATCTCGCCCTCGAGGTCGTCGACGACGGTCGCACCCCCTGACGCCTTGTCGACGGTTGCTTCCGCCTCTACCTCGGCCGGGGCGCGCATCTCGTCCTTGGCGAATTCGACCTGGGCCTTGTAGACCGAGCCGAGCAGGCTATCGAGGCCACCGGCGTCGTGTGCTCGCTGCACCGCCTGGTGAGTGATGATGTCGCCAAGGTTCAGGATGACGTTGTCCTCGCGATCGAGGATGACCTTGGTCACCGGACGCCCGATCGCGTCAGCGATATCCGCGAGCCTGGCCTTTGTCTTCTGCTCGTCGAGGCGCTTACCCGTCGCGTCTGTCATCTCCGAGATCTTTGCGGTGAATTGGTCCCAGAGCCCGACCGCCGAATTGCCGGCAGACCCGAGCGCGTCCTTGGCCCCAGCGCCCGCGTCCTGCGCTTCGCCTAGCGCGACCGCCGACGTGAGGGCAGCGAGCTTGCCAGCGGCATTGGCCGCTTCCACGTCCTCCGGGCGCACGCGCCGACCGCGCGGCACGATGACGGCACCGCTGTCGGTCTCGACGTCCGCTCCTGTCCGTTTGCCGACGAGCGCGTCAGCGGTCGATTTACCTCCGCTCCCAGCGGCGTCATCGCGTGCCTGGCCAGCCTTCTGGGCAAGCCCGCTCTTGGTCTGGTCCAGCTTCTTCCCGGCGTCGTGGAGCGCGCCCTGGATGCCGCCAATCTGCTCTTCGAGCGCGTCTGCGACCTCGGGATGGACGTAGATCACGTCTGCTCCGATCGTCGTGATGTCCTCGCTGGGAAGGTAGGACGTTCCCTCTCGCCGCGTCCCCGATCAACCCGCCCGATACCTCGTACCCGAGTACGTTGCCGGACCGCTCGTCGAAGTAGATGTCGGCGACGGTGCCCTGCTCGTCGCCGGTGACGGTGAAGACCTTCTTGTCGACGATCCTTTCGCTCTGTTCGACAATCGCCTTGAGTCCAGGCGCCTCGGCCGTCGTGACAACCGACGCGCGTCCCTCGATCACCACCGCGTCGCGTCCGAAACTCGACACCTCCTCGATCGGCACAACCCTCGTTGAGGACATCAGACCGCCCTGGTCGACGACGAGTGCAACGAGTCGCTGGCCGCCCGGGTCGACGATCACGCCGTTGACCTTCTCGAGTTTCGTCCCGTCTTCGAGCGTGAGGATGTCCTTGCCGATGAGCGACTTGCCCTTGCGCATGAAAGAGATCTCCCTTCGCCTAGCGGGGCGAGATAATGAAGAAGTAGGCGGCCGCGATGATCACCAGGATCATGACGATCGAGATCAGCAACTGCTGCTTCGCGGGCGTTCCTTTCAGCGTCAAATCGGTCCCTCCTGCCGCAGCGAATGCAGGTGTCCGCTGTTGAAAGCGGCGAGGCATGGGCGAGAACTGGGCCCACGTCTCCCGGCGCGGCTGCGGCTGGCGCTTGACTGAAACGGGTGCGACCCCCGCTGGGTGCGGCTACTCTGATCGCGCTGTTCCCGACGAAACAGGCCGGTTTGAGGCCCTTCCCTATCAAGGCCCTCTCAGACGCCTTCGCTGCCGGTGCTGCGCCACCCGAACAGCCCGCGTCGGCATCGGCGTGGAGTTCGCCGTCCAGCCGAGGCTGACTACCTCTTCCTGTGACAGATCCCGCATCCCCCGTGGGCGGCGCCCTCAACGTCCTGTAACGGATCCCTGAGTGTGGCAAGTCGGTCCGGCCTCATACGACTTGCGGCACGGGCCGCTCGACGATCACCGGAGGGCGTCCGCACGCTGGCGGCGGCAAGGTTCCTGTTTGCGCCGGATCCGTGTGCGAGCAGCCGGCGTTCAGGGGGCGAGGCGCTGGTAGGAGGCGGTTCCGAAGTGTGAGATTTCGGTCGTGACCGGCTCGAGCTGCCCGGATGGGTCGAGCTCAATGATGGTGTTCTGGTTGGCATTGGGACCCTTGGCAGCGTCGGCGAACGCCTGGCCGAGCAGGCGGGCGCCATCGGGCGACCAGAGCAGCTGGTACGGACTCAACCGGGGACCGGGGACGGGGCGCGCGTTCGAGCCGTCGGCATCCGCGACCATGAAGAACGCGTTGGCATAGGAGGTGTCTGGATTCCGCACATATGCGAGGCGCGTGCCGTCCGGCGACCAAGCCACGCGGTTCTCATCCTCGGCGCTGTTCGAGACGTTCCGGAGGTTCCTTCCGTCTGCGTCGACGACGTGCACGTCGCGCAGGTCGCCGACACCCCGCGCGCAAAAACGCGAGCCGCCGACCGTCCGCCGACCATGTGGGCTGCGCGCCCCCACCCGGGTTCGACCTCGAGTGACCGGACATCGTCGGTACCCGTGAGTCCCAGATATCGGGCGCAACCTCGTGGGCGTTCGATCCATCGACATTGATGACCCACAGCGAGTCGAGCGCTTCGCCGCAACAAGTCGTCCGGTGAAAGGCGATCCGACCGCCGTCCGGCGACCAGGCGGATCGCCCCCGAACACGTCCGGCCCGCCGAGCCGTACCGCGCCGGGATCGTCGATCGCGCCGATGACGATCTGCCCTTCATCCTCGCCGACCAGCCGAGCCGCGACCGCGACGTGACGGCTGTCCGGCGACCAGGCGATGGGACTGGTTTCGGCGAGGCCCTCGATCACCTGGACTCGCGCGCCACCCGTTGCCGGCATCACGAACACGGCGTGCGAGAGGTCCGGCTGCTGCGACTCGAAGGCGATCAACGTCCCGTCCGGGGCATACGTGGGGACGTTGTCGAACTCGGGCCCCGAGGTCAGGTGGACCAGCCCTGAGCCGTCGAGGTTCGATGCAAACAGGTCGCCGTCCGCGTCGAAGGCGATGAGGCCCGGCTTCGCGAGACCGAACGGAGGTGCGGGCCTGCGCGACGAGCCGATCATCACCAGCACCGTCGCAAGCACGATCAGCAGCAGGAGGACAGTCACCACCGCGACGACCCTCGGGCCGAGCCACGCTCGCCTCATCAACAGCTGCGGCCGCCACCGGTCGGCGACGAGCAGGCTCGGCCGCTGCCTGGTCGAGGCGACGCCGGCCACGGCGATGTCGAGGAGCCCATCCGGGGCCCGGCCGACGGCCCGCCCGTCGAAATAGGACTTGAATTCGCGGTCGAGGTCGCGCGGGGTGGTCATCGGATCACTCCGGCAGAGAGGCGCTCGCTGCTGCGTACATCGGCGTCCAGCTCCGCGCGCATCGCGGCCGTTGCCCGATGGAGGCGCGACTTGTAGGTGCCGGCCGGGATATCGAGCATCCGGGCCGCCTCATCATCGGATAGCTCGAGGTAGTGGTGAGCCACCAGTACCGCACGGTGCTCGGCGCTCAGGCCGCGAAAGGCCCGGTGGATCGCGTCGCGCGTCTCTGAGGGTCCAGGCTGGTCCGGCGCGCTGTCCTCGATCGTCGGCAGGATCTGTCGCAACGCCACCTGCCGTCGCTCGCGTCCGGCCGCCCGGTAGACGCAGCGGACGAGCACCCGGTCGAGCCAAGCCCGGAAGCTGTCCGGGTCGCGGAGCGAGCGTAGGTCGCGCCACGCCGCAATGAGGGCCTCCTGGACGGCGTCCGACGCAAGGTCGGCGTCAGCGAGCATGAGCTGCGCGAGGTTGTAGAGCTGGTCGATCGACGCGGCCGCCAGGACGCCGAAGGCCTCCCGGTCGCCCCGTTGTGCCCGCTCCACCAGATCCCGCTGCACGCTCGAAATTGCCTCCGGCCTGCTGCTCCGCACGATAGGGGACGCGAATGCCGCTTTCGTTCCATTTTTCTGGCCCGGATGCTGGCGAGGGCGTCAGTGGAACAATTCAGCGCCACGTCGTCCCTATAGGCCGGCAGCGCCACAGGACAAACCCGTCGCGTTGGCCGTCACCGTCGTCGATCTCCGATCGATCACTCCTTCGCCTGACTCGAGGAGGAAACGTCATGACTCGATTGATGATCGCCTGTCTCCTGGCAGCGTTCTTGATTGCCATCTCAGTGGGCGGCGCCGCGGCCGCGCACGTCGAGACGTTTCACGACAGCTTCGACAGCACGTTCGAGGACACGATCTGCGACGTGGATCTGACGATCCATGAAACGGGCGTCGCCAACGGAAACATCAGGACCGATCGCCAGGGCCACCTCCTGTTTCAGTTCACAGGTGCCTATCACGCGACTTGGACCAACACCGATGGCGACTGGATCAGCCTGTCGATCTACGGCGCGAACGCCAAGGACATCAGCGTCGTTGACGATCCCGACGGTGGGTTCACCGTGACGTTCGCGTTCAACGGCGTTCCGTTGTGGTTCCGCGACGCCTCCGGGGCCACGATCTCGAAGGATGTGGGCCGGATCGTGTCTGCCGACACCATCGATGCAGATGGCAACTTCGTGAGCAGAAGCACCGTAGCGGTGGCGGGTCCGCATCCGGTTGCGGATAACGGCGACCCGACTTGTCAGATCGTCAGCACCTACCTGGGCTAGGCGCGACATCCGCACCTTCACGACGTTTTTGAGCACGGACGTCCTGACGTCCCTGCTCCACGGAATTCCTACCTCTTACCTTTCAGCAAATCACGATCGTTGTGGCGTAACCAGACTGGCGGGGCGGATCTCGGAATAGCCGTCCCGCTTAATCTCGCCAGGACAAAGCGGGTTGTTGCCGCGCTCGATACTGACGAGATGGAGGCGGGCTGACGGGATCCGGGCCGTTTGGTAGCAACGCCAAGGAGGGCTCCACTTGCGCAAGATGACTTGCGTGGTAGCCGTAGGGCTGGTCGCGGTACTAATGGTCGCCGCGTGCAGCCAGGGCGCATCCGTCTCGCCCACGGCACTGCCGTCCTCGCCCACGGCACTGCCGTCCTCGCCCATCCCGTCGCCATCGGCAGCCGCGTGTCCGAACCCGGAGGGCGGCAAGTGCCTCGGGCGATTGACAGCTGGCACCTATGCCACCACCGAATTCCAGGCAGGGGTGACGTACACGGTGCCCGATGGGTGGGCGAACTATGAGGATCTCTCCGGCAACTTTCTGCTGGTTCCGCCTACCGGCACGCTGGATGGAGTGAACGCCGGTACCAGCGACTACATCGGCATGTACGACGGGACAGCGCCAGCAAGCGCCAACTGCGACGAGGAACCAGAGCCGGGCATCGAGACGTCACCCGAGGCGATGGCTGACTGGTACAAATCCCTGCCTGGGCTCGACACGACAGAGCCGACGCCCGTCGACCTTGGCGGCCTGATTGGGCTGGTGTTTGACGTCGCGCTCGCCGAGGGACACGAGGAAGGCTGCCCGTTCCCCGGCGTGGAGGGCATCCCTATGGTCCCGCTGATCATTGGCGTAGGTCCAGCCTCATTCCACCACGTCGTGTGCTGCGACATCACGACCCGGCTGTACCTTCTGAGTGGCCCATCCGATAAGACGATTGCGATCGAAATCAGCGACGTCGAGGGAGGAGAGACGCTCGATGAACTGGACGCCGTCGTCCGTTCATTCGAGTTCGAGTAAGTCCAGTAAGGCGTCGACCGCTAGCCCCTCCAACGCCCTGGCTCCGTGCGTTCGCTCCGTTGTGACATCCGGCTCGATGATCGGCACCGCGACGAGAAGCTCAATAGAGACCGGCGTTGGACCGGCGCCCTTCCTCGATGGAGCCGAGGCTTCGAGGCCGGAGTGTGCCTCGTATGGTGGACGCGTCGCCCTCGATCATGACCATGTTGGAAGGCGCTGGCTGCTCGACCAGTGCACACGCTGCGGCCAGGAGGGACACGCGAAGCCCAAGGCAACAGCCCGCAGCATGGGCGTCATCTTCCCGTCGGCGCGCACGGCTCGGTCCGATGACCCTCGATCTCTAGCCGCGAGTGCTCCCGAGGTGCGGAAGATCCCCACAAGGGTCATGCGACTGAGCGTTCACCGCCTGACTCCTCACGGCCCCGAGTACAGATCGGGCCGTACTTTCCCTCGCCTTGACCGACCGCCGAAGTGGGCCGGGCTTCAACGAACGCAGTAGGGCGAGTGACCTATTGCTCTCGCCGTCGCCTGACGCCGAGGATTGACGAGCCTCGTCCGCCAAGAACACAAAGAGCCGACGTACCCCAGGACGTCGGCTCTTTCGTTTCTGCATTCTGCAGTCCGAAGAACCGGTTGACCTCCGTGCAACGATTTACTACGCCGGAGGGAGCGGGATCAGGAGGGCGTACCCATGATCAAGACGCTTCGTCGAGTCTCGTTGGGAGTCGTCGCGTTGACGGCCGCGGCCCTCATCGCCGCCGGACCCGTATGGGCGAACCATTGCATGAACGCCAGCAAGAACCAGGCGGCAGGCGTTCAGGTCGTCATCGACGGAAACACGGGAGAGCTCGTCTGGGTCTCGAACGGCCTGCAGCATCGCATCGACCAAGGGCTTGTCGACACCGACACGGGCGAAGGCTTCTCGGGCCTGCTGGGGTTCGACTTCAATGGTGATGCCGTGGCAGACATCAGCACGTTCATCGTAGGACCGAACTTCGCCCTTCCCGAACAGGCGCAGCTCAACGGTGCAGCGTGTCATGGCGTCATCAGCATCGAGGCATTCTTCACGCAGTGCGTGTCGTCCTGACGACCGGTAACCCCTGGCCGTCAAATTCGAAACCGGCCCCGGCTACGGTCGGGGCCGTACCGTGTCCGTCATAGCCGAACCGGCGACGCGATCATTGCCTCGCTTTCTCAATCAGCCTTCCTGGACGCTGGTCGGCACCTCAGATGGCACGGGCGCCGCTTGGTATGAGCCGCGAAGCACCGTGGCGACGACAACGGCAAGCACACCACCCAGCAACGGACCGGCGAGGTACGGCCAGAGGATTCTCCGAGGTGGCCGGTCATGACCGCGGGTCCGATCGAGCGCGCCGGGTTCATCGAAGCTCCCTCGTACGGACCACCGATCGTCGCCGCGGCCGCAATGTACGCGGCGGCCCCGAGCGGGATGAAGCGGGTGTTGAGCTCGGGCCCGTTGGCCATGCCAAGGACCAACAGGACCAGACCGAACGTGAGAATGACCTCGAAGAACATCGCCTGGATGTCCTGCCCTGGCTGCGGATCCGTGCGCGCGAGGTTGCCCGCGGTCCCGAAGAACACCCAGGCGAGGAACGAGCCGAAGATCGCCCCCGCGATCTGGACGACGAAATAGACCGCTGCGATCGTCAATTCGATCTCGCGCCCCACGGCGAATGCGAGGGTCACGGCAGGATTGAAATGGGCCGAGATGTCGCCCAGGAAGTAGACCGCAGCCGCAACCCACAGCGCCACCGCGAAGGCCAGGAGCGGACCCGCCGCCCATCCGGGCACCCCGGCGAACAGCACGAACGTGGCGGCGCCAGTCCCCAGGACGAACGTGATTCCGGCGGTGCCGATGAACTCAGCGACGAGTCGGCGCAGGCGCTCGCGCGGATCCGTGCCCCAGTGCGCTTTCCAACGGCCACGCGGCGCGACTGCGATGGTCGGATGCGTCACGACTTGGGCTGCCACGGTCTGTTCTCCTTGTCTTAGGCCACGGATCTCGACACCTCGTCGAGTGGCAATCCCGCCCTCGATGCGGGACGGCGAGCCGGCCCCGGCGACTATGGCGCCGCCACCATTGCGCGCACGATGGTCAGGTCGGAAAGCGCGACCCCGAAGGTGCGGTCCGCGGCACGTCGCCATCCTCGCATGCCGATGAAACGGACCGGTGTGCGCAGTTCCGCGAGCCCGTTTCTCTGACGCACCCCGCGTACGGCGGCCCTGCGGCCCCGCGGCGACGGCCGACCGGGGCAGGGGGTCACCTCGGGTGGGCGCGGGGCCTCGACCAGCCTAGCTCACGGGTCAGGGCTACATGACCCGTGCGGCCTGGTTCGTGGGAGGGCGCCGGCGCAATGGCAGCCTCGTTCGACGAAGCGGACGACCAGAGACCCCGTACCCGGCCCCCCCTGCTACGCAGTTTTAGGTACGGAGTCTCCGGAAGGACTCTATCGCAACCCGAGCGTCGCAACGCGCAGGGCGGAGATGGGCCATATCGCCTCGTTGCGAACGAAGCGACCGGGCAAGTGAGACCCCCGGACGGCCACCGCAGGGGGGACGCGATGTCCCGCCCGGAGGCCTCATCCAAATCATGCCGACCGGTGGTCTTGCCGGCTGTCAGGCACGGCCATTGGCCCTTGTCGTCGAGCGGACAGTTGGAATGCTCGGCACATCATGGGTCGAGGCCCCGCAGCGCGTAGCCCTCCTGGGGGAAATC
>CAVRKH010000008.1:0-215224 GCA_963721655.1 uncultured Chloroflexia bacterium | reverse complement strand
GTTCATGGCGCTGCTCAACAGCGACGCGAACGTCCAGGCCCTGATCGAGGCCGAGGTCACGCCGCTGACCAAGTCGGCGTCGGCCGGCCAGGACATCGACACCCGCTCTGCGAACCTGACGACGCTCCTGAACGACGCTCCGGCGATCGTGCTGCCGCCCGACACCGGCTACAACCTGGAGATGGCCGACGCGCTGTACGCCGCCGAGGCCGCCGTGCTCGGCGGCCAGCAGACAGCCGCCGAGGCCCTGGCGGGCATCGACAAGAAGATCGGCCGCTAGCCGCGCCACCATTGCCAGTCGCCCGCCGTACGCGGGCGGCTGGCATCCTTGTTTCGAGACCCCCATGAAGCCGACCCGACCCGTCACGCCCTACCTGTTCCTCGCGCCCGCGCTGGCGGTGTTCGGTTTCGCCGTGCTCGCGCCGATGCTGCTGACGGTGGGCTACAGCTTCATGGACTGGAACGGGTTCGGTCCGATGACGTTCGTCGGCGTCGACAACTACCTGCGAGCCGCCGCGGACGGGGTCTTTCGCAATTCGTTCGTCCACGTCGTCATCTACATCGCGGCAACGCTCGTCCTCGAAGTCGCGCTGGGCCTGGCACTGGCCGGTCTGCTGACCATCCGGCGTGGCGGGCTGTGGTTCCGGGTCGCGTTCTTCGCGCCAGTGATGCTGCCGCTGGTCGTCGTCGCCGTCCTGTGGTCGTTCGTCTACAACGCCGACTTCGGCCTGATCAATGCCGCCCTCGGTGGCGTCGGACTGCAGGGCTTCCAGCGTGTCTGGCTCGGCGACACGTCAACCGCGCTGCTCGCGATCAGTTTCGTCTCGGGCTGGGTGTTCGCCGGGTTCTACATGATCATTTTCTACGCCGCCTTCCGACAGATCTCGAGCGAAGTGCTCGAGGCGGCGCGCATGGACGGAGCGGGTGAATGGGCCCTGTTCCGGCGGGTCAAGGTGCCGATGATCCGCAATGCGATCGCGGTCGCCGTGCTGCTGTGCGTCACCGGCGGCTTCCAGGGCTTTGACCTGTTCTTCGTCCTCACCAATGGCGGCCCGTACGGTGCCACCGAGATCCCGACGACGTACCTCGTCAAGACCGTCTTCCGGAACGGGGACGTGGGCTACGGGTCCGCGATGGCCGTCGTCCTGACAGCGATCGTGCTTGGTGTCGGGCTCGTCTACACGCGGCTTCACCGGCCGGGGGCAGCGACGTGAGCGGCCCAATTCGCCAATCCGCCACGAAGCGGCTGCCGGGCATGCTCGCGACGGGTGCGCTCGCGCTGCTCGCGGCCGTGTTCTTCTTCCCGATGGTCTGGATGGTGCTGTCGAGCTTCAAGTCGAACTCGGAGATCTTCAGGGCGCCATTCGACCTGCCGACCGCGATCGACTTCGGCCGCTGGGGCGAGGCCTGGGAGGTCGGCCACCTCGGCAGCTATGCGCTCAACAGCGCGATCGTCACCGGCGCGTCCGTGTCGATCATCCTGATCTGCGGCTCTGCCGCGGCCTTCGCATTCAGCCGCTATCGGTTCCGCGGTCGGGGCTTCCTGATGGCCTTGTTTGCACTCGGGCTGTTGTTGCCGCTGCAGTCCTATTTCATCGCCCAGGCGCAGGTGTTCACGCAGCTCGCGATCACGGACACGCGCCTCGCGCTGATCATTCCGTACGCCGCGATGGGCATGTCGCTCGCGGTCTTTCTGCTCAAGGTTTACCTGGACGCGCTGCCCAACGAGCTGTTCGATGCGGCCCGCATCGACGGGGCAGGCGATGCCCGGGTGTACTGGACGCTGGCCCTGCCGCTCCTGCGGCCCGGTCTCGCAACGGTGGCCATCTTCTCGGCCCTTGCCGCGTGGAACGAGTTCCTGCTCGCGCTGCTGTACATCCAGGACGACGCGCTCAAGACCATCCCGACCGGTCTGCTGGCGTTCTCAAGTCGGTACGTGACCGACTACGCGCTCCTGTTCTCGGCGCTGTCGATCGTGACCATCCCGATGATCGTCATCTACGTCGTGTTCAACCGCCACATCGTCGAAGGGATCACAGCCGGCAGCGTCAAGTAGGGTCGGGCGCGGCCCGAGCTCAGCCGGGCCCGGGCCGCGCCCGCTACAGGGTCCAACTCGTCATGGACTTGTAACGCGCGAGTCGTGGCGTGCCAAGGCACACTTTGCTTACCGTGCGCCTGACGGTCGCGCCCCGCCGTCAGCGTGGGGGAGCGTCGTGGGACGCAAGGGAGGAGACCTCGATGAGATCGAGGACCCGCCGCGTTGCCTTCGCGGCCAGTTTCGTGGTGCTCGCCACGTTGTTTCCGGCCGCGGTTGCCGGCAGTCCCGGCGGTCCGCCGGTATCCACAGCCCCATGCGACGTGCGGCCGAACGACACGTTCAGCAGGCTGCTGGACTGCGTAACGGTCGAAGGCGTCCGCGAACACCAGGCCGCCCTGCAGGAGATCGCGGACGACAACGAGGGCACCCGCGTGTCGGGTTCGGCCGGTTATGACGAATCGGTCGACTACGCGGTCGACGTTCTGGAGGCCGCCGGCTACGCCGTGACACGCCAGTCCTTCGACTTCGTCCGGTTCGAGGTGCTGAGCCCGAGCATCCTGACGCAGGAAGCTCCGGCTCCCACCGCTGATCTTCCCAACGTCATCATGAGCTACTCGGGGAACGGCGACGTGACGGCCTCGGTGAGCACCCCGTCCGGCGATTTCCGCGGGTGCACCGCGGCAGACTGGGCGGGCTTCACGGCCGGCAACATCGCTCTCGTCTCGCGCGGCACGCCCACCGGACAGCCGGCGTGCACATTCGCCATCAAGGCAACCAACGCATACAACGCTGGCGCATCCGGCGTCGTGATTTACAACAACGCCAGCAGGTGATCTGGCCGGGACGCTCGGTAACACGTTCACGCTCGACATCGGCGTCACGGGGATCACGCAGGCCCTTGGCCAGCAGCTCGCGGCAACACCGGGGCTGGTGCTCCGCCTGAGGACCGAGGCGTTGCGCGGAGCCGGCAACGGCTGAGAACGTCATCGCCGAGACCAGGAGCGGCAATTCGAACAACGTCGTCATGGCGGGCGCCCATCTCGACTCGGTCAGCGCAGGCCCGGGTATCAATGACAACGGGTCGGGGTCGGCTTCCATCCTCGAGATCGCCGAGCAGATGTCCCGCGTCAACACGAAGAACAAGCTTCGCTTCGCGTTGTGGGGCGCCGAAGAGGCCTCGCTCGTGGGGTCGACGTTCTACGTTGGCAGCCTCGACGAAGAGGACCTCGCGAAGATCGCGCTGTACCTCAATTTCGACATGGTCGGCAGCCCGAACCATGTCTTCTTCATCTACGACGGCGACGATTCGGACGCCGAGGGCGCCGGCCCGGGACCGTCGGGTTCTGCGCAGATCGAAGAGACCTTCGAGCGGTTCTTCGAATTGCGCGACATCCCGTTCAAGGGCACCGACTTCACGGGCCGCTCCGACTACGGTCCGTTCATCGCCAACGACGTCCCGTCCGGTGGACTGTTCACCGGCGCCGAAGGGATCAAGACGGCCGAAGAGGCGACGCTCTGGGGTGGTACCGCGGGCGTTGCCTATGACCATTGCTACCACCAGGCGTGCGACACGTTCGCCAACAACAACATGGGTGCGCTGGAGACGAACGCCGACGCGATCGCGTACGCGACACTGCAGTACGCAATGAACACGTCGGACGTGAACGGCGTGAAGGGCAAGGGCAACTTCAAGCTGCCGACCACCGAGCAGATCACCGGTCTGTCGGCCAAGTAGCCGCGCCGCTCCGGGTTTCTGGAGCGCGCGCGATCGAAGCCGGGCGAGGCGACTCGCCCGGCTTCCTTGTCTGACACCACCACTTCGACCTGCTACGGTCGCGGCTGCCGGGGTCGGGATCGAGGGGATCGCGGTGGTGACGGAGCGTCAGGCTGAGGACGGAGTCCTCGATCTCGCGGTCATCGGCGCCGGGGCGGCCGGGACCTACGTTGCTCACCGGCTGCAACTGGCCCACCCGGATTGGGCGGTCTCGCTCTTCGAGCGAACGGATCGGATCGGCGGCCGCCTGCGGTCGATGACCGTCCCGGGCCTGGAGCACCCGATCGAGCTGGGTGGGATGCGCTTCCTGACGAGCCATCCGCGGGTCGCCGCCGTCGTTGCGGGGTTCGCGCTGCCGACACATCCGTTCGATCCGACCGGCGGTGCCGAGCGCTCGTTCCTGCGCGGCCGTTTCGGCAGCGGGCAGGACGACGCACAGGCCGGCGCGGGATATCAGCTGCCTGTCGCGGAACGTGGTCGGTCGGCGCAGGACCTGGGCGTGTCCGCATTCGAGCAGATCGTCCCCGGCGCCAGCGAGCTTTCGGCGAGTGACTGGGTTCGCGTGAGAGGCAGCCACGAGTATCTCGGACGTCCCGTCATCGATTGGTCGATTGCTGAGGCGATGACCACGGTCCTCAGCCCGGAGGGGTATCGGTTCGTCATGGACGCGTTCGGGTATGACACACCACGCGCGTTCAACGTGGCCGACGGCATGCAATACATCCTCGGCGGTGGCCGCGGCACCGGGGAGGCGCGAACACCCGACGATGGCATGGACGCGATCCCCCGAGCGCTCGCACGCTCCTTCGGGGAGGCCGGGGGCACGATCCGCCTGAGCCACGAGCTCAGCCGTCACGATCTCGTCGACGGCGTCCATCGCCTTTCGTTTGCCAACGGCGTCGTCGTCGACGCGCGGCGAGTTGTCCTCGCGGTACCAGTTCCGGCGCTCCAGCTGCTCGCGGAATCATCGGCCGTCCTCGACACGCCGGCTGTTCGCGGCAACGCTCGCCTCGGTCGAGGCCTTTCCGGCGGTAAAGCTGTACGTCTGGTACGAGCGGCCATGGTGGCTCGGCGATGGCCGGGCATTCCGCCTGACGACCGACCTGCCGCCTCGCAAGCTCTTCTACTTCGGATCGGAACCCGACAGCCCGGCCACCCTGCTTGCCTCGTACACGGACGGCCTGCATTCCGAACGGTGGCGCCGACTCGTCGACGGATCGGGCACAGCCGGGTCCCCGGCACCGGCTCGGATGGTGGCGGAGGCCGAGCGCTATCTCGACGCCATCCACCCGTCGGCGCGCGATCGTCCGGCCCACACCGGTTCCGCTTTCAGCTCATGGGGTTCCAATCCGCATGAGATGGGCTGGGCGATCTGGCGCCCAGGCGTGCGGTCCGACGATGTGATCCGTGCGATGGTCCGACCGATCCCAGGGCTCGACCTGTTCGTCTGCGGCGATTCGTTCTCGAGAGGGCAGGGCTGGGTCGAAGGCGCACTCGAGACGGCCGATCTGGTCGTCGACGAGCTGGCCTAGGGCATCCCGGCGCCGCTAGCCGCCGACCCGCTGTGTCTTGTCGGGATCTGCGTTGAACTGGATCGCCGCGATCCTGCCGTCTCGGAGCCGGAACGAGGCGATGATGCGTGGCTGACGAGGTGCCCCGTCGACGACGATGCCCGCCTGCCCGTTGACGATGGCCGGCCGCGCGTACGACGCGAAGCGGGCGCCAAACCGGCCAGCGCGATGGGCAACCGCCTCCGCGCCCCGGAGCGGCGGGCGTGCGAACGGGCCTCGCCCGCCACCATCGGTCGTCACGACGACATCCGGGTCGAGGACGCGCAACAGGGCCTCGAAATCGCCGGCCCGGGCAGCAGCGACGAACGCGTCGACCACCTGCCGCTGGACGGCCAGATCGGCATCGGGCTCGGGCGCCTCGGCGCGCACCCGTCGTCGCGCTCGACTGGCCAGTTGGCGCGCCGCCGCCGGCGTCCGGTCGACGACGGCCGCGATCTCGTCGAAGCCGACGCCGAACACATCGTGGAGCACGAACGCCAGTCGCTCGGGCGGTGTCAGTGCCTCGAGCACGACGAGCAGCGCGATCCCCACGGAGTCGGCCATGACGGCGTCGGTCTCGGGGTTTGATTGGGCGCGCCCGTCCGCCCCGGGCCAGGTCACGAGCGGCTCCGGCAGCCACGTGCCGGCATACGTCTCGCGCCTCGAACTCCGGCTGCGGAGCATGTCCAGGCAGATCCGACCGACGGTGACCGTGAGCCACCCGCGCAGGTCATTCGTGTCTCCCGGGTCGCGCCGCTGGAGGCGGATCCACGCTTCCTGGACCGCGTCCTCGGCTTCGGTCATCGAACCCAGCATCCGGTAGCCGACCGCACGGAGATGCGTCCGGTGCCGCTCGAACTCGATCGCCAGCCATTCGCGGCGTTCCGCGTCCTCGGTCTGCACGAGTGCCATCAACTCCAGCACGGATGAGCGAGCCGAAACGTGACAACGGACCATCGGTGGTCACGATTCGCGGCCGCGCTCCGTGTTCAGTGTGACGAGCCCGATCCAGCGGCTCGGAACTGGAGCACAGTGTGACCACAATGAAATCCGCGCCCGGTACGGCGTCAGCCCCCGCGTTCATCCTGCGGACCAATCCGTTGGTCCTTCGAGCGTTGCGCCTCGGCCTTCCGATGGGGCCCAACGTCCTGCTGACCGTCCGCGGTCGCAAGACCGGCCAGCCGTGGACGTTCCCGGTTGCGATCCTGAAAACCGACGGGCGCGAGTACCTGTTCTCGGCGTTCGGCGAGGTGAGCTGGGTGCACAACCTGCGCGCCGCCGGCACGGCCACCATCCGCCACGGACGGCGTTCCCGGACGGTCACGGCGACGGAGCTCGCACCGCCTGAGGCGGCCGAGGTCCTCGAAGCGGGGCTTCGACCGATCATGCGTGTACCCCTGATCGGCACGATGATCGCCGGCTGGTACGGCATCGAACGCCACTCCACGCAGGACGACTACCTGGTCGCCGCGGAGCGTCATCCGGCGTTCGAGCTCGAGGAGGCCGACTCGCCGCCGGCTCCATAAGCTCGCGCGGGAATCGAGGGCTTCGCAGAGGCGGAGCGTTGCTATCCTCCGCGCGGTGCCCCTCGTAACGGCCCGCATCTCCGAAACCGTCGCGCCCAGTCGACTCGGCCGCAGCTTTCGCTGGCTGCTGGCCTCGTCGGTCATCTCGAATGTCGGCGACGGGATCGCCTTGGCCGCCGGCCCGCTGCTCGTCGCGTCCTTGACGAGCGACCCGTTCGTCGTCTCGATGGCGCTCCTCGCGCAGCAGCTCCCGAACCTGCTGTTTGGCCTGCCCGCCGGAGCGATCGCCGACCGCTACGATCGACGCCGAATCGTCGCCGCGGTGAACCTGGCTCGGGCGGCCGTACTCGCGGTGCTCGCCGCCACGATGGTCGGCGGCGCGGTCAGCATCGCCGTCGTCCTGCTGACGCTCTTCATCCTCGGAACGGCCGAGATCTTCGCCGATGTCAGCAGCAGCAGCCTCGTCCCGCGCCTCGTGCCGCGCGAGCACCTTGGGGTCGCCAACGCTCGCCTGACGGGCTCGTTCCTGCTCACCAACCAGTTGCTGGGTCCACCGATCGGGGCCTTCCTGTTCACGGTCGGGATCGCGCTGCCATTCGCGGCCAACGCGGCCTGTTTCGCGCTCGGCGCGGTGCTCGTCACTCGCGTCGCGACGGACGTTGCGGACCTCGCCGCTGAGCGAATCGGCGAACGCGGCAGCCTCCGGACCGAGATGGCAGACGGCATCCGCTGGCTCCTCGCGCACCCCCCGATGCGCACCCTCGCCCTGACGATCATCGCCTTCAACGTCACGTACGGGGCGGCCTGGTCGGTGCTCGTGCTGTACGCGAGCGAGCGCCTCGGAATGAGCGCTGTCGGCTTCGGGCTGCTCACGACGGCGGTCGCCATCGGTGGCGTCGTCGGGACGTCGGCCTACGGCAGGCTCGAGCGCCGGTTCGCGCTCGCCGACATCATGCGCGGCGGGTTGCTGATCGAGACATTCACGCACCTCGTCCTCGCGCTCACCACCTCACCCGCGGTCGCGCTCGTCACGATGGTCGTCTTCGGCGCCCACGCGTTCGTGTGGGGCACGACATCGACGGTGGTCCGCCAGCGCGCCGTCCCTGATGCGCTGCTGGGCCGCGTGACCGGCGTCTACACGGTCGGACTTGTCGGCGGCATCGTGATCGGCACGCCGATCGGCGGCCTGCTCGCTCGTGAGTTCGGCATCACGGCGCCGTTCTGGTTCGGGTTCATCGGGTCCGCCATCCTCGTCGCCGTGCTGTGGCGCCAGTTCGACAACATCGTCCACGCGAGCGAGATCTAGCCAGGCCCGCCGACCGTCAT
Source organism: uncultured Chloroflexia bacterium (assembly GCA_963721655.1). GTDB lineage: Bacteria > Chloroflexota > Limnocylindria > Limnocylindrales > CSP1-4 > DASTYU01. Next base: position 207,010 of record CAVRKH010000008.1, on the reverse strand, counting down.
CCCATGCGGGGGAGGCGAGGCGGCGCCGAGACCCTCGACAATCTCGTCGGACGTCGATATTGGGGGACCTGCCCGTGTCCGTTCCTTCTGCCGAATAGGGGAGTGCCATGGCGAAGAAGCAGTACAGCTTTCTGGTGATCAAGTACCCACATGCCGAGACGGGCCAAGACGCGCTCGCGACGGTACGGGAGATCGCCAAGGAAGGCGTCGTCAAGCTCAGGGACGCCGTCGCGATCACGAAGACCGAGAAGGGCAAGATCAAGATCCATCAGACGAAGGACGACAGCATCGGCCGCGGCTTCGTCAAAGGCGGCGTAATCGGAATCCTGTTCGCCGCGCTCTTCGGACCCGTCGGATGGATCGCAATGGGCGCGGCTGCCGGTGGACTGTTCGCGAGCTTCGACCGCGGGATCAAGAACCGCTTGCTCAAGGAGCTCGGGCAGGACATGACACCCCAGGAATCCGCGTTGGCGCTTCTCGTCGAGGAGGCCGATTGGCCCGAGGCGGTCGCGCGGATGAAGTCGCACGGCTTCGGGGGCACCGTGGTCGTCCAGGAACTGGTGGGCGACGACATCGAGCAGGTCGAGAAGCTGCTCGAGGACCCAAAGACCGTCGAAGCGGCGCCCGAGGAGCTCGACGTTTCGGCCGAGCCAGTGCCGGTCGCCATCGAGGAAGCGGTTCGCGGGACCGTGCCGTTGCGCATTGCCGAGATCGAGAGTGTCGATGCCGAACAACGCCGCAAAGCTATCGGCAGCCGGGGTGAAGACCACGGAAGACCTGCTCAATGTCGGTGGTGATGCCCACGGGACGCCGAGATCTCGCCAAGACGACCGGCATCGATGACAAGCAGCTCCTCGAGTGGGTCCACGACGCCGACCTGATGCGGATCCCCGGCGTCGGGCCGCAGTACAGCGACCTGCTCGTGGCCGCCGGAGTCGAATCACCCGCCGAGCTCGCGAATCGCAACTCCGGGAACCTGGCGATCACGTTCCAGGAGGTTGTCGCGGCCAAGCCGGGCATCGTCCGTCGTGTGCCGTCCTATTCGGATATCGACGGGTGGATCGAGAACGCCGGGAACCTGGAGAAGGTCGTCACGAACTGACCGCACCCAGGGAAACCACCGACACGGCACGCCGCGGCGACGCGGCGTGCCGTTTCGTATTCGGGGAAATGTCGACCTGAGGGCCGCTCATTCGTGGAGATGACGAGAGGCGGGGACCAACCCGGCCGCCAGAGGAGTCCACGATGAGCAGGTACCTTCTGTCCGTCCATATGGCCGCGGGCCAGGTTCGCGAGCCGATGTCCGAAGAGGACATGCGTCGCGGGTTCGAAAAGATCGACGGCCTCGAGCGTGAGATGCGAGCGGCGAGTGCCCTCGTCTTCAGCGGCCGGTTGGGCGAACCGAGCGAAGTCTCGCGTCGTCCGCCCGTCGAACGGTCGGGTCCGCGCCATCGACGGGCCGTACGCGGAGACCAAGGAGCAACTCGGAGGCTTCTACATCATCGAGGCCAGCGACCTCGACGCCGCCATGGAGTGGGCCTCGAAGGTCACCCTCGCGATCGATACGCCGATCGAGGTGCGGCCGTTCGTCGATACGCGCTGAGCCGGACGCGCTCGAGGCGCCGCGCCTGGTCGGTGACCCGGCCGGTGCCACGTCATACGCGCCTGGTCCCGGTATCATCCGCGCTGCAGCCATCGCCGCCTCATCGACCCGAGCAGCGCGAAAGGGGACCTACCGATGGCCGAATCTGAAGGCGAGCGCCTGGGCAAGGGCTCGGCAGCGGAACTGCTCGCGAACTGGCGGGCAGCCGAGCGCGACCATGCCGCGGCAATCGAGTCCGCAGGCGTAGCGGGCCTCGCCGTCGAGGCCGCCCAGCGGGCCGCGAAAGCGGCCCACGAGACCGCGGAGGCCGCCCGCCTCAGCCTGGACGCCGCCCAGCGCGCCGCGCATGCCGCGCGGGAAACAGCCGACGCCGCCAAGGTCCTGAGCGGCACGGCCGCGCAGGAGCAGGCCCTGGCCGACACCGCGGTGAGCGAGGCCAAGTCGGCCGAGACACAGGCCAAGGACGCGTTCCAGGAAGCGCAGCGCCTGGACTTCCCCAAAGACCCTGGTTGAGCCGTCTCATGCCGGCAGAGTTCATCTACTCGACCTACAAGCTCGCTCGCCACTACCCGCCCGATCGGACCGTTCTCGAGGACATCTCGATCTCGTTCTACCCGGGCGCCAAGATCGGCGTCATCGGGCCGAACGGGGCAGGGAAGTCCAGCCTGCTCCGGATCATGGCCGGGCTCGACGATGGCTTCGTCGGCGAGGCCCGGCTGACGCCGGGCTTCACGGTCGGCTACCTGAGCCAGGAGCCGCAGCTCGACCCCGCGAAGGACGTCAAGGGCAACGTGATGGACGGCGTCGCCGAGGTCCAGGCCCTGCTCGAGCAGTACAACGCCGTGATGGCCAGGTGGTCGGATCCCGACGCCGACTACGAGGCGATCGGCGCGGAGCAGAGCGCGCTCGAGGACCGCATCAACGCGGCCGATGCGTGGAACGTCGAGCGCAACGTCGACATCGCCATGGAGGCGCTCCGCTGCCCGCCGGACGATGCGGACGTCAGCACGATCTCGGGCGGCGAGAAGCGTCGCGTCGCGCTCGCGCGGCTGCTCCTCCAGCACCCTGACCTGCTGCTGCTCGACGAGCCGACGAACCACCTCGATGCCGAGTCGGTCGAGTGGCTGGAGCGCTTCCTCGACGAGTACAGCGGCACGGTCGTGGCGGTGACCCACGACCGCTACTTCCTCGACAACGTCGCCAAGTGGATCCTCGAGCTCGATCGGGGCCGCGGGATCCCGTTCTCGGGCAACTACTCCGGCTGGCTGGAGCAGAAGCTCGAGCGCATGGCCAACGAGCAGAAACAGGCCGATGCTCGGCAACGGACGCTCGCGCGCGAGCTCGAGTGGGTCCGCATGGGCGCCAGGGCACGCCAGGCCAAGGGCAAGGCCCGGCTGACGGCATACGAGCAGCTCCTTGCGGAGTCGAACGACGCCAAGCGCACGGAGCGCGAGCTGGAGATCGCGATCCCGCCGGGACCGCGCCTTGGCGACCGGGTGATCGAGGTCCGCGACCTGCGCAAGGGCTACGGCGACCGGCTGTTGATCGAGGACCTGACGTTCTCGCTGCCGCGCTCGGGCATCGTCGGGATCATCGGGCCGAACGGTGCGGGCAAGACCACGCTCTTCCGAATGCTCGTCGGCCAGGAGCAGCCGGACGCCGGCGCGATCGACGTTGGTGACACCGTCGTCATGAGCTATGTCGACCAGTCACGCGACGCGCTGCGCGACGACCTGACGGTGTTCCAGGAGATCACCGACAACGTCGAGGCGATCAAGGTCGGCAATCGCGAGGTGCCGGCGCGCGCCTACGTCTCCAGCTTCAACTTCCGCGGCTCGGACCACCAGAAACTCGTCGGGACGCTGTCGGGCGGCGAGCGCAACCGCGTCCACCTCGCGAAGCTGCTGCAGACCGGCGGCAACGTCCTGCTCCTCGACGAGCCGACCAACGATCTCGATGTCGACACGCTTCGGGCGCTCGAGGCCGGCCTCGAGTCATTCCCGGGCTGCGTCGTCGTCATCAGCCACGACCGCTGGTTCCTCGACCGGATCGCGACCCACATCCTCGCGTTCGAGGGAGACAGCCAGGTCCGCTTCTTCCAGGGCAACGTGAGCGACTACGAGGAGTTCCGCCGCAAGGAGCTCGGCACAGGCGCCGAGCAGCCCCGCCGGATCAGGTACAAGCGGCTCGTGGCCTGACGGCTCGATGCCGCTCGCCGATCGCCACGTGCCGGGCATCCTGGCGGCGTTCGATCTGGGATCGCGAGGGCGGCTTTCGGACGGACCGGTCGCCAGCGGGCGCCTCGGCTCGATCTGGCGGCTGGACACCGAGATGGGGAGCTGGGCGATCAAGCAGGTCGCAGGACGCGACGGATTCGGAGCTTCTTGAGATTACGGAGGGGGCCGCTTTCCAGGAAGCGGCCCGCGCCGTCGGCATCTCGACACCCGCCGTCCGACGCGCCCCGACCGGCGAGGTGCTCGCCACGGTCAGCGACGTGCAGGTGCGGCTTCACGAATGGGTGGACCTGCGTCCGCTGGCCCTCGACCTCGGCGCCACCGACCTCGGACGACTGATCGCTGGGCTGCACCAGGTCGAGTTCGCGGGCACGGTGGGCACGCACCCCTGGTATGAGTTACCGGTCGGCGAGAAGCGCTGGCGCACCGTCGTCCGCGAGCTCCACGCGGCCGGCGCGCCGTTCACCGACGAGCTCGAAGCGCTCGTGCCGGAGCTGGTTGCCCTCGAGGCGTTCCTCGGCGCGCCGCCGCGCTCCCTCCGTACCTGCCACCGGGACCTGTGGGCCGACAACATTCGACGCACCGCGGCCGGCTCGCTGTGCGTCTTCGACTTCGACAACGCAGGCCTGGCCGACCCCTCCCAGGAGCTGGCGCTGATCCTCGTCGAGTTCAGCGGCAACGACGCCACCCGCGCGCGTGCGATCCAGGACGCGTACGCCGAGGCCGGTGGCCCGGGACGGGTCGATGGACCGCGGGTTTTCGCCATGGTTATCGCCCAGCTGGCACACATCGTCGAGGAAGGTTGCCGCCGCTGGCTGGCGGCGACAACTGATGAGGAGCGCGCCTCGAACGACGAATGGGTGCACGAGTTCCTCGACCGTCCGCTGACGCGGAATGTTGTCGACCGCCTGCTCGGGGCCTGATCCGAAGGTCCGAAGGGCTCGATCGAACGTAATGTCATGTGATAGCCAGCCCGCGTAGAGCAAGGGAGAACGACATGGCGCTGACCTTGGGAGTTCTTGCGCTGGTCGAGGCCAAGCCCGGCAAGGAAGCCGAGGTCGAGGCATTCCTCCGGAGCGGACGCTCGATTGTCGAGCAGGAGCCCGGAACCGTCGTCTGGTACGGGTTCCGAGTCAATGAATCGACGTTCGGGATCTTCGATGCGTTCACCGACGAGGAAGGCAGACAGGCGCACCTTTCGGGCCAGATCCCGGCGGCCCTCGGAGAGGTCGGACCGCAGCTGCTGGCGAAGGACCCGGACATCCGGCTCGTCGACGTGCTGGCGGTAAAGTAGCGGCTCAGCCTCGGCGGCGCAGCCTGCCATCCCCTACTCGAAGGACCACCCGCGGCGCATCATCACGTCTCGAGTCCGCTGACCTCGACGGTCGCATCGGCGGCCAGCCGGCCTCGTGACACGGCGGCGGCGAGCGCCCGACTCCGCGGCTGTCCGGTCAGCGCCTCGAGGAACGCGCCGCGGTCGAGCGCTAGCAACTCGGTCGGGACGGATGCGGTCACGGTGGCGGTCCGGGGGATGTTCTGCACGAGCGCGATCTCGCCGAAAAATTCGCCGGCCGCTCAGGCCCGCGTCACGCCTGTTGTGCCTCGCGCTCTGCGATCCGCGCGAACTTCTCGAGCTCGCCGCGGAAGCTGCCCTCATACGAGCCGCGCGAGAAGATCCACGAGGAGATCGCCGAGATCCGCCCCACCGTCTCGAATTCCTGCGTGATCCGCGTCCCATCGCCGTCAGGCTCGAATGTGGCGCTCGATCGCCCGCGCAGCACCCAGCTCCCGAATTTCGTCGCGAACCGGCGAGGGCGTTCGACTTCGAGGATCTCGGTCGGGCTCTTCAGCGGCCCGAAGTGGACGACGTAGGTCGTCCCGACCTGGTCGATCGGGCCCGAGACGTCGGACACACCCGTTACCCCGCCGATCCACTCTCCGATCCGGTCGAGGTTCGTCCAGAGGGCGAACACGTCGTCGGGTGGCGCCGCGACGTGGGTGGAAAACGTGTAATGCGCCATCGAGCGGTCATTCTCGCTCGTTCCGCGCCGCGCGACGATCCGATCCTGCGACGGGGGCTTCCCGTGCCGAGCGACCCGGCGTAGGCTTCAGGCATCACGCAGTCCACTGGAGGGACAAGGACGATGACCATGCGCTCGTCGCTCGAGCAGGCCCTGCATCTGCCCGAAGGCGAAACCCTGCGACGCCTCGAGGAGAACGGGCTCGCGATCACCAACGTCGACACGATGGCCCAGGCCATCCATGACGTGTACTGCGGGATCATGGCCGACCACGACCATCCGAACGAGAAGGACCGGGCGCAGGCACAGGCCATGTTCGATGCGCTCCAGAAGCAGGCGTCGCCCCAGTAACGACGCGAGATCAGGGCACCAATCGGCCCGTCCGCTCCGGGCCACCCAGCACTACCCAAATGGCGCTCCAGCACCTGTACTGACGATGTCGTCCCATTAGCCGGCTGGCCTTGTGCCGGCCAGGAGGACAGTCATGACCAAGGTGCTCGTCGTCTACGGCAGTCGGCACGGCGGAACAGAGGGGATCGCCCTCCGAATCGGCGAGGTGTTGCGAGCCCAGGGGTTGGCGGCCCCAGTCGTCCCGGCCGACATGGTCGCGGCCGAGGACGTGCGCGACGCGGACGCGTTCGTTGTCGGCAGTGCGGTGTACATGGGTCACTGGCTCAAGGAGCCGACCGAGTTCCTCGAGAACGACCCGACATTGCTCCGAGCGAGGGCGGTCTGGCTCTTCAGCAGCGGTCCGTTGCCCGGCTCGACGCGCGGCAAGGGCCCGAACGACCCGCTCGCCGATGCGCTCGGTCCCCAGGCTGGGCCAGGGAGCGGCGGCCGCAAGAAGATCGAGGAGCTCGCCGCATCGATTGGCGCACGCGACCATCGGGTCTTCCTCGGCAGATACGACCCGGACGACCCACCGCGGTCGTTCCCGGAACGCGTCGTCCGGATGCTGCCGATCTCGAAGGGCGTGCTCCCGCACGGCGACTTCCGGAACTGGCCGGACATCGATGCGTGGGCTTGCGAGATCGCCGCGGCGATGGCGTCGCCGCCAGTGCCCGTCTGACCGCAGTCGCGTCGGGACCGTGACGCGGTCGTGCGAGAATTCGTCCCTCCCACCAGCCCAACGAGGGACCCGATGACAACTGTTCGAGTCGCCGCTGTCCAGGCGACCTATGTCCTCATGAACCGCGAGGCGACGATCGACCGCGTCGCCGAGCTCACCGCCGCAGCGGCCGCGGACGGTGCCCAGCTCGTGGTCTTTCCGGAAGCGTTCGTCCCGGGCACGCCGATCTGGATCGACACGCAGCCGATCTGGGACGGCGACGCCGAGTGGTTCCGCCTGCTCGCCGAGAACGCGGTCTCAATTCCCGGGCCCGGCAACCGACCGCCTCGGAGCGATCGCGCGCGAGCACGGCGTGTGGCTCGCGATCGGCGTCCAGGAGAAGGAGCCGCACGGGGGGACGATCTACAACACCTTCCTGTACCTGTCCCCTGACGGCGAGATCGCCGACAAGCATCGCAAGCTCGTGCCCACTGGCTCGGAGCGGACCGTGTGGGGCATGGGCGACGGCTCCACGCTGCGAGTCGTCGAAACGCCATTCGGCGCGCATCGGCGGGCTGATCTGCTGGGAGAACTACATGCCGCTGGCCCGGTTCCACCTGTACGCGCAGGGGATCGACGTGTGGCTCGCTCCGACGCTGGCACCCGGGGACGCCTGGATCGCGACGATGCGCCACCTGGCGCGGGAGAACCGGATGTTCGTGGTCGGAGTCAACCCGGTCCTCCACGTCGACCAGATCCCGGACGACTTTCCCGACCGGGACCGCCTGGTGCCTGCGAGCTTCGTGGCGGAGAAGGGCCCCTGGATCGAGGAGGGCAACTCGGTCATCGTCGGACCCGGCGGCGAAATCCTGGCCGGCCCATCGCGCGAGCGAGAGGAGACGCTGATCGCGGACCTCGACGTCGGAGCGGTGGCCGCCGCCCGCCGAGTCCTCGATCCGGTGGGCCACTACAACCGGCCGGATGTGTTCAGGCTCCATGTCGACACGGCACCGCGGCCGGCCGTCGTCGAAGGCCCCGTCGCGGAAGTGCCCCGCGTCTGATCCCCCAGTCAGGCGCGGGCGTAGACGCGCAAGGTATCCGGACGGCGCAGACTTGAGGCCGGTAAGGACGGTCCTGGGCTGAGGCGTGCAAGCAGAGGTCAACGCATGACAACGGGACGCGTCGAATTCATCAACCCCGACGGCCTCATGCGGAGCCCGGCGTTCACCCACGTTGTTGTCGTATCCGGTCCTGTCCGCACGATCTACGTCGGTGGCCAGGACTCGATGACAGCCGCGGGTGAGGTCGTTGGCAAAGGCGACATCGTGGCCCAGACCGAGCAGGTCCTCGCGAATCTGCTCACGGCCCTGGCAGCAGCCGGCGCGGGTCCCGAGCACGTAATCAAGTGGAACCTGCTGCTCGTGGAAGGTCAGTCGATCGAACAGGGCTATGCCGCCTTCCAGCGCGTCTGGGGCAACCGGCCGAACCCGCCGGTGATCACGGCAGCGTTCGTGTCTGGCCTGGCGAACCCCGACCTCCTCGTCGAGATGGACGCTATCGCGGTCGTGCCGCTGGACGAATCGGGTTAGGGTGCGAGGCGGAACACGTTGTCGTGTTCCAGGTTGACGGTCCACAGCGAATCGAACGCGACAGTCAACGGGCCCTGGACGGCCTGATCCGACGTGATCGTCTCGACGATTTCGTTCGTCGCCGGGTCGATACGGACCATCCATGGCGTCGTGCTACGCACGTAGACGGCCTCATCGCCCGCCCAGGCCTCGACGCCGGTCAGCGGCGAGCCGCCGATCTCGAACTCGGCCACGACGTCACCGCTTGTGGGGTCGATCCGTACAAGCTGCGTCTCGCCGGCCGAGGCCGGATCGTCGTTGGCACCGTGGAGTGAGACCCACAAGCTATCCGCGCCGGCAACGATCCCGGTCGGGTTCGGCAGGTCCGTCGTGAGGACCTCCGTCTCCTCGGTGACAGGGTCGAACCGTACGACCGCACCCTCACCCGGGATGGTCAGCCACAGCGCGTCGAACGCGTAGGCCATCCCACCCACTGTCCCCGACTGCTGGAACGGCCTGGTCGACTTGGCCCCCGTGTCGAGGGCGATCACGGTGTCCGAGGCAAAGTCACCGCTCCCGAGGAACCACAGGTACCCACCGCCGACCGCGGGCCGGTAGAACGCCTGGCCGCCCTTGATCGGGACCGTGTCCGTGATGGCGTTCGTGGCTGGATCGATGCGGACGAGCGCATCGGCGGAGCACGCCCAGATGGCGTCGTCGCTGGCCGTGAAGCCCTGGCACAGGCGGTCGGGCAGGGGGATCGTGGCCGCGACCTCGTTCGTGGCAGGGTCGATGCGGATCAGGTTCGGCGTTGCAGAGTCGTCGACGAGGGGCAGGTCCGGGGCGAGCACCCACATGGAATCGAAGGCGGCGAGCGGCCAGTCGGGCGAGCCCTTGACCGCGATCTCGGCCTCGAGCCGGTCCGCGAGCGGGGTGCCCGCATCAGACGCGGCAGGGGACGACGTCGCAGCTGGTGCGTTCGTCGACGACGCGGCCGGCGCGCATGCGCCGACCAGGAAGGCCGCCAGTGAGACGAGGATGATCAGAGTCCGACGCACGAGTGCCCCTCAATCCGTCGTTTGATCGTACCAAGGAAGAAGTCAGGATCCGTCGGGCAGGCACAGGCGCCGTTATGCTCGGACCCGTGCTTCGCATCGGGATCGTTGGCTGCGGCGACGTCGTTCAACGCCATTACCTGCCGGGGATCGAATCGCGGGCGGACGCTGTAGCGATCACCGCACTCGCCGACCCTCGTCCGGGCGCCGCCGAGTCCGTCGCAACTGCCATCGAAGCCTGGTCGCCGGGCGCGAGAACCTATCGAGACGCCGCTGAGCTGCTCGGCGATGAGTTGCTCGACGGAGTATTCAACCTCACGCCCGCGCCGCTCCATGGCGCGGTCAATCGTGCGGTCCTCGAAGCGGGTGTAGCGTGCTTCAGCGAGAAGCCGCTCGCGGCGACCCTGGCCGAGGCGGACGCCCTCATCGACCTTGCGGCTCGACAAGGCACGCTCTTCCTCTGCGCTCCGGGCTCGGCCGTCACCGCGTCGGTCCGCTGGCTCAAGGACCTCGCGGGCTCGGGTCGACTCGGACGCCCCACATTGGCCGTTGCCCATCACGCCGATCCGGGCCCGGCCGCCTGGCGCGAGTACACCGGCGACCCGGCGCCGTTCTACCGGGAGGGCGTCGGGCCAGTGTTCGACCACGGTGTCTACCGGCTCCACGAGATGACCTCGGTACTCGGGCCTGTCCGCCGTGTCCAGGCGATGGGCTCGATCGCGATCCCGCGCCGCCGGATACGAGGTGGCCCATTGACCGGCCAGATGATCGACGTGACCACGCCAGACCACGTCCTGATCCAGCTTGAGTTCACCTCCGGTGCGCTGGGCCAGCTGCTGGCGAGCTTCGGGACGCTCGACACGTTGGCGCCGTGGCTCGAGCTTGCATCTCGAACGCGGCGTCGTGAGCTTCGGCGGCAAGTCGTGGGAGCTCGACGCGCCGGTGAGTGTCTACACCGACGACGAGTCCGACGCGGGACTGGAGGGCTGGGCACTCACCGCCGAAGTGCCGCGCGACGCGTTCGGCACGGTCGAGATTGGCGCCCGGCACTTCATCGCCTGCCTGCTCGGAGAGGAGACGCCGGTGCTCACCGCCGCACACGCCCGCCACGTGCTCGACGTCATCCTCAAGGCCTACGCCTCGATCGAGGACGGCCGCGCGCACGCAACCGAGACGACGTTCGATCCGCGCTAGCTCCTCGTCGATCAGGAACTCGCCGCAATCCAGGAGGTTTGGACGACCGGGAAAGGTCGACAGGGAGCGTAGAGTGATCCGACAGCTTCCTGGGAGGGATCGGCCATGGAACAGCGTTCGTTGTATCAGCGGCTTGGCGGGAGTGAGGCGATCGCCGCGGTTGTCGATGACTTCGTGGCGAGGTGCGCCGCCGATGCGCGAATCAACGGCAAGTTTGCGCGAACGGACGTGCCGCGCCTGAAGAAGATGCTCGTCGATCAGGTGACGGCTGCGTCGGGCGGCCCAGCGACCTACGCGGGCCGGAGCATGAAGGAAACCCACGACGGCATGGGCGTGACGGCCGGGGAGTTCGACGCGCTGGTGGGCAACCTCGTCGCCACGCTCGATCGGTTCTCCGTTCCGGCCGCCGAGCAGCAGGAGCTCCTCGGCATCCTCGGGCCGCTCCGCGGCGAAATCGTCGAGGTCGAGACGCCGGAGACGTCAACGCCTCTTCCCGATTCCTACCGCAACGCGCCGCCCCTGATCCACGCCTAGCAATCTGCTGGCGGGCAGCGCTCTCGGGCAGCCATACTGAGCCGGCCGTCGGAAGGTCCGACCAGCCGCGCAGTGCACGAGGGAGTTTCGGTGGTCACCCAACGCTTTGAGTCATCCGTCACCGCGGTGTCATGGATCCCGTCCGAGGCCATCACGGGCCCGTCGAAGGTCCCGTTCCAGGCCGGCGTCACCCACTACGACGAGCCCCCGCCCGATCGCCTCGTCGATCTCGAAGAGCTTCGAACGACCGACCGCTTCCGCGAAGCGAACGAGCTGCGCGCGTTCATCGAGGTCGAGGACGGCCGAATCGTGAACGGCGGGCACCTGGGCCAGGGCCACATCGGCGCGACGACCGTGAAGGTCGGGCCGTCCGCACTGCGCTTCCCCGCTGTCCAGCTGCCCGACATCCGGCCGGAGCCCGAGATGGACGGATCGTCAGCGCGGTTTGTGCAGACGGTCGGCGGCCGGATGGGCCTCCCGACGCCACGGCCAGTCCCGCACAAGCCGTTTGTCCAGTTCTGGCCGTCGATCGCGTGGACCACCCTGTCCCTGACGATCAACGCGGACGGCAGCTCGAGCCACGAGCTCATCGGGGCGAGCCCGTTCCCGCGCCACTGGGTCTACGACCACGATGGAACGCTCGTCGAGAAGTCCGCGGTGATCGATTTCGGGAAGTGGTTCAACGACTCGTACGGCGAGCGAACGCCGTGGGGCGCGCAGGACTCGCCAACGGTCGTCGCCGCGGTCGAGTCCGCGCTGGAGCGGTCACTGTCAGGCGCGATCATGAGCGGCGGCACCAAGCCGAAGTTCCGGAAGATCAAGGAGGGCGAGGACCTCGTCCGGCAGGGCCAGGGCGGCACCGAGGTCTACCTGATCCTCGATGGGATCTTCGTGGTGGAGATCGACGGCGAGGAGGTCGCCGAGATCGGTCCGGGCGCAGTCGTCGGGGAGCGGGCCGCGCTCCTGAACGGGACGCGGACGGCAACGCTGTGGGCCCGAACGCAGGGCCGCGTCGCCGGCGTGCCCTATGACGCCCTCGACCCGGAGGCGCTCGGCAGCCTCGCCGCGGCGCACCGCCGCGAGGAATAGCGCAGGGGCTGATCAGCGGTTTCTGCGCAGCGGCGCACGCACGGGCGTTGACCATGTGAAGGTTTTCGCCCGCTCGATTGTCATGTCATCGTGAGCCCCACGTCAGAGACCATCGACATCACCGTCACGGATCGGGCACGAGGCGGAGACCAGCTCGATCGGGCCACCGCGTTCCGCCGGCTGGCCGATCAGCATCTCGACGGCGCGTACCGCCTGGCCAACGCCATCCTGCGCGACCCGAGCGAGGCCGAGGACGCGACGCACGACGCGTTCGTCCAGGCCTGGCGAACGTGGTCGTCGCTGCGCGACGTCGACCGGTTCGAGCCGTGGTTCGATCGGATCCTCGTCAACATCTGCCGAAATCGCCTGCGTCGAACGAGGCGCTGGCCCACGACGGACATCTCGGACGAGGTCGCGCTCGCGGCAGGCGACGCGTTCGGCCAATCGCTCGACCGCGAAGTCGTCGGCGGGGCGATCGCGACGCTGTCGGCCGATCACCAGGTGGTCGTCGCCACTGCGGTTCTACCGGGACCTGACGATCGACCAGATCGCGGCCCGCCTCGGGATTCCGCCCGGCACCGTCCAGTCGCGACTCCACTACGCCCTGAAGCAACTCCACGACAAGATCGAGGCCGCCGACGCCAGGGGGTCCGCCCGATGAACAAGAACGAACTCGAACGGCGAGTCCGCACCTGGTACAGCGCCGAGATCGTCGACGGCCCGGCGGCGCCGCTCTCCCTTCGGGCGGCAGTCGACGCGATTCCAAGCGAAATCCCGGGTGCGCGGCGTCCAAGCCGACGGCGCTTCCTGCTCCTGGCCGCGGCGCTGGTCACGGTCGGGATGGGCGGAGCGCTCGCCGTGGGATCGAGCCTCTTCCGCACGTCGACCGTGCAGCCGAACCCACCGCCGCCGATCGTGGCGGTCGTTTCGCCATCGCCGGATGCTTTCGCTCGAGGCCTCGCCAGTGCCCGCTCCCAACGCCTCGCCGGCCGAACCGGTTGTCGCACCGTCGTTCGAACCGGGATTCCGGACTGTTGGTGACATGACGGCAGCGCGCTTCCAGCACACCGCGACGCTCCTTGACGACGGTCGCGTGCTGATCGCCGGAGGTTCGTCGGTTGCGGATCGCTATCTCGGCACGACCGAGTTCTGGGATCCCGCAACGGAGCAGTTCACGAGTGGACCGGCCCTTGCGGTGAGCCGCTTCGGCCACACGGCGACCCGCCTCGCCGACGGTCGCGTCGTCATCATCGGTGGCTATGTCGACGTCGGCCGCGACCTTCTCGGTACCCGACAGGTCGAGCTGTGGGATCCCGCGACCGGGACGTTCCGTGCCGCCGGCCGCACCGCTCGTTCCTCGCAATGGAAGCCTCAGCACGGTGCTGCTGGCCGACGGTCGGGTGCTGATCATCGGCGGGGCCGATTGCGACGTCCCGCCCGACCCAAACGTGTCTGGCTTTGAATCTCGTCAGGAGTGCAGGCGGGATGCGTTGGAGACGGAGATCTGGGATCCGGCAACGGAATCTTCGTCCCTGACCGGCCCGCTCGAGGAGGAGCACGACTGGGCCGCGGCCACGTTGCTGGACGACGGTCGGCGTGTTCGTCCTTGGTGACGGCCAACCTGCCGACCATCGGCGCGGAAGTCTGGAACCCGGCCACCGGAGTCTGGTCTCGCGGCGGCAATCCGGCGAACGCCCGACTCGGTGGCGGGACCGCCACCCGCCTGCCCGACGGACGCGTCCTGATCGTCGGCGGGCAGACGGGCACGCTCAACGGCGAACCGGACCCGCCACCCCTCAGGAGAGCAGATATCTGGGACCCCGCCACGTTGTCATACAAGCCGTCCGGGTCTCTGGAGGTGGGCCGCGAGCGTCATACCGCAACGCTCCTACCCGACGGACGCGTCCTGATCGTCGGCGGGGTCGGTGCACGCGTCACCGACGATTCGGAGACGTCGATCGTCGAGGCCGAGCTGTGGGACCCGTCGACCGAGTCGTTCGATGGCGCCGGACAGGCCGCGGTCGGTCGTGCCCTCCATACGGCGACGCTCCTCGACGACGGGCGCGTCCTGATCACCGGCGGGATCCTGCGCACGGAGCTGGCCGACCCCGTCACCCACACCGACACCGCATCGGCCGAGATCTGGGGCCCCTGACCGATCGTCCGCGCGGGCTAGCCGGCCCTGTTGTCCTTGATGTCGTACATGAAGTGCAGGCCCGCGTCGAGTGACCCGTCGGCCTTCTGCGGCTTGTACTCGAAGTCGACCTTGGCGAACTGAAGCGTCACGCTTTCGGCGGCGCTGGTCGCGTCCTCGGCCACGCTTGTCGCGACGCCCGTGATCAGCACGTCGGTCATCTTGATGATCAGGTATTCCTGCTGGCCCTTGCCGGCCTTGCGAACGGTGATCGTCGCGTCGGGGATGTGCGTCCCGGCCGCGCACGCCTTCATCAGCAGCGGCGTTGCCTTGTCGATGTGATGGGTGAAGATGAAGTCGTTGAAGCTCGCCCGGCGGGTGCCGCCTGCTCCGCCGTAGGCCATGGATCCACTCTGCGTGACACCCCAGGACCACGCGAGCACGTCGATCTCATTCTTGTGCTTGTCGTCGGCCGATTCGCCCTGGATGGTGCCGATCTTCGCGAAGATGTCCGATGTCATTGGCCGAGCTCCTCGAGCGTCCTGGACACGCACTGACCCGAACTATCACATGCGACCGTCGCGTGGTGTCGGTCCGCGGGGCGCGTTCACCTGGCATTGTGAACCGCCGCCGGGAGGCCCGGCGGCGGTCATAGTCGGCGATCAGGGCAACGCGACCCGCTGCCAGGAGACGCGTGGCATCCGGTGGCACGTCGAGCGGCGTCGCCACGCCGCTCTCGATGTCCATCACGAACCAGCCGTCCAGCGCGCTTTCCGGGTTCGAACGGCCGAGGACCTGGGTGCCGTCCGGCGAGAACGCCAGGTTCGGTGCCGTTCACGTCGAGGTCCAGCACCGATCGACGGTCGTTGCTGGGAGACCGTCAACGGACTCGAACGAGAGACCACCGCCGGCGCCCACCACCCAGCGGCCGTCCGGGCTGATTGGGCTCACCGATCCACCCCAGGTCGACGCGATGCGCTCGGTCCCGGTGTCCAGGTCGAGCACGCGTCCCCAGCCGCTTACCTCGCCCGCGTCATTCGGACCCCAGTTCCAGAACGTGACGGTCTGCCCATCGGGCGAGATGGCGGGCCGATCGATCGCCGGATCGAACTCAGGCGGGCCAACCGGCTTCGAGAGGATCCGAGGAGTGCCTCCGCCGGGTGCCACCGCGTACAAGGCGACGGCCGGATCATCGACGGTGGGATGGCCCCTGAACACGATCTCGTCGCCCGCCGGTGGACGCCAGGCCGCCCACCCCTGTGGACTGACCTCACCGAGTTCGATCGGCTCGGCGGATCCGGTGCCGTCGGCGGCGAGCACGAGGATGGACATGCTCCGACTGGGGTTGCGGAGGAGGTCGCCGAGGACCATCAAACGATCGCCGTCCGCGGACCAATCGATCGCTTGGACGTCGTCGAACAGCTCTGGCGAAACTGCTGCCTGCCCCGTCCCGTCGGCGTTGGCCACGACAAGCTTCGTCGTCAAATCCTCCTTGCGCAGGAACGCGATCTTGGTACCGTCCCGCGAGAACACGGGGCGGCTGTCGACGGCAGGTCCTGTCGTGATGGCGGTGACGTTGGACCCGTCGGCGGCGGTCGTCACGATGTCGCCGTCCGCGGCATAGGCGAGCACGCCGTTGTCGGCCGGTCCGTAGGCGGGTGGCAGGGCCGGCTGACGCAGCACGAGCGCGCCGACGACCACTGTCGCGGCGAGCAAGGCGATCAGCGCGATGACGGCGAAGATGAGCCCGAATCGCAGCGGCGGCGAGCCGGCGATCACGATGGAATTGGTACGCATTGGGCGCTCCTTGAGCAGCGCGCGCCAGCGCGGCTCAGGCCGCAGTGCGCGCGTGACGGAGATGACGTTGTCGATCGCGGCGGACTGGTCGCCGGGTGCGGCCAACTCGGCCATCAGCTCACGGAGCCGTCGGTCAAGCATCGGTTCGGTTGTCATGCCGGTCGCTCCCGGACGCTGCCAAGCTCGGGTTCCGGCTCGACGCCGAGCGTCGTGCGCAGAGCCGCGAGCCCGCGATGGAGCCGGGACTTGGCAGTCCCGACGGGGATGTCGAGGATGGTCGCCGCTTCGGTCAGCGGCAGGTCAAGGTGGAAGTGCAGGACCATGACGACGCGCTGGTCGTAGGGCAGGCGATCGAGCGCCGCCGCCAGGACCTCTCGGTCCGACACGATCCCGGCGAGGTCCGTCTCGACGACGGGGTGGCGGTCGGGCTCCACGTGCAGCTCGACCACGTCCCGGCGGCGTGACGTGCGGGCCGCGCGATTGCATGCCCGCAGGGTGAGGCGATAGAGCCAGGCGTCCCACGCGTCGGCGTCCCGAAGCGCGCGGATGTTCCGCCAGGCGAGGACCAGCGCGTCCTGGACCGCATCCTGGGCGCGGTCGCGGTCGCGGAGGACCAGGTTGGCGACGCCATGCAGCCGGGGATACGAGGTTCTCACCAGGACGGAGAACGCCTCGTGGTCTCCGGATTGGGCTCGTTCGACGAGCGCTCGCTGCATGTGGCCACCGGTTTCGGCGCGACGCATTCGGTCGCGCTCTACACAGTACGAGGCACGGGGTGGCCTGAGCGGTTCCCTCTGACCACGGATGACGGCGCCCGGAACGTGACGGACGTCCATGGCGTGGCCCGTCGGACGGGGGCGACCATCGCCTCATGAAGACAGTCGAAGCGTCGGCCACCACGTCGGCGACTCGAGACCAGGTCTGGCGGCTCATTGCCGACGAGTCGCAGTGGCCGGTCTGGGGTCGCTGGTCCAGCGTCGAGATCGAGGGTGGGGGAGAGCACGGCCTCGGGTCCGTGCGGCGACTCGTCCAACGCCCGTTCACCGTCCGCGAGCAGGTCACCGAATGGCAGCCCGGCGAGCGGATGACGTACGAGCTCCTCGACGGGATGAACGCGCACGGCTACCGCGCGACTGCGTCGCTTGAGGATGCGCCTGGCGGGGGCACGATCGTCCGCTGGAGCTCGCAGTGGGAGTCGGCCGACCCGATCACGGCCTTCCTCTTGCGCACCGCCGCCAAGGACACCGTAAAGCGACTCGCCAACGCCGCGGCGAAGTAGCAGCAGGCGCGCCTCGCGCCTCGCTCTCGATCCGGTTGACCTCGGCTGTACGCTGCCGCGAGACGTCAACCGGAGGGGTCGTGCGTCCGAAGCTACTCATCGTCATCGGCCTGATGGCCGTCCTGGCTTCCGGCTGCGCCGCGTCACCGACGACGCCCCATCAGCCGGCGCCAACCGCGTCGCCGGCCCCGATGAGCCCCGTCCGCGTCGGCGGCCGCATCCGGCCCGTCCTGGGCGGAAGACCTCGCCTTCATCGATGCGCAGGTGCGCGCGCGTCACCCGGACCCCTTTGCCATCAACCCTGAGTCGGCATGGGTGGCCAAGCTCGCCGAGCTCGAAACGACCCTGCCAGACGCCACGCCGACGAGCAGCTCGTGCAGTTGGCCGGTCTGACCGGCTTGCTGGACACGCACTCGAGCCTGTTCGGGCCGTCTCACGTACTATCCGGTCGTATGCCTACCGCGTTTCCGGAGGGCTGGTTCGTCGTAGTCGCGCGGGACGAAACGCTCGTCGGATCACGCCTCGTTTCGATCGGGGGCACCCCCGTGGAGCAAGTCGAGAGCGCGCTCCGGCCACTCGTGCCAGCCGACAACGAGAGCGGCGAGCTCATCGGTGTCGAGGATCAGTTGTCGACCGTCGAGTTCCTGCACGGGCTCGGAATTCGTCGACGACACGAGCAAGCCGGGCTTCGCCTTCGAGAAGCCGACGGTTCCCAAATGACGGTCGATCTGGAACCGGAGGCGGTTGACAGCGAGTGGATCGGGAGCCTGAACGGGTACCTGATGGGCGATGCCGCCGAGGCCGTCGCGCGACGCGGCGAGCCGGTCTGGACGCGGCTCGACAAGCCCACGAAGACGTTCGTGCTCTCGTACAACGACTACACGGAGAACGACCTCGAGCCGGCGCTCGCGGAAATGGACGCGGCCCTCGACGACGGCGTCGGCGGAGCGGGTCGTGGTCGACATGCGCTACCTCCGCGGTGGCAACGGCAGCCTTGCGTTCCCGCTGATCGAAGCGCTCAAGAGCGACGAGCGAATCAACCGGCCCGGCGGCCTGACCGCCCTGATCGGGCGCGAAAACGTGTCTGCTGGGACGATCGTCGCGGGAGCCATCGATCGGGAGACCGAGGCGGTTCTCATCGGCGAGCCCACGCCGGCCCGGGCGGACAACTTCCTGTGTGAATGCGTCGACATCCCGATTCCCAAGGCCGGGTTCGCCATCAGCATCCCGACGCAGTTCCTGGCCAACGGGGACACACGTGACGCCGTGCTACCGGACATCCCGTTCGAGCTGACCGCCGCCGACTTCTTCGCCGGCAAGGACCCGGCGCTCGACCTCGCCCTGTCGGGTGCTCAGCCCTGATCGTGGGAACGTTTCGGTCCTGACCGGCACCTTGACCCACAGCGCGACCATGTGGTCGCCGATATGCGAGGGGCCAAGAGGCCGTGGACCAGCGAGGACTCGTCGAGCGGGCACGAGGAGGCGATCATGACGCCTTCGCCGCGCTTGTCGGCGTCTCCGTCGCGAGGCTGGATGCGACCGCCTGGCTGATCGTCCGGGACCGCGAGCTCGCACACGACGTGGTCCAGGACGCCCTCCTGAGGGCCTGGCGCGATTTGCCCGGTCTCCGCGACCCGGATCGATTCGACGCCTGGCTCCACCGAATCCTCGTCAACACCAGCTTGATGGCCATCCGCCGGCGGCGTCGCCGGCCGATCGAAGTCGAGCTCCAGCCGATCGTCCCGAATTCCGAGCCGGACCCGGTCGGCGCGATCGCCGACCGCGACGAGCTCGACCGCTTGTTTGCGCACCTCGAACCTGAACAGCGCGCTGTCGTCGTGCTGCGGTACTTCGCGGGCATGCCGATGGCCGACATCGCGTCGGTCATGGGCATTCCAGCTGGGAACCGCCAAGTCACGACTCAACCGCGCGCTCTCGACCATGCGCGTTGTGGTCGCGCCTGGCGATCGTCGAAACCGAACCGTCCATCGAGGGGCATGTGGCATGAGCGAGCGCTTGTACACCGAAGGCGAGCTCACGCAGTGGCTCGAGACCACTGGGATCACGCCGCGTCCCGACTACGTCGATGACCTGCTCACGCAGACCGCCCGCTCACGCCAGCGATCCGCGTGGCGCTTCCCCGAAAGGTGGCTTCCGATGGATCTCACGGCCCGCGCGCCGACGATCACAGGACGGCAGGTTCCGTTCCGACTGATCGGACTCGTTGCGCTCGTCGTTCTCGCACTCGCTGTTGGGGCGGCGTTGTTCGTCGGCTCGCAACGGCGTCTGCCGGCCCCGTTCGGCCCGGCGGCCAACGGGGTGATCGTGTACGCGGCTCCGACCGACCCGTCGTGGGTGGACACGCCTGACTTTCAGCGTCCCAGGGCGACATCTTCACGGTCGATCCATCGACCGGCACTCCTCAGTGCTCGTCGGCGGCCCCACCGTCGACGGCTACCCGGTCGTGTCGCTGGACGGCACCCGCGTCGCGTTCGTCCGCGAGGACGAGCTCGGCCAGACGCTTTACGTCGTCGACACAGCGGGAGGCGACCCTCGGCCGCTGACGACGGAGCCGCTCCAGGAAATCGACGACGCTGCCTGGTCGCCGGACGGCGAGTCGATCGCGTTCACCGCGCGTCGAGGGCGACCTCTCCAGCCTGTGGATCGCGCGATCCGACGGCAGCGAGGCCCACCAGGTCGACCTGGGTCACGGATCTGTCGGTCGTCCTGCCGCAGTGGCGACCGCCGGACGGCGACGAACTGCTGCTGGTCGGGTCGACGGCCCCGTCGGCCGGCTTCCTTCCCGAGTTCGGCTATCGCGATCCTGTTCGGCGCCTCGCAGGAGCCGACCGGGCGGGGATCGGTCTCTACCTCAGTCCGGTCGGACGGCAGCTGGGCTTCGGCCGATCACGCCGGTCGACGGGACGGACTACGACCACGGTCTCGTGAGCGTGGACGCCGGCGGGTGACCGGATCCTGACGCAGACGATGGATCCCGGCACGGGCTACATCAAGATCCGGGTGCTCGCGGCAGATGGGACGCAGATCAGGACCATCGAACCGACGTCTGGCGTCGAGACCGTCAACCCTGTCGTCTCACCCGACGGTCAACGCGTGGCCTATGCCGATATGACGTCGGACGAGCGGTGGACGATCCGCGTGGAGCCGATCGACGGCTCCGCCGAGTCGGTCGAGACCGGCGCCACGTTCCGTGGGATTGCGGCCGCGTTCCGCTGGTCGCCTGACGGCGAGTCGCTCATCGTCACTCATCACTTCTACAAGGACACCTGGCTCTTCGACGCGGACGGCGGCCCGGGCCGGCAGGCGCCCTGGACCGACCCCGGCTCCAATAGCCTGGCAGCGCGTGGCTCCCTGACGAAATCCCACTCTGGCGCGACTACACTCCGGCTCGGGCGAACCACGCCCGAGCCGGAGAGGTAGGGATGGGGTCCGATCCACTAGCGCTGCCGCCCGAGCAGATGCGGGCGATGGGACTCGCCGTTGTCGACATGCTCATCGCCAGGATCGAAGGGCTTCGGGACGGACCAGTCCTGCAAACCGACACGCTCGAGTCGATGCGCGAGCGTCTGGCCGCACAACCGTCGAGCGGCCCGCGGGACTTCGGCGACCTGCTCCGCGTCCTGGACGAGGACGTGCTGCCGTTCGTCGGCCACTTCGACCATCCGCGGTTCTTCGGATACATCCCGGGAGCCGGCACATGGCCGGCCGCCCTCGGCGACCTGATCGCCGCGGCGACCATGATCGACGCCGGCTCATGGCGTGAAGCCGCCGGACCGAGCGCCCTCGAGCTGACCGTCCTCGACTGGTTCCGCGACTGGGTCGACTACCCGGAGTCAGCGGCAGGGGTGCTGGTGTCCGGCGGATCGGCCGCGAACCTGACCGCGATCGCCTGTGCGCGCGAGGCGCTCATCGGCCCGATGTCCCCGCGGATCGTCATGTACACGGGCGACCAGACGCACTCGTCGGTCGCGCGAGCGGCACGCCACCTCGGGTTCCGACCCGACCAGCTGCGCGTCCTGCCGACCGATGAC
This sequence comes from uncultured Chloroflexia bacterium, assembly GCA_963721655.1. Taxonomy (GTDB): domain Bacteria; phylum Chloroflexota; class Limnocylindria; order Limnocylindrales; family CSP1-4; genus DASTYU01. The sequence goes on along the minus strand of CAVRKH010000008.1, from coordinate 185,402 downwards.
GACTTGCGCCTGCGTCCGAAGGACGTCATCGCGGCGATCGATGCGGACCTCGCCGCGGATCGCCTGCCGTTCCTCGTCAGCGCGAATGCGGGCACGACGAACACCGGGGCCGTCGATCCGATCGGCGAGCTTGCCGATGCCTGTCACGAGCGCGGCGTGTGGCTCCACGTCGACGGTGCGTATGGTGCCTTCGCCGTCCTGACCGACCGTGGCAGGGCCGCGATGCCGGGGATGAGCAAAGCAGATTCGATCACCCTCGATCCGCACAAGTGGCTCGCGATGCCGTTCGAGGTCGGCTGTCTGCTCGTGCGTGAAGGGCGACTGCTCGAGCGCGCATTCGAACTGCACCCCGAGTACCTCAAGGAGGGGCATACAGCCGGCGTCAATTTCGCCGATCGAGGGCTGCAGCTGACCCGCGCCAGCCGCGCGATCAAGGTCTGGCTGGCGATCGAAACGTTCGGCCTCGATGCCTTCAGGGCAACGATCGACCGAGCCATCGACCAGACGCTTGCGGCCCAGGCCCGGATCGAGGCCGACCCACGGCTGGAGCTCGTGACACCCGCGTCGCTCGGGATCCTCACGTTCAGGCGTCGCGGAGCGGATGACGAGCCTGCCGCGGTCACGGATCGATGCAACGAGGCCATCGTGCGGTCGCTCGCGGCGAGCGGCGAGGTCCTCGTCACATCGACCCTGATCAAGGGGCGGTACGCGATCCGGCTGTGCGTGCTCAACCACACGACCGAGGACGAGGACGTTGCCTTCGCGATCGACCGCGTCGCCGAGGCGGACGTGTCCGATCTCGATCTTGCGTCAACAGTCCCGAGCAGGCCGCCCGTCTCGGGCACGACGGTCACGTCGACACCGTCGGGCCCGTCCGGGTTCGGCGCCGCGGACCTGCGCAGGGTGCGTGGCTTCGAAGCGATCACCGATGATCAGGCCGAACGCTTCCTCGCCGTCGGCCGCGAGGAACGCTACGATGAGGGCATCGTGGTGACCGAGCGCTGGGCGCACGCGCGCACGTTCTACGTCGTGCTGGACGGCGAGGTAGCGGTCACGATCGCCGGGATCGAGGTCAACCGCCTGAGAGGCGGCGATTCCTTCGGCGAGATCGCCGCGATCGATTGGGGCCGCGACTTCAGCTACGGCCGAACGGCGACAGTCACCGCGACCATGCCGACCCGTCTCCTGGCGCTGCCCGGCGCCGCCCTCCGCGAACTGATGCTCGACTCGCCGGCCGTCGACGCCGCGATCCGCCAGATCGCCTACGACCGCATGCACCGGGCGATCGGCGCGACCTGACCATGCCGAAACTTCAGGTCAAGACGTTCGCCGACCCGGACGAGCGACGCACCTTCCCGAAAGGCCATGCCGAGGTGGTAACCCTCGACGAGGCAACCGTGGGACGCTCACAGTTCGCGCCGGGCTGGCGCTGGACAACGGATCTTGGGCCGGTCGCGGGCACCGGAAGCTGCCAGGTGCATCACCTCGGGTTGTCGGTTTCGGGGCGGCTGCGGGTCGAGTCCGACGACGGCGATTCGATCGACATCCCGCCCGACTCCATCTACGAGATTCCGCCCGGCCACGACGCATGGGTGGTCGGCGACGAGCCCTGGGTCACCGTCGAGTGGACGAGCGCGCGGATCGTCGGGATCGCGCCCGATGGACCGGGCGAGCGGACGCTCGCCACCGTGCTCTTCACCGACATCGTCGACTCGACCGCGACACTGGAGCGAGTCGGTGACGCCGCCTGGCGCGAGTTGCTGCACCGACACAACGCTCGTCTCCGCGATTCCCTGAACACCTACCGTGGGCGCGAGGTCACGACGACCGGGGACGGGTTTCTCGCGGTGTTCGACGGGCCGACGAGGGCCGTCCGCAGCGGCGTCGCCATGGCTCGTTCGGCCCGCGACATGGGTCTCCCGATCCGTGTCGGCGTTCACACCGGGGAGGTCGAGTTCGTCGGAGGCAACGTCCGCGGCGTCGCCGTCCATACGGCCGCGCGCGTGATGTCCCTCGCAGGTCCGGACGAGGTCTACGTCTCGGCCACGACGAGCGACCTGCTCGAGGGTTCCGGGGTGAGGCTCGAGGATGCCGGGGCACACGAGCTCAAGGGTCTGACCGGGCTTCGTCAGGTGTTCCGGGTCGCAGATTGAGCGTCCGTAGCAGCAGGTGGCGGTAGCCCCAGTCGCCGTAGGTCATGTCCGTCGTGTCCTCGACGATCTGCATCCGAGCGGCGTCCAGCCACTCCCTGATCTGCTCGTCGGCCGGGTAGAAGTGGTACCCGCCGGTGTCTTCCCCCACGTCCTCGCCGCGGACCGCCGGCATGCCCTGCGCGAGCGCGGCAGCCAGGGCTCGATCGAGATGCGCCTGCTGGTCCGCCAGCACTTCGAGCGACATGTACACCAGCCCGCCATCCCGGCACGCCCGGCCGAGGTTGTGCACGACCCGCGGCCAGTCCTCCGGCGGGACGTGCTCCATGGCGTCGATGCACAGCACGCCGTCGAACGTCGCCACGTGCGCCAATTCCTGGAGCCCGGTCTGCTCGACCGACTCGGCCAGGCCACGGGCACGTGCCTGCTCGACCATGCCGGCTGACTGGTCGGCGCCGACGACGCGCCGCCCCAGCGCGACGACCAGCTCGAAGTAGCGCCCCGTGCCGCACGGGATGTCGAGAACGACCCCATCCGCCGGACACGCGTCGACAACGCGGGTCACGAACTGGCGATGGGCCTCGCTGATCGGGTAGAGGTCGATGTCGTAGCTCGGGGCATCCTGGGTGTAGTCGAGCTCGACGGCCGCGCGTCGCTCCTCGAGCCAGGCCCGTCGATCCATCACGGGCCGCTAGGGCACCAGGAGCGATCCGGGCAGCGCGCCTCCGTTGAATCGATCCAGGTCCACGGGTCCGCTGACGCCGGGAACGCTCCCGGTGGATGAATGCTGCCAGAACGTCCAGCCGTGGCCGCCCCAGTTACCGGCCGGGACGGTTGGCTGCGCCGCCGTCGTCCAGTGCGCGACCCAGACGTGATACCCGTTCGCCGCGAACCAGTCGGTGTTGGCCATCGAGCTCGACCAGAAGTTCGGAGTCGTGTAGATGAGCGGACGGACCCCGGTCGCCGACTCGACCTCGGTCAGCCAGGTCCTGGCCCACGTCGTGAGCGCCGCTGCACTCAGGCCGTTCGACACCTCGAGGTCGAGGACCGGCACGAGGTCGCCCGAACCGACGGTCGCGTTCTGCACGAACCAGCGCGCCTCGTTGAGGGCATCATTCGCCGCCGAGTCGGGGTTCCCGAAGTGGTACGAGCCAACCGTGACGCCGGCGGCGCGCGCGTCGGTGCGGTTCCTTGCGTACGCCACGTCTGAGGTGAGCGTGCCGGCAGTTGCACGGACGAACGCGAATGCCTTGCCGGCTCCTGCGACACGAGCCCAGTCGATCGCGCCCTGGTGGTAGCTGACGTCGATGCCGTCGAGATATGCCGGCGGGGGTGGAGGGGTCGGTGACGGAGTCGGCGTCGGCGTCGGGGCCGGCGTCGGTGAGGGCGACGGTGTCGGAGTCGGCGTCGGGGACGGCTTGGGCGTGGGTTTTGGGGTCGGCGTGGGTGTCGGCGTGGCGGTCGGGGTCGGGCGCGGCGGCTTGGAGTTCGGCTTCGCCTCGGCAGACGCGGGGTTGGCGAAAATCGCCACAGCAAGGCCCAGGGCGGCGACAACGGCAAAGAGCTTCCCCATCGCTCTGATCCTCCCGTCTATCAGCGATGGCGTCAACCGGTGCTAACCCGACCTAGCTAGCCCGACGATTCGAGGACCCAGTTGAGCGCGACGGCGAGTCAGCTCCTCGCGGCCCCGAGTGCCCGGAGAATCGCCGCGACGGACTCGGCCGGGTGGGTACGGTGCGGCGAGTGGGGCGCTCGGGCGATCGTGATAACCCGGTCACTGCCGAAGAGCGCCTCGAAGCGCGCGGCCGCCTCGTCGGAAATCAGGCCACCTGCGGACGGGTCGCCGCGGATCAGCCAGCGATCGACGCTCGCCGCGGACGGGTCCGCCAGGTCCGCGTAACCGCCGTCCCAGTCCCCGTTGAGGAGGAGCACGTCGCGCACCGCCGCTTCGTCGAACTGGGTGAGCGCCTCGGCCTTGGCGGCGACGTCTCCGAACACCCACGTCGGGTTCGCGGCACCCATCGCGACGAGCGCATCGTCGCCGCTCACGTAGCGGTGCTCGATTGGATCCCGGGTCATCTCCGCCATGCCGGCCAGCGGCAGTGCCGGTGGATCGACGACGACGAGTCTTGCCGGCGCGAGACCGACGGCGGGGAACGCCGCCGCCGTCATAGCTCCCCACGAGTGGCCGACGAGGCGCAGCTCGTCCCGCGGGATATGCGGAGCGCCTCGACGAGCGCGACGAGATCCCGCGCGTTGTCGTGGAATCGCCAGTGGCCGCCCCACGAGCCGGTGTGACCGTGGCCCGGCATATCGGGAGCGTGGACTCGGAAGCCCGCAGCGGCCAGCGCCGGGCCGACCCGCCACCAGCCGAGTGACGACGAGGTCACTCCGTGCAGCAGGAGGAGCGGCGTCGCGCCCGCCTCGCCCCACGAGCGGACGAAGAACGGGATCCCCGCTGCCTCCACCGTCGCCGTCTCGGCCGGCGCGGGAAACGCAAGGGCGTCAGCGATCGATTCCGGCAGACCAGTGCACTGGTTCGGCCATGAGCGCGGAGCGATATCGAGCCGTACGATCTCGTCATGGTCGACATCGAGACCGGCGTCTTGCCCGCGGGACATCCCTATGCCCGGATCGGGACGGGATCGCGGACCGTGCTGTACCTGCCCGGGCTGTCGTTCACCGCGGAGCCCGCGACGGTCGCATCAACGCGACGCTCGTGGAAGCGCTGGCTCGACATCATCGACCGGCATGACCTGACGTTCGTTCAGGTCGGCCGGCGCGCCGACCTGCCGCCAGGCAGCACGGCCCCGGATGTCGCCGACGACTACGCCGCCGTCATCCGCGAGCAGTGGGGGAGCGCGGTCGGCGTGATGGGCATCTCGACGGGTGGCCACTACGCTCAATGGCTGGCCATCCGGCACCCGGACCTTGTCGAGCGCCTCGTCCTCGGGTTCACGGCCCATCGCGTGCCCGACGACGTCAAGGTGCGCCAACGTCGGGCGGTGAATCACTTCCTCGCGGGCCAGTGGCGGCAGGGCTGGGCGCTCTTCGGCCCGTGGGCCCTGCCGCGGTTTCCACGCATGGCGAGCGCCGCCCTCTGGCTGGTCGGACCGTACATCGGCGGTCGCTATTCGGACCTGCGCGTCCTCGCGATCGACGCCGACTCCGACGACGCCCACGATTCGACCGCCCTGCTGGGCGAGATCCGCTGCCCGACGCTGGTCGCATCCGGCGGCCGCGACACCGCCTATCCGCCCGACGTTGTCCGCGAGCTCGTCGCCGGGCTCCCGAACGCCCGGCACATCGAGTACGCGAAGGCGAGTCATCTCGGGCCGGGCAAGGTCTTCGCCGAGGACGCGTGCGCGTTCCTGGCCGGCTCCGAAGCGACGCTCCCTACGGCGCCGGTGGTGGCGTAGTCAGCGCTTCGTGACAGCGCCGCAGCATCTCCTCGATGTCTCGGCTCGTGTTCAGGGCGATCCGGCGGCTGTCTCCAACGTGACGGTTCCTCGCTGACCACGGTCGCGCGACCGCCACCAGAGCGCGAACAGGACGGCGCCGAGGCTGAGGATCGCGAACACGAAGCGAAGGATCCCGCCGATCACCGGGATCGACGTCAGGATCACGATGACGGCCACGCCGATCGCCATGAGGAGGACATTCCGCCCGGTCAGCATCGACGCTCGTTCGACCGGCGTCGTCGCGAGCGGTGCCGCCTGCCGCGTCGGTCGCGGTGGCGGGCCGCGTCGCGGTCGGGCGCGACGAGGAGCGCGAGTGCGAGTCCGAGGACAGCGTCGCCGAGGAAGAAGCCTGCGAGGCCCAAGGCGAGGATCAAGCCCGAGCACGGCCACGATGCCGGCCAGGATTTCGAAGCCGAGGAGCCCGAGGAACCCGAGCAGGCCAAGGACGAGCGCAACGAGGACCGTGACCAGCGGGATCACGATGAGCAGGGCGAAGAATGCCAGGAACCCGCCCAACCCCCAGCCGGCCGTTGTCAGCGGACGGCGACGGATCGAACTTTCGGCGACGGCCATGAAGCGCGGGGCCAGCCACAACGCGAGAACGCCGACGAGCAGGACGGACAGGAAGTGTCGAATGGCGTCGCCGACGAGGTCCGGCGTCCGGTCGAACGGCGACTGCGTCTGCCGGATCTGAACATCATCGCTCCCGCCGACCTGCCCGGTCCGTGAGTAGGTTCCGGCGGCTCCGGTAACGCTGCCGGTCACGTCACCCGCGACGGTCACCTGACCTCCCGCCACGATCAGGTCCTCGCCGATCGTGCCGCCGGCCGCGAGCTCGACCTGGCCGCCGGCGAGGACACCGTCCTCGCCCACCGCCCCGGCCACGACCACCTGTCCGCCGGCTGCGCGGACATCACCTGCGACCGTGCCGCCGACTCGGATCGTGCCCCCGGCAGCGAGGACATCGCCATCCACCGTGCCGTTCAGGGTGAGCGAGCCTCCGGTCACGACGAGGTCGCCCTGAACCGTCCCGTCGACGGTGACCGTGCCCGCGGTGACGTAGAGGTCGGTCGCGACCGTCTCGTCGGCGGGTACGGTGACGTCGCGGCCGCTGCGCAGCTTGCCGCCGAGGTCGCCCTGGGCCAGCGCGAACGAGATCGCGAAGAGTGCGAGGAGCAGGGCGACCGAGGCCGCGAGGACGAGTCGCTTCGGGCGGCTCGATGGGCGTGTCGCAGGATCGTTCATCCATAGATCGTGCTCGCGCATCATTTGATGGTCGCGAGAGGGCGGGGACCGTTGTTGCAGCGTGCTTGCAAGATCGGGCGGACGGCGCGCCGACCCGGCTTCGACAAGCGTTGCAGGACAGGGCTACGCTCCCCGGATGACTGTCTCAAACGCCACGCTCACGCCCACCCAGCTCGAGGCGCTTCGGCGCTCCTTTGCCGGCGAGATCGTCACTCCAGCATCCTCCGACTACGACGATGCCCGCCGGGTCTGGAACGCGATGTTCGATCGCCGACCGGCCGTCGTGGTTCGGCCGTCCAGCGTCGACGATGTCGCCGCGGCGATTCGATTCGGTCGTGAACAGGACCTCGAGATCGCCGTCCGCGGCGGCGGTCACAGCGCGGTTGGGCATTCCTCGACCGACGGCGGGATCGTCATCGACCTCGGCCGCCTGAACGAGGTGAGCGTCGACCCTGCGAAGCGCGTCGCGCGGACGGGTGGGGGAGCGCTCCTCGGCCAGCTCGACACCGCCGCCCAGGAGCATGGCCTCGTCTGTCCGGTCGGGGTCGTCGGTCATACCGGAGTCGCCGGGCTGACCCTCGGCGGAGGGATCGGCCGGCTCCAGCGCCACTTCGGGCTGACGATCGACAGCCTCCGCTCGGTCGATCTCGTGACCGCCGACGGGCGGCGCGTGCGCGCCAGCGCGGACGAGGAGCCGGAGCTGTTCTGGGGCCTCCGCGGCGCGGGCGCGAACTTCGGCATCGCCACGAGCCTGGAGTTCGACCTCCATCCGTTCTCAGGAACGCTCCATCGAGGCGTGCACATCCACCCCGCCACGGACATCCACGAGGTGTGGTCCACCTTCCGTGCGTTCGCGGCCTCGGCGCCCGACACCATCGCGGCGATCTTCACGGTCGGACTCGGCGAGCCCGCCGCCGACTACCCCGACTCCGTCGCCGGCCGGCCGATCATCGTCATCTCGTACAACCACAGCGGGGCAGCGGAGGACGTTGAGCGCGACATCGCCCCGCTGCTGAAGGGTCCTCGACCCGCCAGCGTCACGGCGACGAGCGAGAAGTACGTCGATGCCCAGCGTTCGAGCGACCTGACGCTCGCCTGGGGATCGCGAACCTTCATCCTGGGCGGCAACGTCGCGGACTGTTCGCCGTCAGTCCTGGACGCGTTCGTTGCCCACGTCGAACAGGTGCCGGGCGACGCCACCATCTCGGTGACGGCGTTGGGCGGCGCGATCAGTCGAGTGCCCGACGACGCGACGGCCTACACCGGCCGGGCCCATCCCTTTGACGTGGCCCCCGACTCGGCCTGGTCCGACGCGGCCCTCGACGAAGCCAACGCGACGTGGGTGCGCGATGCGATGTCGATCGTCGAACCCGATCTGCTGCCGGGCCGCTACATCAACGAGCTGTCCGACGCCGGTCCCGAGATCACGCGCGCGAGCTACGGCGACGCGAAGCTCGAGCGCCTGCGTGACCTGAAGCGCACGTGGGATCCGACGAACGTCTTCCGCCTGAACCACAACATCACGCCGTAGGTTGCCGCTAGGCCGTTCGCCTCGCGGGGATGCCCTCGGCGCCGGCGTTCGGGGGCGGGAAGCTCCTTGAACGTGAAGGCGTCGGGCGTCGGTCCGTGCTGCGTCAGGTGATCCAGTCGCGCCAGCGCTTCCTCGGCCGTCGGTAGCGTGCCGGCGAGCTGCCACCACAGCACGGTGTTCGGCCTGCCCAGCCGTTCGAACCACTCGTGTCGCCGCTTGAACACCGTCTTGTGGTCCGAGCGGTAGGTGAAGTCGTACAACGCGTCGATCGACGACCAGACGCTGAGGTTGACGATGAACAGCGGGTCGTCGCTCACCTTGAGGTCGGTGTTGTTGCCGTTGTCGCCCTGGAGCCGCCAGACGAACCCGGGACTGCGCTCGGCGAGCGCGTTGATCTCGTCGAGCCAGTTCATGAAGTCGGCCATGACCGCGCTGTCCAACGGTGCGACGGCACGGCCGACGTTGAGCTGGGCGATGTCGAAGCGGGTCATCGGAGGGTCCTGAAAGTCATCGCCGCGACGATACCCCGGTCGTTTCGGTCGCGTGGAGGACCAGTTGACGTCGGGAGTACGCTGCCCGTCGCGGCAGCGGAGGATTGGTATGAGCAACGAGGCAACAGACGTCGTGCCAGCGCGTCTCGAGGACCAGATTGCGTGGTATGAGCGCGCGACCGTTCGGAACCGTTGGTCCTTCTACCTCCTCAAGGTCGTAACGATCATCTCGGCGGCCGCCATTCCCGTGATCGCGTTGTTCAATGGAAGTCAGCTCACGATGGCGATCCTGGGAGCTGTGATCGTGGCCGGGGAGGGCCTCCAGCAGCTGTTCCAGAACCAGCAACACTGGGTCGCCTATCGTTCAGCTGCCGAGGATCTGAAGCGCGAGCGGAGCCTCTACGTCACCCGGGCCGGCCCGTACCGGAACGCGAAGAACCCGCTGGCCTTGCTGGTCGAACGGACCGAGGCTCGGATCAGCGCTGAGTCGGGGACTTGGCAGCAGATCCACGAGGAAAGCGCCACCGGACGGCCCACCTCCGGCTCCGAGCAGGGAGCGGTCGGATCCTGACCTAGCGACGGCCGACGAGGTACCACGTCTCGACGTTGCCCTTGCCCTTGATCGGGACCGTGCCACGCGGCTCCAGCTCGAACTCGTCGCGGAGCAGCTCGTATGTGGCCTGGGTGACCTGGATCTGGCCGGGCGTGCCCTGGGACTCCATCCGGCTCGCCATGTTCACCGCGTCGCCCCAGAGGTCGTACAGGAAGCGCTTCCGTCCGATGACGCCGGCCACGACCGGGCCTGAGTTGATCCCGATCCGGAGCTCGAGGCCCAGATGGCCGACGGTGTCGTCCGATCTCATGGCCTCGCGCATGTCGATTGCCATGAGCGCCATCACTTGGGCGTGGTCTGCGCGGGGCGTCGGCACGCCCGCCGCGACCATGTAGGCATCGCCGATCGTCTTGATCTTTTCGACGCTGTAGCGCTCGGCCAGGAGCGTCGAAGTGCGTGAAGAGGTGGTCGAGGAGACCGACCACCTCGGCCGGCTGCAGGCGGTCCGACATCAGCGTGAAGTCAACGACGTCGGCGAACAGGATCGAGGCCGCGGCGAACTGGTCAGCGATCGTGGCCGTGTCGGCCTTGAGCCGCTCGGCGATCGACCGCGGCAGGATGTTCAGCAGCAGGGTCTCGGCACGGTCCTGCTCGACCTGCAGCGCCGCGAGCGCCTCCTCGCGCTGGCGGACGAACTGCGCGAGGAGCCCGAACACGACGGCACCGGCGACGGTGACGTTGAGCGCGATCATCGTGCTGGCGAACCACGGTCGGAAGCGTCGACCCGCCACCGATCAGCTCGCCCACGAGCCCTGAGACGAGGAACAGCGCGACGAAGGCGACGAACCAGCGCACCCCGCTGCGCGCTCCGTTGAACACGAGGGCGCCAAGCGGGGCCAGGATGCCCCACAGGCCGACGGCACCGGACGGCAGGAAGCCGCCCACGAACGCCATCGAGATCGTCGGAGCAAGCAGGATGTCGAGCAACTCGACCCGCAGGAACCGCTCCGTGTCGCGCGTGCGGGAGAAGATCGCGATCGCCGCGACCGAGATGAGGAGGTACAACCAGGCGATGAGGCCGGCCGTGACGCCGAAGGCGAGGTAGATCGCGCCCCAGACGAGCGAGATCGGGAGGATCAGGACACAGATGAAGACGAGCAGCGCCTTGCGCAATCGAACGTCGTCGTCGTCCCGCGGATCGGCGCCGATCCTCGCGGCACGATCGAGCCACGGCTGGGCAAACCGAGCGAACGCATCCATTCTCCGAGAGCGTAGCGGCGCCGCTCTTCTCCATGTTCGAGGCTACGTCCGGCGATACTGTCGAGGCTGGTGAGGTAGCGGCGATGCGCAAGATCTACCGGGGCGAAGGGATCGAGGTCAGCTTCGACCTCGACCGGTGCATCCACATCGGCGAGTGCCTGTTGACGCTCCCGGAGGTCTTCGACCTCAAGCGGCGTCCCTGGATCGAGGCGGACGGCGCCGACCCGGATGAGGTCGCAGACACGGTCCTCCGCTGCCCGAGCGGCGCGCTCATGTTCCGACGGCTTGACGGCGGCCCAGACGAGGCCCACGCGACGACGACCGTCGAGCCGATGCGGAATGGGCCGCTCCGGGTGACCGGTGAGATCCACGTCCGTCTCGACGACGGGACCGAGGAAACCCTGCCGCGGGCGACGCTCTGCCGCTGTGGCGGCTCGGCGCGGAAGCCCTTCTGCGACAACACCCACCTGCGGAACGGCTTCCAGGCGCCCGGCGAGCCGTTCAAGATCCGTTTGAGCAGCGTCCGGCCGCGCATCACCCAGCCGATCGCCCCGGCGACCGACCCGCGCGGCGTCGGATAAGTCCGTAACGTTCAGCGGACGGACCGGCCCTAGCATCCGCGGCAATGACGCCGCGTCCGTTTCATCCTGCTCGGGTGGCTCGGCGCGCTGTCGTCAGTCCATCGCTGCGCGTCGTCGAGCCATCGGCCGCCGGCCGGATCCCGGATCGGTTCGGGTCATGCGGTTCCTCGCCCGCGAGCCGTGCCCCGCGACGCGTCATGGCTCGGCACGCCGTGAGCATGTCAGGCCTGCCGGCCGGGCGCCTCATCGCGACGCTCCTCGCCTCCGGTTCCATCGTCTTGACGGTCGCTGGCACCGCATTGGTCTTCCGCAATGGCGAGAGCCTGATCGACGGGTTCAATCTCATCCTCGTCGTGGTGGGCATCGTCTACGCCGCGGCCGGGTGGCTCCTGCGCGTGCGCGTGCCACAGAACGCACTCGGCGCCGTGTTCCTCCTCACCGCAACGGTGTGGGCCCTGGCGTTGGTGCTCGACGAGTACGCGACGTACGCGCTCATCACCGCTCCCGGGACGGTTCCGGGCGGTCCCATGGCCATGTGGCTCGGAGCGTGGGTCTGGATCCCCGGCACTGCGCTCTTCTTCTTCGCCATGCCGATGCTCTTTCCGGACGGGCACCTCCCGTCGGCGCGCTGGCGGCCGGTCGCCGCGTTCGTCGTCGCGGGCACCGTCATGTCGATGCTGGGTCACGCGCTCGTCGTGTGGCCGCTCCGCGATACGCTCGTCCCGCTCCAACCGGGCTTCCTTGCCGCCGAGCAGCCCGGCATCGGGGGGACGCTCGCCTCGATCGGCGACAGCGTCATGTTCCTGGTCGCGCCGCCAATCGCCATCGTGGCGCTCGTGATGCGCTACCGCCGATCCTTCGGGGTTGCCCGGGAACAGATGCGGTGGCTGACCTTCGCTATCGTCGTGGCCCTGGTGGCGGGCCTCGGAAGCCAGCTGCTGAACTCGGTGCTGCCGGCCGCGAACGCGGTGGCGGGCATTGCGGTCGGGCTCGTGCCGATCGCCCTGACGGCCGCCATCCTGCGCTACCGCCTGTACGACATCGACCGGATCATCAGCCGCACGCTGGGTTGGGCCATCGTGACCGCGCTGTTGGTCGTCGTGTTCGCGGGGCTCGTCGTCACGCTCCAGGCGGTGCTCGCCCAGGTAACCCACGAGAATACCCTGGCCGTCGCAGCCTCGACCCTCGTCACGTTCGCCCTGTTCCAGCCGCTGCGGCGGCAGGTGCAACGACCGGTGGACCGCTGGTTCGATCGCGCGCGGTACGACGGCGAGCGCCTGTCGGATGCGTTCGCCGAGCGGCTTCGCGACCAGGTTGACCTCGGCGGCCTGACTGACGACTTGTCGGGGACAGTTGACCAGGCGCTGCGGCCGACGCGGTCGTCGCTTTGGCTCCGAGCTCGGTAGAACCGCGGGCCGAGTGCTACCAGCCGATCCTCACCCGGACCGCGTCACGGCCGCGAGCGTCGCCTGGATCGCCACCTCGCCGGGCTCGTCGAGGACGACGACGGCGCTCCGCCCGGATGCTTCCACCTCGTACGTTCCGGGGAACCCGCTGAAGCGGACACGGCCGGCCGCGTCGGTCCGCAGCTCCGTCGGCGCCAGCCACCATTCGCCCTTGATCAGTCGGTGAAGGGTTTCGTACGCAGGCTTGACCGAGCCATCGAGCCGAACGAGGCCACTGGGTGCGTTGAGCCAGCCGCCGTCCGGCAGGCCCCACCACGTGATGGCGGCGACTGCCGGGTGACCCACGAGCGTCCGATAGTGGCGCTCGACCTCGTCGGCCTGGCGGGCCTCGCCGTCGGGCGTCGTCGGCCACGCGTCGACCTGGTGGTCGTTGAGGTCGACGATCTCCGGCGGCATCAGCTCGCCGGACACGAGCGTGCTCTCGGTCCAGTGCAGGGGCAGGCCGAAGCGGGCGTATCGGTCGAGCAGCTCGAGCGTCCGCTCCTCGCCCCAGTAGCCCTGGTGCATGTGTGACTGCATCCCGATCGCATCGATCGTGACGCCGGCCGCGAGGCAGTCTTCGATCAGCCGTTCGTAGTCGGCGGACAGGTCGAAGTCGTTGATGAGGAGCGTCGCCGTCGGGTTGGCCGCACGGGCCGCGTCGAACGCCAGCCGGACGATGCCGACCCGGCCGAGCTCACGAGCGAGACGCGTGATGCCGTTGTCGTACCGATCGAACACCGGCATGATCACGACCTCGTTGATCACGTCCCACGTGTCGATCAGGCCGCTGAAGTCCTCGACCTCGCGCCGGATCCGGGCGACCTGGGCCGCGGCGATCTCGTCGGTGGTCAGGTCCGACAGCCAGGGTGCCGTCTCGGTGTGCCAGCACAGCGGATGGCCCTTGACGGCCACGTCGCGGTCGACGAACCAGCGAGCGGTGGCCTGCAGACGACGGGTATCCGGCGCCCCACGTCGTGGCTCGAACCCTGCCCAGTAGAACGGCAGCGTCGCCACGTTGAAGAGCTCCAGCCAGCGGTCGTAGAGATCAGCGACGCGCTGTCGGTCCTCGCCGATCAGCTCCTCGTTGGCGAGCGGGATTGCCTCGAAACCCGTGCAGCCGAACGTGAAGGCATGCCGGCGCTGGCTGACCCGAACGGGCTGCCCGGCCACGGCCAGTCCGCCCTCATCGACGAGCGTGACGGTCGCGTCGACGAGTCGGTGGGATGCGGTGGGGATCACTGTCGCGGAGAAGGGCGGGCCGAACCACTGGCTGTGGCCGTGTCGGCGTAGTCGAGGAAGCCCAGGTTCTGCGGCGAGCGCCCCGACGGGCCCAGGAGCACGACAGCCTCCTCGAGCTCCTGGATGCCGTGGCTCACGACGTGCACGAGGTAGTACCAGAGCGGGAACGACTGGTTCGTCTCCCGGGGCGGGGGAGCGGCCAGCGCCTCGTCGGTCAGCGTCGCGAGCCAGCGCTGCATCTCGGCTTCGTCGAGCTTCCAGTGCTCGGCGAGCGCATCGATCGTCGGGTAGTCCGCCGGGTCGAGATCAACCTCCTCGCCGCCGCTCAGCCTGGTGCGCCAGCCCAACTCGACGTCGAGCTCGTGGACCAACGTCGCTCGGAGATCCCTCGATGTGCCGGGCCGGCTCGCCCGCAAGGCGTCGGGTCCGGCCTCATCGGCCGCCGTCAGCACGCGATCGCGGATCCAGTAGAGGTACCCGAACAGTTCCCGTATGTCCGCATTTCGCATGGTTCGCGCCTGCCTGAACGTTTTCACTCGGTCCAGAACCATACTCAGCGAGCGGTTCGTCGACACGATCCGCTTCAGGGGAGCGGACGCCTCGCCAAGCGCGCCGAACTGACGGCGCACACAACCCGCCCGCCGCGCTCCGGTTGCTGCCGCTCAACGACGGCACGACGGAGCCGGCGGGTGGAAAGCGCCCATGCGCGACGCGGTCTGAGGCCCGGCCGCGGCGGTCACGGGTCGCGGCGGACACGCTCCCGCGACGGCCACCGCTGCGGGAAGCGCGTGCAGCACTGACAGCGCCCACGGGCGATGGAACACGCGCTTCGGCGCGTGGATCCCGAGGAGCACGGGTACGGTCACGAACTGGAACCCGCGAGCCCGGTAGCCCTTGATGATCCTGCGCAGGATGCGTGGCGTCGCCTTCGGCCCGCAGTGGAGCACGACCACCGAGCCGTTCCGCCCGCTGAGGGCCGCCTTGATCATCGAGCGCTCGCTCGCGTGGCGGCTGGTGTCGCTGGCGGTGACATCCCAAAGGAGGAGCGTCGGGAAGCCCGCTCGGGCCGACTGTCGCAGCGTCCGCTTGTTATACGTGCCGTATGGCGGCCGCATCACCCGGATCATCCGAACGCCCGTGATCTGCTCCACGATCTCCCGGTCTCGATTGATCTCCTTGAACACCGCCGACGACGATCAGCTCGGTCAGGTCACGGTGGTTCACGGTGTGGTTGCCGATGGGGAAGCCGAGCTCGGCGACCCTCCGCCAGAATTCCGGGTGTTGGCGCACGTAGAGGGCGTTGGGAAAGAACGTCGCCGGCACCTTTTCCGCCACGAGGATCTCGAGAATCTTGCTGGCACCGCGGGGTGCTCCAGCCGTCATCGAAGGTGAGCGCAACCACTTTGTCGTCGCGCGGTCCGTGCGAGAACACGTCGGGATCGTCGGCCGCAACATCGCGCGGCCCGAGCGCCAGGAGCAGGAGCACCGCGACAGCGGACGCGCGCTGCACGAATCGCATCGATCGAACCGCCCGAAAGCCAGGGGTGTGTGAGGGTGCCCTGAGTCAAGCTGCGCGTGCCCCTCGCGTCAACACGCCAGGAGACCTTACATGGACGGTACTTCCGGCGTGCCGGCCGATCGCGCCTGAACGCCATGATGGTCGCCATGGACCGTGCTGACGACGAGACTTCGGTGACGCGGTCCCTGGCGCAGCGCCCGCCGGCGGAATCCGTGTTCGCGCGCTTCGTCCGGTACGCGGCGATCGATACACAGTCGGCCGAGGACGTCGCCACCGTCCCGAGCACGCCGACGCAGTGGGATCTTGCGCGGCTCCTGGTCGACGAGCTCCACGCGCTTGGCGCGCAGGAGGTGTGGCTGAGCGACACGTGCGTCGTGTACGCCACCATCCCCGCGAACCTCGATGACGCGGCGGCCGTGCCGGTCATCGGGCTCATCGCCCACATGGACACCGCGCCCGCGGTGTCAGGTGCGAACGTCAACGTGATCATCCACTCGGACTACCAGGGCAGCGACATCGTGCTGCCGCGCGATCCGACCCAGGTGATCTCGGTCGCCGCAAACCCCGTCCTCATGGACATGGTTGGGGACGACATCATCACCGCCGACGGAACGACGTTACTCGGGTCCGACGACAAGGCCGGCATCGCCGAGATCCTGACGATGGTCGACGTGTTGCGCCAGAACCCACAGATCCCGCACGGGACGATCGCGATCGCGTTCACGCCGGACGAGGAGCCAGGCTCCGGCATCGAGACGTTCGAGTTCGAGCGCTTCGCGGCGTCGTTCGCCTACACCGTCGACGGCGAAGGGCTCGGCGACATCTACAACGAGACGTGGCACGCCCGAACGGCGACCGTCACCTTCACGGGAAGCAATACGCACCCCGGGTCGGCCAAGGGCATCCTGGTGAATTCGGTGTTCGCGCTCGCCGATTACGTGGAGCGTCTACCGCGGGACCTGTTGCCCGAGACAACCGAGGGCCGGGAAGGCTTCGTGCATCCTGCGCGAGGGTCGATCGAGGTCGCCGAATCCACCCTCGTGATCGGCCTGCGCGACTTCGACACGAGCGGCCTCGATGCACAGGAGCGCCTGCTTCGTGACACCGCGTCGCAGACGCAAGCCCGGTTTCCGGACGTCGGCGTCGCGATCGAGGTGGAGGAGTCATACCGGAACATCCAGGACGTCCTGAAGGATCATCCGCACCTCATCGACAACGCGACCGAGGCAACGCGGCGAGCCGGCCTGACGCCCACGGTCCGACCGATCAGGGGCGGGACGGACGGCACCTACCTGACGTTCCACGGCCTTCCCACACCGGATCTCTTCACCGGTGGCTACAACTTCCACAGCAAGCAGGAGTTCAACTCCCGCCGGGGCCTCGAGAAGACCACGGAGATGCTCATCCACCTCGTCCAGATCGTCGCTGCCTGAATCAACGGGTCAATTGACCGAAAGGCTAAGATTTTGGACTGAGCGTCCGCCACGTCGCGCTGCCGCCAAATCGCTGGCACCAGAGGACGGGCCCCACATGAAGATCGTCGTCATCGGCGGGACCGGGCTCATCGGCTCGAGGCTCGTCACGATGCTCACCGAGGACGGCCACGAGGCCATCCCGGCCTCGCCCCGGCTGGGAATCAACGCGATCACCGGCGAGGGGCTCGCCGCGGCGCTCGACGGGGCGTCGGTCGTCGTCGACGTCTCCAACTCGCCCAACTTCGAGTACGCGACCGCCCTCCAATTCTTCGAACAGTCGACGCACAACCTGCTTGCCGCGGATGCAGCGGCAAACGTCGGCCACCATGTCGCGCTCTCGGTCGTCGGCACGAAGACGTTGTCCCAGAGCAGCGATCCGGAGACGACCACCGCCGGCTACTTCCTGGCGAAGCAAACCCAGGAGGACCTCCTCGCTGCCTCCGGGATCCCGTACTCGATCGTCCACGCGACCCAGTTCTTCGAGTTCATCAAGGGCATCGCCGACCAGGCGACGGTGGGCGACACCGTCCGGGTCCCGGCGGTCCTGTTCCAGCCCATGGCTGCCGAGGACGTCGCCTCCGGCGTGGCCCGGGTCGCCACGGCCGCGCCGGTGAATGGTGTCGTCGAGATCGGGGGGCCGGAGCAGTTCCGGTTCGACGACCCGATCCGCCGGGTGCTCGCGGCCATGAACGACCCGCGCGAGGTCGTGACCGACCCGGCCGCGGGCTACTACGGGATCCCCGTCACCGAGCGCACGCTCGTGCCCGGGGACGGCGCCCGAACTCGGGGAAACGCGACTCGATGACTGGCTCCGCCAGACGGCGGGCATGAAGACCGCCGTGGCATAGCGCGTCCACACCAAGCACGAAGGAGAAGGTGGAACCAATGACCGGGACGACAGCGACTTCGACGATCACCGATGCCGAGCGTGCGCAGATCGAGCGCGCGAATGCGAGTACGGCCACGCCCGTCGTCTTCATCCATGGGCTGTGGCTGCTGCCCTCGAGCTGGGACAACTGGGCCGAGCTGTTCGAGGAGGCCGGGTACGTCGCATTGGCGCCGGACTGGCCGGACGATCCGGAATTGGTCGAGGTCGCCCGAGCGGAACCCGAGGCCCTCGCCAACAAGACCCTCAAGCAGGTCGCCGATCACACGACCGAGGTCATCAGCGCCCTGGACAAGAAGCCGATCGTCATCGGGCACTCGACCGGCGGCTTGCTCGCGGAGATGCTCGCGGGGCGGGGCCTCTCGGCGGTCACCGTGGCGATCGACCCCGGCGTCTTCCGCGGCGTCCTGCCGCTGCCGTTGTCGGTGCTCAGGGGCGTCGGGCCGTTCCTGATCGACCCGCGCACGCGCGGCCGCGCGATCACGCTCACCTTCGACCAGTTCAGGTACGGCTGGGCGAACGCGCTGGACGAGCAGGAGGCGATGGAGCTCTACGACAAGTTCCATGTCGCCGCCTCCGGGATCTCGCTCGTGCAGATGGGCAACGCGAACCTCAACCCGTGGACGGAGGCGAAGGTCGACACGAAGAACCCTGATCGCGGTCCGCTGCTGATCATCGACGGCGGGGCGGACCACACGGTGCCGTGGGCGATCGCCGACGCCGCCTACAAGCTGCAGGCGCACAACCCCGGCGTGACCGAGATCGTGAAGATCCCGGACCGAGGTCACTCCCTCACGATCGACCACGGCTGGCGCGACGTCGCCGACACCGCGCTCGCGTTCGTCAAGCGCTTCGCCTGATCACCCGTGACCATGCCAGCCGAGGATCAGCCGGTCAGCTTCGACCAGCACATCAAGCCCCTGTTTCGAGCGACGGACCGCCAGTCGATGGCGTTCGCCTTCGATCTCTGGGACATCGACGACGTTCGATCGAACGCCGACGCGATCCTCGGCCGTCTCCAGGAGGGCACGATGCCGTGCGACGGTGGCTGGTCGTCCGACAAGGTCGAGCTCTTCGGCCGGTGGATCGCCACGGGGAAGCTCGACTAACCCGCCGCCATCTCGCCGATGAGTCTCCGTGCGAGGGGTCGTCTAACCTTCGACGATCCTGCACGGAGCGATGACCATGAAATTGACCGCATCGATGATGGTGACCCTGGACGGCGTGTACCAGGGCCCCGGCGGCCCCGACGAGGACCGCAGCGGCGGGTTCGACCGCGGCGGGTGGACCGCAGCCTATCGGCGACGAGGAGGGCTGGCAGTTCCTCACGTCGTGGTTCGAGCGCGCCGACGCGTTCCTGCTCGGCCGCAAGACCTGGGAGATCTGGGAGCCGTACTGGCCGCTTCACGACAGCGGCGATCCGGTTTCCCACGGCATCAACGTCCTGCCCAAGTACGTGCCCTCGACCACGCTCAAGGACCCGACGTGGCAGAACACCCACGTCATCGACGGCGACGTCGAGGCGGCCGTGCGCGAGCTCAAGGCGAAGCCCGGGCGCGAGCTCCAGCTCCACGGCAGCGGCGAGCTGCTCCGCTGGCTGCTCGAGCGCGACCTCGTCGACGAGCTCAACCTGCGGATCTACCCCGTCGTGGTGGGGGAGGGGATTCGGCTCTTCCCGGAGCACGGCCAGACGCACAACCTGGAACTGGTCGAGACGAAATCGACGGCGTCCGGCGTGATGCTCCAGACCTACCGACCGGCCGGGCGGGCGACCTTCGGCAACGCGGGGGAGTGACACGATGACGACCGCCGCGCACACACCCGAGTCAGAGACGCCCATGGTGGACGGCCAAACCGAGACAACGCCCTGGGCCGTCGCCCTGGAGCGCCTCCAGCATCCCGCGCCGGGACAGAACCACTGGCTCGCGACCGTCCGTCCGGACGGCTGGCCGCACCTCATGCCGATCATTGCCTTCTGGATCGACGGCGCGTTCCACTTCCTCGCCGGCGAAGGGACCCGCAAGGGCCGCAACCTCGCCGACGACGAACGATGCGTCATCGGAACCGGGAACCTGACACTCCCGTCGCTGGACCTCATCGTCGAAGGCCACGCCAGGCGCGTTACCGACGAGGCGACCTTGCGCCTGCTCGCGGAGGAGTTCGGTGGCGAGGGCTGGCCGCTCGACGTGCGGGGCAGCGACGTCTACGGTCCGCACGGCCCGACGGCGGGCCCGCCGCCGTACGCGATCTACAGGCTCGAGCCGACGAAGGTGTTCGGCCTGCCAGGGATGTTCGGAATGTTCGAGGACGACCGGCACCACAAGCCGACGCGCTGGACGTTCCCCGGCGATTCGGCCGGATGACGAAGATCATCGCGGGAATCACGACGTCGGTGGACGGCTACATCACCGGCCCGGACGACGGCCCGGACAAGGGACTCGGCGAAGGCGGGGAGCGCCTGCACTACTGGGTCATGGGCGGCCCCTGGAGCTACGAGAACGAGCCGCAGAGCAAGCCCGAAGGCGAGGACGCCGCGTACCTGAACGAGATGATGGCGCGGGGCGGCGCGATCGTCGTCGGCCGCAACATGTACGAGGCCGCAGGGCACTGGGGCGACAAGAACCCGTTCGGCATGCCCGTCTTCGTGGTCACCCACCGGCCGGAGGAGGATCCCGATACCGGCGAGTTCACCTTCGTCGGTGGCTTCGACGAGGCGATCGAGCGCGCGAAAGCGGCCGCCGGCGACAAGGACGTGAGCATCGGCGGTGGCGCTGACGTGATCCGGCAGGGGCTCGATGCCGGCATCGTCGACGAGCTCCACATCATCGTCGCGCCGGTCATCCTCGGGGGCGGCAAGCACCTGTTCGAGGACTTCACGAAGTCGCTCGATCTGGAGAACCGGGGCGTGCGGCAGTCCCGGTGGGCGACCTTCATGGAGTTCGCGGTAAAGCCGTAGGCCGGACTGCCGCTCAGACGCGGGCGAGGAACTCCAGGACCCGGTTCATGAGAAGGGCAGTTGCCTCGGGGTCGTAAGAGGGGAGGGAACTGTCGGCGAAGTAGTGCTGGTCGCCCGGGTACAGGAATAGCTCCGCGTCGTCGACCGTCGCGACGATCTCCCGGGCCGCATCGATGTCGCCCTCGTCGACGAAGTACGGATCGCGGTCGGCGCCATGGATCTGGACGGGCACGCCGTCCGGCCAGGGCCCGAACGCCCACTCGCCGGTGATCGGGATGCACGAATAGAACAGGAGCGCCCCGCGAGCACCCGCACGGGTCTGGGCGAGCTGCTGGGCGATTGACTCCCCGAACGAGAAGCCGGCATAGACGAGCTCGGCCGGCAGGTCCTCGGCGGTGCGGACGCCGCGTTCACGAAGCGCATCGAACCCGGGCGCCTCGATGAAGGCCATGCCCTCGTCGATCGACCCGAAGGTCCGACCGTCGAACAGATCCGGCACGTAGACGGTGTGACCGGCGTCACGCAGCTCGTCGGCAAAGGCGCTGATGCCCGGCGTCAGGCCTTGGGCGTGGTGGAAGAGCAGGACCTCGGCCATGAAACCTCCGAAGGATCGCGGGTGTCGTGAAGTCGGGGCATCGACCCTACCCGAGCCGGCCGCGACGCGGCTTGGCGCGACCTTCGCGTCCGTAGTCGACACCAGCTGACATGTTTGTTCGAGTCAGGCATTCGCCGAGATCGTCCGCTCAGGGTCGCCGGGCGGTGGCGCCAGTGCGCGTACCATCGGCGTGTGAGCAGACCGACACTCCTGGCGATCCTGTCGCTCCCGGCCGCCGCGATCGGCTATGCCGTCACGGCGACCATTCTGACGTCGGCTCTGCCTCGGGAAGGGCTGGCTGAGCTGCTGGTCATCTTTCTGCCGCTCTTTGTCGCCGGCCTGTGCATGGTTCCGTTCCTCATCCCGTTCGTCGACCGGATGGCCAAGCGAGACCTCGAGGCACATCGCGCGGCGACGGCCGCCGCGGATCATGCACCACCGCGTCCGGACGCTCCCGAGGACTAGCGCGCCACGCGGTTGCGCGTCACGCGGCCGGGCATGACCGCTCGATGTCGGCGACGGCGTCGCTGAGTCGAGCGCGCGCCCGTTCCAGCTCGTCGAGGCGGCTGAACGCTCGCTTCTGAACCTCCTGCTCGACCGCTTCGGCGACGCGGCCACGGACCCCGGCGGCCCAGCGATGACCCGAGCCACCCGGCGTGGGCGCCCAGGAGTCTCGCGATCAGATAGCCCGCAAGCAGCGAGACGACCAGCGCCACGAAGGGAGAGGGGATCGGACCGAGCACCGGGACCTCGATCGAACCGGTCACCGGCCGAACGAGAATCCAGACGACGACCCAGGCGGCCGATAGCGCGATCGCCGCCGTCGTCAGCGTCTGGAGGACGCCGAACACCGTCCACCAGCGGCTCGTCGGCGGCTGGAGTGCGCCGACGCCGCCGATCGCCCGATCGAGCGCCCGCTCCAGACCGAGCCTCACGTCGCCGGGATCCAATGTTGCAGCAAGCGCGGGCCGAATTGCGGATGGCGCTGTGCGGATCGGGTCCGAGAGTGAGCTGCGGATCGCCTCGACGGCCGGTCCCAACTCACCGCGCTCGCGCCACCGCAACAAGAAGCGGTTCGGATCGGCGACCGCGGTCTCGCGCCCTGACGTCCGATAGACGAGCGACGTCAAGCGACCCAGGGGCCCCGCGCCGCGGGCCCGAGCCTTGGCCCGGGTTGCCGCGACCGCCTGGCGCTCGAGCGCGGGCAGATCGATCACACGCAGGACGGCTTCCGTCGCCGAGCGCACCGCGACCGCGCGCGACGCGCCATCGAGGAGCGGCTTGCCCGATCGTCCCGAGCCAGCCCCAGCGGCCCACGCAAGATCCCATGCGGCGGCGGCGAGCGATGCCGCGATCCGTCCTCGCACCACGCGCTTCGCTTCAGCACCCGCGTCAAGCCACGCTCGAAATGCGCCGGTGCCGTCCGGCGACACGGCGCTCGAGCGGAGAACCGCCACCTCCGACCCTCGGATCACGCCGGACGCGAGGTCGGCCTCGAGATCCCGCTGGATCCGGCGTGCATCCCCGTCCGTGACCCGATCGGCTTTGTTGACGAGAACCACCTGCCGACCGAGTCGCGGCAGCCAGGATCGCAGGAACTCGTCGTGGAGGACCGCATCGGCGTATTTCTCGTGGTCGGTGACCCAGGCGACGGCGTCGACGAGCGGCAGTAGTGCCTCGACGCGGGCACGGTGTTCGCCGGCCACGGAGTCCATGTCCGGAAGATCGAGGATCGCAACGGAACCCAGGCCCGTCGTTTCGTGCTCGCGGGTCTCGCGGACGTCAAGCCAGTCGAGCAGCGGCTCCAGCGCCTCGCGTTCCGTCCGCGGAATCCAGGCGATCGGCTCCGCTGTCGTGGGCCGGAGCGCCGAGGCCCGGCTGACGTCACCGCCGGCAAGCGCATTGAGGAGGCTCGATTTGCCGACGCCCGTCCCGCCGACGAGCGCCAGGACGTACGCGTCGCCCGGGAAGCCGACGCGACGGGCGCCGGTGTCATGGGCGGCACGCAATTGCTGACTGTCGAGACCGAGGAGATCCGCGGCGTCGGATGCATCGAGCGCCGCGACGAGGCAGCGCGACAGCGGCTCGGTTGTCAGGGGCGGTGGCTTGCCCTCGAGGGCACGGATACGGACGGGCGAATCGATGGTGGCTGTCATGCCGCGACGGCCGTGAGTGCTCGAACCTCCCGCCCGGTGCCGCGCAGCTCGCCTGCGAGGTCCGGCAGCTCGCCGGGGAGAGGCAGGTGCTCGTCGAACCGCGTCCGCTCCGCCGCGAACGCCGCCGCGAGCACCTCTTGCAGCCGCCGCCGGGCGTGCTGGATCAGCTCAACCATCGCCGCCTCCCCGAAGAGCGCCGACAGCAGCTTCTGGTTCAGGAACGCCGTCGCGGCCGCGACGCCAACCTCGGCGCCCGTCAGGCCGCCGGTGTGGAGGAAGGTCGCGAGCATCACCCCGGTCCCGAGCGCGTTGACACCGACCGACGCACCGCGGGCGAGCAGCGCCTTCGACTGACCGTGCGCCTGGATCTCGGCCGCGATGCCGTCGATCCACTCGTTGAGGCCGGCCCGCACTCGGTCGTCGAAGGCAGGGGAGGGGAGCCACAGCTCGGCGTGTTCGGCCACGACTCGGGCAACGCTCGGCTCGGCCGACCACGCAGTCGCCGTCCGACGCGCCGACTCAGCCGCCTGGAGCCGGGCCACCTCGAGGAGGTCAGCCGTCGTCGCCGCGCGGACCTCGGCGACGGGCGCCGTCGTCGGACGGAAGATCGCTGCGATCGCGCCTCGTACGCGCCCGATCCCATCGGCGAAGAAGCGGGTGATCTGATCGGCGCCGACGTACGCCTGCCAATGACGAAGCGCCTCCTCGCGCAGGAAGCGGCCGTGGCTGATCTCATCCTGGAGCGCCGCGAGTCCCTGCTCGTACGCGCGGTCCGCAGTGCGCCGCAGCGCCTCGACGTCGATCGCCTCGTGCTCGACGTCATCGGCGATCCGGTCGAGGCTATCGCCGAGACCGGCCAGCGATCCGGCGAGGGCGCGGGAAGCGAGCTCGCGTCGGGCGTCTGCGCCGGCACGAAGGCGGGAGATCTCGGCCTCAAGCGTCCGGATCGTCTCTGGCTCGAGGCGGTCCCCGTCGGGGGCCAGGTCGCCTTCGCGGACACCGATCAGCTCGCGCGGCGGTCCGTCGGAGCTCGCTGCCAGGACGTCGTTCAGCCCGGCCTCTCCGACGAGCCGCCGGATGTCTGCGAGGATGTCGGCGCGGTCGCTCGGCTCCGGCGGCATCCGGTTGACAAGGACGAGCAGGGGCAGCCCGCGCTCCTCAACGCGCGACAGGACCGCCCATGGCACGCGGTCCGCGTAGCGGGTGGCGGTCGTGACGAAGCAGCACAGGTCGGCTGCCTCGACGAGCTGGTCGGCCAGCGCTCGGTTTGCGTGCTCGAGGGAATCGATGTCCGGTGCATCGACGACCGCCAGGCCGCGCTCGAGTGCGGCATCCTCCACGAACCGCAGGTGGTTTGGCGGTATCCCGGCGAACGCACCATCGATGAGGAGCTGTCGGTCGTCTGGATGGACGAGGACAACCGCAACCCGGGTGGTCGGTCGAAGGACGCCGGTCGGACTTGCCGCTCGCCCCGCAAGCGTGTTGAAGATCGTGCTCTTGCCCGCGCCTGTAGGCCCGAGGAGCAGGACGACGAGCGGGTCGTCCAACGACGCCGCCCGAACCCGAATGTGCCCCCGAAGCAGGTCCGCGAGCTGCCGCGCTCGGGCAGTGGCCGCCTCCGAGCGCGGCCCCGACGCCATTCGGCGCGCCGCAAGCGACTCGAGCCGTTCAACGAGCACACGAAGCTCGACCGGTTCCGTTCCGATCATGCGTCGACGCTAGCCGGGGCCCTGCAGCCCCCGCGATCTCAGCTTGCTTGTGAGCGATGGCACCCGCGTTGCAAGGAACGCGTGAGGGGCTTCTGCGCCGCCGCCCAAGGACGAGCGGCGACGTCACGCGGCCGGGCATGAACCTCGTGCTGTCAGCCCTCGGTCAGGCGTCGGACTCGGGCGCCTCCATGCGCTCGAGCAGTGCCATCGTCGTCGCCCAGCTGCGGATCGTCATCGACTTGTAGGCCGGGGTGCCCACGATCTTGCCGAGGCGGCTCTTCGTCCGTTGCGCGGTGAGTCGCTGCGAGTAGATCACGCCCTTGCCCGGCCACACCTCGTCGACACCGGGTCGCGGGTCGAAGACCTTCATCGCCGTCGGCGCGTCGATCCCCATGAGGAAGACCGCGTCGCTGTTGTACGTGTCCGGCTTGTCGCCGAAGCCCTTCGGCCGATCCCGGACGACCGCGCGGAGCTGTGCTCGCGTCAGGACGAGGACCGCGATCAGCTCGCTGTCGAGCTTGAACGCCTTGGGGAGCGCTTCCTCGAGCTCGCGCTTGATCGTGGCCGCCGATCGATCAGAGCTCAGGATCACGTTGCCGCTGGCGATGTACGTGGAGACCTTCGTGTGGCCGTGCGACTCGAGGAGCTCGCGCAGGGCCGCCATCGGCACCTTGTTCCGGCCGCCGACGTTGATGCCGCGCAAGAGGACGAGGTACCTGGTCATCGTGAGTGGGAGGATGCCACGACGCGGGGGTAGATCGGTGTCGGATCGCCAGTTCAAGTACGCTCAGGGCTCGATGTCGAACCTCGAAGCACTGCTCCAATCGATGGGCGTCACCGCGGACAGCGGACTCGGCCAGTGGATGGTCGAGCGCGGCGTGGCGTTGGCCGACGAAGAGACGATGAGCCAGGCCATCCACGACGTGTACTGCGGGATCGCGGCCGACCATCCGGTCCCCAACGCAAAGGATCACGCCCAGGCGCTCGCGTTGATCGCCTCGCTCCAAAAGCAGGTGGAGACACATCCGCCGGCCTGAACGTGACACCAGAAGGGGGAGTCGATGAGCTTCGATAAGGACGCCTTCGAAGAGCAGGTCATCAGCGACATGCGCGAGCATGGCGGCGTCATCTCGTCGGGACCCATGGCCGGGACGCGGCTGCTCGTCCTCACGACGACCGGGGCGAGGACGGGGACGAGACGACGTGCGCTCCTCTTCTTTTCGAATGACGGCGTCGACTACGTCATCGCCGGCACGGCGAGTGGCGCGACCCGAGACCCAGCCTGGCTCCACAACCTGAAGGCCAATCCGACAGCTTCGGTCGAGGTGGACGGTCGGCAGTTCGAAGCAGCGGCCACGATCGCCGAAGGCGCGGAGCGCGATCGGCTCTGGCAGCACCACCTCGAGGTCCAGCCCCAGCTGGCCGCGCACGCGGAGCAGGCCGGCCGAACGATCCCGATGGTGCGCTTGACGCCTCGCTGACCCGATCAACGCGCCCGATTCGGACGAATCTTCCGGTGAGGTCGCCGTCCGGCATGGTCGCCGCTGCCGCCTCGAATGCACAATGCGGGTGTCGTACATCCGGGGCAGTAGCCGGAGGGCGAGCATGAGCAGCGACGCAACCATGATCGAGGAGCACCTGAGGGCCGCGTCTGACGCGATCCTCCTGCTGTTGACAGAGATCGGTCAGCTCGAACGACACAAGCGCGGCATCCCGCCGGGAGAGCCTCGATTTGACGAGGTCGCGCGATCTGTCCGCGCCGCGGCACAGGGGCTCGCAGAGTTCACTGAGGGTGAGGAGGCCTGGGCCCGGACCGCGACAGACGGCAGGACGGACATCGAAACCATCGCCCAGTCCGAGGCGGCGCCGGACACGGCCGAGATCCTCGAGCGGTGGCGGGCGGTCGAGCGACAGCTCGATGACCTCGAACCCGGTTCGCCCGAGTCGGTCCGACTGTTCGCCGAGTTCGAGCGCCTGCGGGACGAGTACCTCGCTGCGTTTCGCGAGCGCGAATCGACCGACCCGCGGTAGGGCGGCGTCGGCGGTCGTTTGGAGCCAAGGTCGGGATTGCTCACATTTCCCTGCCGGCCCCAGCGACCCGAGCTGATTCGCGTTCGAGGGGTTTGACGCCAGCGTCAGCGCGGTCGCCCGATTCCGATTACTTCGTCGGCCCCAAGTGGTCTGATGGACGAAACCTTCGACACCGCGAGGAGCAACCCGTGACCACCACCGATGCGTCAATTCCCACCCCGATCGAGACCGACTACGCCGACATCAACGGGCTTCATCTCTACTACGAGACCCAGGGCACCGGGCGGCCGCTCATCCTGCTGCATGGCGGCCTCGGCTCGGGCGAGATGTTCGGGCCTGTCCGGACGGCGCTTGCCGCCAACCACCAGGTCATCACTCCTGACCTGCAGGGCCACGGGCGAACCGCCGACATCGATCGGCCAATCGACGTCCGGCTCATGGCCGACGACATCGCCGCGCTGATCCGCCACCTCGGGCTCGACAGGCCGGACGTTGTCGGCTACTCGCTGGGTGGCGGCGTGGCGTTCATGACCGCGGTCAAGTACCCGGAGCTCGTGCGCAAGCTGGTGGTCGCCTCGGCGCACGTCACCTATGACGCGCTCGATCCCGCGATGTACGCCCAGCAGGAGCAGGTCGGGGCCGCGGCCGCCGACGCGCTCAAGGGCACCCCGATGTACGAGGGCTACGTGCGCGTGGCGCCGCGCCCGGAGGACTTCCCGCGCCTGCTCGACAAGATCGGCGCGAGCATGAAGAAGCCATTCGACTTCAGCGAGGAGGTTCGAGGGCTCCAGGTACCCACGATGTTCGTCGCCGCGGACGCCGACATGGCGCCGCCCAGCCATTACGTCGAGGCCTTCAAGCTGCTCGATGGCGGGCTACGGGACGGTGGCTGGATGGGGGAGGGGAGGCCGAAGGGCGGCCACGCCCTGGCGATCCTGCCCGGCCTGACCCACTACAACCTCGGGATGTCGCCGCTCTTCGCGACGGTGACGCTGTCGTTCCTGGACGCGGCCAGCCAGCCGCAACTCGCAGCCAACGGCTAACGACGTGAAAAAGACAGGCGCCCTGTAGCCTCCGTCCAATGGTTCTTCAGCGCAATCGGGGGTGAACCGGCATGGCTGACAGCGTGACCGTGCTCCAGGACGTTGGCACGGGCGGTGGGAAGAAGACCCTCGCCATCATGGGCGACGGCTTTGCTGCTGGAGCTGACCAGACGACGTACAACAACTACGTCCGCGACGAGGTCATGCGCGGCGTCTTCCTGAGCGACGCCTACAACGAGGATTCGGCGTCCTGGAACATCCGCCGCGTCAACCTCGAGTCGGCCAACTCCGGTGCGAGCACGCGGACCTGGAACCTGATGGGGACCCCGAAGAACCTCGCGGACGACACATTCACCGAGAACATCGTCGACACCGCGCTGGACATCATCTCGAACGGCGAGTGGTGGCACAACTGGTTCGAGACGGCATCGACCACCCAGGCGAGCATCGATGCGGCCCTCACGAAGTGGGCTCCGGGGGCGGACTTCGTCCTCATCGTCGTCAATTCGACCCTGCCCGGGGGCTTGCGGACAGGGACCGTGCTCAAGGTCACGACACAGGAATCGGCTGCAGTGATCGCCCACGAATTCGGGCATGGGTTCGGCGATCTCGCAGACGAGTACAGCGCGACCGGCAAGGGCAACTTCACGGCCGGCGAGCCGTCGAAGGTCAACGTCACGAAGGAGACGGACCGCACCAAGATCAAGTGGCGTCAGTACATCGACCCCAACACGCCCATTCCGACAGGGACCGGCGCGAACTCCGGCTACACCGCCGGTGCCAAGCCGGCCGGCTGGGATGACCAGGACGATTGCGGGCTGTTCGAGGGAGCGCACACCTGGGAGACCGGCATCTATCGGCCGGCACTCAACTGCCGGATGCGCCACAACGCCAACGCCTTCTGCCCACCGTGCTATTCAGAGATGAAAGCGAAGCACCAGACCGCATCCGGTCGGACGTTCAATACGGTTGTCGCGGGACGCTTCACCGGCAGCACGCGCAGTGAGTTCTTCGGCATCGACCCGCGCGGCATCAGCCTCTACCGCGCCGATGGCACCCGGTGGCAGCACGTCCGGACCACGGCCGGCATCATCCCCGGCGGCTGGGGCATCCGACCCGGCGACACCTACGTGGCGGGCGACTTCGATGGCGATGGCCGCGACGAGCTCGTCGTCTACAACTCCACGTGGTGGACGATCCCGCTGCTGGGACTCATCAAGGTCGCCACGGACGGCAGTCTCCAGCTGATCCGCCGCTTTGACGCGGACATCCCCGGCTGGGGCGGGTTCGCGACCAACGATCGGTTCCTGGTCGGCGACTTCAACGGCGACGGTCGCGATGACCTTCTGGTCACGAACTTCACCGACTGGGTGATGCCCTATGTCGCGACGCTGCAGTCGACCGGATCCAGCTTTACCCTCACCCGCCGATACGACGGCGACATCCCGGGCTGGGGTGGCATGCGCGTCCACGATGAGATCTACCTCGGCGACTTCGCAGGCACCGGTCGAAGTGACCTGCTGATCTGGAACTCACGCGACTGGAGCTCAAACTACCTCGGCCTGTTCCGCCAGCTTCAAGGCGGCTTCCAGTGCATTCGGTTCTACGAAGACGACCTGCCCGGGTGGGGTGGCTTCGCGCGCAACGACCGCTTCTACGTCGGCGATTTCAGCGGCGACGGGAAGGACGATCTGTTCATCTTCAACGGCCCGGACTGGGCAAATCCGTACCTCGGCATGTTCCGATCGACAGGCAGCGACTTCTCGCCGGTCCAGCTCTACGACGGCGACGTCCCCGGGTGGGGCGGGCTGGCCGAGCACGATCAATTCCTGCCGGCCGATCTCACCGGCAGCGGCCGGGTCGGCCTGTTTGCCTGGAACATGGAGGACTGGGGCCCGAACTACGCCGGCAGGATGGTCTCGAGCGGCTCCGCGCTGACGGCCGATTGGCGCGAGGACTGGGTCGGTGAATGGCACCTCGGCTCGAGCGACGCGTTCAGCGTCGCGAAGTCGCTTGCCCGGCGGATCGTCGTCGATCGGGAGATCGCAGTTCCGGGAGCTGGCACGGAGAACCGGCGGCCACTGGGACGCGCTGGGTTTGCGGGGCGTGAACGCCGAAACCGTGGGCCGCATCGAGCGTGTCAGACTCTGGGACCTGGGCGTCCTCATCTTCGGATGGGGGCCGGAACGCGTGATCTCGCACAATCGAGACTGGCTGGGAACGATGCGCACGGCGGTGCCGCTGACCCTCGACTGCATCTACAACCGCTGGATCCACAACTACAAGTACGGTCGCAACTGGTGAGCGTGGGGAGACGATGACCATGGACGACTACGGACGCCCACGCAAGCAGATCGAAGCGTCGGGCAAGGCTGCCGGCCGGCGGCGTTCAGCCAGGTCGACGAAGGGCGTCGCCCGCGGCAAGCTGAAGGGCAAGGCGGTCACGGTCGACGCACCGGCCGGCTCGAAAAAGCCTACGGTGGCTGCGGCGCGGCGAGCCGCAGCGGAGGTCGAACGGACGCCGGACGCCCGAAGGGAGCTGCCGCTGCCAATGGAGCACCCGATCGAAGGCAACGTGCGCGCGGAGAATTGGAGTCTGCGCTTGCGGCTGCTCGTCGAGGGCGAGCGCATCACCGTGTTGGACGCTGTCGAAGTCGATGCCCCGGCACCGCAGGCAGATCGCGTCCGCGGGACCAATTTCGTCGAAGTGCGGGCCGGCAGCGACATCCTGACAGTGCAGCCACTCGTCGACCCTGGTGTCGAGATCGGCATTCCGGATCCGAACGACACGACCGAGTTCCGCGGCCATCGCGAGGTGGCAGTCGCCTCCTGGGAGGTTGCGGTCCGCGTGCCGCTCGAGGCGATCGACGCTCTGATCGCCCGCGACGAACAACGGCGCGACCGTTCCTCGTTCGAGGTGGCGGTCTACCAAGCGTCGGAGACCATCGAGGTCGATCCGGTCCGCTTCGACACGGTTCGCGGGGCCCGCGGTGGACTCGCCCGAGTCGCGACGAGCGGCCGGCTGAGCATCGACCAGGTTCGCGCGCCGCGATCGGCGAACCGCAAGCCTGAGCCCGGCCAACTCGCCGAATAGCGGCGTCGAGCCCGACCCGGACGCTTCGATCCCGGTCGAGGCCTGAACACGCGGGCCTAGGCGGCGGCGAGGACCTCTGTCGCCTTCGTCGCCGGCGACAACAGAGCCGGCGCATCGGCGCCGCTGCGCAGGACGTCGAGGAAGATCGCCGACCAGAGCATCGCCTCCTCGCCGATCATGATCCAGCGCGGGCTGACGTAGTTGCGGCCGTGGCGGTCGAGGACCTCCCAGAAGGTGCCGTCGCGCTCGATGAGCTCGACGTAGCGGCTCGTCTCGTACGTCGCGAGCAGGGGATCGATCGCGCGCAGGACCTGCAGGTACATCGCGCCGAGCGAAGTCCAGACCGTGCTGCCCTGGTAGTCGGGGAGGACGTGGCGCGTCAGCCAGACCTCCCGTTCCGGCCGGCGGGTCGTCTCGTAGCGGAGCGGCAGCGGGTCGCAGAACCCCTCGGCGTCGAGGTAGGCGAGGGCGGGCCGCATCAGGTCGGGGTCGGTGATGACGCCCGCGTAGAACGGCCAGACGTTGGCCTCTCCCGACACGGTCTCGTCGCCGAGCGCGTCGCGGAAGTGGTCGCCGGCCCAGAAGTGGTCGACGAGCAGGCG
Organism: uncultured Chloroflexia bacterium; assembly: GCA_963721655.1. Lineage (GTDB taxonomy): Bacteria > Chloroflexota > Limnocylindria > Limnocylindrales > CSP1-4 > DASTYU01. The sequence continues at coordinate 153,377 of CAVRKH010000008.1, read as the reverse complement.
GCCATAGTCGCCCTCGAAATGGTGCTCGAGCGGGGAGTCGAACCAGCCGGTCCCGGCGATCGTCTTGGCGAGCAGCGCGACCATCGTGTTGCCGTACGCGTTCGAGCGATTCTCGACCGTGTCGCGGTGTGCCGAGAACGTCCGGTCCGAGCGGACGAGGCCGCTCGACGGGTCGACGACGCGCCTGATGTAATGGTCGATCTCGGCGCGCAGCCAGTCCGCGTGGCGGTCGACGAGGTCGATGGCGTCGGCGGCGCGCAGCGCGGCGAGCAGGAGCGGCAGCGAGTCGACGCCGTACTCGTAGACGTCGCCCGGGCGGTCGAAGTAGTGGATCGTCGTCGTGATGTGGCTGCGCCGCCGGGTCCAGGTCTCGAGCGCGTAGGCCAGCGAGGCGTGGACGCCGTCGCCGTAGCCCTGACGGATGAGGGCCGGCACCGAGAATGACAGGTCGCGCGTCCAGAACATGTCGAAATGACCGGGGCTCGCGGTGAACGTCCGGCCGTTCCAGCAGCGTTCGATGCAGGCCTCGATGATTGCCGGCGCGTCGCCCTCGTGGCGGGTGTGGCCGCGGAACTGACGTCGCAGCCGCACGCCGGCGTTGTGGACGTATTCGGCGAGGACGGGCGGCGCGAACCAAGGGGCGATGGCCACGGTGGGATCTCCGGTGTGCTGGGGGCGGTGACGGTCGGTGTCGGGGTGTCAGGTGGAGTGTCTCCACTGGCGCGCGGAACGGCCCTGACCCGGTGGTCCTACCGCCGCTCGTCCGTCTCGGGGCGGACCGCGATCGCCTGTGGCAGCAACACCTCGAGCTCCAGCCACAACTGGCCGCACATGCGGAGCAGGCCGGGCGAACGATCCCGATCGTGCGCTTGACGCCCCGCTGACCCCGATCGCGTCATACCATCGGTGCATGTCGCACATCGAGCATCACCTTGCCCCACCGGGGATGACGCCCGGCAACGGGTACAGCCACGCTGTCAGCGCGAGCGGACGGCTGGTGGCGATCGCCGGTCAGGTCGCGATGGACGAGCACGGCGAGATGGTCGGCCCGGGCGATCCGGTGGCCCAGACCGAGCGCGTCTTCGAGAACCTGGGGCTGGCCCTCGCGGCGGCCGGTGCCACGTTCGCTGACATCGTCAAGTTCGGCGTCTACGTGACCGACATGTCGATCCTGCCCGTGGTTCGCGAGATCCGCGATCGCCACGTTGATCCTGCCCAGCCACCGGCGAGCACCGCGGTCCAGGTGGCCGCCTTGTTCCGCCCCGGCTACCTCGTCGAGATCGACGCGCTCGCGGTCGTGCAGGACATGCCGGGCGATCGGTCCGCCGAGGTGAGCTCCTCGACCTGACGGCCCGCTACCCTGACGCTGCCGTCGTGGTATCTCGGCTTCCAGTGGGGAGGGAATTGCTCCTTGACCGTGAGGGCCTCTCGGGCGTGCCGCTCCTCGTCGCCGGTGCATGGTTCCGTTCCTCATCCCGGTTGTCGAGCGGATCGCCAAGCGCGACCTCGAGGCGCCTCGCGCGGCGACGGCCTCGCGGACCGCAATGCTCAGCATCCCGACGCGCGGGCCGCTACGGACCCAGGCCGCGATCCCACCTGGCCGATCCGGCCTTACGATCTGGCCGAATACGCTGAAGAACTGATCGAAGCCAAAGAAGCCGACCGAGAACCCAACCACTCCGCCGCCCCAAAAGTCTTCGACTGGAGACCAGCCATCCCGCCCCAGGAGGTCCATTCATGACCATGGAGTACATCTCCCTGCCCGGTGAGACCGCTCCGCCCGTTCCTGACGGGCCGAAGCTGTGCAACGGCGACGACATGCGCATCCTGCACAACGCGTTCCTTTGGGCATACGAAGTGGCGCCTGGACTGGTGCGCGGCATTCCCCCCGGTGACATGGCGCGCAGCGAGTTCGTCGGACAGTGGCTCGCCGATCTCGACGCGACGTTGCACACGCATCACGAGAGCGAAGACGAGTTCCTGTGGGACAGGCTCGAGCAGCGCGCTCCCGCCTGCGCGCTCCACGTCGGGCAGATGCGCGCGCACCACGCACAGGTCGCGGAGCTGCTCGAGGAAGCAGCTCCGCTGCTCACCCGATGGCGCGCGTCGGCCGAACCGGTGCTCGGCGAACAGCTGGCCGATGCCTACGAGCGGATGCTCGGCGTGCTGAAGGTGCACCTGCGCCGTGAAGTGGTGGAAGTCATCCCGGTCGCGGAGCGGGTGGTCACCATAGAGGAGTGGACGGCGATGGGCGACCACAGCGCCAACGCGATCCCGAAGAGTCGCCTCCTGCCGCAACTCGGGATGCTGCTCGCGAACTCCACGCCCGCGGACCGCAAGCAGTTCTACGCCGGCCTGCCCGTCTCCGTGAAGGTGCTCTGGCGCCTTATGGGCAGGCGTCAGTACGCGAATCAGTTCAGGCAACTTTTCCCCGGCGAGCCAGTCCCACCGACCAGCTGACACGACCGTCTCCGCCCATCTACGCGACTTCACACCCTCCAGCTCACGCAAGGCAAGCAGAAGTAGACATAACTCACCTTATCGGAAGTAGCTATGCAGTCTCCTGCGGGCAAAGACGCGCAGCCGCGGGTTAGCTGGCGAGCTCGTCCGGAGTCGGCACGTCGACGAGGTGGCCAATGCGTCGACGCATCCGCTCATCAATGGTCAGGAGCGGACATGACCGGACAATGGCGAGCGCGACGTACTCAGCGTCATATGAGCGCGCCCAGCCAAGCGATCTGGCCAGTCGCCAGGCGCGCACGTCCAGGTCGATCGGACGTTCGAGGGTCACAGGCAGGGCGCCGAGCCGCTCAACAGCGAGTGCCGCTGCCTGCTCCGGCACCTCCCCCCTGAACGTCAGCTCACAGAAGGTCGAGGTCACCTCAGACGCAAGCAGAGGTGGCGCGATAAGCGTGTGCGATTCGAGCGGGCCGATGGACCCGCTGGCGAGGACCTGCACGACCACGCTGGCATCGACGACGAGCAGCACGGCCCGTCAGTGACTCGTGCGTGTTCTACGGACCGCGGCAACGACGTCGGGCATCGGACCGCCCCAGAACGTCGTCGTCCAACCTGCCGGCAGCGGAACCGTGTCCGCTGCACGGCCCATGACCTCGTCCAGGTCCGCCTCATCGATCACGTGCTGCGTCCCGACCTTTGTGGCGCGGAGCCGGCCCTCGCGGATCCAGCGCCGGACCGTTTCAGGATTTCGTCGAGCCCTTCGCGCCGCCTGCGGGACCGTCAACATCGATAAGCCTCCGCGATGTCGTTGCATACTACAACATCGGCCTTCCGGTTCATGGAGTCAACGTTGGCGGCGCTGCGGCGGGGCGATCCGCGCCAGTAAGCGATCCCAGGATCTCGTCCCGGAGCTTGACGTGTAGGCGTCGTTGATGTTCTCGATCAGGCTCTCGATCCCGGTCGCGCGCAGGTTGCGTATGATGAGGCCGACGCGGATCACAGGACGAGCGGGGCGTCCCAGGCATTCCGAGCGGGGCGTCGCCGTCACTCGTTGCCTCTGAGGGTCGTTTTTTGGTTGTCGTCCGCCGATTGAGGTCGCTCGCCAGCGAGCGTCCGTGGCCGTTCTATCCGCTGCTTGTTGGCGCGTATTTCGTCTTCTTCCTGTACTCGGTCAATCTCGACGAAGCCGAGCTCGGCGACGTCCTGCCCGTGCTGACGGTCGTGCTCCTGGCGATCCTCGTCCTGCTGCTCGGGTTCGGACTTCTGGTGGGCAGCGTTCGTCGGGTCGCGCTCGTGCTGACGGCCGCAGTGGCGGCGTTCCTGGCCTATGGGCATGTCGCGAGCCTGCTCGCCCCGTACCGGTTGTCGTTTGGGCTCCAGCAGATCGCGTGGGCGGCGGCGGTCGTCCTGGCCGGTGTGGTGGCCTGGCGAATCCGCGACTGGCTGGTGCCGGTGACACGGGGGCTCAACCTGCTGGCCGGCGTGCTCGTGCTCGTCACGCTCCTCGCGATCGTCCCTCACCAGATCGGGCTGATGACCGCGGACCAGGGGGCGTCCGCCACGGCCGAAGGCGCTTCGCCGCCGCCCACCCTGGCGGGCGACGAGCCGATCGCATCCGGCGACCTTCCCGACGGCAAGCTTCCCGACATCGTCTACCTGATCTGGGATCGCTACCCGGGGCCACATTCGGCCAAGCTCGGCTTCGACATCGACAACACCGTGTACGACGAGCTCCGGGATCGAGGCTTCTTCATCGCGGACCGCAGCCATGCCAACTACCAGCGCACGAGCATGTCGGTCTCGTCGACGCTCAGCGCAGAGATGCTCAACGGACGCGGCCACTCCGACGAGGTCTTCGGCAAGACGGACATGAGCGGCAACTACACCCGGATCCAGAACAGCAACGTCGCGCAATTCCTGAAGGAACGCGGCTACTACTACGTTCACATCGGCTCGGACTTCAGCGGCACGCGGCCGGGCACCCTGGCGGATGTGAACCGTTCGTTCGATCAGCTGTCGGACTTCGCCGACGCGTTCATCCAGTCGACGGCGCTACCGGCGGTTCAACGCCGGATTGGCGTGGCGGGCGGCGCGCGCTGGGATCGGCGCCACGAATGGACCACGTGGGAGCTGGACGTGCTCGAGAACCTGCCCGAGTATCCCAGCCCCTCGTTCGTCTTCGGCCACGTGCTCCTGCCGCATACCCCGTACATCTTCGACGCCGACGGCAGCTACATCCGGAACCCGGAGAGCTCCAAGCGCAGCCATCGCGAGCAGTTCGCGGCCCAGCTGGAGTACACCAACCGCCGGCTCCTCGCGATCATCGATCACCTGCTCGACCGGCCGGTCGAGGAGCGTCCGATCATCATCATCCAGGGCGACGAGGGTCCCTACCCGGATGGACTCGAGGACCAGACCCGCTATGACTGGACGGAGGCGACGCCCGAGGAGCGCGAGGTCAAGTTCAACATCCTCAACTCCTGGTACATCCCGGACGGGCGGGACATCGGCCTGTACCCGGGGATCAGCTCAGTCAACACCTTCCGCTTGCTGTTCAACGAGTACTTCGGCACCGACCTGCCGCTGCTCCCGGACGAGAGCTTCACCCGCTCGCACCCGGAGCCGCTCGAGTTCCCGTCGCCCGAACGGTCCCCCGCACCGTAGCTAGGCGCCTCGAGCAGTAGTCCACGTGACCTAGGGGTCGGGCACAACCTGACCGCTTCCGTCGAGGGCGATGCTGCTCTCGGCTCGCTGGAACTCGCAGCCGCGGACCATCGGATCCTCGGTTGTCGGCAGCCACAGCAGCCAGACGCCGTTCTCGACTCGACCGAAGTCGGCATCCGGGGACTCGAGCGCGGGGACCAGCCCAGCGAGGGCCCGGAGCCGGTAAGGGAGCTCGACTAGCGCCACCTCCGCCCTACTCCGACCGGAGCTCGGGCGTCTGCGGAGCGGTCGCGACGAGCGAGATCCGTCGCTCGATCAGGTCCCGTGGCACGACCGCAATCGTAGCGGCGGTTCAGGGTCGTCGCCCTCCGACGGGCTCAACCGCCAAGCGGCGCTATCATGCCGCCTGGCCGACCGCCGACCGGACGGCTCTTCCGAGCGTTCCAGGAGGCTCCCAGCTGAACACGCTTCGCCGCATCGCCAGTCGCATGGCGGGGCCGGGCTGGCTGGGAGGGGTCCATCCTCTGCTCTTCGCGGCCTACCCGGTCCTCTTCCTGTGGTCCCAGAACCTGGGCGAGGTGCCGCCCGAGGACGTCGCCCAGCCGCTCGTGTTCGCGGTCGGCCTCGCGGCGCTCGGAACCCTCGGACTCGCGATCGTGTTCGGGGTGCGCGCGCGCTCCGCGCTGATCGTCACAGCGGCCATCTTCGGCGTCCTGATGTACGGCCACGTGTTCAAGCTGACCGGCCTCCCGACCGAGGTGCTCGTTGGGTTCTGGGTCCTTGTCGTGTGGATCGCGTTCCTGGCGGCCTGGCGGTTCCCGCTCGAGCGCGTGCTGCGACTCGACCGCGCGCTGCTCGCGGTCGGCGCGCTGTTCGTCGGCGTGTCGCTCGTGTCGATCGTGCCGTATGAAGTCGACGAGGCGATGGCCGCTCCCCCGCCCGTCCTCGTCGGCGGGCGCACGTTACCCAGCGAGACGACGGCGCAGAAGCGCGACGTCTACTGGCTCGTCTACGACCGCTATGGGTCCGACCGCGCGCTCAAGAACCTGTTCAACGTCGACAACGACCTGACGCCGTGGCTGCGCGACAAGGGCTTCGAGGTTCTCGAGAACAGCCACGCCAACTACGTCGCGACGTCGCTGTCGATGTCGACCACGATGAACCTCGCCCACCTCGAGGAGCTCACCGGACTCGTCGGCAGCAGCACGAACAGCTACAACGCGGTCTACAAGCGGCTCCAGTCGTCACTCGTGCCGCGCCAGTTCCAGGCGCTCGGCTACCGCTACCTGCACCTGGGCTCGTGGTGGAACCCGACGCGCTTCGACGAGGCGGCCGATCGCAACTACAACGCCGACGGCGTGAACGACTTCACGTCGGTGCTGTTCACGACGAGCGGACTGCCGCTCGCGGTGAAGGCGCTCGGTCTCGAGGAGCAGCCGCCGTCCGAGCACACCAAGCACATCAAGCACAACACGTACGCGCTCGATCAGCTCGACCGCCTGCGCGGCGAGCCGGGCCCGAAGTTCGTCCATGGCCACATCCTGCTGCCGCACCCGCCCTACGTGTTCGACCGTGACGGCCGGCCGATGACCGAGGAGGAGGTCAAGGGGCTCGACGACAAGGAGGCTGGTCGCCGCCAGCTGGCCTACACGAATTCGCGCATCCGCTCATTTATCGAGGGCCTCCTCGCCCTGCCCGAGGACCAACAGCCGATCATCATCTTGCAGGCTGACGAGGGTCCGTGGATCGATCCCTACTTCGCGGACAAGGTCAACTACGACTGGAACACGGCCACCCCGGAGGACCTCGAGACCAAGTTCGGGATCATCAATGCGTGGTACGTGCCGGGCGGCACCGGGGACCTGCACCTCCGTCACGATCAGACTGCGATCAACACCTTTCCGGTCCTGTTCAGCCGCTACTTCGGCCTCGACGGCTACGAGGAGCTGCCCGACATCGTGCGCACGTCGGGTGGCTGGAATCGGCCCTACCAGCTGGTCGATATCACCGACAAGCTTCCGAGCCTGCAGGGACGCTAGCCGGTCCGTCGGTTAGCGGCGTGGGCGCGGCCCGTCGCAAATCGCCGAAATGGGTATCATGCCGCGGGGCCAGCACCGTCACCGGGTACCGAACTCATCCAGCACGTCGATCTCGCGTTTCTCGCCCGCAAGCCGCTTCCGGTCCATCCGCTGTTGCTTGCCGGCTACGCCGTCCTCTTCCTCTACGCCTCGAACCTGAGCGAGGCGGACATCGGACAGGTCCTGCCCGTCTTGCTTGTCGTCGTTGGGATCGCGGCGGCGCTCCTGTTCGCGGGGTCGTTGGTGCTGCGTGATACGGCCCGCGCGGCGATCCTCCTGTCGGCGTTCATCGCCTTCTTCTTCGGCTACCGGCATATCGTCATCCTCACGGAAGGCAGTCCGCTCTACGGCCGGCCGACCCAGGCACTCTGGGTCCTGCTCGGCGTCGTGGCCCTGGTCCTCGCCTGGCGCGGCGGTCGCGTGCTGCGGACGGCGACACAAGCGTTTAATGCGCTCGGGTTCGGCCTCGTCCTGGTCGCCCTCGTCGCGATCGTTCCACACGAGGTCGAGCTGTTCACGGCCGGATCGACAGCGGCGTCCACTTCCAATGTCTCGCCTGCGGCCGCCGCGTCCGGCCACGGGGCTGGCTCGCAGTCGCCGCGCGACATCTGGGTCATGGTCTTCGATCGCTATGGCTCCGCAGAGTCGTTGCGTCTCAACTACGGCATCGAGGAACAGCTGACGCCCTGGCTCGCGGATCGGGGCTTTCACGTCACGCCCGACGCGCTCGCCAACTACCAGCGAACGTCGCTCTCGCTCGCTTCCTCTCTGAACCTCGACTACCTCGACCGGCTGCCCGGGAATCAGACCAACCGTCAGTTGCTGTACGACCACGCCGCCGGCCGGTTCCTTACCGACCGCGGCTATCGCTACGTGCATATCGGGTCGCGCTACGGGCCGACCCAGACGGCGGCACGCGCAACGGTCAATCGCGTGCTCGGGGGCACCAGCGATTTCGCCAACGCCGTGATCGACAGCTCGCTCGCCGGCCCGCTCGCGAAGCGGCTTGGCTTGGCGAACGAGGCGAGCTACCGCCAGCGCCAGCTCGATTGGGCACGCTTCGACCTCGACGCGATCGACCAGACCGTCGATGAGCCCGGGCCGAAGTTCGTGTTCGCCCACGTGCTCCTACCCCACCCACCGTACGTCCTCGACGAGCAGGGCAACGCCGTCCCCAACGACGTCGCCGCGAAGCGCACCACGGCAGAAAACTACGAGCAGCAGATGCGCTACCTCGACACCCGGATCGAGGCGGTTGTCGACCGCCTCCTGGACGTCCCCGAGGAGGAGCAGCCGATCATTGTCCTGATGGCCGACGAGGGGCCATACCCGAAGCACTACGAGGGCAACCCCCTGATCCAGGGGCCGGACCCCGACTTCGACTGGTCGTCGATCACCGACGAAGAGCTGCGGATCAAGTACGGGATCCTGCACGCGATGTTCCTGCCGGGCGTGGACGAAGCCGACATCCCGGAGGAGATGACCTCGGTCAACACGTTCCGCTTCCTGTTCAGCGAGTACTTTGGCGCTGACCTGCCGCTGCTGCCGAACCGGATCCTCATTCCGGACGGATCCGGGTTCGACGACGTGGCGGCCCGGCTCGGCGTGAAGCCCTGATCGGCTAGCGGCGCCGCAGCAGGAAGAGGACGCGCGGGCTCTCCCGGATGGGTTGCTCCGACACGACCTCGAAGCGGTCCCCCGCGGCGGCCCGGAAGCCATCCAGATCGTAGTCCTCGAAGACGTCCTTCCGCGACGCCAGCAGGTGGCGGACCATCGGGTCCTCCTTCGGGACGAACTCGACGATGGCCCATGGCGCGAGGTCCGCGAACAGGCCCAGGATCATCGGTAGCGGCACGTTGCGCGAGATCGCCAGGTGGTGGATCAGCGCGAGTGCCAGAACGACATCGGCGTCGGCCCGCTCGAGGAGGGACCGGCGCTCGCGGGTCGCCCAGCCGAGCCCCGGGCTGGGGTTCGCGAGATCGAGCACCAGCGGCAGGACGTCGCTGCGCCCTTCCTGCTTGAGGGCGCGGTAGTGCTGCTCGGCGGCAGCCGGGTCGATGTCGAAGGCGAGCACGCGTTTGCCGGCGTCGGCAGCGATCCGGCTGTAGCGCCCCGTGTTCGCTCCCAGGTCCCATGCCCGTGGACCGGGCGCCCGGCGAACGAATTCGCCGACGAGCTGGACCTTGCTGGCGGTCGCCGCATCCCGATAGCTCGTGTGGTCGGCGTAGTCGGCCCACTCGGTCCCGGCTGGGGTCCAGTCGAGGCCTTTGACCGTCGACCGGAGGTTACCGATCAACGCCGTGAGCCGGTTCCGCGGGATGCGCGCTGAGCGGGCGGCCTTGCCGTCCTCGACAGCTCCGGCGTGGCGCTTCTGGGAGCGGGCGTGCAGGTGGACGTGGGACAGGAGACCGAAATTGAGCCGGGAGCGCCACGGCAAGAGCTGCGCGGCGAGATCAAGCGGAACGCCCTCGAGCTCCGAGCGGAGGAGATCCGCCAGGCGCACGTCGCGCCGGGCCATCAACGCCAACGGCGCCAGGAAGTGTTCGCAGAACTGGCGGTACGCCACCCATGGGGTACCGTCCTCGTACGGCTCGAACGACAGGGAGTCAATCAGGACCGGGCGGCCATCGCGGAACTGGACGTTGAACGCCGATGCGTCACGGAGCGTCCACCCCGCGGCGAGCGCGTCGAGCTGTGCGTCGAGCGTGATGAGTGCCGCGTCGCGGAGCTCCCCGAACGTCCACTCGTACGGGTAGCTGATGAAGTCGATCGGTTCGGGTGCGATCAGCGCATGGGCGCCAGGCGCCTGGGCGAGATCGAGAGATGCTGGTTCGTACGGGAGGAGCCGCCCCCGTTCGATCAGCCGTGCTTCCAGCGCGCTCCCGGCGAAGCCGTCCCATTCGGTCGCGAAACGCTGCTGGATCTGGCGGTACGGGCGTCCGTCGAGCCAGAAAACGAACCCGCTGGGGTCGCGGAACGAGCCTGGGTCCCGCGCAGCAGAGGCTGCCGGATCAGCCGCCGCGGGCGGCGTCATCCACGGACGAGGTCGAGGCCGGGGTGGTCGACGCGGTGGTCGACGCGCTGGTCGTGGAAGTGGCCGACTCGTCGTCGTCGCGATGACCCGGCAGCAGCCGGGCGATGTGGCTTCGGAAGAACACGGCCCCCGCGACAATCGTGGCGATCGCTCCCTGAATGATCAGGCTTCCCGAGCCGGGATCGATGTATGCGAGTTCAAAACCGAACATGCTACTCCTTGACCGTCCGTAAGCGCAGTGTTTCCGGACTGTTTCCGACACGTTACCCCGCGGAAGCGGATTGCGCATGGCGATCGGACACGCCGCGGTTTCAGAGGGTTAGCCGATTCCGGCAGGCGGAAGAAGGCCTGGATCGGGAGATCGATCGCCGTACGGATCGCGATCGGCATCCTCAGGGAGCGCGTCGTGAGCACGAGCAGCCCAGCGATGCAGCCGCGGAGGCCGGGGCCGCTCACTTGTCGAAGCGTGCCACGTGGCGGGCGCGAGCAGCGCAAAAGGAAACGCCCGAAGGAACCGCCGATCCGTAGTTAATCCCGCCGATGTAAACACCTGCGGAACCACTTTCGGTTCGTGGCCCCTTCGAGCAAGACCTACGATACGGGCGCGCCCGACGCGGTGGCTACTGGCTTATCCACGAACTTCGGGGAAATCGCGGCGCGGCGGCTCGATCTCATCCACAACCCATCCACAACGGCTGTCCACAGTCACCTCCACGCCTCGAGCGGCCACTCCGCCGACTCATCCAGGCCGGCCGGCGCGCCGTCCGCGTCGATCGCCACGCCGACCGTGCTCCCCTCCCCTTCCACGCGCCAGCGGCGCTCGTCGAGCCGCACGAGGCGGATCGTCGTCACGTGGCAGCGCAGGCCGCTGTCGACGATCACGGCGGGGCGTTCGGCCGTCTCCCCGACCTGGACGACGGCCCCGAGCCGGCGGACGGCGGCCAGGAGCACGACCGGGAAGCCGTCGACGACCAGCTCGTGCGCCTGGCTCCAGTCGAGACGGAGATGGCGGATCCCGTTTGGCGTGACGACGTTGCCGTGCAGCTCGCGCTCGCCGCGGTCCGGATGGAGTGTCAGGAGCCCGTCGACGGTGCCGACCTCGAGCCGGGCAGGCCGGCCCGCGGCGTCGATCTCGAGCAGGATGGTCCCCTCGAGGCGGCCGTCGCGGACCCGGGTTGCCCGCCAGCGCCGCCCACGACCGCCCTCGGCGAGCGACCAGGTCAGCTGCGCGCCGTCGGGCAGCGTGCCGCGGCCCCCTCGTCGAAGCGGGGCCACGTCAGCCCGGCGTTGCCGCGCCGGACCCGTTCCGGAGAGACTCCGACCAGCGAGCGGCGACAGCCTCGAGCTCGCCGGCCAGCGTCGGGGCGATGCGGCCGCGGACGCGCACGTCGCGCTCGCCGTACTCGAGCTCAACGGTTCCCCGCTCGCGGACGCGGGCGAGCAGCTCGCCGGCCGAGTACGGGACCGCCGTGTCGATATCGACCCACAGCGAGGCGAGGAGCGCCGCGATCTCGGCGCGCAGCGCGTCGATGCCGTAGCCGGTCAGCGCCGAGACGAGCACGGCACCAGCGACCGCCCGGCCGGGCGCGGACGGGTCGGAGGCCGCGCGCTCGACGAGGTCCGCCTTGTTCAGCGCGACGAGTCGTGGCTTGTCGCCGGCTCCGAGCTCGTCGAGGACCGTCTGCACGGTCTCGCGGTGCTCGGCGTTGTGGGGATCGGCCGCGTCGACGACCTCCACGAGGACGTCGGCCCGGTTGACCTCCTCGAGCGTTGCCCGGAACGCGTCGACCAGCTGGTGCGGGAGCTTGTGGATGAAGCCCACCGTGTCGGTCACGATCGCTGTCTGGCCGTCGCCCAGCTTGACCTGGCGCGAGGTCGGGTCGAGCGTGGCGAACAGCTTGTCCTCGGCACGCGCCACCTCGCTGCCGACGAGCGCATTGAGCAGCGTCGACTTGCCCGCGTTCGTGTAGCCGACGATGCCGACGGTCGGGATCAGTCGCCGGTCGCGACCACGCGCTGCCGTCGCGCGCTGCCGGCGCACGTGCTCGACGCGCTCCTTCATCTTGGCGATCCGCGTTCGGATGATCCGCCGGTCGGTCTCGAGCTGGGACTCGCCGGGACCCCGGGTGCCGATGCCGCCGCCCGTCCGCGACAGGTGCGTCCACAAGCGGGTCAGCCGCGGCAGCTGGTACTCGAGCTGGGCGAGCTCCACCTGGAGGCGGCCCTCGTGGGTCTGCGCGTGCTGGGCGAAGATGTCGAGGATCAGCCGGCTGCGGTCGATCACCTTGACGTTCAGCAGCTCCTCGAGCGCACGCTGCTGGCCCGGCGACAGCTCGTCGTCGGCGATGAGCACGCTGAAGCCGGTCTCGCGTTTGGCGCCTGCCAGCTCCTCGGCCTTGCCCTTGCCGATGTACCAGTTCGGGTCGACGTGGCGGCGGTTCTGCCATTCGGCGCCGACGACTTCGGCGCCCGCCGTGATCGCGAGGTTGGCGAGCTCGGCGAGCGAGTCCTGGGCGGTCCAGCCCTGGTCATCGCCCGTGTCGACGGCGACGAGGAACGCCTTTTCGACGGGCGGGGTCAATTCGATCATGTTGGTCATCCGGCCGGAGGATACCGCGGGATCATCACCGGCGGGTCCCGTCGCGCTGGACACTGCCCGCAGAATTCGGGCGTGGACTTCACGCTCCGTCCGATGGAGCCGGCCGACGGGCCGGCCCTCGACGCGCTGCTCACGACCCAGGCGACCGCGACGGCCGTGGCGATGTCGACCCGCTACCGCTTCGACGTCTTCGCATCGCTCATTGCCCAGCATCCAAGCCTGTACGGCGTGGTCGCGACGGCACCCGGTGTCGAAGGGCTCGTGGGAATGGCAACCGCCTACATCGACGACGTCCAGGTCGAAGATCGTCTCTTCCCCTGTGCGCATCTCGAGAACCTCAAGGTGCGCGACGACATGCGCCGCCAGGGACTGGGTCGCAAGCTCGCCGAGTGGCGCATCGCCGAGGCTCGGCGCCGGTTCGGTGGCGAGGGCGTCATCGTCGCCGGCGTCGAAGCGACGAACACGGGGTCGCTCGCCACTGCCCGCAAATGGGCGGGACAGATCATGGGCCCGCTCCGGATCGCGATCGTTCCGACGACCCGGAAGCAGCCGAGCGAGCGCGCCTACCGCATCCGCGGGATCGAGGACGACGACGTGGAGGCCGTCGTCGCGGGGTCGAACGCGTTCAACGCCGACGCAAACCTGTATCCCCGACTGACCGGCGACCGCCTCCGCGAGCTCCTCGCGCCCATCGATCCGGGCGGCCCGGTTCGGCAGTACCGGCTTGCCGTGACGCCCGCAGGCGACATCGTCGCCGGCGCCGTGGTGGTGCAGCGGTTCGAGCTGATGACCGACCACATCGACCGGCTTCCGACGCCGCTCGCCCTGCTGAACAAGGTCCTCCATCTCGTGCCTGCGGACGGCGTGATCCGCTCGGCCGAGGCCTCCCTGCCGTGGTTCGCGCCCGGTCAGCTCAAGGCCGGGCGGCAACTGTGGGAGGAGATCCGCCACGAATGGCATGGCCGGGCGACCCATATCGGCACCGTCGTCGACCCGAAGAGCGAGGCGGCGGAGATGTGTCGTGTCGGCCGCCTCACCCCCGGGCCGCGGCTGCAGCTGATGGTCCCCGTCAGCAGCCCGGTTGCGCTATCGGAGGCCCGACCCGTCAGCGTCTGGCGGTAGGCGGCGAGTCGCGTCACAGGATCCGGCGGACGACCTCGACGGCTTGAGGCAAGGGGTCGCCCGTCGCGTCAAGCCATTCGATCCCGGGCTCCGAGCGGAACCAGGTCCGCTGGCGCTTCGCGAAGGCGACGTTGCGCTTGGCGTCGAGCTCGATCGCGGCCTCGTGCGTCAGCTCGCCGTCGAGCACCGCCCACGCCTCCCGGTAGCCGATCGCCGAGAAGGCCGGCAGCGAGGGATCGAACCGCTCGCGCAGGGCGCGTGCCTCTTCGATCAGCCCGGCATCGAACTGAGCGCGTGCCCGCTCGACGATCCAGCGTTCGTGGACCCCCGGCTCCAGCGTGAGCCCGAGCCACGCGACGGGCCCGTCGTACCCGAGTGGCTCCGGCACGCCCGCGTCGCCCTGCAGCTCGGCGATCTCGAGCGCGCGGACGACGCGGCGCGGGTTGCGCAGGTCGATCTGTGCGGCACGCGTCGGGGCGAGCCGGCGCAGCCGGTCGACGAGCGGTTCCAGGCCGTTCGTTGCCAGGTCCGCCTCGAGCCGTGCCCGGACCTCGGGATCGCTCGGGAGCGCGTCGGCGTCGAGCCCTCGAGCGACGGCGCGCAGGTACAACCCGGTTCCGCCGGCGAGGATGGCAACGCCGTCCCGCTCCCCGATCCCGGCAAGGGCCGTTCGCGCGTGACGGACGAAGTCGGCCACCGAGAACGGCTGGTCGGGGTCGACGAGGTCGAGGCCGTGGTGCGGGACGCGGGCGCGCTCGGCGGCCGACACCTTGGCCGTGCCGATGTCCAGGCCGCGGAAGACCTGCCGCGAGTCGGCCGAGATGATCTCGGCGGGTCTCCCCTGCTCCGCGATCCACTCGGCGAGCCGGATCGCGAGCCCGGTCTTGCCGGTCGCGGTCGCACCGGCGACGACGAGGAGCGGCGGCGCGGCGGTCGTCACCCGGCTGAGGAGCGTGCCTCGAAGGGCGTACGGCCCGGCGTGCTCGACGCGCACCGCGGCGAACCTCCCGACGAGGTCGGTCTCGCCGCGCAGGTGGACGAGCTTGTTGCCGCGGGTCCGGCCGGACAGGGCCGAGCCATCGGCGTCGCGCTCGTGCATCGCTGCGTTTGCGTCTTCGTGCTCGTGGCTGCGGGGCGGAACGACCGTGTCGACGAGCACTTCGACCTCGCGGTCGAGCCATGCACGATTGCGCTCGAGCCCGATCGACTCCTGGAGCGCGAGCAGCTCGTTGAGACGTTCCCGCTTCTCGGCCGGGGGCACGTCGTCGGCGAGCTTCGTCGCCGGGGTCCCGGGTCGCACGGAGTACGCCGCCGCGAAGACCTGGTCGTAGCGGACCGTCTCGAGGAGGCGGAGCGTGGCTTCGAACTGTTCGCGGGTCTCGCCGCAGAACCCGACGATCACGTCGGTCGAGATCGAGATCCCGGGCACGGCGGCGCGGATCGCAGCGAGCCGCTCGAGGTAGTGCTCGATCGTGTACTGGCGGCCCATCCGGCGCAGGACCGCGTCGTCGCCCGACTGGACCGGCAGATGCAGGTGCTCGCACACGGACCGGCAGTCCGCGAGGGCCGCGACGAGGCGGTCCGACAGGTCCCACGGGTGCGAGGTCACGAAGCGCAGCCGCGGGATCGCCGCGCGGCCGTCGCTGCTGCGGAGCGCGTCGATCGCGCGGATCAGCTCGGCGAGGTCCGGCCGTCCGTGGAGGTCGAGCTTGCGACCGGCCCAGCGCTCGGCGTCGACGTGCGCGAAGCGCGGCTCGGGCGGCAGGTCGTGGCCGTAGCTGTTGACGTTCTGGCCGAGGAGCGTGACCTCCCGGAAACCGGCGGCGGCCAGCGCCCGCGCCTCGTCGACGATCTCGTCGAACGGGCGGCTGCGCTCCGGGCCGCGGCTGAACGGCACGATGCAGTAGGTGCACGTCTTGTCGCAGCCGTAGATGATCGGCAGCCAGGCGCTGATCGCCGATCCGCGGGCGACCGTGCCCTCGGCGACGGCTCGTGCCCGGGTTCCCGCCAGGTGGTCGGCGACGCCCACCACGGTCCGTCCCACGACCGTGGTCGCGCCCACCGCGCCGATCGGCGCCTGGGCGGACGCCAGCCCCAGCCGGTCGACGAGCTCGGGCTCCTCGTCGGGGCGCAGGAACAGGTCGACCGCCGGGTAGCGGCGGCCGAGCCCGTCGCGATGCGGCTCGCGGACCGAGCACCCGGTGAGGACCACGCGGAGACCGGGGTTCGCCTCCTTCAGCCGTGCCAGGTGGCCCTGCCGACCGATCACCTTCTGCTCGGCACCCTCGCGGATCGCGCAGGTGTTGATGACGATCAGGTCGGCCGCCTCCATCGACGGCGCCTCGGCGCAGCCGGCGGCGAGCAGCCTGCCGGCCATCTCCTCGGAATCGCTGCGGTTCATCTGGCAGCCGAGCGTCCACAGGTGGAACGCGGGGAGGGCACGCTCGTCGGGGCGGTACTCGGCGAGCCGCTGGTCGGCGACGTCGGGAACGGCACGCGCCGTGACCGGCTCGGCCGGGAGCAGGTCGAGCACCGGGAGTGCGCGGTTGAGCGGTCGTGCCTGGGTCATCGGGCGCCCATGGTACGCCGAACGCGCCCGCGAACCCGCTACCCTTGATGGCCTATGGACGTGCTGAGCAACCCCGAGACCTGGATCGCCCTGCTCACGCTGACGACGCTCGAGATCGTGCTCGGCATCGACAACGTGATCTTCATCTCCGTGATCGTGCAGCGCCTGCCGGTCGATCAACGCGACCGTGCACGGTTGATCGGCCTCGGCCTGGCGGCGGGCATGCGGATCCTGCTGCTCCTGACCATCTCGTGGATCATCGGCCTGACCGCCACGGTGATCACGATCGGAAGCTTCGAGCTGTCGTGGCGGGACATCATCCTGATCGTCGGCGGCCTGTTCCTGCTCTGGAAGGCGAGCACCGAGATCTTCGAATCGGTCGAAGGCGAAGAGGCGCATGCGACCGCGGCCGGCGGTTCGGCCTCGTTCGGCGGCACGCTCGCCCAGATCGTGGCGCTCGACATCGTGTTCTCGCTCGACTCGGTCCTGACGGCCGTCGGGCTCGTCGACGAGATCCCGATCATGATCGCGGCCATCCTCATCGCCGTCCTGGTGATGCTCGTCGCGTCGGGCCCGCTCTCGACGTTCGTCCACCAGCACCCGTCGGTCAAGATGCTGGCGCTGGCGTTCCTGCTGCTGATCGGCGTCACGCTCGTCGCCGACGGCCTGGGGTTCCACATCGACAAGGCCTACATCTACTTCGCGATGGCGTTCTCCGTGTTCGTCGAGGTGCTGAACCTGGCCCGGCGACGGAAGCGCCACGTCGTCGAGCTCAACCCCACGTTCGTGAAGGACAGCCCGGAAGCGCCGCCGACGCCGCCGGCAAACCCCGCTACGCCGGCCTGAGGTCCGTGGCCGCGTAGCGGTCGAGCCAGTCGGCGAGCCCTTGCGGATTGCTGAGCGCGACCATGTGCCCGCCTGGAACGATGTCCGGCGTGATCCCGAGCCGTTCCTGCGCAACGCGCCGCTGGAACGCCGCGGGGAAGAGGCGGTCGTCGCGGCCGGACAGGACGCGCGTCGGGACGTCGGGCCACCGTTCGAGTGGCCACGGCTGACCGAGCGGCGTGTCGGACTGCTGCGGATCGAGCTGGAGCGCCTCCTCCAGCACCTCTTCCGGGACGTCGTGGTAGTAGAGCACCCGGTCGTCCTCGAGATCGCGCGGATCCAGCCCCAGCGTCGCGGCCTGTTCGCGCATCGCCTCGCCCTGGCCGGTGTTCGACCACCACGCGCCGAACGTCTCGCCCGGCTTCGGGATCATCGCGTTCAGGAGGACGATCAGGCCGACACTGGCCCGCTCGCAGACGAGTGGTGCGCTAAAGCCGCCGAACGACTGTGCGACGAGCACGACGTCGGTCCGTCCCCGGATCGATGCGGCCGTCCAGTCCGCGTACTCGGCGAGCCCGGACCCGTCGTCGCCTGCGGGCAGGTCGATCGGGACGGCCGCGTGACCGCGCGCCTCGAGCTCGGGACCGAGCCGGTGCCACTCCCACGCGAGGCCGCCGGCTCCGGGGATGAGCACGAACGTCGCCATGGCCTAGCTGCTCTTGAGGGATGCCAGCGCACTTGTGAGCCCAGCGCCCACCTCCGGCGGCACCCACAGCCTGGCGTGCGACTCGGCGTAGGTCCCCGTGTCGCCGTGATAGTCGGAGCCACCGGTCGGGACGAGGCCTTCCTCCGTCGCGATCTGGGCCATCGCCTCGGTCGTCGGCCGGTTGAACGAGCGGTAGTGGACCTCGAGCCCGGCCAGACCCGACATCGATCAGCTCCCGGAGCAGGTCGCGGTGCGACAGCGCCTCGCGGAAGTGGGCCAGCGCCGCAAGCCCGCCGGCCGCCCGGATGGCCTCGATCGCACCGACCGGGCCGAGGCCGGAACGCGGCACGTACGCCGGGCTGCCGCGCCCGACGAGTCGCTGGAACGCGTCCTCGACACTCGTCGCGTGACCCGCGGCGACGAGGGCCCGGGCGATCGTCGGCCGGCCGAGGGCGTCGTCATCGCGCAGGTCGAGCTCGGCGAGCGGTTCGTCGATCGAGAGCTCGAGCTCTCGCAGACGGGCAACGGTCCGCTCGAACCGTTCCCGGCGCCGTGCTCGCTGGGCCGCGAGGATCGCTTCGAATTCGTCGTCTGCCGGGTCCATCCCGAAGCCGAGGATGTGGAGCTCGCTCTCCCACAGGTCCTGCCGATCGACGACGGCGTTGATCTCGACGCCGGTGATCAGCTCGAGGCCGTCGGGCACGGCGCCCGTGGCCAGGACGTCGCGGCAGCCCGCCAGCGTGTCGTGGTCGGTCAGCGCCAGCAGCCGGACCCCGGCAGCGGCGGCCGCGCCGAGGAGGATCGCCGGCTCGAGGACGCCGTCGGAGCGGGTCGAGTGGGTGTGGAGGTCGACCGGCGAGGGTCCCGGCGGGATGACGGGATCGGGCGGCGTCACCGGATCGTGGCGCCTCGCGGGAGGCCGGGCCGACGCCACTAGAGCTCGACGAGTCGCTGGATGCGCTCCAGCTGGAGCGCGCGGCCCGTCGCCGGGTCGATGTCGACCTGCAGCGCGTTGAGGATGACCGTCCCCTCCCCCACCTCGAACCGCGTCGGCAGCGCGTTGAGGAACCGCGGCAGCACGGTCTTCGGGTTGAACCCGATCACGCTCCACACCGGCCCGGTCATGCCGAGGTCGGTCAGGTATGCCGTGCCGCCGGGGAGGATCCGCTCGTCGCCCGTCACCACGTGCGTGTGCGTGCCGACGACGACGCTGACCCGTCCGTCGAGGTACAGCCCGAGCGCGTTCTTCTCGGAGGTCAGCTCGCAGTGGAAGTCGACGATGCGGACCGGCGGCAGCGGCTCGGACGCCTCCTCGAGCAGCGCATCGGCGTCGGTGAACGGGTTCTCGATCGGCTGCATGTAGGTCCGGCCCTGCAGGTTGACCACCGCGACGTCGCTGCCGTCCAGTGCGTGGTAGGCACCCCAGCCCCGACCGGGCACCTCGTGCGTGCCGTAGTTGTGCGGCCGCAGGACGCGGTCGTTCGACTCGAGATACGGGTAGATCTCGCGCTTGTCCCAGATGTGGTTGCCGGACGTGATCACGTCGACGCCCGCGGCCAGGATGGCGTCCGCGGTGGACGGCGTCAGGCCCATGCCCCCGGCGACGTTCTCACCGTTCGCCGTGACGAAGTCGATCCCGCGCTCCTCGCGAAGCCCGGGCAGCACCTGCTCGATGCACACGCGGCCCGGCTTGCCGATCAGGTCGCCGATCATCAGCACGCGGCAGGCACCCGGCGGCCGCGGCGCGTTGCCGTTGACGGGGTTGCCGAGACGCGTGCGGCCGGGGGGCGCGGGCTGGGGCTCGGTGGTCACGGAGCGGAGTCTAGCCGCCAGCTCCGCAGGTCAGTCGGCGCGGGCGTTCGCGCTCCCGGGCAAGCCTGGCGCCTTGACCCGCCCGTCCTCGTCCTCGT
The DNA here is from genome assembly GCA_963721655.1 of uncultured Chloroflexia bacterium. Taxonomy (GTDB): domain Bacteria; phylum Chloroflexota; class Limnocylindria; order Limnocylindrales; family CSP1-4; genus DASTYU01. The sequence continues at coordinate 133,410 of CAVRKH010000008.1, read as the reverse complement.
CGTCCTCCTCTGACTCGATGGCGCTCGGGTCCTGGGCGACGGGCTCCTCGCGCGCCTGCAGGCGCTGGAGCACGATCTCGAGCGACGCCGCGACGGGCACCGCCAGGAAGGCGCCGATGAAGCCGCCCGCGGCAGCCCCGATCAGCAGGCTGACGAGGATCAGCAGCGGTGAGATACCGACTGCGTTGCGCATGATGATCGGGACCAGGACGTTGCCCTCGACGAACTGCAGGACGACATAGATGCCGGCCACGATGAGCGCAAGTTCCGGCGACACCGTTGCCGCGACCAGCACGGCCGGGATGGCGCCGAGCAGCGGTCCGATGATCGGGATCGCCTCGGTGATCGCGGCGATGAGCGCGAGCAGCAGCGCCCCCGGGACGCCCAGCACCGAGTACGCGATCCCGGTCATCACGCCCATCGTGGCCATCAGCGTGAGCTGCCCACGCACCCACAGCCCCAGGCGGAGTTCGACGTCGTTCCATGCGCTCCGCGCCCCCGCCCGCTGCCCGGCAGGCAGGAACGCGAGCACGTAGCGCTGGATACGGGGTCGCTCGACGAGCCACAGGAACACCATCGTCAGCAGCGTCGCCAGCGTCGCGACGAGCTCCGCGACCGTCGTGCCGACCTCGACGACGGTATCCGAGTCCGGCGCCTCTGGCGGCTTCAGCGCCGTCGAGACCGAGTCGATCAGGGCCGTCAGCGACGTCGAAAGTGCCGCCGGCCGGATGTGCTCGGCCGACGCCCGGGCCTGCGCGAAGAACGGCGGCAGGTCGGCGAGGATCCGCTCGGCCTGGCCGATCGCGGCCGGGACGACGACGAACGCGAGCCCGACGACCGTCACGAAGAACGTGAGGTAGACGACGAGGATCGTGCCGGCACGCCCCACGACCGGCAGCCGTTCCCGGAGCCAGCCGAGCATCGGTTCGAGCGCCGAGGCGAGCAGGACGGCGATGAAGACGAGCAGGAAGACGCGGGCAGCCGCAATCCCGACCAGGACGAGCGCGTAGACGAGGGCCACGCCCAGCGCGAGGCCCATCCCCCGGATAGCCCACAGCGGAAGCTCGGACCGCATGTGACGGGATGCCTCCAGCGTCAGGTTCGACAGCCCACTGAGGATCGCCGACGCGCCGTGCACGCGCGCCGCAGCCGGGCCTCAGCGCATCCCAACCGCGTTACTGATCGGTCAACGCGCGAGGTAGCCGCCGTCGACGGGCAGGATCGCGCCGGTGATGAACGACGCCTCGTCGGACGCGAGGAACGCGATCGCCCGCGCCACTTCGTCGGGCTCCCCGAGCCGGCCCATCGGGTGCATCCGGACGATCTGCTCGATGTACTCGGCGCCACCGGGTTCGTCCGGAAGCTGGCGAACCCGTTCGGTCCGGATCGTGCCGGGCGCAACCGCGTTGACGCGGATGCCTCGATCGGCCCATTCGACCGCGAGATGCTTGGTCAGCCCCGAGGCGACGAACTTCGCCGGGCCGTACGTCGACTGGCTCGACTGGCCGGCCATCCCCGAGATCGACGAGAGGCAGACGATCGAGCCGCCGCCGTTCCGCAGCATCTGCTCGATGGCGTACTTGCAGGTGAGGAACATGCCCGCGGCCGTCGATGGACATGACCTCGTCCCAGTCCTCGGGCGTGGCCTCGGTGATCGTGCGCAGCGGGATGATCCCGGCATTCGCCACGAGGATGTCGAGGCGGCCGTAGTGCTCGACCGCCGCCTCGATCATGCGCCGGGCGTCGTCGGGCTTCGAGACGTCGCCGACGACGGTCGCGCACTCGGCGCCACGCGATTCGAGATCCGCGCGAAGTCGGTCCAACCCGGCCGAAGTCGATGTCGGTCGCGACGAGCCGGGCGCCTTCGGTCGCGAACAGGTCCGCGGTCGCCCGGCCGATGCCCTTGGCAGCGCCGGTGATGACGGCCGACTTCCCCGCGAGCCGGCTCATCTCGCTACTTGGCGTACTCCACCGCGCGGGTCTCGCGGATCACCGTCACCTTGATCTGACCCGGGTACGTGAGCTGCTCCTCGATCTTGCGCACGATGTCGCGCGCGAGGCGGGTCGCGGTGAGGTCGTCGATCTCCTCGGGCCGGACGAGGATCCGCACCTCGCGGCCGGCCTGGACGGCGAACGAGCGCTCGACGCCTTCGAAGCTCTCGGCGATCGCCTGCAGGTCCTCGAGCCGCTTGACGTACGTGTCCATGGTCTCGCCACGGGCACCCGGCCGCGATGCGCTGATCGCGTCGGCGATCTGCACGATCGGTGCCTCCAGGCAGGCGTACTCGACCTCCTGGTGGTGGGCCGCGATCGCGTTGATCACCTTGAACGGCAGGTTGTGGCGCTGCGCGATCTGCGCGCCGATCGCGGCATGCGGGCCTTCGACCTCGTGGTCGACCGCCTTGCCGATGTCGTGGAGCAGCCCGCCCATCTTCGCGATCTGGACGTCGCCGCCGATCTCGGCCGCGACGACGGCCGCGAGGTGGCTCGTCTCGACGACGTGGTTGAGCACGTTCTGCCCGTAGCTGGTCCGGAACTTGAGCCGGCCGAGCAGCTTGATCAGGTCGGCGGGGAGGCCCGGCACGCCGGCCTCGTACGCGGCCGTCTCGCCGGCCTGGCGCATGACGAGCTCGACCTCGGCGCGAGCCTTGGCCACGACCTCCTCGATGCGGCCGGGGTGGATGCGCCCGTCGGCGATGAGCTTGGTCAGGGCCATGCGCGCGACCTCGCGGCGCACCGGGTCGAACCCGCTGAGGACGACCGTCTCGGGCGTGTCGTCGATGATCAGGTCGACGCCGGTGGCCTGCTCGAGGGCCCGGATGTTGCGGCCCTCGCGGCCGATGATCCGGCCCTTCATCTCGTCGTTCGGGAGGTGGACGACGCTCACCGTGTGCTCGGCCGTGTGGTCGGCGGCCACCCGCTGCATCGCCGTGATGATGATGTCGCGGGCCTTCTCATCGGCCTCGTCGCGGGCCTTGCGCTCGATCGCGCGGCCCAGCTTCACCGCGTCGTGCTCGGCCTCCTCGCGCACGGCCTCGAGCAGGAGTCCCTTGGCATCGTCCGCGGACAGCCCCGAGACGCGCTCGAGGGCGTCGACCTGCTCCTGGTGGGCCCGGGCGAGTTCCTCGCGGGCACGATCGGTCTCGCGCTCGCGCTCGAGCAGCTTGCCGGCACGGTCCTCGAGCATGTCGGAGCGCTGGTCGAGCTGTTCGTCACGCTGCAGCAGCCGCCGTTCGAGCGCGGCAAGCTCGCCGCGTCGTGCTCGTGCCTCGTCCTCGGCCTCGCGCTGGAGGCGCAGCTTCTCGTCCTTGGCTTCGAGGATCAGTTCCTTCTGGCGGGCGCGCGCCTCGGCCTCGATGCGGCGGCCTTCGGCCGCTGCGGCCTTCATCGACTGCGACGCCCAGACGCTGCGCAGGAGAACGCCGAGTACGGCTCCGCCGGCGGCGGCCAGGAGGGCCACCACCACGACGAATTGGATTTCCATCTGACTCCTCCCATCCGGCCGCGATTGTGGCGGCCGGACGCTGGTATTCGGTTGTGACGGCGAGGTCACCGGCGCAGGACGTCAAAGGCGACGCGTACTCCTGGCCGTGGGCGTGACCGACGCCGTGGTCGGGTGGTTGTGCGCACCGATGACGCGGTGCGTGTGCGTTCTGCCGCGTAGCGTACGGCCGCTCCTCACGGAGGGTCAAACGAGGGGTGCCGGATCGCAACGGTGTCGCAACCGAACGGCGTCTTGGCATACTCATCGTCGGCCGGCGTCGACGGAGGGAGGTGTACCGATGGAACTTCCGGGATCGATCGATACCGCGGTCGTCGGCGCCGGCCAGGCCGGACTCATCATGAGTCGCCTGCTCACGTCGGCCGGCCGGGAACACGTCGTCCTCGAGCGCCGCGAGACGCTGGGTGGCGGCTGGCAGGATCGCTGGGACGCGTTCCGGCTGGTGTCGCCGAACTTCCTCGCGGCCCTCCTCCCCGACTTTCCCGATGACGGCGCCGACCCGGACGGCTTCATGACGCGTGACGAGATGGTCGGCCGCATGCGCGCGTACGCGGACGTCGTCGGTGCGCCGGTCGTCTCCGGGACCGAGGTGCGCCGCCTGGCCCCCAACGGCGCCGGTGGCCGGCGCTTCCAGCTCGAGACCTCGGCGGGCCCGCTCGAGGCGGACACGGTGGTCGTCGCGACCGGTGCATTCCACGTGCCGCGCATCCCTGCGGCCGCGGCCGGCTTCGCTCCGGGCATCACGCAAGTCCATTCGCATCACTACCGGAACCCCGGCCAGCTGCCCCCGGGCGGGGTGCTGATCGTGGGCTCGGGCCAGACCGGCGTGCAGCTTGCCGAGGAGCTGCATGAGAGCCGGCCGGCAGGTCGTCCTCGCGACCGGCAAGTGCGGGCGTGCGCCGCGCCGGTACCGCGGTCGCGACGTCTTCTGGTGGATCCGCCAGCTCGTCGAGCAGGGCGAAGCGCACGACGCGAGGTTCCCGACGGTCGGTGAACTGCCGAACCCGCGCGCAAAGTTCGCCTGCAACCCGCACCTGTCGGGACACGGAGGCGGCCACGACACGAACCTGCGGCAGATGGCTCTGGACGGGATCCGCCTGGCCGGCCGCTTCGCGGGCGCGGATGGGACGGTCGCACGGTTCGAGCCGGACCTGGCGGCGAACCTGCAGTTCGCCGACGAATTCTTCGATGTGCGGTTCCGACCGATCATCGACAAGCTCGCGGAGCGAGCCGGGATCGAGGTGGGAGACGACGACCGCGTCTGGCCGCAGTACGACCCGCCCGAGCTGACCGAGCTGGACCTGGCCGGCGGCCGGCATCTCGACGGTGCTCTGGACGACCGGCTACGCGCCCGACTACGGCTGGCTCGACCTGCCGATCCTCGACGAGTTCGGCGTGCCGCGCCACGTGCGCGGCGTGAGCGACGTGCCGGGCCTCCTGTTCCTCGGGATGCTCTTCCAGCACGACAACGCGTCGGCGAACCTGGGGGGCGTCGCCCGCGACGCGGAGTACCTCGCCGCGCGGATGTAAAGAGAAGACGGCGCCGGGCTCCCGGCGCCGTCCTCGTCTTCGGGCTGGTGATCGTGCGGGTCAGTTGGGCTTGCCGTGTCCCTTGCTGGCCCTGGCAGCCTCGCGCTCCTGCTTCTTGAGGTCGCGGGCGGCCTTGTGCTTCGGCCTTCGCGGCGTCGCGCTCTGCCTTCCGGGCGTCCCGTTCGGCCTTGGCGGCCTCGTGGTCCTTCTTGGTGGCCTCGCTCACGGCGCCGCCGTGGTTGCAGTTCTTGCCGCCGGTGGCCTCGGATCCGGCGACCCATGCCACCCAGGCGCCGTGGCTGTTGGGAGCGTCGGGTCGAGCGGCGTCTCGGGCTCAGGGGCCGCGACTTCCTCGCAGGTCTCCTCGTCGGCCGGCGCGGCGTCCTCGGTCGTTCGTCGGTGGCGCAGTCGGTCGCGTCGGCCGCGTCGGCCGCGTCGCCCGTGTCGCCGTCTCGCCCGTGTCGCCGGTCGCCGGCTCGCGCAGGCGCGTCATCGGCCTGGGCGACCTGGCTCACGTAGCCGCCGTGGTTGCAGTTCGTGCCGCCGGTCCAACCGCTGTGGGCGGCCTCGGTCACCGAGATCTCGCCGTCGCCGTTGAGGTCCGCGGCCTCGAACGCCGCAGTGGCGGCATCGGTGTTCTCAGTGGCCGCTTCCTGGCAGGCGTCGTCGACGCCGTCGCCGTCAACGTCGACGAATGCCGCGCTGGTGTCGGACGACGACGCCTCGCAGCCAAGCCGTGCCGCTCACGGCAAGAACGAGCACGAGCACGGCGCTGCCGGCCACCGAGCCGGAACGCAGTCGGTTCACCATCGATCCGCTTCTCCTGCCCCCGGAGTGCGCTGATGTCCGGGCATGTGCCCGGGCGGGATGAGTCCCGGGGCGAGTATCGGGAGGGCGGGCCGAAACGCTGAACATGACCATGGTCCCGATCGTCGATGGGCCGCGGCTGCCAGCGAGGGCGGCCCGGTGCAATGCGGAGGTGTGCGCGACGGTCCCGGGCGGTGCCCGGCATCAACGGCTTTCTGGCGCAGCCTCCGGGTCGCCGAGCTCCACGAACCGCGCTGCGACCTCGCGGCAGACGTCGGGATCGAAGCCGTTCCGAGCCAGCAGCGCATACGCCCGCGCCCGACGCTGGCGAGGGTCGGCGACGCGTGCCAGGGATCGTCGGTTGCGTTCGAGGAGGCGCTCGGCGGCGTCGCGGTCCGGCTCGGCACCTTCCGCGCCGCGTCGGTCCTCGAGGACCGTATCGATCGTGGCGCGGTCGATGCCCTTCACCCGGAGCTCCTCGCGGATCGCCCGCTCCCCGCGCGGCCGTGCCCGATCGCGCGACTCCACCCAGGCCCGCGCGAATGCCTCGTCGTCGAGGATCCCGAGCTCCAGCAGCCGATCGATGGCACCGTCCACGAGATCGTGCCGGTAGCCCGCGCCGCGGAGCCGGCGTCGAACCTCGGCCACTGAGCGATGGCGCGCCTCGAGGAAGCGCGCCGCGGCATCGAGAACGACCTGTGGATCGTCGACCGCTGCCCGTCGCTCGCGCTGCTCCGCAGGTGATCTGCGACGTGACCCTTTGGCGGTGACCACTCAGAACGGCTTTGTGAGCATCAGGATGAGCACGATGGTGGTCGACCCGAGCTCGTACACGTGGGCTGCTCGGACGGTCGGATCCCTCCATGCGGCCGCGAGCTCCGGGGTGACCCGATCCTGGGCCTCCGCGTCGCGCATCACCGACTCGAAGGCCCGACCTCGCGGAATGAAGACCAGTGGGACGAGGGGCAGGTTCGAGAGGAACAGGACCAGCGCGACGAACAGCCAGTCGACGCTGCCACCCGTCAGCGGACCGAGGGCGTTCCGCCCCTGAAGCCAGGCCGCGGCGATCCCGAAAAGCAGCACGAAATTCGCGGAGAAGATGACGATCCGCTCAAAGGGACCCGCCGCCGCCGCGAGGAGCCGCATGTCACGCAACTCGGTCGCGCGTTGGGCCGCGCCGAGCACGATCCAGCGCCCGACGAGGCCCGCCATGAAGAGAAAGCCGATCAGAGCGTGCGTGAGGACGATGATCCCGGCAAGCGACACGAGCTGAACCTAGCGAGCTACTCCGCTTCCGAAATCCCCTCGACCGGGATGGCAACCTCGTTCATCTGGGCGCGGATGCGTCCCTCGATGTCGGCGGCGATCGGCGGGTTCGACTTGAGGAACTCCTTCGACGCCTCGCGACCCTGGCCGAGACGCGTCTCCCCGAAGTTGAACCACGCGCCGGTCTTGGACACGACGTCCATCGCGACACCGACGTCGAGCAGGCCGCCCTCCCGGGAAACGCCCTCGCCGTACATCACGTCGAACTCGGCGACGCGGAACGGGGCGGCCACCTTGTTCTTCACCACCTTGACCCGCACGCGGTTGCCGACCGACTCGGTGCCGGTCTTGATCGTCTCGACCCGCCGGATGTCCAGCCGGACGCTGGCGTAGAACTTGAGCGCGCGGCCACCGGGCGTCGTCTCCGGGTTGCCGAACATCACCCCGATCTTCTCGCGGAGCTGGTTCGTGAAGACCAGCGATGTGTTCGAACGCGACACCGCTCCGGTCAGCTTGCGCAGCGCCTGGCTCATGAGCCGGGCCTGGATGCCGACGAACGAGTCGCCCATCTCGCCCTCGATCTCCGCGCGCGGCACGAGCGCCGCGACGGAGTCGACGACCACGACATCGATGCCGCCGGAGCGGATCAGGGTCTCGGTGATCTCGAGCGCCTGCTCGCCGGTATCGGGCTGGCTCACGAGCAGCTCGTCGACGTTGACGCCGCACGCGCGGGCGTAACCCGGGTCGAGGGCGTGCTCGACGTCGATGAACGCGGCCACGCCGCCGCGCCGCTGGGCCTCGGCGATGACGTGCTGGCAGACGGTCGTCTTGCCCGACGATTCGGGGCCGAAGATCTCGGTGATCCGGCCGCGCGGGATGCCGCCGACCCCGAGCGCGAGGTCCAGCGCGATCGAACCGGTGGGAATCGAATCGACCTGCTGCCGCTCGTGCGAACCGAGCTTCATGATCGCGCCGCGCCCGAACTGCTTCTCGATCGCGAGGATCGCGGCGTCGACCGCCTTGCCTCGTTCGCTGCTCGCGCGCTCCGCGCTCCGCTCGTCGGTCATCGCCATGGTTCGGTCACTCCTGATCGCTCCGAGACGGGGCGACCGACGGATCCTGACCGACCCGTCGCAGGCTCAGCCCTCGTCGGCCTGCTCCTCGTCCTCGACCGGCTTCGGCTTGCGGGGCTTCCGGATGACCTCGACCTGCATCGGCGGGTCCGTCATCGGTTGCACCTTGGGCAGGCCGGACTTGTCCTTCGGCTTCTTCTTCGATTCTCGATGCGGACGGTCTCGTGAGCCCATGTGTTCGCCTCCGCGTCGTCAAGCAGGCTACCGAATGACCCTTCACGCGGACTTTACCGCGCCTGCACCACCGCTCGACCGGCCCGCGCGCAAGCGCAATTCCGGCATCGAAGCGGGAAGGGTTCCGGCCTGGATCGCAGTTCGGATCCTGGCCATGAAGTCTAGGGTGAAGGTGAGGTTGTGACAAGTTGCGAGGCGGTACGCGAGCAGCTCGTCGGCGCGGAACAGATGGGCAAGGTACGCCCGCGAGAAGCGCCGGCAGAGCTGGCACGGACAGTCGTCCTGGACCGGGGCCGGATCGTCGAGATGGCGCTGGTTGCGCATGTTCAGCCGTTCGCCCGGGATCCACAGCTGGCCGTTCCGGGCGACCCTCGCCGGCAGGACCGAATCGAACAGGTCCACGCCACGGTGAACCGCCTCGAGCAGGTCGGCCGGCGAGCCCAGCCCCATCAGGTAGCGCGGGCGCGGATCGTCGGCCAGCAGCGGGACCGCGAGATCGAGCGTCGCGTCGCGCTGCTCGGGCGTCTCGTCGCCGGCCAGCCCGCCGAGGCAGATCCCGTCGAACGGGAGGCTCGCGATGAACCTGGTCGACTCGGCCCGAAGCTCCGGGTCCAGGCCGCCCTGGACGATCCCGAACAGCGCCTGGTCCGTCCGCGTGTGGGCCGCCAGCGAGCGCTCCGCCCAGCGGTGCGTCCGGGCCGTCGCGTCGGCGACGACCGCGCGCGGCGACGACGGCACGACCGGCTGGTCGAAGGCGACCGCCACGTCGGAGCCGAGCGCCTCCTGGACCGCGATCGCGTGCTCCGGCGTGAAGCGATGGGTCGAGCCGTCGATGTGGCTGCGGAACGTCACGCCGTCCTCGTCGACGATCCGCAGGTCGCCCAGCGACACGACCTGGAACCCGCCCGAGTCGGTGAGGATCGGCTTGTCCCAGGCCATGAACCGGTGCAGCCCGCCGAGCCGCTGCGATGCGCTCGTGGCCGGGGCGCAGGTACAGGTGGTACGTGTTGGCGAGGATGATCGTGGCGCCGGCCGCGGCGATCTCGTCGGGGTCGAGGGCCTTGACCGTGGCGTTCGTGCCGACCGGCATGAACTGGGGCGTCTCGACGACGCCGTGCGTCAGCTCGAGTCGCCCGATCCGGGCGCGTGTCGATCCGTCCGCCGGCGGCGGCACCTCGACCGTGAAGCGTGCGGCGCCTGGCATCTCAGCGCCGGTTCAGCAGGCCGAGCACGACCGACACGACGACCGACACCAGCAGCATCGAGCCGAGCGGGACGAAGATCGTGACGTTGTCGCGCTGGATCACGATGTCGCCCGGCAGATGGCCGAGGAACGGGATGCGCCCGCCGGTCACGAACACGAGCCCGACGACCACGATGATCACGCCGACGACCACGAGCGCCCAGCCGAACGGGGCCGAACCCTCCATGGTCAGCTCGGCGACAGGTCTTCCCACAGCGGCGGCATCTCGGGTTCGGCGCGGCGCGGCGGCGGGATCTCGTAGCCAAGGGCGGCGAGGTGCTGGCGGGCGGCCTCGGTCGCGATGCGGCCCTGCGGCGTCCGGTCGAGGAACCCGAGCCGCAGCAGGAACGGCTCGTAGACGTCCTCGATCGTCTCGACCTCCTCGGCGAGCACCGCGGCCAGCGCCGCAACGCCGACCGGGCCGGAGGCGAACTTCTGGATGATCGCGGCGAGGAGCTTGCGGTCGGTCGAGTCGAGGCCCTCGTCGTCGATCTCCATGCGGGTCATCGCCAGGCGCGCGGTCTCCTCGTCGACGTGGCCGTCGCCGTGGACCTCGGCGTAGTCGCGGACACGCTTGAGGAGGCGGTTGACGATCCGCGGCGTGCCTCGCCCGCGACGCGCGATCGCCACGGACGCCGCCGGCTCGATCCGGACGCCGAGGATCGACGCCGAGCGATCGACGATCGAGGTCAGCTCGGGTTCGGTGTAGAAGTCGAGCCGGTAGCTGGCCCCGAAGCGGTCACGCAACGGCGAGCTGATGCGGCCGGCGCGCGTCGTGGCGCCGACGATCGTGAACGGCTTGAGGTTGAGTCGCAGGCTGCGCGCCGACGGGCCCTTGCCGATCATCACGTCGAGCGCGTAGTCCTCCATCGCCGGATAGAGGATCTCCTCGACGGCCTTGTTGAGGCGATGCATCTCGTCGATGAACAGGACGTCGCGCTCCTCGAGCGCGGTGAGCACCGCGGCGAGGTCGCCGGGCCGCTCCACGGCGGGCCCGCTCGTGTAGCGGACGTTCACCCCGAGGTCGCGCGCGATGATCGTCGCGAGGGTGGTCTTGCCGAGGCCCGGCGGTCCGTAGAGGAGGATGTGATCCGCCGCCTCTCCCCTGCCCTTCGCGGCCTGGAGCAGGATCGAGAGGTTGGCCTTGACCTCGCGCTGGCCGATGTATTCGTCGAGCGTGCGCGGCCGCAGCGAGCCTTCGATCGCGAGCTCGTTCTCGTCCACCGGGTCCGCCGCGAGGATGCGCGAGACGTCGTCGGCCATCCCGCGAAGTCTAGCACGAGCCGCGCGTGTTTCGCACGGATGTTCTACATGGGGAGCGCGTCCTCCTGCGCTTTTGCCGCCCCACGGCAGCAGTGACGACTCGAGGCCCTCGATGGGCGCGTTTCTGCCGTCGTGCGGCACGAAACGCCTGCACCAGGTCGTTCTTTGCCGCCCCATGGCAGTGCCGGCGCGTCGTTCGTCCCTGCTGCCGCCCCACGGCAGGCCGAGCGGACGACGGACGCGACACCTGCCCGTGCCGAAGTACCTCTCGATTGGTAGGAGATACGAGTAGGATGCGGCCATGCGCCTGTCCCGCCGCTCCGAGTACGGTCTTCGCGCCCTGACCGACCTCGTCCGCCACGACGGTTCGGGCCCGATCGCGCTCGCGACGCTGGCCGAGCGCAACCGGCTCCCGCCCAAGTTCCTCGAGCAGATCATGTCGACGCTCCGCCACGCGGGCATCGTGCGCACGACGCTCGGGGCGCACGGCGGCTACGCCCTCGGCGCGGATCCGGCGACGGTCTCGGTGGGGCGGATCATCCGCCTGCTCGACGGCGCCCTCGCCCCGGTCGGCTGCGTGAGCCTCCGCTACTACGAGCCGTGCTCCTGCCCCGACGAGGCGACCTGCACGCTGCGCGACGTGATGCTCGACGTGCGCGACGCGATGCTCGAGATCCTCGACAACGAGTCGCTCGCCGACCTGGCCGCCCGCCAGGGTCGACCCTCGATCGACCCACGCGGCCGCCACGCCGACGCCCTCGCTGGACTTGCGCCCCTAGCCGACGGCACAAAGCCCGCAACTTTGAAGGCCCGCCGCGCGTCGCAGACACATACCGTATGAGGGCGCGGAACTGACCGTCGCCACCGTTGCGGATGAGGGTCGTGGATACCGAGCTCGTGAAGCGGGCCCAGCACGGCGACAGAGAAGCCTTCGGGCAGCTCGCCGCCGACCTCGCAGCGAGGTTCCTTCCCGTGTCGCGCAGGATCCTGCGCGATATCGATCTGGCCGAGGACGCAAGCCAGCGCGCGCTGGTTGCGATCTGGCGAGACCTTCCGCAACTGCGCGACCCGGCGCGCTTTGACGCCTGGTCGTACCGACTCCTCGTCCGCGCTTGCTACGCGGAGGGGCGTCGGGCCCGTACTTGGTCGCCGAACATGCGGATCCTGCCGACTGACGAGCCGGTGGCGTCCGACGGGCTCGACGCGGTCCTGCACCGTGACGAGCTCGAGACCGCGATCCGCCGCCTGTCGGTGGATCACCGGACCGTGCTGGTCCTCCATCACTACGCCGACATCCCGCTCGACCGGATAGCCCAGATCCTGGAGATCCCGGTCGGCACGGTCTACTCCCGACTTCATCACGCGATGCGTGCCATGCGGGCGTCACTCGACGCTGACGCACGCCCCGCGCAAGCGGAGGCATCGTCATGACGACCGATCATGACCCCCGGACCCGCATCGTCCTGTCGTGGCTTCGCGAGGACGCGTACGAGAACCCGGAGCACATGCTCCTGCGCGCCCTCGACGAGGTGGACGCGACGCCACAGCGCCGGTCCTGGTGGCCGGCGTGGAGGTCCAACCGAATGAATACCTACGCGAAGCTGATCGTTGCCGCCGCAGCGGTGCTGGTGGTGGCAGTCGCCGGCTTCCAGCTCCTGCCGCGCAGTGGCGGCGTCGGCGGCGAGCCGACCGATCACGCCATCGCCGAGCCCGTCCCTGCTCGCCCGGGGCAACTTCACCGCACATGGAATAGCTGCGGAGCTCGATGCGACCGGAAGCGGCGCAGACGTCGCCGGAACGATGTCGTTGTCGGAGTCCGGCAAGGGCAGCGCGACGGTCGATCTCGAGTGCGCCCGAACGACCGCCGACGGCCTGATCGAGATCGGCGGTCTGATCACGGACTCAACGTACGACGCCAACGACCAGGACTGGCACGGCGGCTTCCCCGAGGGGGAACGCGTGGCCATCATCTTCGAGCCGGGTTCCCCGGTGAACGCGATCTGGAATGTTACGGCCGCGGACCAGGGGGTGGCGAGCTGCGCAGCTATGTTCGAGAACATGGACGCTTCGGCCGATGAGATCTTGCCCGGTTCACCCGGCCTGGACCCGATCGAGGGGACCGTCGAGTTCGGTCCGTAGTCGAACCTGAAAGTCCGGACGCCGGCGGGGCATTCGTTCCGTCGGCGTCCGGTTGTCACGCGGCGCGTCCAATCACGGGACGCGCCCTTTCTCGTTTCATGAATTGTGAGAATTCGACTGAATCAGCGCGGCGCTGAGCGGCAACAGTGGGGTATGAGCATCGCGATCGCGTCGGACGCCGCGCTGGGCATCTCCCACGAGGAGCGGCTTCAACGCGCGCTGGCTGGTGACGAAGGCGCGTTTGCGTGGATCGTCGAGACCTTCAGCAGCGACATGGCGCAGGTCTGCCTTGTTGTCGTCGGAGATCTGGAACTGGCGGATGAGGCTGTCGCTGCCGCCTGGCCGATCGCCTGGCGCACGCTCGGCCGCCTGCGCGATCCGGAGCGCCTCCGCTCCTGGTTGATCTCGATCGCCGCCAACCAGGCGAGGCAGATGGCTCGTGCCCGCCGGCGTCGCATGGTTCGCGAGATTGCCGTACCGCCGACTGACCAGCCCGCGCACTCCCGTGATCGGGACTCAGAAATCGATTTGAAGAACGCGCTCGCGAGGCTGAGTCCAGACGACCGTGCACTTCTCGCGCTGCGCTACGTAGCTGGCTTTGACTCGAATGAGCTGGCTCGTGCAACCGGCCTGTCACCGTCCGGCACGCGGGCCAAGCTGGCCCGCCTCCTCGACAAGATGCGAAGGGAACTTGGCGATGACTGAGACAATCGCCTTCGAAGACCGCATCGCGGAACAGCTGCGTGCATACGCCGCGCCTGCCGCGCGACCGCCTCGCCGCGAGGCCGTGGCAAACGCCGTCGAAGCGGCGCGAAACGTCCACGGTGGCATCCGCGGTGGGCTGAGGTGGCCCACGCTTGGACGGCCGTCAATGGCGGTCGCCGCCGGCGCGGCCGCTGTCGTGCTCGCAGTTGTTGGCGTCGGGTTCCTGAGCACGCCTGCCGAACCAGCCGGCCCTGGGTGAGCCCGCGCTGACGCCGACGGTCACGCCCACGCCAACGCCCGATCCCCGAAGCCCAGGTCCGACGGCCCAGCCGTCGATTTCAGGCTCGATGTGGCCGCAGGCCACCCGGGACGAGGTGCTCGAGGCCCAGGAGCTTGCAGACGCCGGCGACCCCGCCTACACGTGGCAGCTCGATCCGCAACTGAACGACGGACTCGAAGGGGATTGGGCGGAGCATGTCATCGAACCGGGTACCCAGATCGCGGAGCGCTTCCTCCGCGACGAGCTGGGCTGGGACGCGTTCCTGTTCAACCCGTACGACGGACTCAAGGACGTCGGTGGGGACGACGGGTCTATCGTCGGCCTTAGTTATCTCCGCTGCGCTCCCGGGCAGACGAATCCGCTGTACCCGATCGTTGGCGACGACCAGATTGTTCGTGGCTTCGACAAATGTGCTCCCACGATCGATGACCTGCGCTACGAGACGGTGAGCATCGACCTCGCGCAGCCTGTCCGGCGTGGCGACGACGGCATCTGGGTCGTGAACCGATGGAACATTACGACGCCGTTCGCGCAGGTGGACCCGAGGGTGATCCAGGCGGAGGCCGAGGCACAGCTCCAAGAGTTTCTCCAGGCTCGGGTCGACGGGGAGGGTGCCGAGGGCTACGTCAGGGTCGCCAGACCGTATGGAACGAACGAGCAGGTGCCGCTCCTCTATGCCACCACCACCGGTGCTCGGTACGAACGCTTCGAGATCGAGCAGGTGGGCGTACCGCAATGGCCAAGTGGCGGCCTTGCGTTCGAGGTCCGGCTGTTCGCAGAGGACGGCGCGACCGTGGTCGAGCAGCAGATCGCCGCAGGCGAGGGCGGAGCGTTGGCGCTTATGCAGATGCAGACGACCGAGAACGGTCGGCCGGTGCCCCAGCCGTTCGTCTTCATGGACGGCAAGCTGACCGTGTTGGCGCCGCACCCGTGGGATTTCGGCTTCTTGTCCGATCACGGCCACACGGCTTTGGACTACGACGAGAACAACGAGGAGCGGATCGAGTTCGTGGACGACCCACTCACGGTTGGCACCGGGTGTGAGTCCGGGCAGTCAGCGGCGAACGCCGCTGCCCTGGCCGACGCCATCCGATCCGACCCTGACCTCGTTGCGACTGCCCCGGTGACGGTGACCATCGCCGGTCATCAGGGCCTGGCCATCGACATAAGCGCGGCGCCCGGGGCGAGCATTTGCGCCGACGCAAGCGCGCCGCAGGTCTTGACGAAGGATGAGGACGGTCCGGATTTCCATGGGCTCTCACTCCCTGATGGCGGCGGCCGCATGCGCCTGTACCTCCTGGACGCACCGGAAGGCTCGTCGATCGGCATCCTGGCGATCGCGGTCATGGCCCCCGAGTCGCGCTTCGACGAGGTGCTCGCGGACGCCACGCCGATCATCGACTCCATCGAGTTCCACACGCCTTAGGAGCAGTCAGGACCACGACGTCGCAGTGTGAGGCGACAGCATGCTGGCGCCGGGCCGGGTGGCGGGCAGCTGGCCCGTCTTACTCCCGGACCAGGCTCCGCAGCGCCGCCTTGACGCGTTCCTCGAGCGACGACCCAACCCCCGTCTCGGCGAGCGCCGCCCGCGACGCGACCCGCGCCTCCGACAGCGAGTAGCCGAGCGCCTGCAGCGCCGCGACGACCTCGCCCTCGCCGGCCTCGCCCCCCGCAACGGCTCCGGCCGACACCGCCACCCCGGCCGCCGTCACCTTCTCCTTGAGCTCGAAGATGATCCGCTCGGCCAGCTTCTTGCCGATCCCCGGGATCGACACGAGCACCGCCTGGTCCTGGGCCATGATCGCGAGCTGCAGGTCGGGCGTCGGCTTCGAGCCGACGATCGCCAGCGCGACCTTCGGGCCCACGCCGGTCACGGTGAGCAGCAGGTTGAAGAACCCGAGCTCCTCCGCCGTCCGGAAGCCGTACAGCGCCTGCTGATCCTCACGGACCAGGTGGTACGTGTGCAGCTTCAGCCGCGCACCCGGCTGCGCCGAGGACAGCACCGCGGGCGCCACGAACACCCGGTAGCCCAGCCCGCCCACCTCGATCACGACCGAATTGAACGTGACCGCGCCGACGGTCCCCTCTACCGAAGCCAGCATGGGACCCCGGTCAGGATGCGGTCCGCCGCGCGCCACGCTCCTTGGCGAGGGCTTCGCTGACCGCGCGGTCGTAGGCCGACTGACCGCGCGTGATCGGCGCCACCGCCGCGCGGTCGACGACGGCGGAACGCCGCGCCTCGACCCCCGGCGCCACGTTCGCGGCCCAGATCGCCACGGCCAGGGCATCCGCCGCGTCGTCGGGAGTCGGCACCCGCTCCATCCCGAGCACCAGCTGGACCATCCGCCCGACCTGCTCCTTGTCGGCGCGTCCGTCGCCCGACACCGCGAGCTTGACCTCGCTCGGCGTGGCCTCGCGCACGGGCACCCCCACCCGAGCGGCGGCGACGAGCACGACCCCACGCGCCTGGCCCACCGCGAAGGCCGTCTGCACGTTGCGCGAGAAGAACAGCCGCTCGACGGCCATCAGGCTCGGCCGGTGGAGCTCGAGCAGCTCGGCCAGGCAGTCCTGGATCGCCAACAGGCGATCGGGCAGCGGCCGGTCGGGGCTGGTATTGAAGCAGCCGTGGTCGACGGCGCGCAGCTTCCCGCCGGTCCGATCGACGATGCCGTAACCGAGCGATGCGGTCCCCGGGTCGATCCCGAGAACGATCACCCGGCGACCTCGGCGAAGACGTCCTCGGGGATGTCGAAGTTCGCGGTCACGCGCTGGACGTCGTCGAGCTCCTCGAGCTGTTCGACGAGCCGGAGCGCCTGGCGCGCCTTGGTCGAGTCCAGTTCGACGGTCTGCTTGGCGATCATCGTCGACTCGGCGGAGTCGATCCCGATGCCGGCCGCCTCGAGCGCCAGGCGGACCCGCTCGAGGTCCGCGGGCGAGGTGAAGATCTCCATCGCCTCGGGATCGTCGGTGTCGACGTCCTCGGCGCCCGCGTCGATCGCGGCGAGGGCCACCTCGTCCGGGTCCTGGCCATCGGGCGCGATCGCGATCAGGCCGCGCGGTTCGAACTGCCAGGCGACCGCGCCGCTCCCGGCGAGCTGGCCACCGGACTTGGTGAAGATGGAGCGGACGTCGGCCGCGGTCCGGTTGCGATTGTCGGTCGCCGCCTCGACCAGCACCGCGACGCCACCCGGGCCGTAGCCCTCGTAGACGATCTCCTCGAACTGGTCGGCGTCACCGCCGCCGGTGGCCTTCTCGATCGTGCGCTTGATGTTGTCCGCGGGCATGTTGACCGCGCGCGCCTTCTCGATCGCGAGCCGGAGCCGGTAGTTGGCGTCAGGGTCGCCGCCGCCCTGCCGCGCCGCGACGCTGATCTCGCGCGAGACCTTGGTGAAGAGCGCCCCTCGCTTGGCGTCGTTCGCGCCCTTCTGGCGCTTGATCGTGGACCACTTGGAATGACCTGACATCGCGGGCCGGAGTATAGCGGACTAGAATGGCCGGACCCCACGCCTCAGCCGTGATTCGACGTCCCGAATGGCTTCCCGTTAGCAGTCAAGGACCGACGAACCCATGACGATGAAGAGTGTCGACCTCCCCCACCTCCGAAGCGTCGTCCTGGCGGGCCATGCCGGGTCCGGCAAGACGACGCTGGCCGAGCAGCTGCTCTTCCGGGCCGGGGCGATCCCCCGGCTCGGTCGCGTTGACGATGGGTCGGCCCACCTCGACTACGAGCCCGAGGAGCAGAAGCGGCGGGCATCGCTGAGCCTCGCGGTCGGCACCTTCGAATCCGACGGAACCCGCATCTCGCTCGTCGACACGCCCGGCTACCCGGACTTCGTCGCGGAGGTCGTCGAAGGCTTCGCCGCAGCCGATGGCGCGATCCTCGTCATGGACGCCTCGGGCGGCGTGGACGCCGGGCTCGAGCAGGCGGTTGCGCAGGCGCCGTGCCACGAACACGGCGGCCTGCTTCTTCATCAACAAGTCAGACCGCGAGAACGCCAACCCGACGGAGGCCCTGGACGCGCTGCGGACGACGTTCGGGACCAAGATCGCGCCGCTCAACCTGGCGATCGGCGCGGCGGAGTCGTTCGAGGGATACGTCGACCTCGTCCACCGCAAGGCGTTCCGCTTCGACGGTTCGAAGGAGGTCGAGATCCCGATCCCGGACGACCTCCAGGGGGAGGTCGCCACCCGCCGCGATCAGTTGCTCGAAGCCGCGGCCGAGGCGGACGACGACGTCCTGACCAAGTACCTCGAGGGCGAGGAGGTCGCGGACGCCGAGCTCGAGGCGTGCCTGCGCAAGGGCGTCAAGGAATCGATCCTCGCGCCGGTCCTCGTCGGATCCGCGGCAAAGGGCATCGGCCTGCAGGCGCTGCTCGACGCGATCGTCCGCTATCTCCCCTCCCCGGCCGACGAGCCGCCGGTCGAGGTGCGCGACAAGAGCGGTGAGACGGTGGGCATCCCCGCCGACGAGAGCGGCCCGCTCATCGTCCGCGTGTTCAAGACGACGGCGGACCCGTTCGTCGGGCGACTGACGTACCTGCGCGTGCTGTCCGGCACGCTCCATTCGCAGGCGCACGTCTGGAACACGACGCGCAACGCCGACGAGCGGATCGGCCAGTTGCTGCTGCTCCACGGCAAGGAGCAGGAGGCCATCGGCGAGCTCAAGGCCGGCGAGATCGGCGCGGTCGCGAAGCTGTCCGAGACCGAGACCGGCGACACGCTGGCCACCAAGGACAAGCCGTACGCGCTGCCCGCGCTCGAGTTCCCCGAGCCGACGCTCGTGGTGGCCATCGAGCCGCAGACCAAGGCCGACCTCGACAAGATGGGCCCCGCCCTGCAGCGGATGCTCGAAGAGGAGCCGACCGTCCACCTCGAGCGGAGCGACGTCGGCGAGCAGCTGCTGCGCACGATCGGCGAGGCGCAGACCGCGGTCATCATCGAACGCCTGAAGCGCAAGTTCGGCTCGGCGATCGTGACGCACTCGCCGAAGGTCCCCTACAAGGAGACGATCCGCGGCAAGACCCAGGCCCACGGCCGCTACAAGAAGCAGACCGGCGGCCACGGGATGTTCGGCGACGTGTGGATCGAGCTCGAGCCGAACCCGGGCGGCGGCGTCGAGTTCGCCGAACGGGTCGTCGGCGGCTCGGTCCCGCGCCAGTTCTTCCCGGGCGTCGAGAAGGGCATCCGCGAGACCGCGGCCGAGGGCGTCGTCGCCGGCTACCCGCTGTCCGACATCAAGGCGACGCTCTACGACGGCTCGTTCCACAACGTCGACTCGAACGAGCTGTCGTTCAAGATCGCCGCGTCGATGGCGCTCAAGGAGGCCGTCCACAACGCCAGCCCGGCCCTGATGGAGCCGATCATGGACGTCCGGATCAAGATCCCGGAGACGTTCATGGGCGAGGTCAACCGCGACCTGAACGGGCGGCGTGGCCGCCTGCTGGGCATGGACACGGACGGCGGGATGCAGGTGATCTCGGCCCACGTGCCGCAGGCGGAGCTGTTCAGCTACGCGACGGAGCTGCGCTCAATCACCGGCGGACGCGGCACGTTCTCGGCCACGCTCGACCACTACGAGGACGTCCCGTCGCACCTCGCCGAGCGGATCATCGAGGAGCACAAGAAAGAGCTCGAGACCAACAGCCACTGAGTGCGTGTCGGGACGTGCGCGCGGCCGGCGGAGCCGGCAGGGCCATCAGGCGCCGACTTGGCCAATTTCCCACCCGGGGAAACTTGGGCCAACTCCACGACCCGCAATCCGGCCAGATTCCCACCCGGTGAGAATTTGGCCGCAGAACTGGCCGGAATCGGGCCTGTCGGGCCGAATCGGGACGGTCCGCGACCCTGCGATCCTGCCTAAGTGCCCACCGGTGAAAATCTGGCCAGGAACCGCCAACAGCGTGGCCAGATTTCCTCGGGGCGACACAATGGCACGATCCTGATGCTCGACCGATCAAACCCGAACCAGGCGACCGTCGAGTTGTTCGTCGACCGCACGAGCGACGGCCAGCCGTTCTTCGAGGAGGTCCCGGTCGAGCCGCTCGGCGGCGAGCGGTACCGGATCCTCGCGTCGCCCGGGCTGCTGGATGGCCTGGCCGCCGGCGACGTGTTCGATCGACAGGCCGACGGCACGTACGCGATCGTCGAACGATCCGGGAACCTGTGCGTGCAGGTCTGGCATCCGGGCGTCGACGTGCGGGAAAGCGTCGACGCTGCGCTGCTTCCCGGCGCCGTCGCCCTGGGCGGCTGGCTCGACGGCCGGACCGAGGGCTCGACGGTCCTGACGTTCCCGCTCAGCGCCGGCTTCCAGCGGATCGAGCAGTTGCTTGACGACTGGGTCGACGCAACCGAGGGGTCGACCTGGTCGTACGGCAACGTCTACGCGGACGACGGTCGAACGCCGCTTGGCTGGTGGGAGGATGAGCGGTTCCGGCGTCAGTCCGGTTCAGCGGCAGACAACGCGTCCCGCAGCGAGAGCTGACCCTCGTACAGCGCGCGGCCGATGATGGCGCCCGCGCAGCCGATGGCGCGGACCGCGGCGGTGTCCTGGACCGACGCGATGCCGCCCGAGGCGATGATGCGACCCCGGTTGAGCGCGATGGCCCGTCGCAGCAAGCCGAGGTCCGGGCCTTCCAGCAGACCATCGCGGTCGATTGCGGTGACCTCGAAGGTAGTGACGCCCTGGTCGGCAAGCAGGCCGATGGCCTCCAGCGCATCCGGCCCGGGCGACGAGGCGACCCAACCGCTGCCGACGGCACGACCATCGCGGACGTCGATTGCGACTGCCACGCGTTCCGGCCCGTGTTCCTCGACCAATGCGCCCGCGAACGACGGGTCTCGGAGGGCGGCCGTGCCGACAACCGCGCGCGCTGCCCCTGACCCGAGGACTGCTCGCACCGCGTCGGCCGTCCTGAGGCCACCCGCGGCCTCGACCAGGACCTCCCCGCCGACGGCGGCAGCTATCGCTCCGATGATCGTCATGTGGACGGGCGTCCCTGAGCGCGCCCCATCCAGATCCACGACATGGAGCCATGCCGCCCCGCCGGCCGCGAACCCAACCGCCACTGCAACGGGGTCGTCGCTGAAGGCGGTTTCCTGATCGAAATCGCCCTGCCGCAGCCGAACCACGCGACCTTCGCGGAGGTCGATTGCAGGCAGCAGCTCGAAAGGACTTGTCATCCGTTGTGGCACCGTGTTAGCGTTTTAGCACGCTAATACGTTAGCACGCTAGCAAGCACAGCCGAGAGTAAGCGAGCGACACCCATGGCCGATGACTGGCGAACCCCCGAAGCAGAGGCACTCTTCGAAGCGATTCTGCGCCTCGAAACGGTTGAGGACGCAGAGCGCTTCTTCCGCGACCTTTGCACGCTGAACGAGCTTCGCGACATCGCCCAGCGCTGGGCGGTGGTCCGCCTGCTCGACCAGGGCATGCACTATGCCGAGATCTCCCGAACGACCGGCGCCAGCACCGCGACGATCACGCGGATCGCCTCCTGGCTGAATCACGGTGAGGGCGGCTACCAGCTGGCACTCGAGCGCCTCAAGGCCGAACAGCCCGGTGGGCGCCCCTACCCCACCGCCGTCGAACAATGAGAGACCGCCTCAGGCTGGCCATCCCGAACAAGGGACGGCTGGTCGAACCGACCCTTCGGCTCCTCCACGATGCGGGCCTCGTGTTCGACGAGCACGACCGCAGCCTCGTCGCGCGCGTCCAGAACTACGACCTCGACGTGCTCTTCGTGCGCACGAACGACGTCATCGAGTTCGTGGGCGACGGCGTGGCGGACCTCGGCGTCACCGGCATCGACCTGCTGACCGAGACGAGCGCGGAGCTGCCGCGCGTCCGCGACCTCGGCTACGGGCAGTGCCGGCTCGCGGCCGCGGTCCCGAACGATTCGCCGTACCAGGCCGTCGAGGACCTGGCCGGCCTGCGGGTCGCGACCGCCCATCCCAACACGGCGCGTCGGTTCTTCGAATCGCGCGCGATCCCGGTCGACGTGATCCCGATCTCCGGCGCGGTCGAGGTCGCCCCTCGTCTCGGGCTCGCCGAGGCCATCGTCGACCTCGTCTCGACCGGCTCCACGATGGTGATGAACGGCCTCCGCCCGATCGGCGACGTCCTGAGCTCCGAGGCGGTCCTCGTCGCGAACCCGGCAGCCCATCGCGAACGCGCCGCGGAGCTGGCCGCGATCGACACGATGCTCAGCGCGGTCATCGCGGCGCGCGGCCAGAAATACCTGCTGATGAACGCCCCGTCGGCGAAGCTCGCCGAGCTGGAAGCGCTCCTGCCAGGGCTCGAGTCGCCGTCGGTCATTCCGCTCGCGCACGAGGGGATGATCGCGATCCACTCGGTGGTCGGCTCGGACGAGGTGTGGGGCCTCCTGCCGCGACTGAAGGCCGCCGGCGCGTCCGGCATCCTCGTGCTGCCGATCGAGAAGATCGTCCCGTGAGTCCCGCCGACGCACCGGTCGAGCTCCGCCTGCGCCGCCTGGTTCTCGGCGCGACGGACCCCGCCAGCCGGGCCGAACGCGCTGCCCTCATCCGACGCGGCGCCGTGCCTGATCCGGCGGTCCGCGAGAGCGCACGCGCCACGCTGGCCGCCATCCGCGAAGGCGGCGACGAGGCGGTCCGTGCGGCCAACGAGCGCGTCGGCGGTGGCCGGCCGGACGGGCGTCTCCTCCTGGACCGCGGCGAGCTCCGCGCGGCACGCGACGCGCTCGAACCGCAGGTGCGCCGCGCGCTCGACCAGGCGATCGAGCACGTCCGCCGCTTCGCCGAGACCCAGCGACCGGAGAGCACCCGAACGCGGATCGCACCCGGGATCGACCTCGAACGCCGCTGGGCGCCGCTCGCCAGCGTCGGCTGCTACGTCCCTGGTGGCTCGGCTCCGTATCCGTCGTCACTGGTGATGACCGTCGTCCCGGCGCAGGTCGCGGGCGTCGAGCGGGTCGTCGTCGCCTCCCCCGCCGACCGCGAGGGCATCGAACCACCCGGTCCTCCTTGGGGCCGCCGGCCTGCTCGAGATCGACGCCTTCGTGGTGGCCGGTGGCGCGCAGGCGATCGGGGCGCTGGCGTACGGCCTGCCGGACGCCGGCCTCGAACCCGTGGACCGGATCGTCGGGCCGGGGAATGCCTGGGTGACCGCCGCCAAGATCGAGGTCTGCGGCGAGGTCGGCATCGACCTGCCCGCCGGCCCGTCGGAGGGCATGGTCCTGGCGGCGCCGCCCGCAGACGCCGGACGCGTCGCGGCCGACCTCATCACCCAGGCCGAGCACGGCCCGGATTCGCCGGCCATCCTCGTGACGACCGACGCGGCCTTCGCCGACGCCGTCGAGGCCGAGGTCCAGGCACGCCTCGCGACCGCGTCACGCCGCGACATCCTCGAAGCCGCCCTGGCCGCGCACGGTCGAATCTGTCTCGCGCCCGACCTCGACGCCGCGATCGACTTCGTCAACGCGTACGGCCCCGAGCACCTGTCGGTCGACGTCGAGCCGCTCGAACCGACCGTCGCGCGGCTGCGCAACGCTGGCTCCCTGTTCGTCGGGCCGTGGGCGCCCGAATCGGCCGGCGACTACGCGACGGGCGCGAATCACGTGCTCCCCACCGGCGGCCTCGCCCGATCGTCGGGCGGCCTGGCGGTCGAGGCGTACGGCAAGTTCGTGCAGGTCCAGCGCATCGACCGCGAAGGGCTCGCCACCATCCGCGACACGATCACGACGCTGGCCGAGGCGGAGGGCCTGCTCGCCCACCGCGACGCCGTGCTCGCCCGCTTCGACGTCGACCCGGAGCCGGAGCGATGAGCCCGACGCCGGTCACCTTCACCTCCCCGGTCCTGCCCACCGCCTATGCGTGGGAGGCAACGAACGAGCAGGTCGCCGAGCGCTACGGCGTGCCGATCGACTCGATCGTCCGCTTCGACCTCAACACCTCCCCCACCCCGCCGGCCCTCGTCGATCGCCTGCTGGCGGCCGGCCAGTTCGATACGCCACTCTCGGAGTACCCGCCCTCGGACTACCGCCGGCTCACCGAAGCGGCAGCTGCCCGCTACGGCGTCGGCACCGACGAGCTGCTCGTGGGCGCCGGCGCGGACGAAATCCTCGACCTGGTCGCCAAGGCGTTCCTCGCCGAAGGTTCCCGGGCCGTGCTGCCGGCGCCGACCTACGCGATGTACCGCGTGCTCACCGAACAGCGCGGTGCCGAGATCGTCACCGTCCCGCGGCGACCGCCCGCCGAGGGCTGGGCGCTCGACGTCGACGCGGTCCGCGCGGCTGCGCGCGGGAGCAGCGTCGTCTGGCTGTGCAGCCCGAACAACCCGACCGGCCTCGCCGAGCCCGACGGCACGATCGAACTGCTCCTGACGGCCCTCGCCACCGACGCCGAAGCGGACGAAGCCGAGCCGCCGATCGTCGTCCTCGACGAGGCGTACGCGGAGTTCGTCGGGACGACCCTCCTCCCGCTGCGCGAGACCTACCCGCGGCTCATCGTCGTGCGCACCGCGAGCAAGGCCTACGCGCTTGCCGGCCTCCGCGTCGGGTTCGCCGTCGCCAGCCCAGAGGTCATCGCCCGCATGAACCCGTATCGCCCGCCCGGGTCGGTGTCCACGGTCTCGGTGACGATCGTGACCGAGGCGCTGCTCGACCCGGCGATCCTGGCGACCAACCTTGCCCGCGTCGAGACCGAGCGCGGCCGTCTCGCCGACGCGCTGACCGCTGCCGGCTGGTCGGTCGGGCCGAGCGTGACGAACTTCCTGCTGGTCGACTTCGGCTCCCCGGAGCGTGCCGCCGCCACGGCCGAGGGCCTCCTCGCCCGCGGCATCGTCCCGCGCACGTTCGGCATGGGCCACGTGCTCGCCTCCTACCTGCGCCTCACGGTGCGTGACCGCCACGAGAACGACCGGCTCATCGAGGCCGCCCGCCAGCTCAGCTCGGAGATCCACGCATGACGACCCCGCTCGGCACCCTCGACGTCACCGACCGCGGCACGCGGCGTGTCTCCGTGAGCCGCCGCACCCGCGAGACCGAGATCGACGTTTCGCTCGACCTCGACGGCTCGGGCGTCGCGCGGATCTCGACCGGGGTCGGGTTCTACGACCATCTCCTCACGTCGCTCGCGCACCACGGCCTGTTCGACATCGAGATCCGGGCGACCGGCGACCTCGACGTCGACGAGCACCACACGGTCGAAGACGTCGCGCTCGTGCTCGGCTCGGCGTTCGCGGAGGCGCTCGGCGACCGGGCCGGGATCCGCCGCTTCGGCGAGGCATCGGTGCCGATGGACGAATCGCTCGCGACCGCGGTGATCGACGTCGGTGGGCGGCCGTACGCGGTGATCGACCTGCCGTTCCGCGGCGAGCGCGTCGGCGGCCTGCCGCTCCAGCTCGTCGAGCACGCACTCGAAGCGTTCGCGCGGACGGCCGGCGCGACGCTCCACGTCCGCGGCACCGGCCGCAACGACCACCACCTGGCCGAGGCCGCCTTCAAGGCGCTCGCCCGCGCGCTCCGCGAGGCCTGCGAAGCCGATCCGCGACGCGACGGCGTAGCCTCGACGAAGGGCTCGCTCGGATGAACGACACGCGTCCCCGCATCGCCGTCGTCGACTACGGCGCCGGCAACCTCGTGAGCATCGAACAGGGGCTGACCGCCTCCGGTGCCGAGGTGGAGATCGCCCGCGATCCGGCACCGTTCGAGGGCGCGGATGCGATCGTCGTTCCCGGCGTAGGGGCGGCCGCGCCCGCGATGGACCGCCTCCGCGACGCCGGCCTCGTGGACCCGATCGTCGAATGGATCGCGGCGGACAAGCCGTTCCTCGGCGTATGCCTCGGGCTGCAACTGCTGTTCGAGGCGAGTGACGAGGACGGAGCACAGACGTTCGGCGTGCTGCCCGGCCGCGCGCAACGGCTGGAGAACGCCCCGACGCTCCCGCACATCGGCTGGAACCAGGTCGTCCGGCGGCGCGACCACCCGCTGTTCGACGGGATCGTCCAGGGAGCCGACTTCTACTTCGTCCATTCGTACGCGGGGGCGCCGGCGAACACGGCCGACGACGTCATCCTCGCCGAGACCGAGCATGGCGCGCGGTTCGTTTCGGCGGTCGCCCGCGGCAACCTGCTCGGCGTCCAGTTCCACCCCGAGCGGAGCGGCGACGACGGCCTGCGCCTCCTGGCGAACTTCGTGTCGCTCGTGCGGGCCGGCGGGCAAGTGCCCGGCCGGCTCGGCGTCCTGATGCTCCGCCGCCGGGTCATCCCCTGCCTCGACGTGGCGGACGGCCGCGTCGTGAAGGGGACGCGCTTCGTCGACCTGGTTGACGAGGGCGATCCGCCAGAGCTCGCAGAGCGCTACGCGCGCGAGGGTGCCGACGAGCTCGTGTTCCTCGACATCACGGCAGCGCCGGAACGGCGAGGCACGCTCCTCGACATCGTCGAGCGCACCGCCCGCCGGGCGTTCATCCCGCTGACGGTCGGTGGCGGCGTGCGGAGCGTCGACGAGATGCGCGACGTCCTTCGGGCCGGCGCCGACAAGGTCTCCCTCAACACCGCCGCCGTCGCCGAGCCCGAACTGGTCACCGCGTGCGCGCGGCGATTCGGGTCGCAAGCGGTGGTCGTCGCGATCGATGCGCTTCGCAACTGGGCCGAGCTGGACGGTCTACGTCAAGGGCGGCCGCGAGGCGACGCCGCTCGACGCGGTCGAGTGGGCACAGCACGCGGTCGAGCTCGGGGCGGGCGAGCTGCTGGTCACCTCGATCGACCGGGACGGGACGGGCCTCGGCTTCGACACCGAGCTGCTCCGTGCGATCACCGATCGCGTGTCCGTGCCGGTTATCGCCTCGGGCGGAGCGGCCGGACCGGCGGACTTCGTGGCCGCGGTCCGCGACGGCGGCGCGGACGCCGTGCTTGCCGCCTCGATCTTCCATCGGCGGATCCATTCGATCGCGTCGGTCAAGGCCGCGATGGCCGGTGCCGGGTTGCCGGTCCGTGCCACGACCGGTGTCGCGGCGTGACCGTCGATCCGCAGTACGGCGACGACGGGCTCGTCCCGGCGATCGTCCAGGACGCCGCCGACGGGCGCGTGCTGATGCTTGCCTGGATGGACGAGGAGGCGCTGGCCGCGACCGTCGCGACGCGGCGAGGTCCACTTCCACTCGCGATCGCGCAACACGCTGTGGCGAAAAGGCGAGACGAGCGGCAACGTGCTGCGCCTCGTCGACATCGCCGAGGACTGCGATCGGGACGCGCTGCTCGTCACCGTCGACCCGGTCGGACCGACGTGCCACCGCGGGACACGGAGCTGCTTCGATCCGGAGGGCGCCCCTGCCGAGCGCGCATCGGAGGGTTTCGGCTGGCTCGAAACGCTGTGGGGCACGATCGCGGAGCGCGCTGCCACCCGGCCCGAGGGCTCCTACACGGCGAAGCTCCTGGCCGGCGGCGTGGACGCGGCCGGCCGCAAGGTGACCGAAGAGGCGACCGAGGTGCTCATGGCGGCCAAGGACGACGCGGCCGAATCGACTCCGGAACGCCGCGCGGCCCTCGCGGGCGAGTCGGCCGACCTCCTGTACCACCTGCTCGTGCTGCTCGCCGAGCGCGACGTGCCCCCGTCCGCCGTCCTCGACGAACTGCGCCGCCGCCACGCCGAGTAAGAGCACGCCGAGCGAGATTCAGTTCACGGGCACCCGTGGCCGGTTGAGCGGTAAGCCCGTCTCGCCGACCTGGACGCGGAAGATCTTCCACGCGTCCGGGTTGTCGCCCGGCTCGAGATCGCCGTTCGTCACGAGCAGCGTGTTGCCGAGGAACGCCAGGCCCCACGGCGAGTGGAACCGTGGATCCGAGATCCTTCGGAGCTCGTTCCCAGCTGGATCGAGGACCGCGATCTGGTTCGGGCCCAGCAGGCTGACGTACAGGTTGCCGGATTTCGCGAACGCGAGGCCCGTCGCTTGCGGCGGCGCGACCGTCGGGTCGGGCGAGGCGACGAATCGGTGGACGAGCTCGATGTCGGCCGCCGTCGGATGGTCGACGAGACGGATCCGGTAGATCGTCGAGTCGAACGGGAACTCGGCCGACAGTGTGATCGACACGTACAGCCACTGGCCCGTCGGGTCGATTCGCCCGCCGAGGGGTCCACCCGCGAAGCCGAACTGCCCGGTCAGACGTGGGTCGGTCAACCAGATCCGGGCGGTGCCGTCCGCGGTGACCTTCCAGATCCGCGGCTTGTCGTCGGGAACGTAGAGGTTGCCGGCCTTGTCGAACGCGAGGTCGTTCCACATCGAGAGCATCCAGTCGCCCGCGAACCCGCTGTCCTCGGGGACCTGCGCGAAGACCTTCGGCGGACCGGCGTGCTGGCCGAGCCCGACCGTGAGAATTCGGCCGTTCATATCGGCGACGAAGAGCTGGTGCTTCGGGCCAGGGTTGCCGTCGAGGGCGAGCCCGAACAGACCCATGTCGGAGTTGTCGGCGGTATCGATCACGGTCGTGTCGACAAGATCCCCGTCGACGTCGTAGGTGAAGACCCGCTCGTCGTCCGAGTTCAGGTGCCCGCCGTGCTCGGGATCAGCGAAGAAGTCGCCCGCGCTTGTGGAGACATAGACCTGGCCGTCGCCGACCGCGATCCCGAACGGGTGCCCGGGCGCGGGCGCAGAGGCGAAGACCGACACGGCATCGCGCGCGGCGGGTCCCGCAGCGACCGGGCCGATCCCCGGGCCCACCGCGACCAGCGCCACTACCGCGGAAACTGGAAAGATCTTGGTCCACATCCCGTGCCGGCCGCTCATGGCAAGCCCTCCTCGTGCCGGGCGAGGCTGGCCATGTCCATCTCGATCCGGTCAATGGGTCGACGAACGGCGACCGGGCGAATCGACACACGCGCGAATGGAAAGAGCCGGCACCTGAGATTGAGGGCGAGTATCGAATTGGGACCGTGCGGACGCCAGGTCGTCCTGCGGACGAAACTGCTCGAGACGACGACGAGCGGACAATGGAGGACGTCTCGATGCTGAGCGACCACCCGGTGTTTCCGATCCTGCTGTCGACCGATCTCGACGCCACCCGGACGTTCTATAGCGACACCCTGGGCCTCGAGATCCTGCGCGAGGACAAGGACGATCGGATCGTCTTTCGCTGCGGTGGCGGGACCCAACTCGCCGTGACCCTCAGCACCGTGGGCACGAGCGATACCCAGACACAGATGGCCTGGCGCGTTCCGGATTTGCCGTCCGCGATCGCCGATCTCCGCTCCCGCGGCGTCCGCATCGAGGAGTACACGGCACCCGATCCGGTCACGCACGACGGCATCGCCGATATGGGCCACTCCTGGGCGGCATGGTTCATCGACCCGAGCGGGAACGTCCTCGCGATGGTTCAGCCCAAGGGCTGAGAACGGGCCTCCTGAAGCTGCCGGTGCGCGTCATGGACACGATCACGCCGTCAGGCGCGTTCGAGGATCCGGGTGTTCTTCTTGCCGGTTCGGATCACCCAGTAGCGACCGTGGAGCGGCTCCGGCAGCGGCGCATTCGGGTCGGTAATGCGCACGTCGTTGATGTACAGGCCGCCCTGCGACACCAGCCTCCGCGCCTCGCCGTTGGAGGACGCAGCGCCGCTCGCGACCGCTGTCCCTGCCGCCGTCCACGAGGGCTCCACCGCCAGCGTCACGCGCGGCAGCTCGGCCGCGGCTGCAGCGAACTCGTCCGGTCCCAGCTGCACCAGCCCGCGCTCGAAGACGGACGCCGCCTGCTGCTCGGCCGACGTGGCCGCCTCGGACCCGTGCGTTCGCGTCGTGATGTCGCGGGCCAGCGCCCGCTGCGCCTGCGCGCGCCTCCGGCCGTGATGCGAGCGAGGCCTCGAGCCGTTCGATCTCCTCGCGCGGGAGCTCGGTGAACCAGCGCAGGTACGTTCCCACGTCCCGGTCGTCGGTGTTGAGCCAGTACTGGTAGAACGCGAACGGCGAGGTCCGCCCGGGATCGAGCCAGACCGACTCGCCGCCCTCGCTCTTGCCGAACTTCGCGCCCGACGGCGAGAGCAGGAGCTTGTAGGCCAGGCCATGCGCAGGGTCGGCCCCTCCCTCCTCGACCCCGCCCCGCCGGCGGATCAGCTCGAGACCGGCCGTGATGTTGCCCCACTGGTCGGCGCCGCCCATCTGCAGCTCGACGCCCATCGTCCGGTGCAGGTGCTCGAAATCCGCCGCCTGCAGCAGCATGTAGCTGAACTCCGTGAACGACAGGCCGCGGTCGAGCCGCACCTGGACGGAGTCCTTGGCGAGCATGTACGGGACCGTGAAGTGCTTCCCGACGTCGCGCAGGAACTCGATCAGGGTGAACTCGCCCAGCCAGTCGAGGTTGTTGACCATCAGCGCGCCGCCCTGGCCGGCGCCGAAGTCGAGGAACCGCTCGAGCTGCGAGCGGATCGAGCTCACGTTTGCTTCGAGCGTCTCGCGGTCAAGGAGGTTCCGCTCGCTGGATCGACCCGACGGGTCGCCGATCATCCCGGTCCCGCCACCGACCACCGCGACGGGCCGGCCGCCGAACCGCTGCAGCCGCAGCAGCCCGAAGATCGGCACGAGATGCCCGACGTGGAGCGACGGCGCGGAGGGGTCGAACCCGATGTAGCCGGCGATCTGGACGACCGCTCGCGAGGCGGTCCGGGAGCCCCGGCGTGGTCGCCTGGAGGATGCCGCGCCACTCGAGCTCCGGGAGCAGCGCGGCCAGCCCGGAGCCGGCCGAGACGGGCTCAGCCGTCACAGGTCGGACGTCTGGGTCGTCTCGACCCCGGAGGACCAAACCGGATTACACACCACCTTATGCTATCGTCCCGATCGTAGATGCAAACAAGCCTCGCGCGGCGCCAACGGCATCGCCGAACGATCCACCGGCGCCCCCAGGCCTCTGGTGGATCGAAAACGGTCCGCCGCATCCTCATCGCGATCCCCATCATCCTCGTCACCCTGGCATTCCTCGCCGGGTTCGTTGGCGTCGTGTTTGCCGTGGGCGTGTACAACCAGTACGCCACCGGCCTGCCCGACCCCGAGGAGATCCTCAACAAGCTCGACTTCGACCAGCCCTCGATCGTCTATGACCGGACGGGCAAGGTCGAGCTCGCTCGACTCGGCTCCCTCCGCCGCGAGGTCATCGGGTTCGACGACATCCCGGGCGAGATGCTCGATGCGACGACCGCGATCGAGGACCAGGAGTTCTGGACGAACCCGGGCTTCGACCCGATCGGCATCCTGTCAGCCGGCCTCGACACCATTTCCGGGCGTCCACGCGGCGCCTCGACGATCACCCAGCAGCTCGTCCGCGACCGCCTGCTCCCCGACTGGGCCTTCGAGGGCGAGACGTACGAGCGCAAGCTGCGCGAGATCATCCAGTCGGCCAAGCTCACCGAGGCCTTTCCCGGTGAGGAAGGCAAGAAGACGATCATCACCGCCTACCTGAACAACAGCTTCTACGGCAACAACACCTACGGCGTGCAGGCCGCGGCCTACGGCTACTTCGGCAAGCCGATGGGCGAGCTGACGCTCGCGCAGTACGCGATCCTTGCCGGGATCCCGCAGTCGCCGACGAGCTTCAACCTCATGAAGAACGCCGAGCAGGTGTGCACCTCCGAGGAGGTCGAGGAGGATTGCGAGGACTTCGAGCTGGTCGTCCCCGCCGATAGCGAGATCGTCGTCCGGCGGAACCACATCCTCGAGCTGATGAAGGCGAACAGCCCGCGTTCCGGCGACAACCACACCCCCCTGGAATACGAGCAGGCCAAGCAGGAGCGCGTCGTGCTCACGCCGCGTGCCGCCGACACCTGGCGTGCCGCGCACTTCGTGTGGCAGGTCCGCCGCGAGCTCGGTGCGTACCTCTGCCCCGACTCGCCCGACGACTGCGAGCTGATCGACACCGGCGGCTACAAGGTCATCACGACGCTCGACTGGAAGATGCAGCGCAAGACCGAGAAGTGGGTCTACACCGCCGGCCGCGCCCCGAACGCCAAGAGCGTGGCTGCCACCCGTGCGTTCCTCAAACGCCAGAAGATCCCGGCCAACGATTACTCGTGGATCCTCGCGTTGCGCGGCAAACGGATCAACAACGCGGCCGCGGCGGTGATGGACTACCGGACCGGCCAGGTCCTGGCCTACGCGGGAAGCGCCAGCTACACCGCCAAGGGTTCGAAGCGCTTCCAGCCGCAGTTCGACGTGCTCGCCGATGGCTGGCGCCAGCCCGGATCGTCGATCAAGCCGATCAACTACGCGATCGGCATCGACGACAAGACCGTGACCGCGGCCACGATGTTCATGGACGTCTTCACGAACTTCGGGAACAAGTTCACACCGATCCAGGCCGACAAGCTCGAGCGCGGCCCGGTCCGCCTCCGCTCGGCGCTCCAGTTCTCGCTCAACATTCCGGCCATCAAGCAGACGCTGATCAGCGGCCTCGACCACATCTTCGAGCGCGACCAGGACTTCGGGATCCAGTACCAGTCCGGGACCGCGCCGGTGCTGTCGATGGGCATCGGCACGCTCGAGACGCACCCGATCGACATGATCACGGGCTACGGCACGATCGCCAACGGCGGCGTCAAGATGCCGCGCACCACCCTGCTCAAGGTGCTGGACGACAAGGACCAGCAGGTCTGGCCACAGCCCGACACGCAGATCGAAGGCGAGCGCGTGATCAGCCGCCAGGCGGCGTACATCATGACCGACATCCTCGCCGGCAACACCCAGATGAAGATCAACCCGTACTGGGGTCGCTGGGCGGTGTACGACGGCAAGACCCGCCGGCCGGCTGCCTACAAGACGGGCACGACAAGCGACAACAAGGACGTCCATGCCTACGGCTACCTCGCCCCGCCGAAGGACAAGAAGGCACAGGCCCTGGTCGTCGGGGTGTGGATGGGCAACAGCAACAGCCAGCCGATGCGGATCCTGTCGCTGGATGCCGCCGCGCCGTTGTGGTCGTCGATCATGCAGGACGTCAGCAAGGACCTGCCGATCGCCAAGTTCAAGGCGCCGCCCGGTCTCGAGAAGGTCGAGGTCGACGCATTCACCGGCCGCCGCCCGGGCCCGTTCAGCACGAAGACCGTGGACGGAGTACTTCATCAAGGGCACGGTGCCCAAGAAGAAGGAAGACTTCCGGGTCGCGCTCGACGTCGATGCGGCGACGGGCCTGCTCTGGCAGGACGGCTGCGTCGGTCCGCGGGTCACGCGCGGCTTCATGGACCTCTCGGAGGTCGAGGCCAACTTCCCGAACTGGCAGAAGGCCAACCGCAACTGGGCGGCTCGCGCCGCCATCGGTGTCGGGGTCCGCGGACCCGGGGGCACCCGCACGAGCTACTTCGCCGACGGGCGGTTCGCGCCGTTCGGTCGGACGTGGGGCGCGCGGTTCGCCCCGACGAGGCGGTGCCCGCTGGCCCCTGTTGAAACGCCGCCGCCGCCGCCGACGTGCGATGCGCTGATCCCGCTCCTCTGCCCGCCCAACGGCGAGGAACCGCCGGGACCGGACAAGACCAACAAGCCGGGCGGCGGCAACGGCAACAACTAACGGGTTCGGCTGCCTAGAGCTCGACGATCGTCGCCCCGTCGCCGCCCTCGCCCCGCTCGCCGGGGCGGATCGACTTCACCAGCGGATTGCCGCCGGCCTCGGCACGGACGGCGTCGCGCAAGGCGCCTGTCCCCAGGCCGTGGATGATCGTCACGCGGCTCATTCCCGCCAGCGCGGCGTCGTCGAGGTAGCGGTCCAGCGTCTCGAGCGCCTCCTCGACGCGCGCGCCGCGCAGGTCGAGGGACGAGGCGACAGCCCGTGCGCGTCCGAGCCGGAGCGCCCCGATGTTGGATGGCGCCTCCCCTCCCCCGTCAGATCCCGCCCGCGACACCGTCTCGACGGCGGGCACGAGGTCCTCGGCGGCCACCGTGACGCGCATGCCGCCAGTTTCGAGCGTGACCCGGCGGCCGCCCCGTTCGAGCGCGGCGATACGGCCCTCCCAGCCCGCCGATACGCTGCGTGCCCGCTCCCCGATCCGCCACGTGTGCGGTTCCGCCGGCTCATCGGCCGGCGGCGCCTGCGCCTCGGCTTCGGGCAGTCGCGCCAGCGTCCCCTCGGCGCGCTCGAGCGCGGCATCGAGGGCGGGTGCGGTGACGGTCTCGCGCTCGAGCGTGCGCTTCGTCGTGCGGACCTCGTCACGGAGCTCGTCGACGAGCTGTTCCGCCTCCGAGCGCGCCGCCCGCACCGCCTCGTCGCGTTCGCGCCGTGCGCGGCGCCGTTCCTCCTCGGCCACCCGCAGGGCATCGGCCGCACGAGCCTCCGCCGCCCGCGCGCGCTCCAGGGCGTCGCTGGTCGCGCCCTCGGTCTCGCGGATCGCGGCGAGGGTCGCCTCGAACGTGCGCTGCGACTCGGTCAGGTGCGACCGGGCGTCGGCCACGATCGCGTCCGGCAACCCCAGCCGTTCGGCGATCGCGAACGCCTGGCTGCCACCGGGCAGCCCGATCGTCAGCCGGTACGTCGGTGTCAGGGTCTCGAGGTCGAACTCGACGGCCGCGTTCCGCGCCCCGGCCGTGGTGTGGGCATACGCCTTCAGCTCGGCGTAGTGGGTCGTGGCGGCCACCAGCGCGCCCGCGGCGATGAAGTGATCGAGCAGCGCCTGTGCCAGCGCCGAGCCCTCGGTCGGGTCCGTGCCGGCGCCGAGCTCGTCGAGCAGCACGAGCGTGCCCGGACCGGCCTCTTCCACGATCCGCACGATCGAGCGCAGGTGCCCGGAGAACGTCGAGAGCGACTGGGCGATCGACTGTTCGTCGCCGATGTCGGCGAACACGTCGCGCAGGACCGGCAGGCGGCTGCCGGCGGCGGCCGGGATGTGGAGCCCGGCCTGGTGCATCAACGCGAGCAGCCCGAGCGTGCGCAGCGTGACGGTCTTGCCGCCGGTGTTCGGGCCGGTCACGACGAGCGCCGTGTAGTCGCCGCCGAGGCGCGCGTCGATCGGGACGACGCGGCCGGTCAGGCCCGGGTGGCGAGCGGACAGGAGCTCGATCTCGGCACGGTCCGTGGTCTCGGCCCGGACGGCGCCCATGTCGCCGGCCAGCTGGGCCTTCGCCGCCCAGAAGTCGAACCGGGCCAGCGCGTCGAGCGTCTCGCGCAGCGCCGGGGCGTTGGCGCCGACGAGCGCCGACAGCTCGTCGAGGATCCGGGCGATCTCCTCGTGCTCCGCGACCTGCGCTTCGCGCCAGGCGTTGCCCAGCTCGACGGCGACGAGCGGCTCAATGAACAGCGTCTGGCCGCTGCCCGACGCGTCGTGGACGATGCCCTTGACCCGGCTCCGCGCCTCGGCCTTGACCGGGACGACGTAGCGCCCGTTGCGAAGCGTCACGATGGGCTCCTGGAGCGCCGAGCCCAGCTCCGCGCCAACCAGCGCGTCGAGCCGTCGCCGGAGGCGGTCGTACGCGACGCGCACCGCCGCCCGGAGCCCGCCGAGCCGCGGCGACGCGGTGTCGAGCAGCTCGCCGACCGGGTCGAAGCTTCGCGCGAGCGTCGAGCGGACCGCGGGCAACGGATGCAGCTCGCGCCCGAGCTCGCGGAGCAGCGGCCGCCGCTCGTCGGCGAGCGACGTGGCGAGCCGCGAGGTCGCGTCGAGCGTCTCGGCGATCTCGAGGAAGTGGGCCGCATCGAGGCGGCCGCCACGAGCCGCGCGTTCGACCCACGGCCCGATGTCGTGCGCCGCCCCGATCCCGACCCCGGGTCGATCCTCGAGCAGCGCCCGTGCCTGGTCGGTCTCGTCGAGGCCGCGCGCCACGATCACCGGGTCGCTCGACGGCTCGAGGCCCTCGGCGAGCCGACGCGACGGACCGAACTGGGTCAGCTCGGCGAGGCGCTCGCGGACCTGCGGGAACTCGAGGAGCGCGATCGAGCGGCTGTCCATCGGGTCGGGCCGCGCCTCAGCGCAGGGCGGCCGGCCCGGACGCCGAGGGATGACCCGCGATCACGAACCGCCATGCGTGGTCGGTCCACGGCGCACCGGCGTAGGCAATGCCGATCCGCGGCGTGGCGCGGACGGACGGTGCTGGCTCGTCCGCCGGCCGTGCCTCCAGCCGCAATGGCGATCCCGCGTCGCACAGGTCCGTGCCGGTCCACGTGACGTCGATCCCGAAGGCGGCCGCCACGAGGCCCGGCCCGCTCGCCAGGCGGTGATCCGGCA
This sequence comes from uncultured Chloroflexia bacterium, assembly GCA_963721655.1. Taxonomy (GTDB): domain Bacteria; phylum Chloroflexota; class Limnocylindria; order Limnocylindrales; family CSP1-4; genus DASTYU01. The sequence continues at coordinate 97,212 of CAVRKH010000008.1, read as the reverse complement.
GGCCCCGGACGGTCACCGCCGGCTCCCCGGGCGTGGCCTTCCGGCGGGTCGCATGCAGGGCCGCCCGGCTCTGACGCATCAGGTCCAGGCCCTCGAGCGGCTCGACCGCGCGCACGAGGACCGCGGCCGGGCTGCCCGGCGGCTCGGTGACGATGTTGAGGCAGTCGTACATCCCGTAGACAAGGTACACGTAGGCATGGCCGGGCGGCCCGAACATCGGCCGGTTGCGGGTGGTCGGCCCGAAGCGTGCGTGCGATGCCCGGTCGTCGACGCCGATGTAGGCCTCGACCTCGACGATCCGCCCGGACCGGAAGCCCGTCTCGTCATCGCGGACGAGTCGCGTGCCGAGCAGGCCTCGGGCGGCCTCGAGCGTGGGGCCGGCGAGGAGCGCTCGGTCGACGACGGTCAGGCTACGGGCCTGTGACGATCTGCTCGATGTTGTCCGGGACGAACAGGCCGAACAGCGTGAAGAAGATCGGCAGGATCGACTCGCGGAAGAAGGCCGTGACCTGGGCCGCGTCCATCCAGACCCAGAAGTCGCGCAGGAAGTGCAACTCGTTGCCGCTCTCGGGGATGCCCGGGATGACGAAGAACGAGTCGAGAATGATGATGACGATGATGAACAGCAGCACGGCCTCGAGCATGCCCAGCAGGCCGCCGATCACCTCGTCGACGAAGCGCGCCTTCTCGAACAGCGGCTGCGGCTTGTAGAAGCTCTGGATCGCGATGGACAGGGCGATGAAGGAAGCAAGGAAGATCGTCCCGAACCCGATCATGTAGGCGTACTCGTCGGGGAACTGCGTCCAGTTCTGTGCGAGGAACGCGCCAAGCGGGTCACGGAGGTTCGCCGCGAACAGGAACGAGAACATCAGCGCCCCGAGCCCGAGCAGGCGCCGGATCGTGCCCTGCGCGAAGCCGAGCACGAAGAAGCCGAACAGGATCAGGAAGAAGACGAAATCGAACGAGGTCAAGCCGCTGATGAACGCCCCGAAATCCACTAAGTCACCTCAAAGGAACCCGGCTGTGACGGGCGCCGAAGCCGCGCAAGGGTAGCAGCGGCCAATCGGCGGCCGCAACCGGACCAAAGGTCCCGCTCAGCCTCGAATACGGCCTCCGACATCCGCGGCCAGTCCGGCGTGGATGGCCTCGATCGCGGTGTCGATCTCGGCCTCGGTGAGCGTGCGATCCGGTGCCTGGAACCGCAGCCGCCAGGCGAGGCTCTTGTCGGTCGCCTCGAGCGGCCGGCCGCGATACACGTCGAACAGCTCAACCGCCTCGAGGAGGTCGCCGCCATGGCGCCGCAGCGAGGCGGCCACCTCGGCCGCGGGCCGGTCCTCTGCGACGACGACCGCGAGGTCACGCTCGACGGCCGGGTGGCGCGGCGGAGTCGCTCCGCGGGCCGGGGCGAGAAGCCCACCCGCGAGCCCCACGATCGCCAGCTCGGCGACGACGACCGGGCCGTCCAGGTCCAGGTCCGCGGCGAGCGCCGGATGGAGCGCCCCGGCACGGCCCGCGACCAGGTTGCCCTCGGGCGCAACGACCCGTGCTCGGGCAGTCCGACCCGGGTGGAGGTTCGGGTCGTCCGCCAGCGGTTCGTACGAGGGGGCGTCGAACCCGAGACGCCGGCAGATCAGCTCGAGCAGGCCCTTGGCGTCGTCGAGGTCGTATGGCCGCGACGGCTGGTTCCACGACGGGATCAGCGCCGAGCCGGCGAGCGCGATTCCGAGCCGCCACCACTCGCGTGTCCCGCCGCCGTCGGCCTTGCCGTAGCCCTTCCCGATCTCGAACACCGCCACGTCGTCGCGGCCGTGGCGACGGTTCGTGCCGACGACCTCGAGGAGGCCCCCGAGGAGGCTCTGACGGAGCACCGAATGCTGGCTCGAGAGCGGGTTCGTGACGGTCACCACCCCTCCGCCCGAGCGCTGCTCCGGCTCGCCCGCCAGGTCCCCGTCGTCACGCGGTCCGAAGCGGACCGGATCGTCGGGTGCGACGAGTGCATACGTCACGACCTCGCTCACGCCGGCGCCCGCGAGCGTCTCGCGGATCGCGTCGCGAACCTCCAGCGGCGAGGGCCGGTAGGGCGGCATCGGCGTGTGCGGCAGGATCCCCGGGATCACCTCGTAGCCGCGAACCCGGGCGACCTCTTCGGTCACGTCCGCTTCGATGTGCAGGTCGCGTCGCCAGGTGGGAACGACCGCGAGGAGGGCCTCGCCGTCACCCGCCACCGTCTCCAGCGGCTGCGGGGCGTCAGCGACCGAAATGCGAACGCCGGCCGGGGCCGGTTCGGTCGCGATCCCGACGCGTTGCAGGACGTCGCGCTGCTCGTCGGTCGAAATGTCCGTGCCGAGGAGGCGGTTGACCCGGGCCGGGCGGAACGCCACCGTTGCCGGCTCGGGCTCGACCGGGTTCGTGTCGACCCTGCCCGGTGCAACCTCGCCGCCCGCCCAGGACGCCACGAGCTGCGCGGTCCGGTCGGCGCCGATCCGCGCCAGGCGGACCTCCTGGCCCTTCTCGAAGCGCAGGCTCGCCTCGGATCGCAGGGCGTAGTGGAAGGCGGTCCGCCGAACGCTGACCGGGTCGAACACCGCCGACTCGACGATCACCTCGGTCGTCGCGTCGGTCACCTCGGTCGTCGCTCCGCCCATCACGCCGGCAATCCCGATCGGACCGGTCGGGTCGGCGATGAGGAGCGTCTCCGGAACGAGCTCGCGTTCGATGTGGTCGAGGGTCTGGAGCCGCTCCCCGGGATGCGCGCGGCGCACGATGATCCGGCCGTCGTGCACGGCATGGGCATCGAACGTGTGGATCGGCTTGCCGAGCTCGACCATGACGTAGTTGCTGGCGTCGACGACGTTGCTCACGGGCCGCTGACCGGCGGCCAGCAGCCGCATCTGGACGCGGTCCGGCGACGGGCCGACGGTCACGCCGCTCACCCAGCGCCCGACGAACCGCGGGCACAACGCGGGATCCTCGACCTCCACCGTCAGCCGTTCGGCGGTCGGCCGGCCCGACTCGACGAGCTCGACCGGCGGCAGCTCGACCGTCGCGCCGGTCACCGCCGCCACCTCGCGCGCGAGGCCGACGATCGACAGCGCGTCGCCACGGTTCGGCTTGACGTCGACGTCGAGCACGACGTCGCCGTACACCTCGCTCAGGGCCGTCCCGATCGGGGTCGTCTCGGGCAGGATCAGGATCCCGTCGCCGTCCGAGGTGAGGTTGAGCTCCTCGCCCGAGCACAGCATCCCGTTCGAGACGACACCCATCTTCTCGGTCCGCTCGATCCGGCGGTCGCCCGGCAGCACCGCCCCGGGCAGCGCCACCGGGACGCGCTGGCCGACCGCGATGTTCGTCGCGCCGCAGACGATCTCCAGCGGCTCGCCGTCGCCGATCGTTACGCGCGTCAGTGACAGGCGATCGGCGCGCGGGTGCTTCTCGACCGCGAGCAGCTCGCCGACGACGACGTTCCGCCAGTCGGCGCCCCACTGCTCGATCTTCTTGACCTCCATCCCGAGCAGCGTCAGGCGCTCCGCGAGCTGTTCGGGCGTGAAGTCGAACTCGACGAACTCCCTGAGCCACGAGAGCGGCACTCTCACTTGAATTGCTCCAGGAAGCGGAGGTCGTTCTCCAGATACAGGCGCAGGTCGCCGACGCTGTGGCGCAGGTTCGCGATCCGCTCCACGCCCATCCCGAACGCGAACCCCTGGTAGCGCTCCGGATCCAGCCCGCCGTACTGGAGCACGACGGGGTGGACCATGCCGGCGCCGAGGATGGTCATCCAGCCGGTCCGCGAACAGGCGGGGCAGCCGACGCCGCCGCACACGAGACATTCGACGTCGAATGCGACCGACGGCTCGGTGAACGGGTAGTAGCCGGGCCGGAAGCGGGTCCGCTTCCCCTCTCCGTACATCGCGTGGGCGAACTGCTCGAGCAGGCCCTTGAGGTCGGCCATGGTCGTTCCCTCGTCGACCATGAGTCCCTCGACCTGGAAGAACTCGGACGCGTGGCTGGCGTCAATCGCCTCGTACCGGAAGCAACGTCCCGGAAGCAGTGCCCGGATCGGCGGCTTCGTCTCGTGCATCACCCGGATCTGGCCCGGCGACGTGTGCGTCCGCAGCAGGTGGTCCTCGACGTCGACGTAGAGCGTGTCCCACAGGTCGCGTGCCGGGTGGTCGGGCGGGATGTTGAGCATCTGGAAGTTGCGCAGGTCGTCCTCGATCTCCGGCCCCTCGTACACGACGAACCCGAACTGGCCGAAGATCTCCGCGATCCGCCCGATCGTCTCGTTCACCGGGTGCAGCGACCCGCGGCGGATCGGGCGGCCGGTCGTCGTGACGTCGATCGCCTCGGCGCGGACGCGCTGGTCGAGCTCGCTGGAGCGCAGCCCGCCGCCACGCGCGGCGAGGGCCTCCTCGATGGCGACCCGGACGGCATTGGCCACGGCGCCGACGCGGGGCCGGTCCTCGGCCGGCAGTCCGCCGATCCCGCGCAGCGTCGCGGTCAGGCGGCCCTTCTTGCCGAGCACTTCGAGCTCGAGCGCCTCGAGCGCGGCCGTGTCGGCGCTGTCGGCGATGCGCGCCAGCGTCTCGTCGCGGAGCGCCTCGAGGTCGCGCGTCAGGTCGCTCAGGCTCAGGTCCACGTCGTCCTTTCGTCTTTAGGAATCAAAAGCCCTCGACGATTGTGAACGTCGAGGGCTCTGCCGGCGGGCGCGTTCTGTGTCGTTCCTACGCGCCCTTGGCGAGCTCCGCGATCCGGCCAAACGTGGCTGCATCGCGGACGGCGAGGTCGGCGAGGATCTTGCGGTCGATCTGGATGTCAGCGCGCTTGAGGCCGTGGATGAACTGGCCGTAGGTGAGGCCGTTCTGGCGCGCCGCGGCATTGACCCGGACGATCCACAGCTGGCGCATCTGGCGCTTGCGCTGCTTGCGGTCGCGGGTCGCGTAGGCGAGCGCGTGCAGGAGCGCCTCGCGGGCGGGCTTGATCAGCTTCGATCGCGTGCCCCTGCGGCCCTCCGCCGCGTTGAGGAGGCGCTTGTGGCGCTTGTGGGCCGTGACGCCCCGCTTGACTCGAGCCATGGGGTGAGTGTGCTCCTAGAGGTACGGCAGCAGGCGACGGACCTGCGCGGCATGCTCGCGCCCGATGAGGGACTTGCCGGCGTAGCGGCGGGTCCTGCGGGACGACTTGATCTCGAGGTGATGTCCGCGCCAGGCGTTGACGCGGATGACCTTGCCGCTGCCGGTCACGCCGATCCGCTTCTGCGCCGCCTTGTGGCTCTTCATCTTCGGCACGCTGGACTCACTCTCCTGTTGCAGCCGCCGGTGCGGCTTCCTTTGGAGCCGGCCTCGGGGCCGGCGGTTCGCTCTTCTCTTCCGTCGCCGGTTGCTCGGCGGCTTCGACGGCCTCGGCGGGCCTTCCGCCGGGCCTTGGCGACCGGGGCCTCCGCGGCCGGGGCCTCCGCGGCCGGGGCCTCCGCGACCGGAGCCTCCGCGCCGTTGGACCCGATGGCCGGTTCTCGATCGGCGCGGACGACCTCATGGCTCTTCGGCTTGTGCGTCGATGCCATCGTGATGTGCATCGACTTGCCCTCGAGCAACGGCGCTCGTTCCGCGACCCCGTGTTCGCCGACTCGGTCCACGAACCTGGCAATCAGGTTGCGTCCGAGCTCCGGATGGGTCAGCTCTCGTCCCCGGAAGCGGACGGTGACCTTGATCCGGTCGCCCAATTCCAGGAACTCGATCGCTCGATGGACCTTCGTCTCGAAGTCACCCACGCCGATCTTCGGTGAGAGGCGGACTTCCTTGAATGTCACCGAGCGCTGCCGGCGCTTGTTTTCCTTCTCTTTCTTCGTCAGCTCGTACTTGTACTGTCCGAAGTCGAGAAACCGCGCGACCGGCGGCTGTGCCATCGGGGCGACTTCGACGAGATCGAGCCCCCGTTCCTGCGCCATCTCGAGAGCGCGTGCAGTAGGCATGATGCCCAGCTGTGCGCCTTCTTCATCCACGACCCGAACCTGTGGGATCCGGATCATTTGATTGACTCGCAGGTCTCGACTGATGGATCGCCCCTTTTCACTGACTTCCGTTTCGACCCGACCGGGCATACAAAAACCCGGCCTTCGGCCGAGCCGGTAGGTTAGCACACCGGTTCGAACAGCGGCAATCGGCGCGCCGGTTCGCGGCCGGGGCCGCCGGGCCTCTGCGCCCGCCTCAACACCGGCCCATGCGGACCCACCACGACCAGTGCTCGCTGGGCGAGCACTCCAGCGGTTTTCAGCCCCTCGGTCCTCCGAATGGCTCGCCGGGCGAGCGGTTCACGGCTCGAGGGTCAGATGGCTCGCTGGGCGAGCGCGTTCAGCGGTTTCGGGCCTCCCAGCCGCCGTCGTGCTCGCTGGGCGAGCAGCGCGCCGGCGCACGCGTGGGACCCGCGACGCCCTATCCGTCAACCACCCGCAGCACGATGAAGTCACTGACCCGAAGCACTCGCCAGCGGGATCCGAATGATCCACGGCACCAGCCGGCGCGACGGATCGTGGACGAACTCGGGCGCGGCCAGCTGCACCGGCGCATCCCCCGGCGACTCGAAGCTGCAGCTGCCGGCGACCAGCACGTTCTTCAGCCACTGCGTGCGCTCGCCGTAGGTCAATGCGATGACACCCTGATCGCCACGACGAAACAACATGATCGGCGTCCGGTAGCGGCGCCCCGTCCGCCGCCCGACGTGGAACAGCCATCCGTACCACGGGAACCGCACCAGGATCGGACCGATGATCCGGTTGGTGACCCGCGTGTTGAAGCGGCCGAGCGCGAGGGGCAGCGGCACAGCGACCCGCGCCCCTACTCCACCAGTCGTTCGGCAGATTCGGTCGCGAGCCTGTCGGCAAGCTCGTCCCAGCCCAGCGTCTCCTGGGGAGCGTCCTTCGCGGCCCCGCGCCGCCGGACCGTCGCGGCCCGGCCCTCGATCTCGCGATCGCCGAGGACCAGCATCACCGGCACCTTCTGCTCCTGCGCGAGCCGGATCTTGTTCTGCATCCGGTTGTCGGACCCGTCGACCTCGACCCGCAGCCCGCGCGTCCGGAGCACGCCGGCCAGCTCCTCTGCGGCCGCCACGTGCCGGTCGGCGATCGGGATCACGACGGCCTGGACCGGCGAGCACCACAGCGGGAACGCGCCCGCGAAGTGCTCGGTCAGCACGCCGATGAACCGTTCGAGCGAGCCGTAGATCGCGCGGTGGATCGCCACCGGCCGCTGCTGCTGGCCGTGCTCGTCGACGTACCACAGGTCGAAGCGCTCGGGGAGCATCACGCGGTCGACCTGGATCGTCGCCGTCTGCCACTCGCGTCCGAGCGCATCCTCGATCTGGATGTCGATCTTCGGCGCGTAGAACGCCCCGTCCTTCGGCTTCTCGCGGTAGTGCATGCCGGACCGCTCGAGCTCTGCCCGCATCTGCGCCTCGGTCTCGGCCCACACGGCAGGATCGCCGAGAGCCTTGTCCGGCCGCGTCCCGAACGTCAGCCTCGGCTCCAGCCCGAACCACGAGTACGCCTCGCGGATCTCACCCATGAGACCCTGGATCTCGGAGCCGATCTGATCCGGGCGCACGTAGATGTGGGCGTCGTCGGTGACGAAGTGGCGCACCCGCGTCAGCCCGGACAGCACACCCGACAGCTCGTTCCGGTGGAGGACGCCGTATTCGGCCAGCCGCAGCGGCAGCTCGCGGTAGGAGCGCACGCGCGACCGGTAGATGTACGTCGATTCGGGGCAGTTCATCGGCTTGAGGCTGAAGGTCTGCTCCTCGGCCTCGAACAGGAACATGTTCTCGCGGTAGTGCTCCCAGTGGCCCGACCGCTCCCACAGCGTCTTCGAGACGAGCGGTGGCGTGTACACCTCCTGGTAGCCGCGCCGGGCCTGCAGGTCGCGCATCGCGTTGCGCAGGGTCTGATAGAGCGTCCAGCCCTTCGGGTGCCAGAACGCGGCGCCCGGCGACACGTCGTGGAACGAGAACAGGTCGAGCTGAACCCCAAGCTTGCGATGGTCCCGCTTCTTTGCCTCCTCCCGACGCCACAGGTATCGGTCGAGCTCCTCCTGCGTCTGCCACACCGTCCCGTAGATCCGCTGGAGCGACGGGCGGGACTGGTCGCCGCGCCAGTACGCGCCCGACACCGCGAGCAGCTTGAACGGCCCGATCTTCCCGGTGGAGGCCACGTGCGGTCCCTTGCACAGATCGACGAACGGCCCGTGCTCGTAGACCGACGTCGGAGGCATCGGCGTACCGTCGCGCTCGGCCTTCGCGGCCAGGTCGTCGAGGATCTCGACCTTGTAGGGCTGGTTGCGCTCGGCGAAGAACGCCCTCCCCTCCTCCGCCGGCAGCTCGCGGCGGACGAACGGGTGGTCCGCTTTGACCGACGACGCCATGCGCTGCTCGATGGCCGCGAGGTCCTCGGGCGTCAGCGGGCGGGGCAGATCGAAGTCGTAGTAGAAGCCGTCCTCGATGGCAGGCCCGATGCCCAGCTTCGTGCCCGGGAACAGATCCAGCACGGCCTCGGCCATCACGTGCGCCGCGGAATGACGCATCGCGTCGAGCTCGCTGTGTGCGCCGGCATCGAGCAGCTCGTCGGCTGACCCGCGCTCCGGCGCGACGAACTCCTCCTCGACTTCCTCGGCCTCGGCGACCGCCACGTCCTGCTCGGCCATCCGTCTCGCCTCCATGAATCACGAAACCTCTCGTCCTCGACAGGACGAGAGGCTCACTGGCGCTCCCGCGGTTCCACCCGCCTTCGCGGCTCACATGTGCGTGCCGCGCTCTCGTGCCGCGCTAACGGGCGGACCCGGGCCGGTTCACCGGCCGCTCACGGGTGGTACCTCGCTCGTGGTCGTCGCCGGGCTTCCAGCCGTGGCCCGGTTCTCTGGTCCTGCCGTTCGAGCGAAGCGCGTCCCGATCGATGCGTTTCGTTCCGCAATCGTACCTCATGCGCCCGGCCAGCCGAGGTGGAGCAGCAGGAAATCGACGACGACCCGCGTCGGGTTTCCGTTCGCGTCGTACCCGACATACACCGGGTAGCCGCCGTCGCCGATCCCGCTCGAGACGCGGACAAGGTTTGTTTCCGGTGTCAGCTTCCAGTTCGTGCCCAGGTAGTCGTGGGCCACCATCGAGTCGAAAATGTCTTCGTCGAGGTCCAGCGAGACGGGATCTTCGTCGAACACGCGGCGAAGCTCGTCCCGGCCCTCGACCGAGGTGATCGTCGTCGTGCCGCCGTCCACCGCGATGTCCGTCGCCTCCTCCCAGCGGACCGTCGGCGTATCCGAGAGGACCAGCGTTGCGACCGCGACCGATTCGTTGTCCTGATCCTTGTAGCGGGCGAGCGTGGCGTGGGCGGGATAGGCACCCGGCGCGACCTGGAACCCGAGCGGTTCGGCGTCGAACAGGTACTCCCCGACGACGACGCGGCCGCTCGGCAGCTGCACCGCGCCGATCCGCAGATCATCGCGTCAGGTCGTAGTCCGAGTCGGGAAGCGCCGCGATCCCCGGCGGCAGCGAACCCGCAGTTCTCGGGAACTCGCGCGTACGATCCTCGTTCCCCCGGCAGCTCGATCACGGGATCCGATCCGTCGGGCGCGGCGGTCACGACGGCAGCGCGCTCGAAGGTCTTCGCGACCATCTCGAGTCGGAGTCGTTCGAATTCGGGTCCATTGCCAGGGTATGCCGGTCGCAGGTCCGCGTGTCCCCAAGCATCTGCCGGTTGGTCATCGATCCACGCCCGCAGCGCGTCGTCATCGAGCAGCCGGTCGAACAACTCTCCGCGGCTCGGTCCCTTCACCGGGTCGGTGGGAGCGCGCTCGAGCACCTCCGACAACGCGAGTTCGGCGCGGGCCGCCCGTCCCTCGCGCACCGCATCCTCATCGCTGAAGTAGACGATGTCCGAGAACTCCATCTCGTTTGGGTCCCGAGCCTCGATGGCCTCCAACGACACCAGGCCGGCCTCCGAACCGACCTCCCTGAGCGTCCGCGACATGTCGAACGGGAGCTCCCAGCGCTCGGCGATCGTGGCCCCCGGCTCGAGAACGGTCAGCTGCTCGGGCCGACGACATTCCGGCGTGGCGGACGAGTGGTCGCCGACACGGCGGGGCGCGAAGAAATCCGGGCTGTCGTCGAAGCGCTGGTCATTCGAGGACGATCTCCTTGACCGCCCCGATCGAACCATCCCAGTGCTTGCCCTCAGGCCGGAACGTGGTCCGCTCCAGGTCGACGTCGACGACCCGGCCGCATTGGTCAGGGACGAGGTGGATCGGCTCTTCCCGATCGTTTCGGACCACGACGTCCACAGCGATCGAATTGCCGGTCGAGGTCACCTGGCCTTCGACCGCGAGACCGTCATGCTCGCCGGAGGTCGAGACCGGCTCCGCGCGTCGGGGCGCAGGCGGCCACGAGCGCCACGGCCAGACAGCATCCGGCCGCGCCGCGCGATACAGCTCGCCTCAAATGCACGATGGTCGATGATCTCCGAGTGTCGGTTCGATTCGGCATCGGGACAAGTCGAATCGAACACGCCGACTGCTGGTCCCCCTTGTCACGCCTGACGTTGGCGCGAGGACCGGGCCCAAGATACCCCTCGTTAGGGGCAGGTCTCGTGGTACGGCAACGTCCCCGCGTCCAGATGCCGGGAGGGCCTCGATGACCTCATGAACGGCGGCGGCGACCAGCCCACTCCTGAAGCCATAGGGGAAGCCTCCTCGGCCCTTCGCCACACCCACCGGAGTACGTCGTGGCACTCCGAAGCGGAAGTCCCAGCTCCGCACGGTGGGCGTTCTCGGCCATGGTGGCGAGGGCCTCCGATGTGGGAGTCCCCTGGAGGTAGTGCGACACGTGAGCGAGCTCGTGGCCGAGGATGATGTGCGGGTAGTGAGGGATCGTCTTCCACCTGCTGGCGTACACGTAGTACCCCTGCCCGGAACATTGGTCCTTGTCAATGAACACCGACCACAAGGACGTGACGCTCGAGAAGCCAGTGGCGCCGCCACCTCGGGTGGAGATCAACACCGGAGGGTTCGCGGGCACGACGAAGTCTGATGGGACTTCAATGACCACCACATCCTCCGGGCGAGCCAGCATCTCCTGGAGGCGCGCGACACCGGCCCTGGCCGACCCGCTGACCGACGTGATCTTCCATGCCGACGCCCCGTGGAGATCGACGGGCTCGGCGCCGATGTTCCCCGATCCGGCGAGATTCTCCAGGTACACGAACGGGTTGAGCCCTTGGTAGTAGAGAGTCATCTCGCGCTGAAGTGTCCTGTCGTCATCAGTCTCGAAGCCGACCGAGCGGGGTTGCTCACACGAGCGAGGGGTAACGCAATGACCGCCGTTGGACGGCGGTCATTTCGTGCATGAACCAGGGTTATGGTGGGCGACACTGGACTCGAACCAGTGACCTCTTGCATGTCAAGCAAGTGCTCTAACCAGCTGAGCTAGCCGCCCGACGTCGCTGGTCCTGACCTCCTCGGCTCCGACCATCGTTGGCTCGCGGATGTTCCACGTCCGCGCCGACGACCGAACCCGGGGTGACCTGGGCCAGCGGCGACGAGCATTCTACCCCGAAGCCCGGAGCCGTCACAACGGACCCGGAATGGGCTCAGCCGCAGGGAAGCGGCACGCCAGCGAGGGGTACCTGGCGCATCTGGCCGAGCGCCTGCTCGTAGTGCCCCTCGTACGCCGCGTCGACGAGGTTCCGCCCCTCGTTGACGCGTTCGACCGAGCATTCGATCGTCCCGTCGCGCATGGTGCGGACACCGTCCGCCAGCCCATCGTGCAACGACTGGAGCTCCGAAGCGGCAGCCGAGCCCGGCGGAAACCCGGTTGCGCTTGCGGCCTGGCGTGAGCCCTCGGTCAGGTGGCCGAGGACACCGTTCGCGGCCGCCTTCAGCCGTGCCTCGTCGCCGCCGGTGAGCGCCGTCTCGAGCTCCTGCCACGCCGCTGAGCGTTGCCCGGTCGTCGGGTCGCCGACGGCCTGCTCGAGCTGATCGACCGACTGGCACATCGCAACGGCCCACGCCGCGGCGTCGATCTGGGGACCGGCTGGGGAGACCAGCGGTGGTGGTGGTTTTGGGGTCGGTACAAGATCGCCGCATCCCGCGATTGCGACGAGGGCGAGACCGAGGCCAGCGATCCGCAGCTTCACCGCGAGATGGTGGCAGGACCGTGGATTCGGTGTGCGCCGTATACGCAGCAGGACTGCGCCCAGATAGACCTGGTGTGCATACGACGGTCCGAAGTCAGGCGCCGACGCCGACCGTGCCCGATCATGGGGCCGTGGACGACTACGAGCTGCTCGACGTCGGCGACGGCATGCGCCTCGAGCGGTTCGGGGCGCGGATCGTGATCGCGGCCGCATCCGGGCGCTGAGGGGCCGCGCGGTGATCCAGGCGCGTGGCGAAGCGCAACCCTGAAGTACGAGTCGGGACGCGGCTGGACCGGGCCGGACACCGGGGACCCGTGGCAGATCGGGATCGACGGTCTGACCATCGAGCTGCGCCAGACCGAGACGGGCCAGGTGGGCCTGTTCCCGGAACAGCAGGAGTCGTGGGCGTGGCTCCGGGACCGGGCTGCGCAAGGCATGGCCGTGCTCAACCTGTTCGCGTACTCCGGCCTGGCGACGCTGGTCGCGGCGACGGAAGGCGCATCGGTCGTCCACGTCGACGCATCCCGGCCGACGGTCGCCTGGGCGCGGCGGAACGCAGAGTTGTCGGGGCTCGGCGGGCGGCCGGTCCGCTGGATCGTCGACGATGCGGCGGCCTTCGTCGCACGCGAGGTCCGGCGTGGCCGGCGCTACGACGGTGTCGTGCTCGACCCGCCGAGTTACGGCCACGGCCCGCGGGGTCGTGGGTGGCGGCTCGAGGACGACCTCGCTCCCCTGCTCCATCAGGTTGCGCAGCTGGTCGACGCCCCGAAGGGGTTCGTGCTGCTGACCGCCCACACCCCGGGCTTCGGCCCCGAACAACTCGCCGCCGAGCTTGCGGCGCCGTTCGGGGTCGCGGACGCCGACATCGATCGGGGTGCGCTGGAGGTGACGGCACGGACCGGCGCCACGCTCGACCTCGGGGCATTCGCTCGCTGGCCGGGGACGCGATGATGGCTGCCATGCAGCCCGCCGACGCAACACCCGACATCACGAGCACCGCCAATCCCAGGGTGAAGGCCGTCGCCGGGCTGCGCGACCGACGCGATCGGGACCGCACGGGTCGGACGATCGTCGACGGCGCGCGCGAGGTGCGCCGGGCGATCGAATCGGGGGCGGTGATCGACGAGGCGTTCGTGTGCGTGCCGCTGCTCCAGGGGGCCGACGCGCGGGCTGCGCTCGACCGCCTCACCGAGGCCGGCGTGCGGATCACGACGACAAGCCCAACCGTCTTCGAGAAGCTTGCGTTCGGCGAGCGCGCCGAAGGACTCGTGGCCGTCGTGCGCGTGCCGTCGCTCGCCCTCGACGACCTGCACCTGCCGGCCGATCCCCTCGTCGTCGTGCTCGAAGGCGTCGAGAAGCCGGGCAACCTCGGGGCCGTCCTGCGCAGCGCCGATGGGGCCGGCGCGGATGCCCTGATCGTGGCCGACGCCCGCACCGACCCGTTCAACCCGAACGTCATCCGCGCGAGCGCGGGCACGGTCTTTGGTGTGCCCCTTGCCGTCGCGCCGGCCGACGCGGTCATCGCCTGGTTGCGTGAGCGCGAGATCCGGATCGTCGCGACACGCGTCGACGCGCCGGCGGCCTACGCCGACGCCGACCTGCGCGGGCCGCTCGCGATCGCGCTGGGAAGCGAGACGGACGGTCTGACGGAGCAGTGGGCGGGAGCCGGGATCGAAACCGTCAGCCTGCCGATGCTCGGGATCGCCGACAGCCTCAACGTCTCGGTGACCGCCGCCGTGCTCCTGTACGAGGCGCGGCGCCAGCGCGGGCGCCCGGCCGTGTAAGGTCACGCCGAAGGGAGGTGGCACCGGGGATGGATCGGTTCCAGTTCGTCGTCATCGGGGCCGGTCCGGCCGGCGAGGCGGCCGCATTCAAGGCACGAGAGCTCGATGCAACCGTGGCCGTCGTCGACCGCCTGTGGTTCGGCGGGAGCTGCCCGCACATCGGCTGCGTCCCGTCGAAGTCGCTGCTCCACTCCGCGGCCGTGCACCACGCAGGGGGGGCTGAGCCGTGGTCGAAGGCATCGGCCCGGCGCGACTACATGGTCAACCGCGCACCCGACGCCGACGAGCCCGACGACACGAGCCACGTCAAGGCCCTGGAGGCTGCCGGCGCCAGGACGTTCCGTGGCGCCGCGCGGATCGTCGGGAAGGGCCGGGTCGAGGTGGACGGCCCGGACGGCACCGTGACCCTCGAAGGCGACAACGTCATCGTCGCGACAGGGTCCTCGTCCAAGGTCCCGCCGATCGACGGTCTTGCCGAGACGAAGCCGTGGACGAACCGCCAGGCGACGCTCGCCCGGGAGCTGCCACGCTCGCTGCTCGTCCTCGGCGGCGGGCCGACCGGCGTCGAGCTGGCGCAGGTGTTTGCTCGGTTCGGCGTCCCGACGACGGTTTGCCAGTCGGGCCCTCGGATCCTCCCGACCGATCACATCCGCAACGCGGAGGCGCTCACCGCCGCGTTGCTCCGCGACGGGGTGATCCTGCGGACGGGCGCGCGGGCGCAGCGGGCACGCGCCGGTCAGGGTGCCGCTGGCGCCCACGTCGTCGAGCTCGACGACGGAACGACGGTCGAAGGGCACGTGATCCTGCTGGCCGTCGGGCGCGATCTCGGGCTGGAGGGCCTCGGCCTCGAGCACTACGGGCTCGACGCCTCGAAGCGGGACGGCGTCCCGCACGACGGCCGGCTGCGCGTGGCGGACGGGCTGTGGATGGCCGGCGACTCGGCCGGCCCGGAGCTGCACACCCACCAGGGTCACTACCAGGGTGAGCTCGCAGTCCGGATGGCGCTCGGCGAAGCGATCGAACCCGACTACCGCGCGCTGCCGCGTGCGACCTACACGGACCCCGAGGCGGCCTCGGTCGGCGTGACGCTCGACCAGGCGCGCGAGGCGCGGCATCGATGCCTTCGAGCTCGTCGCCGACTTCGCGAAGACGGCCAAGGGTTACTCCGTGGAGGCCGAATTCGGCCACGTCACGATCGTCGTCGACCGGGCCACGCGCGAGCTGGCCGGGGCCTCCATGGCCGTGCCGGACGCCTCGGCTGCGATCCACGAATGCGTCCTCGCGATCAAGGCACGGGTCCCGGTCGAGACCCTGGCCGAGACGATCCACGCCTTCCCATCGACCTCGCGCATCCTCAACGGCCTGTTCGCCGATGCGCGCCGGGAGTTGAACAAGCCGGGCAGCGTCGTCAAGGCTGGCTAGCGCTCGAAGACGACCTTCCCGTCGATGAGCACGATGTCCGGGCGGGCCGTGGCGAGAGCGCCACCCGGCTCGACGGGCTCGTCGAGGGCCGCCGCAGGCAGCACGACCACATCGGCACGCTGGCCGACCGTCAGCCTGCCGCGGTCCGCCTCCCCGGCCGAGACCGCCGGATCGACGCAGGCCGCGCGCAGCGCGCGGGCGAGGGTGAACGCCTCACCGGGCCCGAAGGCGCCGGCGTCCGATCCCCACGAGGCATCCCGGCGGGCGACGGCGATCGCGATGCCCGGCCACGGGTCGAACGGCTCGACCGGCGCGTCGGTGCCGAAGGCAATGACGGCCCCGCTGGCGACCAGCTCGCTCCACGCGAACGCCTCGCGCTCGGCCCGTTCGCCCCAGGCCCGGCGCGCTCCGGGCGCATCCGTTCGGAGGTGGACCGGCTGGACGCTCGCCGCGATCCCGGCGCTCGCGAACCGCGGGCCGTCGCCGGGCGGGATCATCTGGGCGTGCTCGATGCGGGGCATCATCCCGATCCCGCCGCCGAAATCGCTGACGCTTTCGAGCACGTCGAGCGCAGCGCGGACCGCCGCGTCGCCGATCGCGTGGATCTGGGCATGGATGCCCGCGCCGGCAGCGCGCCGAACGAGCTCCTCGAGCTGCGCCGGCTCGGTCATCCAGACGCCCCGCCGGCGGTCCTCCGGGAGCGGTCGTCCCGGCTCTTCCTCGTAGTCCTCGAGCAGCGCCGCGGTTCGCGACGTGAGGGCGCCATCGGCGAACAGCTTCAGCCAGCCCACCCGCGCCTTGCTGCCGGGGTTGTTCCCGAGGAGCTGACCGCTGCGGACGCCACGAGCGCGGGCGGTCCCGAGCGCGTCGTCCCGGATCGACACGTGGACGCGGATCGGAAGGCGTCCGGCTTCGGTCAGGCTCGCGTAGGCCGGGAACGACCGCGTCAGGTCGGGGTCGGGCGTCACGCCGCCGGGGTCGTGACAGGCGACGACGCCCAGCGACACCAGCTCGCGGGCCACGGTCACGATCCCCGCTTCGACGTCGGCCTGGCTGTCGAGCGGGATGTGGACGGTCACGAGCCGTGCGGCGGCCTCCAGGAGCACGCCGGTCGGAGCGCCGTCATCGGCCCGACGGATCACGCCCCCGGCCGGGTCCGGCGTGGTGGCGTCCAGCCCTGCCGTCTGCAGCGCCGCGTGGCTGACGAGCAGACCGTGATGGTCGTGCGCCCACAGTGCGACCCGCCGACCGGGCGCGACCCGCTCGAGGTCGTCGGCAGTCGGCCAGCGGCCCCACCGGTCGACGTCCCAGCCGAACCCCTCCAGCCACGCGTCGGCATCGGTCAACCGCCTGTGGGCAGCGCCGATGCGCGCCATCCCGTCCTCGAGCGAGCCCGCGCCGTGGAGGTCAACGTGGCGCGCGGCGATCCCGGCCTCCGCGAGATGCAGGTGCGCGTCGGTCAGACCGGGGATCGCCACCTGGTCCGGCTCGAGCGCGATCCGCTCGGTGAGCGGGTCGGCCCGCGTCTCGATGTAGACCTCCGAGCCGGCGAACGCAACGCGCCCGTCGCGAATCCCGATTGCCTCCACCCACCCGAAGCCATCGCTCGCGCCGTCGGCAAGGGTCGCGATCCGCCCCGTGACCAGCGCGTCGAGTGGCATCGGGTCAGGGTAGCGGGTCGGCCAGCAGCGCCCGGAGGCCCTCGTGATCCAGCCCGGCCCCGAGGCCGAGTGCGACCGCGACGCGAACCTTTAGCGCACACAACGTCCCCGCGAGGATCGCGCCGGCCCGTGCCCACGTCGCGCCGCCGCCCGGGAACGCGTAGTCGGTCGTTGCGCGGCCGGCCAGGCAACTGGATGCGAGGACCACGGGGATGCCCGCGGCCATCGCGCGCTCCGCCGCCGCGAGCACCGCCGGCGACGTATTGCCTGCCCCGGTGGCCGCGACGACGATCGCGTCGGCACCCGCGCCGGCGGCCGCGTCGATCAACGACCCGTCCATGCCCACGGTCACCGTCACGAGGTGGACCCGTTCCGCGGCCCGGGTGGCGGACACGTGCCGCCGCCGGCCGCGCCGCCGCACGACGGAGACACCCCGCTCCCCCACCCGCCCGAGCGATCCCCAGTTCGGGCTCTGGAACGTGTCGAGCGCCGACGTATGCAACTTCACGACATCGTCGGCCGCCTCGAGCGAACCGGCGAGTGACACCACGACCCCCTGGTCGCGCAGCTCGGGGATGCCGCCGCCGCGACGGCGCCGCGCAGGTTGGCCGGCCCGTCGTAGTCGGGGCGGTCCGGCGTGCGCATGGCCCCGGTCACCACCACGGGTTTCGGGTCGTCGAGCAGGAGGTCCCAGGCGAAGGCGGTCTCCTCGATCGTGTCCGTGCCCTGGACGACCACCGCGCCGGCCACGTCCGGGTCCGCCAGTCGCTCGCGGAGCGTTGCCGCGATCTCGATCAGTGTCGAGAACGTGAAGTGACTGGCCGGGGTGAGCCCGAGGTCGATCGCCTCGACCGCGGCGAACGCGTCGAGTCCGGGTGTCCGGGCGAGGATCGCCGCTCCATCCAGCGCCGGCACGTTGCCGCCGGCCAGCGGGTCGTGCTGCATCGAGATCGTCCCGCCGGTGAAGACGACCGCGACGCGTGGCACGCGGTCAGTCCCGATCGGGGGTGTCCACGCCGATTGATGCCGGCGTTTCGCCGACGGCGGTGCCCACAGGATCGGCGCCGGACGGGCTCTTCGATTCAGCCTCGTACCAGGTTGGCCGGTCGGCCCCGAGGGCCGCGGCGATCGGGTCGACCGCGTGCGGATCGGCCACGGTTTCGGACTCCTCCGGCCGGAGCGGTCCGCGGACAACGACCGAGGCGATGCCGGCGATGAGGATCGAGGTGGCCACCGCCAGGATCACCACCGTCGTCCCGACCAGGTCCGACAACGGCCCGACGATGATGATCGGCAGGAAGCTGGCGATCGACACCAGCATGTTCAGCACGCCGAAGACGCGGCCCCGGACATCCTCCGGCAGGTCCTCCTGGAGCTGCGTCTGCGACGGGATCGCGACGAAGCCATAGGCGATCCCCGCGAAGAACGCCAGCACCACGACGACTCCCAGCAGCGAGGTCACGGAGGACAGGTCAAGGAGATCTGATTGCGCCTCGGCATTCGAGAGGAACGCGCTGATCCGGCCGGCGATCGACAGCAGCAAGAGGCCGACGCCGAGCGAAATCAGGCCACCCTCGATGACGCGGCGACGCGGGACGTACTTGCCATAGGCGTTGAGCAGCAGGATGCCCATCACGATCCCGAACCCCATCGGCAGGACCACGACGGCCAGATCCTTCGCGGTGAGCCCGAGCGTCTCTTCGGCGAAATCGGGACCGAGCACGCCGAGCACGCCGACCAGCGAAGCCGTGATGCCGAGGTACACCAGCGACCAGCTGATGGTGCGGTGGCTCTGGATGAACCCGATCCCCTCGCGCAATTCGGCGAGGGTCGACGCGACCGCATGCTCGGCATCGACGACGGCGCCGAACGCCCCTTCGTGCGAGCCCGGGGCGTGCTCGCCCGACGGCGGGGCCGAAGGAAGCGCCACGCACGCGATCGTCGCCACGAAGAACAGCAACGCCACGATGAGGATCACCGTCTCGGCCGAGCCCGTGATGTTGACGACGAGCGGGCCAAGCAGGGCGAAGCCGAGCGCGAACGCGGCGTTGAGGGTGAGGATGAAGATGCCGTTCGCGGCCGTCAGCAGCTTGCGCGGCACGACCTCCGGGATCATCGCTGCTTCGGCCGGCGAGAAGAACACGTTGACGATCGAGATCGCGGTGTTCAGCAGGATGATCAGCCAGAAGTTGCCGCCGACGGCCCACAGCCCGATGAACAGCACGCCGCGGATCAGGTTCGTCCCGATGAGGATCAGGCGCCGGTCGATCCGGTCGACGTAGACCCCGGCGACCGCGGACAGGAGCACGGCCGGGACGAGGAACGTCAGGATCAGCAGTGCGTTGGCGGAGTTCGAGCCCGTTGCATCCCGCACGATCAGGATCAGGGCGAACAACACCATGTTGCCGCCGATCTGGGTGACGAGCTGCGCCAGCCAGAGCCGCAGGAAATGGCGGTGCTTGAAGACCTCGAAGGCGCTCGGCTGCTCGGCGATCGGTTCCTGGGCGACGGTCATGCCGGCTCGCCCGAGCCGGCCGTGTCTGCCCTCGTCCGACGGCGAGACCGCGGCGGTCAGCGCGGGATCACCCCGCTCCACGAACTCCACGAGCCGGCGTTCGAGCGCCCGCCGTTCCAGCAGCACGTGACGACGGCACCCCCGGCAGCGGAGGCCGATGTCCGCGCCCAGGCGGTCGACGGTCCAGGTGTCGTTGCCGCAGGGGTGGGGTCGCTTGAGCCGGACGACATCGCCCAGGAGCAGCTCGAGGACGGGCTGGTTCGGCATTCGGCGCGTCAGCGTAACAAAGAGGACGGGGTCAGAGTCGTGGGCCGCCGTGTTTCGGGACGAGCACCCGCGTGGTGGCAGGCAGCTCCAGGCGCGTCACGGGCGTCACGGTGAGGGTCACCTCGGGATACGTGGCGGCGACCTGGGCGACGATCCCGCCGATCCGCGTCAGCGACCCGGTCAGCGTCTCGGACCCGCCGATTGCGGAGACCGTGAACGGATCGTCGAGTCGATCGCCCTCGACCGCGACCTCGCCCGGTCCGCCGGTCACCACCGAACCCGCGACGAGGCGGACGCCGTCGATCGCGATCGCCTCGGCGCCGGCGTTGCGCAGCTCGTTGATCAGGTCCTCGACCGCGGGCCCGTCGATCGGCCCGTCCACGGTCACCGTGACGCCCGGCCCGACGACGGCATCGAGGCCCGCGTACGCGCGGATGGACCCGAGCTCGTCCCGGACCTGCCCGAGCGACACGACGCCGCGATCCGCGTTGGCCGAAAGGGTCGCCAGGTCACGTTCGAGCGCCGCGATCTCCTGGCGGCGCTGGTCGAGCCCGGCGTTGAGGTTGGCGACGAAGACCGTCAGGTCCTGTGACGACATCGCGCCGAGCCCGGATCCGGCGGCCTGTGCCCGCAGCTGGATGACGACGAGCAGGCCCAGGATGAACGACACCGCCGCGATCGTGACCTGGTTCCGCAGCCTGCGCATCGGGTCCCCCTAGCCCCCCGACCCGGACGCCGGCGCCTCGCTCGCGGGCGGCTCGGACGGCGCCGGCCGGGCGTGGCGAAGGGTGACCGTGCCCGCGAACGCCGGGATGTCGACCGCCTCCGGCTCGAGGTAGCCGATGCGGATCCCGTACGCGTCCTGGCGAGCGCGGACGAAGTCGGCGAAGCCCGGCGAGCCGACGACGTCCTCGTAGAGGTTCTCCGAACCGATCGCCGCGACCTGGTACGGCGGCGCCAGGTAGGCGGAGTTGGCGAGGACGACCCCGCCGATGTCGATGATCGCGGTCGTGGGCACCACGCGCTCGCCGTTGATCGCAACCGCCTCGGCCCCGGCCAGCCAGAGCTCCTCGACCATCGTGCGCAGATCGCGCGCGGAGACCAGGTAATCGAGCTCGTTCTCGCCGGCTGCCGGTGGCTCGGCTGAGTCCTCGAGCTGGAACACGACGCCGGTGCCGCGCAGCGGGATGAGGCCCGACGCGAGCCGCGCCTCCTCGAGCTGGTCGTTCAGCGCGCCGATCGCCGCGCTGGTCCCCTGCCCTTGCTGCTCGAGTTGCTGGATTTGGGCGCGGAGCTCGAGTACCTGCGCCGACAGGGCCTCCTGCTGGTCCTGGAGATCGAGCGCGGTCTCGATGAGCGGCGCGCGCTCCTGGGTGGTGTACCGAACGCGGGGCCGCTCGGTGGCGAGCTGAGCCGCGATGAGGAACCCGAGCCCGAGCAGCGCGAGACCGAGCGTGATCTGCCAGCTCGGGATCGATCGCAACCGGCCGCCGACCCGGCTCCGAAGCCCCGTTCCGGGCATTGTCGGTCAGGCCCGCGCCGGCCGGCGGCGCAGCGCGATCGCCAGCACCAGCACCAGCGCCCCGCCCAGGATGATGACCGCGAGGAGCAGCGCGAGGCGGACCGGTCGATCGCCTGCCGCCTCGTCGTCGACCGCGCTCGGTGGCGCGTCGGGGGCCGATGCGCCTGGACCCGGATCCGCGGAGCCGACTGGCGCTCCGGGCAGTGGCGCGGCTCCGCCCTCGCCCCACCCCGGCGGCTGCGGGCCGGCGGGCGCCGGCTGCGGTCCGAAGCGTTCGGGTGGCGTGGCGCCGATGTCCTGCATCCAGGCCGCGCCGAATGCTTCGACGTCGACCCCGAGCGCGTCGCGGAACGCCTCGTCGTCGGTGCGGCCCTCGCCGTACGAGCGGATCAGTTGCACGAGCGCGTCCCGGCCGTGGGTCCGGATCAGGTAGTCGACCGCTGACACGCTCTCGGCGTAGGCGAGGAAGAACCGCTCGAACGTGCGCGGGAACTGGCCCTCGATCCCGTCCAGCGGGATGATCGAGTTGTTGTTGACGGCGTCCTGGAGCGGGCCCCGGTATTCGGTGCCGTTGCCCTCGCTGAGGTAGACCGCGAGGCCCTCGTTCAGCCAGCGTGGCGGGAAGTGGTACGGGTTCTTGACCGCCGTGTCGAACACGAGGTGGACGAGCTCGTGCGGCACCACGCGACCGACCTCGGCATCATCTGCGCCGCCCGGGGCGATCTGGGCAAAGAGCGTCCGGATCTCGGACAGCGCCTGACCACCGACGTTCTCCTGCGTGCTTGGATCGAGCGCGCCGTAGAACGCTTGCTGATCGGCGTAGATGTAGAAGTCGATCGGCTCCTCTTCGGTCACGCCGAGCAGCTCGGACGTCTCGCGGACGGCTTTCTCACCCAACTCGAGGATGCTGCGACCGAACGCCTGGTCGCCGTCGTACCAGTGGACCCGGACGAGGTCTCCCTCGAGCACCTTCCAGTCGAAGCGATCGTCCTCGTAGGTGAGCGTGACCGGCGGCCCGTCCGTGCCGGTCCTGGTCCTCCGGACTCGTCGTACACGCGCCACTGCGCACGGATGGGCGTGTTCGGGTAGATGTGCCCGCCATCGGTGAAGTCGACGCTAGCTCACGAAGTGGTCTGCGCCCCGGCGGCGACGCCGGGCATCTCGACGACGACGGGGCTCGGGCTGATCCGCGAAGGTCAGGCGCACCTCGGCCCGGTCGATGGCCTTGTCGAGCGCTACCGGCTGGACGAACTCGATCCGTTCCGCGTACTTCGAGCTCGCCTCCGGCTTGCCGAACGTGACCCCCGAATCGGCGCCGAGCGCCGACGGAGCGACAACAGCCGCCAGGAGCAGGGCGCCGAACAGCGGCGCAAGGGCGCGGCGCGTGGACGCGTTCAGTCGTCCCATGCGAGCCCCGCCATGCGGACCGCGCCAAGCCCGTTCTGGTCCGCTCCGAGCAATTCGGGCCGGGACAGCGCCCAGCCCGTGCCGTAGCTCACCGGGACGACCGGCACGTCGCGCTGGACGATCTCCTCCGCACGGTCGAACGCCGCGCGGATGTCGTCCGGGTCGGTGGCCGCACCGGCGTCGGCGATCGCGGCGTCGAACTCCGGCGAGCTCCAGCCGCCGTAGTTGTTCGAGGCGTCGGAGCCGAGGAGGACGCCCAGGAAGTCGTTCGGGCCCGGGTAGTCGGCGATCCACGACAAGGACCAGATCTGGGGCGGATCGTTGTTCAGCCGGTCGAAGTAGCCGTTACCCATCGTCTCGGACTTGATGTCGATCCCGAGCTCGCGTTCGAGCTCGGTCACCAGCGCCTCGTCGAACAGGCCGCCGCCGGTCAGCATCGTGACCTCGGGGAAGCCCTGGCCGCCCGGATAGCCCGCTTCGGACAGGAGCCGGCGTGCCTTTTCGGGATCGTGGACCGGCAGGAAGTCACGGTCGGACCGGCCGGGCATGCCCGGCGGCACCATGGACGTGGCCACGTCCTCCGGCGAGGCCGTGCCCAGCGCGGCGATCCGCCGCCAGTCGACCGCGGCTCCGAATGCCTGGCGCACCTTCACGTCATCGAACGGCGGGCGCGTGGTGTCGAAGCCGTAGTACTGGACCGCGAGCGCCGGCACCTCTCGGAGATCCGGTCCGAGCTCCCGGTCGTAGGCGATCCACGACGCATCGAAGTCGCCGAGCGGCAGGTAGTCGAGGCGACCGGCCTCGTAGTCCTCGATCGGGCTGCGCCCTTCGATGTCCTGGACCAGCTGGACCTCCTTGATCGGCGGCTCGCCGGCCCAGTAGTGGGGGTTGGCGGCGAGCGTCGTCGTCCTCGGGTCGGTCGATGCGAGGGTGTAGCCGCCGCTCGACACGAACGACCCGGGCGCGGTGACGTCGGGGTCGTCGTCCATGCCGGGCGGGACGACCGAGAACGTCGGGCTGGCGACCACCGTCACGAAGTCCGCGGCGGGCCGGTTGAGGTCGACAGTCACCTCCTGGCCATCGGCATGCAGCCCCACCGACGACGGGTCGCTGCTCTGGCCGCGGGCATAGGCCATGGCTCCCTCGACATCGGACATCAGCGAGACGAGCGGCGACGGGTTGGCCGGATCGATGATTCGCATCCAGCTCCGGACGACGTCGTCGCCGGTGAGCGGCGTCCCGTCGGAGAACGTGAGCCCGTCACGCAACTTGAAGACGATCCGCCGGCCGCCGTCCTGGATATCCCAGGACTCGGCCAGCGCGGGCCGAAGGGTCAGGGTGGTGTCGAACGACGTCAGCGTCTCGTAGAGCTGGCCGATGACGTTGGCACTGCCCGCATCACCGGCCTCGGCCGGGTCGAGCGTGGCCGCGCCACCGCTCAGGATGCGGACCGGCCGGTCGCTCTCCGCCCCGATCGCGGGCGCGCTGCAGCCGGCAACGAGGCACACCGCGACCAGGATGCTGAGGAGCGCGGCCAAGCCGAGGCGTCGCGGACCTCGACCATCTGTCCGGCGGCCAGTGGCTGCGTAGCTCAGGGTCTGCGCCACCAGTCGGCCGTCAGGCGAAGCCCATCGGCGCGCGTCGGTCGGGCCACGGGTCGCTCGATCGGGACGGGCTGACGCGCGCGTGTCGACCACACGTAACCCTGGCCGGAGAATCCGGTCAGGAGCGCGATGATGCATACCCAGCGCCGCATGCGCCGGAGTATACGGGCGGATCGTCTCCCGGGCCGGAAGGGGCCCCGGACGCCGCGGCTGGAGCCGGCCGCGGTTTGCGAGCCGCCGCCGGCCGCTCGCTGCCAGATATCAGCCGGGGTGATGAAAGGCGAGGGGCGAGGCCCGGGTATGAGCCAGATATCAGCCTGGCTGCTCTGTGGCCGTTGAAATGGCCTGCGTTGGCCCGATTTCAGGGCTCGCGGGCGGGCGCCCCGCCACGCATTGCGGGGGCTGATATTTGGCAGCCACCGGGCGCCGCCGCGCTACCCCGGACGCTATGAGACCCCGCAACTTCACCGCCGGGGGAACGATGGTCAGTTGCGAGGCCTCTGAAGCGATAACGAGCGAACGTCGCCGCCGTTAGGGCCCTTTGCGACGAATTTCGAAGATTGGTCTCCGCGGGTAGGATGGACCCCGCTCGTCCGCCTCTGCCCAACCCCGCGGACGCCGCCAGGAGCTCCCCGGTGACCCTCCGATTGCGCGACACGCTGACCCGCGAGGTGCGGCCCATCGAGCCGCTGGAGCCGGGTCGCGTCCGGATGTACACGTGCGGCCCGACCGTCTACCGCTACGCCCACGTCGGCAACCTGCGGAGCTACCTGCTGGCGGACCTGATCCGGCGCGTGCTGCTTGTACCACGGCGTCGACGTGTTCCACGTCAAGAACATCACCGACGTCGGCCACCTGCGCGACGACCAGTTCGATCGCGGCGAGGACCGGATGCTCGTCCAGGCCGGGCTGGAGCACAAATCGACGGCCGAGATCGCGGCCGCATACGAGGCCGCGTTCCACGCGGACGAGGCGCTCGTCAACATCCTCCCCGCCCACGTCTTCCCGCGCGCGACCGAGCACATCCCCGAGATGCTCGACCTCGCCGAACGGCTCGAGGATGCCGGCCACGCCTACCGCACCGACCACGACAACCTCTACTACGAGGTCGGGACGTTCGAGGACTACGGGAAGCTCTCGGGCAACTCGCTCGACGACCTCCGGGCCGGCCACCGGACCGCGGGCCACGTCGAACACGACAAGCGCGACCCGGCCGACTTCGCGCTGTGGAAGTCCGCCGGCGAACAGCGCGCCCTCAAGTGGCCGTCGCGCTGGGGCGAGGGCTTCCCGGGCTGGCACCTCGAGTGCTCGGCGATGGCCCTCAAATACCTCGGCGAGCGGTTCGACATCCACACCGGCGGCATCGACAACGTCTTCCCGCACCACGAGGACGAGATCGCGCAGTCGGCGCCGCTGGTCGGTGGGCCACCCGCCACCGTCTGGGTCCACGGCGAGCACCTGCTGATGTCGGGGCGAAAGATGGCCAAGTCGGCCGGCAACTTCGAACGGGTCACCGAGCTGGCCGAGCGCGGCATCGACCCCCTCGCCCTGCGCTACCTGGCGCTCACGTCCCGCTACCGCCACAAGCTGGACTACAGCGACGAATCGGTGACCGGGGCGGCGGCCGCACTCGAATCGCTGCGTGCGCGGCTGCGCGCTCTCGGGCCGCCACCCGCCGACGGTCCGTGGGCGGCACCCGCCGTCCTGCGCGCCGCCCCCGCCGGGGAGCGGCCCGACGGGATCGCCGCCGATCAGGGCGGACACGGTGGCGCCAACACCCCCGACCCGGCGGACCGAGCGCACGCGCCGTCCGCTCCCCTGTCCCCCGAAGGGCGCGACCTGCACGACCGCTTCACCGCCGCCATCGACGACGACCTGGACACGTCGACGGCCGTGGCCATCGCCCGCGAGACGCTCCGAGCGCCGCTCCCCGAGGACGAGCGCCGCTGGCTGCTGCTTGATTTCGACTACGTGCTCGGGCTGGACCTCGACCGTGTCTGGGCAACGGGGACGGTGGCCGACGACACGCCGGCGGAGGTTCGCGAGCTCGTGGAGGCGCGCGCGATCGCCCGGAACGCGCGCGACTTCGCCGCGCGCCGACGCACTCCGCGACGAGCTTGCCGCCCTCGGCTGGGACGTGGTCGACGGCCCGGACGGCTCGCAGGCCCGACCAAAGGTGGCGAGCCGATGAAGGTCGGGCTGATGCTGCCCATGGGTCGAGGACGAAGCGAGTGGTCACGTCCCACCGTGGTCCACGCTGCGCGACATGGCGCTCACCGCCGAGGAGCGCGGCCTCGACTCGGTCTACCTGGCCGATCACATGCTCTTCCGCGAGGGCGGCAGGACCGAGGGCATCCACGAGGCCTGGACCGTCCTGTCGGCGGTGGCGGCGCTCACCAGCCGGGTGGAGATCGGTCCGCTGGTGCTCGCGGTCCCGTTCCGCAACCCGGCGCTCACCGCGAAGATGGCCGCCGAGCTCGACGAGGTCAGCGGCGGACGGCTGGTGCTCGGGCTCGGCTGCGGCTGGCACGAGCCTGAGTTCGAGGCGTTCGACTTCCCGTTCGACCACCGCGTCGGTCGCTTCGAGGAAGCCCTCGAGATCATCCTCCCGCTGCTTCGCGAGGGTCGTGTCCGCTTCGACGGGCAATGGCACCGGGCGAACGCCGAGCTGCGCCACGCGGTCCGCGCCCGGCCAGCATGCCGATCCTGATCGCGGGCAAGGGTCCGCGGATGCTGCGGCTTGTCGCCCGTCACGCCGACCGCTGGAACGCGGCGTGGTACGGCCCTCCGCCCGAGGCGCAGGAGCTCGACGCGCGGATCGCCCGCCTACGGGCCGCCTGCGACGAGGAAGGCCGCGACATCGCAACGATGACCCTCACCGCGGGCGTGTTCGTCTTCTTCCCTGGCCTGGCTCGAGAGGGCGACGAGACGCCGCCCGCGTCGGCGATGCGCGGAACCGCCGAGGAGGTCGCGCCGATGCTCGCGGGCTACGCCGGGCGTGGCATCGGTGAGCTGATCAGCCACGTCTGGCCAAACCGGCCGGAGGCTGTCGCGGAGCTGGCGAAGGCCGCCGAGCTCGCCCGGGGCCTGGTCGCCGTTCAGTAGCCGCGCGCCGCCACCGCTGCCGTCGCCGCCGCACGCGGCGAGCACAAGCGGCAGGAGCAGCGCGGTGAGTGCCGCGACGCGGTAGAGCGTCGCGCGCGAGCCGATGCGCAGGACCGTGCGCGTCGTCATGGGTACCTCCCGGGTACGTGCCGCTGACCGTGCGCCTCGGGCGGTCAACCGCAGAGACCCGGGAGTCGATCGCTTGCATCGACCTGTCAGCCGCGATCACGCGGCGTGGCCTCCGAGCTGCTCGCACACGTCGATCGTGTTGGCTGGCCGGGTCGCCGAGATGATCTGCCCCGTCTCAAGGTCGGCCTCGATCCGGATCTTGCCGCGCGTGTACCACACGCCAGGGCCGTCGGCGTCGCCCTCGAAGAAGTACAGGAGCCACGGGCCCTGGCCCTTGACGACGAGGGTCTCGCCGAAGGTGAAGGTGCCCGGGCCGGACGCGTTGTAGAACCTCGACACACCCGTGTCCAGATTGGTCAGATGCAAGACGATCCGACCGCCGAACATGACCCGCTGCGTCCCGTCGTCGGCCGCCGGGAATGTGAGCGAGTGGCTGGTGTTGAGGACGTCCTCGAACAGCAGATCGAAGTCGCACAGCTCGCCTGCCGGGTAGATGACGGGCGGCGGTGACTCTTCGGGCGCCTTGACGGGCTTGCCGCCGGCAAGGACAGGCGCAGCCGACAGGGCCACGAGCGCGATGGCGCCAACAACGGCGAGGATGCGTGACATGAACGCCTCCTTGCGAGCTCGGTTGAGCCCCGATCCGGAGCCCACGACCGGACAACGTGCCGTACGGCTATGGGCCGGCCGCAGACATCACTGTACGCGGCCGTCAATCACCGGGCGCCTGCCCACCGTGACCGGGCGTGTCGCCAGTGTTGCGAACGAGCAGGTCCCGGCGCGATCCGAAGCGGTCGATGATCCGGTAGAAGTTGCGCTTGCTCTGCCGATCCCGCTCGTCGGGCGGCAGGCTCGTATAGCCGCGGTGCTCATGCCTGGTGAGCGGCAGGTCGGCCAGCGCGACGCCACGCCGCGGCGCCGTCCCCTGCCCCTCGTCGCGAAGCACGAGGCTCCACCAGATATCGAGGTTGCGGTAGAAGCGAAACCGCTCGTCGAACGGGCCGCGCGTCGCGAAGTCCTCCCGCCGGAACGCCAGGCAGTAGGCCTCGATCGCGTCGACGTCGCCCGGCGGCGCCTCCTCGAACCGGCGCAGGTCGTCTGACACGATCCCCCATCCCCCGGCAAGCGCGACGGCCGGATCGGCGAGGGCTGCCGTCAGCGGTGTGACGAAATCGCCCGTTGGTTCGACGCTCGAATCGAGCAGGATCACGATCGGCCCGGGCGCGCGGCGGACCCCCGCGTTCAGCGCGGCACCCTGGCCCAGGCGGTCGCTCGTCCACACGATCTCGGTCGACAGGCCGCCCGTCCCGCCGCCCGCCTCGACCACCTCGAGGGCCGCCGCCTGATCCTCGGACGGGGCGTCCGCGACGACGACGATCGACGTGCCCTCGGGCGCGTGGTCGGCGAGACCCGACAGCGCACGCGCCAGGTCGTCCGGCCAGTCGGTCGCCACGAGCACAACCGTCGCCACGCCGACGGGCGTCTCGTCCAGGCGGGACGGGACGTTCGCGCTTGCCCCGTAGCGGACGCGCTCGCCCTCCGACGTGTCCAGTGGCGCGACCGGTGTCAATGCGAAGTCCGTGCCGCGGTCGACGATCTTCCAGCCGGCCGCCTCGATCTCCGCACGCAGCCGGTCGGCCTCGGCCCAGTCGCGCGCCTCCCGGGCGGCCGCGCGCTCGTGGGCGGCGGTCAGCACCTCGTCCGGGATTCGACGCCGGCTCACGGCTGGCGGTGAACCGGCTCGGATCCCGCCGGCGCGGCCGAGCTGCGGAAGGCGGGCGTCGCCGGCTGCGGAGCGGATGGCGCGCGACCCGGGATCAGGACCGTCGCGAAGACCGTCGCGACGAGGCATGCCGCGACCCCCAGCCCGACCGCGGATGCGAGGGACGTCGTCGCGAGCAGGCCCGCGATCGCGGAGCCCACCGGGTAGCCGACGAAGTTGGCGGCCATCGAGACCGCGAAGGCGCGGCCCATGATCGCCGGGTCGGTCCGCCGCTGGCGGACCGTGAACAGTGCGATGTCGAGCGGGCCGTTCAGGATGCCGAAGAACGCCTGCGAGGCGATCACCAGCACGATCCCGGCCAGCGGCTCGATGCCGCCCGCGGTGCCGGCCGGCGCCGAGGCCGCGACCGGCAGCAGCAGCGCGACCGTCGGGACCATGAGCGCCATCGGCACGACGAGCATCCGCCACTCCCGGCCGCGCGTATCGAACCGCCCGAAGAAGGCAGACGAGACCATCCCGGTGACGCCCGATACGGCGAATGCGAGCCCGACCAGCGCCGGGCTGTAGCCGAGCTGCCTGAGCACGAGCAGGGGGATCGCAATCGACGCGACCCCGCCCGCGATGTTGAGCGTCGAGATCGAGAACGCGAGCCCGCGCAGGGTCGGGTTGTGCCAGACATACAGGACGCCGTCCCACGCCTCGCGCAGCA
Organism: uncultured Chloroflexia bacterium; assembly: GCA_963721655.1. Lineage (GTDB taxonomy): Bacteria > Chloroflexota > Limnocylindria > Limnocylindrales > CSP1-4 > DASTYU01. Next base: position 67,198 of record CAVRKH010000008.1, on the reverse strand, counting down.
ACGGCGCCTCGGCGGGTTTCGGCTTGGCGGGGTCACGGACGCCGATCAGCGGAACCGTGGCCAGCAGCATCATCGCGCCGATGATCGCCAGCGTCGGCGGGCCCGCCGACAACCGTTACAAGGGCCGCGGCGATCGGTGGGCCGAGGATCGTCGCCACGATGTACCCGTTCGAATCGATGGCGTTGACCCGCTCCCAGAGGTGTTTCGGGACCATGATCGGGAACAGGCTGCGCAGCCCGGTCGCGCTCAGGATCGAGGTCAGCGACGCCACCGCGGCGATGAGGACCAGGAGCCCTGCGGGCAGGCGGTCCGAGAGCGCCAGGAACGCGATGATGCCGAGGGCCGAGCCAGCGACGATGTAGTCGAGGATGATCAGCCGAACCCTGCCGTGGCGGTCGAGCAGCGCGCCGGCGATGGGGCTGACGAGGATCCCCGGCAGGATGTAGGCGAGGGTGACCAGACCTGCCAGCGCCGGCGAGTCGTATTCATCGAGCGTGAACAGGACGATTGCCACGCCGACCATCGCGCTGGCGACGCGGGCCACGATCATCGACGCGAGGACGCGGCTCAGCTGCGGGACGCGGAGAAGGCCCCGATAGGACTGGTCGATGCGGGCAGCTGGGGAAGACACGGGTCCCGCAATCCTACCGGCGAATGCCCCCGAACCCACACCGTTGAACTGGTATGCCGGGTTGCCGGGGGTGATCGGACGCGGCTTCATGCACGCCCAGCCGTCGCCGCCCTTGTCGATGATCGCCCACTGCGGACCCCAGACAAAGTCGTAGACACCCTGCCCGTCGCCGAACCCCGCAGCGGCGCCGAACGCGTCGAATTCCTCGGTGAACCCGTTCGCTGGGTCGCCGCCGACGTACACCGGGATGCCTGCGGCCTCGAATCCGTCGACCGTGATGTCCCACCACGTCGGGAGGTCGACCAGCGTGTAGCCCGATGAACCGTTCGGGCAGCTGGCCTGTGGCCGGGCGGCTGCCCCGACAGGCATCAGCAGCAACGCGACGATGGCGGCGACCAGGGTGACGGTGGCGCGCATCGGACCCTCCTTGGGCTCCCTCACGCCGGGTCGGGTCGACGTCGACCCCACCTTCGACGCGCGGTCATTGTGCACGACGAGCGACGGCCCGAAACGCAACTTACGAAGGAGGGCCGATCTGCTCCTGGAGGTCGATGATCGGCTGCTGGCTGACCTGGACGAACCCTGACCGAGGCTGGTCAAGGTCGATCACGAGCGCGAGGACGGCGCCGAGGGCGATGATCAGGACGATCGCGCTCAACAGGTCGCGCCGCCTGGTCAAGGCCGGCGCTGTAGCCGACGATCGCCAGCGTCAGGACCGAGCCGACGAAGAGCAGCCAGAGGATCGTCGCGGGGACCCTCGAGTAGACGCCGGCGGCGAGTCGATTCTCGTGCAGGTCGATCGTCTCGTTCAGCGACTCGATGAACGCGGCCATCAGGTCTCCCTGCTGCGTCACCTTCGCCTCGGCCTCGGCGATAGACCAGATCTGCCCCAGGAGCGCCTCCGCCTGCTGCGAGTTGGCCAGGAGCGTCGCTTGATCCGACGGTGAAATCCGGAGCGGCACGTACTCGCGGATCAGGTTCCGGATTTCACCGGAGGCGGGTTCCGGCAGGTACCCGGCTCGGAGATACGTGGTCTGGATCGCATTCGCCTCCTCGAGCACGAGGCCGCGCCGCGTGTCGAAGCGATCGGATGCCATGCCCATGGTGATGGCGAGCAGGAACGCCAGCAGCGCGAGGATCGAGCCGACGAGGACGCCCGTCGGTCCCTCCTGCACGCCGGGCGATCGCGCCTGGTACCAGTGACCGATCTGGAAGCCGATCTCGTACGCGATGAAGGAGATCACCGCGAAGACCGCGAAGATCACGAGGACCGGCACGTCTTCGAGCGGATTGGTGGTGAGCATCGTTGCGCGACCTCGTGACGGCTAGCTCGTCGCAACCTCGACGGTGATCGGGACCGGGCGCTCGAGCGCGTTGCACACGGGGCAATGATCGACGCCCCAGTGCGCGAGCTCCTCGAGCGTGGTGTCCTCGACGCCATCGGCGATGAGGCGCACCCGGACGCGGCCCGACAGCGGACCGGACGGCACCGCGTCGTCCATCCCGAGCATCCCGCGATCGTCGGACTCCGAATCGACCGTGACTTCGACGGTTTCGAGGGTGATACCAAGGACGGCGGCACGCATCGCGATCAAGGTGGTGACGCAACTGGCCTCGGCCGCCCGGAGCAACCAGCCAGGTGACGGGGCGGTACCGGTCCCGCCCACCGACCGAACCATGTCGGTGGTCAAGTGCTCCCCGGCAGGTCCCTCGACCTCGATGACAAGCCCGTTGACGAGCGACGCCCTCGCTTCGCTGTCGGTCGAGCGTGCCTCTTCAGGGTGCGCGGCGTAATGGCCGGTTGCCGCCTCGATCGCGGCGCGGATCCCGTCGGCTGTCATGCGCGAGATGGTACGTGCTAGCGAGGCAGTCCTTGACGGTGGTTGGTCGCCCGTTCCGCATCCTGGAAGCGATCGCGCGCCTCCGTCTCGGACGCTCGAGCGGTCACGAGCGCCTCGTCCGCGCCGCGCAGGCGTTGCTCGCGGTTCTCGACGGCGAGCTCGGCGGCCTGCCCTGCCGCCTTTCGTGCGCTCCGCGCAGCGCGCTCCGCGGCGACGGCAGCCTTCTCGGCCATCCGGGCGATCTGATCCGACGCCAGCGCGCCCCGATCGGCCTGGTCCGCGGCTTGCGCTGCGATCTCGGCCAGGCGCTCGGCGAGCTCCGCGGCCCGCGTCGCGTCTCGCCACTGCATCAACAGCTCGCCCGTGCTCAGTCGTTCGTCGTCCACGTTCACAAGCATGCTGACTCGAGCGTCCGGCACGGTCAGTAGGCCATGACGGCGCGTTACAGAGCCGCGAAGACTGATCCTGTGTCCGCTTCAGCCTTGGAGGGTCGAATCGAGCGGCGCTAGAGCGGCCAGCGCACCCGGATCGACCCCGCCATACCGGGCAGCGGCATCGACGCTGCCTCCTCCTCGATGGCGTTCCGTTGGGCGGCCGTCAGCTTCCTCCAGGGCTCGATGCTGACGACCGCCTGCGAGCGCCGCCACGTTCCGACGACCTCGCCCTCGACGAGGACGGCGCCTGGCCACACGCGCGATGTCCAGAGCATCGCCCGGCGGTCCGCGTCGGGGACGAGGAGCTCGCGGTCGGCGCCCTGGAGCAGGAAGAACGTGTCGCCGCTGGGGAGGAGCCTCGCCGGCGCTGCGGGGATCGGCGGGGCACGGAACGTCGCCTCATCCGCGGCCAGGATCCAGCCGTCGCCGATCGGCGTCCGGACGGGCACGAGCGAAGACCCGAGGGCCGCGAATGCCGTGTGCGCGGACGCCGCCGAGATGCCCGCCCACGCGGCGAATGCCTCCGGCGTGCCTGGCCCGAACACATGAAGGTAGCGGCGAGCGAGCTCGTGGCGGGCCTCGACCGGATCGATCGCCGGCGGTGGCACGGTCCAGACCGTCGGCTGCCGGGCGCCGTCCCAGCGGATCAGGATTCGCCCGGTCGGCGCCCCGTAGCGGAGCGCGCTCGGATTGACACCGACGCCGCGACCGGCCTCCACGTCGCCCATCGCGCGACCGGCGAGGAACGCGTCCAGGCGGTTCGCCATGTCCTCGGCGCGGCGGCGCGCCTTGCCCTCGTCCGGCAGGCGGCCGAGCGTGAAGACCGCTCGGTCGGCGGCCGCGATGACGTAGGTGCTGTAGCGCGGGCCCCACACCTGGACGAGGGACGGATCCTCCAGTGCCGACGGGCGTCGTGCCCTCAACGCGCGCGTGGATCGAGAGCAGGGCGGCGCGCGGCATGCTGTCCTGGAGTCCCGCCCACGCGGCGCGCTCGAGCGATGCCGTGCCGGCCGGGAGCCGCACGTCGAGCGATCCGACCATCCGCCGATGCGCCAGAATTTCGCTGCGGCCAAGGGCCAATCGCGGTTCCGTCACGCGCCCTCAGTTCCTCGTGTCGCATACCCCGTTGCCGGGCAGTTTGGAACAGATTGAGTCGCGCAGCCTGCCCCGGCTCCCATACACCTATAGATGCACCCGGACTGGCCGGGCGCTCATCAAGGGAGCGGCGTGGACACCACCGAGCTGGTCGTGCAGGCGCAACACGGTGACGAGGGGGCGTTCGCGAGCCTCGCCGTCGTCATCGGCAACCGGCTGCATGCCATCGCTCACCGGATCCTTCGCGACGTCGACCTCGCCGACGATGCGACGCAGCAGGCGCTGCTCGACCATCTGGCGAGACCTCCCACAGCTTCGCGATCCCGCACGCTTCGACGGTTGGGCCTACCGCCTGCTCGTCCGTGCGTGCTACTCCGAGGTGAAGAAGACTCGGCGCCTGGCGCCGAACCTCCGCGTCATGCACTTCGACGAATCATCCGCTTCCGATGACATCGCGACCGTCGCTGACCGCGACCAGCTGGAGCGTGCGTTCCGGCGGCTGTCGGTCGACCACCGCGCAGTCGTCGTGTTGCACCACCACCTTGACCTTTCGCTCGTCGACGTCGCCGAGGCGCTCGGCGTTCCCGTCGGCACCGTTCGATCCCGACTTTTCTACGCGATGCGTGCATTGCGCGCGGCCCTCGACGCCGACGCGCGACCGGTGGCGCGGGAGGTAGCCCAATGAACTCCGAACGCGACGCCAACCGCATCGTCCGGTCCTGGCTGGAGGCTGGCTCGAATGGGATCCCGGACCGCGTCCTGGATGCCGTGTTGTCCGAGCTGCCCTCGACGCCCCAGCGGCGATCCAGGTGGTCGCCGTGGAGGTCCCAGACAATGAATGCGTTCATCAAGATTGGCGGCCGTTGCGGCCGTCGTTCTCATCGCGGTTGTGGTGGGGAGCTCGATTCCTGCCCGGTGACGCGATCGTCGGTGTGCCGGTCGAAACCAGCTCACCCGCCCCTTCGGCCACGCTCAGTCCGGTCACCGGGCAATTCACGTTCGACGCCGACCGTGAGATCACCGTCGTCATGGATGCGCTGGCTGACGGCTCACCCTGGGTACTGCGGTCGCAGGAGACACCATCACCGGACTCTCCGGGAGCGCCGTGATCACGTATGTCAGCGAAGGCGATGTCGGTGACGGCGAAAACACGGTCGGGCTCCAATGCGCGCGTCAGTTCGACGACCAGACCTGGTTCCTTGCTGGTGCGGTCGAGGAATCCTCGGGTGGAGGGGGGCCGGTCGGACAATGGCTGGCCGTGACCGTCCGCGACACTTCGCCACAGCAGGTCAATCTCTACGGGCAGGCGGAAGGAACCTGGGATGACTGCGCGCAGTTCGTCAGGAATATTCCGGACTCTGCCGTTGAAGGTCAGGACATGATCGGGCAAGTCAAGGAAGGCGGGATCACGCTGCCGCCCAGCGCTGCAACACCGGTCAGCGGACAGGTCACGTTCCCCCTCGGGGACCAGAGCGCAACTGTCAACGCGGATGCGTCGGCGATCGGCTCGCGGCTTGCCGGAACGGCAACCGTCGCCATCGCATCAGACCGGTTCACGATCGGGCTCGAGTGCTCCCGAATGTTCGATGACACGACCTGGATCCTTGGAGGCGAGATCATCCAGTCGACATCCGAAGGGCAGGCGGTCGGCACGCGGTCCGCAGTCATCGTCCGCGACGGCTCACCCCAGCAGGTGATCCTCTGGTTCGAGGACCCGTCGTCGCCCGCGGGCGCAGGCTGCGCGGCATTCGTCAATGCCATTCCGAGACGAAGAGGTCGTGAATGGGGGCTTCGTGCCCGTCGAGGAAGGCGAGATCTCGCTCCCGGCCAGCCTCGGCGGCTAGCGCTCCCGTTGCTCAGACCGGTCCCTGTCCCTGACGGGGGCCGGTCTCATGTCGCTCAGGCTTCGGCGACGAGCGCGATCGAGATCCGGAACCCCTCGATGTCCAGGGGATGCGCGGCGCCCTGCCGAGCCGGCGGATCGGTCGTGAACCAGCGAGCCCACTCCTCGTTCATCCCGGCGAAGTCCTCCGGGTGCGCGGAGGATGAAGGTCGCGCTCACGACCTTGTCCATCGAGCTCCCTGCGGCGCGGAGGATGGCGTCGCAGTTGCGCAGGACCTGCCGGGTCTGCTCCTGGATGGTCGAACCGACGATCGACCCGGTCGCGGGATCGAAGGGGCCCTGGCCACTGACGAAGACGAGCCCGCCCGCGATCACGGCCTGGCTGTACGGAAACGTGCCGTGAGACGCCGACCCGGGGGCGTCCGGGGTGTTGACGATCGTTTTCGCCACAGGCAAATCCTCGTCCCACGCCCGGGCCCTTCGACCCGGGCGTGGGACCGTGCGATGTCAGCGGCGGTTGTAGGTCGCCAGACCTGACCAATCACCGCGCGCCGCGTAGGAGGCCTGCGTCGGCCAGCTCTCGAGGCTCGAGGGCGGCAGGGCTCCACCGACCGCGATGATCTGGCGCAGCTCTCCGGTGTTCGCGCGCTGCAGGTCGGCGTAGGTCGTGATCCCGCCCTCGTTCAGGATCGTGGAGATCCGCGGACCGATGCCGTTGATCTGGGTCAGGTCGTCGGGCGGAGCCGCGGCGGCAGCGTCAGTCCGCGGTGCGGCTGGCTTTGCAGTGGCTCGCTGCTTCTCGTTGAGCTTCATCAGGCCCTGCCAGTCGCCCTTGCTGGCGAGGGATGCCTGCATGGGCCACGTCGACACGTTGCCCGGTGGCGTCATGTCGGCATCGTGGAGTGCTCGGCGGATCTGCGGCTCGTTCGCTTCGGACAGCGCGGCGTAGGTCGCGATCCCGGCCGCGGTCAAGGCACCCGCTGCCTTGGGTCCAATCCCGACCAGCTGGGTCAGGTCGTCGCCGGCCGCCGCTGCCACAGGGGCGGCCTCCTCTGCCGGCGCGGCCTCCTCCTCCGGGGCTTCCTCGACCTCGATCTCGAAGTCGGCGACCACCTCGTCGCCACCCAGTGATTCGGCGGCGGGCTCGACCAGCGCCCTCAGTGCAGCCGCGGTCTCGGCGGGCAGCGTGCTCGTGATGAGCAGGGCGTTCTCGGCCTGGATCGCCTGCTCGACCAACCCGATCGACGCGGCCCAGGTGCCCGTGTACTGCACGAACAGGGCGCTCTTGCCCTTCTCGATCTCCTTCGCGACCTGCTTCATGAACTTGTCGTCGATGCCGATGTCGTGGAAGCGGCTGCGGAGACTGTGGAGGAGCCCGCCGGCCGCGCCGGCCACGACCGCTCCCGCCGGGCCCGCGATGATCGTGCCCACGACCACCCCGATCGCCGTGCCACGGACGCCGCCCTTCAATGCCCCCCGGTCCCGCGTCTGGTGGACCTTGACGGCACCACGCCGCTTCGTCCGATCGACGATCGCGGCGTCGACGATCTGCACGTTGTCGTTGACCTCGTCGATCTTGTCGACCGCCTCGAGGAGGCGCTTCGCCGCCGCTCCGTTATCCAGGACGAAGACCGCCAGGGTCTCGGGCACCTGCTCCTGATCGCTCATGTGGTTTGCTCCTCGTGTGGTGCTGTTTCGACCGCTCAGCGAAAGTGCAGAGTCGCGGTCCGGGTCGCGATTGGACTCCCCAGCCAAGGTCAACCCTCGCGCTGATGGTGGGCAGTGGGACGAACTGTTGGCGGCCCTCCCCTGTTCCGGCGATACAAGGCGGGATGGCGGCTGCCGGCCGCGGGGCCTCGATCGGATTCCCCCGCCGGAACCCGGATATTACCCGTGCATGACCGTGCGACACCACCCGTTTTGGTGGAGTCCGCGACCGTTGACGTCATGCCAGCGTCCGCAAAGAATGCGCCGCGTGGACGAGCAGTGCGCGGTCGGAGCGCGCGGCGACGCTCGCGGCGCGACTCGACGAGGCTGCCGCCGCGCTGATCTCGGTCATCGCGCACATCGAGCCGGATCGGTGGCGGCACATTCCGGCACCCGGCGTGTGGTCGATCGGCAAGGACGTCGAGCACGTCATCGAGGCCGCCGGCTATCACCAGTGGATCGTCCGCCTCACGATCGGCCAGAAGGTGCCATCGCGACGTCCGGTCCTCGAACGAAAGCAGCTCACCACCGACCTGTCGCCACAGGAGGCGGTCGCGCTGCTGCGCCGTCGAACCGAGGAAGGAATCGAGCTCATCCTCGGGCTCACGGACGAGCAGCTGAACCTGCCCACTCGGCCGCCGCGCGCCCGATCCCAGGTGCTCGCGGAGACGATCGAGCTGGTCCTGATCGGTCACTACGACGCCCACCGCGGCGACATCGAGGCGAAGAGCCGGACGCGTTCGCGTGCTCCCGGGACCGCGCCGTAGGGAATTGGGTCGTTCCGCCTAGGCAAACTTTGTTGGGCCTATAAGGCGTCCGACCGATGCTGCCTGCCCGTGCCCCCGTCAATGTCGTGTCATCGGAGCCACCGCCAAGACGGTCGGCACAACAAGACGAAATGGAGGCAGGGGAACCATGACGGCAGGGATGACGACACAGAAGTTGGAGAAGAGCCAGGTCTCGCTCCCGCGCGCCGGCCTCGGTGCGCTGCTGGCGGCCACGCTCCTGGCGGGCGGCCTGATCGGCGCTGCGGCTTCCGCAGGGATCGGCGCCGCGACCGCACAGCCGGCGGCGGTCACCACACGCTGTCGCACGGCTTGGCGCCCGATGCGCGAGACAGTTTCCGCTACAGCCGGCCGCTCAGCGTCGCGCAGCCGCACGACTCGACGGTGGCACGCGACGGTTTCGGGGCCAACCTGACGATCGGCGCTCCGTCGTTCACCCAGCAGCGGGGTCGCTTCGACCTTCGGTAGCCGATCGGTCGGGTCGTCCGGATCGACCCAGCGACGGAGCGCGTATCACATCGATCGACGCGGCAGGCCACGGGTCTGCCGCGTCGGCGCGTGTGGCGCTATCCGCAGCCGGCCAGGATTCAGACCCCCTGCACGGCCGAGATCCGACCGCTCTTGATGGCCGCCAGCAACGCCGCGTGGTCCTGCTCGTTCTGGTCCGCGTAGGCCTCGGCGAACGTCGCCATCGCATGCTCGAACTCTTTGTCGGTCCCGAGGTAGCCGGCGATCGTGGCAGGGTCGCCCGACCGGGCATGACCGCGGGCGAGGGCCCATGCGCAGAGTTCGCCCCATGTCGCGAGGTCCTCCGCCGTCATCGTGTCGATGACCGCGCTGCCCTTCTGGTCCTGGAGCTGCCGAATGTAGACGTGTTGACCTCGTTCACCGACCGTCCAGCCGAGAAGGATGTCGCCTGCTGCCTGGAGGCGACGCTGACCTGTCACGACCCGCTCGCCATGGCTCGCGTGTTCGCTCGGTCCGAGATATCGCTCGTACACCGACGCCTCCGCTTGCTTGGCCTGGAGGAACAGCGGATCGTCGTCCGAGCCACCGGTCATCAGGCCGACGAAGGCGCTGAGCCCGACGCTGCCGACGCCCACGACCTTGAGCGCGTAATCCGCCAGGCGATACCGGTCAATGAGGACACGCCGGTCCTCCTGCAGCGTCTCGCGGTATGCCCGCAGAGCCGAATTGGCCAGTGGTTGGGTCATGTCGCGGAGTTTGATGAGCGTCGGTGGATGCTCCACGATGCGGCGCTTGCCGTCCACGAGCGAGGTGAGCTTGGGCAGTTCGTGGACGGAGTCGTGATGGGCGGTCGCCTTGACCGTCCTCTTGATCATCCCGCGCGCAGCCTTGTTTGCGTAGGCGAGGACCCCGCTGGCATCGACGCGCGCGTAGTAGACATCGATGGCGCGCATCGTCGCGTAGCCCGCCATGCGATCGCGGTATGAGCGCATGGCACGGTGGACCGTGTGCCGCGCATCGTGGGCGCTCAGGCCGAGCTCTCGACCGGCGACCACGAGGCTCGCCGCGAGACGCTTGAGGTCGAATTCGAATGGCCCGGGGATGGTTTCGTCGAAGTCATTGATGTCGAAGAGCAAGGTCGCGCTCGGGCGAAGCGAACAATCCGAAATTCGACAGATGTGCGTCGCCGCAGAGCTGGACCGTGATACCGGAATTCGGTCCTGCCGCAGAGAGATCCGATGCCATCGGCAAGGCCGCACCTCGGTAGAAGGTGAACGGCGAGATCGACATCCGGCCATAGCGGACCGGCACGAGATCCTGCAGGCGCGTGGTCGCCTGGCTCTCGAGCAGCTCGATCGGGTCGACGCGATCGGGATTCGGCGACCACGTTCCGAGGGAAGCCGGCGGCGAACTGATCCGGGTCTTCGCCCCCGCCGCGGTGCGCTCCTCTCGGGATGGCAGATGACCCGCCGGCCAGTCGCTCTTCACCTCCCTAGGCTACGCGTCGCGCCGAGTCCGTGCGTTTGGCCGGTTGCCGTTTTGTCACACTGAGCGTCCGATGGCGGACGGGTGTGCCGAGCGGCATCGCAAAGGGAGGGACACGATGACCGTCGCGACGCAAACCGGTGAGCCGATCCTGGCCTGGCTCGCTCGCCGATCCGAGTCGGTGCGCAAGAGCGAAGTCGATTTCGACGACTCCAGCCTCGAGTTCAAGCGCCTGTTCGCCGAGGTGTGGGGCACGTTCCTGCTCGTGCTCGTCGCCGCCGGCGGCGGCGTGATCGGCGCCCTGCCCATCGGCGGCGACCTGACCCTGGCCATGAAGGCGCTGGCCCCGGGCATGATGGTGATGGGGATCATCTTCTTCATGGGGACGATCTCGGGGGCGCACCTCAACCCAGCGGTCACGCTGGCCTTCGCGGTCCGGGCAACTTCCCGTGGCGGCGGGTACCTGGCTACATCGTGGCCGAGGTCCTCGGAGCGATCCTGGCCTCGGTCTTCCTGCAGCTGGCCTACGGCGGCATCCTCAACGGTGCCACCGAGCCCGGTCAGGGCGTGTCGGATGGGACGGCGGTCCTCACCGAGGCCGTGCTCACGCTCTGTCTCGTCAGCGTGGTCCTCGGCACGGCCGCCGGCGCCGCGCAACGTGGGGTTCAACGGGGCGCTCGCCATCGGCGCGTACATCGGCCTCGTGTCCGTGTGGGGCGCGCCGGTGTCCGGCGCATCGATGAACCCGGCTCGCTCGCTTGGACCGATGCTCGTCGGTGGCGACCTGACGCACTACTGGGTCTACCTCGTTGGCCCGATCGTCGGTGCGCTGATCGCGGTCGGGTTCGAGTGGATCCTTCGGGGCCGGCCGACGAAGGCAGGGGCAGATGCCGCGCAAGGCATCCTCGATCAGAACGCGGCCGGCATCTGAGCACTCGCTCAGGACGGATCAGCTGACGGCCGCGGACCTGTCCCTGGGCTGTCGGCCGATGTAGGCCAGGAAGCGATCCTCCGGGGCGGCGTCGCCCGAAACGGCGATCTCGGGCGGGAAGATCCCCATCTTCCGCAGGAGTTCGCCGTTTTGCGACGCGATCGCGTGGACAGCTCGCGATCACCTCGTCGGTGAGGTGTGGCTCCAGGCCGGTCAATGCCGCGGCGTCGTAGAGGGCCATGGTTCGGTTGAGCGAGATATCGGACAGGTAGCCGCTCGCAGGGACGTCGGCGTATGACATGTGGACGATCCGATCGAGGTCGGCGTGGGCGCGGACGGATGCGTTTGCCTCGGTAGCGAGGCGCTCGTAGTTGCCCGCCACATCGTCGCCGAGAAGATCGCCGTCGAAGTCCGGGTTCGTCACGAGTCCCGTCTCGCCCTCGAGGACCCTGGGAACGCACTGGTTCTCGTAGGCCATGATGTTCAACGAGGTGCGCAGCGTCTGACCGTCATGGAAGCGGGCGTAGGCCGGCACCTCGAGGGCCAGGTGTTCCGGCCGCACGCGCAGGACCAGATCGGTCAGGGCGCTGTTCGCGGCGATGAACGTCTCTTTGATATCCATCGTCGAACCCTGACGGGCGGACCGTTGCGAGCGCATAAACCGGCGCGCTCGCAGCGACCGCGGCCCGTGTTCAGCCGTGCGGGATGCGCGTGTGGATGAACGTGGTGAACGGCGTCGTGATGCCGTGCAGGCTCGTAACGACGATGTCGACTCGCCGGTTGAGGGCGTGGACGACCCGGCCATTCCCGATGTAGATCCCGGCGTGCGAGCCCCGCCCGTAGATCACGACGTCGCCGACGCGCGGATGCGAGCGGGAGGTGAGACCGTGGCTCTTACCCCAGAGATACATGCCGCGGGCCGAGTGGCCACCGCCGATCCGGCTACCGACGCCGGCCTTGCGGTAGGCGTACAGCACGAGGCCTGAGCAGTCGAACCTGCTCGGACCAATGCCGCCAAGGGCGTACTGGTCTCCGCGCTGGTTGAGCGCGATCCGGGCGACACGGGCGCCCGTGTTCGGGACGTCCGTCGCGGCGGAGGCCGGGGAAGCGGCGGCCAGGCCGCCGATCACGACGAGGGTCGCGATCGCGATGGCCCGGAGGCCGTGCGTGGTGGGAACTCTCAAAATGCTCCTTTCCGCCAGGACGCGCGGGAATGCGCGCGGCGATGGGACGTGCCGCCCGGCACGGATAAGGAGCTCAACCTGGAGGGGCCCCGAGGCCGCGCAGGGGAAGGTCGCGCTCGTGGTCACGTCGGCTCGCGATCTATCCGGTCTTCAAAGGCCCGGCGACCTTAGCGAGATGTGCTCGATGATCTTGAGCGTCCTCACTGGTCAGTCGGCCGTTGCGTGGCTCATCGTCTTCCCGAAACCGGGGATGGCCGTGGCCTGCTTCATCCACGACGCGACTTGGCGTTCGTCGAGGTCGTCCACTGATTCGAGGTCCACGCCGCGCGAGTCCTTGCCCATCCCGATCGGCGTAACTGGCGGTACGGGCGTGAGCGACGTGCCGCGCCCGAACGTGAGCTTGACGTGGCCGGCGAAGCCGCCGCACGAGAAGCACCAGCCGTCGCCGACGCCATAGAACGCCATGCCCCACTTCACGCTGCGCTGCAGGTCCGGCAGCGTCTCGGCCGCCAGGGCGTCGACGCGTTCGGCGATGGAGCGCTGCGGCTGCGGCAGGCTGCTGATGTAGGCAAAGACCGGCTTGTCGCCGACGGCGGCCTTCGCGGGGCTTGCCCTGCCAGTCATGGCGGCCGGCAGCGTCGTGAGGACGTTGCCTTGCGCGGCCGTTTGCTTGGTGGCTTTGCGTGCTTGCCGCTTTCCGTTGTCAGGCGACGTCATGTTCGATTCCCCACGAGATTCGGTTCCGCAAGCAAGGCGTCGAGCTGCGGCAGAGCCGCCCGCAGCCCTTCCTCCATCCCCGGGATCGTCTGCTCCATGGCCTCGACGCTCGAGAATGTCGTGACGCACGTGAAGCGCGATCCCGTCGGCGTGGCTTCGAAGGCGAACCGCATCGCCGCCGGCATGTTCTCGTCATCGACGTTGTCGTCGCCGTCCAGCGCTTCGAAGTAGGTCGTTGGATTCACCGCCGTGAATTTCCAGGAGCCGCTCCACCGCTCCCCTGCCGGCCCGGTCAGGAAGTACTCGGCGCGACCGCCAACCGTGAAGTCATGGCGCGTGAACGTGGCAGGCGCGAACGGTGGTCCCCAGAAGCGCTCGAGCTGGCGCGGGTCGGCGAAGGCCTCCCACAGGCGCTCTTGCGGAACCGGATAGTCGCCGACGACGGTGAGGCTGAGCGTCGCGGGATCCTTGGTGACCGAAGTGAGCGGCATGATCACGTTCCTTTCGGTAGCAGAACATCGTCGAGCTGCGCCAGTCGCTGACGCCAGATCGATTCGAACTCGTCGAGGAGCTCGCCGGCGCGCTGGAGCCGCGCATGGTTGGTGGAGACCAGTTGCTCGCGGCCGTTTGCACGCTTCTGAATGAGACCCGCGCGCTCGAGCACGGCGACGTGCTTCTGCACCGCGGCGAAGCTCATCTCGTAGCGCGCGGCGAGAGCCGACACCGACGGCGTTTCCGTGAGCGACCGCGCCAGGATGTCGCGTCGCGTGCCATCGGCCAGGGCACGGAACAGCTGGTTGAGCGTCTCGTCGCTCTCTGCTTGAAGTACAACCATCTGGTTGTACGTTAACCCAGTCCGATCAGTTTTGCAAGGCGTGTTCTGAGATTTCGCCGGCGCCGAGGCGTAATCTGTCGCCGAGCGCGCGGCTCCGCGGTCCGGCGAGGAGGGGGAGCGATGGACGTGGCACAACCGGCACGCCTCGGCTGGGGTCTGCTCGGTGCCGCCGCTGCGGCCTGGTTCGCGGTGTGGTTCCTCTTCTTCCCGCAGTTCGTCCCGCCCTACTTCGCCTGGGACATCGAGCCGCGCTTCGCGCAGGTGTTCATCGGCGCCGGCTACGTGTTCCGGACGTTCTTCTTCCTCAACGCGGCGTTCGAGCGGAGCTGGCTGCGGCTTCGCTGGATCGTGTGGGGCAACCTCGTGTTCACCGGGGTCCTCCTGTTCGCCACGTACTGGCACGCAGAGGAGTTCCACTGGAACCCGTTCGAGACGCCGCTCGCCCACATCTGGATCGTCCTCTACATCTTCGAGCCCGTCGTCATGATCTACCTCATCCCGCGGGGCACGTTCTCGGCGCCGGCACCGATCTCCGGTGGTCCGATCGACATCTGGTTCAAGCGGTTTCTCGTCCTCGTCACCGGCCTGCTCCTGATGAACGGCCTCCTCCTCCTCCTCAACCCGGAGTTTGCGGCGACCCGCTGGGCCTGGGAGCTCAATCCGCTCGACGCGCGGATGGTCTCGGCGTGGTTCCTCGGCTGGTCGGTGTGGTGCGGGACGATGGCCTTCGCGCAGGACTGGGACGAGATCCGGACCGCGGCCAGGCTGTTCATCCTCAACGGCGTCGCCCTGCTCGTGGTCACGGTCCTCTACCGCGACGAGTTCCTGCCGGGACGGGGGACGCCGATCGGGTTCGCCGTGGCGCTGGCGGTCGGGACCGGCGTCATGGCCGCGTTCCACGTGCTCCAGGATCGGCGTCGGCCGACCGATCAACCGGCGCCCGGCGAGCTCAGCGACGTGGCGGGATGACGACCGGGCTCCCGCGGGCCTCGCTCCTCGAGAACGCCCGCTTCACGCTGACCTACGCCCTCCCGAGCCTGCTCCGCGGAGCCCTGATCCCGCAGCCGTTCTGGACCGAGCTCGCCACCCGCCTGAACACCGGGCAGTGGGCCGTGGCGACGGTGGAGCGGCTCTCCGGGCGGCATGACGGCCGTTCCCTGCTGCTCCGCGGCGCCCTCGGGGAGACGCTCCTGATCCTGACGACAGAGGACGTTCGCCGCGTCCTCGACTCGCCCGTCGAGGTGTTCGCGCTGGACGCCCGCGAGAAGCAGCGCGCGCTCGAACCGTTCGCGCCCGACGCGCTCAACGCGTCACCGCCGTCCCTCCGCGTCCAGCGCCGCCCGTTCAACGAGGCGGTGCTCGACTACGGCCACGAGCCGCATCGGTTCGCTGAGCGGTTCCTCGCGATCGTCGGCCAGGAGATCACGGCAATGCTCGCGACGGCCGGCGTCCTGGACTACGAGCGATCGCTCGCAGGCTTCCGTCGGATCAGCCGCCGCTGCGTGCTCGGCGACGCGGCGGCCGATGACACCGAGTTGAGCGAGGAGCACAGCCGCCTGCGCGAGGACGGCAACTGGCTCGGCCTGAAGGTGTGGAATCGCGGCCGGAATGCAAGGCTCCGGGCGTCGATGGACGAGCGGATCCGGGGCTACGTCGACGCCGCCGAGCCCGGCACGCTTGTCAGTCTCTTCCCGAGCGCGCCGCAGGCGCAGGAGACGCACCCGAACGGCCAGGTCCCGTTCTGGCTCATGGCGCTCGATGCCGTGCGGACCGTCGTCGCCAATACGTTGGCGCTGCTGGCCACGTATCCCGCGGCGAGGGCACAGGCTGTCGAGGAGATTGCCGCCGCCGATGCGACCCACGGCCGCGGCACGGTCGCCGGACTGGCGGATCTTCGCTTCGTTCGGGCGTGCGTCCAGGAGAGCATCCGGTTGTGGCCGGCGGCGCCGACGCTCGTCCGGCGGACAACGACCGACACCGAATGGCACGGCACAACCGTGCCCGCCGGAACTCGCGTGCTGATCCCCGCAGCCGTATTCCATCGCGCGCGAAGGTTCCCGTACGCGAACCGGTTGGCGCCGGAGATCTGGCTCGACGGGTCCGGGGACTCCGACTGGTCGCTCAACCTCTTCTCACGAGGCGGCGCACAGTGCGCGGGCCGGAACCTCGCCCTGGTGCTGGCCACGGCGAGCCTCGCCGAGCTGCTGCGACAAGCGGAGTTCGGGCTCCTGAAGCCAAGCTCAGCCCGACCGCCCGCTGCCGTACGCGATGAACCCGCTGACCACCCGGTTCGCGACGGCGTCGTCGCGCGGGCCTGACCGCCTCCAGGTGCGGAGCACCTTCTCCAGTGCCCGGCCCTTCGCGAGCTCGTCCACGAGCTTGTCGAGGTAGCGGATCTGCTGCATGAGCGGGTCCTCGATCTCCTGGACGCGCACTCCGCAGATCACGCCTGTGATCAGCCCGCGTTCGGGTTCAGTCGCGCACCGCGAAGAAGTCCGCGAAGGTCGTGCCGGCGGCGAGGTGCCGCTCGAGCTCGCTCGTCGAATCCCGTGAGCCAGCGGATCACGGCGTCGAGCTCGTCCTGCGTGCGGCCCTTCTTCTCCACCTTCGCGAGGTAGAGCGGGTAGACCGAGGCCACGGTCATCGAGAAGATCCGGTGTTCGGTCGTCGTGCTCACTGCGTCACCGCGAACCAGCGGCCCTCGGGATCCGAGAAGGCGAAGCTCGCCGTGCCCTGGTGATCGCCCACGTCCGTCGCCTGGACCCCGCGTTCGACGAGGGCGGCGCGCGTGGCCTCGAGGTCGTCGACGGTGAAGGCGATCGACGGTGTCGCGAGGTCGAGGCCGTCCGGGTTGTCCTTCATCAGCTCGAGCGGCACGAGCTCGAACGCGAACGGCTGGTCGGCGAACCCGACCTGCGCGATCGTGAACGTCCCCGCCTCGGACCGCCGCTTCTCGACCATGCCGATCTGCTCGACCCAGAACCTGCGGCAGGCCTCCGCGTCATTCACGTACAGCACGACGTATCCGACCTTCATGCGCGACTCCCGGAAATGCGCTCCTATCGGACGAACTGGCTGAACCGTCAGTGCTGCTGGTTGATCCCGTAAACGCGGCCATCGGGGCCACGGAAGTGGCGCCAGGAATAGTTCAGCTGCTCGATGAAGTTGACGTCACCGAGAAGCTCGCAGCCGGCCGCCTCCAGCTCCTGGGAGGCAGTCTGGATGTCGTCCACCCGGAAGCCGAAGACGACGCCGTCGTTGAGGCCCCACGGGCATATCCCTTCCGCAGCCTCGGGAGCGTACAGGTCGATGATCGAACCGTTCGGCATGCCGAACAGCGACCACCCTTCCATCTCGAGCACGGGCGACAGGCCCATGGTCTCCGTCAGCAATGTGCGGGTGGCGGCAAACGGCTCAGCCTCGAGCACGACCGCGTGCCACGTGATGCCGTCAACCTTCATCTCGCTCCTCACGCTCCTCAGGGTCATCCAATCCTGACACGACGCGGCGACAACGGGTCGCATGATCCCGCCATGGAAGAGCCGCAGCCCGTCGAGTTCATGCTCGACGACTATCCCGACGCCATCCGCGAGACCGGCATGGCGCTCCGATCGCTGATCTTTCGCACGGTCGCTGGCACCGTCGGAGACGATCCGCCCCGGCTGGCGCTGGATCGCCTACTCGCTGCCCGAGGGCAAACGCGTCCGGAACTTCGCCTGGATCGGACCCGAGCGGAAGCACATCCACCTCGGCTTCGAGCACGGCACGTTGCTCGCGGACCCCGAACGGCTGCTGCACGGCGCCGAGGAGCGGCTGAAGCAGTTCCGCTACTTCACCTTCGAGCCATCCATCGACGTCGACGAGGCGATCCTCGCCGACTACCTGCGCCGCGCCGCCGACCTCGCGACCCTGCCGACGGCCGCGCGCCGGGCCCTCGCGCTCCAACGCGAGCCGGACGTATACGACCCGACGACGGTCCCCGACGATTGGGAGTTGCTCACGTCGACATCGGAGCCAACGTCCGAGGCATGAACTGGCGCCCCCGGACGGTCCTGGGGGAACGGCGGTCACATGCCGACGCGCTCGCATGGTACGCAGGCGTCGCGTGACGGCCCAGACGAGGTAGGTCCGGCGCGCTCCCTAGTGCACGCTGAACACCCAGCGACTCGCGAAGATGGAACAAACCAGTTCGGTCCTGCCCCAGACTGGACAGAGCGGCCAGACGACCGCCACGCCGAAGGTTGACCGATGCAGCGAGACCTCGTGGTTCGGGCGCAGAGGGGAGATCTCGATGCCTTCTCGGCATTGACCGTCGGCACGACCAATCGGCTCTTCGGGGCCGCCCGGCTCATCCTCCGCGACGACGAGCACGCCGCCGATGCCGTGCAGGATGCGCTCCTCCAAGCCTGGCTCGACGTACGCGGTCTGCGTGACCCGGACCGGTTCGACGCCTGGCTGCATCGACTGCTCGTCCGTGCCTGCTACCGCGCCGCGAAACGGGGCCGACAGCGGGCGGTCGTCGAGCTCGCCCTCGACGCGACGCTGGAGCCGACGACGCCCGACGCCCAGCGCGCCGTGGCCGTGCGTGACCAGCTCGACCGGGGCTTCCAGCGCCTGTCGCCAGAGCAGCGGGCCGTGATCGTCCTCCACCACTACCTCGGCCTCTCGCTGGCCGAGTCCGCCGAGGCGCTGGCGATCCCGCTCGGCACGATGCAATCCCGTCTCAGCAGGGCGACGCAGGCGATGCGGGCGGCCCTCGACGCCGATGAGCGACCCGCCGTGGGCGCCGTGGAGGTGGCCCGATGAACCCGAACGCGCAGTTCGAACGGGACCTGGAGCAGTGGCTCCAGACCGAAGCGCCCGCGAGCGCGCCGGCGGGGTTCCACGCCACGGTCATGGATCGCGCCCGGACTCTGCGCCAGCGGCCCGGCTGGACCAGGACCTTCCCAGCCCGACGGTTCGGCCGGGGCCGCGGCATCACGCTTCTCGCGGCCGCAGCCCTGTGCTCGTCGGCGGGGCGTTGGCGGCGGGCTCCGGCTTCTGCGGCTGCCGACCGTCGTCCCGCCTGTGCCTGAACCATCGGTGATTGCGGTCGCCACGGCATCGCCAGGCGACGTCCCCGAGCGAGTCGCGCACCATCCGCAAGTCCGATCCCTGTCGCGGGTCCGACGTGTCTGGATCCCGACCGGGTCGATGGGCACGCCCGCTCTCACGGCCGCGGTGCGGCTCCTGATGGCCGGGTGCTCGTGGTGGCGGCCATCGAGCGGTCTGAAGAGGACGGCCGACGTCCGGCACGCAGTCGACGCCGGTCGCGGACCTGACCCGACATCGCTCGTCCGAGCCGGTCCTGCAGCGTGTCGACGCATCGTACCGCGGATCGATCGCGGACGCTGGCGAGCTGATCGCGGCAGCGCGACTCGCGTCACGTGGACGTCCGCCTCGGCGATGCCGGGATCGCGCCATGCCGTCGCGCCTGCGGCAGGCGTCGGGCGGCCACGACTCCGGTCGGGATCCGCGACCGCCGAGCTGTCGACGACGTGAGCTGCGCGATGCGCTCCGATCGGCGGACGTCGGTGCACGACCGCTCGTGCGACCTGCAGTCGGACGTGGTCGACGGCTACGCCGGGCACCGGACTGACGGCGTCCGGACCGTGGCTAGTGCACGCCGATGGCACGTGCTGGCGTCGACCTGGCGAGTGACTGCTCGAGCTCCTGACCGGGGACGACCGGTGGTGGCAGTCGGAGCCTGCTCGACCCGGTCGGCGGCGATCGCGACGTCGCGCCGCCGCGGACAGATGGTCAACGTGCTGCGGCAGCACGGCCTCGTTGCTCCGGCGATGGCACGGTCCTCAGGGATCGGCTACGGCGACAGCGCAGCGGGCTGTACGACCCCTGTCGACTGTCGTCGGCGTACGATGGTCCGTCGCAGGCGGGACAGATGCCGACGCCGCGCTCGCGTGCGAACACGAGCCCTCCGTGTCGCCGGCGATGGCAACGGCGCTCCGTGGCGGGCGGCTCGACCCCCCAGTCCAACGAGCGCGGACTGGTATCTCGAAGTGAGCTGTCCCCAACCCTCGTCCCAGGATGATCTGGCCGGAGTTCGTGGATCAGCACAGCACACCGAGATCTCGTGATCCCAGTCACGAACGTTCCGACCTCGGGTCACCGTTCATCGGTCGTCGCGTGACGATAGGTTCGAACGCCGACCGGCGGGTTGCGTCCATCGGCATCGGTGTCGCACCATGCGCCGCGTGGAGCCCTCCGAGGAGATCCGTCGCGTCGTCGAGCGGTGGACCATCGCGATCGCGGCGGGCGACGAAGAGGCGTACCTCGGGCGGCTTTCCGACCACGCTGGCACCCTGATGATCGGCACTGACCCCGCCGAGTGGTTTCGGGGCAGCGAGACCCGCGCGATCTGGGCCCGACAGATGCAGGAGACCGGCGCCTTCCCGGTCACGGCCACCGAGATCCAGGCCTGGGAGGAAGGGTCGGTCGGCTGGGCCGGGGTGAAGGAGTTGATCAGCTGGGAGGGCGAAGCGCTCGAGTCGCGCGCGACCTACATCCTCCACCTCGAGCGAGGGGAGTGGAAGGTCGTCCACGTCCACTGGTCGTTCGCGCGATCGAATTTGGAGACCCTCGGCCGGTCGCTCACCGTCTCGCTCGACGAGCTCGAGCGGACGATCCAGCGCGAGCGGCCGGACCTGTCGGCTTCGCTGGCCGTCGATGGCACGGTCACGATCATGTTCACCGACATCGTCGACTCGACACCCATGCTCGCCCGCCTCGGCGACCGGGCCTGGCTCGAGGTCATCCGGCGCCACAACCGGCTCATCGAGGCGGTGACGGCCGCCCACGGCGGCACCGTCGCCGGGACGCAGGGCGACGGGTCGATGCTGGCCTTCTCGAGCGCCCGCCGGGCGGTCGCGTGCGCGCAGGCGATCCAGCTCGAGATCGAGCGAGAGTTCGGCGACCTCGCGCCGCCGATCCGCGTGCGGATCGGCATCCACACGGGCGACGCGATCAAGGAGGCCGAGCAATACATCGGTAGCACCGTGCACTTCGCGGCACGCGTCGCGGGACAGGCGATCGGCGGCGAGGTGCTCGTGTCCAGCGCCGTGTACGAGCTCGTCCACGCCTCGACCCCGGCGGTAACGTTCCTCGAGGGTCGCGAGGTGGAGCTCAAGGGGATTGCCGGCCGGCACCGGGTGTACGCGCTCGCCCCCGCCTGACGTCCAGCTCATCGACCGAGCGCGTGGTCGAGGTCTTCCGCGGCAAGGAGCTGCCGCCGACCGGGTCGACCGGCCAGGTTTCGCTGCAGGCACGCAGCTCGGACGGCGTCACGTGAGAGGCCACCCCGGGATCTCCCTTCCATGCCTGGCGCACCGAGAGACCGTCGCCGTCAGGGCCGTCGGGCGTTCAGTAGCCAGGGACCGTCTAGGCGGAATCGAGTGGACCCTGCCTGGTCGCCCGTTCGTCGGGGAAGCTGCGTGGGTATGGCGCCCCCGGACGGATTCGAACCGCCGACGCCAGCCTTAGGACGGCTGCGCTCTATCCACTGAGCTACGGGGGCCTGAAGGCATGGTAGCGCGTGCCGCGCTGCGGCCTTGGACACGCGCCACCGGTGGCGAGGCGTTCAGCCGATCAGGAAACCGACGTAGTTGTTGAAGTTTCCGGTCTGCGGATCGGAGCCGTCGCCGACGGTCGTGCCGCCGCCGCTGCCGTGCAGATCCGAATAGTCGCCAGTCCCGCCAAGGACCACCCAGCTGAACGTCTCGGTCTGGGCATTGAGATCGAGGTGGACCTGGATCTTGATGAAGATCTCGCCGCTGCCGTCGTCGCATGTGAACGTCTTGCGGACCGGGATCTGGATTTTGCCGACGCGGCTCTGGAACCCAGCGAGGATGAGCCGAGTGTCCTCGACGGTCCCGGACTCGCAGATCAGGCCCTGGTCGACGGCCGGGCCGCTGGCCTCGAAGTCCCCGGTGTTGAACCCGCCCTCCTGGTTGAAGTCCATATGCGACACGATCTCGACGGCGATCGGTGTCGCTGCCGCCGCGGGGCTCGCGGCAGCCAGGGCCACCAGCGCGGCGGCAAGGACAAGGACGATGGCCCGCGACGAATGACGGTTGGTTCGCATGGGTACACCCTCGAGCGCGATCGCGGCGCCATCCCCGTCAGCGCGAACTGGACGCCGGATTGGGCGAAG
Source organism: uncultured Chloroflexia bacterium (assembly GCA_963721655.1). Classification (GTDB taxonomy): domain Bacteria; phylum Chloroflexota; class Limnocylindria; order Limnocylindrales; family CSP1-4; genus DASTYU01. The sequence goes on along the minus strand of CAVRKH010000008.1, from coordinate 45,035 downwards.
CGTACGCCCGCCGTCGATACCGACGTGCAACCTTCGGTGCGGAACCGGCGCGCGAACGGCCGTCGTCAGGGGCTCAGGACATCGCCCCTCCCTGCGATGACCTGCTTCGGTGCCGGCCGGCGTCCCAGAGAGCGTCCGGCCGGTTCGAAGCGTCTACGGACTAGAATGGCCGACCGATGGACGACCTCTACCTGTATGCCCGCGCGGGCTGTCACCTGTGCGATGAGACGCGCACCGCCCTCGTCCAGCTGCTGGCCGAACGCGAAGCGGCCGGCCTCCCCTCCCCGACCCTCGTCGAGCGCGACATCGACACGAACGAGGACTGGCAGCGCGCGTTCATGGCCACCATCCCGGTGATCGAGCTCCGCGACCGGCGGCTCGAGCTCGCCACCAGCCCGGCCCGCATCCGACGGCTCCTCGCCGACGTCCTCGACGTGCCCGCCGCCGCGCGCGGCTAGCTCCATGGGCGGCACCGACCTCACGATCCTCGTCGCGCTGGCGGCCGGCGTGGTCAGCTTCCTGTCGCCGTGCGTGCTGCCGCTCGTCCCCGCGTACGTCGGCCAGCTGACCGCGGTCGCGGTGGCGTCGAACGCCTCGGGCGCACCGCCGACGCGCTGGACGGCGCTCCGCCACGGCCTCGCCTACGTGCTGGGCTTCGGGGCCGTCTTCACGCTGCTGGGCGTCACCGCCACGTATGCCGCCAGCGGCTTCGCCCAGTACATGGACCAGCTTCGCTGGATTGGCGGCCTGATCCTCGTGATCCTGGGCATCAGCCTGACGGGGCTCGTGCGGATCCCGATCCTCGAGCGGACCTGGCGGCCGCTCGACGCCGGCGCCGCCGAATCGGTCGCGACCGCGACGGGTTCGGTGGCCTTCGCAACCCCGGGTGGCGGAGGGTTCGGGCAGCGGCTCGGTGGGCGGCTCGTGACCTCGCGGGGCGGCTGGCTCGCGTCGTTCGGGCTCGGCGCCATCTTCGCGATCGGCTGGACGCCCTGCATCGGGATCATCCTCGGCGGGATCCTGACGCTGGCCGCGACGTCGACGACCGTCGCGCAGGGCGCGATCCTGCTCGTCGCCTACACGGCCGGGCTCGGCCTGCCGTTCCTGGCGATCGCGTTCGCCTTCGACCGCGCGCCGGCGATCCTCCGGCCGCTGGTGCGCCACGGCCGCGCGGTGTCGATCATCGGCGGGCTGCTCGTGGTCGCGATCGGCATCGCGATGATGATGGACTGGCTGTCGCTGCTGCCCCAGCGCTTCACGTTCCTGTCGGGCATCTGAGTGGCCGACCAGCGACCGGCGTTCCGGCACACGCCGGAGCGGCGCGGGCTCATCGGCCCGTTCAGCGGGCGGCAGCTGCTGATCGCGTTCGGCGCGGTGGTCGTGGCGATCGTCGGGTTGACCATCGCGACGACGCCGCTCGGGAACACGGCCGGCGGCCCGATGTTCGAGGACCCGCAGGCGACCCCGTTCATCATCGGCGAGGCGGTCGAAGGGCTGCACGTCGGCGACCTCGCGCCCGATTTCGACATCGCTCTCGCCGGACGGCACGACGTACCAGCTGCACGACGTCGACGGCAACCCGGTCCGCCTCTCGGACCTGCGCGGCAAGGCGGTCTGGGTCAACTTCTTCGCGAGCTGGTGCCCGCCGTGCCAGGGCGAGACGCCGGTCCTGCGCGAGGTCGCGGAGAAGTACAAGGACCAGGGCCTCGAAGTCGTCGGGGTCAGCGTCCAGGAGACGACCGCCGACGACGTGCGCGAGTACCGCGAGCGCTATCGACCTGGAGTACACGGTCGGCTTCGATGGCTCAGGACACGTGTTCCACGAGTACCGGGTCTACGCGCTGCCGACCCAGTTCTTCATCGACCCGGACGGCGCGATCCGCTTCGTCGCCCAGGGGCCACTGAGCGTCGAGGGCGCATCCCAGCGGGTCGAGGCGATCCTGCCGGACGCGACCGCAACTCCCTCTCAGTCCGCCTCGTAGCGGAAGCGGTCCCGGTCGCGGACCAGGCGCCCGATCGGCTGGTCGCGTTCGTGGGACAGCACCACGATCCAGTCCTCGTCGGCGGCCTGCGCGAAGAGCGACGCCTTGACCATGACCGAGTCGAGCGGGAAGTCGTCGAACGACGACACCCAGCGCGGGTTCGCGGCCCACGGGCGCATGCACAGGTCGCCGAAGAACGCGAGCGGACGGCTGCCGGGCGCGCGCACGACGATGGCCTGGTGGCCGGTCGAATGCCCGCCGGTGGGGATGGCGGTCACCCCGGGGAGCAGCTCCTTCTCGCCCTCGGCCCAGCCCTCGGCACCCCAGTCGCGCACGAGCCGCAGTTCCGGCTGGATGTAGCTCGCCACGAGCCGCGGGTTGTCGCCGAGCGCGATCTCCCACTCGGAACGTTGGGCCACGATGCTGGCCCTCGGGAAGGCGCGCGAACCATCGGACCGCAGCAGGCCCCCGGCATGGTCGAAGTGGAGGTGGCTCATCGCGACGACGTCGACGGACTCCGGTTCGAAGCCCGCGTTCTCGAGGGCGGCGACCACCCACGGCCCCTCGTAGCCGCGCATGGCCCGGGTCTTCTCGTCCAGCCGGTCGCCGATGCCGGTCTCCACGAGGACCCGACCGGCGGGCGTCTCGATCAACAGGCAATTGAGCGCCTGGAGCAGGCGGTTCTCATCGTCGATCTCGTCGGTGACCCAGCGGTTCCACAGCAGCCAGGGCACCGGCCCGAACAGCGCCCCGGCGTCGGACCGGAACGTGCCGGCCTGGACGAGCGAGACGCGCGTGCCGCCACCGAGGTCGCGGGCCCAGTCGACTGCGTCGTTCACGGGCGGACCTACTCGCGCGGGGACACCGGCAGCGGGGCCGGCGCTTCCTGCACCAGTGCGAGCGGTGCCTGGTCGACGCGTGTCCGGATGCGCGGCTTGGGTACGCCCGCCTGATCGGCGCGGAACTGACGGCTCAGGGCGAGGTACTGCCGCTGGAAGGACGAGCCGAGCCCGGCGCCGTACAGCTGGTCGGGGCGGGTCGACATCCGCTCGAAGGTGAGCTTGCACAGGCGCTGCCCGTGCTCGAGCGAGAACGGGACATCGTGGGCCCGCACTTCGAGCACCGCCGGCGTTCCAGGGGCGTCACCTGCCACGTCGCCAAACCCGGGATCGAAGAAGCCCGCGTAGTGGGTTCGAAGCTCGCCGCTCGTCGGATCGTAGGCAGCCATCTCCGCAGCGTAGTCCGGTGGCACCCGAACCCGCTCGCGCGAGACGAGCAGGTAGAACTCGCCGGAGTCGAGGATGAGCCGGCCGTCCTTCGGCTCGACCCGATCCCAGTAGTCCGCGACCTGATACGCCTTGACCCGGTCGAGCTCCAGGAGCGCGCTGCTCCGTCGAGCGCGGTACCCGGCGAACGACTTCCCTTGTCCGGACAGGTCGACGCTGAGAAACAGCCCGTCGGCGACGACCGCGCGATCGCCCGGCAGCGACGACGAGCCCGGAAACACGATGGGGTCGGTCCGGCTCAGCTCGATCAGGTCGCCGTCCGACAGCCGAGCCTGACCGGACACCAGGCGCAACTGGTTCAGGGTGATCCCGGCTCGGGCCTTGACCGTGAATGACATCGGGACGACTTCGAGAAAGAGCTCTCCCTCGTAGCCGTCACGGACCTCGTCGAAGTGCGCGCCGTTGTCGGTGATGACGCGGGTGAAGACGTCGAGCCGGCCGGTCGAGCTCCGCGGGTTCGTCCGGCCGCGGATGCCAGCGGGCAGTCGGACGCGCTCCTGGAGCGGGATCAGGTACGGCCGGTCCTGCTCGAGCACCGCCCCATCGCCGGACAGGTCGAGGTCGCCCATGTGGTAGTCCCTGAGCTTCTCGCGGACCTTCCCGTTGGAAGGCAGGAAGCTGCTCCGAAGGCGGTATGCGACGGGTCCAAGCGTCAGGTCGATGCTCGCCGGCTGGAGATTGCGATCCGGGATCTCGGTGTCCGAGACGATGTAGCCCGCCTCGATGAACTCCCGGAGCACCTGTCTCGGGAGGACCCCTTCAGGCCACCGTGGTCATCCCCGCAGAGCGCCGCTCACGTGCGGCCGCTCCCGTCGCCCTTCTCGGCGTACAGCGTGTCGACCTCGCGCTTGAGGTCCTCGAGATCCTCGAAGCTCTGGTACACGCTGGCGAACCGGATGTACGCGATGTGGTCGATCGCGCGCAGCTGCTCCATGGCCAGGGCACCAACCCGGGACGACGGGATCTCCGAGACGCCGGCCGCCCGCAGCTCGGCCTCCATCTCGTCGGCGGCCTGTTCGGCCGCGCCGTCCGGCACCGGTCGTCGCGTCAGCGCCTTGCGCAGGCCGGAGACGAGCTTCGACCGATCGAACTCCTGGCGCGTCCCATCGCGCTTGACGACGACCAGGCGCGCCGCCTCGACGCGCTCGTAGGTCGTGAACCGGGTCGCGCACGAGGCGCATTCACGGCGGCGGCGGATCGTCGCTGAGTCGTCGAGGTCGCGCGAGTCGATGACGCGGGTGTCCCGCGTCCCGCACTGGGGGCAGCGCATCCTTCTCCTGCTGGCACATACCACTAGGGGTAGTGGTCTACCGGGAGGATACCACTAGATGGTGTGGTTCGAGGCGTCGTCGTGAGCCTCGCCAAGCTCGGGCGCCAGCGGCTGCCAGGTGCGCTTCGGGGAGCGGCCGGGATCGAGCGCTTCCGCCCGGGCGGCGTGCCGGGCGATCGCCTCGCGAGCGTGGATCAGGTTGAGATAGCCGCGCTTGATCGAGGTTTGCGCCTCGAGCTCGCGCTGACCGCGGCGGACGGAGGCCAGGATCGTCGCGCCGTGCTCGACCATGTCGATCGCCCGCCTGGCGCGGCCGAGGTCCGTCACGATGTCGACCGCGATGGCGGCCGCCTCGGGCGGCCCCTTGAGGGCGCGTGCCTCATCGGTGTAGCGCCCGATCGCGTCGCTGGTCGCGCTGATCGTGTCGCCCAGGCCATCCGCCGAGAGCTGCTGACGGCGGACCGAGTCGATCCGCTGCGCGGCGCCGTCGAGCGACATCCCGATCCGTGCGTCGAGGTCGCGGACCGCGGCACGGAAGCCCTGGATCTCACGGGTCGTGGCGATGAGCCGACCGGCGCGGCGGAGGACGATCAGCGACAGCGCGGCCAACGCGATGAATGCCAGCAGGGGCAGCAGGAGGACCGGTTCCATGCCGCCGCTGCCTCAGCCCGACCGGGAGCGTAGCTCGGCGAGCACTGCCCGGCCGACGTCGAACAGGTCACCGACCACGACCATGTCGGCGAACTCGGCGATGGGCGCGTCGGGGTCGCGGTTGACGGCCACGATCGTGCCCGCCGTCTGCATGCCGACCTTGTGCTGGATGGCGCCGCTGATCCCGAGCGCGAAGTACAGCTGGGGCTTCACGATCTTGCCGGTCTGGCCGATCTGCTGGCTGTACGGGATCCAGCCCGAATCGACCGCCGCCCGGGTCGCCCCGACGACCCCGCCCATTGCCTCGGCGAGCTCCTCGACCAGCGCGAAGCCCTCGGCTCCACCGACGCCCCGCCCGCCGGCGACGATGATCTTGGCCTCCTCGATCGGCACTGCCGCCGACGCCTCGGAGATGCGCTCCACGACCTTGACGGACGGCTGCTCGAGGGGCTCCTCCGACACGTACGGCTCCACGGTCCCGGCCGTGTCCGCGGGCTGCGCGGTCACCACGTTCGGGCGCACCGTGACGATGCCCGCGTCGGTCGTGAACCGGCTCGTCGTCGTCAGCTTGCCGCCGAACACGCTCATCTCGACCACCGGCGAGCCGTCCGCCCAGGTGACCGCGACGGCGTTGCCCAGGACGCCCCAGCCCATGAGCGCGGACAGCGCCCCGGCGAAATCCCGGCCGTCGGGTCCGGCGCCGACGAACTCGAACTCGCGGACGTCGTCGCCCAGGATGCGGGCAATCCGCTCGGCCGCGACCATCGACCACGGCCGGTCGGCGGCGGCCGGTTCGGTGACCGTCAGGACGCGCGGCAGATAGCGGGCGAGCTCCTCGGCCGCCGGCTGCGGATCGGCCGCGACGACGATCCCCGAGACCTGCTGGCCGCCCTCCGCGGCGACGTTCCGTGCGAGCGTGGCGACCTCCGCCGAGATGTTCGCGAGGTGCCCGTCGGCGGTCACCTCGCCGATCACGTAGATGCCGCCCATCAGCGCGCACCCCCGACCAGGCGACGCTCGGCGAGGAACGCGACGACCTGCCTGGCGGCCTCCTCGGGTGCCTCGCGCACGACCCGTGTGGCGGCCCGGGCCTCGGGCGGCCGCGAGTCGACGACCGCGGTGGTCGTCACGGCCCCGCCCACACCCGCGCCATCGACGCCGAGATCGCCCAGCGCGCGGGTGTCGATCGTGCGCGAGCGGGCGGCCATGATCCCCTTGAGCGACGGGTAGCGCGGCTCGCCGAGGGCCTGTGTGCAGGAGATGAGCGCGGGCATCGGGGCCTCGAGCACGTCGTACCCGGTCGGGCTGATGCGCTGGACGCGGACGGTGCCGGCTCCCGGGTCGGGCTCGATCTTCGCCGCGTACGACAGGTACGGCAGCCGCCGCAGCGCCGCGACGCCCGCCGGCACGACGCCCGACACCCCGTCCGAGGTGTCGACGCCGGCAAGCACGAGGTCGAACTCGAGGCCCTCGAGCGCCGCCGCCAGGACGCGTGCCGTGGACACGATGTCCGAACCCTCGAGGGCCGGATCGGTCACGTGGACGCCGCTCGCGGCGCCCATCGCGAGTGCCTTGCGCATCGTCTCGGGCGCATTCGCCGGCGCCATCGACACGAGCGTCACCTCGCCGCCATGCGCTTCGACGAGCTTGAGCGCCGCTTCGAGCGCGTATTCGTCGTTGCCGTTGACGACGGCGGGCCCGGCGGCCCGGTCAAGCCGGCCGTCCGGCCCGAGGCGCTCGGCGCCCGACGCGGGATCGGGGACTGGCTTGACGAGAACGACGATGCGCACGAAGCGGGTACCCTCCCCTGCCCTTGGGCGTGGTGGCAGGCCGAATGGCGGGCTCCCCCGTCAGGCGTCCTTGCCGAGCAATGACCTGGCGATCACGAGACGCTGCACCTGCTGAGTGCCTTCGTAGAGCTGGGTGATCTTCGCGTCGCGCATCATCCGCTCGACTGGGAACTCGTCGATGTAGCCATATCCGCCGAGCACCTGGACGGCGTCGGTCGTGACCCGCATGGCGGTGTCACCGGCCACGAGTTTACACATCGCCGCCCATCGACCGGCGTCCGGCGACCCGGCGTCGATCTCCGCGCACGCCTTGTACAGCAGCTGGCGGGCGGCCTCGGTCGCGGCGTCCATGTCGGCGAGCATCGCGCCCACCATCTGGAGATCGCCGATGCGCTGCCCGAACTGCCGCCGCTCCTGCGCGTAGCGCGTGGCGACCTCGAGCGCGCCCTGTGCGATCCCCACCGCCTGGGCGGCAATGCCGGGTCGCGAGCGCTCGAACGTGCGCATCGCGATCGCGAAGCCGTCGCCCTCGTCGCCGATACGGTTCGCGGCCGGGATCCGGACGCCGTTGAACGCCAGCTCGGCCGTGGGGCTGCCGCGGATCCCCATCTTGTGCTCGATGCGCGGCACCGAGAACCCTTCGGTCGGGACCTCGACAACAAAACACGACAGCCGCTTGGAGCGTGGCGCCTCCGGGTCGGTCAGCGCGAAGACCGTGATCAGGTCGGCCACCGAGCCGTGGCTGATGAACCGCTTCGAGCCGTCGATGACGTAGGCGTCGCCGTCGCGGGTGGCACGGGTCCGCGTCGCGGCGACGTCCGAGCCCGCCTCGGCCTCCGTCAGCGCGAACGCGATCAGCTGCCGGCCTGCCGCGAGATCCGGCAGCCAGCGTTCCTGCTGCTCCTCGGAGCCGGCGAGGATGATCGGCAGCGCTCCGAGCTCCTGCACGGCCAGGATCAGGCCGCTCGTGGCGCAGGCGCGACTGATCTGCTCGATGGCGAGGCACAGCGTCAGGAGCTCCCCACCGAGCCCGCCGAAGCGCTCGGCGAACGGCAGCGCCAGGATGTCGTGCGCGGCGAGGAGCGCGCGCACGTCCTGGGGGAATTCGGCGGTCCGGTCGATCTCGGCGGCTCGCGGCGCGATCTGCTCGTCGGCCAGGACGCGGACGGCGTCGCGCAGCATCGACTGCTCATCGGTCAGTCGGTAGGCGGAGCCGGGGCCGGGCGGCGGGGCAGTCACCACGGGCATCGTAGCAGCGCGCATCAGCGGTCTTGGCAGACTCCGTTTGACATGCCGCCGCAACGTGAAACCGGGTTTGCCGGTGCGTTTCTGCAAGGCGTACATTTCGGGTCCAGGCGGCGAGTCGCGCGGGGCATGACTCCAGCCGCCAGGAGGCGCTCATGGACGACCTGACCCTGCTCGTGCTGATCGGAGCCGCGGTACTCGGACTGCTCGCCGTGCTGAGCCTGTTGCGGCGCGAGCGCCACGAGGCGGAAGCGACGGCCGGCGACGTCGAGGGCCATTTCGCGGTCGCGACCGAAGGCATGAAGCGCTGTCCCTACTGCGGGATGGGCAACCTCGTCACCGACGCGACCTGCGTGTCCTGCGGGAAGCGCCTGCCGGGCTGATCCCGGCCACGGTCCTTGCCATTACGCGTGTGATGCGTGTGGCGCGATCCAAGCCGAAAGCCCCGTGCCGTAGCGACTATCCCGACCGCGATCCACCCTGATCCGACGCCTAGCACGCGTGTGGTGCGTATCTGGCACAAACCGCGCGGCGCGTGCGGCGGCGCGACCTCAGACGACCGGCAGCTGGCGCTCCGGTGGGGCGGCCGCGATCCGCGATGCGAGCACCTCGCTGATGTCGAGCGTCGCCACGCTCCGGCCGCCACCATCGGCCGCGGCGAGGCCGTCGCTCAGCATGACCATGCAGAACGGGCAGGCGGTGGCGACCGCGTCGGCGCCGGTCTCGATGACCTCGCGGGCGCGCTCCGCGTTGATCCGCGTCCCGCGCGTCTCCTCCATCCACATCCGGCCGCCGCCGGCTCCGCAGCAGAACGTCTGGCGGCCCGACCGCTCCATTTCCGTGATTGCCACGCCCGCCGCGCCGAGCACGTCCCGGGGAGCCGCGATGACCCCGTTGTAGCGGGCCAGGTAGCAGGAATCGTGAACGGTCACGCTCCCCGGCCGGTGGTCGCCGGTCTCCGACGTCGCATCCTCGGGGAGTGTCGCCAGCCGGCCCGACGCGACCAGCTCGGCGAGGTACGTGGAGTGATGCACGACCCGGTACGAGCCGCCGAGCTGGCCGTACTCGTTGCCGATCGTGTTGAAGCAATGCGGGCACGCCGTGACGATCGTCCGCTCCCCCATCCCGTAACGGTTCAGCGTGTCGACATTGCCCGACGCGAGGATCTGGAACACGTAGTCGTTGCCCATCCGGCGAGCCGGGTCGCCGGTGCACGACTCCTCCTGGCCGAGCACCGCGAACGACACGCCCGCGGCATGCAGGCAGGTCGCCACCGCCCGGGCCACCTTCTGGTTCCGCGGGTCGAAGGCGGCCGCACAGCCGACCCAGTACAGGACTTCGAGCCCGTCGAGCTCCCCGGCCGACTGCACCTCCGCGACCGTGCGCACGTCGAAGGGCAACGGCTTCGTCCAGTCGAGCCGCGCCGACGCGGGCTGACCCCACGGGTTGCCCTGGCCCTCCATGGCCCGCATCGCGGTGGTCAGCTCCTGCGGGAAGCGCGAGTCCTCGAGCACCAGGTTGCGGCGCAGCCCGACGATCTTGTCGACGTGCTCGATGAGCACCGGGCAGGCCTCGACGCACGCCCCGCAGGTGACGCAATCCCAGACCGCCTCGTACGGGATCGCGGTGTCGACGATCGGCCGGGCGAGCGCCTCCGCATTCGGCTGCGTGTCGTCGAGCCCGTACGTGTCGCGCACGATCGGCGAGTTCGGGATGAGGTCGACGCCGTGCTCGGCTTCGACCGACATGTCCCGGATGCCCATGATGAAGGTCTTGGGGTTGAGCGGCTTGCCGGTGTTCCAGGCCGGGCAGGCCTCCTGGCATCGCCCGCATTCGGTGCACGTGAAGCCGTCGAGCAGGTCCTTCCAGCCGAGGTCCTGGAGCGTCCGCAGCCCGAACGTCGCGGTCTCGTCCTCGATGTCGAGCTTCGGCAGCTCACCGCGCGGGCGCAGCTTGCGGAACCAGATGTTCGGAAAGCTCGAGGCGATGTGGAGGTGCTTCGAGAACGGCAGGTAGGCGAGGAACGCCGCGACAAGGAGCATGTGGCCCCACCACAGCACGGCGAAGCCGGTTTCGAGCGCGCCCTCTGAAAGCGTCGACCGGAGCGGCACGGCCAGCGCCGCCGACACGAAGGCACCCGGCTGGTCGCCGTACAGGGCGAACTCGAACGATTCGGCCAGCAGCTCGGTGGCGACGACCCCGCCGATCATCCCGAGGATGATCAGGGCGTCGCGGTTGAAGGTCAGCCGAGCCGGTTTCGTCACCAGGCGGCGCCAGAACGCCCAGGCGATGCAGACCAGGACGATCACCGCGACGACGTTCTGCATCGCGCTGACGGCGGCCCACACGAGGCCGTCGAACGGGATCGACAGCACGGTCTCGATCAGGCCGCCCGTGACGATGTTGGCGGTCCCGATCGTGAGCAGGATGAAGCCCCAGAAGATGCCCGCGTGCATGAGCCCGGCGCGCAGGTCGCGGAACATCCGGCTCTGGACGAACGCGTACTGGACCAGGCCGGCGAACCGCTGCGGGATGTCGGCGAACGGGCTCGGGCCGGCGGCGCGCGCCGCGGCGAAGACCCGCAGGTGGCGGGCCATCGCGAGCGCGAAGAACGCCGCTGCGCCCCAGAACAGCACGAAGACCAGCGGGTAGCCGGGCACCTCGGCGAACGGTTCGAACACGGTCAGCCCGACGGCGTCCGCTTCGGCTGCGGGCTGGCTCCGTGGTCGTGCGGCCCGGCCAGCGTCTCGAGCGCGTGGTCGAGCAGCGGCACGAGGGCCTCGAGCGATTCGATCGCGCCCTTCGGGCTGCCCGGCAGGTTGATGATCAGCGCGCGGCCGCGCACGCCGACAACGCCACGGGACAGGTCCGCGAAGGGTGTCTTCGCCCGACCGGCCGCGCGCATCGCCTCGCCCATCCCCGGCACCTCGTAGTCGACGATGGCCTTGGTGGCCTGCGGCGTCACGTCGCGCGGGGTCAGGCCCGTTCCGCCGGTGGTCACGACCAGCGGGTGGCGGACCGCGGCTGCCGCGAGCGCCCGGGAGATCCGGCCCTTCTCGTCCGGGACGATCATCCGCTCCACGCGGAACCCGAGCTGCTCGAGGCGGCGGCTCACGTCAGCGCCGGACGTGTCCTCGCGGTCCCCGCCTGCTCCGCGGTCGCTGGCGGTCAGCACGAATGCCGTGCGGGCCGGCTCTTCGGGCGCGGCCGCCTTCGAGTCCCCCTCCGTCACGACGGCCGCTTCCGCTTCGAGCCCACCCGGCCGGCGACGCGGTCTCCGGGCCGGCGACGCGGCGGCGCGGTGAGCTCGGCGGCGTCGTCCGCGGGCCGCGTCCAGTCGCCGCTCTTGCCGCCGCTCTTCGAGACGAGGCGGACCGAGCGGATCTCGACGCCCCTCTCGACGCCCTTGACCATGTCGTACACGGTCAGGGCCGCGACCGACGCCGCGGTGAGTGCCTCCATCTCGACGCCGGTCGGACCGGTGGTCGCGGCCTCGGCACGAATTCGCAGCAGACCCGCGGCACGGTCCGGCGTGATGGCCACGAGCAGGTCGGTGAGTGGCAGCGGATGGCACAGCGGGATCAGCTCCGAGGTCCGTTTCGCGGCCATGACCCCGGCGATCTCGGCCACGCCCAGCACGTCGCCCTTCGGGCCACCGCCGTCGATGACGAGGCTGAGGGTCTCCTGGCTCACTGCGACCGCCGCCTCGGCGACCGCTCGGCGCGCCGTCGACGGCTTGGCCGAGACGTCGACCATCCGCGGCCGCCCCGACCGGTCGACGTGGGTCAGCCGACGTCGCTCGGCGCGGGGGGGCTTGCGGTCCATCGCTCCTCCTCGGTCACGTTTCGTCCAGCCACCACAGGGCAACCGGGGCACCGGCCGGCAACTCGTCGTCGGCCTCCGGAATGATCGCAAGTGCATCGGCCTTCGCGAGGGCCGAGATGACATGGCTCCCCTGCCCGCCCGCGCCGCCGGCGAGCCTGACCTTCACGCGGCCATCCGCATCCCGGAGCGGCGTTCCGGCATCGTCACGCTCGCTGATCACGCGGATGAACGCCCGCCTGCCGTGACTCTTGCGCACCGGCTCGAGCAGCGTCGCCTTTTCCGCGGCGCGCAACAGATCGCGGCGGCCGGCGAGCCGGCGAAGCGCAGGGCGCACGAACAGCTCGAAGGTGACGAAGCTCGAAACCGGGTTGCCCGGGAGGCCGAACACGAGCGCGTCGGGACCGCCGGCCGGTCGCGCCGCGGTCCCGAAGGCGAACGGCTTGCCGGGCTGGACGGCAACCCGCCACAGGTCGATCCGGCCGATCGTTTCGATCGCGGTCTTCACGACGTCGAACGGGCCGACCGAGACCCCGCCGGACACGATGATCGCGTCGACGCCCTCGTCGAGCGCATGCCGCAACCGCCCGAGGACGTCATCGAGGTCGTCGCGGGCGATGCCGAGATCCAGCGGCGTGCAGCCGGCCGCGGTGAGCAGCGCGCGAAGTCCGGGACCATTCGCGTCGGGGATGCCGGCCTCGCCGAGCGGTTCGCCGGGCGGCCGGACCTCGTCGCCGGTGGCCAGCACGGCAACCACGGGGCGGCGATGGACGGTGAGCTGCGCGACGCCCGCCCCGGCGGCGAGCGCGATCGCCGGTGCGCTGAGGCGGCGACCCGGCTCGAGGAGCGTGGTCCCCTCCTCCAGGTCGCTGCCACGCGCGCGGATTGCCTCGCCGGGTTCGACTCGTTCGTGGACGAGACACGCGGCCGGTAGCGGACCCGTGGCATCGCGGCCGCGAGGACCGGGCGTGCCGTCCGTGTCGAGTGGCGTCGTGGCTTCGACCTGGACGACCGCGTCGGCGCCGGGCGGGATCGGGGCACCGGTCGCAATGCGGAACGCCTCGCCGGGACCGACCGTGCCCGTCGCCGCCTTCCCGGCCGGCACGTCGCCGGTCACCACGAGCCGGACGGGGTGCTCCTCGGACGCGCCAACCGTGTCGGCGGCCCGGACCGCGTAGCCGTCCATCGCCGAGTTGTCCCACGGCGGCAGCGAGACCCTGGCGACGACCGGCTCCGCGAGCACCCGGCCGAGGGCGTCCGCGGTCGCGATCGTTTCTGTTCCGACGGGACCCGTGATCGCGGCGAGGACGCCTGCGCGGGCCTCTTCGACGGACAGCAGGCGGTCGATGGTGGCGGTCATATGCTCTCCGGGGCCGGGTTGGCCGAACTGCCGGTGGCCGCAGCCCGGTGCGCGGCACGTTCCCGGTCCCCGCCAATCCACCACAACAGGGCCGACAGCCCCACGATCACCACGCCGACCGCCATCGCGGTCTCCTGCCAGAACACGAACGGGAACAGCTGGACGAGTCGATCCGACGCGGGGTCGAACGTGTAGCTGCCGCCGGCGAAGAGCAGCCGGTGGAAGGTCTCGAACAGGGTGTCGAATGCGACCAGCGCGACGACACCGAGGACCACGACGCCCACCGCGAGCACGGCCGCGCCGCGCCGGACGCCTCGCCAGAAGCGCGGCCGGTCGAGGAGCGCGGCGAGCCCGAGCACGATGAGCGCGACTCCGGTCAGGACCCACAGCCCCACGAACACGGTTCGCACGTCGCGCATGTGGCCGCGTTCGCGCTCGTTGAGGACCGGTGAGCCATCCACGGAGACGTCGAAATCGGCCGGTCCGACGACGAGGTCCTCGACGATCGCGTTGGTCACCCGGGCCAGCTCGGCCTCCGAGAAGCCGGTCCAGGCCGTGGCCTCAGCCCGGCCCTGCTCGAACGCGAGCCACGGCGAGCTCAGGAACGGCGCGATCGCCACGCTCACGATGACGATCGCCGTCGCGATGCCGACGAGGATCGTCGCCACGGGGCCGCGCCACGACTGTTCCGGTTCGATGGCGCTCACGCAGCATGGTAGCCGTGGTGCGCCGGATGCCGCCCTGCAAACCTGGCCAAATTCGCACCCCCGGGCGCTTAGGCCATCAAGCGGACGTGCTTCGGCCAGATTCCCGCCAGCCGGGAAATTGGCGTGGATTCGCCCCGAATCAGCCGTTCGAGGCCGCCGGACCCCTCGAGAGCGCGTCAGATCCGGCCTAACGTTCCCTGCATGGGAATTTGGCTAAGTGCGGCGGCCGTGTGGCCGAGACCACATCGCTCCCATCCCGGGGTGATAGGTCCCTCGGGATCAGACGAGGAGCGTCACTGTTGACCCACTGCTACCTGGAATCCTATCGACCGGGGGATGCGCCATGCGATCCACTGGGCCGTTGCGGCCGCTGTCACGATGCTGCGTCCATACCCCTGGCAGTGGCGTCCTCGGCACTCGGGGAGAGCGCGCCCGAGATCGTCGTTCACGTTGTCCTGGGCACCGGGATGCTGCTTTTCGTCCGGGCAGTCTTCGACTTCGCGCTGCCCCGCTGGATCAACGTGATTGGGGCGCTATCCGCGGGCGCGTTTGCCGTGGTCTTTCTCCTGCAGGCGGTCAGCCGTCTCTTTCCCGAGAACGCCGCCCTGGACGACCTCGCCTTCGGTCTGCTTGGGAATTGGCCGGAACTTGTGCTCGTGCTCGGCATCGACGTCTGGTTCCTGGGTCTCCTGCTGCTGGGCACCGAAGGCAGGACACGGCTCCTTGGGTGGGCCCTCATTCCCATCATCACGGCGTATCACCTGATCAGCCTGGCTGGCATCATCCTCGCAATCAGTATCCCGAGTCTCGGGGTCCTCAGCCTCTTGCTTCCGTTCGTGTGGCTCCTGATCGAAGGCGCCAAAGGTGGCGAATCGGCAGGCGTGGGACCGCGGCGTCCAGACACGGAGCACGTGGAGGCAACAGCCGCGTAGATCGCGGGGCGCCCACTTGCGAAGCGCCCACTTCGCGAAGCAATCACCGACTGTGCCTCCGGACACTCGGACGTCGACGGATGGTGGTCCAAGATGATCGCCGCGGACCGCCGACGCATGGCGAAGGGAGCCTGAGATGGGACCCGTCAAAGCGTTGATCATTCGCCGCCCGCTTGCCACGTTTTTTGTCGGATCGGTCGGCCTTGGGTGGCTCGTGACAATCGCATCCGCCCAGCTGTCGTCGAACCCGCTGGTGTTGCCGCTCATCGCGATCCCTGTCAGCTACGTCCCGGCGATCATGGCCTGGTTCGTGCTTCGCGTGGCTGGCACACCCCACGAACGTCTCGCGTGGCGTCGACGCCTCACGCGGGTGCGCGTCGGGTGGCAGTGGTACGTGGTGGGGCTGCTCATCCTGCCGCTCGCACACCTTGTCGGTGTGGCGATTGCCACCCTCTGGGGAGGTAGTTTCCCGTGGCACCCCGAGCTCATTGCGCTGCTGCCACTCTTCCTCGTGACCAACTTCGGCGAGGAGATCGGCTGGCGTGGCTACGCGCTGCCAACGCTCCAGGACCGGATGAGCCCGCTCGCCGCGGCCCTCGTCCTTGGGCTGATCTGGGCCGCGTTCCACTGGGTTGCGCTCGCCGGCAACGCCGACGCGCCGCTCGCCTACGTCGCCGTCAGCACGATCCAGCTGATCGCGATCAGCGTGATCATGTCCTTCGTCTTCAACGGATCACGCGAATCAGTGCCAGTCGTGACGTTCGTACACGCGATGTACGACACCGTCGCGATTGGTGTCGCTCCGCTCATCGATACCACCGTGCCGTTGCTGGCCTTCTCGATGACCGCCGTTGTGGCGTGGCTCGTCGTACTCGGATTGGTCGCCGCGACCGGCTCCAACCTGGGACGGAACACCGCTGACCAACGAAGCGCCATCGCGAGCGCCTAGGCAGGCATCAAATCTGCGGCGGGATGAGGATGGCAAGGAGCGACTGAGTACCAGTCCTGCGCCTACTCCTCTTCGAGCGTGCGCGCCTGATCCCACCAGCTCTGGATCGTCAGGTCGCTCGGTGGGTCCACCTTCAGCTCGGTCGCCCCGCGGGCGAGCCGTTCGCGGAACTCGTCGACGCTGAGCGCGAGGATGTCGCGCAGCCCTTCGATCCCGGACTGGATCAGCAGCTGGTGCTCGTCCTCCCCGAAGCCGGCCAGGTTGAGCATCAGCGCCTCGTCCCGCCACGTCGAGCACGTCGTTCGGCGTCGCCTTGACCTGGTCGGCGAGCGTCTGGCGGCGGGTCGGTGTCTCCGACACCTCCAGCAGCAGGCCGGTCGTGAAGATGCCCTGGTGCTCGAGACGGTCGAGCAGGACGGGCTCGATGCGGGTCAGCTCGTCGATCGGCGGCACGACGTGGACGACCTCCGTGATGCGATGGGCGCGGCCATTATGGCGTGTCGCGCTGCTCCAGAAGGTCGGTCATGTCGCGGAAGTCGTAGATGTGGTCGTTGTCCGGCCATGAGTAGCTGTGGACCGGCAGGTCCGGCAGGTCCGCCCCGAAGTACTCGCGGAAGATCGTCCGGAACGTATTGACCGTGCTGAACGTTGCCGGCAGCTGGCCGTCGAACCCTGGCAGGTACAGGGCGTTCAGCACCCCGAAGCGGGTCGCTGCGTATTCCACGCTCTCCTCCGGGCAGTCGACGCTGCGGCAGAACAGCGGGCCCTCGTCGGCCTGCACGATGACGATCGGATCCTCGTCGTCGGGCCCGGACAGCAGGTCGTCCACGATCGACTTGATGTTCGCGTTGGCGAACGCCAG
This sequence comes from uncultured Chloroflexia bacterium, assembly GCA_963721655.1. GTDB lineage: Bacteria > Chloroflexota > Limnocylindria > Limnocylindrales > CSP1-4 > DASTYU01. The sequence continues at coordinate 28,179 of CAVRKH010000008.1, read as the reverse complement.
GTGGCCTCGGTACAGGTCCTTCTCCTCCTCGCGCTTCGACTCCTCCTCGGGGATGACCGACCCGTCGGCACGGAACACGTACGGATCGTGCGGCAGCAGCACGTGCGCGAACACGAACTTCGGGCCGGGCGCCGTCGGCCAGCCGGTGGAGCTGCCGGAACGCGAACAGCGTCCCCTCGCGATGGCGGTCGCGGAACGTCGTCTCGGGCGTCTGCACGCCGACGAGCTGCTCGATCGCCGGCACGATCGTCGTGTCGCGCAACACCGATTCGAACTCGCTCGTGGTGTCGAAGCTCAGATTCTCGTCGGCGATCGGGATCGATGCCGTCGCCTCGAACCACGCCCCGATGTGGTAGTAGCGGTACCCCTGCTCCTTGAGGAACCGACCGACGGCGTGCTGCGCGAGCATCGCGTGGGCCGGCGTCCGATCGTCGCTCACTCGGCCGATCTCCTCGGTCAGGTTGTCGAGGTACTGCATGTTCAGGATCGCGGCGAGCGAGAAGTCGGTCGCGCGGTAGGCGCCGCGGCTGTCGGCGCGGGACCTGGAAGCCGCGCGACGCCAGCCAGTCATAGAGGTCGTTGCCGGTGATCCCGAAGCGGCGTTCGATCGCGTCCGCCGAGCCGTACCGGTCGAAGACGAGGTAGTAGATGTCGGGCGCATGGGTCGCGCCCGAGGCGGCAGTCAGTGGCCCCGCCACCGAGACCGGGGCACGGCCGGCCCGCTGCGCCTCATACGGGACGATCGTGATCGCGGCAAGGACGACCAGCACGACCGCGACCAGGTTGAGCCCGCGCGTCACGCGCGCCACCGAGCCTGCCCGCGCCGCGTAGACGGCAGCGACCACGATCAGCAGCGAGCCAGGCCGCGAGCTGGGCGGCGTCCGAGGCCCTCGAGTCGAGCACGGACGCGACGTGGCCGAAGGCGAAGAACGCGACCACGAGGGCCGACGCGACGATCGCGCCGCGCTCCGGGGAGCGGTAGAGCAACGCCAGCAGGAGCAGCGCGGCCGCCGCCCCGAGCACGGCCCGCGCGAGCGGCGCGCCGATGTCGACGAGCAGGACTTCGCTCAGGTTCTGCGCGTACAGGAAGAGGACCGCGTACGCGGCAAACAGGACCGGGTGCAGGGGAAGGCGCGTCAACGTACGCGCTTCGGACGAGCGCGCCCCGTGACTTCCGGGGGATGGGAGCTGAAGCATGGCCACCCCAAGACTCAAAGGGCAATGGCCGACCATTATGCCGTCCTCGGCGTTTCACCCGACGCGAACCGATCCGCGATCCAGGCCGCCTACCGCGACCTCGCCCGCCGCCACCACCCGGACTTCGGGGGCGACGGGTCGAAGATGGCCGCGCTCAACGAGGCGTGGAGCGTCCTCGGGCGGGACGAAACGCGCCTGGCGTACGACGCCACGCGACGAATTACGCAACGGCCCGCGGGGCATGGCAGCACGCCGCCGCCCGCGCCGACCGGACCGATCTCCGCTGCTGCAGCCCGCCGGGGCGTCGACCCGCGCGGGCGCACGCTCTCGCTTCGGGCGCTACGCCGGCTGGACGGTCAGTGAGCTCGCGGCGCACGACCCGGACTACCTCGAGTGGCTCGCTCGGGCGCCCGCGGGGCTCACGTTCCGCCAGGAGATCTACACGGAGCTCGCGCGACGGCCGGCCGCCTATCCCGGCCGGACTGCCACGGCGACACGGCCGGCACCGTCCCGATCGAGGTTCGGCCGCCCCCGCCTCTGGTAGGCCGAGCGCGGGTCTCAGGCGAAGGGGCCGGTCCTCCGCCCCGCCCGGGAGTCCTCGAGCAGCTTCAGGAACCGTCGCTCGCGGGTCTCCTCGCGCTTCGCGCTCGACACCCAGTGCGTGATGGCGCGGCGATACGACGGCGGCTGCGCCTCCCAGAAGGCCCAGGCCGCCGCGTCCGCCTCGAAGCGCTGCTGCTGGTCGTCGCTGAACGCGGCCGTCGCCCGCTCGTACGAGTAGACCGCCGTCCGCTCCTCGGACCGCGCTTCGAACGCCTTCCGTCCGGCCGGGCCCATGCGTCCCTCGTCGATCAGCTCCTGGGCGCGCTTCGTGTTGACGGCACTCCAGATGCTTCCCTTGCGGCGGGGCGTGAAGCGCTGGGCGTGACGCTCCTCGTCGAGGCGGTAACGCACCCCGTCGATCCAGCCGACGCACAGCGCCTCGTCGACGGCCTGCGGCCACGTGATCGTCGGCCGGCCGGTGGCCTTGCGGTGGTAGCCGACCCACAGCTCGTCGGCCTCGGCATGGTGCTCCTCGAACCACGCGCGGAGCTCGTCCGGGCTCGCGAAGAAGATGACGTCGTGCGGGGTGGGCGCCGGACTCACGGCAGGGCCGTTGTCGCCTCGACCGTCGCCGCGGCCTCGCGGAGCAGCTCCCAGACGCGCTCGACGTGGCGCCCCTGCGTCCGCGGGTTGCCGATCGCGACGCGGATCGTGAACCGGCCGTCGAGGCGCGTATGCGACAGGAACGCCTCCCCGGAGCGGTTCACCGCATCCATGATCGCGGCGTTCGCGCGCATCCAGCGCGGCGGCAACCGTCGCGTCCCGCTCCCTGCCCACGAGGCGCGCCGGTCGCCATCGAAGACAGACGGTCGAGAACGGGACGGGCGCCAGCAGCTCCCAGTCGGGGTTGGCCTCGACCTCCGCCGCAAGTCGGGCCGCGAGCTCGAGGTGATGGCGGATCCGCCGGCGGATTCCCTCCAGGCCGAACCAGCGCAGCTGGATCCACAGCTTCAGCGCGCGCATGCGCCGACCGAGCTGGGGCGTGTAATCCGTGTAGTCGCGGACCGGCGCGACGCGGTCGAGCGTCCGCAGGTACTCGGGATGGAGGCTGAACGCCGCGGCGAGCCGGTCCATGCGGCGCGTGAGCAGCAGCGATGCGTCGAGCGGCGTGAACAGCCACTTGTGCGGATTGACCACGATCGAATTGGCGCGCTCCCAGCCTTCGAACGGTGCCCGCAGCTCGGGCACCAGCGCGACCGCGCCCGCATACGCCGCATCGACGTGGAGCCACGTCCGCTCGCGTTCGGCGATGTCGGCCATGGCGGCGACGGGGTCGACCGATGTCGACGACGTCGTCCCGACCGTCGCCACGATCGCGATCGGCAGGCGGCCCGCGGCCCGATCGGCCTCGATCGCGGCCTCGAGCGACTCCGGGCGGAGCGCGAACCGCTCGTCGACCGGGATCCGCACCAGCGACGCACGGCCGAGCCCGAGCGTCATGCACGCCTTCTCGACCGAACTGTGGGCCTCGGCCGAGGCGTAGACACGGAGCGGCGGCACGTCGCGCCGTGCCGGAAGGCCCTCGGCCGACGCATCGACTCCGGCCGCCTCGCGCGCCGCCGCGAGTGCGATGAGCGTCGAGGTGGAGGCGGTATCGGTCAGCAGGCCATCGAACCCCTCCGGAAGCCCGACCGCCCTGCCGGAGCCAGTCGACGACCACGCCCTCGAGCTCCGTCCCGATCGGCGACGTGCGCCACAGCATCGGGTTCTGGTTGAGTGCCGCGGTGAGCATCTCGCCGAGGATCCCGGGCCCGGAGGCCGTCGAGGCGAAATAGGCCATGAAGCCCGGGTGCTGCCAGTGGGTCGCGTTCGGCTCGACCAGCCTGCCGTAGTCGGCGAGGATCGCGTCCAGCGCCTCCGGATCCTCGGGCGCGGTCTCGGGAAATCGGCCGCGCAGGCTACCGGGCTCGATCGGCGGCAGGACCGGCCGCGCGTCGACCGTTTCGAGATAGTCGGCCATGAGGTCGACGACCGCGTGCGCCGCGGCGCGGAACTCGTCGGGGTCCATGTCCCCGAGGCCGGTCAACTGGCCTTCGGTCGGCAATCCTGCCGCGCGCTCGCTCGTTGTCACGCGTCGAGTGTACCGACGGTCGAGACGTCGGGACCCCGCGGCAGAGGGATTGCCGCGGGATCCCGAACCCCCAGGAGGGTGCGATGGTCGGCCGGATCTGACCCGGACACATGGAGATACGTCAAAACGCCAGTTCCGGATGCGTTCCGGTTCAGGACGACGACGTTGCCCCACCCGGCTGAACCACGGCGGTCCCGGCAATCCGGTCGTGGATGCCCCGCCGGCGGGCGTTCAGGCGCCGTCGAGGCAAGCAGCACGAGCGGCCAGACGAACAACGCGAAACCCCCGACGACGCCGATCGTGGGCACGGCAACGAGCGGCCAGATCACGATGCCGAGCGCAGCGACCCGAATCGCGGCCTGGTCCGGCGTCAGGGTGGCGCCCGTCTCGACGTTGCCGACCTGCAGGCTGAGCAGCCGCATGCCCGGCGTCGCCCGCTTGCGGCCGGTCCAGAACACGATGAAGTACACCGCGGCAATGACCGCGATCCCGACCCACGTGATCGTGCTCAGGGTCGTATCGCCCTGCTCTGGCGTGCCGACGATCAGGGCGATCAGGACGCCGAGGATCACGAGCGAGAGGAGGGCGATGACGAACCCGTCGACGAACCACGCCAGGCTCCGTGGCAGGACGCCGGCGTAGATCAGCCCCGGCGCGCCCGGGACGTCGCGAGCGTGGTCTTCGGCCTGGGTCCAGGGGACCTCGGCCGCCTGGGTCGACATCCTGCGGCTCGAGCGTGACGGATGGTGCGGCTTCGACCGTGTGCTCCCAGGGCAGCGGCGCGGGCCGCGCATCGGTGACGGGTTCGGGAGGCGCCTCCCCGGGACTCCCGGTGGCGTCGTCGTCCTCGGGCGGACGCTGGCTCCATCGTCACGGCGAGAGCATAGGGCGGGCCGACGCCCGCACAACCTGTCAATCTGACGCCGACGAGGGCGTATCGTGCGGCGGCATCCATCTCGGAGGGGCCATGGCTCGCGTCCCGCTCGCGATCCTCGCCGTCGGGCTGCTCCTCGCTGCCGCCTGCGGAGGAGAAGACACCCCATTCGCCGTGCGGGCCGGCCCCGGCGTCCCTGCAGCAGCTCATCGGCCCGTGGCAGCCGCGGCCGTTCGTTCTCGAGCCGGCCCTGCGCAGCCGCGTCGAACAAGGCTGTCGCCGCGACATGGAGCTAGGGCCCGGCAAGCGTCGCGGCGCTCGTCGACGTTCGTGGCGGAGCGGTCGCCGTGGTGCGCATGGTCGGCCAGGGAGCTGGCACGTGCGACGCGCTGGAGATCACTGCCGCCGGACAGATCAACGGCGCAGGCGGCGGTTGGATGGAAACGGCGTCGAGCAGCTGGCACCAATCGAAGCGACCGAGCTCGCGGAAGCCCAGGTCGGGTCCATCGGCGGCGGCAGCCTGAAGGTCCAGGGATGGTCGGTGATCGGCCGTGCCGGACCGGGCATCGCATCGGTCGAGATCGAGCCCGTCGGTGGTCCCGCCGATCCTCGCCACGCTCGAGAACGGCTGGTTCGCCGGATGGTGGCCTTCCAACGTGCCGCCGGGCCAGTCTCGGAGATCCGGGCCCGCCGCCGGACGTCGTGGTGCGCGGCTACGACGCGGCCGGCGCGCTTCTCGACGAAGTTCGCCCCTGAGCACATAGGGGCGTACCCTTGCGTGTCGAATGGCCTCATCCCGAGGTCTTACCGAGGAGAGGGCATGACGGACGAAGACGAGACGCTCAGCACTGCGAGTGCGCTCAACGGGTGGCGCGAGGCCGAGCGCTCGGCTGCCGTCGCTCGCCGTGGGCGGCTGGCAGCGGAGACCGCGGCGGCTGCCGCCGAGGAGGCGGCCACTGCTGCGATGGCAACTGCAACGGCCGCCAGGGCGGCCCTTGAGTCGTCAAAGCTGGCAGAGTCGTCCGCGACCAAGACGGCAACGGCATCGCGGCTCGCGGTGGAAGCGGCTCGCATTGACTCCGCCGATACGACGTCGCGCCTCGGCGATCGCGGATGTCGAGGAAGCGGCAGCGCACGACCGATATCGCCAGGCCGCCGAGCGAGCTGCCGAAGGCTAGCCCTCCCGAAGGCCGCCGCGATTCCCAGCGGCGGCCTAACGAAGCGGCGGAGGCGGCGTCTTCACAGCCTTGGCATCACGCCACCACGCTCGCAACTTGTAGAGATACCAACTGACATTGAACCTGAAGCGGTCCATTTCGTTCATGTGCTCGTCCTCCTGGATACAGACAGCCTGATCGATCCAGGAGCTGGTTCCTACACATCAACCATGCAGACCGACGCGCGACATGTTGCTGCGTTCGAGCACGGTGCGGCAGGCGATCCGGCTGCCGGTCGAGTGCGAGGCGTCTCTGGGCAGCGTCACCTCGCGCTTCTGCTCGATCTCATCGAGGCTGCCTGGGGTAGTCACGCGCTTCGACGCGGTACGGCCCCGACCGAAGCCGGGGCCGTGAGCCGCGCGACCCGGGGTCGCGAGTCCGGGACCGAGAGTCGAGGAGGCTCTACACCCGATGCCAGACGACGCTTCCGTCAAAGAGCGTGTCGTCCGCTGGATCGGCATTCCCCTGGTCGTCGAGGGTCCAGATCGCCTGCTCTCCGGTCAGGAATTTGATCGTCACAGGACCGCACTTCGCGACGTTGAACAGAGCGAACAGCGTGTCGCCATCGACGAATCCCCGAAGCATGCTCGAGAAGACGGTGACGGGCGACCCGACGTCCTCGCAGACCGTGCCGAACTCGTCGGTGAACTCGACCCGCGGGTGGTCGCCCCCGGAGACGAAGAGATGGACGGTACTGCCATCGCCGTCGGGCGGCGCAGGATCCTCGCCGATCCATTCCCCGGTAAACGCCGTCGCTGCCGGAGCAGCCTGGACCGGTCGGAGCAGCCACGAACAGCCCGAGCAGCAGGGCGCCGAGAACCAATGAAAGGCGCTTCACTTGACACCTCCCTGGGCGCGCACGCCCAACTCCCGAGGATCGGTCTCGCCATTGGCCCAGCGCGACCGGCGACCGTGACGGCTTGTCGCGCTGCTGGGAAACGTCCCCCGCGCGGCTCCGGTGCCCTCCTCTGGGTCGCGGAAGTCTAGCCGCTCGCGACCCCGGAAGAAAGACCCTGGAGCGCGGCACGCCCACGCCTCGCCACGTCATCGGTCATGGCGGACAGGGCACGGCCCAGAACCGTGAACGACGCAACGTCCGTGCTGCTGCGGGCCTCAGCGATCCGTAGCTCGGTGACTACGGCGCGGCGTCGCCGTAGATGTCCTGGTCGAGCCCGCCGTCTCGCGGACACGTGTCGCCGGAGATGACGCCGTCACCCGTGTCGAACCGACACTGGAGCACGTCCGCCCCGGTCTCGTCCTCCTCCTCCTCGCGAAGGTCGGTGCCGGGGACCGTGTTCCGCCAATCCGTCCACGTCCCAAACGTCGTGCCGTCCTGCGAATCGATCCAGCAGGTAGTCGCCACCGAACGGGACCGTCCGGCCCCCGAACTGCTCCCACTGGCCATTGGAGGTGAAGTCGGTCAGTTGCACGTCGGATGTCCACGAGCCACCGTCCGTGGGCCGGGTGGCCGCGTACACGTCGAACGACGGCCCGACGTTGCCGTCCGCGTCGTTGCCTGGCGGTCGCACGAGCATCGACGTGGCGTCGTTGTTCGCGTCGTTTCGGGTGTCCCACCAGAGCGCATGGACGACGCCGTCGTCGACGGCGAGGTCCGGGTACAGCTGCTGGCCGTCACTGATGGGCGAGATGCGTTCAGGCGTCGTGTGGGTGTTCGCCGCGCCGTCGTATCGAACGTAGTAGACGGCCGACTGGCCACCGGCACCCTGCTCGTCTGCCCAGCCGAAGGTCGTGCCCGTGTCGACCTCCGTGCCCGGGACGATCGCCTCGTAGGCCACGTAGACCCATTCATGATTGGTGTCGGCCTGGTCGGCGGTGGCGCGCGGACCGGTGTCGGCGCGGAAGAAGGTGTACCCGCTCTCGCAGCCGGTCCCGACCCCGTCCCCGCAGTCGCGGGCGTTGCCGCCCCCGAGCAGGGCGTCGGTCAGGCCCATGGCGGCGACGTTCGTGATCGTCGCCGGCCTCGAGAAGGTCTTGCCGCAGTCGGTCGACTTCACGACCCCGACGCTGTCGACCTGGTGGCCGCTGTCCTCGATTTGTCGGTAGGTCACGTACACGTGGCCGTTGCCGGTGATCGAGATCTCGGGCAGCTGGACGTCGTGCACGCCAGCGGTCAGCTTCATCGGCTGCGAGAACGTGACGCCGTGATCGGTCGAGCGGACAAAGTAGATGCCCACCCGCCGTGTCGCCGTTGCCCGTGAAGCGCGACCACGCGAAGTACACGTTGCCGCGGCACGAGGTGTCCGTGCGGTCGGCTTCGATCGCCGTCTTGTCGTGGAACTTGCCGAGCAGGTTCGGCGCGGAGGACCCCTTGGCGACCACGACCGAGCCGGCGAAGCGGCTGCCGTCGTTGATGGTGTCGCCATCGGGTCCGTCGGGATTGACGTATCTGGCGACCCACTCGTCGCCGAACGTCTTCTTCGAGCCGGCGGGGTCGTCGCTCGATTCGGCGCCCATGAACACGCGGCCGTCGGCGTCCCACGCGGCGACTGGATCGCCGGCGCTCGCCGTTCGAATCCTGGCCAACTGGCCCAGGGTCGACGTGTCGCCCGGATATCCCGGGACCAGCGAGCTGACGAAGGATTCGCCCGCGTTCTCGGAGCGGTAGTAGCCGAGCCAGATGGGGCCGGACGCGATTGGCGCTCCGTCGTCGTCATCGCCGTCGTTGAACGTTCCGCAGTAATCGTTCGCGGATCCGATCATGACCCGGCTGTCGCGCGGATTGATCGCGAGGGCGGGTTCGTTCTGGCGCCCTCGGGCGCGCGAGCATTCGTCGAGCGTGTCGTCGGAGTAATGCGGAAGCCCGGCGATGTCGTCGGCGCTCACGTAGCCGCCGTCCGGGAAGTCGTTCGAGAGCCGAACGTCGACGCCTGGCGACGACGCCAGCACGGTCGACGCGCCAAGAGCGAACGTGGCACCAAGGGCCGCCAGGACGCCGAAGCGAGATGTGCGGTCACGAAGGCTGGACATTGGGGTCCTCCAGCTCGGCGCGATTCTTCCCCGTGAAGGACGGGAATCGTACAGCATCCTCGCCGGGGAGCTAGCGAACCCGGGGGTGTGAGGCCAGGGCAACAAGGTCACTCGTCGCCACGGACGCTCGTTCGAGCGTTGCGAACCCTGCGGATCAGGACGCCATGAAATGATCGCCACGCCCAATGCGAGGAACGCGAGGCCGCATCCCGAACATCCGCCAATACGCGTTGCGGCGGACGGCCTCGGGAGAACTGCGTCGCCGGGCAATGGCACGCCTGCGCTTCGCGGGGTCGGTCATTCAACTACCTCGACGGCAAACTCTTGCACACACCCGCTGACCGGGTCGGACATTCGAACCTGCCACTGCCCGGGCCGGTTGACAGGGAAGCCCGTGGTGTTCCCGGTGATGTCGTGCCGAGTTAGCTGCCAGCTGTTCTCGTAGCCAGAGCTATGTCGGAAGACGATGCTCGCTTGCATCCAGCCTGTCCCGGAGACGTACAGGACGGTGGGGTCGCTGCCCGGTCCCAGGCGAACACTGTAGGGCGGCTCCAGGACGCGGTGCCCATTCTCATTGGCCTCGATCTGAAGGGTGCAGGGACCGACTGCGGAATCTCGCGAAGCAGCCCGCGAGGACGAAGCCGACGGTGATCGCAAGAGCATTGAGGAGCTTGTACTGCGTCAACGCCGCAGCTCGCGCTTCGCGGGGTCGGTCTCGGGGGACAGAGTACGGCCCCGGCTGGGGGAGAGCCGGGACCGTGCATAGAGCCTGATCGACCTGGGTGCGAATTCGAACGCATCAGCCAAGCAGAACCGCGCCCTGAAGGCTGCTGCCTTCGAGCAATCGTCGCTCCGACTAATCGATGGCTCGAAGGTAGGTGACATTCCGGCCCGGGCCGTCTCCATCGCGGATGGTCAGGAACTCCACGCGCGTCTCCGTCTGGTCCGGCCGCATGACAACGGCCAGGCTGTTGAGCCGACCGGTGGAACGCAGCACGTCCCATAGCGCCGCTGCGTCCTTGATCCGCGCGTCGGGCCGTGTGAACTCGCCGGCTCGTCGACCCAGGATCTCAGGCGGCGGCACACCGAACAGGCGACCCGCAGCGTCGTTGGCCTCGACGTACTGCCCATCCGCATCCGTTACAACGCGGACCGTGGTGGCCTCCTCGGTCCAGGACTCGGGTCCGAGCCCGTCGTGAACCGCGCCATCCCGGAACACGTAGACGGTCGAGCTGTAGTCCGGACCTGCCAGGTCGTCGCGAAGCTGGACGGTCAGGTTCGGGTGGATCGGACGAAGGCGCCGCTCCAGGGCTTCAATGACCGCGGATGCCGGCGAGTCGCGCATCTCTGCGCCAACTTCGCGAACGCGCTCCTTGAAGACACGATCCGACGTGGGGAATGCGTGGACGGAGATTGGCCGGATTTGAGAGTCGTCCAAGCCAGCGCCTCCTCCTCGACGCCGCTCCCGGTTGTCGCTCCGGAAGCAGGCCGGTAGGGCCAGCGCGTTCGGTGCCGTCGCGGGCTCCGTCTCTGGCCCCGACTGCCGACGCTAGCACCGTTCCGACGCCCGTCAAGGGCGCCGGAGATCACGCAACGTCGATAGGCGCGCGGCTGGCCGTCGGGCGCCTAGCATCCATGGATGACGCATCTGCCGTCGCTCGGCCCGCGTGGGGAGGGATGGGTCCTCATCCAGGGCGTATTGCTCGTCGTCGTCGCGGCCGCTGGCTGGTCGCTCGGGCCGGACTGGTCCGGGACGCTGCGCCTCGCGGGCATCGTCGTCGGGATCGTGCTGATCGCCGGTGGCATCGTCCTCGCCGTCCGTGGAGCCATCGACCTCAGAGGCGCATTCACGCCGCTTCCCAAGCCACGCGACGGTGCCGCCCTCGTTGAAACGGGCGCGTACTCGTTCGTTCGCCACCCGATCTACGGCGGGCTCATTCTCGCAGCATTCGGCTGGGCGATCGGCCAAGCGTCGATCGTCGCTGTCGCCCTCGCCGTGGCGCTCGCGGCCTTCTTGCTCGTGAAGTCCGTGCGCGAGGAGGCCTGGCTCGAGCAGCGCTTCCCGGACTACGCGGCGTACCGGGCGCGGACCCGACGGCTCATCCCCTGGCCCGGTCGACCTCGCGGATGAGCCGCCAAGGACACTGAGCCCTCGGGCGCGAAGGTCCATTGCCGACCGACTGACATCGAAGCCCTACGATCAGCGCGTGATCGAGCTTCGGAGCCGCGCCGAGATCGAGGCGATGCGACCCGCCGGCCGGTTCGTCGCGGCGGTGCTCATGGAGCTCGCCGAGCGGACCCGGGTCGGCATCAACGCGCTGGAGCTTGACCGGATCGCGCACGCGATGATCCGCGAGCGCCGCGCGACGAGCTGCTACATCGACTACCACCCCTCGTTCGGCGCGATGCCGTTCGGCAAGGTGCTCTGCGTCTCGATCAACGACGCGGTGCTCCACGGGCTGCCGCACGACCGGCGGCTGCGGGACGGGGACCTCGTCAGCCTCGACTTCGCCGCGGAGGTCGACGGCTGGGTCGCCGACTCCTCGATCACGATTCCGGTCGGGACGCCACGCGACGAGGACCTGAGTCAGGTCGAGACCGCTGAGCGGGCGCTCGCCGCGGGGATCGCCGCCGCGCAGCCAGGCAACCGGCTGGGCGACGTCTCGGCGGCCGTCGGCGGCGTGATCCGGGGCGCGGGCTACCAGGTCAACACCGCGTTCGGCGGGCACGGAGTCGGGCGGGTGATGCACGAGCCGCCGAACGTCCCGAACGACGGGGTCGCGGGGCGCGGCCTCGCATTGCAGCCCGGGCTCGTCATCGCGATCGAGCCCTGGTTCCTGGCGGGCAGCCCGAAGATCGTCATCGACCGCGACGGCTGGACGATCCGATCGGTGGACCGGTCGCGGGGCGTCCACGTCGAGCACACCGTGGCGATCACCGCCGACGGCCCGCTCGTCCTCACCGCCCGGGACGCGGTCGCCGCGTCCGCGCCCGCCCGCGCTTAGCGGCGCCGGTCGTAGCGGAAGGGTCCACTCACCGCTGGCTTGCCTTGGCTAAGCCGCCTTCGTGAGCCGTCCGTGAGGCGTTCCCGAGGGCGCAGTCGAGCGAGACACGCTCTCGGTTCGCTGGTCGGTCATGGGTCGCCGCGTGATTGGCTTCAGGATGCTGGCAAGTGTCGAATCACCTCAGCCGCCCATGCCTCGTCGTCGGCGATGAGAGCGTACAAGGCCCACCCACCAAGGTAGACGTAGGGCTTCCCGCGGTGATGTTGGTCTTGGCGGACCATCTTGTGATGGCCCACGAGAACCGCCTTGTCGGCGACGATGGCGTCCTGCCAATTCGCGCCCTGGTTGGCATCGACGTGCATGACTTCCATCGCGAGTGCGGTCGCAGGCGCGGGCAAGGCAGCGGCCCTCTCCTCTCCGAAGCGCATAGCCCAGACAATGGATGGCGGATGGCTCTTGTCCTCGCGACCCGCGACGGCCATCGCGATCGAATCTGGCGGCAACCCGGCATCGTCGAGTTCAGGACCGAGGGCCGACCGGAGGCGACCACCACCCTGTCGGTCAAGGTTGGCCCAGAAGCGGTCGCCTGAAACTGACCATGTGACCAACGTCCGGCCGGCAACGCTGCTCGGCATCGTCGCCTCCAGGTCAGGTGCGTCGTGCGGGAAGCTGGGCTGCTTACCCAGAAGCTTGTCTCGCCAGCCCATTGCACGGACCTCGAGCTACATCGTTTGAGCATAGCGAGCTGCAGGACGCCGTAACGGGGGCCCGAATGAGTGGCCCCGCACGATCGCGTGTCGAGCGGTCTGGCCGGACGGAACCAGGGCGTTAGCTGGACGGGGTGGAGGTGGAGCTTCAGCCGGATGTGGTCGGGACCATCGCCGCCTCTTCGACGAGCGCCTTGAAGTTCTCGCCCGAGTGCTGCACGTCCCGGGTCATCGACCGCTCCGCGAAGAGCTTGTCCGCGACATCGCCGAGGAACCCCATTGGCAGCTCGTAGTCGAGATCCATGCTGAACTTCGTGCCCGAACCATCGGGTTCGTAGCGGACGATCAGGTGGGCACTCCCTCCTCTGGGCGAGCTCGCCGTCACCTCCGCCATGCGGCCTGGGTCGACCTGCTTGACCTGCCACTGGACCTCGAGGGGCCGGCCGGCGATCTTCGAGACCGCGGTGTACGTGGCGCCTTGGCGGTCGAGCGGCCCGCTCACGTCCTTGACCGACACCGTGGTCGTATTCCACTCGGGTATCCGATTGGCGTCGCGCCCGAGCGCCCAGGCGACTTCGGGCGGAGCATCGATGTGGTACTCGTGGTGGATGCGGCCCATGCGGCTACCCTCCTCGAGGCGCACGGACGGGACGGCCGGGAGCAGGACGTCCGAGTAGGCCCCAGCGCGTCGACGACGACTCCGATCATCGTCGATCGATCACGGTCGTTCCTTGGCCCCATTTTCCACCCGGCGACAAGGCCCAGGGCCGCCCCCGTCCTCACGTCGCCGACCAGCGGCGCGTCCCGGGATCGTAGAAAGTCGGGCCGACGGCCGAAACGATCCGGGAGTCGTCCGAGCACCTCGAGGACAGCGCGCTCGCGTTTCGCCGGGTCGGTCAGGGTGGACAGGGTAACGGCCCCGACCGTGGGCCGGGGCCGATTTCAAGCCTGACGGCTACATTGGCCGCCGCCCGGGCGCTCAGGCGACGGTCGGGGGTGGCCGTCGCCTGCGCGGAGTGTGTCTTCTAGCCAGCGAGCAGCCCGCAGATGTCGACGCCTTCGCCGAAGAACTGGTGCGAGCCGGCTTCGAACACGACGTTGCCCTCTTCGTCGACGACCAGCCGGCCGACGTCGAGCGAGACCACCTCACCATCGACGATCAACTTGAGCGGCAGCCCGAGGAACGTGACTGTCCCGTCGAGGGTGTCGCGGAATGGCTGGGCGTAGGCGATGGTGACCTCGGAGCCGTCGGCCGTCGAGAAGGTCGTGCTTCCGACGACGAAGAACGTGAACATCCGGAAGCCGTCGGCGGTCACGAACGTCTTCTCCATGACCCGGTCATCGAACGAGACCGTGACCTCGGTGCCGCACTGCTCGCTCGCGGACTCATCGACGAAGGAGTCTTCGAAATGATCGCGGGAGGTCAGGACGCGCCCGCGAACCGGAATGACCGCGAGGTTGAAGGTGCCACCGTGGTCCGACAACTCAGGCTCGCCGGTATCCTCGGCGTCGAGCGCTGCGGACACGATCAGGTAGGTGGTCCCGGCCGAGGCCTTGAAGACGACTGTCGCCGGGAAGGCCGAGCAGCCGACCAGGGTCCGGCTGCCGCTCGACTCGACCTGGTAGACGAAGGCGATCGCCTGGAAGTCCGTCGATCCGTCCTCGGACACGAATGAGTTGATGTCGACCAACGTCACGCCGGACTTGGCCGGAGTGTACGAGAACCACATCGTGTTGCTGAAGTCCTCGAACTCGCCGCAACTGGCCGGGTCGACGGCCGCGTTTGAGGTCATCGCGGTGGAGTCGTAGATGGCCTCGCCGGCTGATACCGGAATGGCGGTGTCTGGCTCGTCCCCCGGTTCAGCAGCGATAGCCGCCGCTGGCAGCATCAGGACCAGCAGCAGCACGACTCCGACGATTGCACTGACGCGGCGCATGGCCGGCCTCCCTCCACTCGCGCGGCGCGACGGCCGCTTCATGACGGATCCCTCCAGATCAACCCATGCGCGGCTCGGCGTTTGATCCCCATCGTCGACTCCCTCGAGGTTCAGGCGAGGGCTCGCTCCATCGTCGGCGGCCCGCTGCCGACCTATAGGGACGACGTCGGGTCGATTCGTTCCACTCGACGCGCCGACGCCCGGCCCGCGCCGAGGTCTATTTCGATCGCACGGCGGGGGGACCCCAGTCGATCCCTCGGGGCCGGAAGTCCGAGAGGGGCATGATCGTGCGCAGCCCCGTGCCGTCAGGACGCACCAGGCACAGGGCGTGCTGTCCGTGGTCTTCGAGGCGGAACACGATCCAGTTGCCATCCGGCGAGTAGCCGCCGACGTACGCCCGAACGGCGGGGTCGCTGTACTCGGTGACATGGAACGGCTCGCCGCCGTCGGCCGGCACCGTGACAACGTTGGCTGACAGCTCGGGGATGTTCGCGTTGTCGCTCGTCGTGACGCGGCGACGGTCCGGCGCCCAGTCGCTCTTGCCCGCGGCGTCGAGCGCGAACGACGTGATCCGCTCGACGTCGCCCCCCGACATGCTGGCCGTGACGAGCGCCTGCTGGCGCTCGTCGTCGTCCTGCGAAGCCGAGCATCAGCAGCGTGCTCGCCGTCGGGTGACACGTTCGGATCGCCATAGGGCAGGTCGCCGATCTCGTGCTGGCCGCTGCCGTCGCTCCATCGTCGGCGGCCCGTTGCCGACCTATAGGGATGACGTGGGGTCGATTCGTTCCACTGGACGCCGCCGCCAGCGCCCGGCCCAGAAAATGGAACGAAAGCGGTATTCGCGTCCCCTATCGTGCGGAGCAGCAGGCCGGAGGCAATTGCGAGCGTGCAGCGGGATCTGGTGGAGCGGGCACAACGAGGCGACCGGGACGCCTTCGGCGTCCTGGCGGCCGCGTCGATCGGCCAGCTCTACAACCTCGCGCAGCTCATGCTCGCGGACCCCGACCTTGCCTCGGACGCCGTCCAGGAGGCCCTGATCGCGGCGTGGCGCGACCTGCGCTCGCTCCGCGACCCGGACAGCTTCCGGGCCTGGCTCGACCGGGTGCTCGTCCGCTGCGTCTACCGGGCGGCCGGGCGCGAGCGGCGGCAGGTCGCGTTGCGACAGATCCTGCCGGCGGTCGAGGACAGCGCGCCGGACCCGGCGCGGACACTCGAGACGCGGGACGCGATCCACCGGGCATTTCGCGGCCTGAGCGCCGAGCACCGAGCGGTGCTCGTGGCCCACCACTACCTCGAGTTGTCGGACGACGAGGCGGCCCGGATGCTCGACATCCCGACCGGCACCTACAAGTCGCGCCTCCATCGCGCCACGGCCGCGATGCGCGCGGAGCTGGACGCCGACGTACGCCGCAGCGAGCGGATTCGCGACGGGAGCGATGCGATGACCACCCAGCGCGACCTCGACCGCGACTTCCGGGTCTACTTCGACGAGCAGGCCGTCGGCCGGGCCCCGGACGGGCTGCTCGAAGCCGCGCTGGCTGGCGTCGAGTCGACCCGGCAGCGGCCGCGCCTGCTCGTCGCCGATCGGTGGCGGCCGCGGCGGTTGGTGAACCGCGCGAGCCTCAGCCCGAGGGTCGTCGCAGTGGTGACCGTCGTCCTGCTGTTGATCGCGCTTGCGACGGTGCTGGCAGTGATCGGCTCGTCGCGCAGGCCCGCACCTCCGTTCGGTCTCGCGAAGCCGGGCCTGATCGCCTTCGACGCGAACGGCGACCTGTTCGCGTCGAACCCCGACGGCTCAGGGCTGGTCCAGCTGACCTCGGGGCCCGAGTTCGAGGCCCTCCCCGCCTACTCCCCGGACGGGACGCTGATCGCCTTCGAATCGCAGCAGCCGGACTTCTCGTTCGACGTGTTCGTGATGCCGGCCGACGGTGGCGAGCGCGTCCAAGTGATCGAAGGGCTCGCCGAAAACAGTCCGATCGCCTGGTCGCCGGACAGCCGTCACGTCGCGGTCGCGGCTCGGCCGGTCGGCGAGGAGGAACGGCAGATCCTCATCGGCGCGATCGACGACCCCGGCGCGGTGCGGCTCGGCGGGCCGGACGTGTTCGGGGGCGATCCGGCCTGGTCTCCGGACAGCCGCCAAATCGCCTTTCACCGGACGACTTGTTGCGGCGAAGCGCTCGACTCGCTGTGGGTCATCAATGTCGATGGATCGAACGCCCACGAGGCTGCGCCCGATATCTGGGACTCACGGGTACAGACGATGTCCGGTCACTCGAGGTCGAACCCGGGCGGGGGCGCGCAGCCCACATGGTCGGCGGACGGTCGGCGGCTCGCGTTCCTGGCGCGGGGTGTCGGCGACCTGCGCGACGTGCACGTCGTCGACGCAGACGGAAGGAACCTCCGCAACGTCTCGAACAGCGCCGAGGATGAGAATGGCGTGGCCTGGTCGCCGGACGGCACGCGCCTCGCATATGTTCGGAATCCAGACACCTCCTATGCCAACGCGTTCTTCATGGTCGCCGATGCCGACGGCTCGAACGCGCGCCCCGTTCCCGGTCCCCGGTTGAGTCCGTACCAGCTGCTCTGGTCGCCCGATGGCGCCCGCCTGCTCGGCCTGGCGTTCGCGGACGCTGACAAGGGTCCCAATGCCAACGAGAACACCATCATCGAGTTCGACCCATCCGGGCAGCTCCAGCCGGTCACGACCGAGATCTCACACTTCGGAACCGCCTCCTACCAGCGCCTCGCCCCCTGAACGCCGGCTGTTGCACACGGTTCCGGCGCAAAACACGCGCGCGATCTCCCGCTTCGGAACACACTCCGGCCATTGAGTGGTCAAATTCGAGCGGGATAAATTGGTCGGGGCAGCGGGATTCGAACCCACGACCACCAGTCCCCAGACGGCCAAGGTGGTGCCACTAGGTGCCTGCACCGAACTCAAGCACCCGCTGGTCGTAGTCGAGCGTCTCGGCCTCCAGCTCTGCGAGGTCCATCTCGATCTCACCACGACCGGTCCCAGCAGGCGGGGCCGAACACTGTCCCCGGAACTATCCAACTGGCCGAAGCCAAGCCGCACACCAACGGGCGATGCCAGCTTCGGTTCGGGGTCACGAGTTGCTCAAAGGCAGCAAGAAACGGCGCGCGGGTCTGCGCGGTTCAGGCGTGGAAACTCGCTCGCGGGTCGACCAGGATGTCGTCACGGGAATGAGCCTTCTCCTTCTCAGACTCATCCCCAACGGCCCCGGCTCCTCCAGCCGGGGCCGTACCCTTTCCATGCCCTTGTCCACCGGCCTACGAGGATGACCGCCGAACGAATTACGTCAGATGAACGACGCACCTGACCGTGCCGATGGCGATACTTCCGCGACCAAGGGGAGGGCACAGGGAGCGCGTGGGGCGGCGCGAACCCGAGGGAGCGTGGCGTCCCGTCACAGTCGCCGTCGTTCTGGGCCAATTGCGGGACCGGACCTCTTGGTTGACAGGCGTGCGGGCTCAGAAGGGTGGTTGCCAAATGGGGCGAGGTCGCGTTCAGCTTGCGCTTCCCGTGATCCGCGTCGGTATGGCGCTCGCTCTGGTTGCGATCGTATTCGGAGCAGCGTGTTCCGCGACGACCGGCTCGGCTGCGCCGTCTACGCCCCAGCCGTTCCCGGGCGACGTTCCGTACACCTTCGCGTTCCCGGAGGGATGGACCTACGTGACCGGCGACGGAGCCGGCTGGGCGGCTTACCTCGACGAAGTCGGCAAGACCGACCGACAGGAGGCCGAGCGCCTCGCCGATTGGGTCGCTAGCTGGCTGACTGGTGAATTCGGGCGGTCCACGTGCGCGCCGGTGACCGCATCAAGCCGTTCGTTGGCCGCAGCCAGGCGGATACGGGCGGGCGTCCCGCGCTGACGTGCTCTTCTCCCTTGAACAAGAGAACGTCGACGCGATCGCGCGCGCTCCCAACATCACGACGACGCCGGTCTCCGACCACATCTCGTTGCCCCTCGGAGAAACCGTCCAAATCCGCTGGGACTGGGAGGGCGACGGGGGAACGGAGCAGGCCGCCGTCGCGTACGCGTTCGCGGCAGACGACATGCTCATGGTTTGTCTGTTCCAGAGCTTGCCCGAAACGGTCGCGACCTATGAGCCTGAGTCGGAGGCGATCATTGGGACCTTCAAGCCGAAGGGATTCACCCAATTTGAGCCCGCCGCCCGCCTCGCCGGAGTAGCCCCATCTGGCCCAACTTCACTCCGAGACGCCTGGCCGTACCCTGTCCGCCATGACCGACCTCGCGAAGCGTGAGCGTGCCGCCCTCGACGTCATCGAGCTCCTCCCGGATCGTTGAGCCGGGTCGGCGATCGCGCCAAGGCACGAGCGAGTCCCCGGGCAATCACCGCCGGGGTAACGATGGCTTGCCCGGGGGTTCTCCTAAGCTTCAACGAATGCCGCTGCCGTTTGGATTTGGCTCCGGCGGAGGCTGTGCCGGTCCGCCCGAAGAAATGCGTGTTTCGGATGATCCGCAGCGAACCCGAGTCGGCTGACGATGGCTCCTGCCGGGGGTCTCGACGGCCGTAATGCCCACGACGTGCGTTTCGGTTGTCGGCCTCGGGTAGGGGCCCGTGCGCGATCGGCCTCTGGGGGGAGGCACGGACCGCGCGGGCCCGCCACAGCGCACATGGACCCACCAGCTTCGACCCCGGAGGCGCGGGATCACGACGCCATTTGGATACGGCGAGTGACCTATTGCGCTGAATGCTGTTCTACGCCCACGATCGCGAAGCCTTGGCCCCCCAGGGCGGAAAACTCAAAGAGTCGACGGGTCTAGCCCCCCTGGGACCGTCGGCTCTTTGTCTGTCCCGAGGGCCCGCCGGCGGTGGCGGAGGTGCAGGAGCGCGTCGCGAGGCGGTGCCCGGGTCAGTAGGTATTGCACGGCGGCGTAGGGTATCGAGCCCCGCGTTGCGACGTATCCCCCCAACGCCGCACCGGCGGGCCTCCATCCCAGTAACGATTGGCCTGCCGGTTTGGTGTGGCCTGCTGCCGAGGAGCAGTCTCAAGCCGCGGAAGGGCCGGCCGCTGACCGACCCTCCTGTTGGCTCTACAGATCGGCTAGCGAGTGGGTTCGAGAACGATCGAGTTCAGCCCCTCGGTTACAAAGCCATAGCGCTGACCGTGACCCACACCTTGGGCCTCAAGGCCCATCTCCACCGGACCGGGGGAGAACCGACCGGAGTCAGCGGAGAAGGAGGTCGTGAACGGGACCGTCTCGCCCGCGGCGCAGCTCAGCCCAATGTCGTCGCCGGAACCACTGACGCGTCCCTTCGAGATATCGACCGACGCGCTGAGGTCGTAGAGGGCGACCTCGCACGTGATCTGACCTGTGACGGTAACGACGCCCGTCTGCACCTGAACCGTGGCCGAGGTGACGACGATGGACAGGTTTGCCTCTGAGCGGAACGGTGTCCGCGGCGGCGATGCCGACCGAGGTCAGCAGGAGAAAGAGCGCGAACGGAGCGGCAAAAAGCCGGGTGCGCATGGGGTAGCCCTCAGTAATGGATGGGGTGGAGAAAAAGGAGGGCCGGTCCGAAGGCCGGCCCTCCGCGCCGGTGACCTTGACATCGGGACCTCCTTGGTTTGGTTTGACGACAGGAACGCTACATCGACCTCGCGCGGAAAGGGAGACCCGGGACGTCGGCAGGCGGGACTTCTCGCGGAGCCTCGCCTGCGCAGTGCGGGAGTAACGTCCGTCCAACAAGCTGCGCACAATCAGAGGAGGGGCGCTTCAGGATGTTCCGGAGATGAAGCGACTCATCGCCGTGCTCGCAGTCGTGCTCGTTGGGTGCGACGTCAGCGCGATCACCGCTGGCTGGCCACATAGTTCCAACCAGACGACCTGTGAGCAATGGGCCGGGGAGATGACCGAGCCACAGCGCCTCGCTATGGCGGACCGCCTCTTGGCGACCCTCCGGATCGCGGACGTCAGGGCGAAAGAAATCGAGGAACTCGCCCCCGCCTACTTGAAGGCGATCACCCAGGTCTGCAGCACGGACGCGGTCAAGGAGCGCGACCTGCACAACATCACCCGGGTGGGCCTCTACGTGTTCGACCATGGCAAGGAATTCCGCCCCTGACCGAGGCGGCCGAGTACCAGTCCAATGGAAAGGTCTATCCCGTCAGCCGGCGTATCGCTAGGTAACCCGCCCCTCCTCGTCGGCCGTCAGCGGCCGAGTCAGTCGGTCAGGTTGTGCAGGCCGCGGCGCTCGCTGGGATTGAGTCCATTCCGGGAAGAGCTCCAAGACGTCGAGCGCGGCACGCTCACGCTTCGCGGGTTCGGTCATGGCGGACAGGGTACGGCCCCGACCGTGGGTCGGGCCGTGGCTCACCGAACGGCGAACCGTTGGCTACTCGAAGGTGATCGAGTCTAGCATTGTCGGCGTTCCGCGTTCCGGGCATCGAACGTCGACGGATCGCTGGCGAGCGTGATCCCGCGCGTGTGGCCACCCGTCTCCAGGACGTGAAGCGTCGCTCCGCGGCGCCGTCGACGCCGGTCTGTCCGCCACCGATCCGCGAGTAGTCACCCTCCATCCAGACAAGTGGATGCATCCGTCGTGCATCAAGTTGACTCCGTACCCGCGACCCCTCGATCGGTCCCTGATGCGAGCGAAGGCGGCGGCATGTTCACCCTCGTTGTCCGGCGTGCGGCAAGTCCGTAGGTGCGAAATCGACACGTAGTCGCAGTGTCGCCGTGCATCTCGCAGTACTGCGCACTGTCTGCCGCTGACCTAACCTCCCCGAGGCCCTGCGCGACGGCAAGTCAGGGGGGGCCGTCTGCAGGGTGTCGCCGCATTGTGCCTAACGAATCGGCGGCGGGATCGTTGTAAGAGTGAGACCCTATCGCGGCCCGAGGGGGGTGAACGCGATGGGGTTTCGACATGTCGCAGCCTAACGGTTGACCAGTCGCGACGATATGACTATCGGGTCCCTCGGGCGAGACCATCATCCCCCGGCGGTGATTGTCCGGGGGGCCTCCACGGCCACAAACGAAAGAGCCGACGTCCTGGGGTACGTCGGCTCTTTGTGTTCCCCGGTGCGGAGGAAGCTCGTCAATCCTCGGCGTCAGACGACGGCGACAGCAATAGGTCACTCGCCCTACTGCGTTAGTTTAACGCGCGGCCTCGGGCGGTCGGGCCGATAAGCCGAGGGATAGGTACGGCCCCGGCTGGAGGAGCCGAGGCCGTTGGGGATGAACACGGCGAACGGCCCGGGAATCTCTTCACTTGAAGCCGCCCTGAGCGAGGTCGAACGGCGCGGTGGCACGGCATGGGATATCACGCCAAATCTCGCTGCCACGACTGCCAGGGCTGCTGCCAGGGCTCCAACGGCGGCAATTTTCGTGCACGGCGCTGTCCGGGACGGGTACGTCATTGGGTTCGGGATCACGACGTCCGACAAGGACGTGGTCCCAAGTCTCACGGCGGATGGCTGGGTCGTGAACTTTGATCAAACCGATCGCGTCGGGCTCGGCAAGAAGTGGGTCGTGCGATCGACCGCGGACCGGTCGGTGCTCATTCAGGACGTGAATGGCGCACTGGCTCGGATCGGCCCCCCAGGTGAGCACCAGTTTCGGTGGCAGGCCCTGGGCACCGACCCTGGCCTTGGACAGGCTTCGATGTGCTTCACATTCCTGTCCGCACCCATCGGAGCCATCGTCGGTCTTATCGTGCTCGTCGCGACGGGAGTTACGGCGTTCCCTGCCGCGGTCGGAGCGGCCTTCGCGGGTGCGGTCGTCGGCTGGGTTTCGGGTCTCTTCTTGGCGCAGGCGGGACTCCGTCTTACGTTGCCAATCCGTCGCTACCGCCACCACGCGGAGGAAGTCGCGCTGGCCTTCGCCATGGTGGGGCCGCCGGTCGTGGCACTCGCAGTGACCATTTTGGCGGGTATGAACTTGCGGACGACGTAAGCAGGCGGTGCTCACGCGAGGGCAGGCCTGCTTCTTCGAGCACCTCATCGGCGTGCGAGGATGACGCCGTGCTGCGGCCCGTCACCCTCGGCATCGCGTTGTCCGTCCTCGCCGCTGCATGCGCGCTGGCACACTCCGCCCTCCGAGTGCCATTTCGTGAGGGGAATTTGGTCGGGGCGGCGGGATTCGAACCCACGACCACCAGTCCCCCAGACTGGTGCGCTACCAGACTGCGCCACGCCCCGACAGGCAACGCAGTCTAGCACCGGGTCGTCAGCGGCGACCCTGCTGCCGTCGGCCCGCGGCCGGCTTCGAACGCGATGGTTTCCGGGCGGTCTCCGGAGTTCGCCCGGACCTCGTGCTGCGGCGGCGCGGCACTCGCACCTTGGCCCGGTCGCGGAACACCAGCTTGATCGGCGTGCCGTGGAAGCCGAACGCCTCGCGCAGCTGGTTCTCGAGGTAGCGCCGGTACGAGAAGTGCACCGAAGACGCGTCCGACGCGAAGAACACGAACGTCGGCGGCGCGACGGCCGCCTGGGTGGCGTAGAAGATCTTCGGGCGCCGGCCGCGGCTCATCGCCGGCAGGACGCGTTCGGTCGCGGTCGCCAGCAGGCGGTTCAGCTCGCCGGTCGGCACGCGGCGGCGGCGCTCCCCCCAGATGTCCACGGCAAGCTCGAGCACCTTGCTGACGCGCTGGCCCGTCCTCGCGCTGATCGAGACGATCGGCGCGAACTCGAGGAACGGCGCCTGGTCGCGGATCCACGACACGTACTGGTCGAAGCTCCGGTCGGTCTTCTCCTCGACGAGGTCCCATTTGTTGACCGCGACGACGAGCCCCTTCCCCTCCTCGAGCACGTAGCCGGCCACGTGGGCGTCCTGGGCGGTCAGCCCCTCGACCGCGTCGATGACGAGGACTGCGACGTCGGCACGGGCGATGGCGCGCAGCGCGCGGAGGGTCGAATAGCGTTCGGCGGCCGGTCCGCTGGCGACCTTTCCGCGGCGTCGAATCCCGGCCGTGTCGATGAGCACGATCTCGCTTCGGCCCCAGGCGAGTCGCGTGTCGATCGAATCGCGGGTCGTCCCCGGGACTTCGGACACGATCGCGCGATCCTGGCCCAGGAGCGCGTTGACGAGGCTCGACTTGCCGACGTTCGGACGGCCGACGAAGGCGATCGCAGCCGGCTCGTCGGCCTCGGCCGCCATCGCGGCGTCCCAGCGTGCTGCACCGGCGTCCTCCTTTTCGGCATCGACGCCGTCCTCGTCGGCCTCGGGCTCGTCGACCACGAACGGCTCCAGCTTGCCGGCCGCCACTTCCTCGGCCCACGCCTCGGCCTCTGTCTCTCGAGCTTTCCGCGCTTGTTCCTGCTCGCTCTCGGGCGGCAGCGCCCAGACGATCGCGTCGAGCAGGTCGCCGGTCCCGCGCCCGTGCGAAGCCGAGATCTGGTAGGTCTCCTCCCAGCCAAGCGAGTGGAACTCGGCTCCTTCGAGCTCGCGCTTGTCGTTGTCGGCCTTGTTGACGGCGACGATCACCGGTGATGTCGCGCGGCGCAGCAGCTCCGACGCCTCCTGATCGGCCGGCGTCAGGCCGGTCGCGGCGTCCACGACGAAGAGGATCGCGTCCGCTTCGGCGATCGCGAGGCGCGCCTGCTCCTGGACCTTGGCCTCGATCAGGTCGTTCGGGTCGATCTCGAGCCCGCCGGTGTCGACGACGACGAAGCGACGGCCGTTCCACTCGGCGTCGCCGTAGAGGCGATCACGGGTCGTCCGCGCGCGATCCTCGACGATCGCGGGGCGTCCGCCGACGATCCGGTTGAAGAGCGTGCTCTTCCCGACGTTCGGCCTCCCCACGATCGCGACGATCGGGAGCGGGTTGCTCGCGGGGCTCACCGCCCTACGCCGCGCCTGCGGTGGCCGTCGACGGTGTCGGGAGCGAGGTCGTGCGGCCGGCCGGGGTCGCGGCCACGAGCAGCGCTTCCTGTGCGAGCTCGGCGGCGCGGGCACTGACGTCCGACGTGCCGGCCATCTCGAGGATCCGCTCGGTGACGTCGCGAAGGTCCTCGATCGGCGTGGACGTGCCACCGGTGACGCCGACGACGCGCTTGCCGTCGAACACCGAGGGATCGGTCAGTTCGCGCACGTTCTCGATCTGGATCGCGTGCGTGCCGGCGATCTCGCAGAGCCGGGTCAGCTCCTTGGTGTTGGCGCTCGAGCGGCCGCCGACGACGACCATCAGATCGACCTCGGCCGCGATCTCCATCGTGTCCTGCTGGCGGCGGATCGTGACCGGGCACACGGTGTTGACGATCTTGAGCTCGTGGGCGCGACCGACCATGAACGCGGCCAGCTTCTCGAACTTCCACGGCGGCTGCGTCGACTGGGAGATGAGCGCCATCCGCTTCTTGCGCGGGACCGCCGCGTCCCACTCCTCTTCCTCGTCGACGACGATCGCGTCCGGTGCGAACCCGAGCATGCCAACGACCTCGGCGTGCTTCGGCGTGCCGAGCAGGACGATGGTGTAGCCCTCCTCGACCAGCTTCGTCAGCTCGCGGTGCTCCTGGATCACCCAGGTGCAGGTGCCGTCGATGACCTCGAGGCCCTTCTCGTTCGCACGCTCCATGACGTCCGGCCGGACGCCGTGCGCGCGGATCACGACCGCTGCGCCGCCATCGACGTCGTCGAGCGTCTCCACGGTCTCGATGCCGAGCGACTGGAGGTCGCGGACGACGCCTTCGTTGTGGACGACCTGACCGAGGGTATGCGTGGTCTTGCCGGCGGCCGAGGCTTCCTTCGCCTTGTCGATCGCCTCGCGCACGCCGTAGCAGAACCCGGTCCGCTTCGCGATGCGGACTGTTTCGACTGTTCCCACGGGTCGATTATCGCACGGGGACCGCCAAAACCCGGGTCGGCGCGCCTTGTCCGGGTTGCGCGGCAGGACCAGTCCACGGGACCGGTTTGGCCAGAACGTGCGCAGTTCTGGCCAATCATCAGCCCTGGTAATCAACGGCAAGCTCGAAGCGGCGGTTCACGGCCAGATATCAGCGGGAATGTTGTATGGCGTGAGATTCGAGCCCTTGCGAGCGTTGCAGGCCCGATTCTCTTGCCGCTCATCACCCCGACTGATATCTGGCTAATACCGATTGCGCGTTACAGCCCCTCTTATCAGGCGGCCAGTGCCTCGCACAGCGCATCCATCGACTCGTCCGAGAACGCGGTGAACAGGCCCGTGTGGTTGCCGAACGGATCGAATTGACCGGAGATGTGGAAGTCCGATCCGAGGCCCGGCCCAATAGCTCTCAAGCTCAGGCCCCGCTCGATCGCGACCGCGTCGTCGTCGCCGCCGCCCGGAATGGGCCACACCGACCAAATGTTCCAGCGAGCGATGAGCCTGATCGTCGGTCCGTCGCCAGCCGGCGACAGGCTGCCAGTCACGTTGAAGGCGCCAGTGACATGCCGACGGACGATCTTGCCGTCGACGTAGAAGCGGAAACCCTCGCGATAGTCGGTGCCCGTGAGGTAGAGCGTGCCGCAGGGGAGATCGAAGTCGGGCTCGTTTTCAAGGTCGAAGTTCAGAATTGTGTCGCAGATGACCTGGTTGCCCGCCGTGTGGCATTTCGCCCCCGGCGGTGGTGGTGGTTGGAGCGTGGACGGATCGACGCTTGCAGCCAGGGACGCCGGGGCAGCCGCGAGCAGCAGGCCCGCTCCCAACGAGAGCGTGGCGAGGAACCGAGTCAATCGGCGCATGGTGTTCTCCAATTCGTCAGGGAAGTCGTTGCCAGTTGCCGTTCCCGACGTTTCCCTCGGCCGGCACCTGGATGGCCGGCGTGACGCCGGTCGGGTCGAGCACGAGCAGGGCCTGGAATTTGCCCTCCTCGTCGCTCACGTAGCCGTAGACACGGCTCCCGTCGGGCGACCACGTTGGCGGCGCCAGATCGGCCGGCTCGTCGAGTTGCACCTGGGCGCTGCCGTCAGCGTTGGCCACGACCACCCAGCCCCGCGTTCCTGACCCCATCGCACGCCCCCACGCGAGCCGGGACCCGTCGGGCGACCAGCTCGGCGACAAATCGCCGCCCGGGTTGTTCGAGACGTTGGTCACGACCGATCCGTTGGCCGACACGGTGAAGATCTCGGCGTTGCCGTTGACGTCTGCGGCGACCGCGATCGCACTCCCGTCGGGAGCCCATTCGGGCCACAGGAACGTACCAGTCAGCCAGCCCAGCTGGCGCTCGTCGGAGCCGTCAGGCGCCACGACATGCAGCGACGACGACGCCTCGCTCTGGAAGGAGATGACCGAGCCATCCGGCGCCCACGCGGGATCGACCGCGCGCAGCTTCTCGTCAACGATCTGACGAGCGGACCCAGAGGCGAGGTCGGCGACGAAGATCGACGAATCGACGCCCACATCGGCGGCGAATGCGATCGCCTTGCCGTCGGGCGACCAGGACAGATTGCTTGGCCAGTTGAACATTGCCTCGCGAGCACGTAATGACACCCCTTCGGCCAGGATCCGCCGATTTGCACCGGCGGCATCCACGACGACAAGGGCCCATGGCCCGGATGGCTCCGGGCGATGCCAGTACGCGAGGTTGAGCCCGTCGCGCGACCAGGTCGGCGTGACGGCCTGGCCCTCGGCGGGCACAAGGACATGCCGGTCGGACCCGTCACCGTGGGCGAGCACGATCCCTTCCGGCGTGTCAAACGCGATGTAGCCGGCCCGAGTGAACCCGAACGGAGGCGCAGGCCTCGGCCCCCCTGCGAGCAGGACGACCGCGACAAGCGCGACGATGAGCAGGACGACGATGCCGACGAGTGCCACGGCGCGGCTCGCCGCCCAGACCCGCGTCGCGGTTGCCGTCCACGTCCACCGGTCGAGCACCTGCCAGCCGGCGCGACGCGTCGTCTGGGCGACCTCGCCGAGGACTTCGTCGAGGAGCCCGTCGGGCGCGAGCGCAGGCCGTTCGGCTTCGAGCCAGGTCGCGATCGTGCGATCGAGATCGGGCTGCATCGTCATGCGCTCCGCTCCCGATCGAACGGCACGACCCGGTCGTCCGCGTCAATGGCCGCCCGCATCGTTTTCGTGCCCCGGTGAAGCCGTGACTTGGCGGTCCCGACCGGGATCCCCAGGATGTCGGCGATGGCCGCAAGCGGAAACCCCTCCAGGTGATGGAGGACGATCACCGCGCGTTCTTCGACGCCGAGGCGACGGAACGCTCGGTCGAGCTGGTCACGGTCGATCAACGACGGCAGCTCATCGTGGCCGGGGCGCTGGTCGAGCGGCAGCTCGTGGATTTCGACGGATCGACGGCGCCGGTCCCTGCGCGCCTCGCGATGGCACGCCCGGACGAGCAACCGGTGGATCCAGGCCTCGAAGCGGTCCGCGTCGCGGAGCGCCGAGAGGTCACGCCAGGCGGCGACGAGCGTCTCCTGGGTTGCGTCGGATGCACGATCCGGGTCGCGTAGGATCAGGCTGGCAAGGCCGTACAAGCGGTTGATCGATGCTCGCGCGAGCTCATCGAACGCACCGCGATCGCCGGCCATCGCCTGTTCCACGAGACGTCGGTCCATCCGACCTCCGGTCCGCGGGCATCATGGGCCCGTGACACCCTCCATGGGTACCGGGGGGACCGAAAGGGTTCCCGATT